>NZ_RBLC01000011.1 GCF_003634455.1 Flavobacterium endophyticum | reverse complement strand
AACGGAAATATGTACATGAGAAACGAATCCCAGCTGCTACAAGGAACGACAAGTGTTTCTGCTAATAAAGGTCTTGGCAAAGTCTCTGTCTTTCAAGAAGGAACGGCAGACAATTTTGACTATAATTATTGGTGTTCGCCTGTAGGCAATGCTTCGGCAGCTACAGGAAATGAAAATTTCGGAATCTCAATGATTTATCAGCCCACAACAGTTACCGCCAGTACTCAAGCTACGATACTGCCATCCTCCAATTCTAACGGTACGGCCAGTCCGCTTGCTATCTCTTCCAGATGGATCTATAAATTTTTGTCTTCAACTTCCTATTCGCAATGGATATATGTAGGAGGCGCTTCGACCTTGGCTCCCGGCCAAGGATTTTCCATGAAAGGAACAGCAGGAACAGACCCGACTATAGTAGAAGCCAACGGAATACAGAACAATCCTGGAGGTGCTGGTTCGCAGCGCTATGACTTCCGAGGCAAACCAAATGACGGAAATATATCAGTAACAGTCGCTGCGAATAATTTGACACTTACCGGAAATCCGTATCCGTCTGCACTGAATGTCAATGCTTTTCTACTGGACGCTACAAACAATGCTGCAACAGGCATTGCCTACTATTGGGAACAAGACAAAACAGTTAATTCCCACAATGTCGGCCTTTATAAAGGGGGTTATGGCGCTTATTCGCCTATCAGCCTTGGTTCCAATGGCGTGTATGTTCCAGCTACTTTTAATTCTTATAATTCTGACGGATCGCTGAATGGCGTAGGTACTTCATCTGGACTGATCATCGAAAGAAAATATGCTCCAATCGGGCAAGGATTTATGATCAAGGGCGCATCAAACGGGACGGTAACTTTGAAGAATGCACACAGAGCTTATTATAAAGAAAGCGGCGCTTTGTCGCAGTTTGAGCGCTCGCAAGATCCAGCGCCAAAAAAACTTGCTGAAACTACCGAAAGTGAATCTATTGTAATCACAGAAGCGCAGTTCAAGCTCAATATCATCCTCGACAACCAGTTCACGAGACAGATTGCACTGGTATTCTTGCCTGAAGCTACAGACGGAATCGATGTGGGAATCGATGCCTTGAGCATAGCTCCAGACGACCTGCCAAATGATGCTTATTTTTTTCTGGACAACAGCAAATATGTAATTCAAGGAACCAGTTTCGATAGTAACAAAAGAATTCCTCTAGGCGTAAAGGCAGCCAACAACGCCTCGATAAAATTTTATGTGCCGGAAGTAACAAATTTTGATCCGACCCAAATGATCTATTTATACGATGGAGCCGACGATTCGTATCA
>NZ_RBLC01000010.1 GCF_003634455.1 Flavobacterium endophyticum | reverse complement strand
TTATCTCTTGAGCGAGAAGTGCGCCTTGAACTCCTTGCCCGTCCCGTTCTCCTGGTACAGGACCTTGAACCAGTAGTCGGTCGAAGGAAGCGGGTGCCCGTTCATAGTCCCGTCCCATCCTGAGCCCGCAGGGCTGATCTGCTTCACGAGCTTGCCGTAGCGGTCGAAGATGTAGATCGACGCCTCTGGCTGGCCCGCAAGGCCGATGATGTTCCACGTGTCGTTGTAGCCGTCAGCATTAGGCGTGAAGTAGTTCGGGTAGTCGATCACCGATACCGGCACCGGCTGGGAGTCCTGGCATCCGCCGTCGTTCCTGTCCCTCACGTACACGATGTGGTCGCCCGCAGAAACCGGCGCGAACACGTTCCCCTGCTGCCATGGGCCCTCGTCAAGCTTGTACTCGTAGTCGCCAAGGCTCGTCGGGTCTACCACTACCGTGATGGTCGCGTTGTCCGTGAAGGCGTTGGTCACCGTAACGTCCGTGATGATCGCCGCAGAGGTCGCCGTGACGATCGCAGCGTCGGACGGCTCCGATACGCAGCCCGTGGCGATGTTCGTGGCAGTCACCGTATAGCTTCCCTGCTCGTCCACCACAAGGGTGCTTCCCGTATCGGGCAGCACGCCTCCGTCTCTGGTCCACACGTAGGTGTAGTCCGCAGGATTCGCGCCATTGTCCGTAACGGCAGTGAGCGTGAAGGTATTCAGCGGGTCCAGCGTCACCGGATCCACGCAGTAGAATCCTCCCTCAAGGGTCACCTCTGGCAGCCTGTTCACCGTAAGCGGGATCGCCACTATCGCAGGGCAGCCCGTCGTGGACGTCCTGTTGATCACTAGGGCATAGATGGTCGTCGTGGCCGTATGGTACGGGTTCAGGCCGGTCAGCGCGTTAGGGTTCGTGGACGTGATGCCCAGGTCCCCGTCGGCTTCCGCCTCTGCCCTGTCGTCATAATAGTGTACCGTAAAGTCTCCTGCCGGCTGGGTGCCCAGCACCGTCGCGTCGAAGGCCGTCAGGTCGAAGTCGGCAAGCCCGTCGTTGGTGCCGTCCGTATCGCACTTGGTAATCAGCGCAGGATCCGTAACAGGGTTGGCTACTGCAGGCTCGTCGACGATAAGGTCGAAGGTGCCCACGCTGTAGCAGCCTGTCGTATTGTTCCTAACGTTTACCCATACCGTCTCGGGATTGGTCGCGTTAGGATAGCTGTCAGGAAGCTCCGTTCCCGGAACTGCCGCTTCCGCTTCCGGCTGCGTATGGTAGTACGTGAAGGTATAGTCGGCAACGTCAAGGCCGTCGGCTATCACCTCTATATTGTGGCTGCTCAGCACGAAGGTGTTGGTCGATCCGCCCACGCAGGCAACGAAGTCGTCGATATCGCCGTTGTCGCCTAGGGCAGGCAGCGGGTTAACGATCAGCTCGAACCTTACTACCTGGTAGCATTTTCTTGCCGAAGGGTTGTTCGCGTTGGTGGTCATCAGCACGTATATCGTTCCTGCAGGGCCGTCATAGTCGGTCGGGTCAGGGATGGCGTTAGGATACGTGGTTCCCTGGTTTCCGTCTGCTATGGCCGTGGCTTCGTCCGTGTAATAGTAGAATGCCACGCTGGCAGGATTCGCATTGTTTCTTATGTAGCCTTCGTTTACCGTCAGGTCTATGCCTTCGGAGATCCCGTCTCCAGGCGTCCCGTTGTCGCACGACTCGATATCCTGAGGATCCGTCCTAGGGTTAGGAAGCGGCTCCACGCGGATCGTCAGGGTCGTCCTGCTCACGCAGGTAGTGGCGTCGTTGGTGATCACCACGTTCAGGGTCTGCGCCCCTGGGCTCTGGTTCGTATAGGCGTCTGCCGGATCGATCAGCGTCCCTGCAAGGGTATAGAAGGCAACGGAGTAGCCCGGAAGGCCGCCCGTAAGGTTGCCGTTCTGCGAGGTCAGGTCGAATACGGTAAACCCGTCATTCGGAAGCGCGTCGTCGCAGAGCGAGTATTCCACAGGGGCGAAGGACAGCGCAGGGTTGATCACGACCGTGAAGCTTCCCACGTTGTAGCATCCCGTGTCGGTATTGGTCACCCTTACCCAGATAGTCTGGCCGTTGGTCGCAGGATAGCTCGTCGGGGTAGCGATGGCTCCGCCGAGGCCGGCCTCCGCATCTGCCTCAAGGGTATAGAAGCGTACGGTATAGTTGCCCGGAACCTGCGCGTCCAGAAGGTCCTGCTCCGCATGGGCCTGAAGGTCTACCCTGGTCGTTCCGTCGGCATTGGTGTCGCACACCACAAGGTCGTCGATCTGTGCCGGCACAACAGGCACCGGATTCACGATCAGCTGCAGCGGTGCTACGGAGTAGCAGCCCGTGGACGGGTCGGTGGCGCGGATCCAGATGATTCCGGAAGCAAGGTTGCTGTAAGGGCTCGTGTATGGGAATACGCCGTCTTCCGCGTTCTGCTCCGTCTCGTGGAAGGTCACTATGTAGGGTGCCCCGCCCGTGATCTCAGGGATGAGCGCATCGAGGTCGAACTGCTCGGTGGCGTTCCCGTCAGGATCGCAGGCCGTAGGGATCTGTGCCGGGATGTTGATCAGCGGCAGCGGCTGCACCCTCAACGTGAGGGTCGTCCTGGAGAAGCAGCCCGTAGCCGTGTTGGTCACCCCGACGATGATCGTCTGCACGGTCATGACCTGGTTCTGGTAGGACAGCGGAAGCGGGGTTCCTGCTGCCAGGGCCGCGTCGTCGAAATAGTACTGGATGTCCAGTCCCGGAGCGGACGATATGCGCGACTTGTAGCCCTCAAGGTCGAAGGTCTCGTATCCGTCCTGGCTAGGGTCGTCGCATACGGAATATTCCGGAACCAGCCCAGGTCCCGGGATTACCGGGTTCGGGTTTACTTTCAGTTCCAGCGGCACTGCCTTGAAGCATCCCTCAGGCGTCGATACCCTTACCCAGATGATCTGGGAGTAGGGCGTCGTATTGTTGAAGTTGAAGACGCTGCCGATAGGCGGGTTCGCAGGAATGTCTGCCTTCGCGTCGGCCTCGTTGATATAGTATGCAAAGGTATAGGTGTCCAGAGGGTTCAGACCAAGGATCATGTCAGGCTCCCTGATCCCTATGTCAGGGAAGGTCGCAAGGCCGTCTGCCGTGGCGTCGTCGCAGATCTCGATAGCGCTAGGGGCTGTCGGCTGCGGCGTGCGGTTCACGATCAGGCGAAGCTGCGTGAAGGACGGGCACTGGCTTCCGCCAGGCTCTTCTACCCTAACCCACATGATATACGGCGCCTGCTCCGGAGAGGCGTCCACAAGGTTCGAGTATGGGAAGTCCTGCTTAGGGAAGGCGTTGTCGATCGCGTTCTGCTCCGTCTCGTGGTAGGTGACTATCAGCGTGGAAGGGCCGCCGGTGATCTCAAGGTCCTTGTCCGTAAGGTCGAACACCGCGATGCCGTCAGTATTGTCGTCGCACACCTCGAGCGGCGTCGGGCTGAATATTACGGGCGCTGCGATCGGGGTGACCGTCACGCTTCCCGCAAGGGCTGCCGTGCAGGACGGGGTTCCGCCGGAAACGGCGCTGGCCAGGCTGAAGGTCGTCGTCGCGGTGATTGCCTGGGTCGTGTACAGGGCATAGCCCGCTCCGTCAAGGAGCACCGTGTCCGTATCGGCTCCGCCGTTCCAGGTGAAGCTTACCGTCGCGCCGGGGGTTCCGGTGATCTCGAGCTCTGCGGTCCTGTTGGAGCAGACGTTCGCAGGGCCGGTGATGACGGCCGTAGGCAGCGCCTTCACCGATACCGTCGCCTGAAGGTTCAGCGTGCGCGAGCATGGCACCGCTCCTCCCGTGCTTACCCCGAGCAGCCTGTAGGTCTGCCCTGCCGAAAGGTTTCCTGTAGGAAGGCTTGCGCTTCCAGCGGCATCCAGGGCAAGCGTCGTAGCAGGCCCCGCGCCTATGGCATAGGTGACCGTGCCGTTGGCAGGCCCCGTGAATATGATGGTCGTGCCCGTGCCCTCGCATACCGTCGCGTCTGTAGCCGCGATGGTGCCCGCAGGAAGCGGGGTCACGGTGATGTCTATGAAGCCAGTGAGGGCTGCCGAGCATGGGACCGCGCCCGTAGTGGCCACGCTCACAAGGGCATATCTGGTGTCGGCCGAAAGGACCTGGGTGATGGAGGCCTCCCCGATGGCCGGGTCTGCCGCGCTGGGCGTAGACAGCCTTATCGTCTGGGGAGCCCCGCCGTTTACCGTATAGGTAACATCCGCATCAAGGGTTCCCGAGAAGTCGACAGTAGCGCTGCCTCCTTCGCAGATGACAGGCGAGGCACTCGAGATAGTCGCACTAGGGGCTGCCGTCACCTCCACCGTTACGCTACCCGGCTGGGCCTGCGTGCAGAAGGGAGCGTCGGCAGATCTTACCCCGATAAGATCGTAGGTATGGGTACCTGCCGAAGGAAGCACCTCGAGAAGGATGTATTCGCCGGCAGCATCGAGCGTGATCAACGGCTGCGCAGCGGTGTCAAGCAGGTAGATCACCTCAGCATTCGGCTGTCCGGTGAACCTCACCCTGGACGGGCTGCCGAGGCATACCTGCGCGTCGATCTGCTGGATCGATGCCGTAGGCAGCTCCCTTACGGTAATCGTCACCGAATCCGAGACGTTCTGCTCGCACGGAGGCGTGCTGGCCGTCGAGGCCTTTACCAGCGCGTAGGTATAGGTACCCGGAGCCAGCGAGGCGGCGATGGCTATCGTGCCTGCTCCAGCAGCGTCAAGGGTGAGCGTCTGCTGCGTCCCTGAAGGGTCGGTGTACGTGACGATAGCGCCAGGGGTACCCTGGACGTCTACCGTCATGCCAATGCCCTCGCAGATCGGTGTGTCCGCTGTAGTGATCTGGGCGGT
>NZ_RBLC01000009.1 GCF_003634455.1 Flavobacterium endophyticum | reverse complement strand
TATGCAAAAAAAAGAGTCCCTACGATATGTAAGGACTCTTTCAAAGGAAGGCGGCGACATACTCTCCCACAGGATTGCAGTACCATCTGCGCAGGCGGGCTTAACTTCTCTGTTCGGGATGGGAAGAGGTGAGCCCCGCCGCAATAACCACCTTGGATCATTCTTGCCGTCGGGCGGCATGTCCATGGCCTCTTTTTACGGATACCATGGCAATATCTTGGCATACTGGGATAAAATACATTTTTAAGTTTTATAAGAAAGTTTCTTCCTGCCCCGGAGGGCAGGAAAATCGCGCATAAGCTTACGGGTTATTAGTACTGCTCGGCTATGACATTACTGCCTTTACACCTGCAGCCTATCGACGTGGTCATCTCCCACGACCCTTAAAAGAAATCTCATCTTGTGGTGGGTTTCGCGCTTATATGCTTTCAGCGCTTATCCCTTCCCGACGTAGCTACTCTGCGATGCCCCTGGCGGGACAACAGATACACCAGCGGTCGGTCCAATTCGGTCCTCTCGTACTAGAATCAGATCCACTCAAATTTCTTGCGCCCGCAGTAGATAGAGACCGAACTGTCTCACGACGTTCTGAACCCAGCTCGCGTGCCACTTTAATGGGCGAACAGCCCAACCCTTGGGACCTTCTCCAGCCCCAGGATGTGACGAGCCGACATCGAGGTGCCAAACCCCCCCGTCGATATGAGCTCTTGGGGGAGATCAGCCTGTTATCCCCGGCGTACCTTTTATCCTTTGAGCGATGGCCCTTCCATGCGGAACCACCGGATCACTATGCTCTACTTTCGTACCTGATCGACCTGTATGTCTCTCAGTCAAGCTCCCTTATGCCATTGCACTCTGCGCACGGTTACCAAGCGTGCTGAGGGAACCTTTAGAAGCCTCCGTTACTCTTTTGGAGGCGACCACCCCAGTCAAACTACCCACCAAGCAATGTCCCCCGCAGCGCGGGGTTAGGCTTCAGACAAGCAAAGGGTGGTATTTCAACAATGACTAACCTACGCCTGGCGACGCAGGATCGAAGTCTCCCACCTATCCTACACATCACTTGTCCAAAGTCAATACTAAGCTATAGTAAAGGTGCACAGGGTCTTTTCGTCCCACTGCGGGTAATCGGCATCTTCACCGATACTACAATTTCACCGAGCTCATGGCTGAGACAGTGTCCAGATCGTTACACCATTCGTGCAGGTCGGAACTTACCCGACAAGGAATTTCGCTACCTTAGGACCGTTATAGTTACGGCCGCCGTTTACTGGGGCTTCAATTCAATGCTTCTCCGAAGATAACATCTCCTCTTAACCTTCCAGCACCGGGCAGGTGTCAGGCCCTATACTTCATCTTACGATTTTGCAGAGCCCTGTGTTTTTGATAAACAGTCGCCTGGACCTCTTCACTGCGGCCAGCTTGCGCTGGCGACCTTTCTCCCGAAGTTACAGGTCTATTTTGCCTAATTCCTTAGCCATGAATCTCTCGAGCACCTTAGGATTCTCTCCTCGACTACCTGTGTCGGTTTACGGTACGGGTTCTTATAATCTAAGTTTAGAGGTTTTTCTTGGAAGCCCTTAGGCACACTATCGCTTTGTCCGAAGACTCCGCGTACTATCGCATTTCGCCATTCCCTACGGATTTGCCTATAGGAAATATAGCTAGGTGCTTCAACGAACTATTCCGTCAGTTCGCGGTGCTTTCATCACTCCGTCGCCCCATCACAATTATAAGAAGTACGGGAATATTAACCCGTTGGCCATCGACTGTCCCTTTCGGGTTCGCCTTAGGACCCGACTAACCCTCAGCTGATTAGCATAGCTGAGGAAACCTTAGTCTTTCGGTGTGCGGGTTTCTCGCCCGCATTATCGTTACTTATGCCTACATTTTCTTTTCTGGCCGGTCCAGCATACCTTACGATACACCTTCGCCCCAGCCAGAATGCTCCCCTACCACTTGCAATAAATTGCAAATCCATAGCTTCGGTAATATGCTTATGCCCGATTATTATCCATGCTCGTCCGCTCGACTAGTGAGCTGTTACGCACTCTTTAAATGAATGGCTGCTTCCAAGCCAACATCCTAGCTGTCTGGGCAGACAAACCTCGTTCTTTCAACTTAGCATATATTTGGGGACCTTAGCTGATGGTCTGGGTTCTTTCCCTCTCGGACTTGGACCTTAGCACCCAAGCCCTCACTGTTATGAAACATTATACAGCATTCGGAGTTTGTCAGGAATTGGTAGGCGGTGAAGCCCCCGCATCCAATCAGTAGCTCTACCTCTGTATAACTTTACGCATAACGCTGCACCTAAATGCATTTCGGGGAGTACGAGCTATTTCCGAGTTTGATTGGCCTTTCACCCCTACCCACAGGTCATCCGAAGTCTTTTCAACGACAACCGGTTCGGACCTCCACTGTGTGTTACCACAGCTTCATCCTGCCCATGGGTAGATCACACGGTTTCGCGTCTAACACTGCCGACTATGGCGCCCTATTCAGACTCGCTTTCGCTACGGATCCGTGGCTGAACCACTTATCCTTGCCGGCAACGTTAACTCGTAGGCTCATTATGCAAAAGGCACGCCGTCACCCCACTAAAGGGCTCCGACCGCTTGTAGGCGCATGGTTTCAGGATCTGTTTCACTCCGTTATTCACGGTTCTTTTCACCTTTCCCTCACGGTACTGGTTCACTATCGGTCTCTCAGGAGTATTTAGCCTTGGCGGATGGTCCCGCCGGATTCAGACAGGGTTTCACGTGCCCCGCCCTACTCAGGATACCGCTATCTATTACAATCATTGCCCGTACGGGGCTGTCACCCTCTATGGCGCGACTTTCCAGTCGCTTCCGGTTCTTCTTGCATAAAATGTCGCGGTCCTACAACCCCAGGTATGCCGTAACATGCCTGGTTTGGGCTAATCCGCGTTCGCTCGCCACTACTTACGGAATCACTTTTGTTTTCTTCTCCTCCGCCTACTTAGATGTTTCAGTTCAGCGGGTTCGCCCTCCTATCGGAGTACTATGCCTTCAGCATAGTGGGTTGCCCCATTCGGATACCTGCGGATCGATCGGTGTGTGCCCGTCCCCGCAGCTTTTCGCAGCTTATCACGTCCTTCTTCGCCTCTGAGAGCCTAGGCATCCCCCATGCGCCCTTATTTTGCTTATTGCGCTTTCTCTTCCGATAAATCAGAAGAATGCTTTCTACTTTTTAAATGTTTTCTTATCCCAATATGTCAATGAACTGTTTTCCTTTCGGAAACGTGGAGAATATCGGAGTCGAACCGATGACCTCCTGCGTGCAAGGCAGGCGCTCTAGCCAGCTGAGCTAATCCCCCATCTCTAATCTTAAATTATGAATGTTGAATCTTGAATTAATGCGTAATTCGTACTCATACTTCTAAAATTTCCTATCAAAGCCTAAAAAAGTAGTCCCGGGCAGACTCGAACTGCCGACCCCTACATTATCAGTGTAGTACTCTAACCAGCTGAGCTACGAGACTCTGTTTTATTGCTTTTCTTTAATATTTTTGAACCAACAGCGAGAGCAGGCGGACCACGATGGTCCCCGCAGGCGAGATTTGCGTCTTTCTCTAGAAAGGAGGTGTTCCAGCCGCACCTTCCGGTACGGCTACCTTGTTACGACTTAGCCCCAGTTACCGGTTTTACCCTAGGCAGCTCCTTGCGGTCACCGACTTCAGGCACCCCCAGCTTCCATGGCTTGACGGGCGGTGTGTACAAGGCCCGGGAACGTATTCACCGGATCATGGCTGATATCCGATTACTAGCGATTCCAGCTTCACGGAGTCGAGTTGCAGACTCCGATCCGAACTGTGAACGGTTTTGTAGATTCGCTCCTGGTCGCCCAGTGGCTGCTCTCTGTACCGTCCATTGTAGCACGTGTGTAGCCCAGGGCGTAAGGGCCGTGATGATTTGACGTCATCCCCACCTTCCTCTCAGTTTGCACTGGCAGTCTCGTTAGAGTTCCCGACATGACTCGCTGGCAACTAACGACAGGGGTTGCGCTCGTTATAGGACTTAACCTGACACCTCACGGCACGAGCTGACGACAACCATGCAGCACCTTGTGACCTGCCCGAAGGAAAAACCGTTTCCGGTCCTGTCAGGCCACATTTAAGCCCTGGTAAGGTTCCTCGCGTATCATCGAATTAAACCACATGCTCCACCGCTTGTGCGGGCCCCCGTCAATTCCTTTGAGTTTCATTCTTGCGAACGTACTCCCCAGGTGGGATACTTATCACTTTCGCTTAGCCACTCAGGTTGCCCCGAACAGCTAGTATCCATCGTTTACGGCGTGGACTACCAGGGTATCTAATCCTGTTCGCTACCCACGCTTTCGTCCATCAGCGTCAATGTATTGATAGTAACCTGCCTTCGCAATCGGTATTCCATGTAATATCTAAGCATTTCACCGCTACACTACATATTCTAGTTACTTCCCAATAATTCAAGCCCTGCAGTATCAATGGCAATTTCCCGGTTGAGCCGGGAGATTTCACCACTGACTTACGGGGCCGCCTACGGACCCTTTAAACCCAATGATTCCGGATAACGCTTGGATCCTCCGTATTACCGCGGCTGCTGGCACGGAGTTAGCCGATCCTTATTCCTACGGTACCGTCAGTCTGGCTCACGAGCCAGGGTTTCTTCCCGTATAAAAGCAGTTTACAATCCATAGGACCGTCATCCTGCACGCGGCATGGCTGGATCAGGCTTGCGCCCATTGTCCAATATTCCTCACTGCTGCCTCCCGTAGGAGTCTGGTCCGTGTCTCAGTACCAGTGTGGGGGATCTCCCTCTCAGGACCCCTACCCATCATTGCCTTGGTAAGCCGTTACCTTACCAACAAGCTAATGGGACGCATGCCCATCTTCCACCGATAAATCTTTAATACCATCCCGATGCCGGGTCGATATACTATAAGGTATTAATCCAAATTTCTCTGGGCTATCCCTTTGTGGAAGGCAGGTTGCATACGCGTTACGCACCCGTGCGCCGGTCTCGATGCCCGAAGACATCTACCCCTCGACTTGCATGTGTTAGGCCTGCCGCTAGCGTTCATCCTGAGCCAGGATCAAACTCTTCATCGTATATTTTAATAATTTCGACGAATCTCAGCTTTGTTGCGGGTCTTATCTAAAGACCGCGCCGCTCTCTCTTTTTTAGCTCCGGCATCGCTGCCGAAACTGCTGTCAATCCAATATGTCTATGAACGTGTTCTTCTATTCTTTCGCCTCTCTCGAAGCGGGTGCAAAAGTACGATTATTTT
>NZ_RBLC01000008.1 GCF_003634455.1 Flavobacterium endophyticum | reverse complement strand
GTGTACGTGACGATAGCGCCAGGGGTACCCTGGACGTCTACCGTCATGCCAATGCCCTCGCAGATCGGTGTGTCCGCTGTAGTGATCTGGGCGGTAGGTAAACCACCAACAGTCACAACAGCTGTACCGGTCAATGGTTGCGTACATGTAACACCATTTGTGGTTAAAGAACCGCTAACCAAAGTATAAGAATATGAGTTGCCAGCGACAGCAACTGGAGTTGTAATAGAAGCTGTACCCGTATTTGTACCAGTACCATCATCAACTAATACAATAGTTCTAGTGGCACCTGTTTCATCTGTATATTCTATAGTCGCACCAGGAGTTCCTGTAAACGTAATGGTTGCAGTAGAATTTTCACAAATCTGAGTTGTTCCAGAAATGGTCGCAGTAGGCGTTGGTACTAAGTCCAAGTCAAAGAAATAGACAAAGTAGTTTGTAGGATCAGCAATACTTTCTGCTCTAACATAGATAATATCACCTGGTACTCCAGGGTGAGATAATACCTCTGCTGCTGTAAGTGCTGTTGTAACATCATCAGCATCAGCTTCACTTTCATGGAAAGTTATGGAATAATCCGAAGGAAGAGGATTACCTGTTTCTGCTGCAATGGCGGCATTAATAGCAGGCAATTCATCATTTAGATCAAAATTTTCCTGTAAATCATTATTTATATCACAAATAATAAGCGGTGCAATTTCCTGCGCATCACAATCTCTTAGAATAACTTTAAAAGGAATTATATAAGAGCAATTTGAAATAATATCGAGGATTTTTATATAAAGCGTCTTATCGGTAGCCGGCGCTACAAGATCGTACCATATAGGAGCTGCTGTATTTGCCGGATCATAAAAGTCTGTATTTATAGGAGAAAGATCATTTTGGGCATTCGTTAAATCGTCATAATAATTGATTTCAAAATCATACGGATTTAAATTATCAGGTGGCCCGGGCACAAAAGTACCTAAGACAACATCGGTATTGATACCGATATTAAAGTGTCGAGGATCCGTATCTGTAGTACAGTGCTTGATATCTTTAGGAGTAAAACCTATTTCATCTTCGTTAACTCTCACAGTTGCGCAATCCGTCGCAGTAATTGGCGGAATGGCTGCATCACAGCTACCAAAAGTAGCCTTGACACAATAGGAAGTAGTTACAGTTGGACAAACAGTCAAAGTTGGACCAGTTCCTATAACAGTTCCTGGGCTTCCAGCTTCAGTCCATTCGTAAGTAACTGGAACAGCAGGGCCGTTTGGAGTAAATCTCCAAGCCTCTGATTGTGTATCCAGTACTTGCCAAGTACCTGTATTTCTATTTGGGCTGGATGGAGAATACGCTGAAGAGCCGTCTGCATTTTGAATTCCAAGCAGACCATTACCTCCGTTCCAAGCGGCACAAGAAGTTCTTCTTCTTACATGAATCTCTATAACATTCGTAGATTCAAATAATACTATTTGATACGATTGCAATCCTGAAGCGCCACAACTTCCAAAAAGCGGCACATCTTGCCAGTTGGCAACAAATGCTCTACATGGATAGGTTCCGACTGTAAAGTAGTTAATTGTAGTACTTGCAATAGGCCCATTGGCAATATTCAAATCCTGCAACATCATAATTGCATTTTTATAAGGAGGACCATAACCTGGACCCGAAGGAATCGGATTATTAAAAGCCCATCCACTACCACTTTCGGCAGGCACTAAAAAACTTGGTCTATACAATCCTCCTGGAGAATCCGGATGTCCCAAAATACTAAAGGTCACGGCCCCATTATCACCTATCAAACATTCGCTATATTTTTCACCATAAAAACAAAAGTTAAAAGGCACTGTTTGTTTTCCTCTAAGTGGTATTATACCCGACCATCTATCATCCGATGTGATACTCGTGATATCATTTACGTTATCAGGGCTTCTCCATACAAAAGGAGTTTGCGCCAAAGCGTAACTTGTAGTCTGCTTTGGAATACTGTTAAGAGGCGGCGAAGCGACTATAGTTCTACAGTCACCAGGGTTACAACTTGGCAGTGGAGTTATAGCATTTACGCTGACACAGCCTAAATCTTGACCATAACTATTTGTTAACAATAAAGTAAATAAGAATAATAAAAGATAATTCTTTTTCATTTTTAGATTATTTTGAGGAGCGAAATTTACATAAATTTAAGAAATAATTATCTTAAATTTTGAAAATTTTTAAATTTAACATCCATGGAAATTGTTTGCCATTAATTATTTATCTTTGCAGTCTTAAATACATATCCAAAATAACATATCATTTTCAATGACAAATAATGAAGATTTTCTAGACGAAATTGGAGATAATCATATTGCTACAAATGCAAAAAATCCTTTAAGAAGTGATGCCTTTGATATATCAGACGACCAAAAAATTGAGCTTATAAAAAAAGACGTTGAAAGCATTCTTAAAACCTTAGGAATGGATCTTACCGACGATAGCCTAAAGGGCACTCCAAACCGTGTTGCAAAGATGTTTGTAAAAGAAATTTTTGGAGGATTGAATCCAGCAAAAAAACCTAGCGCATCTACTTTCGAAAACAACTACAAATACGGCGAGATGTTGGTAGAAAAAAACATCACTTTATATTCTACTTGCGAGCACCACCTCCTTCCTATTATTGGCAGGGCTCATGTTGCTTATATTTCAAACGGAAAAGTAGTGGGTCTTTCTAAAATGAACCGCATTGTTGAATATTTTGCAAAGCGCCCTCAAGTTCAGGAACGTTTGACTATGCAAATTGTACAGGAACTGCAAAAAGTACTAAATACCGAAGACGTGGCCTGCGTAATTGACGCCAAACATCTTTGCGTGAATTCAAGAGGAATCAAGGATATCGAAAGCAGCACTATCACTTCTGAATTTGGTGGTAAATTTAAAAACGAGGCTACTCGAAGAGAATTCCTAGATTATATTAAATTTGATACTCAATTTTAAACTGCCATAGTGCTTCAAAAATCATAAGTATGCCATTATATAAGACTCAGAATCTAAAAATATACAATTCTCTTTCTGGAGAAAAAGAAGTTTTTATTCCCTTGCACGAAGGCAATGTCGGAATGTATGTTTGCGGACCTACTGTCTATAGCAATGTGCACTTAGGAAACGTGAGGACTTTCATGTCATTTGACGTAGTTTTTAGATACTTGTCGCATCTTGGTTACAAAGTGCGTTATGTGCGTAACATTACCGACGTCGGACACGTAGTTGATGATGAAGACGAAGGCGAAGATAAGATTGCAAAAAAAGCTCGTGTCGAAAAGCTAGAGCCGATGGAAATCGTACAGCGTTATACTGTCGATTTTCATGAAATCTTAAAGGAATTCAATTTCCTGCCTCCAAGCATCGAACCAACCGCTACCGGACACATCATCGAGCAGATCGAGATTATCAAAAAAATTATTGATAATGGAATCGGTTATGTATCAAACGGCTCGGTTTATTTTGATGTCTTAAAATATAACGAAACCCATAATTACGGAATATTAAGCGGTCGAAATCTTGAAGATATGATTGCTAATACGCGTGAGCTTGACGGGCAGTCCGACAAAAGAAATCCTCAAGATTTTGCGTTGTGGAAAAGAGCCGAACCAGAACATATCATGCGCTGGCCTTCTCCTTGGAGCGACGGCTTTCCAGGCTGGCATTTAGAATGTACTGCAATGAGTACTAAATACCTCGGGAATCATTTTGACATCCACGGCGGTGGAATGGACTTGAAGTTTCCGCATCATGAATGCGAAATCGCGCAAAATGAAGCATGTACTGGGCAATCCCCAGTAAATTACTGGATGCACGCCAACATGCTTACGCTAAACGGCAAAAAAATGGCAAAATCGACTGGAAACAACATACTGCCTCGAGAAATTTATGCCGGCGGAAGCCCTTTTTTAAGCAAAAAATATTCTCCTTCTGTAGCCCGATTCTTTATGCTTCAGGCTCATTACAGAAGCAATCTTGATTTTACGGATGATGCGATTGCAGCTTCCGAAAAAGGATTTGTGAGATTGATGGAAGCGTATGACACTATAAATGAAATCACTCCTTCGCAAAGCTCTACAATCGACATCCAGGCGTGGATTGCCGCATGCTATGATGCCATGAATGACGATTTCAACACTCCTATTTTGATTGCTCAGCTTTTTGAAGCTGTCCGCTATATCAATCTATTAAAAGAAAACAAAGAGACCCTTACCGCAGAAGACTTGAGTCTGCTGACGAAAGCTATGGAAAGTTTCTTGTTTGATGTTTTAGGCCTGACCAATGAAAAGTCTCTTGAAAATAATGATAAATTAGACAGTGTTGTGAACATGCTTATCGGAATGCGAAATGAAGCACGCGCCAACAAAGATTTTGCGCTGTCCGATACTATCCGAGACCAGCTGACCGCTCTTGGAATCAATCTCAAAGACGGTAAAGAAGGAACAACGTTCTCAATAAACTAGCAAACGATGATGAAGCTGACAAGTTTCATCATTTTTTTTAAACAGTATTCATCTTGGGCTTAAAAAAAATACTTATCGCCCCTTTTGTTCTCCTGATTCGGTTTTATCAGGCTGGCATCTCCCCTTTTTTGCCTTCGGCTTGCCGTTACGAACCAACCTGTTCGCAATATACGCTAGAAGCGTTGCAAATACACGGTTTGTTTAAGGGCGGCTATCTCGGAATCAAAAGGATCTTGAGTTGCAATCCGTGGGGTGGAAAGGGATACGATCCTGTTCCCGAAAAAACATGCGGGCACAAACATTAACGCCTTTTTTTGAATCCTATTAAAACAAATCTTTATTTTTACAGATAAATTAAGAATATAAAAATATGACTACAGCTCTAAACATGGTTTGGAATCCATCAGAAGGTATCGATTTAGGTTTTTTTGTAATTAGATATTACAGCCTAATGTTTGTAATCGCTTTTGTACTAGGATGGTATTTAATGAAAAAAATATATTTGCGCGAAGGTGAATCCATTGAAAAATTGGACACGCTTTTTATCTATACTTTTTTCGCAACATTATTAGGAGCACGCCTCGGACATGTAATTTTCTACCAATCGGAGCTTTTCCGCGAAGATTTCTGGAGCGTTTTCTTGCCTTTCAAGACAAAACCGCATTTTGAGTTTACTGGCTTTTCTGGATTAGCGAGTCACGGAGCTGCTATTGCCATTATCATTACCATGTATTTTTATAGTAAAAATATAATCAAACGTCCGCTATTGTGGATTTTGGACAGGATTGTTATTCCGGTATCTTGCGGCGCAATCTTCGTAAGATTAGGTAATTTTTTCAATTCTGAAATTGTAGGAAATAAGACGGATTCTCCTATGGGAATCAAATTCATACGCGACAGTATCAAGCCGGATGTGGCTATGATCGAAACCAAGACAAATAATGCGAACGACGCTTACCATCAGATTGCTACGAATCCAGAATACGCCGCGATTCTTCAACAGGTAACGCCAAAACATCCTGCACAATTATATGAAGCCGTAGGTTATATCATCGTTTTCATCATCTTATATTTTGCATATTGGAAAACTCAAGCTAGAGAAAAATTAGGATATCTTTTTGGAGTGTTCTTAGTTCTTTTATGGACAGTACGTTTTGTTGTCGAGTACGTAAAAGAGAGCCAAGGCGGTATAGAAGAATCCTTAGGGCTTTTCTCCACCGGACAATGGTTGAGTATTCCTTTTATAATTGCAGGCTTGTATTTCATCTTTAGCGCAGAGAAAAAGGTGAATTCTTTATAAAAAATTCGTTGTACAAAACATAAAAGAGGGCTATAATGCCCTCTTTTATGTTTATAGTAATTCTATCTTACTATCAATAATAACAAAAGTACAATCTTTAGATTATCTGCTATCCTCTTACTAAATGTGCTTTTAAGGCGCTTCTTTTTATCATTAGAAAAGAGTAACCCAACAACTAATTGGGCAAGCTAGCGAGCTTATACGAACTCCTCGCAATCCGAAAAAGAACTAGACTGCCTCATTAAATTATAACTACAAAAAAAGGCTCGATAAATCGAGCCTTTTTATATGAAAATATCTTTTATTTATATTTTGTTATTATCTGCATTGTTATGCATGTCTTCAATTCTTTTGTGTTCTGCATCAGAGATGGTATCACAAAGAACTGGTGTTGCAATAAACAATGATGAGTACGTTCCTACGATGATACCTACAAGCATCGCGAATATAAATCCGCGGATAGATTCACCACCGAAGATAAACATGATTAATAATACCATAATCATTGTCAACGAAGTATTTAATGTTCTCGACATTGTAGTATTAACAGATCTGTTTACGATTTCGTTGAAACTTCCTTTTGTTTTACCAGCTAGATATTCACGAATTCTATCGAATACGATTACGGTATCATTCATTGAGTATCCAATTACAGTCAGGATCGCCGCAATGAAGTGTTGGTCCATTTCCATGTGGAATGGCATGAATTTATAACATAATGAGTAAATTCCTAAAACGAAGATAACGTCATGCGCAACGGCTGCAATCGCACCTAAACTATATTGCCATTTTCTAAAGCTTATCATCAAGTAAAGGAAAACGATTCCCATTGCTCCTAAAACAGCCCAGAAAGAGTTGGTTTTAATATCTTTTGCTACTGCTGGTCCAACTTTTGAAGAAGACATAATACCTACAGTCTTTCCGTCATAAGCATTAACGAATTTTTCATACGTTAAATTTGGTCCGTAATATTTCTTAAGGTTGTCAAATAACATTTTGTTTACTTCAACATCGGCTTCAGAGCTTGCAACATCAATTTTGTATTTGGTAACAATTTTCAATTGTTCTTTATCACCTAATACTTTCGCTTGAACTACACCGTCGAATACTTTAGTAAGCTCATCAGCCACTTCAGAAGCTTCAACTGGTTTTTCAAATCTAACTTGGAATGTACGACCTCCTTTGAAATCCACACCTTCGTCCAATCCGTTAATGAATAACGAAGCCACACTCACGATAACTACACAGCTTGAGAAGATATACGTAAATTTCTTTTTACCCAAGAAGTCGTAGTTGAAGTTCGTAAACCAGTTTTTAGACATTGATGTTACGAATGTCAGGTTATTTTTTCTAGCAATACTCCACTCTAACAAGATTCTTGTAATGAAGATTGATGTAAATAGAGAAGTAAAAATACCAATTAACAAAGTAGTTGCGAAACCTTTGATCGGTCCTGTTCCGAAGATGAACAATACCGCTCCAGTCAGTACGTGAGTTACGTTTGCATCTGTAATAGACGACATCGCACCTCTCCAGCTGAAAGAAACTTTTACGGCTTCTTCTAGTGTCTTGCCCATTCGCAATTCTTCTTTTGCTCTTTCGTATATAATGATGTTGGCGTCGACCGCTGTACCCATTGTCAATACGATACCTGCGATACCTGGCAATGTCAGGATAGCACCAATACTAGCTAGGATACCAAATAAGAAAAGTAAGTTAACTGCCAAAGCAATGTTAGCATACCATCCTGATTTCCCATAATAGATAATCATCCAAAGAGAAACCAATAGCAATCCAACTAAAGCTGAAGTAATACCATTGTCGATAGCTTCTTGACCTAAAGACGGACCTACTGCATCGAACTGAACGATATCTGCAGAAGCAGGCAATTTACCAGCTCTAAGAATGTTCGCTAAATCTTTTGTTTCAGAGATATCAAAGTTTCCTGTGATTTGAGAAATACCACCTGTAATAGCACCGCTTGTTACACCTGGTGCAGAATATACTACATCATCCAAAACGATTGCAATGAATCCTTTTTCAGTATAGGCTTTTCCAGTCAAAGCTTCCCAGTCTTTGGCACCTTTGCTGTTCATCACCATTTCTACAGACGGTTTACCCATCTGGTCAAATTTGTCACTAGCATCAGTCACAACACCACCGCTCATTGCAGGTGTGTTTTGTCTGTTTCCTTTTAGTGCATATAATTCTAATGCTTCTATCTTTTTAGAGTTAGCCGCTTTAGTTGGATCAACGATTTGCTGTTTAAGAACATTGATAGATTGCGGCTTGCTCCATACAAATTTTGCATAACGCTGCTCTCCTACAAGAAGTGATTTCACTTCTGGCATTTTCAAATATCCATTGATCTTAGCGGTATCTTTTGGAGAGAAATAACCCAAGATAGGACCGTTTCCGAAAGCAACCATTTTGTCAATCCAAGGATTACCACCTTTTACAGCAGTTGAATCTTTTGAAGCATCAGTCAATAGGTTACCGATAGTATCGTTAGCCGTCTTTGGCGTTTCTTTTGTATCGATAGCTTTTTCTGTTTTCTTTAGGACTTCGTTTGAAGCCATCAAGAAATTGCTCATCTCTTCTACTTTGTAAGTTTCCCAGAACTCTAACTGAGCTGTACTTTGCAATAATTTTTTGATACGGTCAACATCTTTTGCTCCTGGAAGTTCTACCAAGATTCTACCTGATTCACCAAGCATTTGGATGTTTGGCTGTACTACTCCAAATTTATCGATACGCTCTGTTAATACTCTAAAAGCACTTTCTACAGATTCTTTTACTTTTCTCTTGATGATCGTTTTTACCTGAGCATCAGTCATATTAAAAGTAACTTCTTCTAAATTACGGTGTGCAAAAACTTCAGGATCAGCTAATTTCACTGCTCCTTTAGACTCTTGGTCAAATGCGATAAAGAATGCATCGATGTAATCTTGATTACCTTCTTGGTTCTTATCGGCATTTTCTAAAGCTTTGTTGAAAACTGGATTTTTTGTGTTGTTAGCCAGTGTTTTCAAAACGTCTTTTACAGAAATTTGCAAAATCACATTGATACCACCTTCAAGGTCAAGCCCTTTGTTAATCTGCTTATCAGAAACTTCTTTGTAAGTAAATTTTGTGAAGCCAAGATTATAGACTTCTTCTTTCCCGATTGAATCAAGATACTTTACTTCTTTTTTCTCATCTCCGTTAGCAAAAGCTTTTGCATCACTCTTAACGCGATTGGCGACAAATGTGAATGATAGTTGGTAAATACTTACCAATGCAAATAAAATTGCAAAAAATTTAACGAGTCCTCTATTCTGCATTATTACTAAAAATTAATTAAATTTCTTATTGTTGGTGTGTCTAAACAAATAAAACAAGCTAAATCAAGCAGTTATCAAAAATAATACTACTACTTGAGTTATTCGCTTTTTTTTAAAACGAGCAAATATATAATTAACCAAAAGATTAACCAATTAATTTGCTAATTATATCATAAAAAAAAGACTGCAAGAAGCAGTCTCTTAATTTATAAGGTAGGAATTATGCCAAAACCGACTTTAAATCGGCATTCATATTTCTAACCGCATCGGCGCTTTTCGCAAGCAATGCTTTTTCTTTTTCGTCAAGGTTGATAGCAAGAATTTCTTCGATACCGTTTTTACCGATAATACAAGGAACTCCTAAACAAATATCATTTTGTCCATATTCTCCTTCTAAAAATACTGAACAAGCAATCATTTTCTTTTGGTCGTTCAAGATACTGTCAACCAAATAGGCTACAGAAGCACCTGGGGCATACCAAGCCGAAGTTCCTAAAAGTCCAGTCAAAGTAGCACCTCCAACCATTGTGTCAGCTGCAACTTTATCTAAAGCTTCTTGAGAAAGGAATTCTGAAACTGGAATACCATTATAGGATGCCAGTCTTGTCAATGGAATCATCGTTGTATCGCCGTGTCCTCCAATTACCATTGCAGAAACATCGTTAGATGGTTTATCTAAGGCTTTTGACAAATAATATCTGAAACGAGAGCTATCCAAAGCACCACCCATTCCGATGATTCTGTTTTTTGGAAGCCCTGTTGCTTTTAACGTCAAGTAGGTCATCGTATCCATCGGATTTGAAACTACGACTACAATTGTATTTGGAGAATATTTCAAGACATTTTCTGCAACCGATTTCACGATTCCAGCATTGATTCCGATTAATTCTTCTCTTGTCATTCCTGGTTTTCTAGGAATTCCAGAAGTGATTACTACCACATCGCTGTCTGCCGTTTTAGAATAATCGTTGGTTACTCCGGAAACTTTTGTATTAAATCCAGTATTGGTAGCGCATTGCATGATATCCATCGCCTTACCTTCTGCAAAACCTTCTTTAATATCTAATAAAACTACTTCGCTGGCAATTCCTCTGTACGAAATCACATCTGCACAAGTTGCGCCAACATTTCCGGCACCTACTATTGTAACTTTCATAATAATTGTATTTGTTTATTTGTTGTTTGTTTCAAAATGAAAGAATGCTATGCATCGATATTGGCATACACGGCATTTTTCTCGATAAACTCACGTCGAGGCGGAACCTCATCTCCCATCAGCATAGAGAAAACACGGTCTGCTTCTGCAAGGCTATCGATTGTTACTTGGCGTAATGTTCTGAAATTTGGATTCAAAGTAGTTTCCCACAATTGTTCCGCATTCATCTCTCCAAGACCTTTATATCGCTGGATGTTTGAACCGCCGCCCATTTTTTCTGTGATTTCATCACGCTGCGCGTCTGTCCATGCGTATTCTTTTTTGTTTCCTTTCTTCACCAAATACAAAGGCGGAGTTGCGATGTAAACGTGGCCGTTTTCAATCAACTCTTTCATGAACCTGAAGAAGAAGGTCAATATTAAGGTAGAAATGTGAGAACCATCGACATCGGCATCACACATGATGACTACTTTATGGTATCTTAGTTTTTCTAGATTCAAGGCTTTTGAATCCTCAGCAGTTCCAATAGTTACTCCAAGAGCCGTGAAGATATTTCGAATCTCCTCGTTCTCGAAAACTTTGTGGTGCATTGCTTTTTCTACGTTCAAAATCTTACCACGCAAAGGCAAAATTGCTTGGAAATTTCTATCGCGTCCTTGTTTTGCCGTTCCGCCTGCAGAATCTCCCTCTACAAGGAAAACTTCGCATTTTGCTGGATCTTGCTCAGAACAGTCTGACAATTTACCTGGCAATCCGCCACCGCCCATAACGGTTTTTCTTTGCACCATTTCACGAGCTTTTTTCGCTGCGTGACGTGCCTGTGCTGCCAAGATTACTTTTTGCACGATTACTCGGGCATCATTTGGATTTTCTTCCAAATAATTTTCAAGCATTTCAGCTACAGCTTGGCTTACAGGAGAAACAACTTCTCTATTTCCAAGTTTTGTTTTTGTCTGTCCTTCGAATTGCGGTTCTGAAACTTTTACAGAAATGATTGCTGTCAAACCTTCACGGAAATCGTCTCCCGTGATTTCGAATTTCAATTTTTCCAAAAGTCCAGAAGCATCTGCATATTTCTTAAGCGTTCTTGTCAGACCGCTACGGAAACCTTGCAAGTGCGTTCCTCCTTCGTGTGTATTGATATTATTTACGTAAGAAAAAATATTTTCTGAGTAGCTGGTATTGTAAATCAAAGCAACCTCAACTGGAATTTCACCTTTTTCTCTCTCCATGCTGATAACATGCGAAATAATTGGCTCACGGTTGCCGTCTAAGAAACGGATGTATTCTTTCAGACCTTCGTCAGAATGGAAAACTTCGCTTACGAACTCTCCTTTGTCATCTTTTTCTCTTCTGTCGGTAAACGTAATCGTGATACCTTTATTCAAGAAAGAAAGCTCACGCATACGGGCAGACAGCGTATCGTATGAAAACTCTGTTGTCTGTGTGAAAATCGTATCATCTGGATAAAAAGTCTGGATAGTACCTCTTTTTGTAGTTTCTCCAATTTGTTTTACCGGATAAAGAGCTTTTCCTTTTTCGTATTCTTGTTCATAGATTTTTCCATCGCGGTGAACCGTAGAACGCATGTGATTTGACAATGCATTTACTACCGAAACCCCAACCCCGTGCAAACCTCCGGAAACTTTATAGGAATCTTTATCGAATTTACCCCCAGCACCAATCTTAGTCATTACAACTTCAAGTGCAGAAACGCCTTCTTTTTTGTGAATATCTACTGGAATTCCACGACCATTATCTTCAACGGTAACGGAATTATCTTCATTAATAGTAACGGATATGGTATCGCAATGGCCGCCCATCGCTTCATCGATCGAGTTGTCTACAACTTCATAAACTAAATGGTGCAAACCTCTTACACCTACATCTCCAATATACATCGATGGACGCATTCTAACGTGCTCCATCCCTTCTAATGCTTGAATACTATCGGCTGAATAATTGCTCTTCTTGATTTCTTCGCTCATATATAATTTGTCTAAAAAAGGTATTTTTTTGTTTAACGAACAAATATATAAAAACAGGAGTGATAATCAGCTATAAATGGAGATTTTAGCACTTAAGTTATCAACATTTTTAAGGTTTCGGCATAAGTTTTTTGACTTACCGCGACTTATTTTCAGAAAGTATCTTAAACGTAAAAAGCGCCACTAAAAGTGAACGCTTTTCAACAAACAAACTAAACTAATATTTAATATCTAGGCAATAGCATTAGGCTTTGCAATTGCAGTATCTGCTTGGACGTGTGCTGCATTTGCACGGCCACTTGGATCTTGGTTTTCCTGCCATTTCGGTATCCATTTTCTTACGGTCTGGGCAGCGCTCAATTGTGGAAAATGTTTGTGGAATATATCTCTATAGAAATAAGCTTCTTTGGTTTTTGGAGTGTTATACGTAAATCGTTCTCCGGCTTTTTCTAATTGGTAATCTGTAATCTGTGACGAGCAATATTCAATCAAAGTATCAATCCAACTATAGCCTACACCATCAGAAAACTGTTCTTTCTGTCTCCATAAAACTTCTTCTGGGAGATAGGGATTTTCTGGCGTATCGAATGCTTTACGCAGAATGTACTTTTCTATTCCATCGTAAGTTTTTGGCTGTTTTTCTTCTGGCTGAATTCTGATGGCTAAATCCAAAAACGCTTTGTCTAAAAACGGAACTCGTGCTTCTAGTCCGTGAGCCATTGTGGATTTGTCTGCGCGAAGCAAATCGGCTGTAAATAGCTTTTGTACCCTTTCGATAGTTTCTTTCTGAAAATCTTCTGTAGATGGCGCATTTCTGAAATACAAGTAGCCTCCAAAAATCTCATCGGCTCCTTCGCCAGATAACACAACTTTCACCCCCATATCCGTAATCGCTTTTGAAAGGAAATACATCGGCGTACTGGCACGAACCGAAGTCACGTCATAGGTTTCCAAATGCCAGATTAATTTATCTAGAATTTCAATACCTTGTTCAATCGTAAAATGGATTTCATGGTGTTCCGTTCCTAAAAATTCGGCGACTTTTCGCGCCGCTTTTGCATCTGGCGCTTCTGCATCTAAACCAATCGAGAATGAATGAAGCGTTTTTCCATTTTCCTTGAGCAGTCTGGCCGCAATCGATGATGTAAGCGACGAATCCAATCCTCCTGAAAGCAATACTCCAATCGGCACATCGCTCATTAGTCTTTTGCGAGTCGCCTCTGTCAAAGATTCGCGTATTTTAGATAAATCTAAAGCTTCAGTCGCTTTTTCATGGTCTTCATATTCTGGTCTGTAATATTTCACAAAACCTGTTTTCTGCGTATAATAATGTCCTGGAGGAAAAGTCGCAAACGTCTTGCATTGATCTGCTATCGGCTTCATTTCTGACGAAAAATAAATACGTCCTCTTTCATCTAATCCATAATATAATGGCTTTACTCCTACCGCATCTCTACCAGCAATAAAATCATCGCCATTGATTACCACAAAGGCAAAATCACCGTCCAGCATGTTCAAAAAATCATACCCAAATTCTTCGTACAAGTGCACAATTACCTCTGAATCGGATTTTGTGCGAAACGTATGGTGTTTCAAGACCGTATCTCTCAATTCTTGATGGTTGTAAATTTCTCCGTTATGGACCATGTAGGCCGATTTTGTGCCTTTTATCGGCTGTCTTCCTGAATGCAGGTCGATAATCGACAAACGTTCATGGCTCAGGATATGTCCGTTTTCAGTTATATGCAGATCACTTTCGTCCGGACCGCGATGCGACATCCTTTTTGAAAGCTGTTTTACCAATTCTTCATCTTTTCCTTTTCCTATAATTGCTAAAATTCCACACATAACTTCATTCTTTAATTTGATTGTTTTGATAAAGCAAATTTGAAGTATTTGTTTTATTTAATAAAGTATAATTTATTTTTTAGTTACATATTAAAACTAAAACAGGAATTTTTAATTATTTAATAAACATATTGGTACTAAAAATAGTCTGTTTGGTTTTATTCTATAAAAAAAGCCATCGCATAAGATGACTTTAAGAATTTATATTTTTCTAAAATGTTATTCTACACTTTCAATCAGGTATTTAGTGCCATTGATTTCGAAATCATATCCGGCTTGCTGACCAAGCAGCTTGCTTCCTAATGGCGACTGAGGCGAAAGCGCAATAATGTTTTTCTCTTCTATTTTTATTTTGGGAAGCGCAGCACTCATAAACAGAAGGATACCATTCGCTTTTATGATGCTTCCGACGGTTATTATCTTGGTTGTTTTAGACGCATCAATTTTATCTAAAATGTTTTTCTGTTCTAGAAATTCTTTCAGCTTGTGGTTTAATTTTTCCTGTTCTAGATGCATCATAGACAAAGCCGTCTCGTGTTTGTCTCCAGCAGAACCTTTTGCATCGTTTTTAGCATCTTCGGTTAGATTCGAAATCATGTCATGGAAAACATCGATTTTATCTTGAACCAATTGTTTGTAGTATTGGAGTGTTTTTTCTTTGAGGGTCATTAGATACTTATTTTTAAACGCGGATAAAATATAGACGCTGTTTCTCGCTGATTTTTTGAAATAAAAAAGCCTACAAATTTAATGCAGGCTTTAGAAATTTAATTATTACTATCAAAAATCAAACTTGTAGCTAGCTCCCAACATGACTTGAATTCCTTGTACAGGATAATTCAGCCATTTTTGGTAGTCTTGGCTTGTCAGGTTATTTCCTTTTAGGAAAGCCGTAAGCCTGTCATTGTATTTATATCCTACATGGGCATTTAAATCAAAATAACTGTCTAAAGTAATAGTCTCCAATTCATTTCTCAACAGCGAAGTATAGCTAAAGACGTCTTTTCGCTCTCCAACAAAAAAGAGACTGGTTCCTGCATACCATTTTTCAGTAATATTAAAATCCAGATTGGCTGCAATTTGAAGTTCTGGAAGATTCCATGCTTCTGCCTGGTCGTCTGTTGTATAGCTATTGAAGGTTCCGCTCACGCCGAAAGAAACATTTTTAGAAAAATCGGCTTTCAGTTCTCCAAAAAAGCTAATCGTTTTTACGTTATCATACACAACATTGAACGAATTTCCGAAAGCATAGCCTTCTTGATTTGCGTTTTCATTGTTATACGGATTGTTCAAGAACATTGCTTTCTGGTCTTCATTCTTGTATGAACCTCGGATATTAAAACCGACGTTATTTGCAATTTTACCTTTCAATCCTACATACACATCGTACTTTTGATCCGTCGGAGCAATACCTAGAGTCGGCGATACGAAGAAATTCTCTTGTACTAAATCACGATACGAATTTTGTTTTAAGCTTCCTTCTGCTCCTGCATACGCAATCATGACATCGCCTACGATTCTGTAGGTAGCCGTAATCTGCGGATAGACAAAAAACTTATTGTCGCTATTTTCGCTATCCATGCTGTAGAAAAGTCCGGCACCAAGATTAACCGTCAAGTCATCTTGTTGGTAAACAAAACTTGGTTGCACACCAATGTTAGTATATCCATAACTGATATCGGTCAAGCCGAAATAGTCTTTTTCAAAAGAACCGCCTAAGTAATCAATGATGAAATTGGCATTGATTTTTCTTCCGGAAACTTCAAAACCGACAGTCGGCTTCACATAAAATCGATTTTCAGACGAACCGAAAGCATCAGAAAAATGATTGAATTTCAGACTCGCTTCTTTAAAAATACTTTCTTTCGCACTGAATCTTCCTCCCACATAAATATTTTGATATGTTTGCTGCGGATCGATACTATTGATTAAATCTTGCCTGTCTTGCGGATCGGCAAGGTCATTGGCAAAATCGTTTCTCAGTCCATACCAATTGTAAACTTGGTGCTGATAGCCTGCATCGACATTCCAAGAGAAATCTTTTTGCTGGTTTCCGTAAGTTAAATCCAGCGACGTATTATAAAATTTGTCATCTAACAAAATATCATCTATGCCGCCTTGAGACGAAAGATGACGGAGCATTCCTCCTACGTATTCATTTCTGTTTAGGTTTTCGGTAACAAACAATTCGGCATTCAGCGTGCCGTAATTCCCGACGCCTAAAGTCGCATAATTTTTATATAATTTTTCTTGTTTTGTCTTATCTACGGCAGCTGCCCTTCCTTTTGCCGGAGTAAATGTCGAGGCCACAGGAAAGGAAAAAATATTGTATTTGATTTCTTCTTTTTTGGTATTGTCTTCGTCTTCTAACGTCGGTGTTTCTTTTACCTTGAAGGCATCAGAAATGGTAGGTGTATAAGGCTTCACCACATTCACGACTTCTGTCCCGATATTCTCATCCTTCTTTTGCGCAAAACCAGCCTGTAAGCCTGCAAAAAGAAACAGTAAAGCAATTTTATATTGAATTTTATGTGTCATATTACTTGTATTGAATTTAGAATAAGATGTGATTAATTTTGAATGGATGAGTTGCGTTTTGCTTCTTCTCCTTTAATAATATCCAATTCTTTTTGGGCTTCTTCGATAACATCTGGATAGTCTTTGAAATTCTTGACAACGCTTTCCAATATATAATTTGCTTGGAAACTGTCTTTTAGTCCGTAGAAATTTTTCGCCATCACGACCAAACCTTTGGCTCCAAAATATTTATATCCTGAATAATCTTTTGCTAATTTTTGAACAGCCGTGTTTGAAGCTTCAAATTTTCCGTCTTTGTTTTTGAAATAGGCATCATAAAACAAGGCTTCGGCTGCTAACTCTCCTTTAGCAATCGTAAGCAATTTTGCATACGCTGCCTTTGCTTTCACCTCATCGTTGATTTTTATAGCAGAACGCGCCACAATTACTTGAGCATCACTTTTTACTTTATCATCTGTTTTTGCGTTCGCCAAGACTTTTTCGGCATAGACAACCGAATTTTCATAATCTTTTTGCTCATAATATGATTTCATCAAATTCGATTGCGCAAAAGTGATGTTTTGCGGATAATCTGCTTCTGTTTCCAATCTTTTCAATACTGGAATTGCTTTTGCATAATCGGCTTTTTTAAGAAGGATTTGCGATAAGCGTGCTAACGATTGTTCTGTAAATTCGTTTCGTGGTTTTGCAATCACAAACTCGTAATTCGGAATTGCATTATTCTCTAAACCATCAGCAAAATAGGACTGTGCCAGGTAGAAATTTGCTTTTAGGGAATTGATTCCGTTTGGAAATTTCGCCACATAACCGCTCAAAGCTGTAATTGCAGGCTTGACATTATTCTGCAGGTATTGTTTTTCTGCCGCTTCATAAGTATCATTATCTAGTTCGGCATCAGAAACCTCAACAAAATCTAGTGTTCTTACCCAAGTAGCATATTCGTCTACTTTTCCGTTATCCAAATAAATCAATCTGGCGGTAGACACGGCTTCTAAAGCCTCTGGAGTATTCGGGAATTCTGCCGCGACCTTTTTCAATTTCGCTAAAGCCAATTCGTCTTTTTCAGCATTATAATAAACCAAACCTTGACGCAAGATTGCTTTTGATGCATAAGAACTTCCTTTGTATTCTGCTATCAATTTGTCATACGTCTGAACGGCACTTTCAGTTTTCTTTTCAGTCACATAGGTGTTTCCAAGCTCATAAAGCGCATCATCGCGCAATTGCGATTTCGGGAAGTTTTTGACGAAATTGTTCAGGTCTTCAATCTTTTTATCGTTTCTGGAAACAAATCCGTAGCTGATTGCTTTTTGGTAGGCCGCATAATCCGCGTCGATACCTTTGATTTCGATTGCCTTGTTGTATGCATCCATCGCTGGCCAGTATTTTGCCGAAACATAATAGCTGTCTCCTAAACGTAGATAAGCGTCATTCAAACGTACTTTATCATCTTTAGGCCCTGAAATATAGCTTTGGAAATTAGTCGCCGCTTGGTCGTAGTCTTTCAGCTTGAAATACGCATATCCCAAGTTGTAATTGATGTTTTTGTATTCTGGCGTATTTTTAGCTTCGGCATCACCTAGAAACTGTTTGTATGTCAAGACGGCTTCATTAAAACTATCTAAAACGTATTCTGTTTCGGCTTTCCAGAAAGTGGCTCGTGCTGTAAATTTAGCGTTGCTCCTTTCTCCCAATGATTTTTTGAACATCGCCAAGGCTTCTTGATAATTGCCGTCTGTATACAATTCCAAACCTCGATAGAAAGTCACTTTTTGATAGGCTTCCCTGTTCGACCCTTTATTTTTTTCTAACAACACTAAAGCTTCCTTGTAGTTTTTTGAAGTGATATACGAATTGATCAAAAGTGTCTCGATTTCTGGCCTACTCGGATTATTTGGATATTTTTCAATAAATCCATTCAATACTGCTGGAATACTTTGGTACGAGTTCCCAATTTCATAACTTAATTTGGCATAATTCAAATAGGCATCTTCTTGAATTTTTGTATCAAAAACCATTTCCGAAGCATTTTTAAACGCATTCAAAGCCTGTTGTTTCTTATCGGTTTTCAAATAGCTTTCTCCCAAATGGTAATAGGCGTTCTGTGCTACGAAATCTTGTCCGTCGATAATTTTGTTGAATTGGGAAATCGCATTTTCGTAGTCATTTTGCTTGTAATAAGCATATCCTAACTGGTAAAAATCGGTATTGTTCCACTTCCCTTTTTTGCCTTTGTATTCGTTCAAGTATGGAATCGCCTTGTCGTATTGTTTTAGGTTGAAATAACTTTCCCCGATAATCTTGTTTAGTTCTGATTTTTCCATGGCATTTGATTTCGCCATGGCAGCTTTCCCTAACTCGATTGCTTTGTCAAATTTGCCGAGCTTAAAATTCATGTCTGCTTGGAAATACGACATTTTCTCTTGATATTTTTCCTCACCAGAAACCTCATCAAATAATTTTGTTGCTTTGGTATAATCATCCGATTCATAAGCCATAAATCCTAAATAGTATTTTGCTTGGGAACCGTATTCCTTAGAATTCAGCACTTGATTGAAGTAGTTAGTGGCTTCTTTTTTCTTTCCAGCAGTAAAAAAGCTATAGCCTTTTTGGAAGTCATATTTTTCTCTATCGCTGTCGCTTAACGAACCTTCATCCACTTTATCAAACCATTTAAGCGATTGTGGATATTTTCCTTGCTCAAAATAATAATGCGCTACCTCGATATACGCCTGGTTCTGCTTTGTGCTTGTTGGATAGTCTTCTACAAAACTTTCCATCATCTGATCTGCATTGGCCTGATTCAAACGAATAGCACAATTGGCAATGTAGTAGGCACAATCGGCTTCAACATCAGAATTTTTAGTATTATTTTCAGCTTTTACTTTTTCGAAAATAATTTGCGCAGCTTGGTATTGCTTGTCATTGTAAAGCGAAACTGCCTTATTGTATTCTGTTAGATCGTTAGTGTAAATTGCCGTCTGCTGTGCAAAAACCGAAGTGGTTCCTATGAATGAAAACAACAGAAATAACCTTGAGAGTCTGTGCATTTTTAATGGTTTTGTTTAAGATTCAAATATATCAAATTCTTAAGTTTATAACGGAAGCCTCTTTGGGTTTATTGTAAACAAAATTTTTAACATTTCTCAGATACAAGGTTTACGCATGAAAAAGAGCGCTTTAGACCTGTAAATTTTATGCCAATCATAAATTTCTTTTAAATTTCATAAAATACATATCACGGGAATTTAAATTTTTTATAATTTTACATAACTAATTATATACTTAATTATAAAATGAATTTATTCGAAAAAACAGGAAAGATGGCATTAGGAAGTCGGTTGCGCTTGCTTACTGCAAAAGTGACCGAAGATGCCTCAAAAATATACGAATTGTACAATGTGGAATTTTCTCCAAAATGGTTCCCTATCTTTTTTATACTTTCAGAAGAAGGCGAAAAAACAATTACGGAAATTGCTAACGATGTAGGCCATTCACAGCCATCAATTACAAAAATCATCAAGGAAATGACTATTGCTGGCTTGGTTCAAGAAAACCTGAAGACGAGCGATAAGCGTCGGAATATGGTTGCTCTGACCGAAAAAGGCAAAATTCTGTCTGAAAAATTCAGCATACAATACCAAGATGTAGGCAACGCTATTGAGAGTATCATGAACGAAGCGACTCACAATTTATGGGAAGCTATTGAAGAATGGGAATTTTTATTAGAACAAAAAACATTGTTCAAAAGAGTCCAAGAGCAAAAGAAACTTCGTGAAAGTAAAAATGTACAAATCGTAGACTATGAAAGTCGATACCACTCCGCCTTCAAGTCGCTGAATATGGAATGGATTTCTACGTATTTTGAAATGGAAGAAGCCGATTACAAAGCATTGGACAATCCAAAAGAATACATCTTAGACAAAGGAGGAAAAATACTTATCGCACTCTATGACAATGAGCCTGTTGGCGTGTGCGCCTTGATCAAAATGAACGATACCGATTTTGAAATGGCGAAAATGGCTGTTTCTCCAAAAGCACAAGGGAAAAATATCGGCTTTTTGCTCGGCGAGGCTATCGTCAAAACTGCAAAGGAATTAGGCGCTTCAAAATTATATTTGGAAAGCAATACGATATTGAAACCTGCCATTAATCTCTATTATAAATTGGGTTTTCAAAAAGTAGCCGGACTTCCAACGCCCTACAAACGATGCAATATTCAGATGGAATTGAATTTATTGGAAAAATAATATTGGAAATTCATCAAAAAACTAGAAGATAATTCTGAAACTTTAGAAAGTGATTTACAATTTAATTTTGATAAAGCACGTTAACTTATTACTTTTACCACATAAACGAAATTATTATGTCGCAACCAGTACTTTTTTTGAGAAACGTAAATATCTATCAAGAGAAAAATCTCATTTTATCGAATGTAAATATTGAAGTAAAACACGGCGAATTCTTATATATTATTGGAAAAACCGGTTCCGGAAAAAGTAGTTTCATGAAAACTTTGTATGCGGATCTTCCGTTAACTGAAGGCCAAGGCAGCATTGTTGATTATGACCTGGCGGCATTGAAGGAAAAAAACATTCCGTATTTGAGACGCAAAATCGGAATTGTTTTCCAAGATTTTAAATTGCTTCCCGACCGAAATGTAAACGAGAATATGGTATTTGTCTTAAAAGCCACTGGCTGGACAGACAAGCAAGAAATGCAAGACAAAATTGAAGAAGTTTTAGAAAAAGTCGGAATGAAAAATTTCGCCAACAAGATGCCGCACCAATTATCAGGAGGCGAGCAGCAGCGAATTGCGATTGCAAGAGCTTTGCTAAACGATCCGGAAATTATCTTGGCCGATGAGCCTACGGGAAATCTTGACCCGCAAACTAGCGTTGAAGTCATGGAGGTATTGCGAAAAATCAACATGAACGGAAAGACTATCATCATGGCAACACATGATTATGCGTTATTGATGAAATATCCTGCCAAGACCTTAAAATGCGATAGCGGTTCTGTATTTGAAGTAGTTCAGAGAACGGTTTAATGATTTCAATCTTAATCCCGACATATAATTTTGATATTTTCCCGCTTGTTTCTTCCTTACACGAACAAGCAAAAAAGCTAACTATTGAATACGAAATTATATGCTTGGACGATGCTTCAAAAAAATATCATATTGAAAATCAAAAAATTAACACACTAGATCATTGCTCGTATACTATCTTAGAAAAAAATATCGGTCGAAGCGCCATACGTAATCTTTTGGCAAAAAAAGCACGCTTTGAAAACTTGTTGTTTCTTGATGCTGACGTAATTCCGATAGAGGAAGATTTTGTTTCCAATTATGTTTCCCAAATCAATTCCGAAGAAAAAGTAGTGTACGGTGGCATCCGCTATCAAAAGGACAAACCCGGCAAAGACCAAATTTTAAGATGGGTCTACGGCAATTCGAGAGAAGCTCTTCCTATTGAACAACGTCAGAAGAATCCATATCTAGCGTTTCTGACCTTAAATTTCATGATCAAAAAGTCAGTTTTCAAAACTGTTTCTTTTAATGAGGAAATTCCAAATTTGAGGCATGAGGACACGTTGTTTTCTTATGATTTAAAAAAAGCTGGCATCAAGGTCGTCCACATTGAAAACCCAGTTTATCATCTGGGACTGGAAAGCAGCAAGGTCTTTTTAAGAAAATCCGAAGAAGCTTTAATCGGACTCGACTATTTGATCAACAACAAATTGATTGTTCCAGAATACGTCAAGTTATCTGAATACTACAAAACATTGAACAAATATGGCATCAAAGGCTTATATTTATTCTTTTATAAAACTTTCAAGTCCGCTTTTTTAAATAATCTTTTAGGAAAAAATCCATCATTATTCGCTTTTGACCTGTTCCGATTAGGATATTTTTGTGATTTAAAAACAAAGTAGCATGCCTTTATTCTCTGTCATAGTTCCCTTATACAACAAAGAAAAAAGCATCCAAAACACTTTAAAAAGTGCTCTGGACCAGACTTTTACTGACTTTGAGATTATAATCATAAATGATGGCTCTACCGATCAAAGCGAATCCAAAGCACTCGCAATTAACGATTCCAGAATTAGGCTGTTTTCAACAGAAAATCAAGGTGTTTCAGCTGCACGAAATTATGGAATTGCAAAAGCTTCGGGAACTCTTATCGCTTTTCTGGATGCAGATGACTATTGGTTTCCAAATCATTTGAAACAACTGTCAGAACTTTATGAAATGTTTCCACAATGTGGTCTTTACTGCACAAATTATGAACGGTTTTACAATCCGAATAAGATTATCAAACCAACCTATATAGCTATTCCTCATCATCCATGGAAAGGCATTGTAAACGATTTTTTTCAGTCAAGCTATATCGACAGGATTGCATGGACATCTGCGGTTGCTGTGCCCAAAACAGTTATTGATACGGCTGGGAATTTTAAAACGACAATTACTTTAGGAGCTGGAGAAGACACCGATTTATGGTTACGAATTGCTTTACGATTTGATGTTGCTTTTGACAATGAAATTTCGGCAAGGCACATGCTAGATGCTGAAAATAGGGTTTCATTGGCAAGTACTTTGAAGCGTTCTTTTGCGAAGCTTGACGAATTTAAAGAGGAAGAAAAAAATAATCCGTCATTAAAAAAATATTTAGACCTACATCGGATTTTCTTTGCAATACGTCATAAACTAGCCGGAGATGTAAAGACTTTTAATTTTTATATGCAGTCTGTCGATCGTTCAAATATTCCTTTCAAAACGAAAATTATATTGGCGATGCCGACATTTTTGATTCGAAAGTTATATGCTTTCAAAAAATATCTGGAGCAGAAAAATATCTTGATTTCAATCTACGATTGATTTACATACGCTAAAAATTGATCCAACTCTCTAATATAATCATCTTCTTCATAAACTTCTGAAGCAATAACAAGACATACGGCTCCTGATGAAAAGTTTTCTAATTCTCTCCAGATTGTTGGTTTTATAAGAAGTCCTTTGTCTGGTTTGTTGAGCGTAATTATCTGATTTTCTCTGCCATCGTTTAGTACAACGTCGAAGCTTCCTGATAACGGAATCAGCAGCTGTATCAAGTTTTTATGCGCATGTCCGCCGCGATGAGAATTGCTCGGGACATCAAATAGGTAATAAACACGCTTGATATCAAAAGGAACGACGTCGTTTTCGATAACGGCAATATTTCCTCTATAATCTTCAATTTTTGGGATTTCAATAATTTCGATATTCATTTACCTATTTGTTAATTTTTAAATATTCTAACCATTCAGCACCAATTTTTTCTACAGAAAAACGCTGTATGCTTTCCAATGCATTTTCTTTGCAAGTTGCCAGCAGGGTTTCGTTTTGATCCATTTCATCCATCGCATGCACAAATTCCTCAAAATCTTGATCTTTGACCAAAAGTCCATTCTTGCCATTTTCTATTAATTCATTAGGTCCCGACTTGCAATCAAAAGAAACAACTGGTACGCCACAAGCTAAAGATTCAGTGATAATATTAGGCAACCCTTCATGTTTGCTCGTCAGCAGCGTAAATTTAGCACGTTTTATAAATTTAAACGGATTCTTTTGAAAATCCAAAAACACTACCTTATCTTCAACCTCTTCGGATTTGGCTAATTCCTGCAAGTATTTTTTTTGAGGGCCATTGCCTAGCAGAACCAATTTTATATTTTTCATCGGAAGCCTTGAAGCGGCATAGGCCTTAATCATCTTATCGAACTGCTTGTTGTTGTCAAAAACCATTCTTCCGGCGGCCAAAACGTATTCAAAATCCAGATCGATATTTTCTTTTGAAAGAACGGTAATTTTATCAATTTCAAGCGGATTATAAATCGTTCTTAGGTTTTTATAGCCGTATTTTCCCTTAACCTTCGCTTCAATTTCTTTGGATACGCAGACAATTCCGTAGGCGTTAGAAAAAATAGTCTTTGCTATAAGATTATTTTTCGGAAAATACCAATCCGTATTATAGCTATGAATCATCACTACATAAGGAACTTTATAAATCATCTTCGCAATTAAAAATTCCTTAAGCTGGTTGTTTCTAGCGCGTACGTCGATAATGTAATCAAAATTATGTTGCTTGATATACTTTTTAAGCACCAAAAATCTTTTGAGATTGTTTAAAAGTCCATTGCCGTTGTCTTTCAGCTTGCCGAGGTTCAGCAATTTTCCAGAGAAATCGTAGGTTATCTCATCTGTGATGATCACATTATGGACATCGATGTTTTTGCTGAAAAAAAAATTTGATAAAATAGCATGAATCTTGTCGGCACCGCCATTTGAAAGATTATTTCCAATCAAACATATTTTCGTTTGATGCATCTGTTGCTACTTTTTTAATTATTTTTGAAGCAAATATAAACAATTATGAGGATTCTACTCGTTGGAGAATTCAGCCGATTACACAATTCGTTAAAGGAAGGACTTACTGCTTTAGGACATGAAGTGCATATTGTAGGTACCGGAGATGATTTTAAAAAATATCCTGTTGATTTCTCAATTGCTTCGAGAGTAATTCCTTCTAATGGCTTATTTCGATTCTGCAACAAGGTTTTCAAGAAAGTTTTTATGCTGGATTTGGAAGCATTGGAAAGAGCCTCTAGATTCCGAAAGCTTTTACCTCAACTGAAAAATTACGATGTCGTTCAATTGATTAATTCAAATGCAATTGAAACTTCGCCTAGACTAGCGGAAAAACTTTACCGAAAACTATTTGCACAAAACAACAAAAAATTCCTTTTGATTTGCGGGGACGAAACTCCAATTGTAGAAGTCTTATTAAAAAACAATTTAAAATATTCGGTACTTACGCCTTATTTTGATGATGCTTCAAATAAAAAATATTACAATTATACTTTGAGTTATGTAGGAAAGCAACAGAAAAAGCTTTTTAATTTCTTGAAATCTAACTGCGATGGAATATTGGTTTCTGATTTGGATTATAAGATCCCGATGGAGCATACTGACATTGATTTTTCATTGATTCCAAATCCGATAAATACAGATAAGCTTAAGTTCTCGCCGATAAAAATTGATTCAAGGATTATCATTTTCCATGGTATTAATAAATATAGCTCTGTCAAAAAAGGAAGTGCTATTTTTTTAGAGGCGTTATCAAAAATAGAAGTAAAGTACAAAGACAAAGTCGAAATCATAATAGTGAATAGCTTGGCTTATGACGAATATCAAAAGTATTTGCAATCGGCACATATACTTCTTGATCAGATCTACTCTTTTGACCAAGGATATAATGCTTTGGAAGCCATGGCGCAAGGAAAAGTCGTTTTTACGGGAGCTGAATCTGAATTTTACGACTATTATCAATTAACCGATAAAGTGGCTGTAAATGCTTTGCCAGATGTAGATTCTATAGTAGATCAACTATCGTTCTTAATCGAAAATCCAGAAGAATTAGCTAAAATGGGTAGGAATGCACGAGCGTTCGTTGAAAAGGAGCATCATTTTATTAAAATTGCTGAGAGGTATTTAGAAAACTGGCAATAAATCTATAGTCGAAAAAAATAATTCATGAAAACAATTTCAACAAATACCATCTACTGTTCTTTATTTTTTATCGTTGTAGCCATTTATTGTTTATTCACGGCACGTTATGGATTTGAAACTTGGGATACTGGATATATTCCCAGTTTTTCATGGAGAATTGCAAACGGACAAGATGTCTATAAAGATTTTGTCTATAAAGCTCCACCGTCAACTTTATATTTTCAGGCCATTTTTATTAAAATACTTCCTATAGCGGGTCAATTTTATTATATCAAAATTGTCAACTATTTGCTGTTTGCTTTGCAAGTGTTTTTAGCCGTTAAAAGTTTTACTAATTTTTATCCGCTTCCTTTTAAATTTAATAAGTGGGCCTTAATGACGGTAGGATTTGTCATTTCATTATTGAATTTCACGGCGTATCCGTGGCCTACAACAGATGGCCTGCTCTTTGCTGTAATTGCTTTATATATTCTCTCTTTAAGCAGGAATGGAAAATCGAGTATAGTTCAACTTTTGGCAATCGCTTTTTTTTGTTTCTTATCAGCACTTACAAAACAATCCTTTTATTTAATTCCTTTTGGTTTCTTTTTAGTGATTGCCTGTATGCAAGGAATAAAAAAAGGCGTACAATTCTTAGCTTTTTTATTGGTCTTCATTTCACTATTCTTTTTGTGGATAAACTACACATCATCTATTAATAATTTTCTAGAGCAAACAACTGGACAGACGCATTTTAAAGACCTTCTTTATTCAGGTTTTTTAGATTATGTGTGGACGTATCCTAAAGTATCTTTTTTACTGCCCTTAATCATTCTGCTGGCGTATTTATTATTGTATTTTCCAAAAAAGAAAGCAATCACTTTTCCAGAATATTTAAAAAATCTCTCTATTGTTCTGCTTGTCGTTTCTATTGCTTTATGCGTTTTTAGAGAATTTCTGATCGCTTCAAGAATTGCAATGCTTTCTGCTACTTTTGCTGTAATCAGTAAAATAATTAAGGACCGAAATAACTTCAAGTATTATATTCCAATTCTCCTGACTCTTTTGATTGCTTGGAGCTGTTCAATAAGCATGGGTTACAATTATCCTATTTTCTTTTCAACGGGTATAATCCTATCATTATCAATCTTATTTTCAGAAGACTTAGACAAAGTCTATAATCCGAAATTATTTATTTTGGGTGGAAGTATTATTTTACTGTTAGCCTATTCTTCCAACTTTAGGCCTTATAGAGAAAAACAAATTTCTGAATTAAACTATCCTTTAGATACTATTTCTCCAAAGCTAAAATACCTCAAAACCAATAAAGACAACAGAAACAAGTTACTCGATCTTAAGTCTCTGGTTGAAAAATACGGCAATCGTTATATTGTTGCTCCAAGTTTTCCAATGGCACATTACGTATTTAACACTCAAAGTGTTTTACCCGCAGATTGGCTTACAAACAACGAGGTGAATAGAGATCCTAGTCGTTTTCTGAGGATTGCAGCAAAAAAAGAAAATTTTATTTTTTTAGAAAAAAGCTTTCTTGATGGTGGTGAGGAATTTATGTTTGACAAAAAAGAAGATTTTAGCGTAATTGCCGTATACATCTATAAAAACTTCAAAAAGATAGACGAAACAAAACATTTCATAATCTACAACACAATAGAAAAAAATGAAGAATTTCCTGTCATCGCAAGAAAATCAGTTCATTAAAAAATATTAACTGTTTTTTTTAGAATAGTGAAAATATATCTTTAAAATTTGAAATGGAAAAATCAAGAACTCTTTTAGTTTTATAGATGTTTTGCCTTTTTCGATCCAAATATCCAATGGATATTCGCTAGCAGTTGTTAGAAAGTTGGGGTATGTTGTTTTATAGCGTAATAGCATTTCGACATCAAAAATCCATCGCGTTAAAAATGGTTTTTCAAAAAGTGTTTTTGCGACGTCAGCTTTTATGATTTTTGCACCACACTGGGTATCATAAACTGGAACACGCAAAATGAATTTACTTATTACAGTGGCAAAAATTCGTCCGAAATAGTGCCTTACCTGCGATCTTATAACTTGATTACCTAAAAGCTTTACGCGGCTTCCCAAGACAATATTTAGGTGGGGATTTCTTTTTGCATAGTCCAATAGTTTTATCATTTCTGATACAGGCGTTGAAAAATCAGCATCCAGATAGCCGATATAGTCGTATTGATTTTGTGCATGAAGCATACCTTTTCTTATGGCCTCGGCTTTCCCTGAATTTTGAGACAAATCATACGTTTCACAATTTGATAATTTATCAGAAAGCCCTTTTAAAATACCTAAAGTAGCATCTACACTACCATCATTTACCAATAAAAAATCTATCTCTTCTGATTCTTCAATGATTTGGAGATATTCATCAGATGATATTCTTTTTTCTTCGTTGTAAAAGGGTATGATAAAAAGACTTTTGTTCATTCTAAAGTTCTTAGTATTAAAATTAATAAAGGTAATAAGACGTTTATATTATAGCTTCATAGTGCTTCTAAAATAAATACTCAACACCAAAAAATACAGCAGATATGTAAATGCATGTGCCATCACTATGCCTTCTATACCATAATCCGCTATAAAATATAGAGTTGAGGCGTATAAGACGGCTAAAGATAATAGCTCAGAAATAATAAAAGCTACTGTCATTTTTTTAGCAAAGAATTCAAATCCAAGTATGAGTGATGCTACTTTAAGCGTGTCGCCTATCAGCTGCCACTTGAATAGGTTTTCGACGGGCATAAAGTCTTTCGTAAACAGAAAAGCCACAATGAAATGCCTTAGCACATAAATGATACCAGCGGTAAAAATAAAAATCGGCAAAATGGTCTTATAATAGCTATAAAAAACAGTTTTAGTCTCTTTTTTTGCGGTAGCTAATATTAATTTTGGCAGAAAATAAACAGTCAGTAAGGTAGAAATAAACATCAAATAATTGGATGAAATTCTTTCCATCGCTGACCAATATCCAGCTTGTTCTGTGCCTAATTTTTCAATCACATTATTCCGAATTGCCAGAAAGACCAATGGGCCTAAGAATCCCGAAACTAGAGCCATCAGTGAAAAGGACGATAGGCTTTTGATAATGTCAAAATCAAAAGACTGGAAGCTGATATACTTCCATAAATCCATCTCGGCTCTAAAATAAATAAAGGTAACAAACAAGAGTAAGGCTGGTGTAACCACTACCGAAATCAAGGCACCTGCTATATTGAGTTCCCAGATTAAGATTACAGAAACGATGAGTCCAATAATACTACCAAAAATATTGATGTAGATTATCTTATTGTATTTTCCAAAACCATTCAGTATGCTCACCAAAAAAACATTGAGGACATAAAACGGTACAGAAAAAGCTAAGACAATAAATACAAAATCAAAATTGTGATGAGCTCCGAAAACCTGCTCGTTCCAGTAGCCACTAAATAAAAAAAGGACAAAGGCAAATAGTATCGAAGAGCACAATAACGTAATAAAAGTGGTGGAAATTATTTTTTTGATATGAGCTTCGTCATTTTGATTTTCTGCAGCATATTTTACGATTCCATTTTGGAAGCCTAAGGTCGTAATCGTTTCTACCGAAGAAAAAAAGTTCCTCATATTTCCGACCAACGCCATTCCGGGAGCTCCTAAAAAAAGGGCAATAATCTTGGATGACAGAATTCCTATTAAAATTTTTATGACAACACTGATACTATTCAAAGAGGTTACTTTGAACAGTGATGATGCTACTATTTTTTTTATAGAAATCAATTAGAATTTATTAATAATTTGAATCACATAGCCAACCTCTTCCTCGCTCATGACAGGACTTATTGGCAAGCTCAAAACTTCCCTGTGAATCTTTTCAGTAATCGGGAAAGATAATTCTTTGAGAAAAGAAAGCGCTTTTTGCTGGTGAGGTGGAATCGGATAATGAATCAAGGTTTGGATATTATTTTTCAGTAAATACTCTTGAAATCCTTTCCTATCAGCTGTCCTGACAACAAAAAGATGAAAAACATGATTATCGGAATCGTCATAAAACGGCAAAGTAATCTTATTGTTTTTTATTTCGGACAAATACCGTCTTGCTATTTTCTGCCTGATCGTATTTTCGGCATCAAGATTTGGCAATTTTACCGTTAAGAATGCTGCCTGCAATTCATCCAGTCGGGAATTAATTCCGATATAATCATTAACGTACTTTGTTTCGGATCCGTAGTTGCGTAAAGAAAAAAGCATTCTTGCCAATTCTTCATCATTTGTGGTAATGGCCCCCGCATCGCCCAAAGCGCCTAGGTTTTTACCTGGATAAAAGCTAAATCCTGCGGCATCGCCTATGCTTCCTGCTTTTTTTGAATTTAAAACGGCTCCATGACTTTGCGCCGCATCTTCGATCACCAACAGTTTATATTTCTTTGCTATGGAATTAATTTCTTGCATCGGAGACAACTGTCCATACAAATGAACAGGCAAAATTGCTTTAGTTTTTGGCGTTATGGCCTTCTCTATTTCTTTAGCGTCGATGTTGTAGGTTTCAAGATTTGGCTCGACTAAAACCGGAACTAAATCTGCTTGAAGTACCGCTAAGATACTCGCAATGTAAGTATTTGCAGGAATGATCACCTCATCCCCTTTTTGGATTCTACCTAATTGAATATACGCTTTAAAAATCAAGACCAAAGCATCCAAGCCATTTCCAACGCCAATACAATATTTGACGCCGCAATATGCCGCAAAATTATGCTCAAAAGCTTTGATTTCTTCGCCTAAAATATACCAGCCTTTCTCTGAGATATCTTTTAGCTTTGCTTGGAAAGCCGCTTGATACGGTTCGTTTATTTTCTTTAAATCCAGAAATTTTATCATATCAAAACATTTTCTAGCTTGTTGTAATTGGAGGTTGAGATTTCATAAAAATCCTGAGTCAGAGTCCTTGCCCCGAAACTTTCCTTCCAAAAAATAAGTCCTTCATTAAGTTTTTGCCCGTTTTGTTCATTAGAAATTCCAAAATCAAAAAACCGCTTATCGGGAAATACATCAACAATCAAGTGATGGTACAGAAGGTCTAACGAACCTAGCTCGTTTTTATTATTTTGTCCAGAAACATACTGAGGATGAGCAACATTTTTAGAAATAAAAATAGTTGTCCCTGCAACAATCTTATCTTGATAATAGACATTAAAATGCCTAATGTTTTCTGGAAACAAACGATGCAACTTTTCGATTTCTTCAACAGTATGAACAGGTTTTGCGTTATGCTTTTCTGAGATATTCGGAATCAATATTTCGTCCCAAAACAACTTAAAATTAGGCTCTTCTTTGATTATCAAGCCCAACTGCTGTCCTCTTCTTACACACGCTCTTCTAGCTCTAGAGATCTTGTATGGTTTAGAATTGTCAATAACAGACAAAGCATCTCTTCGTGTCAATTTTGCATCGACTAAGAATAAAGCGTAATTTAATTCGTCGGAAGGAAAATCAAAATAAATAGAAGGCATCATCTTGAAATGAAGCTTTTGGATTCCGTTGGATTCTAAAAACTGCAATACGCTCTTGAAAACTGAAATCATTATGGACTGTTTCATCTTTTCATCGCACACAATTCCCCCGTAAGTCAATCCTTGATGAGAAAAAATAGCGTCGCCGACAACATTAGCTGGCAAGACCGCTTCCCAATTTTCACCATCTAAAATAATCAATGAAAAATCCTGAAACCTATCGCTGTGGTATTCCATAAAATCTCTATGAAATAAAAATGTCGCATTTTTGGCTTTATCCACAAAAGCGTTCCAATTATCGTAGTCTTCGGCTTTATATTTTCTAACGGTATAGTTTCTCACGGCCTATTTTTATGCTTTGGAAAAGTACTAATTTTTTAGATAAGATTAAGGCATTCGTAAAAGGTAATTTTATTTTGTTAACATACTCTATTATAAATAAATACTATCTTTATATCTTTCAATTGATTATCGAGTGAATCTAAAACTACCAATTAGAAACATTATCGTCTTTTTACTTTTCTCTTGCACCGTTCTAGCGCAAGATGTAGCTTTATTCCAACAATTCAACGGCCGTTATGATTTCACGATTGTAGGAAATACGCTCAATACTTCAGAAAACAATCTCAATACCTTATGTTCTATTTCCACTTCTTCTTCTGCAACTTTGACAATGGATGCAACAGATGAAATTGAAAAAGCTTATCTCTATTGGGCCGGTTCGGGCACAGGCGATTTGAATGTGCTTCTAAACGGAACGCCTATAACTTCTGAAAGGAATTTCGCTTTTTTCCAAAATGATTTAGACTATTTCTGCGCTTTTACAGATGTGACGACACAAATCCGCACGACTGGAAACGGAAATTATACGTTATCAGACCTGGATGTTTCTCCGTTTTTAAATCCGACGCATTATTGCAACAACCGTACAAACTTTGCCGGTTGGGCCATCGTAATTATCTACAAAAACGAAAGCCTTCCTCTGAATCAAATCAATGTCTACGACGGACTGCAGGGTGTTTCAAGAACGCAGAATGACCTGACCTTGACGTTAAATAGCCTGAATGTAATTGATAATGTCGGTTCTAAAATTGGATTTATTGCTTGGGAAGGCGATGTTAACCTCCCTAATCCTGGGTTTACGGAATCTTTAAAAATTAACGGGAATACTTTAAGCAATGCCTTAAATCCTCCAAATAATGCCTTTAACGGCACTAATACTTTTACAGGTTCCAGCACCTTGTACAACATGGATTTGGATGTTTATGAAATCCAAGACTTTATAGATATCAGTGACGAATCGGTAGAAATTCAGCTTACTTCGCAGCAGGATTTTGTAATGATTACCACCGTGCTTACCAAATTAAATAACCAGCTTCCAGATGCGACCATTTCAATTGATAATGTTGCTTTAGAATGCAATTCGCGACGCATCATTGTAGATTATACCGTATACAATCTAGATAGTACTGATTCTCTAATTGCAGAAGTTCCTATTTCGATTTATGCGAACGGAATCTTGATTGAGCAAACCTTGACAGTCCCTCCTATCCCGATTGGAGGAAGCTATAGCGATAGTATCCATCTTACGATACCTGATGAAATTCCGAATGATTTTACTCTAAAATTTGTAGTCGACGATGCCGGAAATGGAACTGGAATCGTAACCGAATTAAATGAAATGAACAACAATTTTTCTGTTGCTGTTTCTTTTCTGGTTTCTCCAGAATTTAATCCGCTCGAAACGATTTTCGCCTGCAATGAAGGCCTAAAAAAAGGAACTTTCAATTTTTCGCATTATGAAGACGCTGTAAAGATTGACCCTAGTTATGTAGTTCATTTTTTTGCGTCTAAAGAGGAAGCTGAATCTAACGAAAACCCGATTCTTAATTCGCATAATTATATTGCTTCGGTAACGCCAAAAGAAATCTTTGTGAGGATAGAAGATGAAAATTGCTATAGTATTACTTCTTTTTTATTAGACACAAAAAACTGCCCGCCAACAGTCTATAATGCTGTTACTGCCAATGATGACGGGTGGAATGATTTTTTCTTTATAGACGGATTACGAGATATCTTTTTGAATTTCGAATTGCTTATCTATAACCGTTGGGGCACGTTGGTGTGGACAGGAAATAACAATACCGAAAACTGGTATGGGAAAGCAACTAAAGGAATTGAAATCAGCGGGACCAATCTTCCAGACGGCACCTATTATTATGTCTTAGATCTCAACGATCCAGATTATAAAACTCCTCTAACAGGGTATGTTTATCTGACCCGATAATTATTTTTGGTTCAAGGCTGGAAGATACCATTTGAACTTGACAGCCATCAAGCGAATTGCGATCATCACGCAGGAAGTTATCAGATAAAGAATATCGTTATCAAGATTCCAGCGTTTTAAGATGAAAAACAAAATCCCCCCAATAATGCAGATTGTGGCATAAATTTCTCTTCTGAAAATCACAGGTATTTCATTGCATAGAATGTCTCGAGTGACACCGCCAAAACAAGCTGTCATCGTCCCCAAAGCAATACAAATAATCGGGTGAAGATTCGTGTCTAATCCTTTTTCAAGGCCAATCAACGTAAAAACGCCCAAGCCAATCGTATCAAATAAAAACAAAGAAGTTCTGAGCCTGTCTAGTTTCTTCCTGAAAATAATAGCGAGGAAATAGCCAGCAATGATAAAATACACATAATTCAAGTCGCGCATCCATCCCACAGGAGTACGTCCGATCATAATGTCCCTTAATGTACCGCCACCAACAGCAGTCACAAAAGCAATAATAAAAACTCCGAATGGATCGAGTTTCTTGTTCATTGCCGTCAGTGCGCCAGATAGCGCAAAAGCCATGGTTCCGATAATATCTAAAAGATAAAACATAGTAATTTCAGGAAATTATTTAGTGTATTCGTAATTCGTAATTCTAATTACATTTTTTGAGTATAATAATTATAGTCTTTCAAAATCGTCTTGATGAAATCTTCATCATTTCCAGACTGGTTTCTAATACCGGTAACATCTTCTACTTTCGTCTTCAATCTTGAAAGCATATGGAAATCGCGATTGGCCCTTGCGCTATGAAACGTTTCCTTAATGATTCGTGCATCATTATCGCTTAGCTTTATCACCAACGGATAAGTCGGCACATAACTGTTGTCAATTTCCTCCAAAATCGTATGGTTGATGTTGATATTATTTTTTAGCGTGATTACCGAAGTGCCAGCAGTCATATCTCCAAGGCGTTGCGATTTTTCACTAGAAATAATAGCTATCAATCCCACAATACCGCCACTGAAACTAACATCAACAATCCTAAAAACCCAACGCATTAAGTAATCGCCAAAAGAAGCCTGATAGCCGTCAATTTTAACGACTTTTATTTTCATAAGCTTTTTGCCTAAAGTCTGCCCTTCTAATAAACTTTCCAAAAGAAGCGAATAAAAAATGACCGGCATATAAAACAAAACTAATATTGAAATTCTGGACCAATTATCCATTTTGTCCAATAGCTTATTGATACCCAGTCCATAGAAAAAAATAGAATACACAACAATAGCATAGGCCGTTTTAGCCAGAAAATCAAGCAGGTATGCTAAAATCCTATCACCTATAGAGGCTGCCGTAAAATTAATATTGACATTTTGCGTCGTATTTATAGATAATTGTGTCATATTTTATATTTTAGCATCAGATGAGAGAAGTTGCATTCATAAAGCAAAATAAAGAAAAATGGCTTGACTTTGAACAAGCAATTTTTGGTAAAGCTAAAAAAAATCCTGATGAAATGGCCAGTTTGTACATACATTTGGTCAACGATTTATCGTATGCACAAACCTATTATCCTAAAAGCAAGACAGTTGTCTATCTGAATCATCTAGCAGCACAGATCTATCAAAAAATCTACAAGACTAAAAGGACAGAAACCAACAGGTTCGTGTATTTCTTTTCTATCGAAGTTCCTTTGCTGGTGTACCAATACCGAAGGTATGTTTTATACGCTTTCCTCCTTTTCTTCCTGACTACAGCAATTGGCGTGGTATCCGCAAAATACGACCCTGATTTTGTACGACTGATTTTAGGCGACGGCTATGTCAACAAGACTTTAGAAAACATCAAAGACGGTAATCCTGTTGCAATCTACAAAGACGGAAGCAATTGGGGCATGACGATCGGAATCACCCTAAACAATTTATACGTAGGACTGCGATGCTTCCTTTACGGTATTTTTGCAGGCTTGGGTACTTTTTATATTTTGATTCAAAACTGCATAATGCTCGGTGCTTTCCAATACTTTTTCTACGAACAAGGTGTTTTTTGGGAAAGCGTTCAAGGCATCTGGATTCATGGCTCCATGGAAATTTTCGCAATAGTAATTGAAGCAGCCGCTGGGTTTATTCTAGGTGCTTCTATACTGTTCCCGAAAACCTATTCCAGAATGACTTCTTTTAAGATAGGATTCAAGAGCAGCTTGAAAATTTTTATGGGAACAATGCCTTTCACCATTGCCGCTGGAATACTCGAAGGCTTTGTCACCCGATATTCCTTAGAGATGCCGAATTGGCTGAATGTCTTTATTATCCTATCCACTTTATCCCTGATTTCTTTTTATTTTCTGATATTTCCTTTTATCGTCAACAAAAAAATCCAATCCGCCAAATGATAGCCTTATTCAAGAAAAGAAATTTTAGCGATTATCTTAACGACACCTTTTCCTTTTTCAAAAAAGATGGAAAGCATTTCCTGAAAAACTATTTTGTCATCAACGGAATATTCCTGTTGTTGCTGACAGTTTTCATCTATTTTCTTTCAAAAATTTATTTTGAAGCTATTTTTTCTTCAATAGACAATACAAATCCTGGTTATAATTTTACCGAAAAGCTTTTTAATGAAAACTTAGGTCTTTTTATCGGATCATTAGTCGGATTTGTTATTCTTTCCTTATTTCTTACCTTATTAAATTTTGCCTATCCAGTTGTTTATTTGCAACAATATGACGAAAACGGAGGAAGCAATTTCACGACCAAGCAAATAATTGGCCGTTTAAAATCTAAAGCAGGAAAAATAGTACTGTATTTTATTATTTCCTTGTTTATAATTACGCCGTTGGTGATGATTTTGTTTGTCGTTTTACTGTTTCTGTCCTTTATCATTATCGGAATCCCATTGCTTATCATTGCCATTCCTGCACTATTCAGCATACTATCACTTACATTATTTGATTATCTCAATACTTCAAACGGTTATTTTACTTCGTTTGGAAATGCTATAGGATATTTAAAAAAGCAATTTTGGCCGATTATTGGCGTCACGATGATTATGTATATGATTGTTCAAGTTGTCCTGACTATCTTTTCGATGATTCCGTATGTCATTTCTATGATTGTCCTCTTTACTTCAATTGAATCTGGGACTGCTAACGGAACAACAGAAGCGCTTTCTACAATTGGAATCGTGATGGCTATAATTTTTGTAATTGTAATCTTGGCAAATTACGTATTGAATAATCTCCTTATTGTAAACCAAGGCCTAATTTACTACAGCCGCAGAGAACATGAGGAAAACAAAACTTCGTTTGGAGAAATCGACAGTATCGGAAAAGATTTTGAATAAGCTACTCTACATAGTTCTCTTCTTTTTCTGCCTGAATACCGCTTTCAGTCAGGATCCTCCGCCGGAAAAAAAAACCGACACAGTTACTGCTATTTCTAAGTTTTCTGAAAAAGACATCGCAATCGACAGCACCGAAATAAAAAGCCGTTCGTTTAGCAAATTAAAAGAGAAATACAGCGATTCGAGCTTTGAGTACGAAACCAAGACCCAAGAAAAAAATGCTTGGGATCGTTTTAAAGAATGGCTTTCATATTGGTTTGGGAAAATTTTCAGCTTGAGCAGCGAGGAAGCTTCCATGTCTTTTGTTGAACTATTTCTGAAAATTCTAGCCGTAATCATTATCTTATTCGTAATCTACCTTATCGTGAAGGCTATTATGAATGATGAAGGCCGATGGATTTTTGGAAAATCTTCAGACAAAAAAGTAATTCATTACGATGAAATCGAAAAGAACCTTCATTTGGTCGACTTCGAAAAGCTGATCAAAGAAGCCACAAAATCAGGCGAAAGCCGATTGGTCGTGCGCTATTATTATTTATGGCTGCTGAAAAAGCTAGCCGAAAAAGAAATCATCGAATGGGATGTCGAGAAAACAAATTCCGACTATCTCTACGAAATAAAAAGCGAAAAACTAAGGAACGATTTTTCATACCTTTCTTATCTCTACAACTACATCTGGTATGGCGAATTTGAGCTAGAAGAAGACACCTTGTCAAAAGCCGTAAAATCATTTGAAAAAACCATCAAAGCCCTATAAATGAACAAGACTATCAAAATATACATCGTGTTTTTGGTACTGCTTTTAGCGGGTATTGTTTATATTGATGCTACACGGCCGAAACCAATCAACTGGTCGCCTACTTTTGGAATTAACGATAAAATTCCTTTTGGGATGTATATCTTTAATGAAGAAGCTCCAGCTTTGTTTGATAATGAAAAAGTCAATAGGATTACACAGACGGCCTACGAATATCTTGAGCCGTTATACGATTATGACAGTCTTGTCAATACCTATAAAGCCAAAGGAACCATTCTTTCCATTTCAGAAAACTACCTGATTGACGACGAATCGACACAAGAAATCTTATATTTTGCCGAACATGGAAATAAGATTTTTATCAGCTCAAAATCATTTCCGCAAAAATTAATGGACAGCCTGAAATTCGAGTATTCCTCAAAATTTCTAGGCAGGGATTCCATCTCGGCATGGCTGGCCAATCCAAATCTAGGTTCAGAAAAATACAATATCACCGTCGGATCCGGAAATTCCTATTTCAATAAAATAGACACGCTCAACACTACTGTTCTTGGATATCAAGGAAACAAATCAGAAAAGCTGGTCAATTTTATAAAAATTCCTTATGGCAAAGGAGAATTTTACCTGCACACACAGCCGACTGTCTTTACGAACTATCATCTTTTAAAAGACAATCACTCAAAATATGCGGCTAAAGCCTTGAGTTATGCAGACGGAGAAATATTCTGGCTTGTAAAAAACCAGACTGGGGAAATCATTTCAAATTCCCCATTGCGCTATATACTTAGCCAGCCCGCTTTAAAAGCCGTATGGTATATATTTTTGCTAGGAATGTTGATTTTCCTTATATTCAATGCAAAAAGAAAACAAAGGATCGTCAGAATCATAAAGCCTTTAGAAAACACAACAGTCGATTTTACGAAAACCATCGGAAATTTATATTTCCAAGAAGGCAATCACGACAATATAATTGAAAAGAAAATCATATATTTCTTAGAAAAAGTTAGAAACGAATACCTGCTTGATACTACTGTTCTGGATGAAAATTTCGAGAAAAAGCTACAGCAGAAAACAGGCAAGAAGCTAGAAGATATACAACGAGCCGTCTATCTTATAAACCAGTACCGAAAAAACTATCATCAAAGTATTGAAAGCGACTTGATAGCCTTAAATACGGCCATCGAAAAGATTTTCGCAAAAGAAAAAGACAATTAAGAAACATAATCCACATATCCAATGGAAGAAAATATAGAACACAGCCAAAACGAAAATGCAACCGAAAACGTAAATTTTCAATCTCGAATTGATTTAAGCCAATTGCAAGAAAGCATCGAAAAAATCAGGACTGAAATCGGAAGCGTTATTGTAGGTCAGCACAAGATGATCGATCAGCTTTTGGTCGCTATCCTTTCAAACGGACACGTTCTATTGGAAGGAGTTCCGGGAGTTGCCAAAACCATTACGGCAAAATTATTGGCTAAGACATTAAACATCGGATTCAGCAGAATTCAGTTCACACCCGATTTGATGCCGTCTGATATTTTAGGAACTTCTGTCTATGACCTAAAAAAATCAGAATTTGAGTTTAAAAAAGGACCGATTTTTTCCAATCTAGTCTTAATTGACGAAATTAACCGTGCTCCTGCCAAAACACAGGCTGCATTGTTTGAAGTCATGGAAGAACGCCAAATCACAATGGACGGCACTACTTATGAAATGCAAGCTCCGTTTTTGGTTATCGCGACACAAAACCCGATTGAGCAAGAAGGAACGTATCGTTTGCCAGAAGCCCAATTAGACCGTTTCCTTTTCAAAGTGAATATCGATTACCCGAAATTAGATGAAGAAATCCTGATTATCCAGAAAGAGCACCTATTGCAGAATCATGGAAAATTAGATAACATCCAGACCGTTCTGACTTCTGAAGAAATTCAGAAATACCAATCTTTGGTAAAACAGATTATTGTAGAGCCTCAGCTTTTGGAATATATCGCCAAGCTAGTCGTAAACACAAGAGAAAATGCTTTCTTGTATTTAGGAGCTTCGCCTCGTGCATCGATTGCCATCCTAAATGCTGCCAAAGGATATGCCGCTATTCGCGGAAGAGATTTCGTAACGCCAGAAGATATCAAAGAAGCCGCAATTCCAGTTCTGCAACACCGAGTTATCGTAACGCCAGAACGTGAAATGGAAGGAATTACAAGCGTAGAAATCATCAAGCAGGTGATTGAAGCTATCGAAATTCCTAGATAATTTAAAACACTGCCGCTTTGAAACTGCCCAAAAAACTATACATCAACAATTTCTTTTTTTTCGCGCTGATTGGCGTCGGATTCATCTATTGCTTTGCTTTTATGTTTCCGGCACTCTACAATGCGGCAGGATATGTATTGCTGATGCTTTTGGCGTTTCTAGTCCTTGACATACTGATCTTATTTGCGGCCAAAACCGGAATAGACGGAACTCGAATCGCTCCCGAAAAACTATCAAACGGCGATGAAAATCCAGTTGGGGTACATATAAAAAACTATTATACCTTCCCTATCGGGATAAAAATCATAGACGAAATTCCCGAGCAGTTCCAAGTCCGTAATTTTGAAATCAAGCGAAAAATAAAAGCTTCTTCTCAAGACGACATCCAATATTATCTTCGTCCGACAGAACGAGGCGAATATGTTTTTGGAAACCTCAACATCTATGTGATTTCTCCATTAAAACTGGTTTCCCGAAGATTTACGTTTGACAAAAACCAGATGGTCCCGACCTATCCGTCTTATATTCAGCTGCGAAAATACGACCTGATGGCCTTCTCAAACAACCTGTTTCAATATGGTGTAAAAAAAATCAGAAGAATTGGCCATACGATGGAATTTGAGCAGATTAAAGAATATGTGCAAGGTGATGACATCCGTACGCTAAACTGGAAAGCCACGGCAAAGAAGAATTCGTTAATGGTCAATCAGTTCCAAGACGAAAAGTCACAATCCATTTACATGGCTATCGACAAAGGCCGTGTGATGAAAATGCCTTTTAACGGCCTAAGCCTGTTGGATTATGCTATAAATGCGACTTTGGTTTTATCTAACGTAATTCTAAAAAAACAAGACAAGGCCGGAATGTTTGCCTTTTCAAAAAGAGTAGAAAATCGTGTCGTAGCCGAAAAACGCTCTTCACAGATGCACCAAATCTTGGAAAGTCTTTACAACATCAAAACCGATTTCTTTGAAAGCGATTACAGCCGATTGTATGCCGACATAAAGAAAAATATCAACCACCGAAGCCTTATCATTTTATATACAAATTTTGAAACTCTAGACAGTCTTCATCGCCAGCTTCCGTATTTAAAGGGAATTGCAAAAAGCCACTTGCTGGTCGTCGTTTTCTTTCAGAACACAGAACTAAACGAAATTATCAATTCGAAGGCAGTTACAGTTCAAGAAGTATATGACAAAGTCATCGCTGAAAAATTTGCTTTTGAAAAACGTCTTATCGTTAACGAATTGAAAAAATACGGAATCTATTCGGTATTGACACAACCCGAAAATCTTACTTTGGACACGATTAATAAATATTTGGAAATTAAAGCTAGAGGAATACTTTAATTTATGATTTTAGGTTTTATGATTTTAGAAAAGGTAGTACCTTAGCGACTTAGAAACATAGAAACTACAATCTTGAAACAAATCACTTCTGTCCAAAATCCATTTATAAAATCGCTGGTGCTGCTTCAGGAAAAATCCAAAGCCCGAAAGCAGACCGGAACTTTTTTAATCGAAGGGCAAAGAGAAATCGAACTGGCGCAGAAAGGCGGTTATGAAATCGAAACCATCTTATTTCTACCGGAAATCATTTCTGAAAACGAAGCCGGAAAACTTTCCCATTCTGCAGAATTGATTGAAATCAGCAAAGAAGTTTACCAAAAACTAGCCTATCGTGATACTACGGAAGGAATTTTAGCCATTGCAAAATCCAAAACTCTTTCTTTATCTGAATTAGATTTAGGTGAAAACCCGCTCATTCTTGTCGCCGAAGCACCTGAAAAACCAGGCAATATTGGAGCCATTCTGCGAACTGCCGATGCCGCCAACCTAGATGCGGTTATCATAGCCAACCCGAAAAGCGACTTGTATAATCCAAATATTGTACGCTCGAGTGTGGGCTGTCTTTTTACAAACAACATCGCGACAGGAAATACTGAAGAAATTATTACCTTCCTAAAAGAAAAAAACATCAGCATCTATTGTGCTACTTTGCAGAATTCTACGGGCTATCATACGCAAGATTATACCACCCCGACCGCTTTAGTTGTTGGGACGGAAGCTACCGGACTCACGCAAGAATGGCGCGACAATGCGACCCAAAACATAATCATCCCAATGCAAGGTGCAATTGATTCCATGAACGTTTCTGTGGCCGCTGCAATCTTGATATTTGAAGCAAAAAGACAAAGAGGATTTTAATCACTTATGAATTACAACTTATGAATTTTAAATTAGGCCTATTCGCTATTTTAATAAGCACTACTCTTTCGGCACAGATTACGCCTACGCAAATTGACGAAGTCGTAGAAAAAACACTAAAAACTTTTGATGTGCCTGGTATCGCGGTTGCTGTCGTAAAAGACGGAAAAGTAATCCACTCCAAAGGCTATGGCGTCAAATCGATAATTACGAAGCAAAAAGTAGACGAAAATACTTTATTTGGAATTGCATCCAACAGCAAAGCTTTTACCAGCGCTGCTTTGGCAATGCTTGTTGACGAAGGTAAAATCAAATGGGACGACAAAGTCATCAAATACTTGCCAGAATTCAAAATGTATAATGAGTATGTGACCAACGAGTTTACCATCAGAGATCTGCTGACACATAGAAGCGGCCTCGGACTTGGTGCCGGCGACTTAATGATCTGGCCTGACGGTTCTGATTTTAAAGCACAAGACATTATTGAAAATATCCAATACTTAAAGCCTGTTTCTGGATTCAGGACAAAATACGATTACGACAATCTGTTGTATATCATCGCGGGAGAAGTCGTTCATAAAGCTAGCGGCCTAACATGGAATGATTTTATAGAAACCAAAATCCTGAAACCGTTGGAAATGACCAAAACAGCTTCGACATGGGTACGCTTAAAAGATACTTCTAACGTAATCGTTCCTCATGTTCCTATCGATGGAAAGCTAAAGGTCATTTCACGCTATAAAAACCAAACTTTTGACGCAGCCGCGGGTATTTATTCCAGCGTAAACGATATGAGCAAATGGGCCATCATGCAATTGAATAAAGGAAAATACGGCAACGGACAAAAATTGTTTTCGGAAAAAGAACACGCAGAAATGTGGACACCGCAAACCCTGATGCCTAATAAGCCTGCGCCACCTTATAATTCTCTTTTCAAAGCGTATGGTCTCGGCTGGCAATTAACCGATGTGAAAGGAAAGATGCAAGTTTCACATACAGGCGGCTTAGAAGGAATCGTAACCCAAGTAACTTTGATTCCCGAATTGCAGCTCGGAATCATTGTTTTTACGAATCAGCAATCTGGCGCTGCTTTTTCGGCCATCACCAACACAATTAAAGACAGCTATCTCGGAATTGAACCAATTGACCATGTAAAAATTTACAGTGATAGAAACAAAGCTACTGAGGAAAAAGCAGACAAAATTACAGATGAAGTATGGCAAACTGTCACAAACAATAAAAACCAGAAAATCGATTTCAAGAAGTACATTGGAACCTATAAAGACAATTGGCTCGGAGAAATTACGATTACAGAAAAGAAAGGAAAAATGTATTTTGCTTCCAAACGTTCTCCGCAATTAAAAGGTGAAATTTTCTTTTATAAAGACAATAATTTCGTCGTAAAATGGGACAATCGCTATTTCCACGCTGATGCGCATATCTTCTTCGAGAAAGATAATGCAGAATTCACGATGAAGCCTATTTCTCCTGCTACAGATTTTAGTTATGATTTTCAAGACCTTAACTTTTTCAGGATAAAATAAAAGCGATAAAACACAACTCCATACAACAAAAAAACCGCCCAATTTGGAGCGGTTTTTGCTTCTATACAAACTAGCGAAAAAATTGGAAAATCCAAAACTTTATTTTACTTTTAGTGAGTAGCTAACAAATATCAGAAACGCCATGGTAGAGATTGATTTAGAACAAGAAAACAAGGCAATTGCTAGAGAATACAAAGAACTTTTGCGAATCAGTTACCAGACGCTTTCAGAAGATGATAAAAAACTAATCCGCAAAGCATTTGATGTTGCTGTAGACGCTCATAAAGACCAACGCAGAAAATCTGGCGAAGCGTATATTTTCCACCCGATTGCTGTGGCAAAAATTGTCGCATCAGAAATCGGTCTGGGAGCCACTTCTATTGCCGCTGCACTGATGCATGATGTTGTTGAAGATACTGATATTACTGTAGAAGACATCGAAAAGATGTTCAATCCGAAGATTGCAAAAATCGTCGAAGGATTGACCAAAATAGCCCAGGTAAAAACTGATAACGAAATCTCGATGCAGGCGGAAAACTTCCGCAAAATGCTATTGACGCTGAATGATGACGTACGCGTGATTCTTATCAAAATTGCAGACCGTTTGCACAATATGCAGACAATGGAATCGATGGTCGATTACAAACAGGCAAAAATTGCATCCGAAACACTCTATATTTATGCGCCTCTTGCCCACCGTTTGGGACTTTACAACATAAAAAATCAGCTGGAAGATTTGGGCTTGAAATATACCGAGCCTGAAATCTACAATGATATTGTCAGCAAAATAAAAGAAACCAAGGAACAGCAGGACGAATACATCAAATCCATTTCAGATGTACTGAAAGAATCGCTAGATGCCGAAGGAATCGACTACATCATAAAAGGCCGTCCAAAATCCATCTTTTCAATCAGAAAGAAAATGCTGGCACAAGGCGTAAGCTTCGACGAAGTGTACGACAAGTTTGCCTTGCGAATTATCTACAAAGCAGCACCAAGCGAAGAGAAATTCTTGGCTTGGAAAATCTATTCTATAGTTACCGACCATTATCGTCCCAGCCCGAGCCGTTTGCGCGATTGGATTTCTTCGCCAAAATCGACAGGCTACGAAGCTTTGCATATTACGGTCATGGGACCAAAAGGCCGTTGGGTAGAAATTCAAGTCCGAAGCGAAAGAATGGACGAAATTGCCGAAAAAGGCTACGCTGCCCATTACAAATACAAACAAGGCGGCAACGAAGAGCACGGTTTAGATACCTGGTTAAATCTTTTGAAGGAAGCTCTCGAAAACGCCTCCACAAATGCCGTGGACTTTGTCGAAGATTTCAAGCTAAATTTATATTCTAAAGAAATTTATGTATTTACGCCGAAAGGCGAAATCAAGTCGCTGCCGAAAGGTGCCACATCGTTGGATTTTGCATTCAGTATCCACTCCGAAATCGGAATCAGGACACGGGGAACAAGAGTCAACGGAAAATTAGTCCCGCTAAATCATGTCTTAAACAGCGGCGACCAGATTGAGATCATCACTTCTCCAAACCAAAAACCGACATCACATTGGTTGGATTATGTGACAACTTCGCGTGCAAAAACGAAAATCAAAAACGTATTAAACGAGAATACGAAGAAAACCGCTGAAGACGGAAAAGAATTGTTGACTCGAAAATTGCGTCATCTAAAAGTGACCTTAAACGAAACGACCGTCAATGAACTGGTCAATTATTTCAAGCTAAAAACAAGCCTTGATCTCTTTTATCGCGTGGGAATCGGCGCTATCGACAACCAGCAGTTGAAAGATTATGCCGCGCAGAAGAGCAATACGTTTATGAACTTTTTCAAAAACAAAATCAAGCGCTCTCCTACTACAAATCCGGAAATCATCAATAAACCCGAAATCAGCAACAATTATGACATGTTGGTTTTTGGAAAAGAACAAGACAAGCTCGATTATAAACTAGCGACTTGCTGTAATCCGATTCCAGGAGACGATGTTTTTGGATTTGTGACTATCAACGAAGGAATAAAAGTCCATAAAAAAGACTGTCCAAATGCTATCAGCTTGCAATCTAACTATGCTTACCGAATCATCAAGGCGAAATGGATCGACTCGACGCAGCAAGAATTTAAGGCTATCCTGAACATTACTGGAATGGATACGCTTGGTCTGACCAATGAATTGACCAAAGTAATTTCCAACAACATGCACGTAAACATCCAAAGTATTTCGTTGAGCGGTGATGCCGGAATTTTCAACGGGCAAGTTGTTGTTGTCGTGCAAAACAACACGATTCTCAAAAAATTGATTGAAAACATTAAAAAGATAGACGGAATTGATAAAGTAACCCGGATTAACAAGAACTAGCCTCAAAAGACTTGTTTCAGAATCGAATTTTCGAATTTTCGCAGAAATTTTACGAGCAAAATCCTTCATTAAAATCCATAGTCTATATCTTTTGTTAAACATATAAAAATCAATAAACGAGAAACTTGATACTTGAATAAAATAATTTATCTTTGCAGGATATGACACTAATTTCCGTAGATAACAATAAAAATCAAGAGATTGTAAAAAATGTTTTTACAAAATATCTTGAAACTAAAGGACATCGCAAAACTCCTGAACGCTATGCTATACTTCAGGAAATTTATGATAATGAAGAGCATTTCGATATCGAATCTCTTTATATCAAGATGAAAAACAAGAATTACCGCGTTAGTAGAGCTACGCTTTACAACACGATTGAACTTCTATTGGACTGTGCATTGGTAAGAAAACATCAATTTGGACAAAACCAAGCACATTACGAAAAATCTTATTTCGATAAACAGCACGATCATATCATCATGACCGATTCTGGTGAAGTGATTGAATTCTGCGATCCGCGAATCCAAAGCATCAAAAAAACTATTGAAGAAATTTTTGATATCGAAATCCACAACCACTCTCTATACCTTTACGGAAACAAAAAGACTACACCTAAAGAATAAATAAACACAAACAACTAAAAAATGACCGTAGATTTACTACTCGGATTGCAGTGGGGCGACGAAGGCAAAGGAAAAATTGTTGACGTTCTCACTTCAAAGTACGATATTATTGCCCGTTTTCAAGGCGGCCCAAATGCTGGACACACGCTTGAATTTGATGGAATCAAGCACGTTTTGAGAACTATCCCTTCTGGAATTTTTCACAAAAAATCAATCAACATTATAGGAAACGGCGTTGTGATCGACCCTGTTGTTTTCCAAAAAGAATTGGAAGGATTGGCAAAATTTGATATCGATATCCAGTCAAGATTGATCATATCAAGAAAAGCACACCTTATTTTGCCTACACATCGTCTGCTTGACGCTGCTTCTGAAGCATCAAAAGGCAAAGCTAAAATTGGTTCAACCTTAAAAGGAATCGGGCCGACCTATATGGACAAGACAGGAAGAAACGGTCTTCGTGTAGGCGATATCGAACTGGCCGATTTTAAAGAAAGATATAGAACCTTAGCCGACAAACATGAAGCTATGATTGCTTTTTATGATGTCGATCTTCAATACGACTTGAAAGAACTGGAAGACGAGTTTTTTGAGTCTATCAAAGTATTAAAAACATTGCAATTCATCGATAGTGAAGAATACATCAACAAAGCGATGAAAGAAGGAAAATCAATATTAGCAGAAGGCGCACAAGGCTCGCTTTTAGATATTGATTTCGGAACGTATCCTTTTGTGACATCTTCCAATACAACTGCAGCAGGCGCTTGTACTGGTTTAGGAATCGCTCCAAACCGTGTAAAAGAAGTCTTTGGAATTTTCAAAGCATATACGACAAGAGTTGGCAGCGGACCTTTCCCTACCGAACTTTTTGACAAAGATGGCGAAACCATGGCAAAAGTCGGAAACGAATTCGGTTCCGTAACAGGTCGCGCTAGACGTTGCGGCTGGTTAGACTTAGTAGCTTTGAAATATGCAATTCAAGTAAACGGAGTTACTGCTTTATATATGATGAAGGGCGATGTGCTTTCAGGATTTGATACCCTAAAAATCTGTACTTCTTATAAATACAAAGGAGCAGAAATCGACCATCTTCCTTACAACATAGAACCAGAAAACGTTTCTCCAGTATATGTTGAGAAAAAAGGCTGGAAAGCTGATTTGACGGGAATGACTTCTTACGACGAGCTTCCTTCAGAATTAAAAGAATATGTCGAGTTTATCGAGAAATTTGTAGAAGTTCCGATCAAGGTAATTTCAGTCGGGCCAGACAGAACCCAGACTATTATAAAATAATAAAAACGCCTTGATAATGTCAAGGCGTTTTATTTTTTATGCTACCTATAAATAATTCTTAATTAAAAATCAGATTTGGAGATTTTACTTAAATTTGAGCCAAAATACGATCCATTGAAGAAGAACTTTTTATTTCTTGCAAGCTTTTTTATCCTACTGAGTTTCAACACACTGCTAGCACAGGCACCTCCTAAAAAAATAGTAGTTGAAAATTCCGATTTTGTCGATATCCAACAGGAAGAAATTCCAGGTGCAATTCGATATAGAGGAAATGTCAGGATTCTGCACGATGGTGTTAGGATGACCTGCAATACCGCTTATCTATTCCAAAAAGAAAACTATGTAAAGGCTTTTGGCGATGTGAAAATGAACCAAGGCGATACGGTTTTCATGGACAGCCGCTATGCGGAATATCAAGGAAACATAAAATTCGCTTATGCCACAGGAAATGTGGTCATGCGTGATCCAAAAATGACACTGACAACGGATACGATTAATTTTGACAGGAGAATCCAGCAGGCATATTACAACACATATGGCACAATAAAAGACCAAGAAAACACTTTAGTAAGCAAATCCGGAAGGTATTTCCTGAATGAAAAGAAATTCCAGTTCCTGACCGCCGTTACTATTACAAATCCAAAATACGTCATCAAGTCAAATCATTTGGATTATTATTCAAATTCAGGCCACTCCTATCTTTTCGGTCCGTCGACGATTACCAGCAAGGAAAATTTTATCTACACCGAAAAAGGTTTTTATGACACCAAAAAGAATTATGCTCATTTTGTAAAGAATTCCTATATCAAATACAACAATAGGCTTATCGAAGGCGACAGTTTGTATTATGACCGAAATAGGGAATTTGCTTCAGCAACCAACAACGTCAAAATCACCGATTCTATCAACAGAGGAATTGTCCGAGGTCATTATGGTGAAGTGTATCGAAACCAAGACTCTTTAGTAATGACCAAAAGAGCTGTTGCTGCGACATTAATTGAAAAAGACACGCTTTATATCCATGGCAAAAAGTTGATGGTTACCGGAAAGCCAGAAAATAGAATCATGCGGGCTTTCAATAACGTACGTTTTTATAAAATCGACATGAGCGGAAAATGCGATTCCTTACACTCCAACGAAAAAAACGGACTGACGCAGTTAATAGGAAGGCCAGTGGTTTGGAATGGAGAAAATCAATTGACCGGAAAAGTAATCCATCTTATTTCGAATACAGAAACTGAAAAATTAGATTCCCTCAAGGTATTGACAGATGCTTTTATTGCCTCCAAAGATACCTTAGGAAAAGGCTATAATCAGGTCAAGGGTGTCAATTTATACGGTAAATTTCGGGACAATAAGCTCTACGAAGTCGATCTCGTCAAGAACACCGAAAAGATTTATTATGCCTATGATAAAGGCCAATTAGCTGCTATCGACAAAGGAATCAGCAGCAGTATACATCTTGAGCTGGAAGACAACAAAATCACGACTGTAACCGCGTTTAAAAATACAGAAAGCGAAAGTTATCCCGAAAAAGACCTGCCCGAAAATGCCCGGAAACTCCGAGGATTTATTTGGCGGGGCGACGAAATCATAAAAAGCAAGGATGATATTTTTCCTCCAGAAGAGCAAGAGCTTCATGAAAAAATTGTGAAGCAAAGCAAGATTGACAAGGCCAAAGAAGATGTCCCGATGGAAGTCCGAAAAGAAACTTTGGAATATGACAAAAAGAATCCTGAGAAGAAAGCGAAAGTGCAATAAGATTTTAGATTGCAGATTTAGGATTGCAGCAAAGCAATCAAACAGTACAATGATATAGATTTCAATGATTAAAGATTTCCACAAATACCAAGCGCAAACCTCTCCTTACCCTTTGGGAATGGAAGTTTCTCACGCTATCGGTTCTTACATTTACGATACCAATAACAAAAAATACCTTGACTTTGTCGCCGGCGTTTCCGCTTGTACATTAGGGCACCAGAACAAAAGGGTCAATGACGCCATAAAAAATCAACTCGACAAGTATTCACATGTAATGGTTTACGGCGAGTATGCGCAAAATCCAGCTGTCGAATTTTGCAAGCTATTAGCTTCTCTCCTTCCAAAACCGTTAGAAAAAACCTATCTGGTCAATTCGGGAACAGAAGCTACAGAAGGTGCCTTAAAACTTGCCAGAAGAGTTACAGGCAGAAGCCAATTGATTTCCTGCAATAATGCCTATCATGGCAATACGATGGGTTCTATGAGCGTTATGGGATTTGAGGAAAGAAAACAAATTTTCCGTCCGCTAATACCTGATGTCGATTTTATCACGTTTAACAACGAAGAAGATTTACAGAAAATCACGACGAAAACCGCAGGAATAATATTAGAAAGTATTCAAGGTGGTGCTGGATTCATCCAACCAGAAAACGGCTTCTTGAAAAAAGTCAGAGAAAGATGTACAGAAGTTGGCGCGCTGATGATTATCGATGAAATCCAACCTGGCTTCGGAAGAACCGGAAAATTATTCGGTTTTGAAAACTATGATGTCATTCCTGACGTAATTATATTAGGCAAAGGAATGGGTGGCGGCATGCCGGTTGGCGCTTTTACAGCTTCGTCAGAAATGATGGATTTATTGAGTGATAATCCGAAATTAGGGCACATCACGACTTTCGGCGGACATCCTGTCATAGCTGCAGCCAGCTTGGCAACATTACAAGAAATTACCGAAACCGACCTGATACCGCAGACTCTGGAGAAAGAAAAGCTTTTCCGTTCGCTTTTGGTACATCCTTTGATACAAGAAGTAAGAGGGCGAGGATTAATGCTTGCCGCAATGACTGAAGATGCCGAAATTACGAACCAAGTAATTTTAAAATGCCAAGACAAAGGACTGATTTTGTTCTGGCTGCTGTTTGAAGGCAAAGCGATTAGAATTACGCCTCCGCTGACAATATCTGAACAAGAAATCAGAGAAGGTTGTGCCATTATTTTAGAAGTAATGGATGAAGTGCAATCAACCCTGAAAAATTAGGATTTAACAATAAAAATCCGTAACTTACAGAGAGTAGTTTTGTTAATTAAATTGTTCACAACAATTTCAGCCTTACCTCGCAAAAAGATTTACGTTCCCTAAATTTATTAAGGATAATTTTAAAAACAAAGAGTATGCATTTGAGTCACGATGAAGAAGATTACAATTTATCCTTGTCCAAGTTCGAATCGATGTTGAAAACTAACAAAGTTCTCTTCTTTGATTCGGAAGAATTTGAAGAAATTATTCTTCACTATCTGGATATGGGTAAAGCGTCTCTGGCTAAAAAAGCCTTAAAATTAGCGCTTGAGCAGCACCCTCGTTCTACAGGCTTAAAACTAGTACAAGTAGAAATGCTGGTGTATGATGACAAGCTAGAAACAGCTGAAAAGCTGTTAAACGAACTCTACGCCATTGAGCCCCAAAACGAAGAAATTTTTATCCAAAAAGCCAACATTTACTCCAAAAGAGACAATCATGAGAAGGCTGTAGAATTATTGCAGGAAGCCCTAAAACTGACGGATGATTATGCAGATGTCTACAACTTGATTGGCATGGAATACCTTTTCATGGACAATTTGGAGTTTGCCAAGGAGAATTTTATCAAATGTCTTGAAGAAGACGTAGAAGACCAAGCCGCATTATACAATGTGGTATACTGTTTTGAATTTTTAGACCAAAACAAGGAAGCTATTGCCTTTCTTGAGAACTATATTGACAGAAATCCTTACAGCGAAATCGCATGGCACCAAAGCGGCAGACTTTATTACGGACTGCAAGATTACGAGAACGCCTTAAGATGCTTCGATTACGCTTCCATGATCGACGATGAGTTCATGGGTGCTTTCATGGAAAAAGCCAAGTCTCTAGAACGTCTTAAACGTTATGACGAAGCGATTGAAAGCTACAACAGGACCATTGAATTAGATGATCCAACGTCGTATGCCTTGCTTCGAATCGGAAAATGTTATGAAAAATTAGGCAACAAGCCATTGGCGCTTAAATATTTTCACAAGACTGTTCACGAAGATCCATTATTAGACAAAGGTTGGATTGCGATTACCGATTTTTACGTAAGACAGAAAAACTATCAAAAAGCATTGTTTTATGTAAATAAGGCCATTGGAATTGATAACGAAAATAGATTGTACTGGAAACGTTATGCAACCATCAATAGAGCCTTAGATTTTCTAGAAGAAGCCGAAATAGGTTATAGAAAAGCTGTAGAATTTGGCGATTATGAGCTGGATACTTGGCTGTATTGGATTGACATCCTGCAGTATTTAGGAGAATTCGAAGCAGCCATACACACATTATTGCAGGCTTCAGAGTATTTCCCAGAAGAGTTTCAATTAGAATACCGTCTTGCTGGTTTATATTTTATGGAAGATGACGAAACAAAAGGAAAATTCCATCTCAGCAATGGATTGAGAGTAAGTTTCGAAAACCACACCATTCTTGAAACCCTCTTCCCTACTGTTTGGGAAAGAAAAGATGTCCAAAAAATGATTCATAAAAAATAACAAAAAGAATATCTTTTAGAAGCCTGGCAAAAATGATTAATTTCGCTTTTGCCAGGCTTTTTAATTTTAGACGCATGAAAATTACACATCTATTCGGGCTGCTCGGAAAAAATATCGGATACTCTTTTTCAAAAGGATATTTTGCAGAAAAATTCAAATCTTTGAATCTAAACAATTACGATTATGTCAATTTTGACATTCCGTCAATTGAGGAATTTCCAGCAATCATCAAGCAGCATCCTAATTTAAAAGGAATAAATGTCACCATTCCCTACAAAGAAGCCGTAATGCCTTATCTTGATAAAATTTCAAAAAAAGCAGAAAGAATCGGTGCGGTCAATACCATAAAATTTACACGAAAAGGAAACCTAAAAGGATATAATTCGGACTATTACGGTTTCAAAAAATCATTAGAACCCTTGTTAGAATCGCATCATAAGAAAGCATTGATTTTAGGAACCGGAGGCGCATCCAAGGGCGTAGCTTTCGCCTTGGAAGAACTCGGAATTTTATACACTTTTGTGTCCAGAGAAGCTTCCGACGAAAGCATCGGATACAATCTAGTCAACGCTACGACTTTTGACAATCATCAAATCGTAATCAACTGCACGCCGCTTGGCACTTCCCCTAATGTAGATGCCTTTCCTCCTATTCCTTATGAATATTTCTCTCCAAAGCATATCGCCCATGACTTGATCTACAATCCCGAAGAAACTATCTTTTTGAAGAAAGCTAAAAAATATGGAGCCAAAACTAAAAACGGATTAGAAATGCTGCGCTATCAGGCTGAGAAATCATGGAAAATTTGGAATAAGTAGCTTTTTCAGCAAAAATCTCTAAAGTTCTATTGCGACAAAAACATCTATAGTGGCAAAAATTACTTTAAATATTGGTTTTTCTTTGAATTTTCATCCGCCTTTACTATCTTTCCAAACTAAAGAATTACCAACCTTAAACATTTAATGATGTTAGAAGAAAAGAATGATAACCTGCATGAAGCAGATGGAAGTCAAGAAAATGAAACACAAGATGTGTCTCAAAATGAAAATCCGCAGATAGAAGAACAAAGCGAAAACAATGCTGATGCTGTTGAAGCAGAAGCTGAGACTGTTGCTGCTGAAAATGCAGACGCTGTAGAAATTTCTCCTGAAGAATTAGAAGAAACCATTGCTGTCAGCGAAAACCAAGAAGCCTTAGATGCTATTGCTCACTCCAATGCAGAAGAAAGTGAAGACGAAACTCTTAAAGAGCGTCATGAAATTCCAATGCAAGATTATGAAGCAATGGACATGGAATCTCTTGTACAGGAATTAGAAAAGCTAGTCGCTGTTGAAAAAGTAATGTCTGTAAAAGACCATGTGGAAGAAATCAAGTCTGCTTTCCTCTCAAAATACAATCATTTTATAGAAGAAAAAAGAGAAGAGTTTTTAGCTGAAAATCCAGATACGACTGAAGATTTTCATTACCATCTTCCTTTAAAAGTCAAATTTGACACTTTATTTAACCAATATAGAGATAAGAAAAACACGCACTTCAAGAGTCTTCAAAACAACTTGAAATCTAACTTGGATGTACGTTTAGCTATCGTAGAAGAGCTGAAAGAATTAATCAATCCTCAAGAAAACATCAAGGATACGCTAAAACATTTCAATGAATTGCGTGAAAGATGGAAAAATGCAGGGCCTATTCCGAGAGACAAATACAACCACGTTTGGAATAACTACCATTTCCATGTAGAAAACTTTTATGACTACTTGCATTTAGACAGAGAAGCTAGGGATTTGGATTTCAAGCACAACCTAGAGTTGAAGCAAAAAATCATTACTCGAGTGGAAGTGCTGGTAAATGAGCCGGATGTAAACAAAGCATTCCGCGAATTGCAAGACCTTCATAAAATCTGGAAAGAAGATATCGGTCCGGTTTCAAGAGAACACCGCGAGGCCATCTGGAATACGTTTAGCGAACTGACTAAAAAAATCCATGACAAAAGAGAACTTCTGTTCGAAAAACAACGTGGCACAGAACAAGAAAACCTTGAGAAGAAAAAAGAAATCATTTCAAAAATAGAAGAATTAGCGAAAGAAAAAGTAGAAGCACATTCTTCATGGCAAGGTCAGATTGAAAAAGTAGAAGCCTTGAGAAACGAATTTTTCTCTACCGGAAAAGTGCCTTCCGATGTTAACGAAGAAACTTGGTCTGCTTTCAAAAATGCCGTGCGTGACTTTAATGCCTTGAAAAATTCATTTTATAAGGATATCAAAAAAGACCAGCAAGACAATCTGAATAAGAAATTAGCTTTAGTCGAAAGAGCAAATGCGTTAAAAGACAGCGAAGATTTTGCCGCAACGACTCCGATAATGAAGCAGATTCAAGAAGAATGGAAACAGATTGGACATGTGCCAAGAAAATATTCCGACAGCATCTGGAAAGACTTTAAAGAAGCCTGCAATCATTATTTCGACAAGCTTCATGCACAAAGAAACGAGGTAAATTCAGAAGAAATCGAAGCTTTCGATAAAAAGAAAGCGTACCTTGAAACCATCAAAGACTTTGCTTTGACCGGAGAGCACAAAGCTGATTTGGATGCCATAAAAGCGCATATCGAAACATGGAAAGGTTTTGGAAAGGTGCCCCATGCTAGACGCCATATCGAAGGGAAATTCAATAAGATTCTAGATGCTTTGTTCGATAAATTGAGTTTAAGCAAAAAAGATTCTGAAATGGCTCGTTTCAACAGTAGAATCGACCAGCTTTCTAGTTCTGATGATACAAGAAAACTTGAAAACGAGAAGATTTTCTTGATCCGCAAGATTGAAGAAGTACAGCAAGAAATCTTCCAGTTAGAGAATAACATCCAGTTTTTTGCGAACGCAAAAAAGGACAATCCAATGGTTCTTGAAGTAAAGAAAAACATTGAGCGACATAAAGAAAGCCTTCAGATGTGGAAAGACAAGCTGAAACAGATTCGAAATATAAAAACAGAATAGTATATTTCCAAAAGCCCTGCAAATTGCAGGGCTTTTTTTTATGATTTTGTGGCATTTATGCCTCTAATCCTTTTATACCTTTTTTATAAAAAGTATCTTTGCCCGATGAAATGGATTAAAAACATAGCGCTGTTCTCCGTTTTTCTGGTAGCCTTTCTTTTTGTCAATAGCGACGATGGAAAAGCTTTTGGTGCTATACAAAACAATAAAAAATCCATTGAGCAGGTTGATTATCTTAGAGCTTCGGCTTTTGTAAATCAAGAAATAAGCATCCATTCTATTTCGAATCCGAGAGCAGATCTTCCTGTTTACGCTAAATGGTTCGAATCGTATTATGACATAAGTTTTTCAGGCTTCAGCACCTGCAAAGCTACTGCAGCTTTTCTGAGACAGGACATCAATCGATGTGAAAATGTCTCAATCTTACTTTTTCCCTTCCACTTTTTTTGGTGATTTTTATCGTACGCTAAAAATTTAGGGCTGATACTTCTATCAGCCAAATCATCATTATACAAAAAATCTAAAAAATGGATACAGCATCTCTAACAATAGGGCTAGTGCTTACTTTGGTTTGCGTCTTGCCATTACTTTATATCGCCAATAGTCAGGCAAAAAACAAAAAGAAAATTAAGGAAATCTTTGACCATTTCCGCCAAGGAAAATACGATTTCTCAACGCGTGAAACGCATTACAAAAAAATCTATGCTTTAGATGAGGCGAACAAAGGATTTCTTTTTATCGACTTAAACAAAGAAAACGACAGAGCTTCTTTTGTAGACTTAAAAGAAGCGACGTCTTGCAGAGTTGAAGAAACATCAACAGGCAGCGACGATAAAATCCTTTTTACGTTCAAGCTTAAAAACGGAAATACGAATTCGGTAGTGCTTTACGACCTAGAAAATGACAAGCTAGGAAAGGCTTATTGGCAAGAAAATGAAATGATTGCAAAAAAATGGCAATCTATTATTGAAAATAATATCTAGGTTTTCGGTTAATTATAATTCATTTAAAGAGGCTCAGCTGGGCCTCTTTTTATTTTAGCTTCTTGGCTTCATTCCAGAAAACGTCCATTTCCGCAAGTGTCATGTCTGACAATTGTTTTCCTAATTCGCCAGCTTTGCTTTCAAGATATTGGAATCTTTTGATAAACTTTTTATTGGTCCTTTCTAAGGCGTCTTCTGGGTTGATTTTCAAAAATCGGGCATAGTTTATCATAGAGAATAAAACGTCGCCAAATTCGGCTTCAATCTTATCTTGGTCGCCATTCTTGATTTCTTCTTGAAACTCTTGAATCTCCTCTTCTACCTTATCCCATACTTGATGCGGTTCTTCCCAGTCAAATCCGACACCTTTGACCTTGTCTTGAATACGACTTGCTTTTACTAATGCGGGAAGACTTTTAGGCACACCTTCTAAAACCGATTTCTTCCCTTCTTTAAGCTTTAGTTTTTCCCAGTTCTGCTTTACTTCTTCTTCATCTTCTACGACAACATCTCCATAAATATGCGGATGGCGGTGAATCAGTTTCTCACAGATCTCGTTACATACATCGGCAATATCAAAATCGTTGGTTTCGCTTCCGATTTTTGCATAAAAAACAATATGAAGCAGCACGTCTCCTAATTCTTTTTTAATTTCCTGCAAGTCGTTATCAAGAATCGCGTCTCCTAATTCGTATGTCTCCTCGATCGTCAGATGCCTCAAAGTCTGCAACGTCTGTTTTTTATCCCACGGACATTTTTCACGCAAATCGTCCATAATATCTAATAATCTGCCAAATGCGTCGAGTTTTTGCTGTCTTGAATTCATAGAAAAGGTTTTTTGTAAAAGTAAAAAAAATAGCCACAGACTAAAGGATTTCCACAGATTATAAACTTCTCTATCTGTGCTAATCTATCAATCTATGGCTTGAATTTTATAGGAAATTCTTAATTCTTGCTTGGTATGTTTTTCAAAATTTCCAAAACAAATTTCCAATATTTTTGAGCTGAAGCAATATTAGCTCTTTCATCAGGAGAATGCGCTCCTTTGATCGTAGGACCGAAAGAAATCATATCCATATCCGGATAATTAGTTCCAAGGATACCACACTCAAGACCTGCATGGCAAGCTACTACATTTGGCTTGCTTCCGTTTTGAGTTTCATAAATACCAGTCAATACATCAAGTATTTCTGATTTTGCATTTGGAGTCCAGCCAGGATATGATCCAGTAAACTCAACTTCGCATCCCATTAATTCAAAAGCGGAACGCAAAGCATTCGCTAAATCCATTTTAGATGATTCCACAGAAGAACGTGTCAGGCACTGGACAGATAATTTTCCTTCACCTACAACTACTTTTGCAATATTATTAGAAGTTTCCACCAAATCATCAAAATCAGCACTCATTCTGTACACGCCGTTATGGGCAGTATACATTGCTCTTACAAAATAAAACTGTGCAATCGAAGGCATTACTTTTACCGGAGCAGTATCTAATTTTTCAAAAACGATTTCTAAATTCGGCTCCGTTGTCTTGAATTCGGTTTTGATTTCGTTCACAATTTCTTGCATATCGAAAACAAAAGCTTCGTCATAAACTTCGGCGATAATTACTTTTGCAACACTTTCACGAGGAATCGCATTGCGAAGACTGCCTCCTTTTATTTCAGAAATCTGCAATCCGAAGTTATCAAAACCGTCAAAAAGCAAACGGTTCATGATTTTGTTTGCATTTCCTAAACCTTTGTGGATATCCATTCCAGAATGTCCGCCATTCAAGCCTTTTACGGTAATCGAATATCCAACAGAACCTTGTGGTGTTTCTTCTTCGTCATATTCGGCAGTTGCCGTCACATCAATTCCGCCAGCACATCCGATATCAATTTCATCGTCTTCTTCGGTGTCAAGATTCAAAAGAATTTCACCATCTAGCAAGCCTCCTTTTAGTCCCATAGCGCCAGTCATTCCTGTTTCTTCATCAATCGTAAATAAGGCTTCGATAGCGGGATGAGGAATATCGGTAGATTCTAAAATAGCCATAATAGTAGCAACTCCCAAGCCATTATCTGCGCCTAGCGTTGTTCCTTTAGCACGAACCCAACCGTCTGCCACATACATTTCAATACCTTGCGTATCAAAATCAAAAACAGTATCGTTGTTTTTTTGGTGCACCATATCCAAATGCGATTGCATTACGATGGTTTTGCGGTTTTCCATTCCAGCAGTAGCCGGTTTTTTAATGATTACATTTCCAACTTCGTCTTCGATGGTCTCAAAGCCTAGTTTTTTACCGAAATCTTTCATGAAGGCAATCACTCTTTCTTCTTTTTTTGAAGGACGCGGCACAGCATTCAAATCGGCGAATTTATTCCAAAGCGCTTTCGGCTCAAGGTTTCTTATTTCCTGACTCATTATTTATTTTTGAATTTAGTATAGCAAAGTTACAAAGTTATGTGCGGAATGCCCAAGATATAAAAGCTTAAAGGAGGTACTTTTCAAATATTTTTTTAGCTTTTTTTTCTGTAACTTCTTTTTTCCAGATATCTTTCGGCTCAATATAGACTACCGGCGCTTTCTTGCACATTCCCTGGCAGTCCATTTTTGAAATACAGACTTTATCTTCTAGTCCGAATTCGGCAATCTTCTTTTTCAGGTAATCTTTCGGTTCTTTATTGTACTTGCCGCACTTTTTTCCGTTGCAGAAAAAAATTATTTTCTCTTCATTTTTCTTTTTCATAAATAATCAAAGTAAGCTGCTGATTTTACGCTGAAATCTATTGCAATTTTACGACTTATTATCCTACCAAAGCACGAAGCGAGTATTAATTTTTATCTAAAGTTTCTTCTAGAAAAAAACTTTAAATTGTTTCTGTTTATATTTACAAAAACAAATGTTTCGTCGATGAAAAAATCAAAAATTATCTGGAGTATTTTCTTAGTAGTTCAGATAATTATCCTCAATATCGTATCGTTTTTTCCTGAAGCCATTGAAAAATATTATAGTAATGGTTTTTACTTGTGGCTTTCAAAAATCTCAAGAACTCTTTTTGGCCGCTTGCCTTTTTCTTTTGGAGACATTGCTTATACTGTATTGATTTGTTTTCTAATCTATCGACTTTATAAAAGAAGAGCTCAGTTATTTTCATGGGCATCTTGGAAAATGGATTGGAAATCAAAAACGCTATCGGTACTGAGCTTCATTTCTATCTTTTACTTTCTTTTTAATTGCTTGTGGGGCTTGAACTATCATCGCGTGCCACTGTATGCCAAAATGAAACTTGACAAAGACTATACGCTGGAAGAATTGCAGGCATTTACCAAACAAATGATTGCGAAGACAAACGAAATCCATAGTCAGATTGTAAAAAATGACAGCCTAAAAGTTGACAATCCGTATGAAATTGAGAAAATATATGCGCTGACACAAGATGGATATGACGAACTAGGAAAACAGTATTCGTATTTCCAATACCAAGTGCCTAGCATTAAAAAATCCTTGGTGAGCCTGCCTTTGACCTATATGGGATTTGGCGGCTATCTGAATCCTTTCACGAATGAAGCCCAAGTCAATTATAAGATTCCAAAATACAACTTCCCTACTACTGTCTGCCATGAAATGGCACATCAGATAGGCTATGCTTCTGAAAGCGAAGCTAATTTCATTGGTTATTTGGCTTCTATAAACAACCCAAATATTTATTTTAAATATTCGGGCTATTCGTATGCGCTGAAATATTGCTTGGGTAACATCGAAAAAATTGAGGAAGGAAAAAGCAAAGAGCTATTGCCTTTAATCCATCCCGGAATCTTAAAAAATTTCCAAGAATCAAAAGATTTTTGGGACAGCTATCAAACCCCTATCGATACTTTTTTTCATTATTTCTACGATCATTTCTTAAAAATAAACCAGCAGAAAGACGGGCTTGAAAGCTATAGCAAGTTTGTTGGGTTGATGATTGGGTATTATAAAAATCATCCGCTTTAAGCTTCTAGCTATATCTCATCAAAAGTAAAACTGGTAAAGCTTTTCTTTTTGTACGGCCTAACGATGAGCCTTCCTTCGCGATCAAAACGGATATAATTATACAGCCAGTTCATAAAAACTACTGCTTTGTTCTTAAATCCAATCAACGAAAAAAGGTGGACAAACATCCAAACAAACCACGCAAAAACGCCATGAAAATGATAATGCGGCAAATCGACAACCGCTTTGTTTCGTCCAATAGTTGCCATCGAACCTTTGTCATTATAGTTAAAAGGCTTCATTTCTTCCTTCTGAATCAGCCGTATTATATTTTCTCCTAATAATTTTCCTTGCTGTAAGGCAGGCTGCGCCATCATTGGATGCCCTTGCGGATATTCTTCACTTGCCATCATTGCGATATCGCCTACGGCAAAAATAGTCGAATAGCCTGCAACCTGATTGTATTCATTCACTTTGATGCGTTCTACTTTTTCAACCAAAGATGAAGCAGGAAGCCCGTTTACGATAGCGCCTTGCACACCAGCCGTCCAGATTAATGTAGCTGTTTCAAAAGAAACTCCTGTATTGGTAGAAATCGTTCTTCCGTCATAACTTGTAACTCGCATGTTTTTCAAGACATTTACGCCGAGTTTTTTCAGGTATTTTTCTGCGGCTTCAGACGATTTTTCAGACATAGTATTCAGTATCCTGTCTCCACTCTGGACCAGGTTGATCTGCATCTTGCTGATATCCAAATCCGGATAATCTTTTTGCAATATCGCATTTTTCATTTCGGCTAAGGCACCAGCCAGCTCGACGCCCGTAGGACCTCCGCCGACCAGAACAAAATTAATCAGTGCATTCCGTTCATTCACATCATCTGTCAAAAGTGCCTGCTCAAAATTTTCGAGTATCAGGCTCCTGATATTAAGCGACTGCGGAATTGTTTTCATCGCAATACTATTCCTTTCAATCTCCTTATTCCCAAAATAATTGGTCTTAGAGCCGGTTGCAATAACCAAATAATCATATTGAAGCTCCCCGATGTCGGCAATCACCTTATTGCTTTTGGTATTGATTTCGTTTACATGGCAAAGCCTGAAATAGAAATTTTTATATTCATGGACTACTTTCCGAATCGGATAGGCAATTGAGCCTGCCTCAAGCCCTCCAGTTGCCACCTGATATAATAAAGGCTGAAACGTATGGTAATTGTGCTTGTCTAAAAGCACGACTTGTACAGGCTTGTTTTTTAATTTCTTGGCTAATGCGATTCCGGCGAAGCCGCCTCCCAAAATAACTATTCTAGGAAGATCTGATTGTGGGATATTCATCGTTTGCGTTTATTCTTACTGCAAGATACGAAGTTTTATCCCGAAAATTAAAACTGTAGCCTGTCGCTTTAAATAAAATTTAGACGTTTTATACTCTGTGACGCTATGCCTTTGCAAGCCATTATTTTTTTACAGTTCTTAAATAGAAAGTTTTAATCAAATACTTCTTTTTTTGCATGAATGTAATGTAACATTATACTCATGCTATATTACATTTTGACAATGTCATATAACAATAGATTAGAGTAGTATAACATAGCGCTTATGCTGTCAACACTTACCCAATGTAGTATAATATAAAGCTAATGCTTCATAGCATCTATCAGGTGTTGTATAGCAATAAACCTATGTTATATGACATATAATTAATACTATATATATTTTATTAATGTAGTATAACATTAGGTTGATGAAGTATACATAGAACTGATGTAGTATAGCATACAATAAATGTTGCATAACATAAAACTATTATCATATAGCATCAGTCAGATTCAATCGCAAGTTTTGGTTTTTATGCTATTCTCTTGGTACTGCTGGCATATAATCAGCCTTTCTATACTTTGTGCCTTTGCGAGCAATTATTTTCACATAAAGACGCAAAGTCCATAAAGAAAAAATCTCCTCTTCTTTTATTTTTGGTATAAACATTCGAGATAATTATTTAAAATTAATAGTAACTTGTAACAAATTTGACTCTTCAACTACTAACCTTACATGAGCCAAGATTTAGAAAAGTCTTTTGTTAAGCAGCTAAAAGAAAACCAGAATATAATCCACAAGATTTGTAGATTGTATACCTCTGGCGATGATGCTCATAACGATCTGTTTCAAGAAATCACGATCCAGCTTTGGAAAGCGTATCCAAAATTTAGGGGAGATTCTAAATTCACTACTTGGGCGTATCGGGTTGCCTTGAACACAGCCATCACTTTATATCGAAAAAGTACGCGGTCAATTTCTACAATGGAATTTGACAATACGAAGCATTTTATCAAGCAGGAAGATTATAATTATGAAGAAGAAGAACAGATAAAACTGATGTATAAGGCCGTATATCAATTAAACGACATTGAAAAAGCTTTGATTTTTATGTATCTGGAGGATAAGGATTATGAAGAAATATCGGAAACCTTAGGAATCAGCGAAGTGAATGCGAGAGTGAAAATGAACAGGATTAAAGGAAAATTGAAGAAAATATTAAATCCTTAACAAGGAAAAAAAATATGAAAGAGTTAGATTTATTAAAGAAAGATTGGAAAAAGAATGAAAATTCTTTTCAGCAAGTCTCTGAGAATGATATCTACAAGATGATTCATAAGAACTCATCTTCTGTAGTAAGATTGATTATGATTATTGGTATCATAGAATTTTTATTTTGGATAGGAATCAGCCTTTTTTCAAACAATGATGAATATTTCCAAAAACTTAACATGGATAACATATTGTTGTACATGAGAATTTTAACGTATGCCCATTATGCGATTATCGTCACCTTCATCTATTTATTTTACAAGAATTACATCGTAATTTCTACTACAGATTCTACCAAAATCTTGATGAAAAACATTTTAAAGACAAGAAGAACAGTAAATATTTATGTATGGTATAACTTAGGAATGATCATATTCAGCTTGATATTAGGATTCATGTTGGCTTATTTTTACAATCCTGATTTCGCCTTGGTAAAAGAAAAAATCGAACATGACGGCATTAAAGCTATCTTGTTCTTTATTGGCATTGTCATTGCAATCGTAGGCGTATTTACTGTAGTTTCCTGGCTTTTTTATAAATTATTATACGGTTTCTTGATGAAAAAGCTTTATAAAAATTATGAGGAGCTAAAGAAAATAGACCTTTAGTAATTCCATGAAATATTGCTTATCGCTCTTATTCTCACTATTTTTTATAGGATTGCAAGCTCAAAAGCTTGAGGATGCCTTGTTATGGAAAATTTCGGGAAACGGGATAAAAAAACCTTCTTACCTGTACGGAACTATCCATGCTTCTTGCTATACGTTATTAGATCAGAATGTCATCGAGGCGATGAAAAAGACGGAACAGCTTTATCTTGAGATTGATGTTGACGATCCAAAGATGGAAAGTCAGATGATGGCCAATATGAACATGAAAAACGGTGTGACTATGGAATCGCTCGTTTCTGCAGAAGATTATAAAATTGTAGATGACTTTTTAAGAGACAATGCGGCTATCTCTGCCAAGACAATCAATACCATAAAGCCAAGCTTCGTGAGTATTATGTTTGTACAGAAAATCCTTGGCTGTAAGCCTAAATCAGTTGAAGAAGCGCTCGCTGAAATCAGCAAATCTCAAAATGAAGCAATTTATGGCCTAGAAACCGTTGCTGAACAGATGAAAGTTTTTGATAAGATTTCGTATCAAGAACAGATGGATGAATTAGTGAGAACAGCAAAAAATGGCATCAAGACTTATGAAGAAGATTTCAATAAGCTTATGCAATTGTACAAGGATAAAAAAATAAGCGATTTACTAAATTTCACAAACGAGCTCGGCGAAACAGCTTCTTCAAAATTTGATGATGAAATGCTGGTCAAGAGAAATGCAAAATGGATTCCTATAATTGCTGATGTGGCTCGATTCAAGCCTACTTTTTTTGGAGTTGGTGCCGCACATCTTGCAGGCGAAAATGGTGTGATTTTGTTATTGAGAAAGCAGGGTTTTACTGTTGAAGCTGTAAAATAGTTAATAATCCCACCTTCTTTTCTTGTTTAATTCCTCTTCTACTTTTAAAACTTCTTCCAAGACTTCAGGCTGAAGTACTTTTAAAAACGACGGATGCTGTTCGATAGCATATTCTACTTTTTCAACAATTTCTTCTACAGAGTCATTTTCATAATCAATATCTAAAGGTTCTTTGATGATAAAAGACTGAAGAATTCCTTTTTTCTTAAGGCGAAGTCCCTTCTTGTCAAAAGAACGCCTAAAACCATCAATAACTATCGGAACAACGATAGGCTTGTGCTGTTTGATAATATGAGCCGTTCCTTTTCGTACAGGCTTGAAAGATTTCGTAGTGCCTTGCGGAAAGGTTATCACCCATCCGTCTTCTAATGCAATCTTTATATTTTCGGTATCATTAGGATTTACTTCTCGCTGCACATCTTTCCCTTTAGCACGCCAAGTTCTTTCAACAGTAATAGCTCCTGCATAGGCTAGAATTCTAGGGAGCAGGCCTTCTTTCATCGTCTCTTTGGCCGCTACATAATAAATGTTTAGTTTCGGATTCCAGATATAGCCGATGTTTTTGATATTGTCTTCACGTCCTTTTAGACTGGCATTAAAAACATGGAACATGGCCACAACATCCGCGAAATACGTCTGATGATTGGAAATAAACAGCACGTTAGTATCTGGAAGACTTCGGATAATTTCTGAGCCATCAATCTGAAGCTCGTTAAAACCTCTATAACGTCTATGCGTCAGCATTCCAAAAACACGGATAAGCCATTTTTTCAAGAAAAGTATATGACCAAAAGGATTTCTTTTAAACAATCCCATACGATTGAGCTTTTTTTTAAAACAGAAGGCAAACTTACAAAATCGTAGCTATTAAAGCACTCTTTTTATCGTTTCTTTAAGCTCATTCAGCATCATTGCCGTTGCGCCCCAAACAATATGTCCTTGTAGCTTAAATGCCGGAACTTCTATTTCATCAGTATAAGATGCCTTGATCTTTGCTTGGACTAAATTGGCATCGTCTAAAAGATCTTCTAGCCGCAATTCAATCATTGCTGCAACTTCATCCGCGCTAGGATTAAATACTATCTCTGCTTGGCAAATACCTAAAAAAGGAGAAACAAGAAACCTGCTGGGCGGAATATAAACTTCAGAAAATGCCTTAACAACTTGAATCCTTTCAGGCAGGACACCTATTTCTTCAAACGTTTCTCTAAGAGCGGTCGCCTCTAGATTTAAATCCTCTGGCTCTTCTTTACCGCCAGGAAAAGCAATTTGTGAAGAATGAATTCCGATAGAAGCATTTCTTACGATTAAGGCGAGATGTGCTTCTGAATTCTTTGGGTAAAAAAGCATCATTACGGCCGCATTCCTTAATCCGTCTCTATCATAAGTTTTATTAATTATAGTAGAAAGGCGTTCTAGCGAAGCCATTTTTATATGAGCTTCAACCGATGGTAGCGTTTCTTTTTCTATTTTTGGTATATATTCTAAAAAGACCTGAAAATCCATTATATCTTTTTGCAATGTGATTTATAAAGGTACCGTAAAATTCATTTTAATCAAACTTATTTATTCAACATGTACAGCAAAGCAGAAGCTCAAATTATCAAAAAGGAATTTTGGATCAAATTTGCCGAAGAATATCCGAGAAAATGGCTTCTCTACGATACAAAAATTAAAGATTTCTCCTTTAAGTTTTATGTCGATAACAAAAAAGCTCAAGTCCTGATTGACATAGAGTCAAAAGACGAAGAAAAAAGGAAGATTTATTTTGAGAAAATTGAATCGTTAAAGCAGATTTTACTGGATGAATTTATTCCTGATGCCGTTTTTGAAAGAAATTTTCACTTAGAAACAGGCAAAATAATAAGTAAAGTTTGGGTAGAAAAAACAGGAATAAGTCTTTTTAACAAAGCCACTTGGCCGGAAATATTTGACTTTTTCTATCAAAACATGGATGCTTTCGAGCGATTCTTCTATGAATATCAAGATTATATCAATGATTTAGAGACCAACACATAATTAATTTTACTTTTTAATTATACTAAGCTATTACCTTTTGAAGTTAATAGCTTTTTTTGTTGAGTTTTATGCAAAAAAAAGAGTCCCTACGATATGTAAGGACTCTTTCAAAGGAAGGCGGCGACATACTCTCCCACAGGATTGCAGTACCATCTGCGCAGG
>NZ_RBLC01000007.1 GCF_003634455.1 Flavobacterium endophyticum | reverse complement strand
TCGGCTGACGGCGGAGGAATCGGGGAAGCCGCGCGGACGCTCCTTGAAAAAGGGCGGCAGGAGCCGGGGCGGCCTGCGGATTCTGTGGCGGAAAATATGGAAAACTTGCTCGGAAAGCATCCGAAGGAAGATGAAAAACGTCAAGAAACCAAACGCCAATCTACTATTTTGACATATTTAAGTTCGGTTTTAACCATTAAAGAATAAAAACTAGCAAATAAAAAAGGCAACCTATCTTTAGATTGCCTTTATACATATATATTATAGTACTGTATTATGTTTTAGATTTTGCTACTTTCTCATTCCATGATTTAGAAAGTTCTTGATAGTTTATATTGATGCCTGGTTTTTGTTTGGGAAGCCTGCCTTCTTCAAAAGCTCTTACTAATATGGTTTCAATAAGAAAATCTTCGGCTACATTATAAGGATTGTACTGCGTCTTTAGGTTTATGCTAAAAACTCGAGCCGTCTTGTTTGCCCAGAAAGCTTTCCAGCCACTTTTTTGCTCTTTAATCAGATCGAAGGTAGTAGAACCCGTTTGCCTATGAATCAACTTCACCAATATCTGTCCGTCTCTTCGGGACAGCTTTTTCAGTTGGCCTTCAAATTCGTTTTCGAGATACTTCTCTACAATCTTGAAATATTTCTTTTTCTCTTTCTCAGTTTTCAACTTGGCCATTCCTTTATCTAATGCGACCAATCTGTCCGCTGCAGTTTTCGCATACGGATAGACTCGCTGGACTCTTCGTTGCAAAACCAGAAAGTTCTTCTTGCTTTCTTCGTCAACTTCTCCTTTTAATATAAGTACTTCATCGAGCTGCACGACCTTGATCGTATCCGGCTCGTTCAAATACTCATCGTTTTTATCAACTTGTGCCTGCAGCGCATTGGATAAAAAGAACAGGATAGAGAAATAGTATATAGCTTTCATTAAATTGACTGTTTGTTGTGTAAAATTATATAATATATGGATAACTGTTATTTCAAATTTATATTTTAGCGAAAAAATAAATTATGGCATCAAAATCTATATTAAAAAAGTCGTCTTTGACCTTTTTGGAAAACTACTTAAACAATGCTTCACCGACCGGATACGAATCGAACGGACAAAAAATCTGGATGGATTACCTAAAGCCATACGTCGATACTTTTCTTACCGATACTTATGGTACCGCTGTCGGAATTATCAATCCTGATGCCCAGTACAAAGTTGTCATTGAAGGGCATGCCGATGAAATTTCTTGGTATGTTAATTATATTACTGATAATGGTCTTATTTATGTTATCCGAAATGGCGGTTCTGATCATATGATTGCTCCTTCAAAGCGCGTCAATATTCATACCAAAAATGGAATCGTGAAAGGTGTTTTTGGATGGCCTGCTATTCACACTAGAAATCGCGGGAAAGAAGAAGCGGCGCGAATCGATAATATTTTTATTGATTGTGGATGCGAAACCAAAGAAGAGGTTGAAAAATTAGGCGTTCATGTTGGCTGCGTAATTACGTATCCTGACGAATTCATGGTCTTAAACGAAAATAAATTTGTCTGCCGAGCGATTGACAACAGAATGGGTGGCTTTATGATTGCTGAAGTAGCCCGACTGCTTCATGAAAACAAAAAGAAATTGCCTTTTGGATTATATATTACTAACTCCGTTCAAGAAGAAGTAGGATTGCGTGGTGCAGAAATGATTACCAAAACAATCAGGCCCAATGTAGCCATTGTTACAGATGTCTGCCATGATTCTACTACTCCTATGATCGACAAAAAAATTGAAGGTGATACTCAAATCGGGAAAGGACCTGTTGTAACTTATGCTCCTGCTGTTCAAAACAACCTGAGAGAGTTAATTATAAATACGGCTGAAGAGAAGAAAATTCCTTTCCAAAGGCTGGCTTCTTCTAGAGTTACAGGTACCGATACTGATGCTTTTGCTTACAGTAATGGCGGTGTTGCTTCTGCTTTGATTTCTCTTCCGTTGCGTTATATGCACACAACTGTTGAGATGGTTCACCGTGAAGATGTCGAAAATGTGATTCAGCTTATCTACGAGTCTTTGCTTAAAATCGAAAGTGACGAAACTTTTACTTATTTCGGAAAATAAGAAACCTTACTAAAAAACAAAAGTCCCGTTATTGATGAGATAGCGGGACTTTATTCTGATTGATGATTTGTTAAGCTTTTTTGTGGGCTTTTATAAGTTCAGCTGCTTCAGTAGCATTTGATAATTCTGCATGTTTTAATGCTGTAAATCCTTTTTCGTCTTTTGTGTTTACTCTGGCTCCGTTTTGCAAAAGCAGTTGTACGATTTCTACTTTGTTATAACGTGCAGCAAACATTAATGGAGTCATTCCGTTTGATGTTGCATTAACATCTGTTCCAAACTGGATCATTTTTTTTACGGTGTCAACATCGCCTTTAGCGATAGCTTGACATAAAGGGTTTACGCTTTTGCTTACAACAGCAATTTTTTCTGTTAGGCCGGTTTCAGTGTTCGCTGCAATAGCAACATTTCCAAATGCAAGTAATGCAATTCCTAAATAAACGATTGATTTTTTCATGATGATTGTGTTTTAAATTATTTTTTGATTTGATTGTATAGAATAGACGACGAACTTTATCTTTTGTTACAGCATTATTTTTTTATAACATAACTTTAACATTTGAGCTAACTAATTGCTTCTTTTGCTGTTACAAAGAACAAAAAAACCACGCAAAGCGTGGTTATTATAGAATTATGATTGTGTTAGATTATTTGTTCAGAAAGTCCAATACATTTTTTTCGATACGTTCATCTATATTGGAAACGTCTGCTTTGAAAAATTTTTCTCCTAGAATGTTCTCGTACAACTCAATATATCTTTCTGAAACCGATTCAATATAGTCTTCTGTCATTTCTGGAATTTGCTGTCCTTCCTTACCTTGAAAACCATTAGCGATCAGCCACTGTCTTACGAATTCTTTCGACAATTGTTTTTGGGCCTCGCTTCGCTCCTGTCTTTCTTCATATCCTTCTTTGTAAAAGTAGCGAGAAGAATCCGGCGTATGAATTTCATCTATCAAAACAATTTTGCCCTCTTTGGTCTTACCGAATTCGTATTTGGTATCTACTAAAATCAATCCTCTATCTGCTGCAATCTGCGTACCTTTATTATATAATACTCGGGTATAATTCTCCAATACTTCGTAATCTAGCTCAGAAACGATTCCTCTTTCAAGAATTGCTTCTTTAGAAATATCTTCATCATGTTCTCCATTGTCAGCTTTTGTCGTAGGCGTGATGATTGGTTCTGGAAACTTATCATTTTCTTTCAATCCTTCTGGCATTTCTACGCCACAGATTATTCTTTTTCCTGCCGCATATTCTCTTGCTGCATGGCCTGAAAGATAGCCGCGTATTACCATTTCGACTTTAAACGGCTCGCATAAATGACCTATAGCAACATTCGGGTCTGGTGTGGCGATTAGCCAATTAGGCACAAGATGCGAAGTCATTTCCATGAATCGGGTTGCAATCTGATTCAGGATTTGTCCTTTGTATGGAATTCCTTTTGGCAAGACTACGTCGAAAGCAGAAAGCCTATCCGTAGCAACCATTACAAGAAGCTCGTCGTTGATATTGTATACTTCTCGGACTTTTCCTCTGTATACTGATTTTTGGCCTGGAAAATTGAAATTGGTAGCGGTTATGGTATTACTCATTTTTTGGTTGTTGTGTTGTTGTTTGAAAGATACAAAAGTAATTTGTTTCGCAGAGATACACAAAAGAAGCAACAAAGTTTCACTAAGTTTATCGGAAAGGTTAGGTTCTTTGTTAATTCCGATCAGTCATAATCAAAAAGCCCAAGATAAACCCTACGGAATATCTTGGACTAAGCTAATGAAACAGAATGCTTACAGCTATTCTTTTATGATTTTGTAAGTTTCAGTTTTTGAATTCGTATTTATCTTTACTAAATAGGTCCCTGGCGAAAGGCTTGAAACATCTACTTGTTTATCTCCATCAATATCCATTTTTCTCATGACTTCTTGTCCCAACAAGTTATAGATGGCAACATTAGAAACTTCTTTTAGCCCAGAAATATTCAATACGTTTGTAACTGGATTAGGAAATAATTTCACTTTATTTTGACTTATATCCTCGATGCTTAATGCTGGGGGTGTTACCGTGAAGTTGGTCACATCAAAATCTAAAACTTTTGGATCGGCCCAAATTCCGACACCAAAATATATCGTTTGATTTGCCGCCAAATCCGTTACAGTAACCGATAAAGTTCCTGTTGCAGTGTTAAACGATCCCGAATACGCTCCTGATAAGCAACCAGAAATTACCGTTGCATTGCAATCAGAAAAAGCCATCAAGCCCATATAATCTGTCTTGATGAGAATTTCAAAATACGCTGTTTCTCCTGCAACCGGTCCTGATGTATATTTAAACATATAATCATCACCTTGAGAAATAAATACATCATCAAAACAAGTTGTGTTAAAACTTAGCGTGCTGCTAAAACCTCCTGTTCCTTGGCAGTTTGGTGCGGATGTTACCCAAGATCCGGGACTTCCTGTTCCTGGCGTGACAATATTAGGTTGCGTAAAGCCACTTGTTATAGGAATGGCATTGGCACATGAATATTGCCCATAAGAGGCTATTCCTCCTATAAAAAACGTAAAAAGTAATAAAGTAATTTTGCTCATAGTTTATTGATTTTAAGTATAATAATCTCAAATTTAGCTAATTACTTTTTATCACAACAAAAAAAGACAGCTTTTTAGAAACTGTCTTTTTTATGATTTATAGAAATTTACTTTAATCGTGATTCTCAATCTGCTTATAGGCGTCGATTACTTTCTTAACTAATCTATGACGAACGATATCTTTATCATCAAGATAGATGATGCCGATTCCGTCAATGTCTTTCAACACCAGAAGGGCTTCTTTCAAACCGGAGATCGTTCTTCTCGGCAAATCGACCTGACCGGGATCTCCTGTAATCATGAATTTGGCGTTCTTGCCCATACGCGTCAAGAACATTTTCATCTGGGAGTGTGTTGTATTCTGTGCTTCATCGAGAATAACGAAGGCATTGTCGAGCGTACGTCCACGCATGAAAGCCAAGGGCGCAATCTGGATTATTCCTTTTAGGATATAATCTTCGAGTTTTTCATTCGGCAGCATATCTCGCAGCGCATCATATAAAGGCTGCATATACGGATCTAGCTTTTCTTTCATGTCACCAGGAAGAAATCCAAGGTTTTCACCAGCTTCAACAGCTGGACGCGTCAAGATAATTCTTTTGACCTGTTTTTCTTTCAGCGCTTTTACAGCCATCGCAACGCCTGTGTAGGTTTTTCCTGTCCCGGCGGGACCAACGGCAAAAACCATATCGTTCTTGTTCATCGTATCGACGAGCAACTGCTGGTTTGGAGTCATCGCCTTGATGATCTTTCCTCCTACTCCATGAACCAAGATTTTGTCATGGTCGCCCATTCTTTCGATTTGCTGGCTTCCTCCTTCAATCACTCTTTCAATAACGTTATCGTCAATATTATTGTAGCGTGTGAAGTGGAGCATCAATCGCTGGAAACGGTTTTCAAACTCGTCTAAAACTTCTTTTTCTCCAAAAGCCTTAATCGTAGTTCCTCTGGCAACAATCTTTAATTTAGGATAATATTTTCTAATGGTTTCAAGATGAGAGTCTTGAGCGCCCCAAAAATCTTTTGGCGCGATGTCTACGAGTTCGATGGTTCTTTCGTTCAAAAGCTATAGTATTAAATTAAAAAATTATCTGGCTATTTTGTTAGCTTTGCATATCTCAAATTTAATAAAAATTTAGGCGCTTAGGCGTTAATGTTATAAACAATTTTATGTCAATAATTACCCTTACGACCGATTTTGGATGCAAAGACCACTTTGTCGGTGCTTTAAAGGGCAAGATTTATTCTGAATATCCTGATGCTAAAATTGTAGACATTTCGCACGAGATCGATTTGTTCAATGTTTCTGAGACAAGTTATATTATTGGAGCTTCCTATTCTAGCTTTCCAAAAGGCACCGTACATATAATAGGAGTCGATTCTGAATTACACCAAGAAACACAGCATATTGCCATGCAATGGAACGACCAGTATTTTATCTGTGCCGATAACGGTATCCTAAGCATGCTGACGCAAAAGATCATTCCGCAGAAAATCGTATCCATTAATATTCACGACAGGCTAGCCATCAATGCTACGGCAATGGATGTTTTTGTAACAGTCGCTTGCCATATTGCACGCGGCGGTTTGTTGAATGTTATCGGAAAGGAAATTACCAAAATAAAAGAAGTAACCGAATTGCAGGCTGTTGTCAGTCAAGACAGCAGTTCTATTAAAGGCTATGCAATCTATATCGACCATTTTGGCAACGTGGTAACGAATATTTCAAGGCAGCTTTTTACCGAAATTGGAAAAGGAAGAAAATACGAAGTGAGTTTTAAAAATTATAAATTAAAGACCATCTTGCCGAATTATTCTTCGATTATTAATTTTGAGCAGAATTCCATGAAATTTTACGAAGGAAAGGAACTCGCTATTTTTAATGAAGCAGGTTTTTTAGAAATCGCAATGTACCGTAGCAATCCGAATTCTGTTGGAGGCGCTTCAAGTTTGTTGGGATTGAAATACCGGGACTTCGTAAGCATTAATTTTATTTAGCTTTAAGCTGTAGGCAATACGCTTTAAGCATACAAAAAGTCATAAATCAAAATTCATAAATCATATATCAAACACTATGTTCGTACGAATTGTAAAACTATCCTTCCATGAAGAAAACATTCCTGCTTTCTTGGAAAATTTCGAATTGATGAAGGAAAAAATACGAAATGCCCCAGGAAACCGTTTTCTAGAATTATACCAAGATAAAAACAACAAGAGCATTTTTTTCACGTACAGCTATTGGGAGACGGAAGAAGATCTGGAAAACTATAGGAAATCGGCTCTTTTTGATAGCGTCTGGACATTTACAAAGAAATTATTTAACGACAAACCTGAAGCGTGGAGTGTGGATAAGCTGGTAACGCTTGAATAATTTTTGATTTTAGATTTTAGATTTTTGACGTAACTTGTCCCACTTCAAACATTCAACTATCAACTATCAACTATCAACTATAAACTATAAACTATAAGTTATAAATGAAGTCAATTTTACTACGAGAGATCAAATCCTTTTTCGGTTCGCCGATCGGTTATTTGGTTATTGCTATTTTCCTCTTGCTTAACGGACTTTTCCTTTGGGTTTTTGAAGGCGATTTTAATATTCCTAATTCGGGATTTGCAGACTTGAGCCCGTTTTTTACGTTAGCTCCTTGGATTTTGATTTTTCTTATTCCAGCTGTAACCATGCGAAGTTTTTCGGATGAGAAAAAGCAAGGGACTATCGAGTTGCTTTTCACAAAACCTTTAAGCATTTGGGAAATCGTAAACGGAAAATTCCTTGGCGCGTTCTTATTGATCGTAATCGCTATTATTCCGACTCTCATTTATGTGATTATGGTTTACAATCTTGGAAATCCAGAAGGAAATTTAGATTTCGGAAGTAGCTTAGGTTCGTATTTCGGATTATTATTCTTGATTGCTTCTTATACTTCTATCGGAATTTTTACTTCTACGCTTTCTGAAAACCAAATTGTCGCATTTATAATTTCGGTGCTTTTGTGCTTTGTGTTCTATTTCGGATTTGACGGAATTTCAACCTATGCTGGAGGATTCGACCTTGTTGTTTCATCAATTGGAATGGATTATCATTTCAAAAGCATGAGCCGCGGCGTATTGGATACGCGAGATATTCTTTATTTTGTAAGCATTACGATATTGTTCTTATCCTTTACTGCTTTTAAACTTAAATCTTTGAAATCGTAATGAAAGCCTCTAAGAAAAAAAGCCTGCAGCAGCTCGGCCTTATCATCATAGCCGTAATTGCGGTAAACATTGCCGGAAACTTCTTTTTTAAGCGATTCGACCTTACCAAAGACAAACGCTATACGCTGTCGAAAAGTACGCTCGACATGATCAAAAAAGTCGACCAGCCGTTATATATCGACGTATTTCTCGATGGACAGTTTCCACCAGAATTTAAACGTCTGCAAGGAGAAACAAGACAGATGCTGGAAGAATTCAGAGCATATAACTCTAACATTATCTTTAATTTTACGGATCCTTTGGCCGACGAATCTAAAGCAGATCAATTTGTTGCCGAATTGTCGGGATTGGGCTTCTCGCCTACCAACATCCAAAGCAACAAAAACGGAAAAAAATCAATGATTCAGGTTTTTCCGTGGGCTATTGCGAACTACGGTACTAAGTCTGTCCGCGTTCCTTTATTGATCAATAACTTCGGAAATAATGCAGACGAAAATATCAGCAAATCAGTACAATTGTTAGAGTTTGCTTTTGCCGATGCTCTTACGAAACTGGCTACGACCGAAAAGAAAAAAATTGCTGTATTAAAAGGCAACGGCGAGATGAACGACAAATATCTGGCAGATTTTATCCTAAACTTAAAGGAATACTATCTGATTGGAGAATTCAATCTCGATTCGCTAGCCAATGACCAAAACAAGACGATGCAGAATTTGGCTCATTTTGAGGCGGCTATCATTGCCAAACCAACCGAAGCATTTACAGATTCTGAAAAATACATTCTAGATCAATACATCATGAACGGCGGCAAGACGCTCTGGCTTATCGACAAAGTCGTGGCTGATATTGACAATCTTCAGAATGAGTCTCAGTCCGCTTTGGCGTATCCACTAGAGCTAAATCTTGACGATATGTTTTTCAAATACGGCATCCGTATCAATTACAATTTGGTTCAAGATTTATTATCCACGCCAATTACAGCGCGTTCTGAAAATGGAGACTTCCCTATCGACTGGCTGTATTCGCCTATCATAAAATCGGGAGAAAACCATCCGATAAATAAAAATGTGAACTTGGTAAAACTAGAGTTTGCCAACCAGATCGATACGCTAAAAAATAACATCAAGAAAACGGTATTGCTGAAAAGCTCTCCTGAATCAAAACTTGTCGGATCTCCAATTGAAATGAGCCTGCACCAGTTTATGGAAGAGCTAAATGAAGCCGAGTTTTCAAAAGGAAACCAAACATTAGGTGTCTTATTAGAAGGAAAATTCACTTCGGCTTTCAAAAACCGCGTGAAGCCTTTCAAGGCAGACAAATCGCTTGACGAAGGAAAAGACAACAAGATGATCGTGATTGCCGATGGCGATATTATCAACTATACGTATGTCAACAAAAAACCACTTTTGAATGGTCTAGACCAATGGACACAGCAGATTTATGGCAATAAAGATTTTCTGATGAATTCTATAAATTACCTCCTAGATGACAACGGACTTATCAACATCCGAGGCAAGAATGTAGAACTGCCGCTTCTTGATGAAAAGAAAGTAACAGAAAATTATACTTTTACCCAATTCATAACTATTGGATTACCAATTCTTATCCTCGCAATTTTTGGATTATTGTTTACCTACCTCAGAAAGCGTGCGTATAGCAAATAATGTTAATAAATTGGTTTTGTTTTAGAATTAGTTTAAGATATATTTGTGCAATGTAAAATTTTGTAGTTTTACAATCCTTATTAAATAAAAGACGAAAATGAAGTTTATAGTATCGAGTTCATACTTATTAAAACAATTGCAAGTTTTAGGAAGCGTTATCAATAGCAGCAATACTTTGCCTATTTTAGATAATTTCCTTTTTGAATTGGATAACAATCAATTGACTGTTTCTGCATCCGATTTGGAAACAACAATGTCTGCTACGCTAGAAATCGATTCTACGAGTACCGGAAGCGTTGCTGTTCCAGCAAAATTGCTTTTGGAAATCTTGAAAACTTTTCCAGAGCAGCCGCTTACTTTTACGGTGGAAGAAAACAGCACGATTGAAATCAGTTCTAATTCTGGTAAATATGCCTTGGCATATGCTCCAGGCGAAGAATTCCCGAAATCTGTAAACCTTGATGATCCGTCTTCTACTATCGTGCCTGCTGGCGTTTTGGCAACTGCTGTAAGCAAGACCATTTTTGCTGCTGGAAACGATGACTTACGTCCAGTAATGTCTGGCGTATTTTTCCAGTTCTCTCCAGAAGGATTGACTTTTGTGGCAACCGATGCTCACAAATTGGTAAAATATGCGCGAACTGACGTAAAAGCATCACAAGTGGCTGATTTTATCATGCCGAAGAAACCATTGAATATCTTAAAAAGTATTCTTGGAACTTCTGAAGCAGAAGTAAAAATCGAATACAACGATTCAAATGCTACTTTCTCTTTTGACAATTACGTATTGACTTGCCGATTGATTGACGGAAAATATCCAAATTATGAAGCGGTTATCCCAAAAGAAAATCCAAACAAATTGATGATCGATCGTTCTCAATTCTTGAGCTCGGTTCGTCGTGTTGCGATTTTCTCAAATAAAACTACGCACCAAATTCGTTTGAAAATTGCTGGAGCAGAATTGAATATTTCTGCCGAAGATATCGATTATTCAAACAAAGCAGAAGAGCGTTTGACTTGTGATTATCAAGGTGACGATATGCAAATCGGTTTCAATTCACGTTTCTTGACTGAAATGCTGACAAACTTGCAATCAGACGAAATCATGCTGGAAATGTCGCTTCCTAACAGAGCAGGTATCCTTACTCCTGTTGACGGACTAGAAGAAGGCGAAACAGTAACGATGCTTGTAATGCCGGTAATGCTGAACAACTAAAATCTTTTTTATGCGCAATATCATCAAAGTACTTCCTTTTTTAGCGGTTTTTCTTTTTCTGTCTTGTTCAGATGACGACGGAAGAACTTTAGGTGAAAACGGATTTACTTTTAACGGAGCTTTTCATGTTTTAAACAATGCTTTTGTTACGGATGACAATATTGTAGATGAAAATCCGAGTACCATTTCTATAGTACTTTCAAATGTAAACCTAAGCGATTCTACTGCCGTATCGAATATCTCTAAAGTCTATTTTGATTTTAATGGTATTGATTTGGAACCGGGAACTTTAATCGATATTCCTAACTATTCTATCGAAACGGGCGGGGCTTTTGTACAAAATGCAGAAGATGAAGATTTCACGTATACAAACGGTACTTTCTTGCTAAAAAGTTCAGACCCTGGGCTGACAGCAACTGAGAAAACGGTTACCATCAATTCTGTTACAGAAACTAAAGTTGACCTTACATTCTCTTTTACAAGAGCCGATGGCCAGACTTTCACAGGAAAATACAACGGATTATTTACTGACTTGAGCAGTACAGAATAAGCTACAACCAACCCTTTATACCAAAAAAATACCGTAGTCTCTTTGAGCTACGGTTTTTTATTTATAAGCAAGCTAAAAATTATCTGTCACTAATGCGGATAAGCTTTTTATTAACGAACTCTTCAATTCCTAATTCTGACAACTCCCTGCCATACCCAGAACGTTTGGTTCCGCCAAAAGGCAAATCCGGACGAGATGCTGCATGTTCGTTGATAAAAATCATTCCCGTTTCAATCTGGCTGGCAACTTCGATTGCCCTGTCAATATTTTGGCTAAAGACAGAACCGCCTAATCCAAAAGTAGAATCATTGGCCAACGCAATTGCTTCTTTTTCGTCCTTTACTTTATAAAATGAAGCTACAGGTCCAAAAATTTCTTCATGATACGCTACCATTCCGGGCTTGATATCGGTTAAAATTGTAGGTTCAAAAAAAGCTCCTTCTCTAGCAATTCGCTTCCCTCCCAATACGACCTTCGCTCCTGCTTTTATGGTTTCATTTACCTGCTCTTCAATCTTCTTGGCAGCTTCCTCACTGCTCAAAGGTCCAACTTGAGTATCTCTTTCCATAGGATCGCCTATTTTCAATCCTGTGAGCTTTTCCTTAAACTTTTCCAGAAATTTATCAGCTATTTCTTCTACCACAATAATTCTTTTTGACGAGGTACAGGCTTGCCCCATATTGCCGAATCTTCCCTTGACGGCATTTTGTACGGCCTTATCCAAATCAGCGTCTTCTAAAACGATGAAGGGATCGCTACCTCCTAATTCCAAAACCGATTTCTTTAAGTTTTTTCCAGCGGCTTCAGCCAAACTAGAACCCGCCTTTTCGCTTCCCGTCAAAGACATACCGACTATTCTCGGATCTTCCGCAATTTTAGCGATTTTCGGGTTCGAAAGAAATAAATTAGTATAGATTCCTTCCTTAGCACCGGCTTGCCTAAATATTTCTTCTATGGCTTGAGCACATTGCGGAACGTTGGAAGCATGTTTCACCATGATTACGTTTCCAGCCATAATATTCGGCGCAGCGACCCTTGCTACTTGATTAAAAGGATAGTTCCATGGCTCGACCGCAAGAATGATTCCTATCGGAGTGTATCGAACGAATGCCTTTCCATCTTTTACCTCAATAGGTTTGTCTTCTAAAAAAGTAGCGGCATTTTGGGCATAATATTCATATACTGAAGCGCACATGTCAATTTCAGCTTCGCTTTGGGCAATTAGTTTTCCCATTTCGAGCGTTATCAGTTTTGCCAGTTCTTCTTTTCTTTTGCGTAATATCGACGCCACATTCATCAAAAGCTTGGAGCGTTCTTTTACTGGAACCGATTTCCAAACTTGATACGTTTGATCAGCTTGCGCTATTTTTTGCTCAACAGTTTCTGCCGAAAATTCTTCAAAAGATTTGACTTCTTTATTGTTATAGGGATTGATTGTTTGGATTGCCATTTTTTAATTATTTATGCATTAGTACTACTTCTTTCGTGTAGTGCCAACATTGGAATATCGATCTTATAGGACATTTTTTTTGTCAGACTTGAACTAAAGAAGTCTTCCCAAAAACCTCTTCTTTCCGTCAGCATGGTCAGCATATCGATATGCTGATTATTTATAAAATCTTGGATAGTTTCTTTTACGTCGTCATGAGGAACGACAAAAAACTGGACTGGCCAAGCACTGCAGCGACCTTCCCATATTTTAATCTCTTCATCTGAAATAGTAGAAGATGATTTCTTGACATATAAGCTTTTAATAGAGGCATTAAATTTTACTGCAATTTCGACTAAGCGTTCCAAAGCCTCAAAATCTTTTTCTCTATAAAGATTAGTAAAAGCGATTGTTTTTATTTTCTTGTATCTCGCTTCTATCGGAATACTCAGTACGGGAACTGTAAGTGAGGTTATAGCTTCGCCCGTCTGAGAACCAAAAAGCGAGTCAAACCAATTCGAAACGCCGCTTGTTCCCATAACCACTAAGCTTATATTATGTTCTCCCACCGCATCTTGCATCGCAAAAGTTAAATCGCCCGATTTGAGTAAGTGTGTTATTTTAATATGTCCCATTCCATGAGCATCGGCTATTCTCTGAAGTTTCGGAATATAATCTTGAAAATGAGCCATCTGCTGAAGCTCAAGCGAATCATACATTTCCTTAAAATTAATCGGAATTTCAGCCCCATCGATAATTGGCATATCAAAAGTATGAAGCAACATTATCTCTGCTTCAAGCGAATCCGCCATTTTCAGCGCGTAGAGAAAAGCATTATCAGCTATTTCTGAAAAATCTGTTGGAAAAAGAATGCGTTTCATAATACAAGTCGTTTTGTACATATAAAGTTACAAAAAACTAAAGCCTAAAGAAAATCATACGCTTGAAGTTTGCTTTTATTTAACACTGTCGGTGGTTTTGCCACATAGCAACTTTCCTGCTATCTTTGCATAAAATAAAAAATATGCTTTCACAAGATACTATCGTTGCCTTGGCTACTCCATCAGGCGCTGGAGCGATTGCCATCATTCGGATTTCGGGAAAAGATGCACTGACAATTGCGGCTTCGTTATTTGAGTCGGTTTCTGGAAAAGACATCCTGAAACAGAAGACGCATACCATCCATCTGGGACATATCGTCGACGGCGCGAAAGTATATGACCAAGTATTGCTTTCTATTTTTAAGGGTCCTAATTCTTATACGGGAGAAAATGTGATTGAAATTTCATGCCACGGCTCGACTTACATTCAACAGCAGATTATTCAATTGTTGCTCCGCAAAGGATGCAAAATGGCCGAACCGGGAGAATTTACGCTCCGCGCTTTTATTAATGGAAAACTGGATTTATCGCAAGCTGAAGCTGTAGCCGATCTTATCTCTTCCGAAAATGAAGCTTCGCACCAGATTGCCATGCAGCAGATGCGAGGCGGCTTTTCTAATGAAATTGCCAAACTTCGGGAAGAGCTCCTGAATTTTGCTTCCCTAATCGAACTGGAATTGGATTTTGCAGAAGAGGATGTAGAATTTGCCGATCGTACGCAATTTCATGAACTCTTGGAACGCATCGAATTCGTTTTAAAACGGCTTATCGACTCGTTTGCAGTTGGTAATGTAATCAAAAACGGTATTCCTGTTGCGATTGTCGGCGAACCAAACGTTGGGAAATCAACCCTATTGAATGCTTTGCTGAACGAAGAACGGGCTATTGTCTCTGAAATTGCTGGAACAACACGCGATACGATTGAAGACGAGCTTGTAATTAACGGTATCGGCTTTCGATTTATCGATACGGCTGGAATCCGAGAAACCGCAGATATTGTGGAAAGTATCGGAATTAAAAAAACTTTTGAAAAGATTGAACAGGCACAAGTTGTCGTTTATCTTTTGGACAGTTCTCAGATTTCGGATTTCAGACTTCAGACTTCAGAAAATAGCAGGCTGCATACTATAAAAATTGAAGTTGAAAAGATAAGAAATCAGTTTCCGCTAAAACCTTTAGTCATTATTGGAAATAAAGCTGATATGCTGACTGAATCTCAAATCGAAAATTTAAAATCTGAAATCCCTGAAATTCTTTTAATTTCTGCTAAAGAAAATACAAATATCGAAGACTTAAAAAATCAGCTGCTTTCCTTTGTGAATACAGGTGCCCTGCGAAATAACGAAACTATCGTGACCAATACAAGGCATTATGATTCCTTGTTAAAAGCGCTGGAAGAAATCCAAAAAGTCAAATTCGGGCTGCAAACTGGAATTTCAAGCGACTTGATGGCAATCGATATCCGCCAGGCTTTGTATTATTTTGGAGAAATAACTGGGCAAGTAACTAATGATGAGCTCTTAGGAAATATTTTTGCTAACTTCTGCATTGGGAAGTAAGTTAAACAAAATATCACAAACAAAACCGGTTAAATAGTGGTTTAGCTGGTTTTTCATTTTATCGATGTTTTGTGATTCTTGTATCAATTTTGCTGGTTCTGAACTTCTAAATTGCGTTACCATCTCCTGAATTTAAGCCGTAAGGTATCGTTACATTTATTCTAGAGCCTTCGCCTACTTTGCTCAGTATCTCCACTTTGCCGTTAAATGCCTCCGCCCTGTGTATGATATTTGAAATTCCCAGTCCTTTTCTTTTTTGTTGTACATCATATCCCTTACCATCATCCTCCACAGTGATATAAATACTGGTATCGTTAGCAGTTAAAGCTATTGTTACATTTTTGGCTTCGGCATGCTTAAGGATGTTTTGTAATTGTTCTTGGATAATTCTGTATATATTTAATTTTAGCTCATCAGAAAATTCGAATGGAATCGAATAAGAAAAGAAAATGCTTATCGAATTATCGGTATCGTGATTAATTTTATGTATAAGGTTAGTGATAATTTCCTCAAGCCCAGCTTCTGTCAAAGGTGTTACCAGATTTTGGCTTAGCAAATGAATTTCATCCATGGCTTTACTGATTTGGTCGATTGGTTGTTCAATCAGCTCTTTGATAGCTGGATTCTTGCGCCCGGCAATTCCAAGATGAAGTTTGGCACTAAACAAGATTTGATTTATATTATCGTGGAGTTCTTGTGCAATATAGTTTTTTTGCTTTTCCTGAGCCTTTATAATTGCCTTGGAAATTTTTTTCAGGGCTTGTATTTTCTGTTCTTTAATTTTAGCTTCAAGTTGTTTTGAGCTTTCCTCAGCTTCCCTGCGTTCTGTTATATCCTGCAAAATTCCGAAGAGCCGTATCGGAATGTTATTGGTACTGTATTCAAAACGCCATTCGATGTATCCGAATCTTTGTTGACCGGTGCTTGTTATAAACCGGAAATCCAGTTTTGCCACTTTGAAATCATATACAGCTTCTTTTATTAAATTTTCTGCCATCCCTTTATCTTCAGGATGGATAAAAGATAAAAAAAGATCAACGCTAGGCACTGTTGCTATTTTGTCAAGGCCAAATATTGTATATAATTGATCGGACCATGTATGAATATTTTTTTGAAGATCAATATCCCAGTTGCCCAAACGTCCTATTGCCTGTGCTTCATTCAGCTTCATCTGGTTATCCAGAAGCTTTTGTTCCATAATCGTTTTTTGTGTAATGTCATTAATAATTACAATTCTTGCCTTTCTCCCTTCATGAGTAAAGGAATGCGCCGTTGCTTCCACAGTCAGTATATCTCCATTTTTTTTCAGGTGCCGCCAGCTACCGTGCCTCGAGCGATAAGAATTTTGCCGTACTTGGACAATATCTTCCAGCAACACTGCTATATCTTCTTTTGGCCTTATATCTTTTATGGTCATGGATAAAAATTCATCCCTCGTATATCCATAGTGACTTACCGCAGCTTCATTTACATCAATAAACCGCAAGCTTTCAAAATCATATAACCAAATAGGAAGCGGGCTTTTGTAAAATAGAGTACGGTACTTTTTTTCACTTTTCGCAAGTTGAATCCTTATGTGTTTACTCTCAGTTATATCCTGGTAGAAAATGGTGAGACCTGTATCAGATGGATAAACTTTGACTGAAAACCACGTGCTCATTTCATTATAGTAATTTTCAAATTCCATTATATCACCCGATGCCATTGCCTTATGATATGTATGCCAAAAAATAGTGCCTACTAATTTAGGATGTACGTTCCAAAGTACTTTACCCAAGGTATCTTTCCTGCCAAACGGGTGGGTTTTAAGGGCTGCATCATTTAAAAAGGTATATCTCCATTCATTATCAACAGAAATAACTGCATCCTTGATTCGATTTAGGGTAAGATCCAGTTCCTTTTTCGTTTTTCTATATTTTATTAAATACAAGCTGACCCCTGCAGAAATAAGTAATATATAGATGATTAGTATAAAAATGTCCATAGGTGCCGTACTTTTAAATATTATAGGAATATGCAGATTTTGAAAGCTACACCGCAAAATAAAAAAACGGCAAAGCTTTGGTTTGAAAGGCTCTATGGTTGTTTAAAAACTATTTAGTTTATTATAAAAGTGGAAAGATAGAGATGTACTCCTTTTCGAAACCCGCATATAACAGGTTTCATATTACTTTGGTTTCATGCACGTTTTGATGCAATTTTAACCGGCTCAACTAGTGGGCTAAAGATCTATATTACCTAATGGTAAATATACGGTATATTCTAAAGGGAAAATGTTTTCGTGGCGAAACTTATATCTGTATTTCTATATTAAAGCGTAATTGTGCTTTATAACTTTTCAGTTGATGATGCGGTGGAAGTGCAAGCGTGGCGCCCAAAGAAATTCTTATCGTATTCAAAAGAATTCCAAGCCCTACTGCTTTCTGTGATGGTATCAATTTAACCCTTAAAAACAACCATCGAATACCATACCTATTAAAGTCACCAGAAAGTCGCAAATTGACTTTATTTTTTAATGAATATTATATTTGTGATATAATCAGCCTCAAAATCCCTATACATCTCTGATATACAAACTATTGGTCAGTTTGTGATATTTATCGATATTAGATAAAATGTTGTAAACCTATCTACCCTCACTACACTGAAATCAAGCGATATAAAAGCTTTTGAATTTTTATATCAGGAAATAATATCCACAAAATTCATGAAAACGTTTTAGTTAAAATTACTTGTTAAAACGTAGCAAAAATTCTTTTTTTCTTTCAATACTTTGTTTACTTTTGGCGGCAAATGAAAAAGCTAGCTGTACTATTTGTTTATGTGTGTTTGCTTCTGTTAAGCGGGAGCCAATACGTTTATGCTAGTATCCAGCAATTTTCTACTTCTACGCACTCTTCTCATAGCTTAGAAAAAAGACACCGAGTAAAATTTACGAATCAAGATACCAGCAATTCGCTAATTGAAGACGCTTTAGATCTTGATGAAGAACACTTGGGCGGAGGAGATATAGACGATGGAATTTCAAGTAAATTTTTCATTACCAATTACAGCTTATTAGATAAATGGTACCTAACGCTCAGCGGTCGGTCACTTTTAAACCATTATCATAATAATTTTAAAACCTTCGCGCCATTTTGTGGCCAATCCAATCCTATTTATATTACTCACAGAGTATTAAGAATCTGAAAAGCGAGACACATCGGTTACCTAAAGCATGACCCAACATATCTTGTAGCTGTAAAGTAAACTTACTTCTCAAGCGTAGTCATGTATCACTGTGGTTACTGGTGTTTTTACATCTGAACAATCATTGCATTCCGATCATTCAATCGCTTAATTTCCATTCTTAAATACTATGAAAAGAATAGTCGTATTAACAGGCATTATTGCCTTGTTGTGCCTAACAAGTTGTGCAACTAAAGAAGAAAAAAAAGAAGAAGCCGACAAATTTACAGTGACGAATCCTGTAAAAATCGATACTACATTTACCAAGGAATATGTTTCGCAGATAAGATCTGTTCGAAACATCGAAATCCGTGCCCAAGAAAAAGGATTCCTACAAAACATTTATGTTGATGAAGGCCAGTTTGTAAAGGCCGGACAGCTGTTGTTCCGAATCATGCCAAAACTATACGAGGCAGAATTGCTTAAAGCCCAAGCAGAGCAAAAGGCAGCTGAAATAGAATTGCAAAACACTAAAATATTAGCCGATAAAAACGTCGTTTCTAAAAACGAACAGGCCGTTGCTCAAGCCAAACTTCAAGCCGCAAAAGCTGAAGTTGCATTGGCGAAACTTCATTTATCATTCACAGAAATCAGGGCGCCATTTGACGGAACTATCGACCGTATCCCGCTCAAGCTAGGAAGCCTTATCGAGGAAGGCGAATTATTGACCAGCCTTTCTGATAACAGCCAGATGTTTGCCTACTTCAATGTATCAGAACCAGAATACCTTCAATACCAAACTGAGGTAAAAGATCGTGCAGAAAGCAAAGTAAACTTGCTTTTAGCCAATGGCGAATCTTTTAAATACAAAGGAAATGTAGAAGTTATCGAAAGCGAATTCAATAACGAAACAGGAAATATAGCCTTTAGAGCTAGATTCCCTAATTCAGAAAAATTGCTTAGAAATGGCGAAACCGGAAAAGTACAAATGCTGGTTCCGTTGAAAAATGCTATTGTAATTCCGCAAAAAGCGACTTATGAAATTCAAGATAAGAAGTATGTTTTTGTGGTAGGCAAAAATAATGTGTTGAGCTCAAAAGAAATTACTATTACTGGCGAAATTCCAGATTTGTATGTGATAAGCAGCGGTCTTACCGCAAATGATAAAATCTTGTTGGACGGTATCCAGAAAGTAAAAGATGATGAAAAGATTTCTTACGGATATGTTGCTCCTAAAACGGTGATGAATAATTTGCGTTTAAAAGCAGAATAGGTCTATTGTTTTAATCATTAAAAATTACAAAAATGTTTAATAAATTTATTCAAAGACCTGTACTGTCGATAGTAATATCGCTAATAATTGTCTTTTTAGGGGTATTGTCGGTAATGAATTTGCCTATCACCCAGTTCCCTACCATCTCCCCTCCGATGGTTAATATTACAGCAGATTATCCGGGATCTAACGGTGAGCTAATGATCAAATCGGTTATTATTCCTTTAGAAAGAGCTTTAAATGGAGTTCCGGGAATGAAATACATGACTTCTGATGCTGGAAATGACGGTGAAGCAAGCATACAAGTAGTATTTAATTTAGGAACTGATCCTAATCAAGCCGCCGTTAACGTTCAAAATCGTGTAGCTTCGGTTACTAATAAGCTGCCTCCGCTGGTCGTACGAGAAGGTATAAAAATTACCCGTGAAGTTCCGAGTATGTTGATGTATGTGAATCTTTATAGTACGGATAAAAATACCGACATGAAGTTTCTATACAACTATGCCGATATCAACGTGCTTTCAGAATTAAAAAGGGTTAATGGTGTTGGTTCTGGAGATATTTTAGGAACACGTGAATATGCCATGCGTATCTGGTTAAAGCCTGACCGTATGCTGGCTTATAAAATATCGGCCGACGAAGTAATGGAAGCATTATCAAGTCAGAGTTTAGAAGCCTCTCCTGGTAAAACAGGTGAAAGTTCAGGTAAACGTTCTCAAGCGTTTGAATATGTATTAAAATACTCTGGGCGTTTTACGACCAAGGAACAATATGAGAATATTGTTGTACGATCGAATCCTGATGGAGAGCTTTTACGTCTGAAAGATATTGCTAGCGTTGAATTTGGCAGTTCGATGTATGATATTTATTCGAACTTAAACAGCAAGCCATCTGCGGCTATCGTACTAAAGCAATCTTTTGGAAGTAACGCAAACCAAGTTATTAAAGACGTAAAAGCCAAGCTCGAAAAAATCAAGCAAAAATTCCCAAAAGGAATGAATTATGAAATTTCATACGATGTCTCTAAATTCTTAGATGCCTCGATCGAAAAAGTAATCCACACTCTGATCGAAGCCTTTATTTTGGTAGGATTAGTGGTCTTTCTTTTCTTAGGCGATTGGCGCTCTACGGTTATTCCGGCAATTGCAGTACCCGTCTCGCTGGTTGGAACGTTTGTGTTCATGCAATTCTTCGATATTTCCTTGAACTTAATTACGTTATTCGCCTTGGTGTTAGCTATTGGAGTCGTCGTCGACGATGCAATTGTGGTTATTGAAGCCGTACACGCCAAGATGGAAGAAGAACATCTCTCGCCGTTTAAAGCGACAAAAAAGGCGATGCATGAGATTGCCGGAGCTATTATCGCCATTACATTCTTGATGGCTGCCGTATTTATTCCAGTTGCTTTTATGTCGGGTCCTGTGGGAGTTTTTTACAGACAGTTTTCGATTACGATGGCAACAGCTATTATCCTTTCAGGTGTAGTGGCTTTGACTCTGACACCGGCTCTTTGTGCAATGATGCTAAAAAATAATCATGGCAAGCCTAAAAAGAAAACACCCGCAAACAGATTTATCGACGGCTTTAACAACAAGTTCAATCTAGCCCAAGGCAAATATCAAAATGTACTAGGCAAAATCGTAAATAGAAGAGCCGTTACTGTTATCGCGTTGCTCGGTTTTTGCGCGGGAACATGGCTGATCAGCAGCACCGTTCCTTCTGGGTTTATTCCGAATGAGGATCAGGGAATGTTTTATGCGATTATTCAAACGCCGCCAGGTTCATCGTTGGAAAGAACAAATAATATTGCAGAAAAACTGCAAAAAATAGCGGAAGGCATAGAAGGAGTTAAATCTGTTTCTTCATTGGCTGGTTATGAAATTTTGACCGAAGGTACCGGAGCCAATGCAGGAACATGTTTGATCAACTTAAAAGACTGGGAAGACCGAAAACAATCTGTACAAGAAATTATGACAGAATTGGAAGAAAAATCAAAAAATATTCCAGGCGCCAATATTGAATTTTTCCAACCGCCAGCAGTTCCAGGCTATGGAGCGGCCGGAGGATTTGAACTTCGTCTGTTGGACAAAACAGGCTCTAGTGATTTCAAAAAACTAGAAGAAGTAAATAAAGAGTTTGTAGAAGAATTGAGCAAACGTCCTGAATTGTCTAACGTGTTTAGCTTCTTTAGCGCCAGTTTTCCTCAGTACATGATGAAAGTTGATAATGATTTGGCACAACAAAAAGGAGTTTCTATCGAAAACGCCATGAACACTCTATCGACTCTCGTTGGAAGTAACTACGAAATTAGTTTTATCAAATACGGAATTAATTACAAAGTAATCGTTCAAGCGGCTCCAGAATATCGTGCACAACCTGATGACATCTTAAAACTCTATGTGAAGAATAATAAAGATGAGATGGTGCCTTATTCAGCCTTTATGAAATTAGAAAAAGTATACGGTCTTTCAGAAATTACAAGACACAATATGTATACTTCTACTGAAATTAGCGGTGGACCTGCTCCAGGGTATAGTTCGGGTACGGCGATTAAGGTTATCCAAGAAGTGGCAGAAAAAAAATTGCCTAGAGGATATGATATTGACTGGGCAGGTATTTCTGCCGATGAAGTAGCACAAGGCAATCAGGCCATCTGGGTATTCTTGATTTGTTTAGGATTTGTGTATTTAGTTTTGGCAGCTCAATATGAAAGCTTTATTCTACCACTATCCGTAATTCTTTCCTTGCCAGCAGGTATTTTTGGTGCCTTCCTTTTGCTAAAATTAACCGGATTAGAAAATAACATTTATGCTCAGGTTGCCATGGTAATGCTTATTGGTTTATTGGGTAAAAATGCCGTATTGATTGTAGAGTTCGCTATACAAAGGCACGCAGCCGGCAAGTCGGTTTTGGAAGCTGCTATGGAAGGAGCCAAAGCAAGGTTCCGTCCTATCTTGATGACTTCATTTGCCTTTATCGCCGGATTATTGCCTCTTGCATTTGCGACAGGTCCTGGTAAAATTGGCAACAGAACCATTGGTACTGCTGCTGCTGGAGGTATGCTTATAGGAACTATTTGCGGTGTGTTTGTAATTCCTGGATTGTATTACATTTTCGGTAGAATATCAGAAAAGTACAAACTGGTAAAACATGAAGAAGAAAATCCATTAACAGAAGAAATTGATAACAATCATGTATAAAATCAAATTATATCAATACAGTATAGCTTTAGCCCTTTGTCTTGCCGTAATAAGCTGCAAGGCGCCACAGACTATAGCCGAAACGCCAAGCAAGCCTCTTCCCGAAGCATTTGGAAATGTAAAGTCAGAGGACACTACTACTATTTCTACTCTAAAATGGAACGATTTCTTTAAAGACCAAAATCTTGTCGAGTTGATTGATGTTGCCCTGAAGAATAATCAGGAACTGAACATGACGTTGCAGGAGATAGAAATTGCAAGGAATGATATCCGTGTCCGCAAAGGCGCTTTATTGCCGACATTTGGTGTTCGTGCTGGAGCTGGACTAGAAAAAGTAGGCCGATATACAAGCCAAGGTGCTGGTGATGCTTCAACAGAAATAAAACCAGGCGTCGAAACACCAGATCCACTACCCGATTACACAATCGCTGCCTATGCGAATTGGGAAGTTGATATCTGGAAAAAACTGCGCAATTCTAAAAAAGCTGCGGTGAACCGATATTTGGCTACGGTTGAAGGCAAAAACTTCGTCATTACCAATCTTATTGCTGAAGTTGCCGATTCTTATTACGAGCTACTGGCTTTAGACAGCCAGTTGGATATTGTAAGACAAACTATTGCTTTGCAGACCAATGCTTTTGAAATTGTAAAAGTTCAAAAACAGGCCGCAAGAGCAACAGAACTTGGTGTTCAGAAATTTCAAGCAGAAGTCTTGACTTCAAAAAGCTTAGAGTTCAATATTCTCCAAAGAATTAAAGAAACAGAGAATAAAATCAACTTTTTGTTAGGACGCTATCCGCAAGAAATCAAAAGAGATAAAACCAATTTTACTGATTTATTGCCAGCGGCCGTAAATTCTGGAATTCCATCTCAATTACTGACGAATCGTCCCGATGTAAAACAAGCAGAATTAGAGCTAGTAGCTGCAAAACTAGATGTAAAAGTGGCTCGTGCCGAATTTTATCCTTCGCTTGATATTTCTGCCGCTTTCGGCGTACAGGCATTTAAACCAGCTTATCTGTTTACATTTCCTGAATCCATTTTGTATTCTTTGGCAGGCGATATTGCCGCACCTTTGATTAACAGAAATGCTATCAAAGCCGAATTTTCAAGTGCCAATGCAAGACAACTTCAAGCCTTATACAATTACGATCGTACGGTTTTGAATGCCTATCTAGAGGTTTCGACGCAGCTTTCTAAAATCGATAACCTCCAAAAAGGCTACGATTTAAGATCACAACAAGTAGATGCCCTAAATAAATCTATTGATGTTTCCAATGATTTGTTTAAATCTGCCAGAGTCGATTATTTCGAGGTTTTGATGACACAAAGAGATGCCCTAGAAGCTAAGCTAGAATTGATAGAAACCAAAAAAGAACAGCTGAATGCAGCAGTTCATGTGTATAGAGATTTAGGCGGCGGCTGGAAATAGGCTAATACCTAAAACATAGTTTTTCTAAAAAATTCCTCGTCAATTAAAAAATAAATATTTTAAGTGGCGAGGAATTAAACATTATAAAAATAGCATTTTTAAGGCATGTCAGAAAAATGGCATTAAAGTTTTCTGAATGGCTTGGAAATTTTCACAAAAAAATTATATTTGGAAAAATTAATTTCCAATATGAAAAACATATTCATCGCCTTTATTTTAGGACTTAGTAGCGTTACTTATTCTCAAACAGACTATTCTTTTGTATATGACAGCGAGGCCTTTTTAAAAGAAGGTATCCACCTCTATGAAGAAGGAAAATATCAAGATGCTATTAAAGCGTTTGATAAGATTGTAAAAAATGACCCTAAATTTTATAGTGCTCAATATGAAAAAGCTTTGGCTCTTTCTGCTAGCGAAGACAAAGAAGCTGCAAAAGCATTTTATGAAGAAGCCTACAACAAAGGCTACATGAAAGAAGAACCTGAATTTTACATGGCCTATGGAAGCTTTTTGAGCGACCAAAAAGACTATGAAAAATCAGAAAAAATGTTTTTAGAATCTCTAAAGACATTCCCCAATTCGAGTACATTATTTTATAATTTAGCATTACTGTATGTTCGCAAAGAAGAGCGACAAAAAAGCGTAGATTATCTTGAAAAAGCAATTACAATAAATCCAAATCATGTCGGTTCTCATTACCTTTTAGGTTTGATTGCTCTTGAAGATGGTCGCGTAACCGAAGGTTCATTAGCCCTACTCGCCTATCTTACACTTGTTAGCGAAGGCAAAGGCTGTGAAAATGCAATCTTAAAGCTAAATGCTAAATTCGCTGAAAATTACCTCGAAAAAAGCAAACTCGTTTTCTCCAAATCAGGTGATAATTTTGAAGAAATCGATGTCATCTTGCGTAATTCACTGCCTCTAAAAAGTGCGTACAAAATCAATTCTACAATTGATGATGTCATCACTCGCCAAGTACAGGCAATTGCAGAATATGCCGTTGACCATAAAATGGAGAACGGTTTTTTTGAAACAACTTACATTCCATTTCTTGCCGATATTATAAAGAAAAAACAGTTCGAAGGTTTTTCCTATCATATATTATTAGGCATGAAAGACCAGCTAGGTAAAAAACTTAGTTCACAGAATAAAAAGATCACAGCTTTTTATGAAAATTATATTTCTAAAGATTTTTGGCAGGTATTTGCAAAACGCAATGTTGATTTATTTGGCAAACAAGAACAAGTGGTGATCTATCTAGAAAATGGCAAGCCCTATCTTTTAGGCAAAGAAGAAAACGGAAAAAAAGTTGGCAAATATAAAGTTCTCAATAGCAGCGGAAACATGGTCAGTGAGCTTAATCTAGTTAATGACCAATTAGATGGCTTACAAAAATACTACGATAATAAAGGTCGTTTGACAGAAGAAAAGAACTATTCTAAAGGCAAGGCTGAGGGTAAAAGAACCAAATATTATGAAAATGGTAATATTGAGTTCGTAGAAAATTATAAAAATGATATGCTAGAAGGAATCAGCACCTCCTATTATATTAATGGTGGAAAAAACTGTGAAGTAAATTTTGTCAATAATGAGCGTGATGGGGCTCTTATTTGTCTGTACGAAAACGGGACAAAGAAAAGTGAAATTAATTACTCAAAAGGCAAGCTACATGGCAACTATATACAGTATGATAATGTTGGAAATATATCGAGTACTTACCCTTATACAATGGAAAAAATTGACGGTAAGGTCTATGAATACTATAATGGAAAGGTTTTAAAGTCTGAAATTGAATATAAAGCAGGTACAATTTCATCGCCTTATAAAAGTTATTTTGCAAACGGAACACTTAAGGAAGAAACCACTTATGTAAATAACAATCCTGCCAAAGCTATAATTAATCTTGCTAATGGGAAAAAATCCTATGAAACGCTTTATGACAAAGAAGGATATGTAGCCACCAATAATTATTATAATGGCAATGATGCTCCTTATTTCCAAGAAACCTTAAAACGAGGAGAAATAAAATCTGCCTTACAATTTGAACCTGGAAAACCAAAGCCAACAGAAGTACCTGTAAGCAAAGGAACTTATGTTATGAAAAGCCTAGAAGGTTCTGTATTAACGAAAGGCAATTATGAAAAAGGAATAAAAAAAGGCGAGTGGAATTACTTTTATACTACCGGTGCTTTGAACACGCAAGAAAGTTATGAAAACGGAACACGAACCGGTCTTGCACGTACTTTTAATCCTGATACGCGCCCTTCGTCTGTCTTCAATTATGTTAATGATACTATTTCGGGCGTGTATGAAAGTTTTGAAAATGGCAGGCTCGCGAATGTTTATCACTATAAAAATGGCGAATTAAATGGCCTTCATAAGTCCTTTTATCCTGATGGGAGTATTTTGTCAGAAAATTTCTATAGCGATGGTACGTTATATAAAAGCTTTAATTATTGGCAAAATGGCACTATCAACCTTATGACAAGGTATATAAATAATACTCCAGTCAAAATGGAATCGTACAGCACCGAAGGTAAAAAACTAAATGAAGTTGATTATACCAATAAAAATGGTAAAATGACCACCCTTTACAATAATGGTATAGAAATACATGAATATACACTAACAAACGGCTTATTTGAAGGAAAATATCTTGTAAAAGACAAGAACGGCAAGACAAGGTCAGAAAGCAGTTTTACCAATGGTATCAGAAATGGCAAATCAGCTGTTTATGGTCCAACTGGAGGACTTCAAGTTGAAAGGAATTATTACGCTGGAAAGCCAGACGGAATCTCCAAATACTATGATATTGCTGGAAATTTGAGAATGTCAGACAATTATATTTTAGGCAATAATACGGGACTATTAACGCGTTATTTCCATAATAAAGGAAAATTCTTAGAATACAACCAACTTGATGGCGACATTGAAGGCGAAGCCAAATACTACAATCAAAAAGGCGATAACATTCTCATCCTAGGCTATCAAAATAATGCATTGGTCTATTATATAAAACTTGACAAAGACGGAAAGCTGACTGAAAAAACGCCTATCGCTGCTCAGACAGCCAAAATAATTTCGTCATATCCAAACGGAAAAACTGCCATTGAAATTAATTTTGTGAAAGGCAATATTGATGGCAAACTCGTAGTTAATAATCAAGAAGGCAAACCTGAATTTGAGGCCAATTATGACATGGATCTTTTATCAGGACCGAGAATAGAATACTATCCTAACGGAAAAATCTATAAAAAAGAAAATTTTAAAAATTCTTATTTCGAAGGAGTACAAGAGTTTTTTAAAGAAGACGGCAAGCCTTTACTGACGGCAGAATATAAAAACGATGAATTGCATGGACTATGCAAAATTTATACTAATGGAGTTGTTTCTCAAACCCAACGTTATGATTCAGACGAACTTATTGAAATTACTAAGTAATAAACCTGTTGTTCTATTCTTATGTCTTTTTGCCCTGCAGGCCAAGGCACAAGAAAAAGCCCCGCTGTTTTTAGAATACAAAAAAAAGTACGGAGACATTAATGAGCTCATCATAAGCAATAAGAGTTCGTATGATATTTTTGTTGAAAATAAAAAGTTGCGCGTCTTGCAAGATAATTATTATGAGTCGATGATTCTTTCTGAAAACGGCATCCTAAATAATCAAGAAAACTTTTCTTATTCTGAACTCGTAAAACTGAATCAGTATGAAGCCTATTCTATTATCAATGATAAGGGTAAAGACCGTAAGATTAAAGTAACACAAACAAATGAAAAGCAGGCAAGGCAAAATTCTGTCTTTTACAATGACGTAAAAGAAAGACAGCTTATTTTCCCCAACCTTGAAGCCGGTGCCAAAAAAGTATATAGCGTACAGACTGAGTTTGTCGATCCCTTTCTATTGCAGAGTTTTGTGTTTGGAGACAATTTTCCGATACTAAATTCAACCTTTGAAGTGCGTACTGACAAAGACATCAACATAGGCTATCGCATTTTCAACGATCCTACAAATAGCATCGAATTTTCTAAATCTGAAAAGAAAGGCAAATACATTTACAGTTGGACATTAAAAGATGTAAAAGCCGTAAAAATGGAACCTAATAATCCTGGCTTTCGCTATTTTATACCGCATATCAATGTATACGTAAAAGATTATACCATCGATAAAAATAAAATCAATGTGCTCGATAATACCGAAAAGCTCTATGATTATTATAAATCGTTTATAAAAAACTTAAATAAGACCGAAGACGACGATCTCAAAACTCTTTCAACGGAACTGACTACAGGACTGACATCAGATGCTGAAAAAATCAAAAAAATATTCTATTGGGTAAAAGACAATATCAAATACATTGCTTTCGAAAATGGTTACGAAGGTTTTATACCGCGTGAAGCCAGCCTAATCTATAAACGCAAATTTGGCGATTGCAAAGACATGGCAAGCATTCTTTCTTCGATGGCTAGTTATGCCGGAATAAAAGATGTCACCGTTTCATGGATCGGAACACGAGAAATACCTTATTCGTACGAACAACTTTCAACTCCTGCTGTCGACAACCATATGATTGCGGTATACAACGATAATGGTAACTATGTTTTTTTGGATGCTACCGATCGTGAAACACGCTACGGACTACCGACATCATTTATCCAAGGAAAAGAAGCGCTGTTGAGCAATGGTGATACCTATAAAATAATAACAGTTCCTGTAGTTCCTGCAGAAAACAATGAGACTTTTGAGACTCTCAAACTCAGTTTAGACAAAGAAAAAATTATAGGCACAGGAACAGTAGGCTATAACGGATTTTCAAGAAGCAGCATATTGGCGCAAATAGGAGACGCTTCAAACAAGACTCGTTTTGAAATGATTAAAAGCTTAGTGCTAAAGGGAAATAATAAATTTCATCTCAAAGAATATACAGAAGCCAATGTTTCAGACCGGGATAAGCCTTACCAGATTAATTTCAATTTTGACTTGGCCGATTATGCAATACAAGTAGACAAAGAACTCTATATCAATCTTTTTCTAGACCGCATGTATGAGAAACTTACATTAGAGCCAGATCGTACAACTGCATTTGATCTTGAATATCTGGCTGCTTATAACGGTCGTTATGATTTGGAATTGCCAAAAAACTATACGGTCAAATACCTTCCAGAAAATTCCAGTTTTGATAATGCTCTTATGAAATTCGACTGCCAGTACGCCAATAAAGCAGGACTTGTTTCTTTAGAAGTAAAGATAAAATTGAAAAAAATATTGCTTGAGCAGTCCGATTTTGCCTTATGGAACGAGACGATCAAAAAACTAAAAAACACCTATACACAAACTTTAATACTTACCGAAAAATGATTTTAAAACTTAGAATAAAACCCCTCCTATTATTCTTTATTTTCTGTGGTTCCTATGGATATGCACAAGACTTTTCCTTTAAGAACTATACTTGGGATGAAAAACAAACTAAAGAAGAGATTCCTGCCAAATACAAGGATGAAAAAGAAGCCATACTCGAACGAAATACCAAAGTAGAATTTATTTCTGAAAAAGGTAAAGCAATCCAATACTATCTTTTGCACGAGAAAAGATATATCAATAGCGATGATGCTGTAGAACGAAACAATAAAATCTATATCCCTTTTGGATCCAACGAAAGCGTACTTACGACGAAAGCGCGCGTTATTCTAAAAAATGGTAAGGTAATAGAACTGAACAGTAAAGATGTAAAAGAAGAAACCGATGAAGAAAGAGGCGTCAACTTTAAGTATTTTGCTGTCAATGGTCTTGAAAAAGGGGCTGTCATCGAAAAGATATTTATTTTGGAAGAACTTCCAGAAATTAAAGGAAATACTGTAAAAATGCAGGATGAATATCCGATCGCAAAAAACACCTTTCAACTGATCTATCCTGACCATTTGGTGTTTCGTACTAAAGGTTATAATGGTCTTTCCGAACCTGTCATTGAAAAAAAACTGCCAAGGGAAAACTTTACAACTTTAACCATTAATGAAATCAATACTCCTGCATTGGATGACAATGAAAATTATTCGAACTGGAATAGCAACATTAAGCGATTCCGCTACAAGCTAGATGAAAATCTAGCAAATGGTGCAAAGAATCTTTACAATTTCAAAGAGTTTTCTACAAACTTATACGAAAGATTTCATCCGCAATATGATAAAAAAGAACAAAAGGCTATAGATGAATTTTGTAAAAGCATCACCAAATCCAAAGACATACAAGAGCAAGTTTGGAATATCGAGAACAAAATCAAGAAAACCATAAACTACAGCCGTTATATTGATAGCCAAGAAACGCTGCAGGATATCATTAAATCAAAACAAGCCAATCAAAGTGATATTTTGAGGTTCTACATTGCCGTATTTGACAAAATGGGCGTAGAAACAAATCTTGTATTTACGTCAAATCGTTATAAGGTTCCTTTTGATAAAGATTTTGAAAGCTATGAAAATCTGGATGAGATTTTGTTTTACTTTCCAGCAATCAAAAAATTCATGACACCTACTGAAATTGAGTACAGAATCCCGCTAATACCAAGTGTATTGGCTGGTACAAATGGACTTTTCATAAAAGAAAAAGCCTTTGCTGGGACAAAAATGGGAATTGGTGAAATTAGCACCATTGACATTCCTAGTGTAGAAATTACCCATGACATAATGGAAATTACGGTAGACTTCACAAAAGATATCGAAAATCCGATCGTAACTGATAATATTCAATTTGGCGGCTATTCTGCCTTCAATTTTCAACCCATCAAAGATTTTGCCTCTCCAGAACAATATAAAACCGTCCTGAAAAGCATTGCAGAAAATTATACTGTTGAAACAGAATACAAAACACTAACGACTGAAAATGACGGAGTAGACAATATTGGCAAAAAACCATTCGTGTTGAAAGTAACATTTGAAGGAAAAGACCTGATTCGAAAAGCTGGAGATAACTACCTATTTTCTGTCGGACAAACCATTGGAAAACAGATGGAACTTTATCAAGAAAACAAACGTATGCTTCCTGTAGAAATAGATTATCCACATGCTTATACCCGCAAGATCAAAATCCTGCTTCCTGAGGGAATCACCGTAAAAAATTTAGACAAATTCAATATGAATTATACTGCTGATGTAAACGGCAAAACCGAAGCTGCTTTTGTAAGCAAGTATGAGAAAAAAGGAAATGAGATTGTTGTAGAGAATACAGAATATTACAACATTCTTCATTATCCTCTTGAAAACTTTGAAGCGTATCGAACCGTAATCAATGCTGCTGCCGACTTCAATAAAATTGTGATTATTCTAAATAAACAATAGACATAAAAAATCCGGACAATGTTCCGGATTTTTATTTTTAAATAGGTTCGAAAACTTATTTATTCAAATAAGCATCAATAATATCAAATCGCATTACATTCAGATCAACGGCATCGGTATTTGACAAAAAGATAAAGGTCAATCCTTTATCAATAAGATGAACCCAATTGGAATGGAAACCATAACCTCCTCCTTGCCTTTCGGCCAAAAGAGTTTCTATTTTCCCAAACTTTTTAGGATAGACCCAAAAGCCTAATGCTGTCTCGTCTAAGTTGCTATAAGGAGTCAGCATCAAATCAACTGTTTCTTTTTTCAATAAAGTATGATTGAAAATTGCTTGGTCAAAAAGCAACATATCTTCTGGCGTCGAATACATAGCACCTGCCGAATACAGGTTGTCAATATAATAGTTGGTCGGACTATAAAATTTTTGCGCTAAAGAATCGTCATAAGAATACCCTTCGGCCATGCCTTTTATGATATCGATATGATGCAGATAATCGGTATGCTGCATTTTTAACGGTACTAGTATTTTTTCCCGTAGCATTTCTTCATACGATTTACCGCTTACTTTTTCGATAATTTTCCCTAACAGTATGTAATCACCATTACTATAGTCGAATTTAGTTCCTGGTGGGTTGATCAATTTTCCTGAACAATATTTTTCAATAAAAGTATCTAGTCCCCAGATGTTGTTGCTATACACATCTAAGAAATCTCTCATTTCATGTAAGTCCCTACCGCTACTGTACGTCAGCAAATTTTTAATTGTAATTTTATCCCTTCCTTCTCCTTTATATTCAGGATAATAAGTCGAAATTGTCGCATCAAGATTTATTTTCTTTTCTTCATACAGTTTCATAATCAAAGCGGCCGTAAACGTTTTTGTAACCGAAAAGATATGAAATCTCGATGCTTCCGAAAACTTAATATCATAATGTCTATTCGCAATTCCGGTATATTTCAGATACTCTATTTTTCCGTCTTTTGCAATCAATACGGCTCCATTAAAACCTTTTTGAATATAGGAATCCATTACTGTAGCAATCTTTTTTGTTTGCCCGATTATCAAATGAAACGTAAAAAGAAGAAAAAAGACAGAAAACTTTTTCATAAAGTAGAATTAGAAGTGAGGAGGTCGGTAAAAAATCATTACAAATATAACTTTTAAACCATCACACAAAGTTGCTAAGTTTGTAAATAGAAAATTTGAATCACGTCTTCTTTTTTGCACGAGTGCTGTATTACATTTGTCAAATCCTACATAACATTCTAGAAATTCTATTAGAAAATAGTGTTTTCTATATAGCAATTCATAAATCCTATCAGGAAAAAGCAGTTTCTGTGTAGCATTTCTCAGTTTCTATATAGCAATTCATAAATCCTATTAGAAAAGAGTAATTTCTGTATGGAATCTGTCAGTTTCTGTTGGCAATTCAGAAATCCTATCAGGGAAAAAGTAGTTTCTATATACCATCTCTTCTTTTATTTTGGTATACACTTTCAGACAGTTATTATATTTTACCTTTTTGCTTACTTGAGAAAGCTAATTTCGTAGTTTTGCTCTTTCAATCCGAAACATTCCATGAGACTCAAATCCATCAATATACCTCCTATTCCTGCCGTTCTCATGGCAATCATAAGCGTGCAGTCTGGAGCAGCTATCGCAAAAAGTCTTTTTCCGACTATTGGAGCTCCGGGAACGGCTTCATTAAGGATTGGCATCTCGGCAATTATCTTGCTGGCTGTGTATCGACCTAACTTGCGCAAAATTACGCTCGATCAATGGAAATTCGTACTTCCTTATGGTCTGTGCCTTGGAGCCATGAATTTGGTCTTTTATTTTGCTATAGAAAAAATTCCGATCGGGTTGGCAGTAACATTAGAATTTATCGGTCCTTTAATGGTCGCTGTCTTAGGCTCAAAACGTATTGTTGATTTCTTGTGGGTATTGCTTGCAGCAGCTGGCATCATTTTAATCGCGCCTTGGACTACTAATGGAGTTGATATTTTAGGAGCCTCGCTTGCCTTATTGGCTGGTGCGTTTTGGGCAGCCTATATCGTATTGGGCGGAAAAATTTCGGCTATAATGAAAGGCGGCGATGCCGTAGCAACTGGAATGCTCTTCGCAGCCCTGCTTGTTGTTCCTTTCGGAATTTTTGGAGAAGGGCTAAACAATCTTACTCCTCAGCTTTTGGGCATGGGCATCGCTCTTGCGTTATTGTCTAGCGCTATTCCGTTTACGTTAGAAATGAAGGCTCTGGGTCAGCTCCCTGCACGTACCTTCAGCATCTTGATGAGTTTAGAACCCGCCGCGGCTTCTATCTGTGCTTTTATATTTTTGCAGGAATATTTGTCTTTCAATGAAATTTTGGCTGTGGCTTTTGTAGTTACGGCATCGGCTGGCTCAACGATTACATCTAGGCGTTAGTCTATTCGTATTTTCTTTTTACAAACCAGATATCTTCAAGGCTTAAATTCAAAGTAAACAGATGGTAATTTTCATGGATAAGCGAATTCGACATTTGTCCTCGCTGGCCATAGCTATACGAAACATTTATAAACGTATTGGTCCTGTAATCTAAAGGAATGCCTAATCCAGATGTTACTGCAAACCCAGACACTTTATTTCCATCAATAGAAAGATAGCCCGTATCATAATTGCCGCCCAGCCTATACGTTATTTTCTGCAAAAGATTATTTTTTGTTTCGCTAGTATATTCCAGTCCGGCAGCAATAACATCTTGGTCGGTAAATTGCCCGATATTATCTTCCATATCAGTAGCCGACCATTGCGATCGAGTATAATCCGCATTTAGCGTGAGGGTTTTTCCTAACTGTGCTTTGATGCCTATATTCAAGGTCAGCGGCAATTTAAAATCGGCTATGCTTTCCGAATCTTCTTTTACAACCGATTCAGAGTCTTCTACTAGTTTTAGTATCCTGTAGTCTTTAGTGCCGTTCAAAGCTGTTGGAAGGCCGATAACACTCGAAATCGTAATCTTTTTGTTGATGTCATACTGCATTCCTATAGCCGCTTTTAGTCCCATATAATAATTTTTATCGTCCATCATTAAATAGTCTTCATTCAGCTTGGTAATCTCTACTTCAGAAATTTTCCCGAAATGATAGCTGAGGCTTGCCCCAATCCGCAGTTTTTCTGAAAAGCTTCTTCCGTAATTCAATTTGATTTCATTGAGCCCGCCGCTTCCTTTTATGTTGCTGAAATAGGATTCTGTAGAACCTTCAACGGTATTTTCAATTCCCATCAAATTATAGCCTACATCGGAATAAGGCGAAAGCGAAAGACCGATTCCCGATCGGCTGTCGAGCTGAAAGGCAAAAGCCAGGCTGGAGAAACTTACCGTGGTTACTTTTGTATCGTCAATTTCATTTGTAAATGTGTTCATTTCTGCTTTTGCTCCAACATCAAAAAGAAACGAGTTTTTCTTGATTGTGGCTAACGAAGCCGGATTCAAGTTGTTTATTTCTCTTTCGGAACTGAGTGCCGTTCCGCTTTTTCCTAGCGCATTTGTTTTTCCGGTGTTGGCATCATTAAAGCGTCCCAATCCGAAAAGGGAATAAGGCGAACTGGTCTGGTTGTTGGTTTGTGCGGATAAGGAACAGGCAGAAATAAATGCTGAAAGCAGTAAAAAAGTAGATCTATTTGTCATAAGTTGCATAAATTACTTTTAGGTTAGAAGAATATTCTGGATTGTGTTCGCCATTTAAGACCATCCTATTTCCATATTGAGAGCTGTATGGCAGGACGAGCAGCCCATATTCTAGATAATTGCCTTCATTGATTATCTTCTGCAAAAAAACATCTACCGGCAAAATCAAGAAGACCTCATTAAATTCTTTGTCTTGTTTTGCTACCGATGCCTTGATTTTTTTTCCTTTTGAATCGATGTACTCATTGATAATATTGTTATTGCCATCCACCACAAAAACTTGCAAAGAATCGGATAAGTAGAGCTTGTTAGTATAGTAGGCCTGACTTAGCTTGATTTTCATTTTTGCATTAAACACATGCCCTTTGCCACCATTTATCTGTGAAATCGTCCGAATATGGGGAAACCTGACTTTAGCAGCAATACCTGCACCACCCTGTAGAAAACTTAGGTTGTCTAAAGCTGTGGAAGAAAGCGATTTATTTTGAGGCAGCAAGCCTGACAACGGGGTGCCGCTTCTGTCGCCTATAATTTGGTTAAAAGATTTAGCGCCTGTATCCTTGCTATCAAATTCCAACTGCAAAAAAGTTTTCTTGTCATTGGGCTGGTCTGGCTTTGAATAATACATCCGAATAAAGCTATTGGCGCCTTTGAAAGCTATCAAGGAAGCATTTTCATCTGCACCCGGAAAGAGCTTTAGTCCTTTAAAAAATTCTTTCAAATCTTCATCGGTTCTTATAGTGCCACCCCTGAACTTATCAAAAAGGTCTTTCCCAAACACTGGGTCGAGTTTTAGGGTAAGCGAATCTTTGCTAATTCTAGGGTTGAATGTCTTGCTTGCTAAAATCGGGCTAAAGGTGGGAACTTCGGAAGTATTATAAAATGCCGTCTGCTGTGGCCCTAATTTTAATTCTTTGGATAATTTCTGAACCAAAACGGTTTTGGGCCTTAAGGTATCGCCATAAAAATAGCCATCGTATTTAAGGCTCAATACAATACTGTCAAAAACTGCTTCTTCAGAAATTGTGTAGGTTTTCGGAATAAAGGTCATAAATGCTGAAGATGTTACTTTTCCAAAAACAGGATCCGTATATTGCCCGATCAGCAGCTTATTCCCTCCCGAAGTAATGACGCTGTCTAGTTTTATGGTAGACATCTCAACAGTAAAAGTGTCAATGCTGATAAACCTCACATCGCTTTCGGCAAAATCTTTATCAACAATAAATGTCTTGTCTAGGCTGTCTGCGCTGCATGAAATCAAAAGTATCGATAGTCCTATCAGCAACAATGCAACAATGCTTTTTTTCATTCGTATAAATTTTTAGGATACGAATGTAGCAGTGATCCAATTCAGCAATTTTAAATTATATATGGAATGCGCAAAATTGCAGTCATATAGCGTATTTCTAAATACGGATTCGTTTTTTTAAAATCTGTAGGCTATAACTCAAAAACTATAGTATAAAATGGCCTGATGGTATATTTCAGTTTTTGGGAAAGCAAATAAAAAATAGGTTTGAGGCAAATTATCAATCATGCACAGACACATTGCTGCCCTTTTGTTGGCATGTCACGGGATTACTTATTCGCAAGAAAGTTCAGGTTCAATACAATATGAGTACAGTATGATTTATAATACGGATGCTGCGTCGCTAAACAAACATTTTGCTGCCTTTGGTTTAGAGCAAGGACAGTTTACGTACGGCGCTTCATTTAAAAAATTTGAAATCGATTATGGCAAAGATAATGATGGGGCTTATTTCAATGAATTGCAATCCATCCAGTCAGTCAAATTTGCGATGGGCTATGCTCATGAGTTCAATAAGAATTGGGACTTGCTAGCCACATTTGAGCCCGAGTTGAATTCAAACTTCAAGAATACGATAACATTTGACGATATCTATCCTACATTTTCTCTAGCTGTTACAAGAAAAATAGAAGGAGACCATCCCTCCTATACTATTTTGGGAGTGTCCTTTTCTTCGTTATTTGGAAAGCCGCGATGGCTGCCGGTAGTCAGCTACCAAAAATTCATCAGCAAGAATGCTAGTTTTACAATTGGCCTTCCGGAAACCAATTTCCAGTATATGTTATCTCCAAAGAACAGTATAAAATCATCGCTTTTTGTGGATTCTTTCTATTCAAAAATCAGGAGCGACAAGCAAGACAATATTCCGAACATAAACGCTATAGAAATGAGGAGTTATAATGCCGGATTGGAATACAATTATGTATCAGATAACAATTGGATGGCCACACTACGGTCGGGTTATGCCTTTTCCAATCAGCTTGATCTTTTTCAGGAAAATAGACCAAAAACCGGCATCGATTTTAAGAATACGATATACATCACAATGGGTTTCAAATACAATCTAAATTTATAATACTTATGAGAATGAATTTTTTAAGCTCCAAAAAACTACTTTGCACAGGTCTATTAGGGACATTGTTTTTTTCTGCTGGTTGCAGTAAAGACGATGGCGAAAGCAGTATCGGCAATTGGCTGGAAAGCACCGTATTTAATGGTAGGCCAAGAAGTAGCGCAACTTCTTTTACGATTGGAAATAGCGCCTATGTAGGCACCGGATATGACGGCAGCAATTATCTTAATGATTTTTGGCAGTATGATATAGAAGGTAATTTCTGGGTACAAAAAGCGGATTTTCCAGGTGAAAAAAGAAGCTCTTCTGTCGCTTTTGCGATAGGAAACAACGGCTATCTAGGCACTGGATATAATGGAACTACGCAGCTGACCGACTTTTACAAATATGATACGCAAAATAATACGTGGACACCGATATCGAATTTCGGAAATGGTTTGCTGCGAAGAGGTGCCGTAGCTTTTAATTCGGCTACAGCTGGCTACGTCGGTTCTGGTTTTGATGGCGAAAATGACAAAAAAGATTTCTGGAAATACGATCCTGTTACAGACACATGGACGGAGCAATTTGGTTTTGGAGGTGCCAAACGCCGTGAGGGTACAACTTTTACGATCGGTACAAAGGTATATTTTGGAACTGGTTCTTCTAACGGAATCAACATCAAGGATTTTTGGGTATTTGATACAGCCACCGAAACATGGAAAAAACTTTCGGATCTGGATGCAAATGAAAAATACAACATAGCCCGTACGAATGCTGTCGGGTTTTCAATTGGTTCCTATGGCTATATAACTTCGGGAGGAACGACAAAAGATATTTGGGAATATAATCCTGCGAATGATACCTGGAGTACAAAAACAAACTTCGAAGCTGTTGCCCGTCAAGACGCTATCTCAATTTCGAATGGCGAAAGAGGCTTTGTGCTACTTGGAAAAAACGGTACTTTTTATTTTGATGATATGTATGAGTTCAAGCCTAATGATGCTCCGAATAGCGATGATTAATTTTTTGTTTGGTTTTTTTCAGCTAGATAAGGGGCTGTCCCATCATACGGCCCCGAATCTAAAATGGCTGAAAAAATCGCTTGGCTTTATTTTCCTAATTTCGCTATTCGCTTCTTGCCTAAGCAAAAAGGATAGCGAAATTGAAGGAATCGTATATAAGACCAAAAATGGTTTTGGATATAGGGTGATTGTACATGACCAGCTGCTGATCAATCAAGATTTTATTCCGGCAATACAAGAAAACGTCCCTTTTTGCGATAGTATTGAAGCGGCGGCGGCTTGCCATCTTGTAATCCAAAAAATAAAAAGAAATGAAATGCCTACATTGACGTTAAAAGATTTATCAACTCTAAAAATCAAAACCAAATGCTGATTAAAAGATATAGTATTTTTTCATTTAATTTTAGGCTCTTTCTGCTCCACATTTTTATCTGGCTTTTGTTTTTGGCCTTCCCTTTCAGTGATTTTTTTGCTGGTTATACGGACCTTAAAAGTTTTATTCCAAGGATATTACTACCGATTTCTCTTTTTTATATCAATTATTTCTTCTTGGTTCCAAAGCTTCTGCTTAAAAACCGCTTGGTACTCTATATTGTCACCACTCTTATATTGATAATCGCTTGTTCTATAACTATTTTTAAGATTGAGGTAATGTACTTTAGTCGGGTTATGCCTCTAACGCGGACATTTCAAACCATTCCGCCATCCCAAATAACGCCTAGGGCTGCTATGATTTCTATTCATAAAGAAAAAGCCGACACGGTATCCGTTTCTTCCCAGCCAGCAAGATTAAGTATTCCAAGAGCAGTCAGGGGCGTAAGAGCGGCACCAGCTCTTCCTTTTGATAATAATTATATATTCATGATCCACATGATGCTGCCCAACATTATTCTTTTTACGTTGTATCTTACGGTCAGTTCCATGTTTAAGATTTTTATTGAATGGAATGCCAGCTACAAGCGACAAAAAGAAGCCGAAATGGAGAAAAAGAATTCTGAGTTGAATTTTTTAAAAGCACAGCTGAACCCTCACTTTTTCTTTAATTCGCTCAATACGATCTTTTCTTTATCTATAAAAAAATCAGAGCAGACTCCTGTGGCTATCTTGAACCTGTCGGAATTGATGCGTTATATGCTTTATGAGACTAATAAAGATACCGTTCCTCTTGAAGAAGAAATCTTATATATCAAAAATTATATCGAGCTCCAAAAACTGCGACTGACTGAAAACGTTAACATTATCTTTGAAGTTGATTGTGATGAAACTTCTATCTTTATCCCGCCGCTGCTGTTTATTTCCTTTATTGAAAATGCGTTCAAGCATGGTATCGATCCGTCAAAAGAAAACGAAATTATTGTAAAGTTCAAGGTCCAAAAAAACGAAATAGACTTTTCTGTAATTAATGATATCAATAGGATTAAAAGCAATGGCGATTCCTTCGGTTTAGGAATTGAAAATACGGTCAAGAGAATAAACCTTTATTTTCCTGAGCGAAACGAATTGGAAACCTATGCCGATTCTGGAAAATTTTATGTAAAGCTAAAATTAAAACTGAATGAAGATTAGGACAGTTATTTTAGACGACGAGCCTCTGGCTATTGATGTCATAAAAAATTATTGCGATACGATGCCCGATATTGAGTTATTGGGATGTTTTACCAATCCGGTAGAAGCGATGAAGTTCGTCACTTCAAAAACTGTCGATCTTATATTCCTAGATATTGAAATGCCGCTCCTTACTGGAATTGAGTTTATTGATACGCTCAAAATCAGGCCGCAATTTATATTTACGACTGCCTATCCACAATTTGCTATCGATGGTTTTGAGCTTGAAGCATTAGATTATCTCGTCAAGCCCATAGCGTATACTCGATTTTTGAAATCGGTGAATAAGTTTACCTATCAGGCGTCAAAAAACGAAAACAAGAAACAGCCTTTAATTGTTCAAAAACAGGAACTTTCAGATAAATTTTTGTTCGTAAAATCCGATTATGAAAGCCTAAAAATTTTTATCGACGATATAAAATACATCGAAGGACTTAAAGACTACTTAAAAATCAACCTCAACAGCGGCAAATCTGTACTGACTCTTTCTAATTTCAAGAACCTATTGGAAAAACTGCCCGAGCAGAATTTCATGAGAGTTCACAATTCGTATATCGTCAATCTGCAATATATCAATTCGATTCAGCGAAACCGGATTATCATAGACCAAAAAAGAATCCCGATTAGTGAAACGTATAAGAAACTTTTCTTTGAGCGCATAAAACTATAATGCTTAACGTTCAATCAGTTCAGCATTTTCTAGTTCTTTCACGATCATTTCGTTGACGGCATTATTGATTTTCTTGCGAAGAAAAAGTCGATTCGCAATGCTAAACCAAAAATTATCCAGCAGGCCATTTGCAACCGATTCAATTCTTCGCAACATCAGTTTTTTGTATTTCTTCTCAAAATTATCAAGTCGGATTGTCGGATATACTGGATAATCCAATTTAGCATCGATGCCATACTTTTCTTTATCCGATTCGTTAGACCTAGCTTGGAGAACACGCATATCGGGTATGATTGGAAATAGTTTTGGACTGGCAGAATCACCTTGGACTTCGTTAAAATAAAATCTATCAAATGCAGCGGCATGAGGTATAACATTGAGCCTTTCGTCCATATCTTTTTCTAGCATTCCGAAATAATAGCGTAAAAAAGTCTGGCAGTTCAGCCTTCCCAAATAATAATCATGGTGCCTGAATGATTTATCAATAAATCCAGCAAAACCGCTAAAAGGTGCTGACGCAAGGTCGTTTTTAGCTCTGGTCAAAGTTCCTTGAATTCGAGTTTTCCGAACAGGTTCTATCAAAAATTTTGTTCGGTCGCTTAATTCCAAGGCATCCAATATCCCATCTTGATTAAACATTACCTGATTCCGCAAGGCTTTAAACATTCCTTTGGCAATAGAGATGATATCTCTCTCGGGGTTTGTTTTTTCAATCTCATTATCCTTATTCGGAAATGGATCGATCATAATGACGGCATACTTGTCTTGTATTACTTCTTCGGCACTTTTTTCTTTAAGAACTTTCAACGCAATAGCAAACGGCTCGTTATTGATAAGACCGCCATCTATCGAATTGAATTTGTATACGGTGTCTTCTTTTATCAGCGGATAAATGCCCGTTCTTTTTCCAAAAAGATATTTGGGATATCTCTCGACATATTTTTGCGAAATGGCTACTTCTCTTGACTTAAGTCCAATTGGAAAAGCGGCCGTACTCAATGTCGCATCTTTAAGATAGCCCATATCTTTGGGATTCTTCAGGTCGAGCACGTAATATAAATTTTCGCCTTCAGGAATTCCGGTAGGGTATTTACCATTGGCCAATTTATATCTGAAAAAACCCGCATGGCTCGTAATGACCGAACCACTTTTGTCGTTTCCGCCAAAATCAATCTTGAAATTGATGCCGCGCAAATTTGTAGTCGTGAGTATCAAATCTAAACTATCTGAAATATAGGGAGGAAACTCTCTTACTTTCTCAATGTGTAGCGCATTCTCTGCAATAGCGTCGATTGATTGCGAATTTAGCAGTGAGTCTGGTTTTTGATTTTTCTTTAGGTCGCCTGTTTCTAGCATTTTTTCGAAGGTCGTTGCTTTAGAATCATCGGCCATTTCTACCCAGCTTTGGTAATAGCGATTATTTTTTCCGAAAGGATTGTCTTTATTGACATATTGGTGATTTTCATCCACAACATTCAGCATGGTCAAAGAACCCGAGATACCTCCAGCAGACGCACCACTGATTACATCTATCTCGACATCATGCATCGGCACAGAAAAATCATACTCAGTATGATCGATGCCTAAATCTCTGTTCTTCTTTTTTGCCTTTTCCCACAGGTCTAATGTTTCTAACAGATAATCCATTACGCCGCCCGTAAAAGCTCCAGCAGATACGGCTCCAGCCATTGCAATACATATTTTAAATTTTTGGGACATATTTTATTTTTTTATTTACTTGTCGATTAATTTTTATGCTCGCAGTAGCCTTCCCACCATTCATCCAAAACTTTAAGAATCGGAACCAACTTAATTCCATGTTCAGATAATTTGTATTCGACTCGTGGCGGCGATTCGGCATAGACTTTTCTGCAGATGATTCCGTCACGTTCTAGTTCTCTTAATTGTAGCGTTAATGTCGTCTGGGTTACGTCTTCCATTTTTCGCTTTAGTTCTCCGAAGCGTTTCGGGCATTCTTGGCTGATGGCATTTATAAGCGGAACTTTCCACTTTCCGCCAATAACTTTGAATACATTTTTGATGGGACAATTATTTTCAGAAAAATCAAAATTTTCTTTGTTTTCAACCGATTGATAATCAGCATTAGTATCATTTTCCATACTTGGTATCGTTTTAGAAACTACTTGTGGGCGCTAGTAATCCGCCCTAATTTTATCCCATAAATGTAGTAAAAATTGTGTTATGGGCAGGAGTATTTCGAGGTGGTCACTTCTTGCATTGGTATCGACGGCTGTGTTTTTATCAGTAATTGATATTTTCGTGGTTAATGTGGCAATACCTTCAATCAAAGTAGGAATTAGAGGCACAGATACGGACATGCAATGGGTCATCGTCTTATATGTACTGGGTTATGCTTCCTTTTTAATTGCTGGCGGAAGAGCGGGCGATTATTTCGGAAAAAAGCCTGTGTTCGTAATAGGCATGGCTGCTTTTACACTTTCTTCTTTTTTGTGCGGACTGTCTCAGAATACAATCCAGCTGAATATTGGTCGGACTTTTCAAGGAATAAGCGCTGCTTTTATGGTACCGCAAGGTATCTCTTATATTCAGGTACTTTTCCAAGATCAAAAATCACGGACAAAAGCTTTGGGTATTTATGGCAGCATCGCTGGAGCTGCTTCGGTTATTGGCCAATTTTTAGGAGGCGTGCTTCCTGAAATCCATAGTTTTGTTGAAGGCTGGAGGCTATTGTTTTTAATCAATGTTCCGATTGGCATCATAGCAATCGGCTTGTCTATAAAATATCTCGAAAATACGGTCATAGTCAGAACTCAAAAATTTGACAGTTTGGGTGCCGCACTGCTGGTCTTGACTCTGGCTTGTTTTATTTATCCCATAGTGCAAGGGAGAGAATTGGGCTGGCCAATTTGGATATTTATCCTTTTTGGGCTCTCTATTTTAATTGCGTTGTTTTTCTTTTGGCAGCAGCGTAGAAGGCAGAATAAAGGAAAGCTCAGTCTTATTGACGTCAGTGTATTTAAGCATCGAGATTTTACGATCGGACTTTTCGCTTCTGTTTTTTATTTTATGGTTCAAGATTCTTATTTCTTGATTAACGTTGTACTTCTTCAGAACGGATTTGGCATCAACTCATTTGATACCGGATTGTATTTTGTATTCCAAGGAGTTGGATATGTGATTGCTTCCTTGCTATCGATACGGTTGATTACGCTGTATGGAAAATTCGTCCTAATTTTTGGTGTCATGTTGATGGTCGTATCCTTAATTTTTCACCTATGGCTTCTGGATGGATCAGCGGCTACTCGCCCATTTTTGCCCTTAGTCTTTTTTGTTTATGGAATCGGATGCGGAACCGTGCTTCCCTCTTTATTGACCGTTTCTTTACGAAATCTTCCTTCTTCCTTTGCGGGCATGGCTTCGGGGACGTATTCGACCTTTCAGCAGACAGCGATTGCTTTGGGAGTCGGTATCGTTGGGGGCATATTTTTTTATATTTTGAAAAATCCGCATAGAAAACTTGAAACGTATCTAGAAGCTTACAAAGCAGCTACAATTACGAACATAATTTTGTTGTTAATTGTGGCTGTCTTTTTGCTTTTTATTTCACATAAAAAAGCCAAATAGGGAAACTATAAGGCGTTTTCCTTTGCAAATTTCAACAGTTCAGCAAGGTTTCTGGCTTGACATTTATTCAGTAAGTTTCTTCTGTGAGTCTGTACGGTAAGGTAACTTAAGAATAAGGTGTCTGATATTTCTTGGGTAGATTTGCCGTCTGCCAATAACAATAAGATTTCTTTTTCCCTTCGGGTCAATCTGGGAACAGTTTTTAGGTCATGAATACTCGTCTTCTGAATAACTCCTTTCACTTCATTACTAAAAGCCAATTCGCCCTCGACTGCCTTATTTATGCAGTTCTTGAATTCATCTAGAGAAGCGCTTTTGAGCAGATAACCATTGGCTCCATTTTTTATCATCTGCATGACAATGCTGCGTTCTGCCTGGCTGCTCATTGCGAGTATGATAATTTTTGGATGGCTCTTTTTGATTTTCAGGCATAAGTCTATTCCGTTTATGTCGGGCAAGAAAACATCTAGAAGAATAATATCAATCTTGCCCAATCCACCATAGTCCAAAAGCATCGATCCTGTCTTGAAGATTCTGACGATTTCTACCTCTTTTGATTGCGAAAAAACAACCTGAAGTCCTTCACTGACTATAGGGTGGTCGTCAACAATTAATGTCTTATAGGGCTTTATCATTGTCATGTAAATTATAGGGACAGTTCGATATTGAAAACCGTGCCTCTTTCTTTCGATGAATCGATTTCTATTTTACCATTCAGCAGCTCGACTCTGTTTTTCAGATTTTTCAAGCCTTGTCCTTCAAAAACATCCATCTTGTTCGTATCGAATCCTATTCCGTTGTCTTCGACCGTAATAAAAAACCGCGATTGATTTTGACTGCAATCCACTAAAATCTCACTGCTTTTTGAATGTTTTAAAGCATTACTTAATAATTCTTGGACTATCCGATAAATCGTAATTTGCATACTTTCTGGAATGTCATCTTTGATAGCGTTGGCATGGAAATCAATCCTGACATTCTCTGTTTTCAACATATGACAGAGGTCGTTAAGCGCATGTTCAAGTCCTAATTTGAGCAGTGACTCGGGAATCAGATTATAAGAAACCTGTCGCAATTCGGTAATCGAATTAGTAAGCAAGGTATTCATATTGTCAATTTCGTTGAGGTCGACTTCAGAGGAACTATTCACTTTCATGAATCGCATCTTCAACGAAGATAGCATGCTTCCGATACCATCGTGAAGATCTCTTGCAATTCTTTTGCGTTCGCTTTCTTCACCTTTTATCATGGCCTGCATTACCTCTATTTCCTTTTGGTTTTTGAGAGCCGTCAGATTTTGTGTATAGTTTTTGGCATGCTCAATCGCTATCTTTTTTTGGTTTTTTGAATTTATCCATAAGAAGATTACCAATAAGAGTAACAGGACCGAAATAGCAACCAGCAATCCATAATATAACTTGTTGTTTTCAGCAATAAGTTTGTCTCGTTCGCGCTGCGCTTCTAGCTGGCTGATTTTTTTCTCATTTTCAGCCTTGTTGAATTTTGCTTCGAGCGCGGTTATCTTTTCTTTGGATTGTATTTCATTGAGACTGTCGTTGAGTGCGATATATCTCGAGCTATATTTATAGGCATTTTTAATATCTCCTAACTTTTCGAACGTCTGTGCCAGTTCTAAGCTATAGTTTTTTTCGTCTACAACAAAAGGATTACTGTTTTCTATCAGGTCGAGCAAAACGTTTTTGATATCCTCATGTCTATTCATTGCTTTAAATGGGAGGTGTTTGGCAAATTTCAGACGATTGGCCGAAAATACATCTTGATAAAGCATGCTATTGGCTATTCCTTTGTCGTAGCTTTTTAACGAGTTTTCAAATTGCTTTATCTTATAGAAATAATAACCTTCAGAAAAATAATAGCCACCATTCATATTGGACTTTGGGTATTTTTTTAATATTTCATAAGCTTTGTCCAATGATTTTTTAGCATCTACCAGCTTTTCAAGGTGCGTCATATTTTCGGAGTCTATGACATAGATTTCTACCTTAGTCTCTTTGTAGGTGTAAGATGACTTCGATGCTTTTTCAATATATTCTTTTGCTGATTTCAGGTAAGTTTCTGCTTTCGTCCTTTCTTCATTATTCATAAAAATAATGGCTACTGATTTGTACAGTCCGCTTAGTACTTCGTAATTGCCTCCTTTTTCGGCCAGCGGCATAGCTTCCTCTATCAAAATTCGCATCGCCTCTTTTTCGTTATTTTGGACTTGCTTGACTATGGATAGATTTCTCAGTATATATGCCCGTAATGAATACGAATCTTTTGTCTTGTATTTTTTGAGTTTCGTGTTGGCCAGACTCAATTGTTTTCCAAAATTATCAATATCACCTTTGCTCAAGTAAGGTATCGAGTTATAATAAACAGCTACATCTTTTAGAAAAGGATATTTGGGAGCAATCGTATTGGCAAGGGCAAGATATTCATCAGCCAGTTCGTTTTTTTTGCCTCTTCTGTACAAATCAGCGAGCCTAAAACTACTAATGCACTTGATACTATCAACACGAGTTGACTTAATAAGTTGCGTCAGGCTATCGGTATAGGATTTGTCATCATCAAGCGTATAAACCCTTTGAGGATATGCCTGCGAAACGAATAGTATAAACAGGAGTAATAATTTGTTTTTCATAGCAATACAAAAATATTAACTTTCACTACACTATCTGTTAAATATTCAACTTTATTGCCGAAAAATACCTGATATCAGGTATGAAATTACACCCGTTTTCAGGTATAGGAAGCCGTTAAGCATCAGAATAAATTTGTATTTCAAATCCTAATAAAAAATTAAAAATGAAAAAATCGATTTTAAAAACAGTTGGTATTGTTGTATTCGCAGTAGTGAGCATGGTATCATGCAGCAGTGATGATAGTGATGGCGGTAATGGCGGCGGAAGTATTGACGCAGCTGTAGGTACTTTTAAAGGTACATTTGAAGTTTTAGATGGCCCGAACGCAGGACAAGACTACTTTGACGCCACTTTAATTATTACTAAAGTTAGTAATACTGAATTGCGAATGACTCCTAAAAGCGGGGAAGCTTATTCTAATTTAACTCCAAAAACAATAAAAGTATATAATCTTGGTGGCGATATACTTGTAGATGGCGATGCGCCAGCTGGAACTTTTGCTTACAGAGCAAGTAGCAAAGCATTGCTGGCACTTACAAAACAACAAGCTGCTACAGATATCACTTTTACATTTTCGGGAACAAAACAATAATTCATACTTTTTTATTGGTTTATATTGGTACACCGGCTCTTGTATTATGAATTGTACAAGAGCCAAATTTTCAAAAGCAATACCTTAAAATAAGAGGGGGTTATTTTGAGAGTTAGTAAAATGCCCTTCCAAACGGAAGGGCATTTTTATTTTTTAGTACGAACAATTTCTACACATCATAAAACTCACCATCTACATAAAACCAAACTTCTTTTTCCTTTCTAAAAAAAGATTTTTCGTGATGCACATGTCCTTCGAGACGATTGTCTAAAAAGTAAGCTTTGAATTCAACAACATTTTCTGAAACATCCAAGATTTCGAGCCGAAGCCATTGGTTTGACTTCGACCATTCTAGAATAGCGGACTTGGAATGGTTCCTTCTTGTAGAAGCGTGTGTAGTGGCCATAAGATAATCAGCAGCTTGTACTGCGTATGCGCTATAACGGGAACGCATCAATTTCTCAGCCGTTGGAGCATTTTGGAATCCTTTTATAAATGGTTCGCAGCAATCTGCAAATCCTATTCCTGAGCCGCAATAACAATCAGACCTCATGCTTACTCGGCATTGATTTTTTGATGTAGCTGGTTCAGCAATACTTGATAGCGGCTTATTTCCAAAAGTTCCTCGTCTTCTTCGGCATGATCTAATAATTCATCTAGCGTTTCGCTAACTTCTCTCAGCTTGTTATTGGCTTCTCGATTTTGCTTGCTAGCTATCAGATCAATGATTTCTTGTACTTCTTTCTTTAGTTCTTCGTATACTTGACTGTTCATGTTATTCATTTTTGGCCTCATTTGAAGCATTAAATTTCTTGACAATTTCTTTCAGCTTGTTTTTTCTTAGCCGTTCCGCTTCTTGTTCTCTGGTTTTCTTCTGATCTACCTTTTTTTTATGATTCAATCGGTTTGTTTCGTTGCGTCTTCCCATATACTAAGGATTTTGGTATGCTTGCACAAAGATAGCAAATTCAATCAGACAGTATGTTGTCGCAAGCTCCCCTCTCTATTGTCTTTTTTACACACTGCAAAATCAGAATCATAGCCCTAATTTTGGTTAAAACAATTAAACAATGGAAAACAAGACAGAAAATTTTAGCACGGCTGCCCTAGCGAATGAAGCCAAAGAAACTTTTGACACTCTAGGCCAGCTATTGTCAACAATTGACGAAAATATTTGGGACAAGAGTCCTTCTGAAAAAAGCTGGTCGGTTGGCCAGGTTATGGAACACATCTTGAAAGCCAATACAGGCTTTGGAAACTTCATAACCGACAATGTAGTTGAAACAGACAGGCCTATCGACGAAAAAGTAGCCTTTCTGAAATCCGTTTTTCTAGATTTCAGTCTCAAGATGCAATCACCAGATTTTATCTGTCCCGTTGAAACCAAACATGACAAGCAGAAGCAGCTCAATGAACTTACGGCCTTGAAAAATGAAATTGTCTTGCTTATAAACAATTTAGATCTCTCCAAAACCTGCATGAATTTTGAATTGCCCACCTTTGGATACCTAACACGCTTAGAGTGGGTCAACTTTGCATTGTTTCATACACAAAGGCATACAGAACAAATCAGAAATATTCTTTTAAGCGTAAAAAACTAACCCATTCCCTAACCCAATTAAATCATGAAAAAACACAAAATTATTTTCTGGATCACGACAATTCTAATCTTTTTATTTGAAGGCGTAATGCCGGCGCTTACTTCGCAGACCGAATTAGCCAAAGAAGGCATGCGTCATCTCGGATATCCGGAATACTTCGGCATAATTCTTACTGTTTTCAAAGTACTGGGTGCACTAGTATTGATTATTCCGGCGGCACCAAAACGCCTGAAAGAATGGGCCTATGCTGGCTTTACTTTCGATTTTCTCGGCGCTTCTGCAAGCTATATAGCCGTAGAAGGATTTGGCTTTGCAGCTGTTTTTCCTCTTATTGTACTTGGAGTCCTTATGCTTTCTTACGTAAGCTATCATAAATTAAACTCGGGAGCTTTGGAATAACCCAAGCAGTTTTCGTAAATTTATAATCCAAAAAGTGGCGCATATATTTCTATGCGCTATTTTTGTGCTAAAGAACAAGCCTATGAACAATCCTTTTTCATTGAGAACGGTCAACGTTACCCGCTACATTGCGCCCTTGAGGGAAGGTGGCTCCCTTCCTGCCCTCGCAGATGCCGATGACGGTTTTAAATATGTACTGAAATTTAAAGGCGCGGGCCATGGCGTAAAAGCGTTAATTGCAGAACTGATTGGCGGGGAAATCGCTAGAGTATTAGGACTTCCTGTACCTGAATTAGTTTTTGCAAACCTTGATGAAGCTTTCGGGAGGACAGAAGCAGATGAAGAAATCCAAGATCTATTACAAGGAAGCCAAGGGCTCAATTTGGCGCTTCATTTTCTTTCGGGCGCCATCACTTTCGATCCAGTGGTTACAGAAGTGGATGCTGTCCTAGCTTCAAAAATAGTATGGCTTGATGCTTATATTACAAACGTAGATCGTACGTTTAAAAATACAAACATGCTGATCTGGCATAAAGAATTATGGCTGATAGACCACGGCGCTTGCTTGTATTTCCATCATTCATGGAATAACTGGGAAAGTAGTGCTAAAACACCCTTTGCACTAATCAAAGATCATGTTTTGTTGCCAAAAGCTTCTAATTTGGAAGAAATAGATAAAGAATTCCGATTGCTGCTCACTGAAGAAAAAATCCGTTCTATTGTAGAACTCATTCCAGAAGAATGGTTGCAGTGGGAGGGCTCCGACGAGACCCCAGATCAGATCAGGAATATTTATTCCAGCTTTTTGATTACCCGTTTAGCCAATTCAGAAATCTTTATAAAAGCTGCCCAAGATGCAAGACAAATACTTATATGAATATGCCGTGATTCGCATTGTGCCTAAGGTAGAACGCGAAGAATTTGTCAATACCGGAGTTATAGTATTCTGTAAAAAAGAGCAGTTTATCAAGATTTTGTATAAAATTGATGAGGCCAAACTGCGCCTCTTTTCTAACGAGCTTGATTTTGAACAGCTTGAGCAGAATCTTCAAGCTTTTGAAAAAATCGGCCGAGGCGTGCAAGATGGTGGCCCAATAGCCAAATTCGATGTCCCATCAAGATTTCGATGGATGACGGCCGTAAGGAGTTCTATCATCCAGACTTCAAGACCACATCCAGGCATGTGCACCAATCTGGAGGAAGTTACAGAGCGACTTTTTTCCGAGCTTGTTTTACCCTAATCAATTCAAAAACAACCACCTATAAAAAATTGTTTTTTCGTTACTGTTTTAATTTGACAAAGCGACCTATGGAATTGTTATGAATAGCTTCTAAATTAAATATTAATTTATATTTTAGTCACCAAATTAACAGATTTCCTAGTACCCCCATAACGAATGAAAACAGAAAACAAGTGGTCAAAGATAACTGGCTGGTTTATATCCAAGCCAAAGTTAACTGGCTTTTTGATTTTCTTTATAATGCTTGCTGTAATCAGCTCGCTTGCCTTGCAGCGCTATGAAATCGTCAAGAAAAACAGACGGCAGGAAATGTCTAATATCCTGCATGTGGTACAGCAGAATCTAAACCATTCCTTAAAAAACTGCTATACGACTACGCTTTCTTTAGCCCTGACCATTAACGATCAAGGGAAACCAGAGAATTTTGAATCCGTAGGAAAAGCGCTTGTTGACTCAAATCCAAGCATCGATGCCGTACAGCTGGTTCCAAATGGAGTAATCAAATACATTTATCCTGATAATCCTGCGATAATCAATTTTGATATCCTACATACCGAAAGCATTAAGGATGAAGCGTTAGAAACCATCAGAAAAGGCAAAATACATTTCGCAGGTCCTTTAAAATTAAAACAAGGCGGAATGGGAGTTGTAGGCAGACTTCCGATATACAAAAGAGGCAAATTCTGGGGATTTTCTGCCGTCATGATACGCATGGAAACGCTATTAAAATCTTCGGGCATAAATTCTATAAAGGACTCGAGATACTATTTTCAGTTTTCTAAAGAAAATCCAAAAACAGGTGTGATTGATTTTTTCCTTCCCAATAAGGAAGATTTCAGCGATAAAGATTATCAGGTCTTATCGATTCCAGACGGAAACTGGAAAATATACCTTATCAATAAAAGCAAATATGGGATTGTTTTTGAGATACTCCCTGCCCTTGTATTAGCTTTGTTGTTCTGCATTATGTTTGCTCTTTTCATCATGAATCTTTTAAAAAAACCTGCCGAATTGCAGCTTTTGGTTCATAACCAAAAAAATAAGATCCTTGATGACGAAATAAAATTCAAGACTATTTTTGACCAAGCCGCTATCGGTATTGCGCATGTCGATTCCGTAACAGGAAACCTGATAGAAGTAAATGACCAATATTGTAGTATGCTTGGTTATACGTTTGAAGAAATGAGAAGCATGAGCTTTAGAGATATTACCTACAAAGACGACCTTGATGATAATCTCAGGCAGCTTGAAAGGCTCAAAAACGGAGAAATCAGGGAGCTGAATATGGAAAAGAGATATGTCCATAAAAATGGCAACCTTATTTGGGTAAATATCACCTATTCGCCACTCTGGAAAAAAGGAGAAAAGCCGAGTTCTCATATTTCTATCATAGAAGATATTACGGCTAAAAAAGAAGCGAAAGATGCCATCAAGAAAAGTGAAATCCGTTTCAAAAGCCTTTTTGAAGATTCGCCGATTGCCTTATGGGAAGAAGATTTTTCTTATCTGAAAAAATACTTGATAGAATTGAATCTGATTGGAAAAAGTCGTACTGAAGTAGCCATATTTCTAGATACGCATCCAGAAATTGTAAAAAAATGCATTTCTCTCGTAAAAGTCATCAACGTAAACAACGAGTGCCTCACGCTGCATTATCCAAAAACAAAAGATGATTTGATGCAGCCGTTGGAAAACATCATAAATAATGATGCCATGGATTCGTTTAAGGCACAATTACTTGCCATTACACAAGGCGAAACTAGGCTGACCGTAGATTCAAAAATTAAAAAATCTGATGGAGAATACCGTGATATCAGCCTTCGCTGGAGCATCATGCCTGGCTACGAAGAAACGTTGGAACGGGTGATTATTTCTACTGAAGATATTACGGCTCGGAAAATTTCCGAAGAAATCGTAATACAGTCTCAGAAAAAAATGGAATCGCTTATCAATACGATCGACGGAATTGTCTGGGAGTGCGATTATGAAACTTATGTTTTTACCTACATCAATAAAAAAGCAGAAGAAATTACAGGCTATACAGAAGAAGAGTGGTTTAGCAATGGTAATTTTTGGGGAAATACCATACATCCGGATGACCGAGATTGGGCAATAAATTATTGTGCGATAGAATCGGAAAAAAGCCAGCAATATGATTTTGAATACCGCATGATTGCGAAAGACGGATCTATAATATGGATTCGCGATATCGTTAATGTAATCCGCGAGAATGGAAAACCTGTTTCTTTAAAAGGTATCATGATTGACATTACGAAGAGTAAAGAAGCTGAAAAAGACCTCAGCAATTCGTTCGACCTTGTAACCGAGCAGAACAAAAGGCTGTTGAACTTTTCATATATCGTTTCCCACAATCTGCGTTCGCATACGAGCAACATACAATCGATTTCTGCTCTGATTGAAACCGCCGAAACAGAAGAAGAACGTTTTGAATTGGTCAAGATGCTGCAAAACGTTTCAAACACCCTGAACGAAACGATGCTGAATCTGAACGAAGTCGTAAACATACAGACGAACATCAACTTGATTATCGAAAACTTAAACCTAAAGGACAATATTGACAAAATTCTCAATATCCTTTCGGAACAGATTGCTTTTAAAAAGGCAGTCCTAGACAATAATGTAGCCCCGGAAATCTTTGTGAAATACAATCCGGCCTATCTCGAGAGTATACTGCTCAATTTTATTTCAAATGCCATCCGCTATAGCCATCCTTTGCGACAACCTACTATCGCACTGAAAAGCTATAGCGAAAATGAGAAAACCGTTCTGGAAATTTCGGATAACGGTATCGGTATTGACTTAAAAAAATATGGAGATAAGCTGTTTGGAATGTATAAGACATTCCATGAAAACCCTGATTCTAAAGGAATCGGACTGTTCATTACCAAAAACCAGATTGATGCCATGGGGGGCTACGTAACTGTTGAAAGCAAACCAAACGTAGGAACCACCTTCAAAATCTACTTTAAATGACCAAAATAATTTGTCTTATCGATGACGACCCAATCTATCAGATAATAACAAAAAAGATCATCCAAAAATCAGAAAAAGCCAGCAAGATTCTGTCTTTTGTTAATGGTGCAGAAGCCATTGACGGGCTAATCGGCTTGATACACAAGCCCGATGAATTTCCTGATATCATATTGCTCGATATCGAAATGCCCATCATGGACGGGTGGCATTTTATGGAGCGATTTGAAAAAATAAAAGCCATGTTTCCAAAAGAAACGGCTATCTATATCGTAAGTTCTTCTATAGCAAGTTCTGATAAAGAGAAATCAAAAACATACAAGGGAATACTCGGCTATTTTACCAAGCCGATTGCCTTTCAGGATGTGCTAGAAATAGCAAAAGCTAATGGAGGCCATTAGCTTTTCATATAATTTATTTTTTTCTAATTACTGGATTATTATTTTTCTAACGGCTGTCCTGTTTTCAGAGATAATTTTTGCAAGGTACATTCCAGGAGCAAGGTTTAGCTGAATCGTTGATGTTCCTGAAAAATCAGCTGTCAACAATTGTTGTCCTGAAATAGAAAACAACTGCAGGGTTGCGGAACTAGTTATTCCTGCAACCGTAATATAGTTTTTTGCCGGATTAGGATAAATGGCCACTTTGAGTTCCGAAAAATCGGGTGTCGATAGTGAAAAAGCCTGCCCTGCCCTGCTACCCCAAATGTAATCAGCCAGATAAGGATAATCAATAAACGGATTCCTATTTTGCTGCCAGGTGTAAATATAATTATTCCTGTTCATCTCGAAATCATCCGACGGATCGTTTACGTTCCATTGAAGCAATGTCGCCAAATCTCCTAGCTGGCCGACAGTCGTATCTGGCGGATTTCCGTTTACAACATCCAGCCCATTATAACGAATTGCCATATAGAATACCGCACGGGCTACGTCTCCTTTCCAACTTCCTGCATTTCCTGAAAAGCCATTATAATCGGTCAGTCCGTAATCTTTATTGTTTCTTGAACTATTTTCAGGTCCGTCCTCAGCTCTCAGATGGTGTGCATCAGCATGGCCGTGATTGAGCATGGACGCACTTGTTGGTTCCCATACGTTAATTCCATCTGGAGTATCAGAAGTTCCGTCTGCAAATCCTCCTCTTGATTGTGGATAGATATGTTCCCTATTCCATCTGCCCGTTCCGCTGCCCGTGTCTTGAAATAAAAATTTAGAACGGCTTACTTCTTTATACATCAGCCAAACTTCATTACTATTTAACGGATTCTGGTCCGCCACTTTTAAGATATTCGTAATGTCGCCATAATTATGCGCTCTGACCACAGCTGGGTTGGCTATGATGTCTTGTACAGCTTGTTTTAATACGGCACCCGACTTACCTTCTAGCGAATCATAATAACCCGTAGGAGCCGTGCTGGTGACAATTCCATGTGTTGGATTTAAAGGTGTTCCCCATGGAGAAACTGTAAAATCATTATCTAATATTCTGATTTCAATATTATCATTGAGCCTGATATAACCCGCAGGAAGATTTCCAAGCTTGATTTTCATTAGCTCATCGCCTTCATCAATCGCATCGTCTACGAGTTGGACATTTGCCGTAAATGTCGTCGATCCTGTCGGAATCAAGACATTTGTATTCGCAGTAAAATCAGCAGCAGTGAAGCTTCCATTAGCCAACGTATAGGTAAAAGCCAAATCGCTGGTCACAGGAGTTTGTGTCGTAAATGTGATTGTAAAACTAGTACCTTCCGTGTATTGCAAAGCAGGAACGCTTATGCCTATTCCGTTAAAAATAATACCACTCCCATCATTATTAGCTCCCGGTGTCGGCGCCTTGACTTCGTAGGTTCCATCAGGTTTTCTTTGGATAGACTGATTGACGCCTTGATTATTTTCATCTTCATTAATTTGTATGGTCAATCCCAGCAATCCCATCAATGCAGTGGCATCGGCATCGTTCGTATCATAGGCTAAAGCATCAATCAAATTTGTTGTAGTTGCCAAAGTTCCGTCTGGAAAATTAGCGGCTGTACCTTGGTAGATAGCAACAGCATCGGCACCATTTTGGATCAAGTTATCACCCATGATTTTTTGTGGAACAGGCGAAACCGCATTGCATCCTATCAAAACCAAGCCATTAGCATCAGTAGTCAGTCCGTTTAATGAAATTGTCAAGTAACTTTTATTTCCTGTACTCGCCGATTCAGCATTTCCGTTAAAGAAAACAAGCACATAGCCGTCAAGCGAAAAATTAGGCACGGTAGATTTAAGCTCCACGAACTCTTTGTCATCAATACCTGGTGTGTCAGAATCAAGCTCATTTATTACTACCTGTCCATAAGAAAATGAAACAGAAATAAATAAAAATAAAATAGAAAGATAGTTTTTTATCATGTTTAAAATTGATTTTCAGTTCAAAATTAAACATTTAATATTACTAATATGTCTATTTAACACTAATTGAAAAATAGGTTAGTGACATACAATCAATCTACTAGCTATTCAAAAGCTTAAAAAATAGCAGTCAAAAGGAATAGTCCTTTTAGTTTTTAATATATTTACGGAATAGTTTCAACCTTTTCCATGGAAGAATTTTTCGGTTATTTTGGAGCACTTATTATAGGACTTGTCTTAGGCCTAACGGGCGGCGGCGGTTCTATTCTCACGGTTCCAGTGCTTGTTTACTTGTTGGGAATCAATCCTGTTACGGCAACGGCCTATTCCTTATTTATTGTAGGGACAACATCGGCTTTCGGTACGATCCAGAACTACAGAAAAGGACTCGTAGAATTAAAAACGGGGGTGAAATTTGCACTTCCTTCACTGATTGCCATTTACCTGACCCGAAAACTAATCGTTCCAAGAATTCCTGAAATAATTTTTACTATTGGAGAGATTACGGTAACGAAAAATTTCTTCATCATGGCTTTATTTGCCATCGTAATGTTATTGGCGGCGCTTTCGATGATTTCGGATAAAAAGGCCGAAAAATCAACCGCAATGCCTAATGCTATGATAACGATATTGCAGATTTTTGTTGTCGGTATTATTATCGGACTGGTTGGAGCCGGCGGCGGCTTCTTGATTATTCCTGCCTTGGTTTATCTGGCTAAGCTTCCGATGAAAAAAGCGGTCGGTACTTCCATATTTATTATTGCTATCAATTCGCTTATCGGTTTTACGGGAGATTTAGGGAATATCGACATCGATTGGAGCTTCCTATTTATTTTCTCTTTTATTTCAATTTTAGGTATCTTTGCAGGGATTTACCTCAATAAGTTCATCAATGAAAAAAATCTAAAAAAAGGCTTCGGATGGTTTGTATTGACCATGTCAATCCTAATTCTCACCAAAGAAGTATTCCTTTAGATTTTCAAACATAAAAAATTATGAAACTAGAACAAATTTATACCGGCTGTATTGCCCAAGCAGCCTACTATCTGGAAAGCAATGGCGAAGCAGCAATTTTTGATCCTTTGCGCGAAATACAACCTTATATCGACAGAACAACTAAGGACAATGCGAAAATAAAATATGTTTTTGAAACGCATTTTCATGCTGACTTTGTTTCGGGACATTTAGATCTTGCGAAAAAATCGGGAGGAAAAATTGTATACGGTCCGACTGCAAAACCTAATTTTGAGGCTATTATTGCTGAAGATGGGCAAGAATTCAAAGTCGGGAAGTATACGATAAAAGCAATCCACACTCCAGGACATACGCTCGAAAGCACCTGCTATCTTCTTACAGATGAAAACGGGAAACAGCACGGAATCATAACCGGTGATACTTTATTCATCGGAGATGTCGGACGTCCGGATTTAGCACAAAAAATGTCAAACGACTTGACGCAAGAAAAGTTGGCTTCTTATCTATTCGATTCTCTCAGAAACAAAATCATGACACTGCCAGACGAATTAATCGTATATCCGAGCCATGGCGCTGGAAGCGCCTGCGGAAAAAACATGAGCAAAGAAACGACAGATACTTTAGGCAATCAAAAGAAAACAAATTATGCATTGAGAGCCGACATGACGCGAGAAGAGTTTACAGCAGAATTGCTAGACGGGCTTGGAGCTCCTCCTGCCTATTTTCCGCAAAATGTAATGATGAATATCCAAGGCTACGAAAGTCTCGACAGTATCATAGAAAAGTCTTTCAAGCCTTTGACACCAAGAGAATTTGAAGCAGCAGCCAATCAATCTGAAGCTTTGATTTTGGATGTCCGCCATGAAGACGATTTTGTAAAAAGCCACATTCCGGGCGCTATCTTTATCGGTATCCAAGGAAATTTTGCCCCTTGGGTTGGAGCTTTGATTCGCGATGTCAAACAGCCTCTGCTTTTGGTCGTGCCAGAAGGAAGAGAAGAAGAAACAATTACTAGACTCTCTAGAGTCGGTTTTGACAATTCTCTGGGCTATTTAAATGGCGGCATACTGGCATGGAAAGAAGCTGGATTTGAAACCGACAGCATTGAATCAATTTCTCCAGAGCAGTTTGAATCTCAAATGACCGAGAAAAGCATTATCGTAGATGCTAGAAAACCAGGAGAGTTTAGTGCCGAACATGTAGAAAGCGCTGTAAATATTCCTTTGGACTTTGTCAATGAACAATTATCAGAAGTTCCTAAAGAAGAGGAATTTTATTTGCACTGCGCAGGCGGATACCGTTCTGTTATCATGGCTTCCATTTTAAAAGCGCGAGGCTATCACAATATGGTAAATGTTGAGAAAGGTATGGCTGGTATTCGAAAAACAGGAATCAAACTCAGCACATTTGTCTGTCCTACAACAAATAAATAATTCTTAAATTTAGAGCGATTTCCATCGTGAGATTATAATTTTAAATACTTTTGCTAACTAAAATCAAAAATGAAACTACAAATGAAAAAAATCCTTTTATTGCTTTCTGTTACGGCTTTAATGGTTTCCTGTAAGAAAACAGGTGAAAACGAATATATCATTACAGGTACGGTAACGGGTATCGAAAATGGAAAAACTGTAATCCTTCAGAAACAAGATGATGAAACAATGGGTAAAATGGTTTCTGTGGATACCGTAAAAATCGAGAATGGTAAATTCGAGATCAAAGGTACGGCAACTGAACCTGCTATCCATATTTTGAAATTTGAAACCAAACCAGGACAGATTGATTTCGTCCTTGAAAACGGAGAAATTAATGTTGCTGTAGATAAAGATACGATTGCAAAATCAAAAGTTACTGGAACCTATAACAATGAGGAATTGACCAAGTTCAAGACTGACATGCAAGTAATCCAAAAAGACCTTCAAAAGAAAGCGATGGCTTTCCAAGAAGCAAACATGCAAAAAATGACTGCTGCCCAACAAACTAAAGATACAGTAGTTATCAACCAGCTAATGAAAGAATATGCTAAGATTCAGGAGCCTCTTACACAAAAGTACTACACATATGCAGAAGGCAACCCAAAATCTTTCATCAGCGTCTTGATTACGCAAAGCTTATTCAACATGCCAGAACCTGATTTTGCAAAAATCAAGAAAATATACGACGGATTAACTTCTGAATTAAAAAACACGAAACCCGGTAAAGCGATCAAAGAAAAACTAGACAATCGCGAGGCTGTTCAGGTTGGTAAAAAAGCGCCTGATTTTTCAGCAAAAACTCCAGACGGAAAAACGGTTTCTTTAAAAGAATCTTTAGGAAAAGTGACGATTATCGATTTTTGGGCTTCATGGTGCGGACCTTGCCGTCAAGAAAATCCAAATGTTGTGGCTTTGTACAATGAATTCCACGATAAAGGATTAAACATCGTTGGTGTTTCTTTAGACAGAGAAGGCGAAGCAGAAAGCTGGAAAAAAGCTATCGAAGCTGATAAACTAACATGGACACATGTTTCTAATTTGAAATTCTGGCAAGATCCAATTGCTAAAAAATACAATATTACTTCAATTCCAGCTACATTTATCCTTGATGCTTCAGGAAAAATTGTCGCAAAAGACCTTCGTGGCGATGAATTGAAAGCGAAAGTAAAAGAGCTTTTAGGAGCTTAATTCCTTTTCAGAATAACATTATAAAAAATCTCCCTTGTGGAGATTTTTTTTATTTTATTCATTACCAATACATTAAAATTTTGTTGTGAAATATATTAAAAAAAGGCTTGCATAAATTAAAAACAGTCCTATATTTGCAACCGCAACAAGCAAAAAGGCCACGGGGAGATACTCAAGCGGCCAACGAGGGCAGACTGTAAATCTGCTGTGAAAACTTCGCAGGTTCGAATCCTGCTCTCCCCACAAAATGAAGAAAACCCTGTAATTTTTTTACAGGGTTTTTCTTTTATATTCTATCCAGTTAGAAATTTTGGCCCAAATCTAAATCCGTCAATAAAGTTATTCCATAAAAAAGCCTGAGAGTTTTTCTCAGGCTTTTTATCAATTCTATAAAACTTCTTATTCTAAAGAAAAGCTTATTGTTACGTTAGCCGTAATTTCAATCTCTCCTATTGCCAAAGTTTCTCTCGGCATAGCATCCTCAGCAACACCTGCTTTCATTGCATACATCATCGGAACTGGATAGTGAGTCTGAGAATTATCAGAAACCATGATAGCCTTTCCTACTTTTTGGCTTAAAGCTGATGCGTAGTCTAATGCTTTTGTTTTAGCATCTGCTACAGCCGCTTTTCTGGCGTCTGATTCGAATTGCGCTACTTTTGTAGACTTGAACTCCACGCCTTGGATGTTATTGATTCCTGTGTCAACCAATCCCATCATCATAGTATCGTATTTTGACAAATCTTTTAGCGTAATAGAAATCTGCTGTGAAGCCACATAGCTGTATTTCTTTTTGGTGTAATCGTAGTTTTTGTGCAGATACACTTGTTTTGTTTGGTAATCCGAAGCTGGAAGCTTGAACCCTTTCAGATACTTGATTACCGCATCAACAGTTGCATCATTTTTCTTTTTGACTTCTGCCGCATCTGCACCTGTGTTTTCTACACCAATAGAGATGATAGCATAATCTGGCGTTACTTTGATTTTCCCTTCTCCAGAAACGGTGATTTGCGGAACTTGCTTAAATTCTTGTGCTTGTGCAGCGGCTGTAAAAACAGTCATCAAGATCAAAATTGTTTTTTTCATAGTGTTTTGTATTTATTTTTGTTGTGTATTTTCAAATTGCGTGCCAATGTCAAAATATCTTACAAAATTTTTAGCCCCTCCTTAGAAACTTACCTTAAAAATACATCTTTTAAAACAAATAGCCAACGTATAAAATCGTAATGCTAAGTGACTTATAAAAAACTTGCCTCTTGATGAATCTGATTGAAAAAATTATATCTTTCCCATCTTTGCCATGACAAACAAGATGATAATCGGAAGTGCCAGTATTATTACGGTCTGAGTGTTTTCGGTAATCATTTCAGGCACGCGTGACAATGTAATCAAATAACCTCCCACAGCGCCTCCAAAATGCGCCGTATGTCCAATATTATCACTTTTGGATTTCATGCCGTAAATCGAATATAAAAGATAGATGATACCAAAAATATAGCCTGGCATAAAATATATTTCTAAGGCAGGCTGTACTAAAATCGCGGCATACACCACTCCGATGACCGCGCCCGAAGCACCAACCGCTCTGTAGCTATAATCATTCTTATGTAAAGCCATCGTCAGCAGATTGCCCAAAATCAAACTTCCGGCATACACCATCAAAAAGGTAAATGACCCTAGTCCTGAAATTACGTAAGGCGCAAAAAGATAAAGCGTCAACATATTAAACGCTAAATGCGCGATATCAACATGGAGAAATCCTGATGAAAACATACGAACTTGTTCGCCGGCTCGGATACTGCCGACATGAAATTCGTATTTTCTAAAAAAAGACAGATCGTTGAATCCTTTGAAACTTATTATCAGATTGAGAGCGATAATAACAATAAGAAAAATATTCATAAATGGTAATTTGACCGTAAAAATACAAACCCTTTCTGTATCAATTGTAAAAGCACTATACTATTTAACAGCTTTCGCCTTATATTTGCATAAAATATTCCAAGAATGCAATTACTACTTTTTATTTTCCTCTATCCTTTCTTGTGGCTGATTTCTATATTGCCGTTTAGGGTGCTTTATTTCTTTTCTGACTGCGTTTATGTATTGGTGTATTACATTATCGGCTACAGAAAAAAAACAGTACGGGAAAATCTTGAAATCGCCCTGCCTCATCTTTCAAAACAAGAAAGACATGTCATCGAAAAGAAATTCTACCATCATTTCTGCGACAGTTTTTTTGAAATGATAAAAACCATGACGATTTCTGATTCAGAAATTGAGAAACGCTTCACATTTACCAATCTTGAAGTTTATCTGGATATGGAAAAAAGAGGAAAAAGCATTGCATTGTTTTGTGCCCACTATTCGAGTTATGAATGGCTGATTTCAATGAACAGGAAAATCAATTTCAAAGGATATGCTATCTACAAAAGAATACGCAATAAATACTTTGACAAGTTGGTAAGAGATATACGTGCAAGATTCCAAGCGCATCTTATCGATACAAAAGAAACCATCAATGTTATCCATGAAAACCAAAAGAATGATATAAAAGGTGTCTATGGCTTTGCTAGCGATCAATCTCCAAAAGCTTCCAAAGCTTTTCATTGGGGAGAATTTTTCGGTGTCAATGTCCCGATGCACACCGGAGCGGAAATGATTGCCAAAAGAATGGATCTTAACGTGATTTTCGTCAAAGGAGCAAAAATAAAACGCGGCTATTATCAAGCCACGTTTGTAGAAATGGTTGACAATCCGAAAGAAGTTCCGAATTACCAAATATCAGATATGTTTCTTCGTTTGGTTGAACAGCAAATACTTGAAGCGCCAGAATATTATTTATGGACGCACAAGCGTTGGAAATTCCGAGGCCAGAGCCAGCTACATCCTACTAAATAGTCCCGAACCACTGTTTTACCAAATCCTTTTCTGGATTCGACGCGTTTCTATGCGTGAATTCATTGGAGTTTTTATGATACTCATAGTCCTTTGCCCATTCTTGGTGATTTGCTGCTACTGCCTTGATGCTTTCGCATACAAACTGAATCTCAGCATTTGTAGTCGTTGGATGAATCGACATACGAATCCACCCTGGTTTTCTGATCAAATCTCCTGCTGTAATCAAATTGGTCAAGTCATGCGATGTTTCTTCATCCACATGAAGCAGATAATGTCCGTAGGTTCCTGCACAGCTGCAGCCTCCTCGTGTTTGTATTCCAAATTTATCATTCAGCAATTTAACGCCAAGATTAAAATGCAGGTCGTCTATGTAAAAAGAAATTACTCCAAGTCGATCTTTATGCTGATCTGCCAAAATATTTATATTGGAAACAGCTCCTAATTCGGAAAAGATATAATCAATAATTTCATGCTCTCTTTTCAAAATATTGGCAACACCCATCTTTTCTTTGAGCTGGATGGCCAAAGCCGTTTTTATGACTTGAAGGAATCCTGGCGTACCGCCATCTTCACGTTCCTCGATATTGTCAAGATATTTATGTTCTCCCCAAGGATTTGTCCATGAAACCGTACCCCCACCAGGGTTGTCAGGAATCATATTTCTGTAAAGTTTTTTATTGAAAATCAAGATTCCCGAAGTACCAGGACCGCCTAGAAATTTATGAGGCGAAAAGAAAATCGCGTCCAAATATGCCTCGCTGTCTTCAGGATGCATGTTGATATCGACATAAGGCGCCGAACAGGCAAAATCTACAAAACAGACACCATTGTTTTGGTGCATTAGTTTTGCTACTTCATAATAGGGCGTTTTGATTCCCGTCACGTTGGAGCAAGAAGTAATCGAAGCAATCTTTAATGTATGGTTCTTATATTTTTCCAAAAGCGCTTTAAAGCTATCCAAGCAAAGCAATCCTTTTTCGCAAGCGGGAATCACCTCAACCTTTGCGATAGTTTCCAGCCATGAAGTCTGGTTCGAATGGTGCTCCATATGTGAAACAAAAACTATCGGTCTTTTTTCGTCTGGAATAGCTGTGAATTCACGAAGATTTTCTGGAATTTTCAATCCCAATATTCGTTGGAATTTATTGATTACGCCCGTCATTCCTGTACCATCTGCAATCAATATGTCATCTTCATTGGCATTTACATGCTTTTTGATAATGTTTCGTGCATGATGATATGCCATTGTCATCGCCGTTCCAGAAACAGTCGTTTCAGTATGCGTATTCGCCACAAACGGACCAAACTCATTCATCAGCTTCTCTTCTATCGGACGATATAGGCGGCCACTCGCCGTCCAGTCTGTATAAATAATCTTCTTCTTCCCGAAAGGCGAAATAAACTCTTGGTCGATACCTATGATATTGTTTCGGAATTGCAGAAAATATTGTTCAAGCTGGGTGGATATTTCGGTTGTGGTCATTGCTTTTTTATTTGTTCCAAAGATACTATTTTTTGCTGATTTCAAAATTGTGTCAAAAAAATTTAAGCGCTTCAAAAAAAGGTAATTTTTAAGGTTTGAAAAAATGCTAAATCCCTTCATAAAATAAGCTGATTTAAGATTTTTTCGGCACTATGTATTTTTTTTTTCCTATTTCATTTCAAAGGAAGCTTTTTTGTTAAAACAAGTATTTATTTTTTCACGCAAAACCTTCATTTATAGCGAAATTAACCTACAAAAATCAGGGTTTCTTGCTTTTTATAGGTTATCTTTGTTAGGCAAAATCCGAACTCTCATGGATAATTTAGATGCTGCAAGAATGCAGATGGCATTTACCCTTATATTCCACATCGTCTTTGCTTGTATTGGAATGGTAATGCCTTTTTTTATGGTAATTTCACACTACAAATGGCTCAAGACGAAAAAGCCAGTCTTCCTAAAACTTACAAAATCTTGGCAAAAAGGCGTCGCCATTTTCTTTGTCACTGGTGCTGTTTCTGGAACAGCTTTATCTTTTGAATTGGGACTGCTCTGGCCAGAGTTTATGAAACACGCCGGACCAATAATCGGAATGCCTTTTTCCCTCGAAGGCGCCGCCTTTTTCGTAGAAGCGCTTGCCTTGGGATTTTATCTCTACGGATGGAACAAATTGCCCGAAAGATTTCATCTGCTCACCGGAATTATCGTAGGCTTATCAGGCGTGGCTTCGGGAATTTTGGTAGTTTCTGCCAATAGTTGGATGAATGCACCTTCTGGTTTTGATTATATAAACGGTGAATTCCTGAATATTGATCCGCTCAAAGCCTTCTTAAATCCTGCTTGGTTTACGCAGGCGCTGCACATGGCTTTAGCTGCTTTTGTGGCGACTTCGTTTGCTGTTGCGGGAATCCATGCGTGGCAGATTTATAAAAAAAGAAATGTAGAATTACACCGCGAAGCTTTTAAAATAGCTATCGTCTTTGGTGCAGTTGCCGCCTTGCTTCAGCCTTTGAGCGGCGATTTGTCTGCAAAAGATATTGCCCAAAGGCAGCCTGCAAAATTGGCCGCGCTTGAAGCTCATTATGAAACTGAAAAAGGAGCGCCATTATATATTGGAGGAATCGTAGATGAAGAAAACCAAACCGTAAGTTATAAGATTGAAATTCCGAAAGCACTTTCTTTCCTGTCTTTTGGAGATTTTGACGCCGAAGTAAAAGGCTTGAACGATTTCCCGAAAGAAGACAGACCTCCGGTAGCCATCACGCACTATGCTTTCCAGATTATGGTAGGATTAGGAACATTGCTTATGTTTTCTGGACTGCTTTATTTCATCAGCCTCAAAAAGAAAAAGTGGCAGGATTCTAAAAAGTATTGGCTCTATTTTGCCTGTCTTGCTCCTGTCGGATTTCTGGCCTTGGAAGCCGGATGGATTGTCACCGAAGTGGGAAGACAGCCTTGGATCATCCATAACGTCATGCGGACCAAAGATGCGGTAACGCCAATGCCTGGAATGATTTACAGCTTTTACCTCTATGTAATTCTATATGCCGTCCTTTCTATTGCCGTCACATGGCTGATGGGACGCCAGATAAAAGTGCTCAATAACTCTGAAGACTAAAGATTATGTTATACGTTGTTTTGTTTTTTACCATTTTCTCACTTTTCCTCTATGTTTTATTAGGAGGAGCTGATTTTGGCGCAGGAATACTCGAATTGTTTTCCTCTAAAGACCATCAGGTTTCGATCAAAAAAAGGGTATACAGCGTCATGGGACCGGTCTGGGAAGCGAACCATATCTGGATTATCATCTTAATCGTCATTCTTTGGATTGCTTTTCCCGCTTTCTACAATATCATCATTATCTATCTCCATATTCCGCTGACTCTGATTTTGTTGGGAATTACGCTCCGCGGTGTAGCTTTTGTCTTCCGTCATTATGATGCCGTAAAAGACAAATCGCAGCTTTTGTATGACCGCATGTTTGAATTTTCCTGCCTGGTTACGCCTATATTTCTAGGAATGACTTACGGAGCTTTGATCAGCGGCAATATTATACTTTTAGAAGACCATCCGAATGCGGATTTCGCTTCTGTATTTATCAAACCGTGGCTGCAGCCCTTCCCTATCCTGACCGGCTTTTTCTTTAGTGCGCTCTGCGTGTTTCTTTCTGCTACTTTTTTGATTGGAGAAGCCACCGAATACGAACGCAGGATGTATATCCGAAAAGCAGGAATTGCTACTTGGATTGTAGTCTTATTGGGCTTTATTACGCTGGCCGTTGCTTATTCTGAAGAAAATAAATTTGTCCTTGATTTCCTTAAAAATTATTACGCTGTTGGAGCGGTTCTTTTGTCAGGATTATTACTTCTCCCTTTATGGAGAAGCATCCGAAAAGGAAAGGTCGTGTTGTGTCGCTTTTTTGCAGGATTACAAGTCGTATTAATTCTTTCCGCAGCAGTAGGGGCTCATTTTCCAAATCTGATTATTACGAAAAACAGCCAAGTCAGTTTATTAGATGGCATCGCGCCAAAAAGCACCATAAATATATTAGGGATTTCCCTGATTATCGGCGGACTGATTATCTTACCCGGCCTATTCCATCTTTTAAAATCATTCAAGATGATCAAGATTCTAGAAAACGAAGAAAAGTAAAAAGGTTCACCAATAACGGCAAACCTTTTTAACTTTTCACTTTCGACTTTCAACTAAAAAATAAACTTAGTACTCAAGAAATTCGATTTATCTGAATTGACAATATCATTAATCAGTTCTTTGTTGGCATCATTCATCTTGAAAGCAACCAGCGATCGAATCGAAAACGAACGAATGGCATCTGGAATAGATAACGTTCCTTCGGCACTGTCTTTTCTTCCCGTAAACGGAAAAATATCAGGGCCACGCTGCGACTGACTGTTGATGTTCACACGGCTTACTTGATTTACCAAAGGATCAATCAATGAGCCTACTTCGGAAGCATCCATACTAAAAATACTTACCTGCTGTCCGTATTTTGCATCAATTAAGTATTGGATGACTTCTTCGACATCATCGAAAGGAACAATCGGGATAATCGGTCCGAACTGTTCTTCATGATATAATTTCATCTTTTCATTGACCGGATAAACCACAGCCGGATAAAAGAAAGAAGCTTTTGAAACGCCTCCATTTTCATTCACAACTTTGGCACCATGTGTTTCCGCATCTTTGATACAATCATTTAGATAATCTATTTTATACGGTTCAGGCAATGGTGTCAAAGACACTCCATTTTCCCACGGAAGCCCGAATTTTAAATCGCTAACTGCCTTGCTGAATTCGCTTATGAATTGATCTGCAATGCTTCTATGTACCCAGACGATTTTCAAAGCTGTGCAACGCTGTCCGTTAAAAGACAGAGATCCTGTAATGGTTTCTTTTACCGCCAAGCCGATATCTGCTTTTGAGGTAATAATAGAAGCGTTTTTTGCATCCAATCCTAAAACAGCACGAAGTCGGTTTACTTTCGGATGTTGTTTTTTCAGTTCGTTGGCCACCTTGCTAGAACCAATGAGCGTCAGCACATTAATTTTTCCCGAATGCATCAAGCCTGGAATGATATCGCTTCCACGTCCGTAAATCACGTTGATGACACCTTTCGGGAAACTTTCCTGAAAAGCTTCTTGTAGCGGATAGTGCAATAATGTTCCGAATTTTGGTGGTTTGAACAAGATCGTATTTCCCATAATTAAGGCGGGAATCAATGTCGTAAAAGTTTCATTTAGCGGATAATTAAACGGTCCCATACAAAGTACTACGCCAAGCGGAGAACGACGAATCTGCGCCGCAATTCCTTCAGCGATTTCAAATTTCGAAGAATCTCTGTCTAAATTCTTGAGCGAATCGATTGTAGCATAAATATATTCTACCGTTCTGTCAAATTCTTTTATGGAATCGGCATAGGACTTGCCAATTTCCCACATGATGAGTTTGACAACCGTTTCTTTTTTGGCAATCATTTTGCCTGTAAATTGCTCAACGTGGTGGATTCTTTCGGAAACGCTCATCGTTGGCCATTCACCGCGACCGTCGTTATAGGCTGTAACTGCTGCTTCAAGCGATGCTTGGGCTTCTTTTTCGGTACTAACGGGATAGCTTCCTATCAGCTTCGGCTTTAATCCATCGGCAGTTTTTGTATAAATTGGGGAATAGACTTCATGGACATCGCCGGTCCATTTTTTCATTTCGCCATTGCTCAGGTATTCTTTTTGGTGGATTTCCTCAATTCGGAATTGTTCGGGGATTGCGCTTTCCTCAATGAACAGATTTTCCAGAGATTCCTCAAAGGATATTTTTTTGTCATCCATAAATTTCTAGTTTTAAAAGGAATTAATCATAAGGCTTTAGGTACGTAAATATAGTCAGATTAATGACAAGTCACATTGCCTTCGCATCATAATTTGTTATAGAATCATAGCGATAGCCCTATTTTGGGCTTTTGTTGCTTTTTGAAATCAAATCCAACAAAAAGACCATTTCTTTTGTCAGAATCGCATTCAGTAATTTTAAAAGCATCTTTTATTATATTTGTATAGAGTTAACTAATAGAAGCGTCCAGATGCAGTACAACTCCATACCACCTGCCCCGCAATTGGAGCCTTTCGTAAAACATATCGAAGTAATCACTTCTGGAGCCTCTATGCAGTCTGAAACCAACCTACGCTTTTTTGCCGACGGTTGTCCTGGAATTATTTTCAGCCAATCTGAAAGCGGCTTTTTTACGGATGCCTGCTCAGATAAGCTTTGCAGTTTCTATCTATACGGACAGACCATCAAACCCATCAATATTTTTTCTTTCGGGCGATTTACAAAGATTATCTTCTACTTGAAACCGCATGTATTAGGCTCACTCTTTAGAATCAATGCCAGTGAAATAACGGACACTTGCTTGGACATCACATTATTGCTGCCAAAACTGACTCCGGAATTATTGGAGAAACTATCTGAAACGACAAGCATCCAAAATCAGATCAGGCTGATTTCTGATTTCCTTGTTTTTATTGCCGGGAAAAACAATCCAGACTTGATGCTACAGCAAGCTACAGAGAAAATTATCCGTCGCAATGGAGAAATATCGCTTACTGAATTGCAAAAAGAATTCAGCTTGTCGGAACGCACTTTTGAAAGAAGATTCGAGAACTCCATAGGCGTATCGCCAAGGCTTTTCTCAAGAGTGTGCCGATTCCAGTCGGCATTGGCGCAGCTGCATTCTTATGATTACACTAAACTATCTGACGTTGCCTATGAAAACGGTTTTTCAGATCAATCGCATTTTACCCGCACGTTTAAAGAATTTACTGGTATAACTCCCAAGCTCTACCTATCAGAATTTGAAAATAATTTTGCAACACAGCCAGCTTTGTCGGTTTGATTCTATTTTGTCTTTTTTATTCGTTGCAATTTTGCTAAAAAAAAGATGAAAACATTCCTATACTTAGGCTTCCTCTTACTTACAACAAATATAACAACCGCTCAGAATGCTGCTTCCGGAAAGAACATTTTTGAGGCCAAATGCCAGCGATGCCATGGCAATGACGGTACAAAAGGGCTCTTCGGCGCCAAGAATCTACAAACGAGCCGATTGGAGAATACCGAACTGACCGCCATCATATCCAAAGGCAGAAGAGGAATGCCGCGATGGGAAAAGAAATTGTCACAGACAGAAATCGAATCTGTGGCAGCTTACATAAAATCATTACGAAAATAAAAAACGAACCATGAAAAAAACAACTATGACAGATCTTATCTTGATTATCACAGCACTGCTATTAGCCTTGTCCGCAGGGCTTTTTTACAGCTATTCTTGTTCCGTAAATCCTGGCTTGAAACAGCTTGGCGATTCGGAATATATAAACGCGATGCAATCTATCAACCGTGCCATACTCAATCCTGTGTTCTTTTTGAGCTTTGTAGGCGCTCTTGTTTGCCTGCCAATAAGCGTATTCCTTAATTTTACGGCATGGGATTCTCCAAAATTCCTCTTGCTATTGGGTGCCTTGGTATTGTATGCCTGCGGTACATTTGGTATCACTATTTTTGGCAACGTACCTTTGAATGAAGCATTGGATGCTTTTGACTTGAAAAATGCAGCAGCAGCAGAAATCAGCATCGCTCGAAAAAATTTCGAAATTCCGTGGAATAATCTTCATCTGGTACGCACAGTCGCTTCTGTAATTTCTTTACTTTTGGTACTTATCAGCCTCACGATATCCTCGAAGGCCACAACACTAATCACCTCTTAAAAGACTTGCTTTATAATGAGTGCCTTAAAAGACATCTACTCTCCTATTTTTTATGACAGACTAGCCGACACGCTGGCGAAGACTGTCTCTTCGTTTGAAAAGAAACTATTTATCGCACAGATTTTTGACGATACTTTTTCACAAAAAGAACTCAAAGACCGTATGCGCCATACAACAAAAGTATTGCGCAATTTCATGCCTGACGATTTTGGTAGCGCAGCGGATATCCTTCAAAAAACGATTATCCTTCTTCGCGAAAATCAACATGGCGAAGACAGTCTCGCTTATATATTCTTACCAGACTATATTGAAATGTATGGAATCGATGATTATGAAAATGCTGTAAAATCTATCGAGTTTGTGACCCAGTTCATTAGCTGTGAGTTTGCCGTGAGACCCTTCATTATCAAATATGGCGACCGAATGATTGACCAAATGAAAAAATGGTCCTTACACGAAAGCCATAAAGTGCGCAGGCTGGCGAGTGAAGGAAGCCGTCCCAGATTACCTTGGGCAATGGCATTGCCAGAACTGAAAAAAAATCCAGAAGCCCTGCTTCCGCTTTTAGAAAACCTTAAAAACGATACTTCAGAATATGTGCGCCGCAGCGTTGCCAACAGCCTTAATGATATTGCAAAAGACCATCCACATATCGTATTGGCAGTAGCGCAAAAGTGGAAAGGTCACAGCAAAGAAACCGACGCCATCATCAAGCACGGCAGCAGGACGCTGCTCAAACAAGGGCATCCAGAAATTTTAAGCCATTATGGGCTTGACAGCAACGGACTGGAAATTACGGATTTCAAAATTATCACTCCAAAAGTAAAAGTAAAAGAGAGCCTTGAGTTTGCTTTTGCTGTCAAAAACACCAATGACACACCAAAAAGCATACGATTGGAATATGCAGTCTATTACAACAAAGCGAATGGCCAACTTTCGAAAAAGGTCTTCAAGATCAGTGAAAGAATTTATGCTTCTGGACAGAAGGAAACAATCAATAGAAAACAATCGTTTAAGCTAATTACGACACGTAAGTTTTATCCTGGCTTACATAAACTTTCTCTTATCATTAATGGTGATGAAAAAGATACAGAATCCTTCGAACTAGCTTTGTAATTTTTCAGAAATAAAAAACGCTTCTGCTTCACAAGGCTTCCATTTAGGAAGCCTTTTTTATTTGTAATTATTTTCGCATTAATTCATTCAAAACAACAGTGAATACAAATAAAATCACAAATTGAGAATAAACAATTATTCAGTAAAAACAACCATATACTGAATTATACAATTGTTAATTGTTTATTTTATAATAAATATTCAATAAATATTACATAAATTTGAGATACCTTCAAATCTATTGCTATGATAACGATTACTAAAACCATTCCAATGGTGCTTCTTTTTTTGCTAAGCACGTTCGGATATTCGCAAATTGGGATTGGCACTACTTCGCCTGATCCAACTTCTGTCCTGCATGTAGAATCTACAACACAGGGATTTTTAACTCCAAGGATGACAACGGCACAAAGGACCGCCATAACGACTCCTGCTAATGGACTCATGGTCTACGATACTACATTATCATCCTTCTATTACTATGACACGCCGACAACAGCTTGGATTAAAATAAACAGCGGCAAGGATGGCAGGCTGAAATACAAACTCATTAAATCGACCGATGTACTAGCTACCGTTTTAGCTGCTGAAAAAACAGCAGGAAGCAACACAAAATATTTGCTAGATTCGGCAACACTCTATGAAATCAACGGAACAATCAGCGTAGACCTGCCTATAGAGCTGAATAACGCTTATATTGTAGGAGAAGATTCTTCAGAAGACAAGCTGGTCAAAGCCACTGGCGACCTTTTCATAGGAACTACAGGTGGTTCAATGCGTATTCTAACATTGCAGGCTACTGCAGGAAATGTGTTTAACATTACAGGAACAGGCTCCATCGTAGGAGGAACACAAACCCAGAGCATGATTGTCAGGGACTGTATTGTCAGCACTTCTGCTAATGTAGGAAAACTGGAAAATTTTGCGCTCGTATTTATAAGTATCGTCCAATATATCAACAATACGACGGGAATTATTTATAAGGATATCAGCAGATTGCTATTGAGCAACGCAGGATGGTTTTCGAGCAACTCTGGAACTTACGAAACCTTACAAGGCACATTCGGTCTCGTGGCTAAACAAGGTGGCTTTAGTGAAGTTACTGGAACAAAAATCGGTTTTGATGTTTCGGGAAATCCAACAATTACGGGAGATGCCGTGATGGAAACCGTCGTCTTTACAGGAACGCTGACTTCTGGAAAATATGTAAATCCTTACACGGTGGGAACTTATACAGGGTTCAACTTTAACAACAGCTGGTCGGTAAGATGTACTGGAATCCCTAACGAAGGTGACTCACAATCGACTGGAACGGTCTATCTCGATAGAACTGGAACGGCGCAAGTTCAGACGCCTATTGGAACATTAAACGTAGGAGCTAAATTAGCCATCAATGCCGGATTGAATTCTAACCTTTACCGAGCTACTTCGGCGCAGACCAACAGAATTACCTATTCAGGAAAAAAAGGCAGAGTATTTCAGGTAAACTGCTCTATTTCATTCGGTAATGCTACAGGACTCACTAATACAGAATATGCTTTTTATATCATGAGAATCCCGTCTGCTGGAGGAACTGATCCGCAAATATCTACAGAAACTCTAATTGATACCAATGCAGGATATATTCAATCATTCCCTGTTCAGGGCTCGGTTTATCTCAACACAGGAGATTCTATAGAATTATGGGTCAAGAGATTAAACCAAGGGACCGGCACCACAGCACAAAGCTTTCTGGTAAGGTCATTTAACATGAGCATAAAATAACCCAAATCCCAAAACAATGAAAAAGCTCCAATTCCTACTGCCGCTTCTGCTACTTTCGATTGTAACACAAGCACAATTGTATGTGAGTACCAACAGCTATATGTATGTTAAGGACCAAGTAGTATTCGTAAAGCAGGATATCAATCTCCAGAATAACGGAAATATGTACATGAGAAACGAATCCCAGCTGCTACAAGGAACGACAAGTGTTTCTGCTAATAAAGGTCTTGGCAAAGTCTCTGTCTTTCA
>NZ_RBLC01000006.1 GCF_003634455.1 Flavobacterium endophyticum | reverse complement strand
ACCCGCTTCCTTCGACCGACTACTGGTTCAAGGTCCTGTACCAGGAGAACGGGACGGGCAAGGAGTTCAAGGCGCACTTCTCGCTCAAGAGATAAAAGATAATTTTTGTTTAGGTTTTATTTTGATTGATAAAAGAAGCTTCTGTAATAACGGAAGCTCCTTTTTGATTTTGATGAAGAATGGATGGGCAGATTAAGAATCAGCTCTTATAAATTCTCCTTGGGCGTTAAATACCAAATCTAAGCCACTGGAAAGCTCTATATCGTAGCCGGTTACTTCAATTTCGATAGTGTTTATAGTCTGCCCTGCATAATTTGCAGTAACATACGAAGTGATAGATGCTGGAATAATGGCGGCAGGAACAGCTTGAGTATTTCCGTCAACATCTGTCCAATTTCCATTCGCGTTGAAGTCAATTTCGAAACCATTGGAAAGATAAACGTCATAGATGGAGCCATCATCATCGGCAACAGAATTTTGTTTTACCAAAGTATACGTTGCTTCAGGAAAATGCGTCGTTATAAAGTTTCGAGCATTTTCAGGAAGAGCACTAGATTCAATAACATTCGAGTTGTTATTTTCATTATCATCGCTGGAACAAGAAGCTAGTATCAGCATGAATGATGCAAAAAATCCGGCTAGCAATACATTTTTAATAGTTTTCATATCTCTAATAATTTAAATGAATTAATTGTCTATTCTTAAAAATTTTCCATTGGAATCAAATTCTAATTCTATTCCGTTACTAAGATCGACTTCATAGCCCCAATGACCTTTGTCAATTTTAGTGATTGAAACCTCCTTATAATTTGACTTTACATAAGAAGCTATTTTTGCTGGAATAGTAGTAGTTGGAATTGGAGTATGGTTTCCGTCAATTTCTTCCCAGTTGCCTTTGCTGTCAAATTCAACTTCGGTATTATTCGAAAATCGGACCTTATAGTCTGTTGAAAATGTCTCTTTGTCTTTTACGATAGAGGCAGGATTTTCATTTGCGAAATGTTCCTTTAGAAAGGCTTGTGCTTTTGCAGGAAGTTCGGCTGTTGTGATTGTAGTTTTTTGTGCATGAGCCGAAAAACTGAATAGTAGACCTGCAATTAGGCTTAAACTCATTTGTGTTTTCATAACTAGTTGTTTTAAATTCTATACAAGATTACATGCAGAATTTGGAAACAATTAGGAATAAATGCCCAATAGGTTATTTTTTTGGAAAAATTATTTTAAACTGGTGATTTCCATTAAAAGTATATGCGATGGAAATAGAGTAGGTATTGGTAATCGATTTTACGATTGCCAAGCCCAAACCAGTAGATTCATTGGTATTTGTAAGCCTGTAAAATCGGTTGAAAATGATTTCAGGATTTAAGGAAGAAGCCGTGCCAGAGTTCGAGATTATGAAATCATGTTCGTTTATTATAAATTCGACTGAACCGCCTTGATAGTTATGGATTAAAGCATTTTTAAGGAGATTGCTTGCCAATGCCGTAGCCAGTCCTTTGTTCATGTTGAATTGAAGCGACGCGGTTTCTTCAATAGTAATAGTAACTTTTTTGAAATCGGCTAAATCTGAAAAATCATCTGCTAATTGACGAATGAGTTCGTTAAAATTGATAGGCTCTTCATCTGAAAATTGTTGGTTTTCAATCTTAGACAGCATTAATAGCGATTTGTTCAAACGTACCAATCGATTTAGTGTATCTGTGATTTTTCCTATCTCGATCATCTGTTCGTCAGGAAGTGTATTGTTTTCTGCAAACAGCTCTAATTTGTTGATGCTGATCGCTAATGGCGTCTGCAATTCGTGCGAGGCATTTTCGATAAATTGTTTTTGGCTGGAATAGATCATTTCGTTTCGTTGCAGCATTTCTTCTACTTCTTTCGCCAAAGTCTTAAACTCGTCAATTGGAGAACTTACGGATTTTACACGAGCGCCCGTTCCTAATTTAAAGTTTTTCAGATTAGCCAAAATAGCGTGAAACGATTTCCAGATTCGCTTCAAGAGAAAATGATTTACGACCAAAATGCTTATGACCAGCATGACGTATAGGCCCAAAAGTGCTAAAAGCAAGTCTTCTAAAAGTTCGTCTTCTTCAACGATAGAAGCTTTGATGATGAGCTCGTGCGGCTTTCCATTTTTGTCGTTGAATACTGTTTTCAGGGTTCGGATGGGCTCATCGTCATCGTCATATTCCATAAATTCTGCCGCTGTGAAGAATTCGTCTTTATAAGAGTAATTTCCTCTTGGAAGCGGCTTTATCGTGAATTTATTAATTCCAAATTCAGGGGTGTTGAGCAGTTTTTCATCAGCAAAAGCCTGTCTGATGATAATGATCTTTGAGTTTTTGAGATCGTCGTCAATATTGTCATAGACTTCATCCAAAATCAGTACATAAAACAAGCCCGCCCAAATTGGGATTACGGCAAGAAGCGTAATGGCCAGATAGCGTAGCGTGTAATTTTGTAGTTTCATCAGCTCATTTTATAACCAATGCCGTAAACTGCCTGAATGTCGATTTCGGCATCGGCATCTTTCAATTTTTTGCGAAGGTTTTTTATTTGCGAATATACGAAATCTAGATTGTCGGCTTGGTCGGTATGGTCACCCCAAACGTATTCAGCCAAGGCCGTTTTGTTAATCAGCCGATTCGGATTGATGACAAAATAATACAGCAGGTCAAACTCTTTTCGGTTCAAGACCAGATTTTCATCGTTGACAGAAACGCTTCGTTGTTCTGGAGATAGTGTCAGATTTCTCCAAATAATAAGATTGTCACCATTGTGGCTTTTCCTGCGGATAGCGGATTTAATTCGGGCATGCAATTCTGCGAGATGAAATGGTTTGCTCAAATAATCGTCGGCACCCAAATCCAAACCTTTTACTTTGTCATCTACTGCATCTTTTGCAGAAATGATAATCACGGCTTCCTGTTTCCGCTGTTTTTTTATTTCGGCTAACAAATCCAGACCGCTACCGTTGGGAAGCATGATATCGATCAAGACACAATCATAATCATAAGAACCGAGTTTGTCCAAGCCGGAAATAAAATCGTGTGCTGTTTCAACGATGTATTTTTCCTTTTCGAGCGATTGTTGGATCACTTCCCTAAGTCCGGCTTCGTCTTCAATGATTAAGATTTTCATGCTTTTGAAATTTTTGGATTTGCAGCCAAAATAAAATCAGATTTTGGAAACAATTGGGAATACTAGTGAATAGCTTGGTTTTTTGAATTATACTTTGCTCTTTTTTACGCGTCGCAAATCCAGCATATTTAGCGGATTTATTCCCAACCCAGAAACATCTTTTCTAGTAAAACGAGCAACTTTATCGTAGAATAACAGAATCACAGGGGATTCTTTCATGATCAAGGCATCCATTTTTTGATAAGTAGCAAAGCGCTTTGCATTGTCCGTTTCTAAAAAAGCCTGCTCGTATAATCGGTCAAATTCATCATTTTTAAAATGAGTATAATTAGGACCGTTTGGTGCAAAATTTTTACTATAAAATAAGGAAAGATAATTTTCGGCATCAGGATAATCGGCAATCCAGCTGGCTCTGAAAAAAGAAACTTTCCCTGTGGAAATAGCTTGTCTCAATGTGGCAGGCGGGTTCACGTCTATAGCAACATCTAGCCCGATTTTTTTCCATTCGCGCTGTAAATATTCTGAAATGTCCAGATAAGTAGCATTTGTACTCAATGCAATTTTTGGATTGAGATCCCCAGTTGTTTTTTTATAATCAGCTACCAAAGCTTTTGCTTTTTGGATGTCATAATCATATCCGATTTTTGTAGCATCAAAACTTGGCAATCCGGCCGGAATCATTCCATTGATGGCGGGAGTTCCCATGCCATTTCTTAAATAAGTTACTAATTTCTGTCTGTCAAAACCATAATTCATGGCTTGTCGAATTCTCTTGTCAAGCACGGCCTTTTCCTTTGAGTCCATGCGAAAGCCTAAATATTCGGTATTCAGATAAGGCCCGGTAATCATGTTCACGTCTTTCTTGTATTTTTCCTGAAGCTGTCCGCTTTGCGTCAGGATTTCATCTTTATAAGAAGGATGAAGGCCTGAAACAAAATCAATCTTTCCTTGTGCAAATTGAAGGAAACCGCTTTGTTTGTCTGGTAAAAAGGTAACAGCTACGGCTTCTAAATAAGGCAACTGATTTCCCTTTTCATCTTTTTCAAAATACAAAGGATTTTTTCTCAGAACTAACTTTACGTTTTCTTCCCAAAGCTTGAATTGAAAAGGACCAGTTCCTATCGGGTTTGTCCTAAAATCATAACCAGACATGGCAAAGGCTTCTTTCGGAACCACAGAAGCATATTTCATAGAAAGCAATCCTAAAAAGGCAGGAAATGGTTTCTTTAAATTGATTTCAAAAACAGAATCATTTTTCGCTTTAAAATTTTCAACATTCTGCATGATCCATCCGCCAGGAGAAGCTACTTTTTCATCTAAAAGACGATGGAAACTGTATTCAAAATCATTTGCATTTATAGTTCGAGTGGAATCTTTTCTGTTGACAAATACTTTGTTTTTGTGAAAAAAGACATCCTTTCTCAGCGTAAACGTATAGGTTTTTCCGTCTTCAGAAATCGCCCAAGATTTGGCTAGGTCTGGTTTTATGTTCAAGCTATCATCCAATTGAACAAGCCCGTTGTAGAGCTGATTGCACATCCAGATATTCTCTTGTGATTTTGCAAAAGCCGGATCAAGGGAACTTACATTGGCATCTTGATTGAATCGAAAAACTTCATGGTCGCGATTTTCTTTCGCATCTTTTCCACAGGAAAATAAAGTTAACGATATCCAAAATATTGATATATAGTAAATTATTGATTTCATTTTGAAAAATATTGTATGTAAATTTGCAGGCTATTTGCAAAATGTAAATATAGCTAAAGATACCAATTTCCCAATTTCTCGGAGGATTTATAATGATAGAGAACAGAAAAAAAGTTGCCTTTTATACCTTGGGATGTAAGCTGAATTTTTCAGAAACATCTACAATTGCCCGTAATTTTCAAGACGAAGGTTTTGATCGTGTCGAATTTGAAGAAGTGGCTGATATTTACGTTATCAATACGTGTTCCGTAACTGAAAACGCAGACAAGCAGTTCAAGCAAGTCGTAAAAAAGGCAATGAAACTAAATGATAAGGCGTTCGTAGCGGCCGTTGGTTGTTATGCACAATTGAAGCCAGAAGAACTCGCGGCGGTTGACGGTGTGGATTTGGTTTTAGGAGCAACAGAGAAATTCAAGATTACCGATTATATAAACGATCTGTCGAAAAATGATTTCGGCGAAGTGCATTCTTGCGAGATTTCAGAAGCTGACTTTTATGTAGGCAGTTATTCTATCGGCGATAGGACGAGGGCCTTTTTGAAAGTACAAGACGGATGTGATTATAAATGTACCTATTGTACGATTCCTTTGGCAAGAGGAATTTCAAGAAGCGATACTTTGGAAAACGTATTGAAAAATGCCAAAGAAATTTCACAGCAAAATATCAAAGAAATTGTCTTGACCGGAGTGAATATTGGCGATTACGGAAAAGGAGAGTTCGGCAATAAAAGACACGAACATACTTTTTACGAATTGGTTCAGGAGTTAGACAAAGTTGAAGGTATTGAACGCTTAAGGATTTCTTCAATCGAGCCGAATCTGCTTCGCAATGAAACGATAGAATTCGTTTCAAAATCAAGAACTTTCGTGCCACATTTCCATATTCCGTTGCAATCAGGAAGCAACGATATCTTGAAAAAAATGAAACGCCGTTACTTAAGAGAAGTGTATATGGAGCGTGTGAATAAAATCCGCGAAGTCATGCCGCATGCATGTATCGGTGTTGACGTGATTGTGGGATTTCCAGGTGAAACGGATGAGCATTTCTTAGAAACGTACCACTTCTTAAACAATTTGGATATTTCCTACTTGCATGTTTTTACGTATTCTGAAAGAGATAATACTGAAGCGGCTCAAATGCCAAATCCTGTTCCGGCTAATGTTCGTGCGAAAAGAAGCAAGATGTTGCGCGGACTTTCTGTAAAGAAAAGGAGAGCTTTTTATGAAAGCCAGCTAGGAACGAACAGAACTGTTTTGTTTGAAGGAGAAAACAAAGAAGGCTACATTCACGGTTTTACAGAAAATTATGTAAAAGTAAAAACGCCTTGGAATCCAGAATTGGTCAATACATTGCACGAAATCAATCTGACAAAAATTGACGAAGATGGTTCAGTGCGTATGGAATTCTTGAATGTCGAAGCTTAATTAAGCGCTAATATTTATAGTGAAACTTAATCTTGGTCACTCTAAAAACTGACTGTCCGTATTTTTCGATAAATTCAAAAGAGTTTCTGCCAGTCTGTTCAAAGCTTACGATGAGGGCGGCAGAGATTTCAAAATACATCTTTTCGCCTTCCATCATCATTCTGTCGCCGGTTTTTCTATAGCCAGAACGAATGAGCGTGAATTCCGATAAATTCCATGTTGTAGAATGGTTGTCAAAACTTTCCGTAAGGCTATAAAGTCCTTCCGTAATTTCTGTCTTGCAGCCGTAATATTTTTCGATATTTTCGAAGAAGCTGAGGATTTTGAGATTATTTTCTTCCGTCATTGGATAAAAATAATAAAAAATAATATTTCAAACATCAGAATAAAAATTTAACCTTCTGACTTTCGACTTTAAGACCTTCGACTTAAATTCGGATTCCAGGTGGAAGCAATTCCCTGTAAATAGGATTCTTTTTGAAAAATGCCGCAATTTTCGGGTGAATAGGAACTACTTTTAGCTTTCGCTCCTCTGCAATGGCCATAATATCCTTTAAAAAGTCATTTATGAATTCGTCATTTTCAAAATGGTCGGGCAGGTTGATTTTGGTGAGGAAAATTTTTTTCTCCTGAAAGGAGTATTCAACCGCAACTAATTTTCCTTCAAACTGTGTTTCAAATTGTCTTGAAAAAGTATTGTCTTTAATTTCCATAACTTAAATAATGTTTCAACGATGTAGCAATCGATAGTTGTAAAAGGCGTGATTTCTCTTTGATTTCGAAAACATTCCTGTCCTTAATTTATCGATTATTTAAAATAATGAGAAGAGTGGTTTAGAATAAAAACCATAATTTTATACAAATTTCGTAATAAAAACCTTTTGTTGCTGTTATGATAGCGTTAAAACAATTATGATGGAAAAAATTCCAGTGTATTTTATGCCAGGAATGGCGGCAAGCTCGACAATCTTTGAACGAATTCATCTTCCCGAAGACCAGTTTGAAATCTTCCTTTTAGAATGGGTACTTCCTTTAGATGGTGAAAGCCTGAAGCAATATGCTGAGCGTATTTCAAAAGAAATAAAACATGAGAATCCTGTGCTGGTCGGAGTTTCATTTGGAGGTGTCTTGGTGCAAGAAATGGCCAAATTTGTAAATCCCAGAAAGATTATAATTATTTCAAGTGTCAAAAGCAATGCTGAATTTCCAAGAAGAATGAAGATGGCAAAGTCTATCAAAGCCTATAAGCTGTTTCCGACCGGACTAATGCAAAATGTAGAGACGTTTGCCAAGTTTTCATTCGGAAATGACAAGATGAACAAAAGGCTGAAACTTTATGAAAAATTTCTGTCGATGCGAGACAAGAAATACCTAGATTGGGCTTTAGAGCAAATTATTCTGTGGGATAGGACAGAGCCGGATAGTAAAGTGGTTCATATCCATGGAGATGCAGACGAAGTTTTTCCTCCAAAATACATCAAGAATTTTATTCCCGTGAAAGACGGAACGCACATCATGATTATTAATAAATTCAGATGGCTGAATGAACATCTGCCAAAAATTATCCTGGATAATTAAAAATTGGTAAAATGTTTGTAGGTTTACAAAATACACTCAAAGAAAAAAGAACATGAACTTGATGAAAAAGACAGGCTTGATAGCCTCAGTTGTTTTGGTAAGCGGAATTTTAATTCATGCCGTTTCCAATGAAAAAATAGGAGAGAAGGCTCCTGTAGCGAAAGGATATTTTTTTCCAACAGAAATTGATTTTGCTGGTGAAAAAACACCTTTGCATATTGCCGACGTGAAAGAGCGTTTGGATAGAGAATTGCTGGTCAATGCCAATCTGGATGCTTCTACCTTGCTGATCATAAAAAGAGCCAATCGTTCTTTTCCGATAATTGAACCGATTTTAAAGAAAAACGGCGTTCCAGATGATTTTAAATATTTGGCTGTTGCCGAAAGTGCCTTGATGAATGCGACTTCTTCTGCTGGTGCAAAAGGATTTTGGCAATTCATGCCCGATACGGCAAAAGAAAGAGGCATGGAGGTGAATGATGGTGTCGATGAAAGATACCACTTAGAAAAATCAACGGAGGCGGCCTGCAAATACTTGCTAGATGCATATAGAAAATTCGGAAGCTGGACGCTAGCCGCTGCTTCGTATAATGGTGGTTTTGGCGGCGTAAACAAGCAGATTACGATTCAAGGAGTCACAAATTATTACGATTTGCTGCTAACAGATGAAACAGCGCGTTATGTTTTTAGAATTTTAGCCTTGAAACAGATCATGAAAAATCCAGTCGAATATGGATTTAATGTAGCGCCAGCCGAATTGTATCCTAACATTCCAACTAGAAAGCTAGAAATCGATAGTTCGATAACAGATTTGGCTGCTTTTGCAAAAGCACAAGGCATTAATTACAAGATTTTGAAAATCCACAATCCATGGCTTCGCGATAGAAAATTAACGAATCCGGCCAAGAAGAAATACATAATAGAAATTCCGACTGAAGGATATTAATCAAAAAGCGTTGCACCTGCAGCGCTTTTTTTAGTTTGTGGCAAGTCGTTCTTTTGATATGTTCTTATTGATTAAGATGGTGCTAAGCCCGTCTCGAAATGCATTATAATTTTGGGTATACGCCTTCATGTAGGCAACACTTGGACTTGAATTTCCTCCGCCTCTCTTGATATCTACGATTTTTAAATGCTCGTCTAGATAAAAACAAGTAGGAAATCCCAACGTATGCTTGATGGAAGAAATGGCAGGCGCATCGTTTTTATAAGTCTCATGTGCAAAACACACGGTAATATGGCTGTTGAATTTTTTAGCCACTTTTTTGACATTGTGTTTTTTGTCCCAGAACAAAACAACAAACTTTACGTCGTTGCTATATTTTTGTGCCAACTTGTTCAATGCAGGAATTTCTCCTTTGCTAGGAACGCACCACGAAGCATACGTAAGAAGGAAAATAGGTTTTTTGGACGATTCTAGATTTAGCTTGCCGCCTTGTATTTTTTTAAAAGAATAATTGTCAAATTTTGTTCCGACAAGCTGTCCTTTTACTAAGGAATCGAATAAGAACTTTCCTCTTTTGAAATCTTTATTTTTATAGGCCAGATTGCTTTCAGAGCTGTATTTCTTGAAGTTTATTTTGATTGCATCAGAAAAAAACATGTCATGCTCTTGGCTGAAAAGGAAGAGGGGGAATAGTAAAAGTGCTATTTTAACTAAATAAATCTTTCATGTATTAGTTAATTTGTTAAGTAAATTTACTGTAATTTATTAAAATAATACGATAAACTTATGTTTTAATCTATAAACTTGCCGAATTCACCGATAAACGAATAAAAAAGCCGTCTTAGAAACTTCCAAGACGGCTTTAAATATTTTGTACTCAGAAAGCTTATATTTTTTTCATCTGCTCTTTCATCATTTTTATCTGATCTTTCAGCATGTTCTGTTTGTCAAGCCTTTTGGCTTCGTTTAATAAATTCGTAGCTTCAATTTTTCGTCTTCTCGACATCGCAACTCCCGCAAGATTTAATTTAGCAACAGCCAAATCCATATCCATAGACAATCCTAATTCTATCGCTTTTTTGAAATACTTCTCAGCTTGCATCAAATTAGTTTGAGAAAGCATCAGTCCGTGAAGATAGTTGTAGTAACCTTGTTGTTTTCTGACCAAAGCGGTTTCTGGGTTCTTGATATAAGCTAACCATTTTTGTGCTCCAGCAAAATCTTGCTTCCTTAATTTTAAAAACGCCAAAAGGATGAATTCGTTTTTGAAATAAAGCAGAATGAAGACTAGCGATAAAAGGATAAGAAAAATTCCATTTCCTATATTATTTTCTGTAAATTGCCAAATGCCAGTAGCAATTATTAATCCGGCTAAGATGAGTTTGATATTTCTGTGAAACATAATTTTTACATATTTGAGTCGCAAAGGTAATAAAATCAATTAAAAATATTTTTATAAAACCACTTGCCAGAAAAAAAAGTCTTCGTATATTTGCACTCGGTTTTGGAACAGCATTGATTTCGAACCTATAAAAAGATATTTAATTAAGATTTTTAAAGATACAAAGCAATGAGCAAAAGAACGTTTCAACCATCGAAGAGAAAAAGAAGAAATAAGCACGGTTTTATGGACAGAATGGCTTCTGCCAATGGAAGAAAAGTGCTTGCTCGTAGAAGAGCTAAAGGAAGACATAAACTTACTGTTTCTTCTGAACCAAGACACAAAAAATAATGTTTTAGATAAACATCAATAAAGGCGTTACTTAATGTTAGTATCGCCTTTTTTTATACCTTGTCGCTAAATTAAATAGGCTCAGGGTCATAGATACGAGGTTTGAGGTTGCCTTTTATCTTGAATTCAAAACCCTGCATCCAGAATTAACTACAACAACACACAACAAAATGCCGAAAGACAATTCAATTAAATCAGTTTTAATCATCGGTTCAGGTCCAATTGTTATCGGACAAGCCTGCGAATTTGATTATGCTGGCTCGCAATCTGCACGATCCATCAGAGAAGAAGGAATTGAAGTTATCCTGATCAATTCCAATCCAGCCACAATCATGACCGACCCGTCAATGGCCGACCACATCTATTTGAAGCCACTGACGACAAAGTCGATTATCGAAATCCTTAAAGAACATCCTCAGATTGATGCCGTCTTGCCGACAATGGGCGGACAGACAGCTTTAAACTTATGTCTTGAAGCGGATGAAAAAGGAATCTGGGCTGATTTTGGTGTACGATTGATCGGAGTAGATATCAATGCCATTAATATTACAGAAGACAGAGAGCAGTTCAAGCAGCTTTTGGAAAGAATCGAAATACCGACAGCGCCTGCAAAAACAGCTACATCTTTCTTGCAAGGAAAAGAAATCGCACAAGAATTTGGGTTTCCATTGGTAATTCGTCCATCGTTTACATTGGGCGGAACTGGAGCGGCTTTTGTGCATACGAAGGAAGAATTCGACGAAAAACTGACTTACGGATTAGAAATGTCTCCAATTCATGAAGTTTTGATTGATAAAGCTTTGTTGGGTTGGAAAGAATACGAATTAGAATTGTTGAGAGATAAAAACGATAATGTCGTGATTATCTGCTCTATTGAAAATATGGATCCGATGGGAATCCACACAGGAGATTCTATTACGGTAGCTCCAGCAATGACTTTATCTGACGCGACTTTCCAAAAAATGCGCGATATGGCCATCAAAATGATGCGAAGCATCGGAAACTTTGCTGGCGGCTGTAACGTACAGTTTGCAGTTTCTCCAGATGAAAAAGAAGATATCGTAGCGATTGAGATCAATCCGCGTGTATCTCGTTCTTCAGCTTTGGCTTCAAAAGCAACAGGCTATCCGATTGCGAAAATCGCTTCGAAATTAGCTTTAGGTTATAACTTGGATGAATTGCAGAACCAAATTACAAAATCAACTTCAGCATTATTCGAGCCGACTTTGGACTACGTTATTGTAAAAATTCCACGTTGGAACTTCGATAAATTTGAAGGCGCAGACAGAACGCTAGGACTTCAGATGAAATCTGTTGGAGAAGTGATGGGAATCGGACGTTCGTTCCAAGAAGCGCTTCACAAAGCGACACAATCTCTTGAGATTAAAAGAAACGGTCTTGGTGCTGACGGAAAAGGTTATACCAATTACGAGCAAATCATCGAGAAATTGACGTATGCAAGTTGGGACCGAGTTTTCGTGATTTATGATGCGATTCAGATGGGAATTCCATTGAGCAGGATTCACGAAATCACTAAGATTGACATGTGGTTCCTGAAACAATATGAAGAATTGTATACGCTCGAAAAAGAAATCTCCAACTTCAAAATAGATACGCTTCCAAAAGAATTATTGCTAGAAGCGAAGCAGAAAGGTTTTGCAGACAGGCAGATTGCTCACATGATGGGATGTTTGGAAAGCCAAGTGCATAAATTGCGCGAAGACATGAATATTAATCGCGTTTATAAATTGGTAGATACTTGTGCGGCAGAATTTACGGCTAAAACACCGTATTACTATTCTACTTTCGAGGCAGAAATTGAAACTGCCGACGGAAAAAAATACGTCCACAACGAAAGTATTGTAACCGATAAAAAGAAAATCGTTGTCCTAGGTTCAGGTCCAAATCGAATCGGGCAAGGAATCGAATTCGATTATTCTTGTGTGCATGGCGTATTGGCAGCGAAAGAATGCGGTTATGAAACTATTATGATCAACTGTAATCCGGAAACGGTTTCTACAGATTTTGATACGGCTGATAAATTATACTTCGAACCTGTTTTCTGGGAGCATATTTACGACATCATCCAACATGAAAAACCAGAAGGAGTCATTGTACAATTAGGAGGACAGACGGCTTTAAAATTAGCTGAAAAACTTTCTAAATACGGAATCAAAATCATCGGAACCAGTTTTGATGCTTTGGATTTGGCGGAAGACAGAGGACGTTTTTCTGAACTTTTGACAGAACTAAAAATTCCTTTCCCACAGTTCGGTATTGCAGAAACAGCTGACGAAGCTGCGGCTTTAGCAGACAAATTAGATTTTCCTTTGCTGGTTCGTCCATCGTATGTTCTTGGCGGACAAGGGATGAAAATCGTAATCAATAAAAAAGAACTAGAAGAGCACGTAATTGATTTATTGCGAAGCATTCCAGGAAACAAATTGCTGCTGGATCATTATTTAGATGGCGCAATCGAAGCGGAAGCCGATGCTATCTGCGACGGCGAAAATGTGTACATCATCGGAATTATGGAGCATATTGAGCCATGTGGTGTGCACTCTGGAGATTCTAACGCGACATTGCCTCCTTTTAATCTTGGTGAATTTGTAATGCAGCAGATTAAAGACCATACCAAGAAAATTGCTTTGGCACTGAGAACGGTAGGATTGATTAACATCCAGTTTGCAATCAAAGACGATATGGTGTATATCATTGAGGCCAATCCTAGAGCTTCGAGAACTGTTCCGTTTATCGCGAAAGCGTATGGCGAGCCGTATGTGAATTATGCAACCAAAGTAATGCTCGGACATAACAAAGTGACTGACTTTAATTTTAATCCGCAGCTAAAAGGGTTTGCCATCAAGCAGCCGGTATTCTCTTTCAGCAAATTCGCAGGCGTAAACAAAGCTTTAGGTCCGGAAATGAAATCTACAGGAGAAAGCATTTTGTTTATTGATGATTTGAAAGACGATCAATTCTACGAATTGTACTCCAGAAGAAAAATGTACTTAAGTAAATAATAAAAAATCCCGATTTACAATCGGGATTTTTTTTGCTATTCTGGCAAACGATCTCTGTCGCTCTTTTTTCGATTCAGTCGATACGTAAATGTGGCATATACTCTAGGGCCGACGCTTCTAAAATTATAATCCAAAGTATAGTCATTCCCTCTTACAAGCCCTTTTGAAATTCGGGAATCAAAAATATTATCCGCCTTTAATGTAATAGTCGCTCTTTCGTTCCAAATGTCTTTCCCCATTCCCAAATCAAACCAATATTGCGATTTGGAATTGTATTGGCCGCTGCTGGTAGCTCCTAAATAATTTAAATTAGTTTGAAAGTTCCATGTTGAAAATTTTATCCGCGTACTTTGTTTTGATGTAAAATTTTTGTCAGAAACATTAAATATTCCTTTTTGCTCAAAGGTATAGTAGTTCATCTCGCCATTAAGAGTTAGCCATTTTAACGGAGAATATGAAATACTAATTTCTGCACCAATTCGACTTTCTGTTCCAGAATTTATCGCTTGTTCTACTAAAAAGCCATCAGTATTTGTGATGCGAATGTCTTCAAAAATGTTTCTTGAAAATTGATGGTACAAACTCGGATTGATAATGAATTTTCTCCATTTTATTAAAGTCCCGAGTTCATAAGAATTGGTATATACCGGATCTAAATCAGGATTTCCAATTCGGATATTTCTTCTGTCTGCAATACCTCCAAACGGATTGAGCTGCCAAAACTCAGGACGGCTGATGCGTCGGCTGTAGCTTAATTGTACGTTGAAAATGTCGTTAAATTCATAAGTAAAATGAGCCGTTGGAAAGAAATCGGTATACTTTTTATCGATGTTGAATTGATTGATTCTGTCATTGCTTCCGGTGTTTGAATCTTCAATTCGGAGGCCTAACAAATAGTTGAGCTTTTTTATGCTGCTTCCGTATTGAACATAAGCACCGATGATTCTTTCATCATAATGCAATAAGTTGTTCAGGCTGTCAATGGCCACGTTATTGTCGTAAGCTTGATAATCGCTGTTAATTCTTCGAATTTCGCCTTTTATTCCGAATTCAATTTTAGATTTTTCATTAAACGGCAGGCTGTAATCCGATTGAAACAAAAAATCTTTACTGCTTTCAATATTTCTACTTTTTAAGGCTCTGAAGGGTAACGAAACTGGAAAGATTTCTTGCTCAACGATGGATTCGTTTTCATCATCATTCCAAAAGTCATATTGCAGGTTGATTGTGAATTTTTGACCTTCTTTAGCAAATGTTTTGATGTAATTCAATTCAATCTGATTGGCAGTTTGAGGTTCTTTATAAGCTTCCTTGGCATTGGAAATGCGTTCAGGATTTCGGTTTTCATCTAAATAGTTGAAAGCATAATCAACCGTGCTTCTGCTGGTATTGTTTCTGTAAAAATAACTCAACGTAATCATGTTTTTGTCATTAAAATAATAATCACCGCCAAAATACGTGGTAAATGTTCTATTTGTTCTGTCCCTATCAACGGTTCCATTTAAATACGAATCGATAACATTATCATCGTAAATGGTTCTTGAGCTAGATTCCTTACCGAGGAAATTGATATATCGGTACCTTAAATCAGAAAAAATATTGATTTTTTTATTTTTATAATTCACGTTATAGCCCAAAGCATAGTTATCTGGAATTCCGGCGGTAGCTTGAACGGAGCTGCCAAATCCTTTGCTTTTATTTTTCTTTAAAATGATATTAATAATGCCAGCAGTTCCTTCTGAATCGTATTTAGAAGATGGATTGGTAATCACTTCTACCTTTTCTATATTCTCTGCCGGAATTTGCTCGAGCCCATTATTGGCAGTTAAAACAGAAGGTTTTCCGTTTATCAGGATTCGAACGCCTGTGTTGCCTCGCAAACTAACCGCACCATTGTAATTGACGCTTACTGACGGTACATTGTTTAAAATATCGATTGCATTTCCACCTTTTGAAACTAGGTCGCTGCCTACATTAAAGACCTTTTTGTCTAATTTATGCTCTATTGTTGTCTTTTCTGTTTGGATCTCAATAGTTTCGAGTTGGGTTGGCATCTCTTCTAGCAAAAACGGTGGTAAAACCTGATTGTTTTGCAAGTCGAAATTTTCAAGGGTACTGCTTTCTAAACCAATAAACTCCGCTTTGATGTTGTATTTCCCAGGAGTTATTTTTAAGCTATAAGTTCCTTTGCCATCAGTTATCGTTTCTACAATTACTTTGCCGTCCGAACTATTTATTAAAGTGATGGTTGCAAATTCTATTGCAGTAGCCGTCTTTTTTTCGATTACTTTTCCGCTGACAGTTATTGACTTCTGAATTTCCTGTGAATAAATAGTCGCAAAGGAAAGGAGGATTGTTATAAATACTATTTTTTTCATCATGCTTTTGTTTAAGATTACAAGGCAAAGATTAAATGTTTTGTAATGCAGAATAAAGGCATAAGATAGAAACAGGTTTTTTATAGGCAAACAGCCTATTTTAGGTCCTAAAATGGTCTTTAGGTTTAAAAAAAGAGTATTCAGGAGTTAAAATTGCGTTTTTGTCGACAGTGATTGAATTTAAAAAGTTCTTGATTATCTTTAATTTTTTTTAGCTATGGATTATCTTAAGAAAATATCAGAATATGTCCGGAATAATAGGTTAGCACAGCATCTAGTATTCTGGATGGTTATAGTAATAACCTACATTCCTGCCGGTTTGCTGGATGAAAATAATGATCCGCTATGGGTAATTTTGTTATTCAATTTTTGCGTCCATATTCCGCAAATGCTGGCGTCTTATTTTCTTGCCTATTACCTGCTTCCTAAGTTTATATTGAAAAAAAGGTATTTTTTGTCACTAATTTTATTTTTCCTGACCTGTTATATCTTTTCTGCCCTTGCCAGGATTTTGACGATTCATGGAGGTGAAGAATTGGTTAGGACGCCGCCTTTTGAACAAGAGTCGGTGTATGAAATTTTGACGGATCTCCATTCGCTGGTAGTTAAATATTTCCCTTCGGTGTATACGGTTTCTTTTCAGTTTTTATTTGTAAAATATTTTTTCAATAACGAACAGAAGAAAAGCGAAGCAACACAATTAGAACAAAAAAAAGTAGAATCTGAGTTAAAGATGCTGAAAGCACAATTAAATCCGCACTTTCTGTTCAATACCTTAAACAATATTTATTCGCTCTCATTAGATAATTCGCCTAAGACAGCCAGCGCTATCGGGAAACTGTCTGATATTCTGGACCACGTCTTGTATAAATGCAATAACCAATTCGTTTCCTTGTCAAGCGAAATAGAACTGATGAAGAATTATATCGAATTGGAAAAATTGAGATACGACAATCGATTAGAAATTACCTTTGATACCGATCTTGAAAATGATATGCAAATTCCGCCATTACTGCTTTTGTCATTAGTAGAAAATGCCTTCAAGCACGGTGCAGGAGAAGATAGCGGTTCTCCAAAAATCTGGATTTCCATCATTCAGACAAAAGAAGCTTTTACGTTTAAAATTTCAAATACAGTTTCAAGCGATTATGTAAGCAAGGATGAAGATAGGATAGGGTTGACTAACATAAAGAAGCAGTTGGGCCTGATATATTCGGATAATTATTCATTGGATATAAAACAAGCTGTAAATTCGTTTTCAGTAGTTTTACAAATCAATCAAAACAACAGCTTATGAAAATTAAATGCCTGGTAGTTGATGATGAACCGCTAGCGATTCGATTAATAGAAAAGCATATTGCCAAAATAGACAACTTAGAAGTTGTGGCAACTTGCAATACAGCATTAAAAGCATTTGAGATATTGAATTTGCAAAAAATCGATTTGATGTTTATTGATATAAAAATGCCAAATATTACGGGTATAGAATTTTTAAAAAATCTAAAAAACCCGCCCAAAACAATACTGACTACTGCTTACCGAGATTATGCAATTGAAGGCTATGATTTAGGTGTTGTTGATTACCTGCTAAAGCCGATTACTTTTGAACGTTTCTTAAAAGCTGTTGACAAATTTTTAAGTGAAACTGCCAAAAGCGAAGTAAAAAGTAAAGAATCTGTTCCGGATGATTTTATTTTGGTTAAATCAGGAATCAAAAATTATAAAATCAATATGAACGATATCGTCTATATCGAAAGCCTTAAAGATTATATAAAAATTAATACGGTAGGCGATAAAAATATCACTTCAAAATATAAAATAGGAGATATCCAACAAGAATTAAATGAGGATAATTTTTTGCGAATTCACCGATCCTTTATTATAAATACTGCTAAGATTACAGCTTTTACAATGAACGAAATCGAAGTTAGCAGTATTGAAATTCCAATTGGAGCTAGTTATAAAGAAGATGTTTTATTGTATTTAAAGACATTGAAGAATTCAAAATAAATATATAATTTGCTAAAATAAAAAAGCCCCAAGTTGGGACTTTTTTATTCGTTGTATTTTTTAGTTCTGCCTGCTTGCAGCTTGATTGTCACGCGTATTTTTCTGAACAGCAATACCTCCAAATAAGGCCAATAAATAGCCAAAGGCATAAAAGCCTTTTTCGCTTGGCAAAATAGTAGCATTCCACAATCCTACGACTAGCAAGACGATTGATAATATCGTGGCAAACCAGCAGATTCCATAATAAATATCAGTTACGGGAAGGCCTTCCATTCTATCTCTAACACTTTTCTGTAATGATACTACTGCAAATATTCCGAACATCAGCACTGTGAAATAGTAGCCTTTTTCATTAAGTTCCATCTCGGCTCTCCATAATCCGATAAAATAACCGATCATTCCCGCAGCAAGCGCAATCCAAGATGCTGCAACAAAGGCAGGTGAAGTTTTTTGACTCATAGTTTTCAGTTTAAGTTTGTTTTCAGAATTTGCTTATGTCCAAATATAACAAAGTTTTTTATTTTGGGCATTTTCTTACGACAGAATCATTTTTAGAAAACTAGATAAAGAGAAATACAAAAGATGGCTTGCTGTATAAATTTAAATAATTAACTTAATATCATTAGATTATAAAAATAAATAGATAAATTTGTGATGATATGCCGGTTAATTTACGAATTGAAGTTTTTTATTTTTACGGATAAAAACATACGATTATTGAGTGGACTATCGTGATTTATGGTTCAAAATTGCTGAAACTTTGCCTATGAAAAAAACTACTCTTTTTATCTTTCTGCTCTTCCTTTCTCTAAATGCTTTTTCGCAAAAAGATATTTTTAATGTCGCTAGAACAGGTACGGTAGATGAAGTAAAAGCATTAATGAAAGCTAATCCTGGGTGTATTAATGAGCTTTCTCCAGAAGGCTATTCTCCGTTAATATTAGCCTGCTATAGAGGAAATACAGAAGTTGCCCAATTCTTAATGCAGCAGGTAAAAGACATAAACACGGCGAGCGGCATGGGAACGGCATTGATGGCCGCCACCGTAAAAGGCAATGTTGAAATAGTAAAAAAACTATTGGAAAATAAAGCCAACCCTAATATTCCCGATTCTAATGGTACTACGGCCTTGATTTATGCCGCAATATTTAAAAAGTATGAAATTGCTGATTTTCTTATAAAAGCTAAGGCTGATCCTGCGGTCAAAGACAATAGAGGCAATTCGGCGATTGATTATGCCGTACTTGCAAATGATGATAAATTAATACAAATCTTAAAAACCAATTGATATGAAAAAAATTACGCTTACTTTTTTTGCTATAGTCCTGATGAGCTTCGGCTTGTCTGCACAGACGTATAGTACGGGAACTGTAACCTTCATGACGGGATTTACTGCAAAGATTGATGTCACCAGCACTCTGGTTACTTTGAATCTTGTTGGACCATCTACAGACTGGCTTAGTGTGTCTTTTAATGCTACATCTATGGATGATAATGGTAGCGATGTCGTAATTTTTGACGGGACAAACATGACTGACAGGACCTTTAACGGAACGGGAGTAACTCCTCCTCTAGATTCTAATCAAAATTGGACAGTAACTTCTAATACAATTAACGCAGGTGTAAGGACAGTGGTTGCGACACGAGCTCGTGATACAGGCGATTCAAACGATTATACTTTTACCGCCGCCGCTCAGCCTCTTAATTTAGTTTGGGCGCATAGACCGGGAAGCTTGGCCATCGGTTATCATGGATCGGGTAATTGCGGTGCTACTGTGGCTGCTTTTTCACTTGGGACAGAGGATTTTGCAGTTGAATCGTTTAAGATTTATCCAAATCCAGCAAAAAGCTTTGCGACACTAGAGTTACCTCAATCTATTGCTGCAGGAGAAGTTAAGATTTATGACAATTTGGGCAGGGTCGTGAAAGCGATGTCGGTTTCTGATTCCCATACAGAAATCAATACTTCTGATTGGACTACAGGCGCCTATATGGTAGTTTTAAGAACTGAATATGGAAATGCCACGAAAACATTAGTGGTTGAATAACTTCAAAAGAGCAATTCTCTAAAAAAAAAATCCCGAATAACTTTCGGGATTTTTTGTAGTATAAAAACAAGCTTTATTTTTTGACAAACTTCTGAGAGAACTTTTCGCCATTGCTGTTTTGCAATACCATCATGTAATTTCCTGCAGACAGTGATTGGATGTCAATCTGGTTTTCTTGTATTTTTACATCTGAAACCATTCTGCCTTGGTAATCATAGATTTTTACGCTGGCAATTTCAGGCTGCATGTCAGTAAGCTGGATTCGGATGTAATCGGAAGCTGGGTTAGGATAAAGTATAAACTGATTGCTATTTGTTTCAGAGATTCCTAAAGTCGAGCCTTCTACAACAAGCAGTTTTGAATTTATAGCTGGATTTAGGATTTCTTCTACCAAGCCAGAAGGCCATTTTATTACCAGTCTCGTAATTTCTGTTGCAGTTCCGATTCCGAAATGTGTATTTAATGAGTTGGCAAATTCAAAGCCTTCGCCGCTTCTCACGTCTCTGATCTGTCTGCCCCAAGTTCCATATATCTCTACTCTTGCACCGATACCATTTCTGGTGCTTTGGATACCTTGAAGGTTCAGTATAATCCAATTGTTGTCGTTTCCGTTATTGTAATAGACCGTGTTTTCGACCTGAACATCTAAGAAGCCGTCATTGTTCAAATCTCCGATAGGTCCATTTTGAGGTGCTCCGCCTGATTTTGTAAAAGTCCAATCTCCATTATTGATCATGATAATACCGCCTGGTCCAAAGACATCAATGAATCCATCATTGTTAAAATCACGAGCAATATATTCTCTTCCAGTATTAGTATAGGATTCAAATCCTGAACCTGCACTTACATTCGTAAAGGTGCCATCACCATTATTACGCATCAATTTTTGAGTCGTTCCTCCGGCATTTGAACCAATTAAAGCGTCCATGTCGCCATCATTGTCAAAATCACCAAAAGCACTTGACCAAGATTGATCAGGGTCAGCCATTCCTGCTGCTACAGATACGTTGGTAAAAGTGCCATTTCCGTTATTTCGGTGTAATTCGTCAATATTAGCACCTGTATTACCGCCACGGCATTTTGCGATAAAAAGATCTTGGTCGCCATCATTATCATAATCGACAAAAATTGAACCGTAATTTCCGCCACTTGGGAAATCGCCCATACCCCCTTGATGGAAGACAAGGTTTCCGTTTCCGTCATTAAGGTAATATACATTAGGATTTACGTCATGGCATACAAAAGCATCAAGATGTCCATCATTATTGAGGTCTACAAAGTTGGAACGCTGGCTGAAAATAGATTGGGGTCCCGAGATAGGCGTATAACCCGTGCCTGTGCTGTTGGCTTTCATAAAAGTCACGCCGCTGCCAGATCCAAACAATAGATCGGTATAGCCGTTTTTGTCATAGTCGGCCGCAGTGACGCTCCATGACGGCATATAAGTGGCTTGCGGTGTAGTTATCGTAGCTGGAGTAAATCCGCCACCGCTAGCATTTTGATATAAAATGTTGAGGCTAGTATTGCTTATGCCTACAATGTCATCCAAATAATCACCGTTCATGTCCACTACGCAATTTTTGTAGGAACCGCCCAGCGCTATAGTCTGCGGCGTAAATCCGACAATTTGCCCAGGTACTTCAGGCTGTTCTGGAGTATATGGTCCTTCGGCAAGAACAAAATTGAAGCCTGTGCTTCGCCATTTGTTGTCGAAAACTATAAAATAGGTAGTACCAGCAACAGCGTTGAAAGTAAATGCTGATAAAAATCCGTTTCCTAAGTTTCCGCTGTCATCATCACCGCCTGCGCAAGTTAATGCACCGCAAGCACCTCTATAGATATGGAAACGGGTGTCTCCTCCAATGTTGGCTATAAGGTCAGTTGTTACGGTCACCGAAGTGTTTATTGAAGGGGAGTATTTATACCATTCGCTGTTTGCTGCCGTACCGCTTCCGGCACAAATGCCATACGTATTAGCATTTCCGTTAATTGCATCAATGGTATGCGTGCCTGCTGTAATTTCCAAGGCAGTTTGGCAATTGTCTTGTGCCTTGGCCAAAAAAGCCGTCAGGCATAGCATAATTAGGGGTAGTCTTTTTTTCATATTGTTGTTTGTTTATTAGTTACATCTCATATCTAAGGTAGTTATCCATTCGTCTATCATTTCGACAGCTTCTTCATGAACGATCGATCTTCCCAGTAGCGGCATTCTTGTAGATTCATTTACAGACGTGATTCTAAAATGCATCACGGATCTTTCAGGACTGCCTGGTGCTACAATGTGGGAGAGTCCGCTTCCTACAATGTCAACCGGTGTCATGCACACGCCTAGATTTGTAAGATCGGTTGTCTCGCTGAAAGCAAAACGCATCGGCCTGTAAGAACAATGGCTGTCCTGTTGATGACAGTGGGCGCAGTTTATATCGATATAAGACCGCACTCTTTTTTCCAAGGGTTGTGACTCGTCGTTCCATCGTACTGTCGATACTATATTTCTTGGGAAGTTATTGTCTAAGTAGCCAACTTCTGCCCATTTTTCTAATTGATTTTTGCTTCCAGAAGCGTAGTTTATAGCAAAATTTAAGTTTTGAGGTTTTAAGCCAATCGGGATAGGCTTGTCGTTTGATTTGTGGCAGGTCAAGCATTCGCCTCCTGAAGAAGATGGAATACGGTAGTTCGTGTTTTTAAGTGTTCCTTCCTCCAGCCATGTAATGTCTGTGAAACTACCATTAGGATCAAGGGTAGCTTCGGTTTGATCTGCATTCCATACATAATTGGCAAAAATCCATCCTTCTTCTTTGCGTATCATGATTCGAGTTTCTATAATCCGTGTTGTATTGCCAGGCTGGATATTGTCGTAATAAAATGTTTTTATAAGCGCAGTGCCTACAGGAAAAATTAAGGTTTTTCCATCGCCGTCATATACCGCTTTTTTATTTTTTGGCATCCAAACAAATCTTTTTTTATGGGCATAATCTGTGAAAAGCTGACTTGCAGGTTCGTAAGGAAGTACGTCAAGAGACGGAACTTGATTTTTCATTGTGCCATCGAAAAATTTATAATCGGATAGCTTGGCGTACGGAACGGATGCCAAATCAACCACGACTGGCGAAGTAGGTTCTACTGGGATATAATCATTATCGGATCCACATGAAAAAATGATAAAGAAAAGAATAAATAACAGTGATTTCTTTAAAAAATAGTTTTGTTTCATAGATGTGTTTCAAAAAATTAGGAATAAAGATAATAAATATAAAATAAAATTATGAAGAAAATATTGTTATAGTAAAAAAGTTATAGCGCTGATAATAAATTGTTTAATTGTGTTTTGTGTAATGCCTGATAACGCTAAGGTTGGGAGAATTTTCTGTAAAAAAAAATCCCGAATGAAACCATTCGGGATTTTTCTTATTGTGAGAGATTACTACTTCTTGATGAATTTCTGAGCGTATTTTTCTCCTTTTGTATCATGCAGGATGATTACATAGGTTCCTGCAGGAAGTGATTGAACATTAATTTTGCTGTTTAAGACTTTTGCGTCAGAAATCATTCTTCCTGTCAAATCATAGATTTTTGCTCCATCTATTTCAGCTTGCAATTCATTGAGCTGAATGTTTAGGAAGTCAGCTGTAGGGTTTGGATACAATGTGAATTGTTTTGTGTTATTTTCTGCAACTCCAAGTGTTGCTCCTTCTCTTACATGTAATGTCTGGCCTGTTGAAGGGTTTAAGACTGTATCCACAATTCCAGATGGCCATCTGATAATTACTTTTTCTATTGAAGATGCTTGGCCGATGCCAAAATGTACATTCAGAGAGCTCATGTTTTGGAAACCAGTTCCGCTTTGTACGTCTCGGATTTGTTTGCCCCATGGACCGTAAAGTTCCACTCTTGCCCCGATTCCGTTTCTGTTGCTTTGTACGCCTTCAAAACTGATTTTTATCCACTTATTGCTGTTCCCGTTACTGAACAATACATTAGTTCCATTTTGGATATCCAAGAAGCCATCGTTGTTTAAATCTCCAACGGGTCTGTCAACTGGAGATAATAGGTATTGATTTGGATTTGGCGTAAAATGGAAATTACCATCGCCAAACATAATATTGTTTCCTGAGCCCAAAACATCTAAAAATCCATCATTATCAAAATCATGAGCTACATATTCTCTTCCAGTGCTAAAAATAAGATCAAATCCTGAACCTACGGTAACGCTGGTAAACGTGCCATCGCCATTGTTTCTCATTACATTTGTATTACCGTCAGAGGTTGCATTTACGCCTAAGATGATATCCATCCATCCATCATTGTTGAAATCTCCAACCGCTGACGACCAGCTTTGCTCTGGCGCTGCCAAATTTGCTGTTGCGGCTACATTGGTAAATGTTCCGTTGCCATTGTTTCTATACATTTCATCGATGTTTCCGCCGACACCAGAGCCTCCTTGCCCGCATTTTGACATATGCATGTCGATATCGCCATCGTTATCATAATCAAACCAGTTTGAGGCATAATTTCCTCCAGTCGGGAAAATTCCCAGACCGCCTTGAGTTTGGTTTCCAATATTGCCCAAGCCATCGTTAAAATAATATCGATTTGGAGAGTTATCATCACATACAAAAGCATCTAGCTTGCCATCGTTATTGATGTCTACAAAATTGGTACGCTGTGTCAAGTAGTTTTCAGGTTTTCTAAAGGTACTGTAAGCCGAACCGTCTGAATTGGCTTTTAAAAACACGACTCCGCTGCCTGAGCCATAGATCAGGTCATTGTATCCGTTGTTGTCATAATCGCCTGCTGCGATGCTCCAGGTTGGTTGAACTGATGTATTTGCTATAGTGAATGTCGTAGTCGTAAATGTACCACCAACTTGTTGATAGCTAATGGCTAATTGTGTATTGTTGATTGCTGAAACAATGTCGTCTAAGTAGTCGCCATTCATATCTACGATACAATTGTTATGTTGTCCAGCTATTCCCGCAACCGGACGCGATGTGAATGACAATCGGTCTACACCTGGAGAGGCTGTTTGCGTAAAAGAGAAATCAAAGCCATTGCTACTGTATTTGTTATCAAACGCAATGATGTAGGTTGTGCCTGCAGTAGCCGCAAAGCTAAGTTGTGAAGCTTGGCTGCCATCATAATCATCGTTAGAACCTATACATACTAAATTGGTGCAAGATCCGCTATATACAATTACCCTGGTGTCGGTATTAGGATTCTGAGGCAAAAGCGTAGATACGGTCACATTGATGTTTTGTGTGGCAGTATATTTATACCATTTGCCTTTTGTGCCGGGACCATTATTAAGTCCGCACAAGTTGCTCGGTGCGGTTCCGTTTTCAGCAGCATACGAAGGAGCTGTGTTGATGGAGTTAAGCGTAATATTTAATGCAGTATCGCAATTGCTTTGGGCCATTGCGATTGAAAAGCAAAAAAATAGGCTAAAGAAAAATAAAGTTTTTTTCATAATGACTATAGTTTTTAGTTGGTTGTTGTTAAGCTGTTTTATTGGATTTAGTTGCAAGTTTGCGTTAATGAGCTAATCCATTGCTCTACTAGCGCTATTCCTTCATCGTGAGTAATCGTTCTTCCTAATAGCGGCATTCTTTCGCTCTCGTCATTAGTTCGCAATCGATAATGCAGTATCGATTTGCTGAAATTGGACGGCAAGACAATTTTTTGCAACGTAGGGCTTACGATCTCATCGGCGTCAATACAAATACCTAGGTTGGTTGGATTTGAAGTTTCACTGAAAGCAAAACGTATGGCGCGATAATCACAGCGTCCTTGGTCTTGATGGCAATGCGCACAGTTAGCATCCAAGTAGGAACGCATTCTTAAATCTAAAGATTGTGAGGTGTCGTTGTAATTAACTGTTGTGGCAATAGTAGAAGGATAGCTTTCCAGATAGCCTTGTTCTAGCAATTTCTGCAATTGGTTCTTGTTTCCTTCTCTATATGCATAATTGATATTTAAATTCTGAGGTTTGACACCGATCGGAGTCGCAATCTCATTTATCTTGTGACAGGCGAGACATTCTGATTCTGACGGAATTCTATACTCGGCTGTAATTACCTCGTCGTTTGGTTTCTTGAAGGTAATTGTTTTGGTGCTGCCGTTTATAAAGTCATCGTTTACGATCAGGTTCGCTTCTGTCTGTTCGTCATTCCACACATATTCGTAAAATTTCCATCCATCAGCTTTACGAATCATCAATCGGGTTTCGATCATCTTTGTCGTGTTTCCTGGCTGTATCGTAGAATAATAGAATGTTTTTATTAGAACAGTTCCTACCGGAAAGTTTAAAATCTTTCCGTCGGCAGTATAAGTCGCTTTTACATTTTCAGGCATCCATATGAATCGCTTCTTTTTGGCGTAATCGGTAAAAAGCTGACTTGCTGGCTCGTAAGGAATTACATTTAAAGAGGGTATGTGTTCTTTCATATCGCCTTCAAAAAATTTGTAATCAGATAATTTGGCGTAAGGAACTGCTGCCAAATCAACTGTAACTGGAGAAACGGGTTCTGGTACGGGAACATAGTCGTTGTCTGACCCGCATGATAAAATGGTAAAGAAAAGTAGTAATAGTAATGATTTCTTTAAAAAATAGTTGTGTTTCATAAGATTTACCATCAAAAAATTAGGAATAAATATGGCAAATATATAATAAAACTAAAAAGAAAATGATTTTATAACAAAAAAGTTAGAGGGCTATTACTAAATTGTTTAGTTGTGTTTATAAATGGATTCGGATGTCCATGTTTTTGATGTCCTGCAAGGCTTCAGTTGAGGTATGGTCAAATAAATGTTCTTGTTCTTTATGCTCTTTTTTCGCCTTGATTCGTCTCATAGCATCGCAAAAACGACGTACTTCCTCGACAGTAGTCAATGTTAATCTTGGAACGGAAACATTTTTGCCCGAATCGTCTTTGGCAACCATCGTAAAGTAGGAGGAATTGCAATGTTTTACTTTTTGAGTTTGTATATTTTCGGCTGTGACGCGAATGCCAATTACCATGGAACTGTTGCCGACGTAATTTACAGATGCTTTTAGCGTAACCAATTCTCCAATCTCGATCGGATTTAGGAAATCGACCGTATCAACCGAAGCCGTGACACAATAGGAACCCGAAAATTTAGAAGCACAGGCAAAGGCGATCTGGTCCATCAAAGACAGAATGTAGCCTCCGTGGATTTTGCCGCTAAAATTGGAATGCGACGGCAGCATCAGTTCAGAAATTGTGATTCGGGAAGATTTTGGTGTTTTATACGTTTTGTCCATACAGTTTTGGGTTGGGTTCTTTATTAGTTTTCAGAATCGTCTGTCTCGGCTCTTTTCAGGATATTCTCTGGCAATGATTTTTTAGCTTTGGCACCCATTTTTTTCAGCCTTTCTACACTGTTTATCAGATTGCCTTTTCCGTCAAAAAGTTTGTTCATGGCACCTTGATATTCTACTTTGGCTTCATCCATCTTTTTGCCTATTTTGACAAGATCGGTTACAAAACCTTCAAATTTATCATAGAGGGCTCCGGCTTGCCTTGCAATCTCAAAAGCATTTTCCTGCTGTTTTTGATTGGCCCACATGCTGTCAATGGTTCGGAGCGTGGCCAAAAGGGTAGAAGGAGTGACGATCACAATGTTCTTTTCAAAGGCCTTGTTGTAAAGTGTAGTGTCCTCGTTTAGCGCAATGGCAAAGGCAGGCTCCATAGGGATGAAAAGCAATACGAAATCAGGACTCTCGATTTGATAAAGGTCGTGATAGTTCTTGGCGCCAAGCTGCTCGACATGCCTTCTGATTGAATTCAAATGCTCTTTTAAGAAGGCTGTTTTTAAGACTTCATCTTCTTCGTTGATGTATTTTTCATACGAGACTAAAGATACTTTAGAATCCACTACCATTTTTTTGCCGTCGGGTAAATTGATGACCACGTCTGGGAAAACCCTTGTGCCGTCTTCGGTCACAAAACTCTGCTGCACTTCGTATTCACGGCCTTTTTCCAAGCCAGATTTTTCAAGCACTCTTTCCAAGATCAATTCGCCCCAGTTTCCTTGCATCTTGCTGTCACCTTTCAACGCTTTGGTCAGGTTGAGCGTTTCTCGACTCATCTGCTCGTTCATTTCGCGAAGCCCTAGAATCTGCTGTCTTAGTGCGGCATGATAGTCAATACTTTCTTTGTGCGTATCTTCTACCTTTTTCTCAAAAAGCTGGATTTTGTCTTGTAATGGAGAAAGTATGTTTTTCATATTCTCTCTGTTCTGCTCGGTAAATTTGGTGGATTTCTCTTCTAATATCTTATTGGCAAGGTTTTCAAATTCTTTGGTGAATTTTTCTTGCAGCTGTTCTACTTCTTGCTTTTGTTCTTTGTTGCGTTCCCAAAGATTTTCGAAATCAACTTCTTTTTTTGAAAGCTGTATGGCTAAAGATTCTTTTTCTGTTCTGAGGCCTTCTCTTTCCAAGGCAATCTGCTGCAATTGATTCTCTGAGCTAATGCGGTCCTGCTGTTGCTGTAATTTTAATTGTTCTATCTGAGAAAGCAGTCCGTTGATTCGTTCTTCAAGGCCTGCTTTTTCTGATTTTGCGTTGGCAGAAAAAAGCAACTTTCCAATAAAAATTCCTATGGCTAAGGCAATTATAAAAGCGATAATGGTGATGATAGTGTCGTTCATTTTAATGTTTTTGTAGAAAGTAAAAGTAAGAATAAATTATAGGTTTTTATTACCGTTATTTTTCAATGAATATTTCTATGAATGTTAAAATTTGGTATTTTAGACCGTGTTTTCGTAAGAGAATTTTTATTTTAATCTTAAAAGTCATACTTTAGTGAATGTATAACAATGCAAATAATTTTAATACTAGAATTATTATCCTCTGGTTTATAGCTATTTGCATGAAAATAATTTTCATGAAAAAAACTACTTTATTTTCGGCTTTGCAACAAAGCCTTGGAGGAGCTAGATCCTTATTTTTCGGAACTTTTTTATTGGCCTCGGCTGCAGCTCAGGCACAATCGTATTGTACGCCTGGAACTGGAGATTGTTCTGAAGGTGATGAAATTGTGAATGTTACTTTTGCAGGAATTAATAATAATTCTGGTTGTGGAACAGCAGGCTATAGCGATTTTACGGGCGGCACGGCTGCTAGTGTTATTGTAGGACAGTCTTACGACCTCTCTGTAACAATTCCTGCCCATTTTGGAACACAGCAAGTAGGAGTTTGGTTCGACTACAATGATGATGGTGCTTTTGATGCCTCAGAATTTACAAACTTAGGAACTTCGCCAGCAGCGGGCTCTGTGGTAACAGCTTCTATCGCAATTCCAGTTACGGCTACGGTAGGAAATATTCGAATGAGGGTTAAAGCCCAATATTCTCAAGCAATTGTTGCAACAAGTTCTTGTGCAGCACCTTATATTGGTTATGGAGAATACGAAGATTATTCAGTAGATGTCATTGCCGCAACAGCATGTACGGGTACTCCAGCAGTGGGAACGGCAACATCTACGCAAGCTTCCGTTTGTAATCAGACTTCTTTTGTCTTGGGCGCTTCTGGCGTGACTCCGGCAGCAGGGTTCTCTTACCAATGGCAGTCTTCTCCGACCGGAACAGACCAATGGACTAATTTAGGAGCCTCACAAGTTTCTTTGAATTATAGCATGACAGGCCAGTCGCAAGCTACTTTTTACAGAGTTATCATAACTTGTTCAGGAAGTGGTCAAAGCGCTACTTCTGCAGCAGTTTCTGTTGGGCAAAATGCGGTAGATACTTGCTATTGTTTAAATGCAATTAATTTCAATTGTGGTGATGGTGACGTAATTACGAATGTTACTATTGGCACATTGAACAATACTACAACTTGTGGAAATGCAACTACAGGATACACCAATTATAGTGGCTCTGTTGCGCCTCCTGTATTTAATGTAGGGGCAACCATCCCAGTTTCTGTTTCTGTAGGGCCATCTGGCGACGGTTGGTTAGATGAATCGGTTGGCGTTTGGGTCGATTATAATAAGAACGGAGCTTTTGAGTCGACAGAGTATACTTATATAGGTACTGGCTTAAATCAAGCAGTTACTGGTAGTATAACAATTCCAGCAACAGCTTTGACGGGTACTACAAGAATGCGTGTTGTTGTTGCGGCATCATTGGCAACTTCTTTTGGACACCAATTTGCTTGCGGACCAGTAGTAGCTAACAACAACTTTGGTGAAATGGAAGATTATGTAGTCACTATTGATCCTCCATTAGCGACACCAGGATTTGAAAATGCTTCAGTGTCTGTCTATCCTAACCCAACGAACGGTCTTGTGAACATACAGTTTGCAGAGATGACAGCTGTTGATGCAATCAATGTGTTTTCTATTTCAGGACAATTGGTGTACTCAAAACAATTTAGCGGTTCGTCTGATGCATATACGATTGACCTTGCAAAGGCTGCAACGGGAGTTTATATCATGAAGCTAGAAAGCCAAAACGGTACAATGATTAAACGATTAGTCAAAAACTAACAGAGACTTTTTAAAAATAGAAACCGCCTTAGGGCGGTTTTTTTGTAGTATGAACTTTATACAATTTATTATTTTAGGAATGTTCTTTAATTTATAGATGTATTTCGAGGGTTATTTTGGCATTTAATCGATTTTTTAATGTTTTTTTAAGAAATATTCTTACTATTGTAGGTTCCCCCTAAGTTCTTACACAATGAAACCACCAAAATTAACTTTAGACAAAGTTACAGATTCTACTATTAAATATGAATTTGTAGCTAATGTAGCCTCGCGCCTTTTAAAGATCCTTTTCAGGTCCGACAGAAGCATAAGGCTAATTTATTCCAACTATTCCAATAAGCATTTTTTTGGAGACAAATTTGTAATCTTAGATTATAGATTCCGAAATGCATTATGGTATAAGATAGGAGATTCGATAACCGAAAAAAGACATTTTCTGCTTGAAAAGCCCGAAGCTTCAAAGAAAATTCTTCTTACCGTACATGGACTTTTTAGAAAGAAAACGTACCTATTGGATTTTTCAGAAGCAGAATATGTTGACAGCAGCACCTTCTGTATAGAAGTAAAAAAATCTGACTTTCAGGATATAAACAATCCGATTATGGGTTAGAATAGCCCGAGAAGGCGCTGTCTATTCAAACTTATTGAGTATTTTTATAGGAAATAACCAATATCCTATGAAAAAGCAAGACTATAAAAACCATATACGTTTCTATACACCGCACCATTTTGTGTTTTATCCCCTGTTGCTAATCCTGCTCGGGGTAAGTGTCTATTTTATTTTTGGCAGAGAAAAAGAAAGCTTACTCTGGATCTTTATCAGCATTCTCCTGCTTCTCTTTTTTGGACTGGCTTTCATGCTTCGCCAACATTATGCCTTGCTGTTGCAGGACAGAATCATACGACTCGAATTGCAATACCGCTATTTTGCCATCACAAACGAAAGGCTAGAACTGCTGGAAGGCAGGCTGTCCGATAGCCAATTGTTTGCCTTACGGTTTGCGCCAGACGAAGAGCTACCTGCCTTAGTAAAAAAAGCGCTGGATGAAAATCTTTCTGGAAACCAAATCAAAAAAAGCATCCAAAACTGGAAGCCCGACCATCACAGGGTTTAAACTTTAACAAACAATTCACGGTTTGTTTTTATAAAATGAAAATCGCTATGCGTAAATTTATACATAGCCATTTTTAAACGAACCATTATGAATTTCACTACGCATTGGATTATCGATCCTGACCACTCGAATATAGATTTTAAAATCAGGCACTTGCTGATTTCGCATATTTCAGGCACCTTCAAGATTTTTAACGGAAAAATGACGACGAAAAATGATGATTTCGAGACCGCGCAGATTTCCCTTTCGATAGATGTCTACAGCTTTGATACCAACAATATCGAAAGAGACGAGCACATCAAGTCGAATGCTTTTTTGGATGCTGATCAATTTCCAGAAATTCATTTTACTTCTTCAGAACTCAAAAAAATTGAAGGCGACCACTATAAATTAAGTGGCAATATAACCGTCAAATCAGTGACCAGAGAAATTGTCTTAGATGCCGTTTTTGGCGGACAGGCAAAAGATGGCTTTGGAAAAATGAAAGCAGGTTTTGAAATAAGCGGAAAACTCAACCGTAGTGATTTCGGAATTGTAGCCGAAGACGTAACCGAAACCGGCCATCTCATCATAGGCGAAGAAATAAAAATCCACGCCAATATTGAATTTGACAAAGAAGAAGACTAGAACAAGCAGGGTTTTTAAGCCCTGCTATTTCATGTTTCCCCGATCCTTTTTATTTTCAGGATGCGAGGTAGGATAACGATTCGGGTCGAGATCTGAATTTTTATCCCTATTCTCAGGTTTCTTCTTGTTTTTTAGCGGCGCTCCGCTAGTTTCAGTAGGAGTTACATTACTCTCTACAGAACGCGCGCGTTTCACGACATGCACATTACCCGCAGTATCTTTTTCGATTTCCGTCTTAAGCTTTCCTTTTGACGGATCATATTCGTCGGCAAGGTTTTCGCCGCTGAATCCCTCGTTGATTTTGCCCTTTGCTTTTTCCTGTTCTCCGTTCCATTTTTTATTTCCTAAGTCTTTTGCTGCTGCCATGATGGTTGTTTTTAAATTGCCTAATTAATTTACAGCTATATAAAAACAAAAGCTACATCTTTAACATTGCTTTAATTTGCCGGATTTCCAAATGTTAGTGGTAAATTTGCCGAAAATTCAGCCATGTCCGCCCATAAGCATTTTTTGATTCACAAACCTTACGGCTATCTTAGCCAGTTTGTGTATGAACTCAAGCGAAAAAAGAAGCTTTTGGGAGAACTCCATGATTTTCCAGAAGGCACGATGGCTATCGGAAGGCTTGATGAAGATTCCGAAGGTTTGCTGCTTCTAACGACAGACGGACAGATGAGCGAATTGGTCCGAAGCAAAAAAGTAACCAAAGAATATTATGCCCAAGTAGACGGGCTAATAACCGAAGACGCCATTGAAAAGCTAAAAAATGGTGTCGAGATTGGCTTTGACGGAATAAAATACATAACCAATCCCTGCCAGGCTTTTAAGATTGACGACCCGGGGTTTGCGCCTCGTTCTAAGAAAATACGAGACGAAAGGCACGGACCTACTAGCTGGGTATCCATCACCTTAAACGAAGGCAAGTTCCGCCAAGTCCGAAAAATGACCTCGGCCGTAGGGTTTCCGACATTGCGGCTTGTGCGAGTGCGGGTTGGGAATGTCTATCTCGGCGATATGCAATCGGGAGAAGTAAAAGAAGTCAGCGAGTTTTCGCTCTAACAACAGTTAAATTTAAGAAAGATGCTAAATATTGTTCTTGTAGAACCAGAAATACCTAACAACACCGGAAATATTGGCCGCCTTTGTGTCGGTACCGAAAGCCGCCTTCATCTGATCCATCCTTTTGGATTCCAGATTACAGATAAAAACCTGAAGCGTTCCGGCCTTGACTACTGGGTGCATTTGGATTGGAAAGAATACCAGTCGGTTGAAGAATGGATAGCGCAAGTACCGGATACTTCAAGAGTATTCTTATTCAGTTCTCATAGCACGAAATCGTATCTTTCTGAAACTTTTCAAGAGGGCGACTGGCTGGTTTTTGGCAAAGAATCGGTTGGGCTAAGCCAAGAGGTCTTGGATAAGTTTGAGAACCATTTGACCATTCCGATTTCACCTTTGGTAAGGAGCTACAATCTTGCCAATTCGGTAGCCTTTGCCATAGGCGAAGCAAAAAGGCAGCTTTCCATCTAAAAAAATAGTATATTTGAGAATAGCTTTTCTCAAACATCTATGATTGATAAATCCCACCTTCGCAGTTCTATTTTCAGGCATCTCGACGGCCTGGCAGTTGCTCCGGTAGCCATTGCCTTAAGAAATAAAGGAGTCCTTGAACATATAGTAAAAAACGGTGAAGCCGACTTGGCCGATCTGTCAGCCCGATTTAAGGCAAACGAAGGCTATCTGAATGTGGGACTTCGCGTGCTCTGTTCGCAGGGCTTTTTAGACTACCATATTGATACGGCAACGGATACCATCAAATTTACTACCAACGAGAAGACTGCAATAGCATTTTCACTATTTCATTTGTATCAAGATGTTGTCGATTTGTTGCAATTCTCGACGCAATTTCATCCTAGGATTTTTGAAGAAGCTCCGTTTGAACGCCTGGATGCTATCTTCGAAAAATTCAAGATCAATTACGGAATCGAATTCTCTGATGATGCTTTGACGAATGAAATCCAGAAACAGATACTAAAGCATATCGAAGGCTACCTGATAGGACCTACCATCGTACGGCTGGCCATGAACGGCATGTTCCACAAATACTTTATGGAAACGTCTTTCCGACCGGAAGAATTCCATAAGACACCCGATAAATTCAAGAAGATATTAGACTTTTTTGTACATCTGGGCTGGTTTCTGGAAAAGAACGGCAACTACCAGTTTACAGAAACAGGCTTGTTTTTTGCCAAAAGAGCAAGCGCCTACGGCGTTACGGTTTCGTATCTGCCGACCTTTGCCAAGATTGAAGAATTGATTTTCGGCGATCCGAATGTGTTGCGTATGGTGGCTGACGGCGAGAACGAAATTCATGTCGACAGAGAGATGAATGTTTGGGGAAGCGGCGGCGCGCATGATACTTATTTTAAGGTGGTGGACGAAATCATCGTGCACTTGTTCAACCGTCCGATCGAAGAACAGCCGAAAGGAATTCTAGACATGGGCTGTGGCAACGGCGCCTTCTTGCAGCATATTTTTGAAGTCATAGACCGGCAAACCCTTAGAGGGAAAATGCTTGACGAATATCCGCTGTTTTTGGTAGGCGCCGATTATAACCAAGCAGCTCTAAAAGTGACACGGGCAAACTTGATCAAGGCAGATATCTGGGCAAAAGTAATCTGGGGTGATATCGGAAGGCCGGATTTATTATCTAATGACCTGATGGAAAACTACAATATCGACCTGAAAGACCTCTTGAATGTCAGGACGTTTCTCGATCATAACCGTATCTGGGAAGAACCAAAGCAGATTTCTGCCGATAGGGTAAGCAGTTCTACGGGCGCTTTTGCTTATAGAGGAAAAAGAATTTCGAATAATCTTGTAGAAGACAATCTGTTGGAGCATTTAAAAAAGTGGTCGCCTTATGTCAAGAAATTTGGACTTTTGTTGATAGAACTGCATACCATAAATCCATCGTTGGCTGCCAAGAATATAGGAAAGACAGCGGCGACGGCCTACGATGCCACGCATGGTTTTTCTGACCAGTATATCGTCGAAATTGATGTCTTTAATAAGATTGCGGGAGAGGCACAGTTGTTTCCCGATAAGGCTATCTTTAGAAGATTTCCGGATGCCGACATCGCTACCGTAAGCATCAACCTGCTTAAAGGTGAGTAGGAGAGATTATCTGAAATTGTTCATGTATCGGGCATACGAATCCACTATAATGCCCGCAGTTTTCTCAATAGAAGGCTTTACATCTTGGAAACCGTCTTTTGGTTTTCCGTCAGCCGTCAGATAATCTGTAATGGCTGATTTTAAGAGCGTCTTCTTTGCATAAATTTCAGTGACCTGAAACGTAAGCGAATAGCGGTTTCCTTCCTTAAAAATCTTGATACGGTATTTTACTTTATGGAAGAAAGTCTCGCCCAAATTTCGATAGAAAAAAGCATTGTCCCTAAGCGCATCGATTGTCATCGAATTTTCTGTGACTTCAGAAATGTCGGCTTCGCCTTGGCTGAATTCTTGTCCCCAGAGCTGCGTGCCTTCGATGAATTTTTCGTTGGTCATTTGCGGCAGGCTGCCGACAATCGGATTGGGCTCAAAACCTTTTGGCGTCAAGGTTATCTTGCTTTGCGCATTGGAGAGAAAAACCGTGAAAACGAAGAGAATGGATAGACAAGTTTTCATTAGTACTGCTTTTAGTGTCTATCAAAGATAGCAGATGCGGGCCTTATTTTATAAGTTTTTAAGAATAAATTTAGCCTTGTCGGCATCAAAAAAGATATTTTCGTCTTCAAATAAAGAATTCAATATTCCATTGTGGATGAGGTTCGGGGGAGTGTCCTGCACGGTTTGCTTCGAATTCATTACGATCATTTCGTCGCTTAATTGCAGTGCCAGATCCAAGTCGTGTGTCGAGAACAAGATGCACTTTTTTGTTTCAGAGGCTAGCTTTTTTAGCAGTTTCAAAAGCGAAACTTTATGAAGCAAATCCAAATGCGTCGTCGGTTCGTCTAAGATAATCAAGGGCGTGTTCTGCGCCAAGGCTCTTGCCACCAATACCTTTTGCAACTGTCCGTCGCTGATCTCGTAATGTTTTTTCTGTGCCAGATGCGTGATTTGCGTCAGGCTCATGGCTTCCTGTATCTTTTCGAGATCTTCTGCCGTAAGCTTTCCGATCCAATTCGTATACGGCTGCCTTCCCAAAGCGACCAATTCAAAAACCGTCAGGTTGCTGGGCGGCAAGCTTTCGGTCAATACGATGCTCAATTGCTGCGCCAGTTGAATCGGGCTATAGCTTTCGATGCTTTTTCCGTTCAAGACTACGTTTCCAGAAAGTGTTTTTTGTATTCCTGTCAGCGTGCGCAAGAGGGTAGACTTTCCGATTCCGTTCGCGCCGATCAAAGCTGTCAGCGTTCCCGATTTCAAATCCAGATAGATGTCAGAAGCGATGCCATTTTTCCCTTTCTTGGAAGAATAGCCGATGCTTAGTGCTGTAGCCGATAGTATCGTTTGTCCTGTTTCCATCATATCATGAATTTTCGTTTGCGTACCAGAAGCCAGACGACAATCGGGGCTCCGATAATAGAGGTGATGGCATTTATCGGCAGCGTAAAATCATTGCCCGGCATCTGCGAAACGGTGTCGCAGATCAGTAAGATGGTAGCACCGAGAAGCAGGGTGCCCCAAAAGAGGATATAGTGGCTGCTGGTCTGAAAGATCATTTTAGCAATGTGCGGCACGGCCAATCCTATAAACGCAATCGGTCCGGCAAAAGCGGTGATGCTGCCTGCCAATAAGCTGGTGGCTAGGATGATGGCGAGTCGTGTCTTCTTGAAATTGATTCCCAAGCTTTTCGCATAGCGCTCGCCCAAGAGCAGGGCATTTAGAGGCTTGATGCACAAGGCGCTCAACAGCAGTCCGATACAGCAACAAATCGAAAGCACAAGGATATTCGACCAAGGCTGGTTGCCCAAGCTTCCTAAAGACCAGAAGGTAAACTTCTGCAGTTCTTCTGCAGTACTGAAATAGGAGAGCACGCCTATGATGGCATTGGTAAAGCTTCCGAACATCAAGCCCACGATCAAGATGGCCATAGTATTGCGAAGCTTTTGCGAAACGACCAAGACGGCGGCCAAGACAATAAGGCTGCCAATACACGAAGCAAGTACGATTCCGTAGGGAGAAAGAAAAAAACTGCTTAAAAAAGGAGGCAATAAGCCCGCGCCCAAAATCACAAAAGCAACACCCATGCTGGCTCCCGAGCTCAATCCCAATACATCAGGACCGGCTAGTGGATTGCGAAATAGGGTCTGCATCAACAGTCCGCTGATGGACAGTCCCATGCCGACAAGAATGGCGGTAAGGGCTTTCGGCAGGCGGTAATTCCAAATGATAATTTCCCAAGAGTTTTTGCTGGCCTGGCCTCCCGAAAGGGAACTGGCAATGTCTTCAATCGGAATATGCACCGAACCCAGGCTGATGTTCAGCAGAAAACACACTGCAAGAGAAAGGAGCAGTGCCGTGAAAAGAATCCTATTTCGACTGTTTTGGTGCAATGGCTTGTTATTTCAGTTTTTCAAAAAAGTACAGCTCGTAATCGGGCAGGATTTCGGGATGCAATATCTTGATAAGGTCTTTCAATATCAGGTCCGGACGGTTGGGCGCCAATTCATAATACAATAGTCCGCCCGTCTTTCCCTTTTTACTGCTGAAGGAATAAACGTTTTTATCTTTAAAAGCTTTGAAATAAGCGTAATTCGGATTGCTGTCGGTCATTTCCTTAAAGGTAGTGAACTGCGCTGGCCCGACCCAGAAATCTACGTTTTCGGCCTTTTCCAGAACCGTTTCGAACGATAGCGACAAGCTGCCAGTTCCTTCGGTATCGGCCCAAAGATAGTCGGCATTGGCATCTTTCAAGAACAAGGACGCCCAGCTGTTGCCGCGCGGCATGTACCATTGCCCTTTGTAGATAGCGCCGCTAAGCACCGTAGGCCTAGTCGTTGCTTTTTTGGCCAGTTCAGAAGCTTCTTTATAGGCCGTCTCGACCTCAGAAAATAGCTGTTCGGCCTTTTCGTCCAAGCCATACAAGGCTCCAAAGAATTTGATCCATTCGGCTTTTCCCAAAGGTGATTCTTCGGTCCAGTCGCCGTTAAACAAAATCTTGAGGCCGCTTTTTTCAAGATTGTCATAGGCTTTGGTATCGCTGCTACTGCTGTATCCGACGATGGCATCGGGAGCGAGATCAATCAGCACTTCCGTATTGAGCAATTGGTTTTCGCCTACTTCCTTTACTTTTCCGGCATCGATCAGCTTTCGAGTTTTTTCGGAAGAAATATACTCAGTATTCGGAAAGCCGAGCAGCGTATTTTCTACGCCCAGCATTTCTAGCGAAGGAATGTGCGTCGTTGAGGTAACGACTATGTTTTTTATAGGCACTTGTACGGCGATATAATTTTTTAGGCTGTCGGGTATAGCAACGCCCTTTTTGTGCAATACATAAGTGAAGGTCTTGTTGGCATCGGGCCACGGATTAGAGACTTTTACGGTAGAATATCCTTCATATTTATACAGCTCGAAGCCTTTGGCATAACGGATAGCATTCGTGATTTTTGCTGCAGCTATAGTCGTATTTTCTTCATTTTTTTTGCATCCAATAGCAAAAACTAAAAACAGAAATAGAGTGTATCTTGAAAGAATTGGTTTCATAAAAAAGTTTTTGTGAAGACCGCAAAGATAAAAGTTATTGTCTTGAACCGACATCAGTTTTTATGATTTTTGGATTGCGATGATTTTAGGGCAGCTGAAAACTGCAGTTTTTAGCCTTGTTTTTATGGGGCTGAAAACCATGTACGACAGCATGAATAATGTTCAATGCAACATGAAAACTATTTACGACAACATAAAGTGAGTGTAATGCAACCTAAAAACTATGTACGACATCTTGAATCATATTCAATGCAAGATGAAAACTGTTCATGATAACATGAAGTTAGTTTGATGCAAGCTAAAAACTATGTACGACAGCATGAATCATGTTCACGGCAACATGAAAACTGTTTATGACAACATAAAGTGAGTTTACATAAACATAAAAACTAGGCACGACACTAGGAAGTAACGACACATCAACCTGAAAACTGCTGACGACAGCATGGCTTTCTGGATTAGATCTTAATCAATTTTTGGGTGTAATTCTCTTGGTTGTCAAACGTTAGTTTTAAAAGATAAACACCGCTTGAAATCAGGCTGGAATGATTGTCTAGCTTGGCTTTAGAATCGGTAGAAATCAAAAGTTTTCCAGAAATATCGTAGAGCGAATAGTTGGAAACAACCGCGTTTGTTTCGATCTGAAAGCTGGAGCTGAAAGGATTCGGATAAATTTTAGGGTTCGGGTTTTTAAAGTCTTGGTTGCTTAAAAGATAGGCAGCGTTAAAAAAATCTGTAGTTAGGACAATAGTATCGTAATTGTCTAAAGCCGCTTTTAGCAATGTGTTATCGCAATCGCATCTTAATTTATAATGGTTGAGATCCCCATAGATATCATACGATCGCACATTAAAGTTTTGAAAAATCTGGTTCAACCCAGAATCATTGGTAGTAGCGATGTTCATGACCGTTCCGGTAGACGTTCCTGCTGCTGCGTTTCGTAACATGACCGACAAGTTGTTTATAAAATAGGCAGGGCTTGCCAGCGTAGCTTTTGTGACTACCGAAGAATAGGCTTCTAGATCGGCCTTGAGCGCATTGAGATTGCAGTCGGCACATTGGATCTGCACCGTTTTGGTGTCGTATTCGTAATAAGGATTTCCAAGTTTCAGTGTATAGACTGTTACGGCATGTGACTGTAAAATAGCGTTCAAGCCAGAATCGTTTGAAGTACGGGCACCCCAATAAGACGAAGGAGTTCCGATATCAGGATTTACCAATAGCATTTCAATTCCTGTGTTTTGCGCAAAGGATAGCATCGGAACCAGCAAAAAAAGTAGTATTCTCTTCATAATTGAGATTTTTATGATGTAAGTAAATATATAAATATTTAGGAAATCAGGAGAAAATATAGAACTTATAGTATATTTGCACTCGAATTAAGGTTGTGATTGGTGTTTTATAATCACATTAAAAGGGAATTTGGTTCAAGACCAAAGCTGTTCCCGCAACTGTAAGCTATCCAGCTTGCTGTTATCTACAAACCACTGTCCGCTCGGCGGATGGGAAGGTAAACAGCAAGACGCAAGCCAGGAGACCTGCCTTTTTTCTTAACAATTATCAAGCCTTCGGGAAAAAGGTTTCGAAATTATGACTTTTAAAAAACTATACCTGTTTTTGCTTTTCAGCATCTGCCAATCTGCATTGGCACAGCACGACAGCATCCATCATTTAGAGGTTGTGGAGATTTCGGATCTGCAGCTTAAAAATTATTCGGATTCCCAGTCGGTGCTAAAACTGTCCGATTCCATCATCAACAAAAACCAAGCTTCGCTTACCTCGCTGCTGAATTACAATACCGTAATTTATTTCAAGGAAAATGGCTTGGGGATGGTGTCTTCGCCTTCGTTTAGGGGAACGACCGCCCAGCAGACTGCTGTGATCTGGAACGGAATCAACATCAATTCGCAGCTCAACGGACAGACTGATTTTAATACGATTACCACAAGGGATTTCAACAGCATATCCGTAAGGGCAGGCGGCGGAAGTTCTATTTATGGAAGCAGTGCCATCGGAGGCAGTATCCACCTGAACAATACCGTGAAGTTTGAGGATCATTTTTCAAACTCGCTCCGTCTCAACTATGGCAGTTTCAATACGTTTGGAGGCAATTACAAGCTCGATGCGTCTGACGGAAAATTCAGCGCGCAGGTCAGCATTTCCAGAAACAGCTCCGACAACGACTATGATTATGTGGATTCTGATGACAAAAACCTGAATGGCCAATATTACAATACCAGCATGAATGCGGCAATTGGGTATAAGATCAACGATAACAATTTCTTGAAATTATACAGCTATGTGTTTGACGGGGAAAGGCATTTTTCGCTAATCTTTCCTTCGGAAATCAAGACCAAATACCAAGACCTGAATACTAGAAATCTGCTGGAATGGGACAGCTTTTTTGGCCGATTTGTTTCCAAAGTAAAAGTCGGCGCCCTGAGCGAAAAATATAAATACTTCGACAATATCGATTCGGAGTCTTACACCTTTGGCGAGGTAAAAACCTATATCGGGAAGTACGACCTTGCCTTTCAAGCTACTGATGCGATTCAGCTGAATGCGATTTTGGATTATACGCAGAACAAAGGAAAGGGTTCTGACATCAAAAACGAACAGCGAAACATTGGTTCGGCCAGCTTGTTGTTGAAGCACAACCTGACGAAAAAGTTGTTGTATGAAGCAAGCGTTAGGAAAGAATTTACGAATAATTACAAAAGTCCGCTCCTGTTTTCTTTAGGGATGAGCTGGAAAGCGGCTGATTTTTATACCTTGAAACTTAACGGTTCTAAAAACTTTAGGGTGCCGACATTCAATGACTTGTACTGGCAACCGGGAGGAAACGAAAACCTGAAACCCGAATCGTCGTACCAAGCCGAATTGGGCAATGAGTTCCGTTTCAATACTTTTAAGATCACCCTGACAGGGTATTATATCGATATCAAGGACATGCTCCGCTGGATTCCGAACGGTTCGAACTGGTCACCGCAAAATACTAACAAAGTAAGGACGTATGGAGGGGAAGCAATCGTAAGCTGGAGCAAAAACTTCGGAAACCATCATGTGATGCTGAACGGGACCTACGGCTATACGGTTTCGGAAGACATGGAAAAAAAGAAGCAGTTGATTTATGTGCCGTACCACAAAGCTACTTCATCGCTAAGCTATTCTTGGAAGAAGCTGTCGGCAGACTATCAGCTGTTGTATAACGGCGAAGTCTTTACGAGATCCGACAACAATTCAAGATATAACATCGACGCTTATTTGGTAAGCAATGCTTCTCTCCATTATGACTTTGGCAAAAAGAATTCTTGCATTCTAGGCTTCCAAGTACTGAATCTCCTGGATGAAAAGTATGCCAGCGTCGAAAGCCGGTATTTGCCGGGACGCAATTTTAATATGTATCTAACCTTAAATTTTTAAATATGAAAAAGTTCAATAGAATTTTTGTAATGCTGTTCGCAAGCTCGCTTTTCTTGGCTTCCTGTAGCAGTGATGATAATTCGTCAAATGAGTCGCTCGGCGATTATGATAATGGAGTTTTTGTATTGAACGAAGGAAATTCTACCATTACCACAAGCTCTGTCACTTTTATCAGCAATTCGGGTGCCGTAGAGCAGGACGTTTTTAGAAATGTCAACCCAGAAGCCGCAGAAATGGGCACCTTGCTCCAGTCTATGTTTTTTGATGATACAAGAGCTTTTATCATTTCGGGTTTAGCCAATAAGATTACAGTAGTAGACCGTTATACGTTTAAGTTTATCGCAACTATCAGCACTGATTTTAGGAGTCCAAGATATGGCGTAGTGGTGGATGGCAAAGCTTATGTGACCAATTACGATAATTATGAAGTAGGTTCCGATGATTTCCTTACCGTAATTGATCTTTCAAACTATACGACAAGCCGAGTGGCAATGAACAATTGGTCGGAAAAAATCATAGAAGAAAACGGCAAGATTTACATTATGAACGGCTACTTCGGCAGCGGTACCTCTGTAACTGTTTTTAATCCAGCTACAAATAGTATCGAAACAACGATTCCATTAGGATTTAGCCCTAACGCATTTGAAGAAGAAAACGGAACCTTATATGTTTTAGGTTCTGAAAAGCTGGCAAAAATCAACCTCTCTACCAATACTGTGGTAGGCACGCCGATTACGGTAGCAGCAGCGACTTCGGCTGGAGCAAGAAACCTCAATATCGAAGACAATAAAATTTACTATACGGTCGATACGGCTGTTTTTGCGATGGCGGCCAATGCAACAGCAGCGCCTACGGTTCCGTTGCTTACGTATGAATCGCAATCACTATACGGCAGGATGTATGGTTTTGCAGTAAACGATGGCAAAATTTACATTGCTGATGGCGGAGATTTTTCTTCAGACAGCCAAATTTACATCTATTCAACAACAGGTACTTTATTAAATCCGGTTGCAGTAGGAGTAGGACCAAACGGTTTTTATTTTAACTAACAATTCAATTTATTTAATCCAATCTCATGAAACAACTTTACGGCTTTCTTGTAGTAAGCTTATTATCTCTTTCCAGCCTGCCTGTTGTAGGCCAAACCTTTAATGACGGCGTATTTATTCTTAATGAAGGAGGCGCAGGCTCTAATAACGCTTCGGTTTCTTTTCTTTCAAATACAGGAAACCTGCAGAACAATATTTATGCAACCGTAAATCCTACTTCTGGAGCTCTGGGCGATACTGCGCAAAGCATCAACGTTAATGGCGACTACGCTTATATCGTGGTAAATATTTCCAACACCATCAAAATCGTCAATAAAGAAACGTTCCAATATGTGGCCACTATCAGCACAGGACTTAACAATCCTAGATATATTGCTTTTAGCAACGGAAAAGGATACGTGACCAATTGGGGAAGCGGAGGAAGCGCGACCGATGATTATGTGGCCGTAATCAACCTTTCTAACAATACGATTGAAGCCAATATTGCTTTGCCTGAAGGCGTGGAGAGAATCTTAGAAATCAACGGAAAGCTGTATGTGGCGCACCAGGGAGGTTACGGTTATGGCAATACCGTTTCTGTAATCAATCCGACTACCAATACATTAGAGCAAACGATCCAAGTCGGAGACGTGCCTAATTCGATGGTAGAAAAAGACGGCATCTTATATGTTCTTTGCGGCGGAAAGCCTAGCTGGGCCGGAACTGAAACTTACGGTGCTTTAGTCAAGATCAATACGACAACAAATACGGTGATAGGGCAGATGGATTTTCCGCAAGAACATCCTTCAAACTTGAAAATAGACGGTACTGATATGTATTATGGCATCGATGCCGATGTTTTTAAGGCAACGACAACGTCAAACATAGTGCCTACAACGCCTTTCTTTACACTGCCTCCACAGAACCTATACGGCATCTACGGCATGGAAATCATCAACAACAAGATCTATGTAGGCGATGCAGTCAATTATGTGGCAGACGGTAAAGTATATGTACATTCTACAACAGATGGCGCCTTGCTAAACACCTATACGGTCGGCAAATTACCGAACGCTTTCCTTAAAGCTGTGGATAGCAATTTGGGAACTGGAGAGCGCACCAAATTCGATATTGCGCTTTATCCGAATCCAGCTACAGATCAATTTTACATCAACACCGACCAGCCTGCTACGATAAAAATGCATGACATGTCTGGAAGATTGGTTAAAAATCAAGCGTATGCCGTTTCTGGAGTTGCTATTTCAGAATTAAATCCAGGAATGTATGTCGTAGAAATTACGATCGATAACGTAAGAAGCGTCCAAAAAATAATAAAAAGATAGATGAAACGATTCCTGTCTTTCGCTTTCCTGATATCGCTGGCAGCCAATGGCCAATCGTATGCTCCTGCGGCAGGCATCGCCGGATCAACCGCCATGGAGCCGAGCAGTCCGCTTTTTGTGGCCTGGGCAACAGGCGCTACGGTAGAAAGAGGCTATGTGAATAAGGCAAACCCGAGTCTTGTTGTAGCTGGAAGCAACAGAGCTTCTGTAGGCGTTCCAGAAAATGCGATAGGGCCTGCAACGGGAAGCATCGTAAGCTTGGGAGACGAAGGCAGTGCCATCTTGACATTTGAACTGCCGATCATTAACGGACCAGGATTTGACTTTGCTGTTTTTGAAAACAGCGGCCCCGCATTCTTGGAACTCGGTTTTGTAGAAGTAAGTTCCGACGGGATTCATTTTTTCAGGTTTCCAGCCCATAGCGAAACGCAGACAACCACGCAGATCGGCAGCTTTGGAACCCCTTCGGCACCTTATCTCAACAACCTTGCTGGGAAATACGGAAGCAAAGGCGTGCCTTTTGATTTGAGCGATATTCCGAACAGCCCGTTGTTGGACAAGAACACTATTACCCACGTAAAGATTATTGATGTCGTAGGGTCTATCGATCCTTTGTATGCGACCTACGATAGCTTTGGTAATGCCGTGAACGATTCTTTTCCGACGCCTTTTAATTCGGGAGGATTTGATCTCGATGGGGTAGGCGTTATCAACCAAGCGACTTTGGGAATAGAAAATCCTTCATGGAAAGAACTTCGCTTGTATCCGAATCCGGCTTCTGAAAAATTCTATATTGGCAATCTGCAAGAAGCAGTTTTGATAACGATCTATGATATTTCAGGAAGGATGGTGTTTCAAAAAAACATACAAACTCAGGAAGGCATACCTGTTTCGGAATTGAACAAAGGCGTTTACGTTGTTGAAATAATGTATGGAACCAAAAAAAGTAACGAACGATTGGTTGTTCACTAATCGATTATAATTGCATACTAAAAAGGCTTCCAAACGGAAGCCTTTTTTATTTGTTATAAATGATGAATTTAGAATTTAAAGAAGTCTGTGATTCCATCTGGAACTTTGTCGATATACATTTCAGTACCGAAGCGCTGCATCGACTTCCTGTCTTTAAAGTGTTCGTAGATTTTATCCGGATGCTGCATGGTTCTTCTGCCAACGCCTGTAATTTGAGCAATAGCTGTGCTCAAAAGAGGTTCTGTTGCATCGCCAAGCACTCCTAAGTTTCCAAGATTTTCAACGAATGGAGTTGTTGGAGTCAGTCCGTTTTGGTAATCGCCGAATCCTGTCGAATTTACAATCTTAAAGCAGATCGGCTGCATGGCATATTTATGGCGATTAGTACGTCCTTGTTTTCCAAAGGATGGCGAATCATATAAGGTAACCGAACCGACATTTTTTCCAGTCGTTACATCTCCGATTTGCACAACCTCAATGTGCGGTTTCAGTCCGTTGATAACCAATTCGCTCGCCGAAGCCGTGCTTTTAGAAGTCAGCACATATACTTTAGTAAGATTCAAGCTGTTGATCGGGCTATTTCCGATACTGTTTGAGAATCGGTTGATCAGCTGTTCTGGGTCGTTATCGGCAAAGTAATCTTCGATCTTGGCATTCCATTGCTGTTTTGCAAAAACCTGTCCGTTAAATTGTCCCGTAATCATGCTGGCAAGATAGGCCGCAGATTTGACAGCGCCTCCAGAATTATAACGTAGGTCTAAAACCAAATCGGTTACGCCTTCCGTCCTGAACTGCCCGAATGCAGCATTCAGGTTCGTGTCGTATTCCCCATAAAAACCATTATATAATAGGTAGCCTATTTTATGCGTGTCATAGGTAAGAACTTTATTGATCAAGATCGGATTTTCTGCAATAGTAGTCTTCGTCAAGGCTACCGAACGCGAATTTGGCGTGATGTTTCCGCCGTCATAATCCGCCAGATTTAAAGTGTAGGTCTGATCGGCAAGCAAATCTCTATAATTAGAAACGGTCAGCGGAGTTCCGTTCACAGCGTAGAAGATATCACCACGGCGAATGTCTTTAGAAGCCGCATCCGAGTTGGGAATGATATAACGTACCCAGCCGAAGACTTCGTTAGAGCCTTCCGATTTTCTTAATAATTGGTAATCGACTCCGTCGTTGGATGTATTTCCGGTCAAGACGCCTTCTAAAACGGTATAATCGCTAAAAATGACGCTGAATCGGTCTGTAGTTGGATAATTATTCAACAAGCCGTAGAACAAATCTTCTGGCGATTCGTGATTATAAAGAAAAGCATTCAATTCGCCTTGATTGGCAAATCGGCTATCCGACAAATCAGGTACATCCGCTTGCCAGTAATAATATAAATTTAATCCTTTCCAGATAAAATCGTTAATTTTTAATTCGGTTGGAACTTCGATGTCGTCAAGGTCATCTTGACAGGCAAAAAAGGTAGAAATCCCAATGAATAAAAGGATTGCAAGGCTGAATTTCTTTTTCATAAATACGGTATCTTATAGAGGTCGTAATTTTTATTAACGTAAATTTAGAGGTTTTAGTCTTATTTTCAATTTTTATTGTAACAAAAAATAAAGTGCTTCGTCTTGATTATATAACCGACCAATTAAAACGTCACAATGAACCAAGTTGAGTTTGTAAATCTTATAGCTCCTTTTAAGGATAAAGTCTTTAGGCTGGCAAAGCGATTGCTCGTTAGCACAGAAGAAGCTGAAGATGCGACACAAGAAGTTTTGGTCAAGCTTTGGGATAAGAAACAGGGATTGGACAAATACAACAGCGTTGAAGCCTTTGCCATGACAATTACAAAAAATTATTGCTTAGACCAATTGAAATCAAAAAGAGCCGGAAACCTGCAGATCGTGCATAATAATTTTACAGACCGGCAGCCCTTGATGCAGCAACAGCTTGAAGATTCAGACAGCTTAACCTGGGTCGAAAAGATTATCAACGAGTTGCCCGAACAGCAAAGGATGATCGTTCAGTTTCGGGATATTGAACAATATGAATTTGAAGAAATTGCCAAAATGATGGATATGAATGAAACCGCAGTGCGAGTTGCGCTTTCAAGAGCAAGGAAGACGATTAGAGAATTTATGACAAAAACACACAGTTATGGAATTGGATAGAAAAGAAAACAGAATAGAATTATTATTAGAAAAATACTTTGAGGGAGAAACCTCTATTGCCGAGGAAAATGAATTAAAACTTTATTTTTCGTCTGCAGATGTTGCGCAGCATCTAGAACAGTATAAGGCAATGTTTGGCTATTTCTCTTCAGCGAAAGAGCAAAAGTTTGAGCAAAAGATTCCACTAAAATCTAAGACACAAAAAGTGGCGTGGCTTTCTATTGCAGCATCTGTTGTGATTTTGCTGGGAATGTTTACATTCTACAATCGAAGCATCAATCAAAGTGAAGATTTAGGTACCTATAATGATCCTGAAAAGGCATTTGAGGAAACCCAAAAAGCACTGAACCTGTTGTCAAAGAACGTGAATGTAGGCGTTGAAAGCATGCAATACGTTAAAGAGTACCAAGATTCAAAAGATTTAATATTTAAAAATTAGAAAAAATGACAAAATTTATAGTTACCCTAGCTTTAGCCTTAGTTCCAGCCTTATTTTTTGGACAATCAGCATTTGATAAATTCGACGGTCAAGATGACATTACATCTGTAGTCGTGAATAAAAAAGCATTCGAGATGCTTGGAGAAATCAAGACCGATGTGAAAGAAAAAGAAGTGGCAAAATACATGAAGATGGCTGACAAGATTGATAATTTCAAAATGTTCTCGACTTCAAGCATCAAAAAAGCGGCAGAAATGAAAACAGCTTTTGATGCCTACAGAAAAAAAGAATCTCTGGAAGAATTAGTACGAGTGAATGACAAAGGAAAGAATGTGCAGATTTATATGAAATCAGGCAATTCATCCTCTAAAGTAAAAGAATTGCTTATGTTTATAGAAGGCGGCGATAGGAAAGGTGATGAAACTGTCTTAATTTCGCTGACTGGAGATATCGACTTGAGCAACTTAGACGCTCTGTCTAAATAAAAAGTGCATACAAAATAAGTAAATACAACTAAAATGAAGAAGTTTTTAATAACAGTAGTCCTAGCATTAATGCCGTCCGTGTTTTTTGCGCAGTCAGCTTTCGATAAGTATGATGGGCTCGATGAAGTGACAGCAGTTATCGTAAACAAAAAAATGTTTGAAATGATGGGAAGTGTCAAGTCCAACGACAAAGAGGCGCAGCAATACATGAGCCTTGTCAAAAAGCTTGATAATTTGAGGGTCTTCGTGACATCGAGCCCGAAAATAACTTCTGATATGAAACTGACTTCAAGCAAGTATCTTAAATCTGCTGCGCTGGAAGAGCTCATGAGAGTAAACGACGGTGGCAAAAACATCAGGATTTATGTCAAATCAGGCGGAAGCGCGACCAAAGTTAAGGAACTGCTGATGTTTATAGAAGGCGGAGGCAAAGATGAAACTGTCTTGATGTCTTTAAAAGGAGATTTCGACCTTAATGATGTTTCGGCATTGACAGACAATCTTCCTGGCGGAGATGCCCTAAAAAAAGGATTAAAAGGTTCTAAAGGACCAAAAGGATCGAAAGGTCCAAAATAATCAGACTATGAAAAGATTTTCACTACTTGCAGTTTTGTGCCTAATGTTGGCAAGCTGCAATTCAGAGCCGACATTGCAACAATATTTTGTAGAGAATACCGAATCGAAAGACTTTATTGCTCTTGATCTTACAACAGATATACTAAAGTTGAATAAAGCAAAAGTAACTTCTGAAGAAAATGCGGCGCTTGAGACTTTGAAAAAGATGAACATTTTGGCTTTCAAGGCGGATGAAAAGAATCCGGCTAAATTTGAGACTGAACGTACCAAAATCAAAGGCATCTTGAAAAACGAAAAGTATCAGGAACTGATTAAAGTCAATTCTGGGAAAGAAGGCGGTGCTGTTTATTTTGTCGGCAAAGACGATGCGATTGACGAGTTTGTGCTTTTTGCAAATAAAAATGACGCCGGCTTTGCGGTAGTGAGGGTTCTTGGAGATAACATGACACCGACGTCTATCATGACAATGCTTTCCGTATTAAAGAAAGCGGATCTGGATATCGAGCAGCTAAAGCCATTACAAAAGATGGTACCCAATTAAATTAGGTTAGTAGTTAGTTAATGAAAAAAGCGATCAAAATCTGGTCGCTTTTTTATTTTTACGAAACTCTTGCTTGAAATATTTAAAGGGAACTATGAGCATGCCAAAACATTCTCCTTCTTCTTTGCCGATATGTTTGTGGTGCATTTTGTGCGCCCTTCTCACGGCTCTTGCATAGCTGTTGTTGGCATTCCTGAACAGCTTGAACCTTTGGTGGATAAAAATATCATGTACCAAGAAATAAGCACACCCATACGCAAAAATGCCCAATCCGATAGCCAATCCGATTTCTAGGATGTTATTTTGCCAAAGCAGAAAAAAGATGATGCTGATTACCGCATAGATGATAAAAAAAGCATCATTCCGTTCAAACCAAGAATCATGATCTTTTTTGTGATGGTCGGCATGGAGATTCCAAAGAAAGCCGTGCATAATGTATTTATGGCTGAACCATGCCATGAATTCCATGAAGCAGAAAGTAAGGATGAAAACGAATACATGAATCCACATAACTAAATCTTTTATATGATATTCAACTTATAACTGAAATAGCATTTGGCGAAAAGGCCAATTTTTTCATAATCTGGAACACGAATCCGCGCATTTTTTATCTCAGCCGACGGTGTTTTCTTTAGCTTCTGCAATAGCTTTTTGTAATAGACGTAGGCTGTATATACTCCGAGTTTTGCTTCTAAAGGCAATTTTGTGATTCCTTCATAGCCGGATTTGAAATCATTTTCGATATCAGCGATAATTTGGTTTTTTGAAGCTTCGTCAAGCCTGTTGAGGTTTGTATTCGGGAAATAGGTACGGCTCAGATTCTCAAAATCAGCTTTCAGATCTCTCAGGAAATTAACTTTTTGAAATGCAGAACCTAATTTCATAGCGCTCTGTTTTAGTTCTTCGTATTTGGCCGTGTCACCTTTTACAAAAACCTTCAGGCACATCAATCCCACGACATCAGCAGAACCGTAAATGTATTCCTCGTATTCTTGAACGGTTTTGTATTCTGTCTTTACCAGATCCAATTTCATGCTTTCCAAAAAAGCTTTAATTAAGTCTAGGGGGATATCGTATTTTTTTACGGTATGCTGAAAGGAATTCAGCACCGGATTCAGGCTGATACCGTCTGCTAAGGCTCGAAAAAGATCTTTTTCGAATAAATCAAACAGCGTATTCTTGTCGTACTCATGGAAGCTGTCTACGATTTCATCGGCAAAACGCACGAAACCATAAATATTGTAGATGTCCTGACGGATTGTAGGCGAAAGCATCTTTACGGCCGTAGCAAAAGAAGTACTGTAGGACTTGGTTACGTTCCTGCTGCATTCAAAAGAAATGATGTCAAAAATAGCTTTCATGAGTGGTAGTGGTTTGCAATTTTATACTGTATTCTTATCAATCAATTCAGAAACTAATTTCCCCGAAATCAATGCAGGAGGAACTCCTGGGCCTGGAACGGTAAGCTGTCCGGTAAAATATAGGTTCTTTACTTTTCGGCTTTTTAGTTTTGGGCGTAAAAATGCGGTCTGAAAAAGCGTATTCGCCAATCCGTAAGCATTTCCTTTATACGAATTATATTCCTTTATAAAATCATTGACACAAAAGGATTCCTTAAATATAACACTATTTCTAACATTTTGCTCCGTCAATTTTTCAAAACGGCTCATGATTTTCTCGAAATAAGTTGCTCTCAATTCTTCGGTATCTTCAATTCCTGGGGCTAACGGAATCAAAAATATTCCTGCTTCTTTTCCTACAGGCGCTGCTTCCGCATCGGTTTTTGACGGAAAGCTGGCGTAAAACAACGGCTCGTCAGGCCATTTCGGATTATCATATATTGCCTCGGCATGCCTGTCAAAATCTACATCGAAAAACAGCGTATGGTGTTCAACATTTTCTATTTTCTTATCAAAACCTACATAAAACAGGAGCGAAGAAGGAGCAAAAGTCTTTTTGGCCCAATAGTCTTCTGTATAGGCTCGGTCTTTTTCATCTAGCAACGTTTCAGTATGATGGTAATCAGCGCCGCTTAAGATGATATCTGCTGCTATTTTCTCTCCATTGATGATCAGTCCTTGGGCTTTTCCTTTTTCAACAATAATCTTTTCAATCGTACAGCTCGTATTTATTTCGACATCGAGTTCTTCAGCCAACTTTTTCATGGCCAAGATCACCGAATACATTCCGTTTTTCGGATGCCAAGTCCCCAAGCCGAAATCAGCAAAATTCATAAAGCTGTAGAAAGAAGGCGTATCCGACGGCTTGGCTCCTAAAAACAATACCGGAAATTCCAGTATCTGGATCAGCTTTTTGTTTTTGAACCGCTTCCGAATATCTTTCGAGATGTTTCCAAAGAACTGTCCTATTTTTTTTGCCGTTTCGGGCGTAATCAATTCTAAAGGCGAAACTCCTGGGCGATACACGAGATCTTTTATGGCAATATCATAATTGCTTTTGGCTTCTGCCATAAAGCTTCTCAATTGTTTTGCGCTTCCTTTTTCAATCGTTTCAAACGTGGAAGCTATTTCGTCGAGATTGTCTGCTATGGTCACAAAATCCTTGATTCCGAAATAAACGCGATACGCCGGTGACAGCTTTGTAAGCTCATAATAATCGGATGGTTTTTTACCGAAATCAGCAAAGAACCGCTCAAAAACATCAGGCATCCAATACCACGTAGGGCCTATATCAAATGTGAAGCCTTCTCTTTTTAATTGCCTTGCTCGCCCGCCGATAGTCGCATTCTTTTCATAAATGGTAACCGTATGGCCTTGTTTTGCCAAATAGCAAGAAGCTGCTAAGGCAGAAAAACCAGAACCGATAATTTTGATATCTTTATGCATATTGTTTAACAAATATATAAAATTGATAAACAAAATTGTGGCTTTAAGAAATAATTATAGTTTGTTTAAGACTTCCTGCATGCTAAAATATACGGATATTTGGGAAGTGAGGTTTTGCGCAGGAATATGCTTGGCCAGTTTTCCTAAAATCCATAGTTCGGATTTTTTATCGGTTAAAATTTCTTCCTGTATTGTTTTTATATAGCTGGCCGTTTCTTCAACTTCGGGAAAGACCGTCCAATAGCTAACAAAAACGGTAGTGTCAAAAAGATTGGTCAGGTCTTTTAAATTTTCGATTGGAATTGACTGTCCGAGGTAAATGGTCTTGTATCCATGGAAAAGGATTTCATAATTGAGATAGATCAGTCCAAGCTCATGGATTTCGTTTTGTGGAAGATACAGTATAAAGACCTTGTCTTTTTTGGCGGGTTCTAAAATCTGAAGCTGCTCGATACTGCTCAACAGTTTCTGCCGAATAAGGTAGGATATAAAATGCTCATGTGAAGGCGTAATCGTTCCGGTTTGCCAAAGAATTCCAATCTCATTCATCAACGGAATGAAGATTTCGGTGAAGACTTCGCGGAATGATTTTTCGGAAAGAAGCTCGTTATACGTCGTAAAAAATAAAGTCTGGTCAAAATTCATCATTGCCATTTTGAAGGCATTGATCGCATGGTTTTTTGCGCTTTTGTCGGAAACAATTTCTTGTACCAGCTGTGGAATTTTTTCAGGCGGGAATTTAGATATTTTAGAAATCTTATACCCGTGGCTATGCAATAACGTAATATTGAGCAGCTTCTGAAGGTTTTCAACATCATACAAACGAATGTTTGTGGTAGTCCTCATAGGTTCTAGAATGTTATATCTTTTCTCCCAAATCCTTATGGTGTGGGCTTTGATGCCCGATAAATTCTCCAAGTCCTTGATGCTGAAAACACTTTTAATGCTGTTCATTGTTTTTGATGGTTTGTTAAACAAAAATAATAAAAAAACACAACCTACAGAGTAGATTGCGTTTTTATAATCTTCGGCAAAGTAGTTTATCTGTTGCTGTTAACAGCATTCGTAATGTTTGGATTCGCGTCAATTTCTTCTTGCGGAATCTTAAGCTCGAATCTCTTGCGTCGGCAGTCACATGCGACCCCACAGCCATTCTTATGATTTCTTATTAAAACTTTTATTGGATGATATGGAGATATGTAAGATTATTAAAACTTCGCTGTTCATAAAATCTCCAAGCTTGAAATTATTTCAAATATAAAGAGTGCTTTTGTGATTAGGAGCATAAAGGAAAGTTCGGTAATCAGCTGCTTGTAAATAAAGAGAAAGAGCTTCAATATAGAAATTGCTGATATTGAAATCAGATTTATCCATATAAATATTTATATGTTTCTATATGTTTATGTACTTTTGTCCTGTTCTTTTTATCACAAGACTTATACTTGTGATTGCATAAATTAGTATATGATGGACAACAAAAAAATAGAGAAGATATCAAAAGCCTTGAGCGATACAAGCCGAATTGCTATTTTACAGCAAGTAAAGAAAAAGCATGAAGGCCTTTATTGCGCTGAGGTTAACGATTTGTTGGATCTTACGCAGCCTTCTGTTTCCCATCACCTAAAACAATTGGTCGAAGCGGACCTTCTTATCCCTGAAAAAGAAGGACGAAACCTCAAATATTCGCTGAACCAAAAAGTACTTGACGATTATATCGCATGTCTTAGTAGTCTTAAAGGGTAGGATTATCCTAAAATTAATGATTTTTTTACTTTATATTAATAGAAACATTTAAATATTTGAATTAATGAATAAATCGATTTATATAATGGCTCTGGGAGCCTTCGGGATAATTACTACTGAATTTGGCGTGATTGGAATCTTGCCTACGCTGGCGAAAGAATTTCAAGTTTCTATTGATACTGCCGGCTGGCTTTTGAGTGCTTTTGCATTGACAGTAGCGGTAGCAGGTCCTTTTACGACAATGCTAACAGCGAAGATAAACCGCAAAACAATTATGTGTGCTGTTTTGGCGATATTCGTAATTTCTAACTTGCTCTCAGCCATTTCTCCTAATTTTACGATGCTGATGATTGCCCGCATCGTGCCTGCTTTCTTACACCCGGTTTTTTGGGCAGTATCCATGTCTGCCGCTGCAAAACAAGCAGGACCTAAAGATGCACCAAAAGCAATTTCGGTAGTTATGGCGGGTCTTAGTGTAGCGACTGTGTTAGGTGTGCCGATAACGACTTATATGGCTGATTTGTTTGATTGGAGAGCTTCCTTTATTTTAGCTGGAATCATTAATCTCGTTGCTTTTGCTGCCTTGGCGCTTTTTGTGCCATCCATGCCAGCAGAAGAGAAGCCATCTGCAGAAAACCAAGTAAAAGTATTAGACAAGCCACAAGTTTGGTTCAAGCTTTTCACGTCGCTGATTATAGTAGCAGGAATGTTTGCAACGTATGGTTACTTGGCAGAATACATGAACAAGATTTCGCATATGAACGGTACTGAAATCAGCATCATGCTCTTGGTTTTTGGAGTTACAGGTATAGTAGGGAATTGGCTTATGGGAATCGCGCTTAGCAAAAATGTAGCGCTGACAAACCGATTGTTTTTACTTTCTTTGATAGCTATCCATTTACTAGCCTACCAGTTTGGCGGCGCTTTTGTTCCAATGGTTATTATTATTTCTGTGTGGGGTTTTATACACACTGGCGGCTTTTTGTCGGCTAATATCCATATTATAGACGGCGTTCCTCAACAAGCACTCGAAAGCGTAAACAGTTTGATGCCTTCTTTCTTTAATGCGGGTATTACATTAGGAACTTTACTAGGTGGTTTTATTATTGCACGATATGGCATCCATGAAGTGATCTGGCTAAGCGTGCCGTTGCTTTTATTGGCATTCGGATTTACTTTTATAACGCTAGATAAGAAACAAAAAACAATTGAAGCAGAAGAAACAGAAGAACTAAAACCAGAGACTGTTCAAGCAGTTTCTTGTGAATAATGTTCTAAACTAGATATAAAAAAGGCCTCAAACGAGGCCTTTTTTGTTATTGCACTATTGCTTTTCAAAAGTAGATTCGGTACCATCGGCGGCTATGACTCCGTCGAATAAAATGAATTTATTCCCAGATAAAAGCATATATAGCTTTTCTTCGTTATTGAATTTAATGCTGTAGTTGGCCTTGCGGTTATTTAAAGGTACATCCTTTTCAGGCGTAACGGTAAAACTGCCACTGAGTACTTTTTTGCCATCGCTGTATTTTTCGAAATTCTGTCCGTCAAACTTGAAAGAGTTCCCATTGCCGGGCTTAAAATTAGGATCTAATCCTGGAACTTGTATTCCTGCTACATGCCTGAGTTCCCATGTTCCGTCTAATTCAGGTGCTGTTGCTTTTTTTTCGCAGCTTATGATCGTAAAAAGTACCATCATGCTTAAAGTTAATCTAAAAATGTTTTTCATAGAATTTTTATAAATGTTAGCAATCCACCAAATTAAGTAAAATAGTGTCAGCTTTTACACAGAGAATGGGGAGTTAGATTACTGTTGATCGGAAATCTTTTCAGGCTTTTTCTTGCCGAAGAAATCAAACGAATCCAGCCTCAAGATATACGATAACTTAAAATTCCCCGAGTATAAGCCTACATTCGAATTTTTGTTATCTGAGAAAGCAGAAAATATGGCATTACTGACGTAGGATAATCCGATAGACCAGTCTTCTTTATTATATCCTACAGCTATACGCGGAAATAGCGTTGGATAGGCTTCTATTTTCCGCTTGCCGAAAGTATTTAGTCTTTCGGATCCTACATTGATTCCAACGGTAGTAGAAGCACTGGCAAACCATTTATTGTTGATTGCCCATAAATAGGCGTAGCCGCCGCTTACACCAAACTGGAAATTCCGTAATGAATTTTTTTCTTTGTGGACGAAGGAACTGTCCGACTCAATTTTTGTAAAATAAACGCCGCCGCCAATCAGAAAGCTTCCAGCCGATTTCAATTGTTTTTCACTTTGGTTAAAAGCGGCTTTATAAGAGAATTTTTTGTTATTGAAAACATATTGTCCATACGCACCATATTGCTGGATTTTCAGGTCAGGGTAGAGCTCGATGTTGTTGCCATCATCATCTGCAGTATAAAATCCTCGGTATTTTTGAATAAAGACATCAATGATAAACTTTTTTCCGTAGTTATGAATTTGAAGATCAAATGCCTTGGTTTTTCCTTTATCTTTCTCTCTCATAAAATTGAAACCTTGGCCGTAGCTTACATTGACAATGGTGTTGTTCAAGGAAAACCCTAATCCGATATTGGGCGGATTATTCGGCATGAATCTTTTAGATTCTTCGGTACCCGTCTGCTGTTCCATAGAAAGGAAATTCTTTGCGAGATAAGTCCTTACCGAAAATTTATGCTCGTAAGGCTTGATATAAGTACTGTCGCGCTGTCCGCTACATGAGCAAGGCATCATAAAAACCAAGAAAAGAAGAAAATGCAGCTTCATGTAGTAGTAAACGGAGATTTGTTGTCTTGATTATTTATTGTGAGAAAAAATCTTCATAAATGTAAGAAATGCTACTTTGTTGGAGTAGAATGTAGCGTACTATTTTAGTCTTAAATGAAAAGTAGGAGCCATCCAATTAGCAACATAAAAAAAGGACAAACCAGAAGAATTCTGATTTGTCCTAGATGTGACCACGGTGGGATTTGAACCCACACGCCCTTACGAGCACCACCCCCTCAAGATGGCAAGTCTACCGTTTCTCCACGTGGCCTAAAACAAAAAAAGCCAAACACTGCTGTTCGACTTTTTGTGACCCGACTGGGGCTCGAACCCAGGACCCCATCATTAAAAGTGATGTGCTCTACCGACTGAGCTATCGAGTCATTACATTCAAGAAATCTAAAGTCATTTTGTGACCCGACTGGGGCTCGAACCCAGGACCCCATCATTAAAAGTGATGTGCTCTACCGACTGAGCTATCGAGTCATTTAATTTCTTGAATGCGGGTGCAAATATAAGGCCTTATTATTTATTTTTCAAAGCAAATTTGTTTTAAATTTGTCTTTTTTTAATAATCTTTCATAATGCCTTAATTTATAAGGATTTATTTCGATGACGAAAATTATTTTATTGGGTTATATGGGTTCTGGAAAGTCAACAATTGCCAATTTGCTGTCTGAAAAAACTCAAATCAGTGTTTACGATTTAGACAAAATCATCGAAGAAAGGGTTGGAATGTCTGTAAAAAATATATTCGACCAGAAAGGAGAAATCTATTTTCGGAAGCTGGAGCACCAAATATTTAAAGAATTAATCTCTTCTGATGAACAGATGATATTGAGCTTAGGCGGCGGAACTCCCTGTTATGCCAATAACCACGAAATGCTTAATGGAAGCAATATAATTTCTTTTTACCTAAAAGCTTCGATTGAGACGCTTTTTAGCAGGTTGCTTTCCATTAAAGATAATCGTCCGCTTATAGCAGAGCAGCAAAAAGAAGAAATGAAAGAGTATATTGCTAAGCATCTTTTTGACCGCAGCTATTACTACAATCAAGCGACGCATGTCGTGGTTGTCGATAATAAATCTCCTGAAGAAGTTGTTTCAGCTATTTCTAAGATTTTAGCTTAAGTAAGCATAATCTTCTGTATCTTCAAAAACAACTTGAACGTGCTCTTGTAAGGAAGTAGATAACGAAATTCCCTTGAAATCGGCTTTCACGGGATATTTTTTATGGTTTCGGTCTACAAGTACGGCGGTTTTGAATTTTTTCAAAGGAACGTCCAAAAAATGCTTTACGCCATAGGCCAATGTAGTTCCAGAGTTAAGCACATCGTCAACAAGAACAAGCCCTTTGTTTTCGTACTGCTTTTTTTCTAGAGAAGTGGTGATTTCGTTATGAGGATTTTGTTTGTCGATATAGACTTCGCATAGCGATACTTTTAGATCGGCTATTTGGTTGACTTTCTGAGCAATCTTTTCGGCAAAAATGTAGCCGTTTTTAGCAATTCCGGCAATAACAATTTCTTCTTCATCCACAAAAGTTTCGTATATCTGATAAGCGATTCTTAGGATTTTGTGTTCTATTTCTTGATTGTTAAGAATTATATTTTTGCTCATTTTGATTTATTTTTTCCAAAGATAAAAAACGGTTTGTTTCTTTAGGCGATTGAAGGTAGATTTATATATCATCTAAAGGTTAAATGCTATTCTGTTTCGTCTTCTTCGAAATCCAAGCTAAAGTCTTCCAGATCCCTGCGGTCTTTTTTAGTAGGCCTTCCTTCGCCATGTTTTCTATAATGTTCTTTAGATAGCTTTAAAAGCTCTAGATGCTGGAATGATTCGATTGGGGTTTCATCTTTTCTATACATATCAACCAGCTTGGCGCCAACGCGGTTTTGGGGAATATCGAGCACGGTTATCGTGTGTGTGATCTGGTCTTTCCTGAAGGTAATCTTGTCTGTCGGAAATACTTCTTTGGAAGGTTTGGCGACCTGTCCGTTTACTGTAATGTGGTTCTTTTTGCAAGCCTCAGTTACCATATTGCGCGTCTTGTAATATCGAATGCACCATAAGTATTTATCTACTCTCATACTAAAACTTAAAATCTAAGTTAATTTATTTACAAAAATAAATCAAAATTGTATCTTGCGCCTCTAAATTCAATAATAATGACCAGAATTAAGCTTTTTTTTATAGCTATAGTTTCAAGTACTGTACTTTTCTCTTGTAAAAAGGATGATGATTCCGCAAGCGTTGTCCCGCCTAGAGACAGAGCTACACAATATGCATCAGACATTGCGGATATAGAGAGTTACCTGAAAACGCATTATCTGACAGTTACTACAGATGCTAATAACAATCCAATTCCAGCCATTACCGCAATTCCAGAAGGAGGATCACAGGTTTCTATTTGGAATCAGACGGAGTATCCGTTGCAATTTAAAATGGTGAAAAACGATTTAAGAACTTACAGCACTGCCGATCCTATAGTAGGAAAGCTTATTGAAGATCCGGTTGAATATAAATTGTATTATATAAAAATAAGAGAAGGTGTTGGCCAGCCTGCACGATTGCTGGATTCTACATTGGTTACTTATAAAGGACATCTTTTAGATGGTACTCAGTTTGATTACAGACCGAATCCGATTTGGCTTTCTCAAGAACGAGTGGTTTCTGGATGGAGAAACTTGATGACAGAATTTAAGACAGGAAATGCAATCGATGATCCTTCAAATCCTGGAGGTACTTTGTTGACAGATTATGGAGTAGGGCTTCTATTTATTCCTTCTGGGCTAGGTTATTATAACAGCCCCCCATCGGGTTCTTCTGTTCAGGCATATTCCCCTCTAGTATTTAATTTAAATCTGCATTCTGTAAAATATACGGATGCTGATGGCGACGGAATTTTGTCTTATCTAGAAGATTTGAACGGCAATGGTAATTATTACGATGATGATACAGATGGTGATGGTATACCTGACTTTTTAGATGTTGATGATGATGGCGACGGTACAAGGACAAGGACAGAAATAAAAGATAGTTTTGGTAATTTGTATCCGTTTGATCTGATACCAAATTGTGCGGGAACGACAGGAGGTTTAAAAAGATATTTAGATCCTAGCTGCGAATAAGATAAAAGTTAAATAAAAAAAATCCCGCTCATTGAGAGGGATTTTTTTTATTATCGTGAAGCAATTATTTTCTTTTAATTACTCTTTCAGCTGCTTCAACAATCGCTTGATTGTTAAGCTTGTATTTCTGCATCAGTTGGTCCGGTGTTCCCGATTCGCCAAAGCTGTCATTCACTGCGACAAATTCTTGTGGTGCTGGATTGTTTAACGACAAAACTCTCGCTACGCTTTCGCCTAATCCGCCAAGCATGTTATGCTCTTCAGCAGTCACGATACATTTTGTCTTAGCGATTGATTTTAAGATAGCTTCTTCATCAAGAGGTTTGATCGTGTGGATGTTGATTACTTCTGCCGAAATTCCTTTCGCTTCTAATGCTTCAGCAGCAACCAATGCCTCCCAGACGAGGTGTCCGGTAGCCACAATTGTTACATCAGTTCCTTCGTTAAGCAATACTGCCTTTCCGATTTCGAAAGTTCCATTTTCAGGAGTGAAATTTGGAACAGATGGACGGCCGAAACGTAGGTAGACTGGTCCGTGGTGTTCTGCAATTGCAATAGTAGCGGCTTTAGTCTGGTTGAAATCACAAGTATTGATTACAGTCATGCCGGGCAGCATTTTCATCAGTCCGATATCTTCAAGGATTTGGTGTGTTGCACCGTCTTCCCCTAAAGTCAAGCCTGCGTGTGAAGCACAGATTTTTACATTTTTATCTGAATAAGCAACAGATTGACGGATTTGGTCATAAACTCTTCCTGTAGAAAAGTTAGCGAATGTTCCGGTAAAAGGAATTTTCCCGCCAATTGTCATTCCTGCCGCGATTCCAATCATGTTCGCTTCAGCAATACCTACTTGAAAGAAACGCTCTGGATGATTCTTTTTGAAATCGTCCATTTTCAAAGAACCGATCAAGTCGGCACAAAGCGCCACAACATTTTCGTTTTTTTGACCCAATTCGGTCAATCCCGCTCCAAAACCAGAACGAGTATCTTTATTTCCTGTATTTGTATATTTTTTCATTTTTGTCTTTTTGATATACGCAATAGCTGTGGCAATAAGCATAATGCTCGTCGCTTAAGCTTACTGCTTTTTAATAGTCGCTTTCGCCTTCACAATAATTTTGAGCCAAGGCAGTTGCCAGCTGTTCGTCATTTGGAGCTTTTCCGTGCCAAGCGTGGCTGTACATCATATAATCTACACCATTACCCATTTCGGTGTGAAGCAATACGCAAACTGGTTTTCCTTTTCCTGTTCTTGATTTTGCATCTGTCATTCCGGCAATTATTGCCTCGATATCATTTCCTTTTTCGATTTCTAGAACATCCCATCCAAAAGCTTCAAATTTCGCTCTGATGCTTCCCATGTTCAAGACCTCGTCGGTTGGTCCGTCAATTTGTTTTCCGTTTAAGTCAATTGTAGCAATGTAGTTGTCAACTTTATAAGCAGAAGCATACATCATAGCTTCCCAGTTTTGACCTTCTTGCAATTCGCCATCACCATGAAGACTGTAAACCAAATGTGAATCTTTATTTAGTTTTTTCGTCAACGCCGCTCCAATCGCAACAGACATTCCTTGTCCTAAAGACCCAGAAGCCATGCGGATTCCTGGCAGCCCTTCATGCGTAGTAGGGTGGCCTTGAAGGCGAGAGTTAATCTGGCGGAAAGTAGCCAATTCAGCTACAGGAAAATAACCGCTTCTAGCTAAAACGCTGTAGAAAACGGGTGAAATGTGGCCATTTGACAAAAAGAAAATGTCTTCGCCTTTCCCGTCCATGTCGAAACCTGGCTTGCGCTCCATTAAATTTTGATAAAGTGCTACGAGAAATTCAGTACATCCTAGCGAACCGCCCGGATGTCCAGAGTTTACAGCATGAACCATTCGAAGAATATCTCTTCGCACTTGAATAGTTAAGTTGTTTAATTGTTGTGTGTTAGGTTTCATTCTTATGTGATAAATTTAAACTGGCGCAAAGATAATCAGATATTTGGATTTTTTAAGGTTTGAATTTTCAGATTTTCAGAAAGTTGTCAAGAGTTTATGGGAGCGAAAAGTACAGAAATATTATTTTCTAAATTTTTCGGCTCAGGTAATCTTTGGCCTCGGCAATCAACAGGTCTATATTATGTGTATAGCGGTCAAGCGACCTGCTTTTTAGGAATAATTTCAAAGCCTTTCCGTATTCGCCTTTGTCCTGATGGTAGATGCCAAGATTCCGAAAATAATAAGAATTGTAAGGGTCAAGCTCAAAAGAGAGATTGAGGTCGTGAAGCCCTTCTTCGATACGCCCCAATTTGATTTTAGAAAGTCCCCTATTGTTATAGGAATAGGCAAACGATTTGTCGATTTCAAGCGCCTTATCAAAGAAAGCAATCGCTTCTTCGTATTTTTCTAAAATATTTAAAGTATAGCCTTTATTGTTTAACGAATAGCTGTTCATAGGATTCAGCTTTAATGATTTGGCATAGAATTTCATTGCCTTTTCATGATTTTCATAGTGCGAATAAATAAGGCCAAGATTGGAATAGTCTTCGGAGTTCATCGTAAAGCGCTTCTTGAATTCCGAAAAATAAACTTTTGCTTTAAAATAGTCTTTTAACAGGAGATGACAATAAATAGCCCAACGATAGGTGTCCTGGTCTTGTAGCCCAGTGGAAAGAAGCGAATCAAAAAGAAAAGCTGCTTCTTTGTATTGTTTTTGGTTGTATAAAGCTATAGCCTCAAAATATTGTTTAGGAAATCTTTTGTGGCGAAAAAGGCGCACGAGCGAAGTGCCGTCGTTGTGACCGATTCTTCCGTCATGGAGAACTATGGAGCGACTGCTGGGAATAATATTTTTTAAAAAATCAAAAATTGAAAGCAGCAAGAAGACCAAGAAAAGAAAAGACATGAAATCGGTAAGCTTGAGGGCAAAAGCCATATAACAGGAAACTATGCCAATAGAAAGAGAAGCAAGCGGGCCTGTTAAAGTATAGATGATTTTTTTGTTGATGGAGATGTTGCTGGCATGCGGAACACAAAGGCCGCCTTTCCATTTAAAAAGATTGTATTTGATCCAGATTTCCAGCTTGCCGACAGCGAATCTAAAACTCTGTTCAGTATCGCCATACGAACCGAGGAATATCGTAGCACGTTCGCGCGTCATCAAAATGGCGGGAATTGCGTGGCCTAGCTCATGAAAGACCGTGAGCAAAGGCCTTGTTATTAGAAGTATAGCAAGCAATTCAGCCATCAATTGTGTTTTCATTGTCTATCAGGATTTGGCAGGGGAAATGCTTTTGGGGGTATCACATTCGGGTCTAAAAATAGCAATAAATTTTTTCTCAAGACAAATGCTCTTTTGGAACTTAAAAAACTGAAAGTAAACATTTTTTTGTGAAAACAGAATGGCTCTAGGATATGATGTTAAATTAAATCATAAATCTAAAATGATAAATTGTAAATAAATTATCTTTGCCTCCCGAAAGTTTGGGATAAAGAGAAAAGAATGAAATTTGAACTATTACAAAATGATCCGAATTCAAAGGCAAGAGCCGGAAAAATAACTACGGACCACGGTGTTATCGAAACGCCTATTTTTATGCCAGTCGGTACGGTTGCTTCCGTGAAAGGCGTACACCAGAGAGAACTGAAAAACGATATCAATCCTGATATTATTTTAGGAAATACCTATCACCTCTATTTGAGGCCTCAAACGCAGATTCTTGAAAAAGCGGGAGGACTCCATAAATTCATGAACTGGGACCGTAATATATTGACCGATTCAGGAGGCTATCAAGTGTATTCGCTTTCTTCTAACAGAAAAATAAAAGAAGAAGGCGTAAAGTTCAAATCTCATATCGACGGTTCGTATCATGTTTTTACGCCAGAGAATGTCATGGAAATCCAAAGGACAATCGGAGCAGACATTATCATGGCTTTTGACGAATGTACACCATATCCATGCGACTATCGTTACGCTCAGCGCTCTATGCACATGACCCACAGATGGCTTGACAGATGCATCAATCATCTAGACAAGCTTCCTTATAAGTATGGGTATGAGCAGACATTTTTTCCAATCGTACAAGGAAGTACCTATAAGGATTTACGTCAGCAGTCGGCAGAATATATCGCAAATGCCGGAGCGCAAGGAAATGCAATAGGAGGGCTTTCGGTAGGAGAGCCAGCCGAAGAAATGTATGCGATGACCGAAGTCGTTACAGAAATTTTGCCAAAAGACAAACCGAGATATTTGATGGGAGTGGGTACTCCTATTAATATCCTAGAAAATATTGCGCTCGGGATCGATATGTTCGATTGCGTGATGCCGACCAGAAATGCTAGAAATGGAATGTTGTTTACAGCACATGGCACGATCAATATAAAAAACAAAAAGTGGGAAGACGATTTCTCTCCGCTTGATGAAATGGGACATACTTTTGTCGATACTGAATATACAAAAGCTTATCTGCGCCACCTTTTTGCCGCAAACGAATATCTTGGAAAGCAGATTGCGACTATCCATAACCTAGGTTTTTACATGTGGTTGGTTCGTGAAGCAAGAAAGCATATCTTAGCAGGAGATTTCCGAGTTTGGAAAGAAATGATGGTGAAGCAGATGGATCAAAGGCTGTAATTGACAGCCAAACTAAACTAACTATCTACAAGAAGAATGAAGATAATTGACAAATATATCCTGAAAAGATATTTAGCCACATTTTTTGTGATGCTGTTTCTGTTTATTCCGATTGGGATTGTTATCGACGTATCTGAAAAGATTAATAAGATCCTTCAGAACAAAGTGCCATTTGTTGAAGTTGCCTTTTATTATCTGAATTTCACGATTTATTTTGCCAATCTTCTTTTTCCGATTTTCTTGTTCCTATCGGTTATTTGGTTTACTTCAAAACTAGCTAACAATACGGAAATTATTGCTATATTAAGTTCCGGAATTTCATTTAGCCGATTCTTACGTCCTTATATTATTGGTGCTACGATTATCTCGGTCTTGGCCTTACTAATGGGATTTTTTATCGTGCCCAAGGCAAGCCAAGGGTTTAATGATTTTAGGTATACTTATTTAAAAGGCAACAATAAAACGAGAGAAACATCGAATGTATACAGAGAAATCAGTCCAGGCGAGTTTATTTATGTCAGCAATTTCAACATTAATTCAAAAACCGCTTTCGATTTCTCACTGAAGAAATTCAAAGACAACAAGCTTGATTTTATTATCAATGCAAGCCGTATACGCTATAATGAAAAAGATAGCACGTATACCATGTACAACTACACCAAAAGGACTCTCGGTATATTAGATGATAGGCTGGAAACTGTCACAAAAAAAGACACGGTTTTTAAATTTGATCTTGAAGATCTGACTCCTGTTATCTATATCGCGGAAACGCTGACCGTAGGCGAATTGAACGATTTTATTGATAAAGAAAGAGAAAGAGGTTCTTCCAATATAAACACCTATCTCGTGGTATTGTATAAAAAATACAGCCTTCCCGTGTCCGCATTTATCCTGACAGTTATCGCGGTAGCCGTATCTTCTATGAAAAGAAGAGGCGGAATGGGAATGAACCTTGCTATCGGAATTGGACTCGCCTTTACCTTTATCTTTTTTGATAAGATTTTCGGAACGTTAGCTGAAAAATCAAGCATACCGCCTTTTATAGCCGTTTGGCTTCCTAACTTTGTTTTTGGAATTTTAGCTATATACCTGCTTCGGAATGCAAAAAGATAACAACCTAAAAAGCTATCTAAATCTACATCTGATTGTTTTTATCTGGGGATTCACGGCAATTCTTGGCGAACTGATTACGGTAAAAGAAGAATCCGTTGTCTGGTACAGAATGCTGATGGCCGGAATCTTTATGCTCCTATACGTTCTTATCACCAAAAAGCCTTGGCGCATTCCTTGCAAATCATTCTTCCATTTGATTGGCGTTGGCTTGCTGATTGCTCTACATTGGATTTTCTTCTTTAAAGCAATAAATGTCTCCAATGTTTCTATTACGCTGGCAGTATTTTCAACTGGCGCATTTTTCGCTTCGATATTAGAACCGATCTTCTTCAATAGAAAAATGCTTTGGTATGAAGTTTTCTTCGGATTGATAATCATCGGCGGACTTTTGATGATCATGCAGGTCGAGACCCGATACATTTTAGGAATGGTGTATGCGCTGATTTCAGTTTTTTTAGGCGTCATGTTTACGCTTTTTAACGGAAAATTAATTCGCGAATATGACCCGTCTGTAATTACCCTTTACGAATTTTTTGCAGGCGTCTTTTTTGTATCCCTCTATCTGTTATATGGAAGGAAGTTTACGCCAGAATTTTTTACGGTTTCACTAAATGACTGGATTTTGCTGCTGATACTTTCTTCAGTATGTACGGCTTATGCTTTTACAGCATCCGTAAACGTAATGAAAAAGCTTACTCCCTATACTGTCATGCTTACGACCAACATGGAACCGGTCTACGGAATCATGCTTGCCTATTTTATTTTAGGAGACAAAGAAAAGATGAGCCCTGCTTTTTATATCGGTGCCCTCATTATCTTGGCAACCGTAATATTGAACGGTATCCTAAAGAATTATAAATCAAAAAAATCACTGCAAGTTGATTAATAGCAGGCTTCTTTGAAGTTTGTTTTTTTAAGACCATAAGGCTTTAAATCTTTTCTAAATAAGCTTTCGTTCTTAAATGAAAATTCTATCTTTGCAGTTCGAACCAAACTAAAAATGCACAAGTCCTATGGAATATTTAGATTTTGAGCTCCCTATAAAAGAACTTGAAGACCAGTTAGACAAATGCCAAGTAATTGGTCAAGAATCAGACATTGACGTATCGAATACTTGCAAGCAGATTGAGAAAAAACTAGAAGAAACCAAGAAAAATATATATAAAAACCTAACTGCTTGGCAGCGTGTACAGTTGTCAAGACATCCGAGTCGTCCGTATACAATGGATCATGTGAATGCATTGTGTGGAGATAGTTTCTTAGAACTTTTTGGAGACAGAAATTTCAAAGACGACAAGGCGATGATTGGTGGTTTAGGAAAAATTGGTGGACAGTCGTTCATGATTGTCGGACAGCAAAAAGGATACAATACCAAAACACGCCAGTACCGTAATTTTGGTATGGCAAACCCAGAAGGCTACCGTAAAGCGTTGCGTTTGATGAAAATGGCAGAGAAATTCGGAATTCCTGTAGTGACTTTGGTGGATACTCCGGGAGCTTATCCAGGTTTGGAAGCCGAAGAAAGAGGACAAGGAGAAGCCATTGCAAGAAACATCCTTGAAATGATCCGTTTGAAAGTTCCAATCATCACTGTAATTGTTGGAGAAGGAGCTTCAGGTGGCGCGTTAGGAATAGGTGTTGGTGATAAAGTATATATGTTAGAAAATACATGGTACTCTGTTATTTCTCCAGAATCCTGTTCTTCCATCTTATGGAGAAGCTGGGAATACAAAGAACAAGCAGCTGAAGCATTAAAACTGACTTCATTTGACATGAAAAAACAAAAGCTGATCGACGATATCATTCCTGAACCGCTAGGCGGCGCTCACTATGATAGAGATACCACGTTCAAATCAGTAGAAAAATACATATTGAAAGGATATAACGAATTAAAAGACTTATCAACAGCTGAATTAGTATCCCAAAGAATGGATAAATACAGCAAAATGGGCGAATTTAAAGAGTAAACCTTACGAAAAGAAGAACTAAATCCGAAGCCCCGTGGTTTCGGATTTTTTTTTGGTTATCAACACAATTTTAATACTTATAAACATACGGTAACTAACAAGTCAAAGGCATTTTTTTTTAATTTTTAGTTACATTCGCATTATGGAAAATCTCAGAAATATAAACCCGATTAAAGTAGACAAAACTACTATAATCAATCTCGAAAAAGGAAAGCTCCCGCCGCAAGCGCTCGACTTGGAGGAAGCTGTCTTGGGCGCGATGATGATTGATAAAAAAGGGGTGGATGAGGTGATCGATATTCTCCAGCCAGATGCTTTTTACAAAGAAGCCCACAAGTATATTTTTGAAGCTATTGTACAGCTTTTCAACGATTCACAGCCGATTGACTTATTAACAGTCTCAGCACAACTTAAAAAGAGTGCAAAACTGGATTTGTCTGGTGGTGATTTCTACTTGATTCAGCTTACGCAAAAAATTTCGTCTTCAGCACATATCGAGTTTCACTCGAGGATCATTCTCCAAAAGTTTATCCAACGAAGCTTGATCAAGATTTCTTCTGAAATTATCGAAGAGTCTTACGATGAAACGACCGATGTTTTTGATTTGCTTGATAAAGCCGAATCTAAATTATACGAAGTAACGCAAGGAAACATCAAAAGAAGTTCCGAAACGGCACAAAGCTTGGTGATTCAAGCAAAGAAAAGAATCGAAGAAATTGCGAATAAGGAAGGTCTGAGCGGTGTTGCTACCGGCTTTGAAAAACTAGACAAAGTAACTTCTGGATGGCAGCCTAGTGATTTGATCATTATAGCAGCACGTCCGGGTATGGGTAAGACCGCTTTCGTATTGTCGATGGCAAGAAATATTGCGATTGATTTCGGACATGCTGTCGCTTTGTTCTCTCTAGAGATGTCTTCTGTACAGCTAATTACCCGTCTGATTTCTTCCGAAACCGGACTTTCTTCCGAAAAACTTCGTACCGGAAAATTAGAAAAACACGAATGGGAACAGTTGAGTATCAAGGTAAAAAACCTTGAAAAAGCACCCTTGTATATTGATGATACGCCGTCGCTTTCGATATTCGATTTAAGAGCTAAGGCACGTCGTTTAGCCTCGCAATACGGAATCAAGCTTATCATTGTCGATTACCTTCAGCTGATGACAGCAGGCGGTAACGGAAAGGGTGGAGGAAACCGTGAACAAGAGATTTCTACCATTTCTCGAAACCTGAAAGCATTAGCAAAGGAGCTTAATGTTCCTGTGATTGCACTGTCACAGCTTTCGCGTGCGGTAGAGACGCGTGGTTCGAGCAAAAGACCGTTACTTTCGGATCTTAGGGAGTCGGGAGCGATTGAGCAGGATGCGGATATCGTTTCGTTTATCTACCGTCCGGAATACTATAAAATTGACGAATGGGACGATGATGAACACTCGCCAACAGAAGGGCAAGCCGAATTTATCATCGCGAAACATAGAAATGGTAGTTTGGAAAACGTAAGGCTGAAATTCATCGGAAATCTCGGTAAGTTCGATAACCTTGACGAATACGGAACCAGCTTTGATGATCTGCCTTCCAAAATGAACATGCAAGACAATCCATTCTTGACAAAAAATCTGCCATCGGCTAACGATGCTTTCGGTAGCAATATGAACAGCGTGGATGATGACAGCGATGTTCCATTCTAAATAAAATCAGAATCCGCTCATTTGGGCGGATTTTTTTATAATTTACTTTCTCAAAAACCGTTATCTTTGAAATAAAAAGTTTAGAATGCCTTTTAGAAAACTATTCCATACACTTCTATTGCTCTTGATTTCCATGCCTTCATGGGCTTCTTTTATTTTGCTTCCGATGGACGAATCGTCGCAGCAGAATCATTTAAAAGCCTACGGAATTACCTATTGGTCATTAGACAAGCACTATAAAGTGAGCTGGCTGTTGAATTACAGAGGAGGTTCCTTTCTTTTGCCCGATGCACCGGAAATACGAAAAGAATGCCAGATTCGCGGCGTTAGTTTTGAACTGCTTTCGGATGGACAGGCAAACCAGATTTTAGATGAAATTAGCAGTCCTTCCCAAAATATGGAAACGGTAGTTTTAGAAAAAGCCCCGAAGATTGCCGTATATACGCCAAAAGGCAAACAGCCTTGGGACGATGCCGTTACCTTGGTCTTGACCTATGCCGAGATTCCTTTTACGGCGATTTATGATGAAGAGGTTTTGTCAGATGGCTTGCTGTTATACGACTGGCTTCACTTGCACCACGAAGATTTTACCGGACAATACGGTAAGTTTTTTGGTGCTTATAGAAATGCGCCTTGGTATATTGAGCAGAAAAAAGAAGCTGAAGAGCTCGCTAAAAAATTAGGCTACAGTAAAGTATCCGAAGAAAAATTAGCCGTGGCAAAAAAGATCCGCGATTTTGTGATTGGCGGTGGATTCATGTTTGCCATGTGTTCTGCAACCGACAGTTTTGACATCGCCTTAGCGGCAGAAGGTGTCGATATTTGCGAACCGATGTTTGACGGTGACGAAAGCGAAGGAAACTACCAATCTAAAATCGACTACAATAATAGCTTTGCGTTTAAGGATTACATTCTGGAAAGAAACCCTATTGTTTATGAGTTTTCGGATATCGACATGACGCAGAAAAGAAACATCATGCCCGAGAAGGATTATTTCACCTTAATGGATTATTCTGCAAAATGGGACCCGATTCCGAGTATGCTCTGCCAAAACCATACGCAATTAATCAAAGGATTCATGGGACAGACGACTTCTTTTGACAGCGACAGGATTAAGTCTAGCGTTTTGGTCATGGGCGAAAACAAAGTGAATAATGAAGCAAGATACATCCATGGTACAAAAGGGAAAGGAATGTTTACTTATTTTGGCGGACACGATCCAGAAGATTATCAACATAGGGTAGGCGATGCTCCTACCGTTTTAGACCTTCATCCTAATTCCCCAGGCTATAGGCTCATACTTAACAATGTACTCTTTCCTGCGGCTAGGAAGAAAAAGCTAAAAACCTAGTCGGCCAAGGGAATGAATTATCAAAAAATAATAGAGGAGGTTTTCGAAGAAGCCAAATCCTTTCCGCAAATTGGATATGTCCCTGATACGATTCCAGAGCTGGCAAAAATAGATCCAAATAAATTCGGCATACACCTTACGACTATAAAAGGACAGGATTATGGCATTGGCGACAGCAACGAAAAGTTTTCAATCCAAAGTGTTTCTAAAGCCCTGACCGTAGCATTGGCTTTTTCTTTTTTAGGAGAAGAAACCTGGAAACGGGTAGGCGTGGAACCTTCCGGTACTGCTTTTAATTCTTTAGTTCAGCTTGAATTTGAAAAGGGAATTCCGAGAAATCCTTTTATTAATGCTGGAGCATTGGTCATTGCTGATATGTTGGTGACCCATCTTGAAAATCCGAAAGAAGACCTTTTGGCTTTTATCAGGACGATTTCTGGCACGCAATCCATTGACTTTAATCTAAAAGTCGCACAATCCGAAAAAGATACCGGATTTCGAAATGCGGCATTAGCCAATTTCCTGAAATCTTTTGGGAATATTGAAAACGACGTAGAAACCGTCTTAGATTTCTATTTCCACCAATGCGCTATCGAAATGACTTGTAAAGAACTGGCCCATTCGTTCTATTTCTTTGCAAACGAAGGCAAGACGATAGACGGAAAACAAGTCTTGTCAAAAAGCCATGTCAAACGTTTAAATGCGCTGATGCAAACTTGCGGCTTTTATGACGAATCAGGAGAGTTTACCTATAAGGTTGGCCTTCCGGGAAAAAGTGGCGTCGGCGGCGGTATTGCTGCCTTATTCCCGAAACACTTTACGATTGTTACTTGGAGCCCGCGTCTTAACGAGAAAGGAAATTCAGAATTAGGCATGAATGCTCTGGAGTTGTTTACAACCAAAACAGGAATGTCTATATTTTAATAAAAAATCCCAAGCTGCTGCTTGGGATTTGTACTTTTAAAAAGGAAGCTAACGGTTTAGCTTTTTATAAACTTGATGCTTTTTTGCGTCGTGCCATTTTCTATCTTTAAGACATACGTGCCCAAAGCCAAATCTTTAACATCAATAGCAATTGTGTCCGTGTTGGTAGGTTCTATAGACTTTATTCTTTTTCCTGTCAGATCAAATACGGTAAAATACATCGCTTCTGCAGCATCCAATCCAGAAATATAAAGCTGGTCTTGTGAAGGGTTTGGATACACAGTAAATCCTTTTCCAGAATGCTCTTCAATACTTAACGTTTTATCTCTCTTTGCGATATACGTAAGGCTTTTGCCATTCGGATTGGCCAAGGTAATATTTCCTAAAGTAAAAGTAGGATTCGACGTCTTGCCGCTAAAATAAACCACATTCTGATCTGCCGAAATATCTAAAATCTTGATGTCTCTTGAATTCTCAGCTTCTGTTAATTTATAAAAGTCGCTCGCAGTACCATTAGTGTCAAATTTTACAGAAAATAAGTTCGTATTATAATTGTCGTTCTGGATAAAGAAGTTGTTGCCAAAGTTAATATACGATGTAAAAATGCCCGTTACATGAATGTTATTGCTGTTGTCAATAAACATACGGCTAAAAAAGTTAGTTCCTATACCCGTGCTAGGCTGCGCATCTGTCGCTATTTTTGCTGCTTTCGCCCAAAGAACATTGCCTGCCGTAGCATATTTTACAAGATATGAGCCATAATTTCCAGGGAAATTTAAAGTGGTGCCGCCAAAGTTTACCGTAGATCGATATACCTGTCCGATAAGATAGACATTATTATTGCTGTCGGTAGCAAGATCCGTCACGATGCTATGCGCGCTAGAATTTGTCGCAGCCGTAGACGCCCAAGACACATTGCCCGTACTGTCGTATTTGGCAATAAATAGATTCGCATTATTCGTGGTAACCGACTTTGTCAGATTGATAGATCCGAAAGAAGTAGCGCGGCAAAAAAACATTCCTGCAACATATACATTTCCAAGATTGTCGACAGCCAAGCCTCTAGGCTGCGTTCCAATTCTATGCGGTTCTTCAATGGTCGCGCTGCCATTATACGTTGACGATTTGAGCCAAATCGCATTTCCGTTCAAATCAAGCTTGGCGACAAAAGTCTTGTCCATATAGGTGACTACAGCGGTATATCCAACACTCGGCGCCGTAATATTATCTAACGTAAAAGTATTTCCTGTATAAGTCCCGGCAACATACAAGTAGTTGTCCTTATATTTTAGGAGTGCACTCCCGTTATAATTTATCTGTTTGCTCCAAATAACATTACCGTTCAAGTCCAATTTGGCTATAAAGCTCTTGGTTTCATTATTGGGAGTTTGATACGTATTGGTACCGATAGTCATGTCGCCATTAAAATGTCCGGTAATATAAAAATGAGCATTGTTGTCATAAGCGATAGAAGTAATCGCTTCGAATTTTGAACCAGAAAAATGCTTGAGAACCTGAACGTTTCCTTCTGAATCATGCTTGGTAATATACGTATCCTGATAGCCTATTGTCGGATTGCCCAAAATATCGCTGGAATTGTTAATCACCGTTTCTCCAATAGTCAACGTAGCACCACTAAAAGTGCCGATGTGGTAACTGTTTTTCTGATTGTCTATAAAAGAACTTGTAATTGCAGCATTGCTAATGTCTTCAAAAGTCTTAGCCCAGACCCATCCTGTATCTTGTGCATGGATAATAGTACTGAAAAATAGAATCAATAAGGTAATTTTCTTCATTATTATTTAATTTTTAGGGAGTTCTTAGGGAATAAATATAAGAATTAATTAAATAATTGAAGAAAAATAAAAACTGCTTAAAGCAACAAAGATGTTGCATTTAAGCAGTTTTATGTATTTTTTAAACTAAACTATGCCGTCTTCATTTTCTTTGTCGAGATATTGTTGTACGATTTCGATAGCATTGGTAACAACATCGCTCAAGGCAGTGATAAAAGTACCTTCATCTGCGCTGTTTATAGCATGCTTGATAGCTTCGGTTTCTTTCGGAATAATCTCATACGTAATGTCTCTTCCGGATTCTTCGATGCCTTCTAAGATCAAGTTGATGATTTCTTCTTCGGTTCTTCCTCTCAGGTGTTTTTCTTGACGGATGATGATATGATCGAACATTCTTCCGGCAATCATACCACATTCTTTAATATCTTCGTCACGTCGGTCGCCAACGCCTGCAATGATTCCTATTTTTCTAGTAGCCTCAATATTGTTGAGCAAGTCTTCAATTGCCATATATCCTGACGGATTATGCGCAAAGTCAATCATCACCTTGAATTTTTTAAATTCAAAAATGTTCATCCTCCCCGGAGTCTGTGCCACGCTAGGAATAAATGTCTGCAGCGAAAGGCTGATATCTTCCGTTTTGAATCCCCATAAATAAGAAGCCAACGTGGCGGCCAAGACATTCGCAACCATAAATTTGGCTTTTCCGCCCAAGGTCAACGGAATGTGCGCGGCTTTTTCAACGCGTATTTTCCAGTCGCCTTTTTTTATCGTAATGTATCCGTTTTCATAAACGGCTACAATCTTTCCTTCTTTTCCTAATTTCTTGACGAGCGGATTTTCTTCGTCCATACTGAAAAAAGCAACGTTGCATTCCAGCTCCGAAGCAATTTTTACGCACTCGTCGTCATCGGCATTCAAGATTGCCCAGCCATCTTTTTTCACGCTGCGGACAACTACTTTTTTCACGCGAGCTAAATCAGAAAGCGTATCGATGTCGTTCAATCCCAAATGATCAGAAGAAATATTCGTGATGATTCCAATATCACAGCGGCTAAAACCTAAACCGGAACGGAGAATTCCGCCACGCGCCGTTTCAAGCACGGCAAATTCTACAGTAGGATCTTTTAAGATGTATTCGGTACTTATCGGTCCCGTCGTATCTCCTTTTTCGAGCATGTGGTTTTGGATGTAGATTCCGTCCGAAGTCGTAAATCCTACTTTATATCCGTTGTTTTTTACGATATGCGCCAGAAGACGCGTTGTCGTTGTCTTTCCATTCGTTCCCGTAACAGCAATAATCGGAATGCGGCTTGGTTTTCCTGGAGGATATAACATATCGATTACAGGAGAAGCCACATTTCTTGGCAATCCTTCGGATGGAGCTAAGTGCATCCTAAAACCGGGAGCGGCATTCACTTCTAAGATGACGCCACCGTTTTCATTCAGCGGCTGTGTCAGGTTCTCTGCCATGATATCGATACCGCAAATATCCAGTCCGATGACTCTTGAAATTCGTTCGGCCAAGAAAATATTTTCAGGATGCATCATATCTGTAACGTCTACAGAAGTTCCTCCTGTGCTTAAGTTGGCAGTCGATTTTAGATATACGATTTCTCCTTTTCTCGGAACGGTTTCTAGCGTATAATTCATCTTTGCCAGCAAATCTGTAGTATCGCGGTCAACGGTAATCTCTGTTAATACGTTTTCATGGCCATAGCCTCTTCTTGGGTCGAGATTTTCAGTATCAATCAGTTGCTGTATCGTGCTTGTTCCGTTTCCTTTTACGTGTGCAGGAACTCTCTGCGCGGCAGCAACAATCTTGTTGTCGATAACCAATACGCGGAAGTCGAAACCCGTCACAAATTTTTCTACGATAACACGACGGCTGTATTTTTGTGCATAAATCAGTCCTTCTTTGGCATCTTGAAGATTCATCACGTTAATTGAAGCTCCTTTGCCATGATTTCCGTCTAGCGGTTTGATGACAATCGGGAAGCCTATTTTTTTGATCGTTTCTTCTAAACCTTCTTCATCTACGCAAATGTCGCCTTTGGCTACAGGAATCGAAGCATTGTCCAGCATACGCTTGGTTTCTTCTTTATTGCAGGCAATATCTACCGCAATGCTGCTGGTTTTGCAGGTAATCGTGGCTTGAAAACGCATCTGGTTGATTCCATAACCAAGTTGTACTAATGAATTAGTTCCTAAACGAATCCACGGTATATCTCTTGCAACGGCTTCTTCCACAATACTTCCGGTACTAGGCCCTAAACGGACGCGTTCTCTAATTTCCCGCATTTTTTGGATGTCGGTTTCCAGATCATATTCTGTTCCTGCAATCAGCGCTTCGGCAATAGCCACGGCAGACTCGGCTGCAAACAGCCCTACATTTTCTTCGGTATAGCTAAAAACGACATTATAGACTCCGGGAGTTTTTGTCTCGCGGGTTCTTCCGAATCCCGTTTCCATCCCTGCCAGTGTTTGGATTTCTAAAGCAATATGCTCAATAACATGGCCCATCCATGTACCCCTTTCGATGCGCATAAAAAAACCTCCGGGAACTCCTTCGGAACAGCGATGTTCGTACATAGTAGGAAACATGGCTTCAATTCTTTCTTTAAAACCGTCGATCTTGTTGGTCGGATATTGTTCCATTTCCTCAAGATCCAAACGCATCTGGATTAGTTTTTTTCTTTGAACGCTCCAAATGTTAGGTCCTCGCAAGGCTTGTATCTTTAGTATTTTCATAAATGATGGGTTAGTTTTATTGTAAATTATTAATTTACAGCCGTTTATATTTAGTTGTCGAAATCTGTATACTGCAAGCTATATATTTTTTAGAAATTTAGTTAAAAAAATTATAATACGACTGTACTAAAATATTTTTTTTAAAATATCAATCAAATTTTTTTTAATTCTTTAGAACAAGACTAGCGTAAAAACGGAATTGTAAAAAGTTAGAATAAAACTCCCCAGATTAATTGTGTTTTTTAAGTTTTTGGTTATTTTTACCGAATTCACATACCATTTGAAATGAATATAAAAGGAAAATTAATGATTATTGGTGGTGCTGTAGATAAAGGAAGTTTTACAGAAGCCAGTTTTGATGCCAATGTGGCCAACAATTTGAATTTCTTCGAGACGGGGATATTAAAAAGGTTGCTGATTGAATCAAAACACAAAGAAAAATCAAGAATTGAAGTCGTAACCACAGCGTCAAAAATACCAAGAGAAGTAGGTCCAGAATATGTAAAGGCATTGCAATACCTGAATGCCACCAACGTTGATGTACTCCACATCGAAAAAAGAGAGCAGGCTACAGAACCTGAAGTCTTGCAGCGATTACGGGAAGCCGATGTCGTGATGTTTACCGGAGGCGACCAGCTACGACTAACATCAATTTTAGGAGGCACAGAATTTCATGATATCTTATTAGATAAATATAGAAACGAAGAATTTTTATATGCAGGAACTTCTGCAGGAGCGGCTGCAGCTTCAACCAATATGATCTACCAAGGAAGCAGCTCTGAAGCTTTGCTAAAAGGTGAAGTGAAGATTACAAGCGGACTCGGACTGATAGACGACGTGATTATCGATACGCATTTTGTGCAGAGAGGAAGAATCGGACGATTGTTCCAGGCGGTTGTAGGTAATCCTAAAGTATTAGGAATTGGTTTAGGAGAAGATACCGGCCTGCTTATTATAGATAACAAGATGGAAGCCATAGGCTCTGGATTGGTAATCTTAGTAGACGGACGCCAGATTAAAGATACCAATCTGACGCAGATTGAATTAGGACAGCCCGTTTCTATCAACAATCTGATTGTTCACGTGATGAGCAAATACGATACGTATGATTTGAAAACCAACAAAATGCACATCCAATCTTCGCAATACGTTTAAAGACATGAAAATTATAATTCACGGCGGTTTTTTTTCGGAGTCATCTACAAGTCAGGAAACTAAGGTTGCCAAGCAAAATGCATTGTTGCGCATTGCGAAAGACGCGCATGCTTTTTTAAAAACACATTCTGCTTTAGAAACCGCCGTGTATGCCGTCTCGCTTTTAGAAGACGACGAGCTGTTTAATGCAGGTATCGGCTCTCAGATACAAAGCGACGGAAAGATACGTATGAGTGCTTCTTTGATGGACGGCTTTGCACACAAGATGAGTGGCGTCATTAATATCGAAGAAGTAAAAAACCCGATTCAAGTTGCCAAGATTCTACTGGATTACGACGATAAGGTTTTAGGCGGAAGCGGCGCTACCAATTTTGCACGAAAGCATGGTTTTGAGGCATTTTCTACCGAAATTCCGCAACGACGTGCAGAATACGAAGCCAAATTGCAATCGTTAGGCACCGGAACCGTAGGCTGTGTAGCATTAGACAGCGATGGAAAAATTGCCGTAGCGACATCAACAGGAGGAAAGGGGTTTGAAATTCCAGGAAGAATATCAGATTCTGCTACTGTTGCCGGAAACTATGCTAATGAATTCTGCGGGGTGAGCCTTACAGGCGTAGGCGAAGATATTGTTAGCGGCGCCGTTGCGGCTAAGATCGTAACCCGCGTGACCGATGGCTTTTCTTTAAAAGAAGCGTTTGAAAAAACATTCAACGAGCTAAAACCTTTTGATGGTTTTGCAGGAGCTATTGCTATTGATAAAGACGGAAACATTTTTCATCAAGATTCGCACCCAAGCATGGTGTTTGCCAGCTTTGATGGTGTGAATGAGGAAGTTTTTAATTAGACACACATAAGAATAATGGTAAGTATTGAAATCAAAAGAGTTGATTTAAACAGTATTAATTTACTGCAAGAAATTGGCAGACAAACCTTTTTAGAAACGTTTTCAGAGACAAATACCTCCGAAAACATGAATAAATATCTAGAAGATGGTTTTTCTTTAGATAAGTTGACTGCAGAACTTAATAGTAAAAATTCAGAATTTTATTTCGCAGAACTTAACAACGAGATAATAGGTTATTTAAAAATAAATTTCGGAGAATCTCAAACAGAACTAAAAGACGATAAGGCTCTTGAAATTGAGCGTATTTATGTTTTAAAAGATTTTCATGGAAAAAAGGTCGGCCAGTTGCTTTATGACAAAGCAATAGAGGTTGCTTCGCAAACTAATGCTGACTATGTTTGGTTAGGAGTATGGGAAGAAAACCCAAGAGCAATAAGTTTTTATAAGAAAAATGGTTTTGTTGAATTTGATAAACACATTTTTAAGTTAGGAGATGATGAACAGACGGATATAATGATGAAATTAGAATTAAAAAATAATAACTAGCAAGATCCTGTAATTGATTTACTGTAAACTTCTCCTAGTTGCCTATATTTAAACGAAAACGTAAGTTTATATTAGATTTTGGCTACGATATAATTTCGCCTTTATACTTGCTCACTATGCTATAAAATGGGTAGATACCTTTTTATTTTTCTCTAAACTACCAAAATTTTAATCAAGCACTCTATTTCTATAAGAATGCTGTATGACATCTGTCAAATTTTATATAGAAAAAATGTTTCTCTTTATAACATCTAGAAAATTATTCTAACATTTCACACATACTAACAGAAAATAGTTATTGTAGTATAACATTGAGTAAATTCTTCTAGCATTTCACAGATACTGACAGAAAAAAGTTATTGTAGTACAGCATTGAGTAGAATCTTTTAGCATTTCATAGATGCTGACAGAATCTACCCAATGCAGTACAGTATTCTTCAGATGCTGACAGATAAATATTTTTCCAAACAGCATAAAGCGAATTCCATATAGCAATTTACAAATGCAGGTAGTAATAAATAGTTTCAAACTGCATAAGACAGATTCCGTATAGCAATTTGTAGATGTAGACTGAAAAAGAGGTTTTTCTGTTAGCATAGGATAAATTCTGTCAGCATAAAGTTGTTGCAATACAGAACCGATTAGATTCCTTCGTAAGTTTTGGGTTTTTATCTCAATGTCTTGCTACTGCTAGCATGACGTTTGTTGCCGAGAAAATAAAAAGCATATTTTATCCCAGTAAAAGAATACATCAGAAACACAATTTGTTTATATTTATCCGAGACTTTAACAAAAAAGCATCCCATAATAGGATGCTTTTTTGATTGATGCGTACGTTAATGTTCGCTTTTTGATTGATGATTGTTGTTGCAATCTTCCCTATGATAGCAACGCCTGTCTTGAAATTTTTCGGGAACAAAAGCTTTTAGGCTCGCAAAAGTCAGTATTGCGATGGCTAAAGTGAGTAAAATTTTTGTTTTTCTTCTCATGCTGTGTTTTGATTAAAGTTATTCTGTTTCTTTTCTGTGGTTGCGGCATCTTCTGTTTTCGAAGTTTTTCTTGAAAGAATCGTATTCTTCGTCATTCATGTTTCTAATCTTATCGGCGAAAGCAAAACGATGGCCGCCAAATCTTTGGTCTCCGAAGGCGCGTCTGTCAAAACGTCTTCGGCTTAAAAGCATTAGTATTCCTCCGATAATTAAAAATGTGATTACTAATTGAAAGGCGAAAAATGCCAAAGCGCCTATCAGGATTCCAATTGCGATTGATCTTAAAATTGATTTCATCTTTTTAATTTTGATTGTTATTTAGTAAGGAAGACGCTGCTGATGGATTTTTACTTTAAATACATTAAAAAAAAACCATCACCTAAAAACTGATGGCTTGTGTTGGCGAGATATTATCTTTTGAACCGTTCTTTCCATTCGTTCCTAAAGTTGATTCGTTCTTCTCTCGACATGTTCATGAATTTTTCTCTAAATCTCGGATGGGCAAAAGGCCCTCGATGATTCCTTGGTCTGCATTTAAAACCGCCAAAAAGTATTCGTGACAAGAGTAAAAGTCCGAGCGCTTGCCAATAGGTGAGGGCAGAAACGGCCGCAATATCCGGAAGGATGGCATTCCATAAAAACATCACTACGGCACCCAAAGCAAATAATGCGGCAATTATGAATAAAAAGAAAGGTTTTCTTCTTCGGTATCTTCTGTCTGATCGTTCCATTTTTATAGTTTTAATAATTTATTTCTTGATATAAATAGTTGAGTTTCTTTCTGAGGTATTTGACGGCATAGCCTTTTCGGCTAATGATGGTCTTGATGTTTTCGTTGGTTTGGTCGGCAATTTCCTGCAATGTGAGGTCTTCAATTTCATTGAGTATAAAAACTTGTTTTTGGTTTTCGGGCAGCTCGTCTAACGCTTTGAGCAGCTCAGACCAAAAGAGTTCTTTAAAAAGGGCGAGGTCTGGATTTTCGGAATCGTCTAAAAGCAGGATTTCTTTAAACGAAAATTCGCCTTCGTCGTTCTCATAAGAATAATTCTCCAGCGCTTCGGGCTTCTTTTTTCGATATAAATCTGTGATTTTGTTTTTGGCAACCTGAAATAACCAGCCGCTCATGCTTTCGATATCGTCGATGTTTGAAAAATTGCTAAGCTGATACCATACTTCCTGCAGCACGTCTTCGGCATCTTCCGAACTGTTTACCTTTCCGCGAACGAAAGAAGTCAGTCCTTTTCCGAACTTGCTGACGGTGCTAGAAATCGTATTTTTAGGTTTTTCCTCCATAGTTAGGCTGGTCTCCGCTTTCATGATAAGGAAGACGAACGGGAGATAAAATTACTTTAAAATATCCTGCGTTTTTTTAAATCGAAATATTTTGGCGATTTCTTAGGTTTCTTTTTCAACGGGATTGTTTGGAATTCCGTAAATTTGAATACACAAATGAAGCACGATGGCTGTAATTCCGAAAAAAATATTGGCAAGGCAAAACGAGATTACTGCCGATTTCTTAAAAGAAATCGACAAGCATCTGCTGGATATTCTGGAAGGAAGGGCTACAGAAATGTTTGAAATTCGAGATCTTGCCGCGCAATTGTTTATCCATCCCACACATCTTAGCAATACCATAAAGCTGGTTACCGGAAAAGCACCTTGCTTTTTCTTTGAAGAAAAGATCATGGTTATTGCCAAATCGATGCTTGAAGAAAACAAACTTTCGATTGGGCAGATTGCCACGCTACTTACGTTTGATCCTTCTAATTTTACAAAATTCTTTAAACGCTTTGCCGGACTTACTCCTAAACAATACCGAGAACAGGTGTTGGAAGAAAAGTTTTTTTTAAAAACGGAAGCTGTCACCATTTAATCTGAAACAGTCACCATATTTTTAAAGTGCCTTCGCGCTAACTTTGTACCATCAAAACAATTAAAATTTAGAAAAATGGACAAAACAAATAAGATAGCAGTTATAACAGGTGCCAATAGAGGACTGGGAAGAAACATGGCTTTGGAACTCGCGAAATCAGGAAATGATATCGTGGTGGTGTATAGAAACAATAAAGATGAAGCAGAAGCTGTCGTAAAAGAGATAGAAGCTATCGGGACTAAAGCGGTTTCGCTGCAGTTGGATGTAGCCAATACAAAATCGTTTGCTGATTTTTACGAACGGCTTTCGGCAGCATTAGCCGCCAACTGGAACCGTACTACTTTTGACTTTCTAGTGAATAATGCCGGAATTGATGCCCACTCTTTGTTTGCTGATACTACAGAAGAAGATTTTGACAACCTGATGAATGTGCATTTTAAAGGCGTTTATTTCCTTACGCAAAAAGGATTGCCTTTTATTGCCGACAACGGCAGGATTGTAAACGTTTCAACAGGATTGACACGATTTGCTACGCCGGGCTATGCAGCGTATGCTTCAATGAAAGGCGCTATTGAGGTCTTTACGAAATACCTTGCGAAAGAATTAGGCAATAGAAAGATTACCGCCAATATGGTAGCGCCCGGAATTATCGAAACCGATTTTACAAAAAGGGCCTTTGAATCGCATCCAGGCTTGAACGAATACATGTCGTCAATAACTTCTTTAGGAAGGGTAGGGCAGCCAACTGATATTGGCGGCATAGTTGCCTTTCTTTGTTCTGAAAAAGCGGGATGGATTACGGCGCAACGAATTGAAGCTTCTGGCGGAATGTTCTTGTAATATATAATTCAACAAAAAAAGCCTGACGATTATCGTCAGGCTTTTTTTGTTTTAGTCTAGTGGCATTTCTGTAGAAATGGCTATGCGGTTCCAGGCATTGATGGTCGTGATCATCATGATGATGGCTGCGAGGTATTCTTCGTCAAACAATCTTTTGGCGTTGTCGTAAGTTTCTTTTGACACGTGATTTTGAATCAACGTAACCTCTTCTGTCAGGGCAAGAATAGCTTGTTCTTCTTCGGTATAAAGTTTTGTTTCTCTCCAAGAGTTCAGCAGATAGATTCTTTGTTCTGTTTCGCCTAGTTTGCGGGCATCTCTCGTGTGCATGTTGATACAGTAGGCACAACCGTTGATTTGAGAAGCGCGGATTTTGATAAGTTCTTTATGGGTTGGAGTTAAAGAAGTAGAAGCAATGAATTTTTCTAATGCCATCATGGCTTTATACGCTTCTGGAGTTGTTTTCAGGATGTTTACTCTGGTTTCCATTATGATGTGTTTTAAAGTTCATGACAAAGTTCTGCAACCTCAGTCGTAAAAAACTTAAACTACTTTAAGAAATGAAATCAGGCTTTTCCCGCTCTAATCTTGCTCATGAATTCGGGCGTAAAGTCAAGGTAGGTGGCAAGCATATATTGTGGCACGCGCTGTACAAATTCTGGGAAATTCTTGTTGAAATGATGGTAGCTTTCTTCGGCCGTCATAGTAAAAAGATATTTGATACGCATCTGTGCAGCGCCTAATGATTTCTGGAATGTTAGTCTGAAATACTTTTCGAGCTTAGGAAGTTGAGAAAGCAATTCGTCTAATGAATTTTTGTCTATCGAAATAACCTCTGAGTTTTCTACGGCCTGTATAAAATAGTTGGAAGGAGTTTGGCCCAGAAAACCCAGATAGTCGGCAATCCACCAGTTTTCGATTCCGAATTGGAGCGTCTGTTCATTTCCTTTGGTATTAAGGGTATAGATACGCAGGCAGCCTTTCAGGATATAATATTGCTTGTGGACGGTTTGTCCTTCTTCGACTAGATGTTTTTTCTTTTTTACTGTTTCATATTCGAAATAGGAAGAGACGATTGCTGCTTCCGAATCATCCAGATTAATAGTCTTCCTGATATGTGTAATTAGCCGATCCATAAAACAAATATAATACATAACAAAAAAACCACCTCTTTCGAGATGGTTTCTTTATGGTAAGTAAGACAAATAGATTTATAAAACGTTTATTTTACTTTATTAAGTATTGCTTTGAAAGCTTCTGGGTGGTTCATCGCTAAATCGGCAAGAACTTTTCTGTTCAATTCGATTCCGTTAGCTTTTACTTTCCCCATGAATTGAGAATAAGACATTCCTTCCAATCTAGCTCCAGCGTTGATACGTTGAATCCATAATGCACGGAAATTTCTTTTGTTCTGCTTTCTATCGCGGTAAGCATAAACCATGGCTTTCTCCACCGCGTTTTTAGCAACTGTCCAAACGTTTTTACGTCTACCAAAGAAACCTTTGGCTTGCTTCATTATCTTTTTTCTTCTTGCTCTTTTAGCAACTGAATTTACTGATCTTGGCATAATTTTAATGTGTTTTTGTAGCAGGCGTCCTGAATTTAATCAAAGGAACTTAAAGCCATACTCCAAGGTTATTTAAATGTTTTTTAACCTAAAGATTATCGATAGTCTAATGAGGTAAAGTCTAAAGTAAAAAGTCAGGGACTTTCGACTTTAAGACTTTCTAACTTTTAACTATTAGATAATTCTTAATTGTTGTTTGATGCTTTTCTCATCAGTCTTGTGAACAAGAGTTGAGTGAGTTAAAGCCAATTTACGCTTTTTAGACTTTTTAGTCAAGATATGACTTTTAAAAGCGTGCTTTCTTTTAATCTTTCCAGAACCAGTAACTTTAAAACGTTTCTTGGCGCTAGATTTGGTTTTCATTTTAGGCATCTTTTCCTAGTGTATTTAATTTGTCTTACTTACTATTTTTTGTCTAAAGTTTAAAAGTTGTAAAGTTTGAAGGCTAATGACTTTTGACTTTATGACTTTCCACTTTTCGACTTATTTCTTCTTCTTCGGAGCAATGAACATAATCATTCTCTTTCCTTCTAACACAGGCAAAGCTTCTACTTTCCCGTATTCTTCTAAATCCTGAGCCAAACGCAATAAAAGAATTTGTCCTTGATCTTTATAGATAATCGAACGGCCTTTGAAGAAAACAAAAGCTTTCAGCTTAGAACCTTCTTTTAGGAACTTCTCTGCATTCTTTCTTTTGAATTCATAATCGTGCTCATCCGTCTGCGGACCAAAACGAATCTCTTTTACTGTAATTTGAGTAGATTTTGCTTTCAACTCCTTTTCACGCTTTTTCTGCATGTAAAGGAATTTTTTATAATCCATGATTTTACAAACTGGAGGTTCGGCATTTGGAGAAATCTCGACCAAGTCAAGTTCCTGCTCTTCTGCCATCCTTAAAGCTTCTGATGTCTTGTAGACTTTCGGCTCAACGTTATCTCCAACAAGGCGCACTTCTGGAACACGAATCAAATTGTTAATCCTGTGTGCGTCTTTTTTTTCTACTCGAGGCTGGTAACCTCTGTTGTTTCTTATTGCTATGGCTCTAAAATTTTAAGTTAAACTGTAAATGTTTTTAATGTCTTTTTTATTTCTTCATTGACAATAGAAGCGAATTCTTCAATTGTAACGCTGATATTTCCTTTTCCTTCTTGACCGTGACGGCGTACAGAAATGGTTCCGTTTTTCTCCTCTTCCTCGCCGACAATCAGCATAAACGGGTACTTTTGAACTTCAGCTTCTCTGATTTTTTTACCAATCGTTTCGTTTCTGTTGTCAATTAGGGCGCGAATTTCGTGATTTTCTAGCAAATCTAAAACTTTTTTGGCATAATTTTCATATTTCTCGCTCAAAGACAATATAATAGCCTGTTCTGGCATCAACCAAATTGGGAAATTTCCTGCCGTATGTTCTAATAAGATAGCTATAAATCGTTCCATCGATCCAAAAGGCGCTCTGTGAATCATTACCGGACGGTGCAATTCATTGTCTGAACCCTTGTAAGTCAGGTCGAAACGTTCTGGCAAGTTGTAATCTACTTGGATAGTTCCTAATTGCCACTGTCTTCCCAAGGCATCTTTTACCATAAAGTCAAGCTTCGGTCCGTAGAAAGCAGCTTCGCCATATTCAACAACCGTATTCAGGCCTTTGTCTTTTGCAGCATTGATAATCGCATTTTCTGCTTTTTCCCAGTTTTCGTCAGAACCGATATATTTCTCTCTGTTCTCTTGATCTCTTAAAGAAATCTGAGCCGTAAAGTTTTCAAATCCTAAAGAACCGAATACATATAATACAAGGTCGATTACTTTTTTGAATTCTTCGTCCAATTGTTCTGGAGTACAGAAGATATGCGCATCATCCTGAGTAAATCCACGAACACGAGTCAAGCCATGAAGCTCTCCTGATTGTTCATATCTATATACGGTACCAAATTCAGCATAACGCTTTGGCAGATCTTTATATGACCAAGGTCTTACGTTGAAAATCTCACAGTGGTGAGGGCAGTTCATTGGTTTCAATAAAAATTCTTCACCTTCAGCTGGCGTATGAATTGGCTGGAAACTATCTGCACCATATTTTTCGTAATGTCCAGAAGTCACATACAATTCTTTTTGCCCGATATGTGGCGTTACTACTTGTTCGTAGCCTGCTTTCTTTTGTGCTTTTTTTAAGAATTGCTCTAGTCGGTCTCTCAAAGCAGCGCCTTTCGGCAACCATAACGGAAGACCTTGTCCCACTTTTTGTGAGAAAGCGAACAATTCAAGTTCTTTTCCTAGTTTTCTATGGTCGCGTCTTTTGGCTTCTTCTAGCAACTCAAGATAATCAGTCAAGTCTTTTTGCTTAGGGAAAGAGATTCCGTAAACACGAGTCAGCTGCTTGTTCTTTTCATCACCTCTCCAGTAAGCACCAGCAACGCTCATGATTTTCATGGCCTTGATGATTCCTGTGTTCGGAATGTGTCCACCGCGGCATAAATCAAAAAAGTTAGCATGGTCACAAAACGTAATGGTTCCATCTTCAAGATTAGAGATCAATTCTGTTTTGTATTCGTTATCCTTATATATATCCAAAGCTTCCGCTTTAGAAACTGGACGCATTTTAAACTCATATTTTCCTCTTGAAATCTCTAAAATGCGATCTTCAATTCTTTTGAAGTCGGCTTCAGTGATTTTCTGATCGCCAAAATCTACATCATAATAGAATCCATTATCAATCGCTGGCCCTAAAGTCAGTTTGATTCCAGGAAACAATTCTTCTAAAGCTTGTGCCATGACGTGAGAAGTGGAGTGCCAAAAAGCTTTTTTGCCATCTTTGTCATTCCATGTATATAATATGAGTGACCCGTCGGTCGTCAGTTCGGTTGCGGTTTCCACAGTAGTTCCATTGAAAGAAGCAGAAATAACATTTCTTGCCAATCCTTCACTAATGCTTTTTGCGACATCCATCGGAGTTGTGCCTTGCGCAAACTCTTTAACTGACCCATCGGGTAACGTAATCTTTATCATCGTATAAAATTTATGACCGCAAATATAGAAGTTTCTCAAAACACATACAATATATATGTATACTATAAATTCATAATACCTTTATATATATAAGCATAAAGCTTTTTCTGCTACTAAAATCACTTAGCATTTCATAATCTGGTTGTTTTTAAGGGATAGTAAGAGGGCGTGTTATGATGTAATAGCAGGATTTGTAAAGCTTGTATTTGTTGCAAGGTCTGTCAATCTTAAAAAGGTTGAAAAATTTTTTTGAATCAAGAATCTGCTTTCCAGTAAGTTAAGTTTTAATTTAAGAAAACATCAAAAAAAAGTTATCAAAAAGCTTGCGAAAGCAGAAAAAGGTGCTACTTTTGCACCCGCATTGAAAGCGAAGTTCATAAGTAAATACTGACAGAAAGTAAGTTTAAAAAGAAAATAAAATTTCTAAAGATAAATTTGCAGAAAAGAAAAAAAGATTTTACTTTTGCACCCGCAATTACAGCGAAGTTCTTTTGAAATATTGATGATGGGAATTGAGAAAATAAATTTAAAAAATATTTTCAAAAAAGCTTGTCAGAAATAAAAAAGGATTTTACCTTTGCGCCCCGCAACAGTGAGGATTCATTGAAATATTGAGTAAGGATTTTAAAAGTAAAAAAGAAATTAAATTTCTGAAAAAAACTTTTCAAAAGACTTGCGAGATAATAAAATAATCGTACTTTTGCACCCGCTTCGAGAGAGGCGAAAGAATAGAAGAACACGTTCATAGACATATTGGATTGACAGCAGTTTCGGCAGCGA
>NZ_RBLC01000005.1 GCF_003634455.1 Flavobacterium endophyticum | reverse complement strand
ACCCGCTTCCTTCGACCGACTACTGGTTCAAGGTCCTGTACCAGGAGAACGGGACGGGCAAGGAGTTCAAGGCGCACTTCTCGCTCAAGAGATAATTTATAAATAAAAGATAAATAATAAAAAAGGCTTCCAACACTTGGAAGCCTTTTTTATTATTCTAAAGAGATACAGAAACCCTTCTTTATAAGAGATTGAATTTGTATAAGCATAAAAAAAGCTCCTCATTGAGGAGCTTTTTTTATTTGTTATATGTTTTGAGAGCGTCTTTGAGAATTTCTACAGATCGAATGAGGTCTTCTTTTTTGAGAACGTAAGCAATTCTTACTTCGTCTAAGCCTACATTAGGTGTGGAATAAAAACCGGCAGCCGGAGCCACCATGACAGTCTCTCCATTTAGGTCATATGATTCTAATAGCCATTGTGCAAAATCATCAGCATTTTTCACAGGAAGCTTTGCAATGCAGTAAAAAGCACCTTTTGGTGTAGCGACTTTTACACCTTCTATTTTTTGCAGTTCTGTAATTAAAGTATCACGTCTGTCTTTGTACTCTGTAATGACATCATCAAAATAGCTTTGAGGAGTATCAAGAGCTGCTTCGCTGGCAATTTGAGCAAAGGTAGGAGGACTTAATCGGGCTTGTGCAAATTTCATAGCTGTTGCCATTACTTCTTTGTTTTTAGACACGATACAGCCGATTCTTGCGCCACACATACTATATCTTTTTGATACAGAATCAATCATTATGGCGTTCTCTTCTAAACCTGGTACGTTCATAATAGAAAAGTGCTCTTCTCCATCATAAATAAATTCTCTATAAACTTCATCGGCAATCAAAAACAAATCATGTTTTTTTACAATTTCTGCCAATTGGAGTATTTCTTCTTTTGAATATAAATATCCAGTAGGATTTCCAGGATTGCAGATAAGAATTGCTTTTGTTTTTGGAGTAATTAATTTTTCAAAAGCTGCAATTGGAGGCAATGCAAATCCTTCATCGATTGTAGAGATTACAGGAACTACTTTAACACCTGAAGCGGTTGAAAATCCGTTATAATTAGCATAAAAAGGTTCTGGAATAATAATCTCATCGTCTTGGTCCATTGTGCTTCCCATTGCAAAAAGCAAAGCTTCTGATCCGCCTGTAGTGATTATAATATCAGCAACATTGATTGGAAGTCCATGAGTTTGGTAGTATTGTGAAAGCTTATTTCTGTAGCTTTCAAAACCAGCGGAATGGCTATATTCTAAAACGGTAATGTTTGTGTTTTTTACAGCATTTAGGGCAACTTCTGGTGTTTTAATATCAGGTTGGCCAATGTTTAGGTGATAGACCTTATGGCCTTTCTTTTTTGCTATTTCTGAATAGGGAACCAATTTTCTGATTGGCGATTCGGGCATGTGCTGCCCTTTTGTAGAAATTTTTGGCATGACTTTTTGTTTTGTTTGCAAATTTGCGACTTTTTTTTAAGAAATTCAGAAAAAAATGTACGCAAAGCAATAGAAATGATAGTGTTAATTCTCTAAAAATTACTACATTTATTGTAAATAAAAATGAATATGAGAATAAGGATATTTGTTTTTTTGCTATTGCTATCTCCATGCACTTTTTTTGGACAAAAAGGCTTTCAATGGCATTCAAATAAAAGCAAAATCGAAATTCCTTTTCAACATGTCTATAATTTAATTATCATTCCTGTAGAAATCAATAAAGCGAAACTGAACATGCTTTTAGATACGGGAGCAGATAATTCGATAATCTTCAGCCTTCCTGAAAATGATACGCTTCGGTTTTACAATTCTAAAAAAGTTAAAGTAAAAGGGCTTGGCTCCGAAGAAGTGATTGAAGGATTACTCTCAGAAAACAATAAAATTAAAATTTCTGGATTTGAAGACGATAAGTTTCCGATGCTTATAGTCTTAGATCAAGACGTGAATTTCTCTGCAAGATTAGGCATTCCGGTTAATGGAATCTTAGGATACTCATTTTTTAAGGAATACCCAATTGAAATCAATTATCAAAAAAAGATAATGACGATCCATAGAAACAGAAAGTTTCTTGAGAAGAAAAAATTTAAAAAATACCACAAGTATCCTATTAGCATTATAAACAGCAGGCCTTATATTGATGTCCCAACAAAAATTGAAAAAGATACCATTAATTTAAAGCTTCTTATTGACATTGGTTTGGGTGATGGGTTGTGGCTGTTTGAAGACAAGGATATTAAAGCCGGTGCTGTTTTTTTTGAGGATATTCTGGGTCGTGGATTAAATGGTCCGATTATGGGAAAAAGGTCGAGGGTAGAAGCCGTGAAAATAGCAGATTTTACTTTAAACGAAGCCTTAGTGTCTTATCCTCATGAAAGCTTTTTTCCTAGAGTTGGCATTGTCAATGGAAGAAATGGCTCAATTGGCGGCGAAATTCTCCATCGATTTAATATTGTAATTGATTATCAAGATCAGTTTTTATACCTAAAGAAAAATTCAAGATTCCTGAAGCCGTTTAATTATAATATGAGCGGTATTGTAATTCAGCACAATGGGATTGAATACGTCAAAGAGCCACTAAAACTAGAAATAAAACCAGAATTTGGTAGTAAAGTAGATAAGGTCATAGATGATAACAGATTTAAATATCAATTCACTTTGAAGCCGGTCTTTGAAGTTTCATCTGTTAGAAAAGGCTCTCCTGCTGATTTGGCTGGAATATTGCCTGGCGATAAGATTTCCAAAATTAATAAGAGAAGCATTCACGAATATACCATCCAAAAAATAAACGACTTATTGCAGTCGGAAGAAGGCAAATGGATTTATATAGATATCGAAAGAAAATCAACTCCTATAGCCTTCAAATTTCAGCTCAAAAAGATATTATAAAAAATCCCGCCAATTGGCAGGATTTTTTTATTTATGAACTAGGAAGTGATTTCTTTTTCTCCATCAAATTTATTTCTTCTTTGACAATTACATTGCCTTTTATTCGCAAAGGAATGATGCCGCTATCTTTATTTACAGCATTAGATTGTACTGTAATAGTTTTGCTGATAGGGCCTGGATTCATATTATATTGTACTTCAATCGTACCTGTTTTTCCTGGCATGATCGGTTCTTTTGGTTTTGTTGGAACAGTACACCCGCATGATGATTTAACATCAGAAATAACTAGAGGCGAGTCTCCAATATTTTTAAATTCAAAAACTCTCAATCCTGAATCTTCACCTTTCGTAACAGTTCCGTAATCAATAGTCTCTTCTTTGAACTCGATTTTTGGTCCAGTTTGTGCCATAGACGAAAAGCCCAACATCATAACTGCAAATAAACTTAGTATTTTTTTCATCATAAAAATTTTAGTTAATCCTCGTAAAATTACTTAGTTTTAATTAAAGTGCAAATTATTAAATCTTAATTTTTTATACTGCACATACTTAATTACTTTTGTGCTTCAAGATTTACAAAATCCATACCAAGTTTGTTTTTAGGATTTGAAGCGTATGATCAAGGCTTTTAGTTGTTATAACTTAAGGTAAAAATCATTCAGAGAAAGTAAATTTTGGTAAGATATAAACATAGAAAAAACGAAGACAAAAAATATGACAATTCCAGCACAATTCGATGCCAAATCAGTAGAGCAAAAATGGTACGGCTACTGGATGGAAAATAATTATTTTCATTCACAACCCGATCACAGAACTCCTTATACAATTACAATTCCGCCACCAAACGTGACAGGTGTCTTGCACATGGGACACATGTTGAATAACACCATACAAGACGTTTTAATTCGCCGTGCACGTTTAAAAGGATTCAATGCTTGCTGGGTTCCAGGAACAGACCATGCGTCGATTGCGACTGAAGCTAAAGTTGTAGCAAAATTAAAATCAGAAGGAATCAATAAAAACGATTTGTCCCGTGAAGAGTTTTTGGAACATGCTTGGGATTGGACGCATAAATATGGCGGAGTTATCCTTGACCAATTAAAAAAACTAGGCGCTTCTTGCGACTGGGAAAGGACAAAATTTACGATGGATCCGGATATGTCGGCGTCTGTAATCAAGTCTTTTGTTGATTTGTACAACAAAGGCATGATTTACCGAGGCTATAGAATGGTCAATTGGGATCCGGAAGCAAAGACGACTTTGTCTGACGAAGAAGTTATTTTTGAAGAAAGACAAGGGAAACTATACTTTCTTAAATATCAAATTGAAGGAAGCGCTGATTTCTTGACAGTGGCGACAACCCGTCCGGAAACTATTTTTGGAGATACAGCTATTTGTATCAATCCGAATGACGAACGTTTTTCGCATTTAAAAGGTAAAAGAGCCATCGTTCCAATTGCTGGAAGAATAATTCCTATTATTGAAGATGAATATGTTGATGTTGAGTTTGGAACAGGTTGCTTAAAAGTTACGCCTGCTCACGATATGAATGACAAAACTTTAGGAGATAAACACAATCTTGAAGTAATCGATATTTTCAACGAAGATGCCACATTAAACTCTTTCGGATTGCATTATGCTGGAAAAGACCGTTTTGTGGTTCGTGAGGAAATTGCCAAAGAGCTAGAAGAAAACGGAAGCTTGGCAAAAACTGAAACTCATCTTAATAAAGTAGGAACATCTGAAAGAACAAAGGCTGTAATCGAACCGCGTTTATCTGATCAATGGTTCCTTAAAATGGAAGAATTGGTAAAACCAGCTATCAAGGCCGTTCTTGAAACAGAAGAAATCAAATTATATCCAAAGCGTTTTGATAATACGTACCGTCATTGGTTGGAAAATATCCGCGATTGGAATATCTCTCGTCAGCTTTGGTGGGGACACCGAATCCCTGCGTTTTTCTATGGCGATGGCAAAGAAGATTTCGTTGTGGCTGAAACCATCGAAGATGCAATAGTTCTTGCCCAAAAAGCGACTGGAAAAACAGAACTAAAAGCCGAAGACTTGCGTCAAGATGTCGATGCTTTAGATACTTGGTTTTCAGCGTGGCTTTGGCCAATGGCCGTTTTTGGAGGTATTATCGAGCCTGAAAACAAAGATTTCAAGTATTATTATCCAACAAATGACTTGGTTACAGGTCCGGATATCTTGTTTTTCTGGGTAGCCAGAATGATTATTGCAGGGTATGAATATACAGGAGAAAAACCATTTTCTAATGTTTATTTGACAGGCTTGGTTCGCGATAAGCAACGACGCAAAATGTCAAAGTCCTTAGGGAATTCTCCTGATCCGTTAGATTTGATTGATAAGTTTAGTGCTGACGGAGTTCGTGTGGGCTTACTTTTGAGCGCTTCTGCAGGAAACGATATTATGTTCGATGAAGAACTGTGCAGTCAAGGAAAAGCGTTTACGAATAAAATATGGAACGCTTTCCGATTGATAAAAGGCTGGGAGGTAAGCGATACGATTCCGCAACCAGAATCTTCAAAAGTAGCTATAGAATGGTTTGAAGCAAAATTGCAACAGACTTTAGCCGAAATTGAAGATCATTTTGAAAAATACAGAATTTCAGATGCCTTGATGGCTATCTATAAATTGGTTTGGGACGATTTCTGCTCTTGGTTTCTTGAAATGATCAAGCCGACTTACCAAGCGCCGATTGACAAAAAAACGTTTGACAAGGCAATCGAAATGTTGGAAAGCAACTTAAAGCTGTTGCATCCGTTCATGCCTTTCTTGACCGAAGAAATTTGGCAGCATATAGCAGAAAGAACTCCAGAACAAGCCTTGATTATTTCGACTTGGCCTGAACTTAAATCATTCGATGCTAAATTGATAGCTGATTTTGATTTTGCGGCAGAAGTTATTTCAGGCATAAGAACCATCAGAAAGGAAAAGAACATTCCGTTTAAGGATGCTATTGAATTGAAAGCCATCAATAATGATAATACGTCGGCTTATTTTGATGCTGTTATTACAAAACTGGGCAATATCAGTTCTTTAGAATATGTTTCTGAAGCTGTAAATGGAGCCTTGACGTTCCGTGCAAAATCAAACGAATATTTTGTGCCAATTAGTGGAGCGATCAATGTTGAAGAAGAAATTGCAAAACTTTCTGAAGAATTAAAATACAACCAAGGTTTCTTGAAATCGGTTCAGGCAAAATTGTCTAACGAGAAATTTGTCAACAATGCCCCTGAAAAGGTTCTAGAAATCGAGAGAAAGAAAGAAGCCGATGCCTTGTCAAAGATTGCTACAATAGAGCAAAGTTTGGCTAGCTTAAAATAATTTGCATATTGTGCTAATAAAAAAGCCCCGAATATTCGGGGCTTTTCTTTTCTTATGATGCTACTTATTTAACAGCAGGAACTGGTGTTTTTGCAGCTTCGTATTTTTTAGCAACCGCATCCCAATTGATCAGGTTGAAAAAAGCCGTAATATAGTCTGGCCTTTTATTTTGGTATTTTAGATAATACGCATGCTCCCAAACATCCAATCCTAAAATAGGAGTTCCAGAAATTGACATATTAGGCATTAAAGGATTGTCTTGGTTCGGCGTACTTCCAACTACAAGTTTCCCTGTTTTGTCAACTACTAGCCAAGCCCATCCTGAACCAAATTGTTTTGTTGCAGCTTCAGTCAGTTGTGTTTTGAAAGTCTCAAATGAACCGAAATCTTTATTGATTGCTTCCGCAAGAGCTCCAGTAGGCTCGCCACCTTTTTTAGGTGCCATGATTTCCCAATACAGATTATGGTTATAGTAACCGCCCGCATTATTACGAACTACCTTATTTTCCAGATCTAGTTTTGAAAGTATTTCTTCGATTGTCTGTTTTTCCAATTCTGTTCCAGCGATAGCCTTGTTCAGATTGTTTACATATCCGACATGATGCTTAGAATAGTGAATTTCAACCGTCTTAGCGTCGATATGAGGCTCTAAAGCATCATAAGCATACGGAAGCTTCATCATTTTAAAAGCTCCTGGCTCAGCGGCTACATCGTCAGGATTGCCCATTGGTGCTTTTTCTTCTGTTGTTGGAAGTGGTACTTGAACTTCATCTAGCTTTTTTTCTTTGTTGCAAGATTGCAGTACGAATGCCAACACTAGGCTTGAAATAAATAACTGTGTTTTTTTCATAAATTATTTTTTAATAAGTGAATTAATTGTTTCGATATAAAGTCGTTTGGCCTCATCGCTTGATAGATGGCTGATCTGCATCCAAGCATTTGTTTTAAAAGCATCTCTTAAATCTACGCTTGAAATTCTTTTCGACTTGGCAGTTCCTTGTGTTGCCTGTTTGTAATAGGCATAAATCCGTAGCATGACATCTTGCGGTAGAGCTTCTGTCATGTTTGAAGCTAATTCATAAGCTTCCTCGAATTGAGTATCTAAATCCTTTTCTGACATTAAGATCTTGATGCAATTACTGTTATACCTCCGACTGCTTTTTGATTAAGCTTTACGTTAATTTCTGTTCCTAAAGGCAAGTATAAATCTACTCTTGATCCAAATTTTATAAATCCAGCATCTTCGCCTTGTACTACCTGCATTCCTTCGCTAGCATAATTGACAATTCTTCTTGCCAAAGCTCCGGCAATCTGACGGTATAAGATTTCTCCAAAAGTTGGGTTTTCAATAACAACTGTCGTTCTTTCGTTTTCTTCGCTTGCTTTTGGATGCCATGCTACAAGATATTTTCCAGGATGGTATTTGCTGAATTTTATGATTCCGCTCATTGCATAGCGTGTTACGTGCACGTTAATCGGCGACATGAAAATTGAAACCATAAGCCTTTTGTCTTTGAAATACTCGCTTTCATACACTTCTTCAATCACGACCACTTTTCCGTCTACAGGTGCAATTATCTGGCTTTCGTTAAGCTGCGTATATCTTTTCGGATTTCTAAAGAACTGTAGTACTAATATAAGAAATAATAGCGAGATAATCTGAATCGTTTTTAGAAGCCAGAAATTTGCAATCCATGAATCGGTTAACAATACGATTGCAACGACTACTGCACAAGTAATTAGGATAATTTTGGCTCCTTCTTTATGAAATTTAAGCATAATTTAAAATTTGATAAAACAAAAAAATAAATGGTGATACAAATATAATACTATCTAGCCGATCTAGTATGCCTCCATGGCCAGGCATTATCTTTCCGCTGTCTTTGACGCCAGCAATTCTTTTGAATTTGGATTCGATCAAATCGCCTATGGTGCCAAAAATTCCCGAAATCAAAGCGAGGATAATCCATATATATACGGGCTGTCCTATAAAATAGAGAGCAATAAAAACACTAGAAATCACGGCGAAAATTAATCCTCCCAAAAAGCCTTCAATGGTTTTTTTAGGAGAGATTTTTTCATATAATTTTCTCTTTCCGATGGATTTCCCAACAATATAGGCGAAGGTATCGTTTGTCCAGATAAGAATAAAAATTCCAATCAGGATTTTTGGATTGAAAACGGTCGATTCAAAAGGAATTTTCGTCAGGATGATAAAAGGAAGTACAATATAACCGATAAGATAGACATACTTGGATTGCTTGTCTACTTTTTGGCGTTTTTCGCTGAATAGAAATATAATAAGCTTGATGGAAACGAATAATGTCGCTCCAACCAATAGCCAGTCATTAGTAGTATTGAATGTATTGAAATAAGAAAATAAGACATAGCCTCCGACAGCGAGAACTATAAGAATAGGTTTTTTTAGATTAACCAAGTCGCAAAATTCTGCAGTACAGACCACTAAGAATAATCCAAAAAGCAGAAGAAAACTGTCAAGGGAATAAAGCGTTGCCCCAATTAATAAAAGAATATAGACTAGGCCAGATAATGATCTCGTTAGGGTTTCACGCATTTTAAAGGTCTTCTAAAAGCAGGAGGTACAGATTCTTGGCAACACTTCCGTATTGCAGGAAATCTTCGTCCTTTGCTTTTTCGAAATATTTTATTGTGGTAATATTGGTAGGGTAGTCCTTTTCGTATTTTTTCTTGATTTCACGAAGCCCATCGCTTTTGCTTTCCAAAATCTGACTTGTCGTTGCAAGGATTACGATGTTGGCCGGAAGTTCATTTGGCTTGTATTGCTTGATCTGATTGGATGAAAATAGGACAGAGCCTTCATCGGCAATAAGATTCTCGCAGCTTGCCAAAAGAAATTTAGGATTAGTAGGCTTTATATAATCAAGTTTGTTTTCTTCCAAAAGGCTGAAAAGCTTAGGTTCGAAACAAAGAGCTTCTGATTCAAACCAGTCGTTTTCTTCAAGAATATGTTCGAAGTGTTCTTTTGCTTCTTCAAGGTTTTCGCAATACAAGAATTTACCTCCGTTTTTTTTGAAGTTGAGCGTAAATAATTCATCCGCCGGAATAACAGTTTCAGGGTTGAATGGACTTAAGTTGCCATCTTTATCCTCGTCAGAAGATTCGCCAGCGCCAAAAAGTTTTTTAAAGAGACTCATAAATTGGTCAAATTCTTTGTTTGCAATTTCAAAACAATCAAAGATAAAAAAATCTTAATTCAAAACTGCTTTTGAATTAAGATTTTTGTAAAATTTCTTAAAAAATCAGATTTACTCTTCGAAGACTTCTTCAACTGCTTCACCAAAAGCACGTTTCCCGAAAATAGCTTCTAAGTCGTCTTTGAAAATAACTTCTTTTTCGATCAGAATATCGGCCAACTGGTTTAGTTTGTCCTTATTTTCCTCAAGAATCTTGATAGCTCTTTGGTATTGGCCTTCTATTAATTCTGAAATTTCCTCGTCGATTACCTTCGCAGTGTCTTCAGAATAAGGTTTTGAGAAGTTATATTCGCTTTGTCCAGAGGAATCGTAATAGGTGATGTTTCCTAATTTATCGTTCAAGCCATAAATCGTAACCATTGCTCTTGCTTGCTTGGTCACTTTTTCAAGATCGCTCAATGCTCCTGTCGAAATTCGGTTAAACGTTACCTTTTCTGCAGCACGTCCGCCCATAGTAGCACACATTTCATCCAGCATTTGGTCAGTTCTTACAATCTGTCTTTCTTCTGGAAGATACCATGCAGCACCTAAGCTTTGCCCTCTTGGAACAATCGTTACCTTGATAAGCGGAGCAGCATGCTCTACCATCCAGCTAACAGTCGCGTGCCCGGCTTCGTGGATGGCAATGGCTCTTTTTTCTTCTGGCGTGATGATTTTGTTTTTCTTTTCAAGACCTCCGATGATTCTATCGACAGCATCTAGGAAATCTTGCTTGTCTACTGCCTTTTTGTCTTTTCTAGCAGCAATTAAGGCCGCTTCGTTACAAACATTCGCAATATCAGCACCAGAAAATCCTGGAGTTTGTTTTGCTAAAAAGTTGGTATCTAATCCTTCTACTTTTTTCAAAGGAGCTAAATGTACTTCAAAAATTTCTTTACGTTCTCTGATGTCCGGCAAATCAACATAGATCTGTCTGTCAAAACGACCAGCTCTCATCAATGCTTTGTCTAAAACATCAGCTCTGTTAGTCGCGGCCAAAACGATTACGTTGGTATTGGTACCAAAGCCGTCCATTTCTGTAAGCAGTTGGTTTAATGTGTTTTCGCGCTCGTCGTTTGAGCCTGACATGTTATTTTTTCCTCTTGCACGTCCCACAGCATCAATCTCATCGATGAAAATGATGGCAGGTGATTTCTCTTTGGCTTGCTTGAACAAATCTCTTACACGAGAAGCCCCAACACCCACGAACATTTCAACGAAATCAGAACCTGATAGTGAAAAGAAAGGTACTCTGGCTTCGCCGGCTACGGCTTTTGCCAATAATGTTTTTCCTGTTCCAGGAGGTCCAACCAAAAGGGCGCCTTTTGGAATCTTTCCTCCAAGATTAGTATATTTTTCTGGGTTTTTCAAGAATTCAACGATTTCTTGAACTTCTTCTTTTGCACCTTCAAGTCCAGCCACATCTTTGAATGTAACTTTCACATCGGTTTTCTCATCAAACAGTTTTGCTTTTGATTTTCCGATATTGAAAATCTGTCCGCCGCCGCCGCCAGCTGATCCGCCAGACATTCTTCTCATGATGAAAAGCCAGATTCCAACAATGATCAAGATTGGCAGAAGGGTTATGAATATTTCGCCCCAATTGCTTTTTGGCAAGAAGTTATAGTCTTTTAATTTTCCTTCTAATTGTGCTGTTTCAAGCTTTTTTTGGAATAGCTCGTCGTTACCGATATTGTCAAGAATATAGTGAGGGCCTGGGTTTGGCTTGTCAAAAATATCTTTGGTTACATTTTTATTTACGGGGTCGGCCAATCCGGTTTTGTTCAGGAAAATTTCAGCCTCGTTTTTATTGTAGACTACGACTTTTTCAATTTGCCCTTTTTCGAGCAGCTTGTTAAAATCAGATGCGGATGCTTTGCTTGTTTCTCCCCATTTTGAGCCGCCTGAAGCCCAGTTTAAGATAAGGAAAAACAAAATCAAGCCACCATAAATCCACCATGGACTTAACCTGAATTTTTTCGGATTAGGATTTGTATTGTTATCTTTAGCCATTGCTGTCTTTCTTTAGTATTTGTTTTGGATTGTAGTGATTTTAGCATCACCCCACAAGCTTTCTATGTTGTAGTACTCGCGGATGTGTTTCTGGAAAACGTGAACTACAATGTTTACATAATCCATCAACACCCATTCGCCGTTTTCAGTACCTTCAACGTGCCAAGGCTTGTCTTTTAATTCTTTGGAAACTGTTTTTTGAACCGAGTTAACGATGGAGTTAACTTGAGTATTTGAAGTACCGTTGCAGATTACAAAATAATCACAAACGGTGTTGTCGATTGCTCTTAAATCTAAAATATCAATATCATTACCTTTTACTTCTTCAATTCCTTTGATGATGTTGGCCAACAAATCATCATTGCTTATATTTTTTTTCGCCATTTAAATTTTATATGTTTTCGCAAAGTTATCATTTTTTGTCTTTATTTTTGAACCTTAACATAAGATTAAAAAGATAACTTCAATTATTTTCTATGAACATCATCAAACTCGATGCCATTAACTCAACCAACGATTATCTTAAAGGATTATTGCAACGACAATTTGTAGAGAACTTTACTATTGTTACTGCTGAAAATCAAACAGATGGTAAAGGGCAGATGGGTTCGAAATGGAGTGTTCAGGCTGGTAAAAACTTGACTTTTAGTGTTTTGGTTAAGGATTTGCTATTAGAAGTCAACCATATTTTTCATCTGAATGTTGCTGTTGCAGTAAGCATAATCGAAGCCTTATCTTTTCTTGAAATTAAAGAACTCGCCATAAAATGGCCTAACGACATTTTGGCAGGAGGAAAAAAAATAGGTGGCATATTGATCGAGAACAGTTTGAAAAGTGACGGAGAGATATTTTCGATTATTGGTATTGGGATAAATGTAAACCAGCAGAACTTTGAAAATCTTCCGAAGGCTTCTTCTTTGTCTATTTTGCTAAAACGAGAGATCAATAAAGAAGCGGTGCTAATTTCGATTGTCGAATGCCTGACGCGTAATGTTTCTTTAATCCTAAATAAAAATACAGATTCGCTTTGGCAGAAATACCATTCCTGCCTTTACAAAAAAGGAATTCCGATGCCTTTTGAAAACTTGAAAGGAAATAAGTTTATGGGCATTATCAGTGGCGTTGACCAATCAGGAAAGTTGCAATTAGTTCTGGAAGACGATTCTGTTGAATCGTATGAAATAAAAGAAATCAAGATGCTGTATTAAAAAAGCCTTCCAGTTTGATTGCTGAAAGGCTCTAATGTATTTTAATCTTTTAGTTATAGCTTGTGCATATTTCCTGCCAAAGTCTCTATAAACTTGCTTATCGGGCCTTTTACCATCATGGCCATCATGGCATTGAATTCACCTTCAAAATGAAGCTGTACATCGCTTGAATCGTCTGATGTCGGAGTAATATTTCCAGTCAGAGTAAAAGGAAGCTTGTCGCTTGCAGCACCTAAAACTACTTTTGTAGGAGCTGTTTTGTCTTTCATCTTTAATTTGATTTCTGGCATTCCTTTTAATCCAAAAATAAAAGCATCTTCGCCCGTAACCTCAAATTTGGCAATATTGTCGGGCATCAATTTTTCAAAATTCTTTACGTCTGTCAGCTGGTCAAATAAATATTGAGCCGACTTTTGTACGCTTACTTTTGGACTTTCTAAATTCATTTTTTAAGGATTAGCGGTTATTTTACTGAAGTACTGTCACTTTCTACATTCCAAGTCGAAGGGCTTTTGCTCCAAACTTTTAATGTTTCCTGTTCTTCTTCCGTGATGTATCTTTTAGCAACTGCTAATTCTAGCAGATTTTCGTAATTGCTTAAGGTAAGCAAGTCTATATTAGCTTTCTTGAAGTTTTCTGTAGCCACATCAAAACCATAAGTAAAGATAGCAACCATTCCTTTTACGTTTGCTCCAGCTTCTTTCAATGCTTCGACAGCCATAAGACTGCTGTTTCCAGTACTGATTAAATCTTCAACCACGACAACATTTTGTCCTTTTTGTAAGAAACCTTCTATTTGGTTTTGTCTTCCATGTTTTTTAGGTTCCGGACGTACATATACGAATGGAAGTCCCATATATTCAGCGACAAGCATGCCGATTCCGATAGCTCCAGTTGCAACTCCTGCAATTACGTCAGGCTTTCCGAACTGCTTTTCTAGATTTTTAGAAAACTCTTCACGGATGTAATTTCTGATTGGTGGAAATGAGAGTGTTATCCTATTATCGCAGTAAATAGGAGATTTCCATCCAGAAGCCCATGTAAAAGGATTTTTTGGATTCAATTTAATTGCATTTATTTGTAAAAGCAATTCGGCTGTTTTTTGAGCGGTGTCTTTATTAAAAATCATACTACAAATGTATAAAGTTTTTGTCAACGATAAACCACTTTTTTTAACTAATCAAATAGTTAAAGAAACCGATTTTCAATTTTTTCTTTTAGAAAGCGTTGATATCCATCAGGTTATTGTGAAAATGTTCCAAAATAAAATTCAGAAGGCTTATTTGTATCATCCTGATGAGAAGGAAATTATGAAAAAGCTGAAAGAAAAAATTCCCGTGAACAAAGCAGGCGGCGGATTGGTCTATAACAAAAAAGGCGAAGTGCTTTTTATTTTTAGAAATGGAAAATGGGACTTGCCGAAAGGAGGTATTGAAAAAGGAGAGGAGATCGAAGACACGGCTATTCGAGAAGTAGAAGAAGAAACCGGCGTATCGGGATTGTCAATCACAAAAAAACTACAAAAAACCTATCATGTTTTTATCCGAAATGGAAGATACAAACTGAAAATTACGCATTGGTTTGAAATGAAAACCGATTTTGAAGGAACGCCAATGCCGCAGGAAGACGAAGGAATCGAAAAGGTAGCTTGGCTCAATCCAGAGCAAGTTCAAGAAGCATTGAAAAACTCTTACGAAAATATCAAGCTGTTGTTTGAAACAGAAAAGCTCCTGAAATAGGAGCTTTTTTATTATTTCATAATCCTGAAAACAGGATATTCCATGTGTGACTTTTCGTAATAGTCAGAATGCCTGTAAATCCAATCCAATTGTGCTTCTCCTGAATCGGCAAATTTTGGATCTTCAGCCTTTTTCTTTTCAAATTCGGATTTCAGCTTCGGATTTTTATCCAACAATTGTTTTGCCAAGTCTTCAAAAACATAAGCTGAAAAATATTCCTTTTGCTGTAAAATCGAATCAAAGAAATTCCAAACGAAATAAGAATCATTTCCTTGCGGTTCCAATGTTTCCAGCAAATATTTCACGCCTGGCTGTTGTGTTTTTATTAGAAAATCTCCTTTCCTGAAAAGCACTTTTTTCTTCGTGCTTGTCACATTTACAGAATTATGCGGATAATGTCCTTCATAAGCAGAACTGCTTGTCTTGAAATCCTTGATACGATAGCTTTCTACTTCCAATTCCGTGTCTTTTTCCAACGGTATCATTTGGATATTGTTGATTTTTAAAAGCTCTATTACGTTCCACCATGATTTCGGAACGATGTACGCTTCGGGAATCAAGACTTCCAACGACGGCTTGTAATCTCTATAATAAGGAATTGTTTTACTGAAAGGCTTGGTTTCGTCATAAAATAATCGTGGTTTTCCAGAAATATCGCTCGGTTTGTAACCGCCTTCATAGCCTAAAAACGGAATGCTAGAAACTTTGTCCGCATCTAATTCCCATAACAAAACATATTTCTGACCTGGACGATAATTTTGCAGGTTTTCTTTTCGCAAGTCCTTAATCTTTCTATAGTTTTTATCGGCATATTCGATTGATGAAATCATGTATTCGTAGGTTACCTTTACCCTCGAAGCATACTCTTTCAGCATGTGCGTTTCGGGCATAGAGCCTATAGTATTGAACATAGAAGCAAAGCCGGTAGAGTATCTCGGATAATCCATAAAAGCCTCAAAACCATTGTCCGGCTTTTCATCGTGAATGTTGACGTAAGGTACTGATTCTATTTTTTTCTTTTTCAAATCAGAAAGCAAAGAAGGAAGCATTTCAGATTCCCAAAACTTCCCGAGATTACCGCCAATTTTTTGAGGATGGGTTGCGATATACGTAAAAACATATTGATAATCGGCACCGTTGCTTACATGGTTGTCAATAAAAATATCAGGATTTACTTTGTGGAAAATCTGCGCAAAGCTTCGGGCATTTCTAGTGTCTGACTTCAAAAAATCTCGGTTTAAGTCATAATTTCTAGCATTTCCTCTGAATCCATAGCTTTCCGGTCCGTTTTGGTTCGCTCTTGAAAACGAATTTCGATTCAAGGCACCGCCGATATTATAAATTGGGATATTCACAATCACAACGTTCTTCGGGACTTTAATTTTTCCCAAAGCCAAATCCCTAAAAAGCATCATCGTAGCGTCAATGCCGTCGGGCTCTCCAGGATGTATCCCGTTATTAATTAACAAGACAGCTTTTTCTTTCTGAATCTTTTCAAAATCAAAATCTTTGGCAGGATTAAATGTTACGATATGCAGCGGTTCTCCAGAATCGGTAAGTCCCATTTCTTGCATCGAAACCGTCTCGAAGCTTTCATCCAGAAGCTGGAAATACGCGATTGTTTCTTCATAAGTTGCTGTCTGGTTTCCGTTTCCTTTTTCATAAGGAGTCAGGAAGTCTGTTTTATTTTGAGCATTTGCCATAATAGAAAGTAAGAAAATTGGAAGTAGGGATTTTATCATATTGATTTGAAAAACATCAAAATTACAAATTATGAATTACGAATTGCGAAAAATCAGCTCGTCGTAATTCGTAATTTATAATTCACAATTAAAAATTACCTTTGCCGCATGAATAACAATCACCATTCCACCAACCTTCTTCTGAATTTAGGCATAGAAAGCCTTAACGAGATGCAGGTAGCGGCCCAAGAAACCATTGTCGAAAATAATAATACTTTATTGCTTTCGCCGACAGGATCTGGAAAGACCTTGGCTTTTTTATTGCCTGTTTTTGAAATCTTGCAACCGGAAATTCTTTCGGTACAATGTCTGATTATTGTCCCGTCGAGAGAATTGGGTCTGCAGATTGAGCAGGTTTGGAAAAAAATGGGTACTGGTTATAAAGCTAATGTTTGCTATGGCGGACATTCTATTGATACTGAAATTAACAATTTAAGCAATCCTCCAGCAGTTCTAATAGGCACTCCGGGAAGAATTGCGGACCATATCGATAGAGAAACTTTCAGGACGGACAAAATCCAGACATTAGTTTTGGATGAATTCGACAAGTCGTTGCAATTGGGCTTTCATGAAGAAATGTCCTTTATCATCAACCGTCTTCCAAAACTGAACAAACGAGTTTTGGTTTCGGCGACATCCGATATTGAAATTCCAAAATATACAAGAGTTATAAATCCAGCCGTTTTAGATTTTATTCCAAGAAATGAGGAAAAGACCAATCTTTCTATGAAGATGGTGGTTTCTAAAGAAAAGGACAAGATCAACAGTCTTTTTCAGTTGATTTGTTCTTTGAAGTCTGAGTCGGCCTTGATTTTTTGTAATCATAGAGATGCTGCTGAGAGAATCAGTGATACCTTAAACGAAAAAGGGATTTATGCGACTTATTATCATGGCGGAATGGACCAAGAGGAAAGAGAACGCGCTCTTATTCAATTCCGAAATGGAAGTGTAAGTTATCTCGTTACAACCGATTTAGCGGCTAGGGGATTGGATATTCCGGAAATGAAACACGTAATTCATTATCATCTGCCTTCGAAAGAAGATGAATTTACGCATCGAAACGGACGTACTGCTAGAATGTTAGCTTCAGGAACGGCATATATTATTGTTCATGAAAGCGAAAAAAAACTAGACTATATTGATTATGATATGGAAGTCTTGAATATAGAAAACTCGAATTCATTGCCAAAACCTCCAGAATTCCAGACGATTTATATTTCTGGCGGAAAGAAAAATAAACTGAATAAAATTGATATCGTCGGATTCTTTTCTCAAAAAGGGAAATTAGAAAAAGGCGATTTGGGATTGATAGAAGTAAAAGACTTTATTTCTTTTGCGGCCGTAAAATCTAAAAAAGTGAAGGATTTCTTGAAAAACATCAAGGATGAAAAGATGAAAGGCAAGAAATTTAAGATTGAAGTGGCGAGGAAGGTTGTGAAGAAAGAGGAGTAGTTTGGATTTCAGATTTCAGATTTCAGATTTCAGATTTCAGATTTCAGATTTCAGATTTCAGATTTCAGATTTCAGATTTCAGATTTCAGATTTCAGATTAAGAATGTTAAGTATCTCGTCTGAAATCTGAAATCTACGATCTAAAATTATATTTTCTTCACATATTGCGTAATGATAACAATCAGCTGGCCATCTACTTTTCCTTCGATGTATTCTGCATTTTCATGATCCAATCGAATATTTCGGACTGCGGTTCCTTGTTTGGCAACCATGCTAGAGCCTTTTACTTTCAAATCTTTGATTAGCACAACAGAATCTCCGGTCTGTAGAATTACTCCATTACTGTCGCGGTGGACTAGCTTATTTTCGTCATCTTCGCCTTCTCCTGTAGCTTTAGCCCAAGCTAAATCATCTTCTTCGAGATACATTTGGTCCAACAATTCTTGATTGCCCATACGGCTCAACATTCTCCAAGATACCACTTGAACAGGAAGATGTTCGCTCCACATGCTCTCGTTAAGGCATCTCCATAAATTCGGATCCATTTTTTCGGGATTTTCAATCTGGTCGATACAAGTAGCGCTGGCTAAAATGCTTTCGTCTAGACCACCTTTTCGGGTTGGAAGCACTTGATATACTTTCAGGTTTTCAGTAACTCCAGAAAGCTCGCACTTTCCGCCACTGCGTTTTATTAGTTCTCTTTCTATACTCATTTTAAAGGATGTTATTTTTGGCGAAAGTACTATTTAATAGCATGTCTTACAAATTTGGTAGTCTGTAACTATTTTGTCCTGACCGAATCGGGAACCAATAACTCATATTCCCCTCCATTTCGGATAACATCGCGAACAATGCTGGAGCTGATGTAAGAAGTATTCGCAGCTGTCAGCAAGAAAACAGTCTCGATTTTAGAAAGCTTGCGGTTGGTGTGCGCGATAGCTTTTTCAAATTCAAAATCGGCTGGATTTCTCAGGCCTCTCAGAATAAATTTTGCTTTTACTTTTTTGCAGAAGTCAATTGTCAGGCCTTCATAGCTGACAACAGAAACCGTAGGGTCGTTCTCAAAACATTCTTCGATAAAACGCTTTCTTTCATCCAAAGAGAACATATATTTTTTTTCAGCATTAACGCCGATGGCAACGATTATCTTGTCAAAAAGCGGAATACTTCTTTTGATGATGTCATAATGCCCCAACGTTATCGGGTCAAATGATCCTGGGAATACGGCTATTTTCTCCATAATAATTTTCGTTTTAATGCCAATTCGATTTCATTATCCAATAAATCCGAAAAAGCAATTTTGGCATATTCTGCTTGTTGCGGGAAAATGCTTTGTCCTGACAACCCGGGATTGGTATTGATTTCGATAAAGTGCGGTACGTCATCCATTACGATAAAATCGGTTCTTGAAAAACCAGACATTCCTAGGGCTTCATATACCTTTGCGGCTGTTTCACGTACTTTTTGTTCCACTTCTGCAGACAATCTTGCTGGCGTAATTTCTTCTGATTTTCCTAAATATTTAGCTTCGTAGTCAAAAAAGTCATTGTGAGAGACGATTTCGGTAAGACCTAAAACTTTTGTTTCTCCTTTGTAATTTAGTACTCCGACAGAAACTTCGGTTCCTTTTAAATAGGATTCAATCAAAATATCGCTGTCTTCTGCAAAGGCAAAATCTAATGCCTTTTCAAAATCAGATAAGTCATTCACTTTTGAAACGCCCAAGCTGCTTCCGGATTGGTTCGGTTTTACGAAAAAAGGCAAGCCTAATTCAGCTTTGATTTCTTCAGCCGTGATTTTGTCACCTTTAGAAAGATATATGGATTTTGCCTTTGGGATATTGAATTTTGAAAGGACAGACAAAGTATCTCTTTTGTTAAACGTCAGAGCCGATTGGTAAAAGTTGCACCCGGAATACGGAATTTCTATTAGCTCCCAATACGCCTGCATATGCCCGTCTTCGCCAGGCGTTCCGTGGATGGTATTTACGATAACGTCAAACGTTGTTTTTGTCCCGTTTTTGGTGAAGGTAAAGTCGGATTTGTCGATCGGAAATTTCTCTCCATCGATAATTACGTCCCAGCCATCCAATAAAATATGGACTTCAAACGTTTTATATTTGTTTTTGTCGAGATTGTTTAGGATTAGCTGACCACTTCGAAGCGATATCACTGATTCGTCAGAATATCCGCCCATTACAACGGCTATGTTCATAGTAAGATTGAAGATTTTTAGATTACAGATTTGAGACTTGTTTGTTGTTAGAAGTTTAGTCTGAAAATTGAAAACTGCTAACTAAAACGGCCGAAACCTCTCACAAAAATATCACTAATTATTGAAACTAAAAACCTTTAGTATTTTTATATCTTTGCACGAAATACATTTTATATGACTTTAGGAAAATATCTTACAAGCAAATCTTTTTTTAAACAACTTTTACTGGCTTTGGGAATTGTAGTCGTACTTGTTTTTATACTATTGCAATGGCTCAGTTATACTACAGATCACGGCAATGAAATAACAGTTCCGGATTTGAAAAAGCTTACGGAACAGCAAGTAGAAGAGAAACTTGACGAGCTTAATTTAGAATATGTTTTGCTGGATACGGTAGACTTCAATAAAGATTTTCCAAAATATACTGTTGTGCAGCAAGACCCGCTGCCGGGAGCAAAGGTAAAAGACGGCAGGAAGATTTACATCAAAGTAAATTCAGCCGATTTCGGGTTGGTTACTGTTCCTGATTTGATTGAAAAAACATTACGCCAGGCAGAACCATCGCTTTTAGCTTTAGGACTTGAGATTGGCAAAAAAACATACAAGCCTTATTTAGGCAAGGATATGGTTTTGGAAATGCATTCAAACGGTAAAAAGATAAAACCGGGCGATAAAGTAAAAAAAGCATCCAAAATCGATTTAGTTCTTGGCGATGGAAAAGTAGGATTTGAAGAGTCTGAAGCAGATACGATTAAAAACAATACAGATACAGAACCGGCAGAATGATAGAGAATCCGATTGCAGACGAAACGCTAGATGACGAATTATTTGAACATTTTAGATTTGAAGCCTCAAAAGGGCAGTCGCCTTTGCGTGTAGACAAATTCTTGATGAATCTGGTCGAAAACGCTACCCGAAACAAGATACAGCAAGCAGCAACAGCAGGGAATATTTATGTAAATGATGTTCCTGTAAAATCCAATTATAAAGTAAAGGCCCTAGATGTCGTGCGAGTTTTGCTTTCGCATCCGCCTTTTGAAAACCTTATTCTCCCAGAAAACATTCCGTTGGATATTGTTTATGAGGACGATGCGCTTTTGGTTATCAACAAGCCGGCTGGTTTGGTCGTTCATCCGGGACACGGAAATTATACGGGAACGTTGGTAAATGCTTTAGCCTTCCACTTCGAAAACTTGCCTTTAAACAGCAGTGAGCGTCCGGGATTGGTTCACCGAATTGACAAGGACACTTCAGGATTGCTTGTCGTTGCCAAAACAGAGCAGGCGATGGCTTTCTTGGCCAAGCAATTTGAAGAAAAAACATCCGAAAGAGAATATGTCGCTTTAGTTTGGGGCAATGTAGCGGAAGATGAGGGTACGGTTACGGGAGATATTGCCAGACATGCCAAAGATAGAATGCAGATGGCTGTCGTTCCTGATGGGGAAGGAAAACATGCCGTGACCCATTATAAAGTCTTGGAACGTTTTGGCTATGTGACTTTGGTGTCTTGCAAATTAGAAACAGGGAGGACACATCAGATCCGCGTGCACATGAAACATATCGGACACACACTTTTCAATGACGAACGTTATGGCGGTAACTTGATATTAAAAGGTACTACCTTCACAAAATACAAACAGTTTATTGACAACTGCTTCAAGGTGTTGCCAAGGCAGGCGCTGCATGCAAAAACGCTAGGCTTTTTACATCCGACAACAAAAGAGTTTATGAGCTTTAATACCGAACTTCCAGAGGATATGAAGGAGTGTATCGCGAAATGGAGGGTGTATTCTAATTCGCATACTGTTGAAGAAGAAGAAAATTAAGAGTTTAAAAGAAACTACAATAACAAAGGCAACGTTTTCGGCGTTGCCTTTTGTTTTTATAAGATGATTCAGTATTGCGATGTAAATAAAATAAAAAACGGTATACTTTTATCTTTCTATACAGATATGCACGCTAGCAGTAGCAAGAAATTAGCGTAAAAACCAAAACTTACGACAGAATCTGACTGATGTAGTATAACATAAAGCTGGTGTTGTACTACATCAGTTTCTTGTTATACAACACTAACTAGGTGCTATGCAGCATAAGTGCTATATAAAACTACACTAAACTAATGTTATACAACATTTATTCTATGTTGTTTTGTGTCATATTATTGTTACAAAACATTAAGTATATATAATACAACACAAGTGCTATGTCATGCTACACTTATTCATTGTTACATGACATTTTTAAAATGTAATATAACATCAGCATTATAGAGCATTCATAAAATATCATGCAGCATTCGTGTAAAAAAAGGAGTGCTTGATTAAAATTTTCTATTTAGGGGCTTAGTGTCTTTTTCACGTAGTGTTCTAGTAATAATTTAAAATTAATGCTAATTATTTAATTATATACTTAAATATTAGTAAATTAGATGTGTAATTATAAATTATATCATCATGGAAACGGTAAAAATTAAAAACCTAAACAAGTGGGCCAATTCGCATACTTCTTATCCCATAGATATTCTAAGGATTGCTTTAGGCGTTTTTTTATTCCTGAAAGGAGTATCATTTATAAAAGACAGCCATAGGCTTATCGATTTGCTCTCTCCTTTGGGTAATTTTGACGGTGGTATGTTTGTCTACCACTATGTAGCTGCTGCACATATTATGGGCGGTGTTATGATTGTCTTTGGACTCTTGACGCGATGGGCAATCTGGGCACAACTGCCGATTTTGATTGGCGCCGTATTAATTAATTTCATCGGAACTTTGGTTGTATCCAACTTGATTGTATCTGTCATAACGCTTATCGTCTGCATTTTCTTTTTAATTTATGGCAGCGGCAAGCATTCGGCAGATTATTATTTTAAGATGGAGAAATAAAGAATATTAAATTTAGATTAAGAAAAGAGCAGCTAATAAGCCTGCTCTTTTTTTATTTGACGGATTATTTAATTATCTCTTAAGTTAAAATTAGCGTTGCTATGTATAAAATGTCGTAACTTGTAGATGTGAAAAGGACATAAGAATAATCTTGAAATTGCTATATCATGGAAACGAAAATTACTTTTGGGACGGAAGAGAAAGACCGATTTCAAAAACCGAGCTTTACAGAAGAATTAATCAGTAAAAAGGAAGAGCTGAAAAAAAGAATGAAAGACAAGAATCTGCAATTAAAGAATCTCTTGAAGACCAATCTCGAACTTTTGAAAAGCAATGATATCAATATGATGCTTTTCTAAGAGAACTTTATAAGGAATAAAAAATAAGCCTCGCGTTAGCAAGGCTTATTTTTTTAGGCAGTCTCGTAATTTTCTTTTTTCGAATTGCGTTTTAATATCAGTGCGCTGATCAGCGTAACGACTAATCCAATAGGAAGTACTTCGCCATAGGTCATCACGATAATCAGCAATGGGTTTTTATACCATTCTTTATACGTTTCCATTGTAGCAGTCTGCGCTTTTATTTCGGTTGCGGTAGCACCGCTTTCTGCTGCCTGCTTTAGCATATGCGACGTATATTTTTCCATGAAATCAGGAATAAAGAAATAATATTCGACCAGCCATACGACTACATATATTGTAGAAGCAATAAGCGTAATAAGCAATCCGATCTTGAACGCTTTTCCGAAAGAAATCAATCCCGAATTGAATTTGTCGCGGTAATTTTTGATGCCTACAAATACAAAAGAAAAGGCAAGAAGCATTCCGAGATACCCCAAGACCATGCTTCCTTCAAAGTTAGCATTGTCATAACATAATATGGTAGAGACTACCATCATTGCCGTGACGATAAACCCTGCAATAAGACCATTTGTCAAAATTGTTTTTTTCATTTTAAAAGTTTTTAGTTGATTTTACTACTGCAAAATTGAATGTTTTCAGGCGTATCGAAGTCATACTTAAGGATGATTTTAAATCAAATGGGTCGTTTTGCTACTTTAGTATGAACCTTTTAGGGTATAAGTCTTAGGCGTTTTGCTTTCTCTACGGCTTGCGTCCTACGATTGACATCAAGCTTTTCGAAAAGTTTTGAAGAATGCGTTTTTATGGTTGGCAATGAGACAAAAAGCTGCGAAGCTATTTCCTGGTTGCTGCAGCCTTGCGCGATCAATTCCAAGACCTCCATTTCTCGCTTGCTGAGGTTTAATTTCTCCAGCTGGCTTTTGTCTTGTATGAATTCTGCCGACTCAATATACACTTCCTTTTCAACGATTATGGTTTCTTTTTTGGGCTTCGTGAGTTTTTGCGCAAGCCAGATTCCAAGAACTGTAAAAACCACGGCAATCGATCCTACATATATTTCTAAAGAATGGTCTATGATGATAAAACGAAGCTCGAGCCATTTTACCAAAAAAAGCAAGACGGCCAAAGAGACTCCGTAGAGGATGGGAGATTTATATTTTAAAAAAAATTGTCGCATGCATTATTTTATGCTTCAAAGATAGAAAATGTATTTTTAAAATGTTTTTAGTCCTGTTTACCGATGATGCAGAATTTAGGAACTGATACAAAAAAAGTAAAAGCAGATTTTTGTTTTTAATATGCTATTTTTGTTCAAAACAGCTGATATATGATTAAAGTAGGAAGCTTATATGCTGGAGTTGGCGGCATCTGTCAAGGATTTATAAATGCCGGAGCAAAAATGGCTTGGGCTAATGAAATCGACAAAAAAGCCTGCGTGACGTATCGCGCCAACTTTGAGCACCCTATTTTTGAAGAAGATATCTGGAAGTTAAATCCTGAAGAATTAGAGAAAGTCGAGGTCTTAGCTGCTGGATTTCCGTGCCAGCCTTTTTCTCTTGCTGGCTATAGAAAGGGATTTGGTGACGAAAGAGGCAATCACTTTTACCGAATATTAGATTTTGTAGAAGCTTTAGGCCGGCCAAAAGTTATTTTTTTGGAAAATGTAAAAAACCTGAAAAGCCATGATAATGGCAAAACATATATCATTATTGAAGAAGCCATGAAAGCTAATGGCTATTCGTTTGCCGCAAAAGTATTGAATTCCAGAGAACATGGAAATCTGCCGCAAAACAGAGAGCGTATCTATATGGTCTGTTTTAGGAATGATGAGGACGGAACCAACAGGTATACCGAACATTTTGAATTTCCAAAAGCCATGAAATTGAAAAGAAAAGTTGTTGATATCGTAGACAACTCTGTTTCAGACTCTAAGTATTTTTATGGCGAAGACAAATATATGTTCGATAAATTACAGCAATCCATCCGCAGAAAAGACACAGTTTATCAATGGAGAAGGCAATACGTTCGGGAAAATAAAAGAGATGTATGCCCGACATTGACAGCCAACATGGGAACTGGCGGACATAACGTTCCGCTGGTCTTGACCGACAAAGGCATCCGAAAGTTAACGCCAAAAGAATGTTTTGAATTCCAAGGCTTTCCAAAAGATTTTGTCTTGCCGGGCAAGATAAGCCATTCACGTTTGTATAAACAAGCTGGTAACTCTGTTAGCGTTCCCGTTGTTGAGCGCATAGCTGTTTCGATCTTAAAAGCTTTGAAAAAAGGGGATAAGAATAAAAAAACCGCTCCATTCGAAGCGGTTCAGAATTAATAATTGTATAGTTTATGCTAATTTAGCATTCAGGATAATTTCGGCATTTAAAAGTTGCGAAACCGGACAGTTTTCTTTAGCGTTTTTCGCTGCCTCTTGGAACTGTTCTTCCGTAATTCCGCTTACTGTAGCTGTCAGGTCTAACGTAATAGTGGTAATTTTTCCATCTTCAAAAGTGACTTTCGCAACCGTATCTAGGTTGTCTGGCGTAAAGCCAAGTTCCGATAAGACAAAGCTTAGCTTCATGGTAAAACATCCCGCATGAGCCGCTCCAATCAATTCTTCGGGATTGGTACCGACTCCGTCTGCAAAACGAGTCTTGAACGATAATTGTGCTTTATCTAAGGTAGTGCTTTGTGTAGAAATGGTTCCTTTTCCTTCCATTCCGGTGCCTTGCCAGTTGGCGCTTGCTTGTCTTGTGAATTTCATGTGTATTGTTTTTTAGGTTTGTTATTGAGCATAAAGTTAGAGAAAAATATTTTTTAGAAACCTTAAACCATGTTATGATTTTCTAAAGCCGAAAGGATTTCGTTTTTAAGCAGGCCGCTTCCGCCGCCATAATGCTGCACGATCCTGCAATTCGGATTAGTTGTTGCAAAAAAGGTACGCAATTTTTCTTCGCTTTCGGGCTCTATTCCGCAACCCAGCAGTACAATATGAAAATTGATACTTTGGAATAATTCCATAGCCGTTTCATCTGTTTCTGCTCCAGCCCCAAACCAGTCTTCGTTGTTGTTAATCAGCCTGACGACCGTTTCTAGTATTTCTGGGTGCCGTCCGATGTATAAGATATTTTTCATGATGATAAAAAGCAAAGCCTTTCTCAATTAAAGAAAGGCCTGCTTGTATAATTATTGCTTGATAAATTGCAATTCGATCTGAAGTTTTACTTCTTCTCCGACCAAAACGCCTCCGGTTTCTAAAGCAGAATTCCAGTTCAATCCCCAATCTTTACGATTGATTTTTCCTGATACTGACAATCCTGTTTTGGTATTTCCCCAAGGATCTTTTGCCAATCCGCCAAATTCTACGTCTAAAGTGACCGATTTTGTCTCGCCGTGTAATGTCAAGTCACCTGTCAGTTTGTATTCTCCTTCGTTTAGTTTTTTGAAAGAAGTAGATTTGAAATTGATTTTCGGAAACTGTGCTGCATCAAAAAAATCAGCGCTTAGTAAATGCGTATCTCTGTCTTTGTTTCCTGTCGTGATAGAATCGATATCGCCTGTAAATTCAAACTGTGCTGTTTCAAAATCATCACCTTGCGTTTCGATGGAAGCATCAAATTTTCCAAAGTTTCCTGATACATTTGTAAACATCATGTGTTTTACTTTAAAACCGATTTCTGAGTGTGCTGGGTCGATTGACCATTTTGTTGTTGTCATAATTTTTGTTTTTAATTAGTATGTTATTTTTGTTTGAATTCTTATAAAGCCATCGGGACTTCCATCAGCAGGATTTCTGCATTTTCGGATAAAGCTTCAATGGCGATCGCTTTTGTGTCCCAGATTCCCAAACCGTCCCTTTCGTTTAAGGCAATAGTTCCGATATTGAAATCGCCTTTGATGACAAAAGCATAAATGCCGTTTCCTTGTTTTTTAAGCTTGTATTCTGTTGCAAAACCTTTGTCAAATTTGCCTAAATGAAACCAAGCATCTTGATGAATCCAGACCCCTGCGTCATCGGCATTTGGAGAAAGAATCTGCTGCAGCTTGTTATGGCGTTCGTTTTCATCTAAAGAAATCTGATCGTATCTAGGCGTTACGTTTTTCTTGTTTGGATATACCCAAATCTGCAAGAATTTAGTCAATTTATCTTTATTCTTGTTGAATTCGCTATGATAAATTCCAGTTCCGGCGCTCATGGCTTGGATATCGCCTTTTTTGATTACGGCCACATTTCCCATGCTATCTTGGTGTTCTAAATCGCCTTCAAGCGGAATTGATATGATTTCCATGTTATCATGCGGATGCTTTCCGAAGCCCATACCAGCATCAACGCGGTCGTCGTTCAATACTCTCAAAACGCCGAAATGCATTCTGTCGGGATTGTGGTAATTTGCAAAGCTGAACGTATGATGCGAATCCAGCCAGCCGTGATTTGCATGTCCGCGAGTAGCTGATTTATGCAGTACCGTATTTTCCATAACAAATGATTCTGGATTTGGAAGATGGTTGAATCCAAGCGGTTCCAATTCTTTGATCTCGTCGATATCGTTTTTCATGACATCGCCTATCGCAGCAGACGTGATGAACATTCCAGTGCCCATCAATCCTTTTTTTATAAAATTTTTACGGTCCATTTCTAATGCGTTTTAATTACAGGACAAATTTCCGTCAGAAAACCTCCTTATGCATTGAACTAGGACAAGAAAAACTTTTTTTGTAAATTTTTTTGAGGGAATTTAAAATATTAGTTTTTTGCGATTCGAGCTCTTACTTTGCTGAGAAACTCAGGCGAAATCCCCAAATAGGAAGCAATATAATGTTGTGCTACGCGCTGCGGAATGGTAGGATAGAGTTCCAGAAACTCAAGATATTTTTCTGTTGCCGTTTGAGAAATAGTGTGGAAAAGCCTGTTTTGGGTTACTGACAGATTTCTTTGCATCAAAATACGAAACGCTCTTTCAAATCTTGGCGCTTTGGTAAACAGTTCTTCTTTTGATTCTGGCGAAAATATTAAAAACTCGCAGTCTTCAAGAGTTTCGATAAAAACTTGGCTCGGCTTGGTTTCATAAATACTGAAGGAGATATCGCTAACCCAGGCATCTTCAATCGCGAATTGTAGGATGACTTCAAAACCGTTGGCGTCGATATAATATTTTCTGACGCAGCCTTTGATTACGAATGCTTCAAAATTGCACATTTCGCCTTCATGGAGCATGATGGTTTTTTTGGGTACTTTTTTATATTCTAATAACGAATTGAACGTAGACAATTCTTCTTCCGAAAATGAAACGTAACGACTGATGCTTTTGTTGATTTGTGAATACAAGGCGTGAGTTTTTTGAGGTTTCTACAAATATACTAAAAAGAGAGAAACTGGATTTATGGAATTAGCTCTCGTATTTTTGATATAAAAAATCAAAATTCATGCGTATGATTTTGTATTTTTGAAATCAAATTCCAGAACATGAAAATCGTTATTTCGCCTGCCAAATCTTTAGATTTTGAAACCGCACTGCCTACAACTACACATACCGAATCTGTTTTTCTAAAAGAATCGAACACCATCCACAGAGTCTTAAAAAAGCTGAAGCCTAAAAAACTTTCTGAGTTGATGGACATTTCAGAAAAGTTAGCGGATTTGAATTGGCATAGAAATCAAGAATGGGCAACACCTTTTACATTGGAAAATTCCCGCCAGGCGATTTATGCTTTTAATGGCGATGTCTATATTGGTTTGGATGCGTATTCTCTGCCTTTGGAAAAATTAGATGATTTGCAAGGCAAACTTAGAATTTTGTCAGGATTGTACGGTTTGCTTAAGCCTTTGGATTTAATACAGCCGTATCGTTTGGAAATGGGAACCAAGCTTCCAGTCGGAAAAAACAAGAACTTGTATGAATTCTGGAAGGCGAAAATTACGAAGTCATTGAATTCAGAATTGAAGAAAGGCGAGCTGTTTGTGAATTTGGCCAGCAATGAATATTTTGATTCTGTGGATGCGAAGGCGCTAAAAGTTCCTGTAATCACTCCAGAATTCAAGGATTATAAAGATGGCAAGCTAAAGATGATCAGTTTCTTTGCCAAGAAGGCGAGAGGCATGATGGTTCGTTATATTATTGATACGAATGCGGAAACGATCGATGATTTGAAAGGATTCGATTATGAAGGTTATAAATTTGACGCGAACTTGTCGAAAGGGAACAAATTGGTTTTTACGAGATAATTACGATTCAACAAACTCGCTGAATTCTCTTATGGCTTCGCGGGTTGTTTTTCGCTGGTTTCTTGAAAGTTCGGCTACAGCGCTGACGCTTTTCTTAGCGCATTTTTTTATCTGGACAATTTTTTGGGAAAGTTCCTCAAGCTTTTGAGATTCTTCAAGCGAAATTTTTGCTTTTATAGATTCGATAAGGCTGATGAATTCTGGAATCGCAAATCGGTTTTCTGAGTAACTTTCTTGGAGTTCTTCCAAAAGCTCATCGGTATCCTTGTTAATATCTGTCAGGTATTCGACGCTTTTTTTGCTGAATTCCTTGAATATTTTCTTCTCTTTTTTGCCGAATAGTCCCATGATAATCAGATTAAAAATTAATACAACTACCTTACATTCAATCAAATGTATGAAATAAAAGGATTTGTTGTGCATTGCTTGGCTTTTATTTTAAGCACAAGGCTAAAGTAGGCGGAATATCAGGGAAACAAATTAAGCGGATATTAAATAAACGCTAATTTAAAAGCAGAAAGCTTCGGAATTTCCGAAGCTTTCTCAAATAATAACCTTGAAAAAATATTAATGCATGGCATCTGCCGGATTAATTTTGTTTTTACTTTTCTTGATGAGAAGTATGATCGGTATACAGCACAAGAACATAATTCCTAAGTACATAAAGATATCCATATACGATAAGACCGTAGCTTGTTTCATGACCGAAACATCCATGACCTGATACGCTTTTCCGAGCGCTTCGCTGGAGCTAAAGCCTTTTGCCATGAATCCTTGTTGCAATTGATGTACTCTGTTTTGGACTTCCAATTTATCGGCACTTAAATGAGACACCAAATCCACGCGATGGTTTTGGCTGAATCTTGTGATGAAAGTGGTGATAATCGCAATTCCGAAGGAACCTCCTAATTGTCGCATCATTCCTGTAAAAGCAGCACCTTCTCCAATATGTTTTCCTTTTAATGTTGATAAGGCTAAAGTAGTGATAGGAACGAATAATAGTCCAAGTCCGATTCCTCTTAAAATCAGCGGCCAGAACATATGTTCGACACCGGTATCGGGCGTAATCACATTGTGCATCCAGAAAGTGAAGAAAAAGAATACCAAGAATCCAACACCGACCATATAACCTTGCGGTACGCCTTTCTGGATTAAATTCCCGACGATAGGCATCATGAATGCGGTAGTAATAGAGCCTGGAATTAGCAATAATCCAGCGTCTAAAGCTGTCCATCCTAAAACCGATTGGGTATAGATTGGCAAGATCAATGTCGAGCCGTATAATCCAAATCCAAGGATAAAGCACATTACGGTACCGATTCTAAGATTTCCGTCTTTTAGTACGCTGAGGTTTACAATCGGGTATTTATAGGTCAGCTCTCGCCAGATGAATAATATCAATCCAAAAAGGCTGACGATGCTTAATGTAGTAATCAGTCCGTCGTCAAACCAATCGTCTTGCTGTCCGTGTTCTAAAACAAATTGCAAAGAACCGATGAACATGGCTAACAGCAGAATTCCCCACCAATCGACTTGGCTTGCCCTTAGCTTTTCACCATATTTAGGGCTTTTTACATACGACAAGGTCAAGATGGTTGCTATAATTCCTAAAGGAATATTGATGTAAAAGATATAAGGCCAAGAATAATTTTCTACGATATAACCTCCCAAAGGCGGTCCTAATGTCGGTCCTACGATTACACCTAAGCCGTAAATTGCTTGAGCCATTCCTCGTTTGGCAACCGGATAACTTTCCGTGATGATTGTCTGTGCCGTTACCAATAATGCTCCTCCGCCAAGTCCTTGGACAAAGCGAAAAACGACAAGTTCCCAGATGTTTGTAGCGTTACCGCATAGAAATGATGAAACGGTAAAGATGACGATGGACACGGCAAAATAATTTCTTCTTCCGAATTGCTGTGACAACCAGCTCGTCATCGGAATCACGATTACGTTGGCAATCGCATAGGCAGTAATTACCCAAGCGACATCAGTCAGGGTAGCACCGAGGCTTCCGCGCATGTCTGTCAGGGCAACGTTTACGATGGTCGTATCGACGATTTCCAACAGGGCACAAAGTACCGCGGTAATCGTAATGATAACCCTTCTGAAGCCGTATTCAACTAAACTGTCTTCTCCTGAAGTTGCTTCCATTTTAATTTAAGATTTTGGATTGATGATTTAGGATTTGCGATTTACAAACCTTAAATCATTAATATGCTGGGATTTATTTTAAGTGTACGTCAACGTCAACGTTCATACCCGGACGAAGATTTTTTACTTTGTCTGGAGCATTTTCAGGATCAAGGCTGATTTTTACAGGAAGCCTTTGGATTGTTTTTACGAAGTTTCCAGTAGCATTATCAGGAGGAAGCAATGAAAAACGCGCTCCAGTTGCAGGAGAAAATGACGTGATTGTTCCTTTGAATTCGTAATCAGGATAAGCATCGACATGAATGCCTACTTTTTGCCCGACTACCATTTTGCTCAATTGGGTTTCCTTGAAATTAGCGATAACCCAAGCTTCGCTGTTGTTGATGATATAAAACATCGATTGCCCCGGCTGCACAAATTGCCCTGGCTGTATGTTGATTTTAGAAACTTGTCCGTCGATTGAAGCAGTAACTACAGTATAGTTTAAGTTCAATTTCGCAGCATCGAGAACGGCTTGCGCTTTTTTGATATTTGCAGCGGCCACTTCCGTCTGTTTGTTCGTTACGTTTGAACGAGAGGCTGCTACTGATTTTTGGTACGTACTAGCTCTCTGTTGTTGCTGTAAGATTCTCAATTCGCTTTCGGCTTCTAATTTTGCAGCTTCTGCCTGCTCGAATTGCTGTTTGGTAATCGATTTGTTTTTGTAAAGATTTTGGTAACGTACAAAGTCGTTTGCCGCTCTTGTCAGCCTGATTTTTGCGGTTTCTATATTTCCGCCCGCAGAAGAAATGTTTGCTTCAGAAATAGAGATATTTGCCAAAGCACCGCCAATATCAGCTTTCGAAACTTCTAAGCTGCCCTGTGCTGCAACTAATGCTGCGTTTGCTTCTTCTACTTTTACTAAGTAGTCTTTATCGTCTATGGTAAAAAGCGTATCGCCTTTTTTAACGAAGTCGTTGTCTTTTACATACACTTTTGTCACATAGCCCGAAACTCTCGGAATGATCGGGTTCATGTTTTTCTCAATCTGGGCATCATCGGTTGTTTCGTGAGAAAGCGAGTGAACGTATTTGTATATTCCATAAGTTGCGCCGATTACGACTAACGCAGCAAGTATGAACGTAAACTTTTTATTTGTTTTTTTCTTTTCCATCGTGAAGGGAATTTAGTTTTTAGTGATATTGAATGAGTCGGTTAGTTTGCCGGAAGCACTTAGCAGTTCGTAATAGCTTTGTGCAATGTCTGCTTTTGAAAAGGCTTCATTTAATTTTGCTTGAAGTTCTTGTACGTCGGCTTCCAAAAGGTCATTGGTGTCCGAAAGCCCGTTGTCGTATTTGTCTTTTACGATTCTGAAATTTTCAGATGCCTGAACAATCGCTTCTTGGTAGACTTTGTACTGTTTCAACGAAAGTGCATAATTTTCTTGTGCTTCTTGAACTTCCACTTTGATACGGTCTGTCAGGATATCGGCAGATTGTTTTGTTTCTGAAGCTTGGCTTCGTGCCAGCTTTACATCTTTTCCGTTTTTGAAAATAGAAGCAAGGTCATACGAAACACCGACTCCAAAATTGATAGCATTATTTACTTCCAAGACGTTTTTCAGATTAAAAGCGACATAACCGCCGATTAGCGATACAGAAGGATAATAGTTTCCTTCGGCAACCTTGATATTCGCTTCTGAGGCTTTTTGCATCCATTTTAAAGCTTCCAAATCACTTCTGCCGGCAAGAGCATCATTTTGATTAATTGAAGCCTTAGGAAAGCCTGAGTCTTCAAAAATAGCATCGTCGGGAGAAATCTGCGTTCCTTCTGGAAGCTTGAGCAGATTCCCAAGCTGGTAGTTTAATGTGACAACTTTTCTTTTAGCATCTTCTAAAGACAATTCGATGTTGGAAGACTGCAATTGCGATTTCAAAAGGTCGTTTCTAGCAATCAACCCGTTTTCTTCCATGGCGGTAAAATCTTTGACACGCTGTTGAGAGCTCTTCAGGTTTTCTTGAATCAATCGTACGGACTGTTGTGCTTTGTAAAGATTCACGTAAAGAATCACCGTGTTCATAGCCAGCTGCTCTTTGGTGTTTTTTGCGTTCAGCAATTCGGCCTGGTATCTGTTCTCGGAAGCTTTTACGCTGTTTTTTAGCTTAAATCCAGAAAAGATCGGCATAGAAAGGCTGGCTTGTCCTAAAATCAACTGGTTTACCTTTGGCGATGAAGTTGTTTCGCCTTCAGCTGGTTCAGAGCCTCCGAAGGAAACTTTTGAATTGATGTTGGCTTCGGTCAATCGCTGGTATTGTCCGGAAATTTTCAGGCTAGGGTAGCGGTTGTTTTTTACGGTTTCTAATTCGTACTTCGAAGTTTCGGTTTTGGTGTCTGCCAATCCGGCCTCGTTGCTTTGAGTTGTGGCCAAGCTGATGGCCTCGTTTAGTGTCAGGGGTCTTTTTTCTTGGGCGGTTGCTTCAGCAAATCCCAGAATCAATAGCATTCCCAACAACAATGGGTTAGTTTTCATAAACTAAAAAGGCTTTAATTGTTTGTTTGATGTGACTTATTACTTCTGTTTTTATAAAATGATCGTATGCTTCCTCAGTCTTCAAGTTGAAGAGTTCTTCATAAAAAGGGCGGTTGGTATGGAAGTGAAAAAAAGTGCCCATGATCGTAGGAGGCAAAAGCGCCGTGTTGATGTTTTTTCGGAAGACTCCTTTTTCTTGTCCTTCAGCAATTATTTTTTGAAGCGATAGGAGGTTCTGTTTTTTTACATCGGTAAAGACCTTGAAATCCATGATTCGTTTTTTGGAAGAAAATTCAAAATGGAGAATTTGGTACAGGCATCTGTTTTTGTTCAGGCGGTTTATGTAAAGTTCGATAAGCTTCTCGATTTTTTGGATAGGAGAGAGGTCTTCGCTAAAAAGATTTTCGAGCTGTAATCTCAAATCGGAAGTTCGGAAGATGATCAACGATTCGAGTAATTTTTCTTTGGAGCCAAAATAATAGGAAATCATCGCAATGTTGATATTGGCCTTTTTTGCTATGTCGCGGATGGAAGTTCCGTCGAATCCTTTTTCTGCAAAAAGCTCCTCGGCTACCTGAAGGATTTCTAATTGCTTTTCATTAAATTCAGTCGTCATTTTTTGTACATCATTAAATCGAGTACAAAATTAAACACTTGTTTAAATTAAACGATTGTTTAATTTTTGTTTAACATTTTTTTAACGAAAAACGTTTGAGAAAATGACGATAGATAATTTCTATATTGATTTTTTAAATAATTTTAATTCAGACTATTGAATTTAATTATATAAACTAATAGATTAGTATTGCTAATTGCGAACCCAATTTTCTAAAATTTGTTTTCCCAATGGTGTCAAGATGGATTCAGGATGAAATTGTACTCCTTTTACGTCGAAATTTTTGTGGCGTAGCGACATGATTTCTCCGTTCTCGTCTACTGAAGTTATTTCTAAATCGGAACCTAAATTTGATTTTTCTACGACCCACGAATGGTATCTTCCGACCATAAATTCGTTCGGAATATTTGTAAAAAGCGATTCGTCTTCGACCAAAATTTTTGCTTTTGAAGCTGTTCCGTGGTATACTTTTTCGAGATTTTTGAGCGTCGAACCGAAGACTTCGCCGATAGCTTGCTGTCCTAAACAGATGCCTAAAATGCTTTTTGAGGGAGCATATTCTTTAATAATATCTTTTAATAAACCGGCTTCGGATGGAAGTCCAGGGCCCGGAGAAAGCAATATTTTGTCGTAGTTTTTGACTTCTTCGAGCTCGATTTCATCGTTTCGGAGAACCGTAACCTTGCAATTTAGGGCTTCTAAATAGTGAACTAGATTGTAGGTAAAGCTGTCGTAATTGTCTACTACAAGTATGTTTTTCATCGGAATAGTTGTTGTTTTATTTGGCAAAGTTACGGAAGTTTTTTGGAGCGATACGTCCGCGAAAGGGATAGCAGCGGCATCCTTTTGCGGCATGAAATGGAGCAAAAGATAGAGCGAATAGCCCGACCCGAAGGGATTCGCCCTAATAAAAAAATCCCTGCCAGAAAAACATCTGACAGGGACTTGGGAAAAATAATTGTTTGGAATTAGAATTTTAAATCTACAGCTAATTCGAATTCGTCGTAGATTGCTTTGTCGCCTAGGCCTTCGAAGAAGTTTCCAGAACCGTATTTGATACCGTATTTAGTTCTGTCTACTTTTAATGCTGCTGTAGCGTTATTTTTGTTAACTGTAATATCAAATTTCACGGAGTTTGTAATGTCTTTGATCGTTAAATCTGCAGTTACAGAATAAACGTTATCTGATTTTTTTCCAATTGATTTGAATACCAATTTAGCTGTTGGGTATTTGTCAGTTCCGAAGAAATCGTCAGCTTTTAAGTGTCCGTCTAGTTTTTCTTTTCCTTGACCTGCTTTCAAGTCTGTAGTAGAAATTGTTGTCATGTCAACTGTAAAGTTTCCTCCAGCAAGTTTGTTGCTTTTGAAAACAAGAACGCCGCTTTTTAGGTCGATTGTACCTTCGTGTTGTCCTGTTACTTTTTTACCAACCCAGTTGATTTTGCTAGCTTTTACATCAACTTTTTTCTCTTGTGCCGTTGCTGTAAATGATCCGAATGCTACTAAAAGAGCGATTGCAATAGTCTTGAAATTTTTCATTGTTTTTAATTGAATTAAGGTTATTATTATAAATTGATAAATAATTCTTCGTTAGATTTTCTCACTTTTTTAAAATGCTGTGTGGCATCTTCTTCATGGCGGTAGCCTAAAGTAGCTATTGTAGAAGCGTTTAGGCCTAATTTATCTAGTCCAAGTACTTCATTTACTTGTTCGGCATCAAAGCCTTCCATTGGAGTAGCGTCGATTTTTAGCTCAGCTGCAGCATTCAAAAGATTAGCTAAAGCTATATAGGTTTGTTTTGATGTCCAGTGGTTTCTTGATTCTAATGGCAGAGTTGAAATTTTTGATTTCATGAAATCAACATATCCTTGGATGCTCTCTGCAGGAATTCCTCTTGTTTCAACAATGTTCTGTGCGTAAGAATCGATTCCGTTATCTCCAAAATTAGTTTGATTTGCAAAGATGATCAAATGCGAAGCATCTACAATTTGAGATTGACCCCAAGCAACTGGCTGTAATTTTGCTCTTAATTCTGGCGTTTCGACGATTAAGATTTTGTATGGCTGAAGGCCGTAAGAGGAAGCACTAAGTCTGATTGCTTCTTTGATTGTTTCTAAATCTTGGTCTGATATTTTTCTTGTTGCATCGAATTTTTTCGTTGCATATCTCCAATTCAGGTTATTTATAATTGCACTCATTTTTAAATTTATGGATTAATTGTTCTTAATTTTTCTAGTAAATAATTTAGCTGTTCAAGTTCTTCAGCTGAGAGTTTTTGTGCCAAAAGGCATTCGTGATGTTCTACTTTTGGATTAAGATCGGCTAAAAGTTCCAATCCTTTTTCTGTAATGGCGATTTCCATTTTTCGTCTGTTGCCAGGACAGATTTCTCGGGTCACGAGCTCTTTCAGAAGCAATTTGTCAACCAGCCTCGTGGTATTGCTAGTCTTGGCAATCATCCGTTCTTGGATAACGCACATATTGGTTGGCTTGCCATTCTGACCTTTTAGAATTCTTAAGACATTAAACTGTTCTGGCGATAAATCGTAGGCTTTCAGTATCTCGTTGAATTTTTCTGCTAAGACGTTTTGCGTGTACATAATGTTCAGCACCGTCTTTTTTCCGATTGCCATAGGAGAGGTCGTTTTGATGATTTCTTCTATTTTCATTATTGTAATTACAAAATTTGTATGTACAAATGTAGTACTATTTTTAATTGTATATACAAATGTGGATTAAATTTTTGTTAAATAAATGATGTCGGTACGTAGAATGCTTATTTTTATTGGGTTTAAAGACAAAATAAATTTTTTATAAATGAAGAAAATTATTGCCATTGGTATCGTTTTTCTGCTTGTTTCTTGCAAATCTGAGGAGAAAAAGGAAGCAATTTCTAATCCAAAACCATTAAAAACTTATTCAAAAGACGGTATTTCTATCGATTCGTATAATTTTTTAGGCCTTGAGCCCTATCTGAAAAAGGATAATGACACTACTTATGTGGTTAATTTTTGGGCGACTTGGTGTGTTCCCTGTGTAGAAGAACTTCCCAATTTTGAAAAGCTGAATGCAGAATACAAAGACAAAAAGGTAAAAGTACTTTTGGTAAGCATCGATTTTCCGAAAATGGCAGAGACCAAGTTACTGCCTTTTGTCAAAGAACATAATCTTAAGTCAGAAGTGCTATTGCTTAATGATCCAGATGCTAATACATGGATTAACAAAGTGGATTCTACATGGAGCGGCGCGATTCCGGCGACAATTATCTATAAAGGTGATAAGCGCCGTTTTTATGAAAAGAGCTTTTCATTTGAAGAACTTGAGAATGAGGTAAAACAATTCCAAAACTAAAATCAAACTATAAACATCATACTATGAAAACAATTAAAATTTTTGCTTTTGTATTGCTTGCAGGGCTTGCAAGCGCTTTTACGTATAAAAATATGGATGCCGCTGCTGGTTATAAAGTAGGCGATATTGCAACAGATTTCAGCTTGAAGAACATCGACAATAAAAAAGTTTCCTTGAAAGATTTCAAAGATGCCAAAGGCTTTATCGTGATTTTTACCTGCAATCACTGTCCGTATGCTCAAGCATATGAGGATCGAATCGTAGCTTTAGATAAGAAATATAAAAAACTAGGCTATCCTGTAATTGCGATCAATCCGAACAATCCTGAAAAACAAAAGGATGACAGTTTTGATCTGATGAAAGTTAAAGCAAAAGAAAAAGGATTTACTTTCCCGTATTTATTAGATGAAGGACAAAAAATCTATCCTCAATATGGAGCTACAAAAACACCACATGTGTATATCTTGCAGAAAACAGCAAAAGGAAACCAGGTGAAATATATCGGTGCTATTGATGATAATTATGGAGATGAAAAAGCAGTTAAGGAAAAATATGTAGAAAAAGCAGTGGATGCTCTTTTGAAAAACAAAGAAGTAGTAGTTAAAGAGACCAAAGCTATTGGATGTTCCATCAAAGCATAATACTTTTACAGAAAAAAATAATGAATATATCACAAGAACAATGGTGGTCCCAATTACAGGAAGATGAAAATGCTGTAATTTTAGACGTAAGAACCGAAGACGAATACAATCGAGGAATGATTCCCGGAGCCAAAAACATTGATATTTATAAAGGCCAAGGGTTTATCTATGAAGTAGAAGAACTAGACAAGACCAAGAACTATTATGTGTATTGCCAGGCAGGAATGCGAAGTGCAAAGGCCTGCGACGTAATGGGCCAGCTTGGTTTTGATACGACTTATAATCTTATAGGCGGAATGTCTGAATGGGACGGACCTGTTGAATTACCAGAATAAAAAAAGGAGCGTATCGCTCCTTTTTTTATTACTTTTAGGCCTTAAATTTCTAAGATATGAAGACTAGATTATTTTCTTTATTGTTACTCCTGATAAGTTTTGCTTCCTGCCAATCGCAGAGCAAATCTCCTGAATTGGTTTCTCCTGAAGTTTTTGCTAAAAAAACTGAAGCCGCTGCTGTGCAATTGGTCGATGTCAGAACTCCGAAAGAATACAAGCAAGGCCATCTGAAAGGAGCTGAAAACATCCATCTTTATGACCAAGATTTCGTTGACCGAATCAATAAGCTTGATAAAACCAAGCCTGTTTATATCTACTGCAAAGCAGGCGGGAGAAGCGCTGAGGCAGTTGAAATAATGCAGGCTCAAGGTTTTCAAAACATTATAGAGCTTAAAGGCGGCACCGATTCTTGGACAGAAAGTGGCAAGCCTTTAGAACAATAATTATTCTATCGTATAGGTCATATCGACTCTTTCCGATACTCTAAAATATCCTAAAGCGTAATTGCTACTGTTGGTCTGATTGATGATATTTCCTCTTACGTTCGCTGGCGTTGTCTGGAATGGACCGCCGCCACCGCCTTCGGAAATACCGATCAAGATATACATATAGTTATAGTAGCGCTCTGAAATTCCCAATAGAGAAATGTTGAGTTCGTCGCCAGTTACAAAATCTTCGTGCGTGAAAACGCCAAACATTTCATTGCCTTGAAAGAATTTGTCGTCTAGGACATCATAGTCAGGGTAAGGAAGTCGGCCTGTCACAAATTTGCTCAGGTAGAAATTGTCTTCATTGCCATTATCGTTATAGAAGAACTTAACTTCGGTATCATCGCCTGAAAATCCGCCTTCGTTATTCTGTTCTGTCCTTGTAATTTCAGGAACAGCCATCATCTTTTCTGTTGCTGTATAGGTTTGTCCATCACGGACTACGGTCAAGACATAGGTTTCTCCTATCACTGGCTGAAAATCGGTACAGAAATATTCTCCAGTTCCGGGAGTTTCTGTAAAAGTAAAGACCGTATTGCTGCTGTTCGTAACAAAAACCGTGGCATTAGAAACTACAGGAATGACGCTTTGAAAATACCCAGTCGTAGTTGTCAGTTTGATTTTCTGCGAAGCTCCGTCGGTTCCTTTGATCCAGTCAATCGAAGCATCGATAACAAGTCTTGGTGGCGTCGTGTTTAGATCGACATCAACTACTTCTTCACAGCTGAAGCAAAGTATTGATAAGAAAAGAATGGCTATATATTTTATATTTTTCATGATATCGTTTGTCTGATTAGAATTTGAAATTGTAGGTTACGCTTGGAATGATTCCGAAGATCGAAAGTCTTACGGCTTCATTTCTTCCAGTATCTTCATTCTGCCTAAAGGTCATCGAAGCAGAATTCATGCGGTTGTATAAGTTGTAGATGCTGAAAACCCATTCGCCTTGCCAGCCTTTTTTCTTATCTGGTTTTGGAACATAAGTTGCCGAAACATCTAAGTGATGATAGGCTGGAAGACGGTCGTCATTTCGCGCCCCATAACTCGGAACAATGATGCCCCCATATTCATACTGACCGTTCGGATAAGTAACTGGCTGTCCTGATTGCAATGCAAATGTACTTCCGAAAGACCATTTGTCGTTTAAGCTATAAGATGCGGTAATAGCCAAATTGTGTGTTTTATCATAGCCAGTGCTGTACCATTTTCCGTTGTTGATTCCTGTTTCTGCAGCCGTTCTTCCCGGTGTCTGCTGTTCGGAACGAGACAAAGTATAAGAAATCCAGCCGTTTAATTTGCCTGAATTTTTTCGTAATAATACTTCCAAACCATACGATCTGGACTTTCCGTTCAAGACTACTTGTTCGATAGCTTCATTGGCAATAAGGTCGGCTCCGTCGATATAATCGATTCTGTTTTTTACTTTTTTGTAATAGATTTCAGTTTCCAAAGTATAATCGTCGTTGTGGAAATTTCTGAAATATCCTAAAGCTACCTGATCCAAAAGCTGCGGCTTGATGAATTTGTCGCTAGGCGCCCAAACGTCCAAAGGAGTAGGAGAAGAGGTATTCGAAATCAAGTGGATGTACTGGCTCATTCGGTTGTAGCTTGCTTTGATGGACTGATTATCGCTTAACTGATAAGATACGGCAAGGCGAGGCTCAAGATTGTCGAAAGAGGCGATTGTCTTGCCACTGCCAAAATGCTCGGTTCCGATTGGTTTTCCTTTTTCGTAAATCTGAAGTTCTTGGTTGAAAGTCACGGCTTCATTGTTGGCATAGATATTCATGTCTTGCTGTCCAAGGCGATAGAACATACTATAACGAAGACCATAATTGACACTAAGTTTTTCTGTCACTTCCTGCTCTGCGTCGATATAAAGTGCAGGTTCTAGAGCGTATTTTTTGTCCAATTGGTCGTGGTTGATTCCTGAAGATGGGCCTGTAGGCGAAATAGTTCCAGGATTGAAATCATAATAGACAGCATTTAGACCATAGGTCATTTTTAGCTTTTCGCTTATGTAATGCTTGAAATCATATTTGAAGTTGTAATTCTTGATTCCAGAATCCCAGTTCAATCCGACGAAATCGAGCTTAAGTCCATAGTAATAATCGCTGTAGATCATAGACATGTTGGAGAATAGCTTATCCGAAAAAAGATGGTTCCATCTCAAGTTCAATACGGCATTTCCATACACATTATTGAACTGATCGTTGATATCGAAAACGTCTCTTCCGAAATATCCGGATAAAAAGAGGCTGTTGTTGTCATTCAGCTTGTAGCTCAATTTAGTATTTAGGTCATAAAAATAGGCGCTGTTGTTATTATCTGTAAGCTTTAAAAACAAATGTGCATACGAGCTTCTTCCTGCTACAAGAAAGGAACCTTTTCCTTTCTCGATAGGCCCTTCTGCTAAAAGTCGGCTGGAAATCAGTCCGATACCACCATTCATGTGAAATTCATTACTGTTTCCTTCTTTCTGGTAGATATCCAATACGGAAGAAACACGGCCTCCGAAACGGGAAGGAATTCCGCCTTTGTATAGTTTCAGATCTTTGATGGCATCTGAATTAAAAACAGAAAAGAATCCGAATAAGTGCGATGAATTATAAATCAGGGCTTCGTCAAGAAGGATAAGATTCTGGTCGGCTGCTCCGCCTCGTACATTAAATCCTGATGAACCTTCGCCTGCATTCGTAACTCCAGGCAGTTGAAGGATTGATTTTAGGATGTCGGTTTCTCCTAATACTGCAGGCATTTTTTTAATTTCCTGAATGGAGAGCTTGTTCACGCTCATTTCAGGTTTTTTGATATTGGCAATATTTTTTCTTTCGGTAATTACGATTTCATCAAGATTCTGGGTAGTACTTTCCAGGCTGATGTTTTTCCGAAGATTTTGCTGCAACGATATTTTTTCTTCAGAAGTCTGGAATCCCATGTAGCTGATTTGAAGGGTGTAATCGCCTTTTGGGACAGAGAGGGAGAAGAAGCCGTATTCGTTTGTGGTTGTCCCCGATTGTAGCTCAGGGATGAAGATGTTGACCCCGATCAGGGTTTCATTGCTCTGGGAGTTGACAATCGTACCGCTTATGGTGACTTTGTCTTGGGCTTTTGCCCAGCTTCCGATGAGGAAGAGCAGGATTAATAAAGGAACGTTCGTTTTTTGATTCATGATTGATTTGATTGTTATTGTTCTGTGAGAAAATTCACTTTCTAGAAAACGTCTATGTTTAAGAATTATTTTACAAAAACATATTTTAACGTTTCAGAACGTAGGACGACAAACAAATCGGAATGTTACATTATTTAACTTTAAGAAATCTTTATTTAGGGAGATAGAGGATAAAAACAGAACCGATATCAGGCTTGCCTTCGGCTTTGATAAATCCATTATGGTTTTCGATAATCTTTTTGCAGATGGCGAGCCCTATCCCGGTTCCGGAATAATCAATGTCTGTTTCGAGTCGCTTGAAGAGCATAAAGATCTTTTCAGAGAATTCTTGCTTGAATCCTATTCCGTTATCGGTTACCGTTATCTTGTAATATTTTTTATCGGAAAGCTCGATATCATTGATTTTCTCTCCGTTTTTGATTTTTACCGCTTTGATCTTAATGATCGGAGGTGTGGTTTCTTTGCTGTATTTCAGTGAATTAGAAATAAGATTAACGAATAGTTGGTGTATTTGGAACGGAATTGTATTTAGTTTCGGCAAGTTGCCAATTTCGATTACTGCATTTTTTTCTTCGATATTTAAGGCAAGTTCATGAACCACATCTTCGAGAAGCTTGTTAAGGTTGGTCTTTACAAAAACTTTGTCGTCTTTTATGGTTTTTGAATAGTCGACCAAATCCATCATCAGGTTTTGCATCCTATTCGCAGCATTTTTGATTTTTGAGAAATAATCCCTTCCTTTTTCTGAAATGGTTTCAAAATCAGAATCTTCAATCCTGGAAATAAACATTTGTATTTTCCGGAGCGGTTCCTGCAAGTCATGGCTCACAATCTGGTTGAACGATTCTAATTCAGCATTCATAGCAATCAGCGTCCTGTTTTTTTCTTCCAATGCCAGCTTGTTCGTGTATTCTTCGGTAATATCATTGCTGACGCCAATCTTGACAAGCTCTCCTTTGCTGTTATGCGTAAAATCTCCTGTTGAGTTGATGTATCTTATTTCACCGTCTTGGCGCACAATCCTATAGATCATTGATGTTGGCGTATGATTTCGCATTGACTCTTCATGCTGTCTTACCGCATCTTCTACGTCATCTGGGTGGATAAAAGGAGTAAAGTTGTCTAGATTTTGTTCAAAAGCATGTGGCTTGAGTCCTAATATCCGAAAGAAATTATCGGAATAAAAAAACTTGCCTGTCTTGATGTTTATTTTCCAATGGCTTATTCCTGCTACTTTTTCAGCATTATCAGAAACTTGGTTGACAAATTTCAACTCTTCGTTCAGCTTCCTTACTTTTACGAAATCAAGGTTTATCTTGTTGAGGGAAAATAACAATACGACCAAAGTTATGATTGTGAGCGAAAAAGCTGTGATTGTAGACGTTTCTATATCATAACGATGATTGATGTTGTGCAACTTTAACTTTGTAACTTCCTTATCAATAAGCTTGTATATTTTTTGTTGAATAGCTTTTGTCTGCATGTTTCCTTCAATTAATTTGGCATGCAGTAGGGCAGGGTCGGTACGTTTTGAATTGGAAATGGCCAAGACTTCTTCAAAAAGCGCTAGCCTTTTTTGGATATCCTTGCTCAGGTTTTCGATATTCTGGATATCTTCGCTACTTGAATAACCACTTTTTAGCTGGGAAAGACCGTTGAAGAGTTTTCGTTTAAGTTGCAGATTGTTTTCATAAAAAAGGGAATCTTTGGTAATGATATAGCTTCGGATCCCGCTTTCCCTTTGGATAATTTCGGTGATGATTTTTTCGAGCTCAAATTGTTTCTTATTAGAATCCGAAATCAAATCTACAGATTGGTTCAAGCTTTTCATCTGGATATGAAAAACGATAGCGACGCTTATCACCAAAATAAAAGATACCCCTAGAGCTGTTCTGTAAACAAGTGTAGGGGTAAGTAATTCCTTTAATTTCATATCCTTTAGTTTTCGCCTTTATATGCTGAAAAAGAAAGTGTCTTTGTTTAATCCAGAAGTATGGAATTGCCAATTTATATTGACGACTTCTTTAAGCACTTTTTTTAAATTCGTAAAATCATTAGGTTTTTTGATGTAGATATTGGCACCGCCTACAAACGTTTCTTCAATATCTTTTTCTGCCGATGAGGTAGAATAGATGGCTATGGATATATCCTTGAATTTAGAATTCTGCCTAATTTCTTTAAGGCATTCATTCCCATTTTTGCTTGGCATGTTTAAATCTAAGAATAAAATATGGGGCAGAATCGTATTCGGATGCTCCAGGTAATCCATCAATTCTCTTCCGTTTTTGAAAACGGTCAGATTGTTGTTGATTTTTAATTCTTTTATTGCATCATTAAAAAAATTGCGATCATCTTCATCATCATCTGCAAGCATAATATTTATCGGAGACTTATCCTTAATCATGGTTTAGGTTTTTTTTTGATATCTCAAATATAGCGTTTAATTTCTTTATTCCTTAGTCATGTTACGCCTTTTATCGACAATCCTTTTAAACATCGAAGGCGTAAGCCCTGTTGTTTTTTTGAATTGTCCGGATAAATGAGCTACGCTGCTGTAATTCAATTTATAAGAAACTTCTGTCAATGTGAGTCCGTCTTCTATAATTAGCTTTTTGGCTCGCTCTATTTTCTGCATGATTATATAATTCTCTATTGAGGTATAGGTATGCTCAGAAAATATATTCGAAATATAGCCGTAGCTAAGATTGAGTTTATCCGAAAGATAAGATGAAATGGTCGAGGTAGGGAGCTTGTCTTTTTCATATACCATTTCTACTATAGTGTCTTTTATTTTTTGGATGAGCTGGCTTTTTTGGTTATCGAGCATTTCGATACCGTATTTTTTTAGGGCCTCTCTCAGCTGGGAATAGATTTCTTCAGGAATTGCTTCCTTGAATTCGATCTCGCCTAAGTCTAAAAGCTGGTATTGAATGCCAAATTTTTCAAGTTGTTCTTGCAAAATTACCCTGCAAGCCTGGTTAATATCATATTTGATGTATAGTTTCATATTCGTGTCGCAGATTAGGACAATAAATTTATTAAAAAATGTTCTAAGTCCTATCGTTTCTCACCGACTATTCACATGAATTTTTAATTGCATATAGTTTTTAGTTAGGAGTCAGCTACTTAACGATATAAAAATGGAATGCTTTATAAAGCATTCCATTTTTTATAAATTGAGATTCATAGCATTTTCTCCCGTTTTAATCAATTGATAGGTTTTTACGTTAATTTTATTTTATTTTTTAATAAATTGGTTTAGTTTGGTTTACAAATCTCAGTTTTGTTAATACGTAAATAGTTACATTATTAATATTTTAATTTACATAATTTCTACTCTTATTGTAAAATGAAGTGAAATTTCTGTTTTCATTCATATAACTATTTCTTAAAATTATGTAAAAATTTTTGTTAACAAAATTATAACTTTGATAACTAAGGTAAAATGTACATGCCTGATTTATTAGTTCAATTAAAACACAAAATCATGAAAATAGCATCCTTATTCTTATCGATTTTTGTTTTCGCAATTGCCGCCTATTTCTTTGCGGTCGATTTTAGAAGCTCTTTTGAGCTGAACTATATTATATATATGAGCCTGTTGTTAATCTTGATGTCGATATGTGTCGTTGGGATTATGATTAATTTGCCGCTGTTCATTCGTGGAAGGCGGAAGGTGAATGTGTTTTTATACAGCAATTTTTCACAAAAAAAGCTTGCGGCGAAACACAAGCGTATCATTAGGCTGAAACAGCATAATCATTTCAAAGAAGAACCAAAATATCAAGATACTGTTTAGTTTATGCAAGTATACTAAATGCAAAACGGCTTATAACCATAGCATAAGCCGTTTTTTTATTTTCTAAGCTGGATGCTTTTTATAATACTGCATTTTTTAGCTTTGAAGCTTCGTAATGTTTTTTGTTTACTGTTTTTTCTTCTCCTTTCGGAAGAGTACTCAACGATTCTCTTTCTCTTTTTCTGTAGCCTTTGTGGAATAGTTTGTCTTCCATGTCCGATGCCTTGTCGCACATTGCATCCCAGTGCCCAGTTTTTTTCATGATCATTCTGGCTACTGCTACGGCAGCAAATCCAGCGGCGATTCCTAATATTAAGTTTTTGGTTTTCATTGTGTTAAATGTATTAGTTGTTTTTTTGATACTTAAATTTACGATTTTAAAAACGGTTATGTATTAATGATTTTATAAAATTTGAGATTTTTAGCCTCCGACAATTTCTCCGCCGTTAATATGTAATATTTGGCCGGTCATATAACTTGCATCTTGGCTGGCCAAAAAAACATAAGCTGGCGCGACTTCGCTTGGTTGTCCCGCTCTGCCCATTGGGGTATCTTTGCCAAATTTCTTGACTTCTTTCCCATCAAAACTCGAAGGAATCAAAGGCGTCCATATGGGTCCAGGAGCTACTCCGTTGACACGAATGCCTTTCTCTGCGAGCATATTCGAGGCAGAACGCGTGAAGGAAACAATAGAGCCTTTGGTACTCGAATAATCTAAAAGGTGCACGCTTCCGCGATAGGCTGTTACAGAGGTGGTATTAATGATGGTGTCGCCTTTTTTCATGTGCTTCATCGCTTCGATTGAAACATAAAAAAAAGGAAATATATTTGTCTCGAAAGTTTCTAGAATCTGTTTTTTGTCTATTTTCTGGATTTCTTTTTCTGGAAATTGAACAGCGGCATTGTTGACCAAAATATTCAAAGAGCCAAATTTTGTTATAGTTTTCTTGACAATGTTTCTGCAAAAAGCTTCTTTTTTAAGATCGCCTTTTAGTAGCAGGCACTCTTGTCCTTCTTCAAGAATCATTTTTTTGGTGTCTTCGGCATCTTTGGTTTCGTTATAATAAGCAATAGCGATATTGGCTCCTTCTCTGGCAAAGTGAACAGCTACGCTTCTTCCTATGCCGCTATCGCCGCCGGTAATCAATGCCGTTTTTCCTTTTAGCTTGTTGCTTCCAGTATAGTCCTTGCGGATAATTTCGGGCTCCGGAACCATTTTATATTCTTTTCCGGGTTGGGATTGCTGCTGAGCGGGAAAAGAGTCTGGCTTTTTCATGTCAAAGAGATTTTCGTTTTTAAAAAAACAGAAGTAAAAAAGGAATCCCTGCTCTTTAGTAGCAGGGATTCCTGAATAAATAATCCCCAAAATTAAATAATTGGGCCCTCACCCAATTACCTAGTAGGTTTGCGATCAAAAATCATCATCAGTCGGATATCCCTCCAATAGGTCGTCATTAATATCTGCAACTGCACATATCATGGACGGACTGAAAAATCCCATTAGCCAATCAGGCAGTGTGGATTTCAGATCTATCGAGTTTTCCGACCCAAGATTTAGATTACGGTTGTTTTTATTATGATTCTCTTCCATGTCTAGATTCCTTTGAAATGTTTTTGACGTATTATGGCGTAGGCGTTTTTGTCGTATCTGTAGGAACGGCCATAGTGTCTGGAGCAGGCGTGGTGGCTGGTTCTACATTGGTGGTGTCGACAATATCTACATCAACATTTGTTTCTGTCGGTTTTTCTTTGCAGGAGATAGTCATACTCATCATAACAATGGCTGCCGCGAAGAATAATTTACTGGCTATACTTTTCATACTTTATTTTTTAGGTTACTATATTCAAATTTCTCCATTTTAAGACAAAAACCTCTTACACAATTAATAGAAAAAGTTATATGATGTGTTTTAACGCAAAAAGGACTGCTTTTTTACGGCAGTCCTAACGCAATCAAAATCCCCAAAAATCTACTTTTCAATAACGATAAAGTCGGAACGCCTGTTGGCCAGATGTTCAGCTTCGGTACATTTTATTCCGTTTTTGCATTTGTTTGTCAAGCGGCTCTCGCCATACCCGATGGCACTTTCGATACGCGATGGATCGATTCCTTTTGACAAAATATAAGTTCTTGTTGATTTTGCTCTGCTGTCTGAAAGCTTCATGTTGTAAGCATCTTTTCCTCTTGAATCGGTATGAGACTCAATCTTGATCTTGATGTTCGGAAACTTAGACATCGCAAAAACTACTTTGTCTAATTCTGTAGCTGCTTGTGGCGTGATGTCTGACTTGTCATAATCGAAGAAGATTGGATTGATGTCGATTTTTTCTTTATCGCCATCAATAACAACTAAATCCTCGTATTTGCTCAACTCAAAATCCACGTCTTTGATTTCGGCTCCGTTGACTTTTTTGCTTTCCAGCCCTTTTTCGTCTGTGCTATGGCCAGGTTTTGTAGCAGAAACTTTGACTTTCATGCCGCACGGAACGCTAATTCTATACGTTCCGAAAGTATTAGTAGCTACTTCAGAGATTTTATCGCCAAACATATCGGCAACAATTACCGTTGCTTCTGCAATAGGCAGCTTGCTTTTCGAATTGGTCACTTTGCCAGAAACCCACTGATTGCAAGGAGCTTTTTCTTTGGTAAAATAATAAAGGTCGTCGTCGCCTTTGCCTTGTGCGCGGTTGGAAGAAAAGTAGCCGTAAGTATCTTTCGGGTCTACGATATACGCAAAATCATCTTTGTTGCTGTTTATCGGCGCTCCTAAGTTTTTAGGCTCAGAAAAAGTTGCATCTTGTTTGAATTTGCTTTCATAGATATCAAGGCCTCCCCAGCCAAAGTGCCCATCTGAAGCAAAATACAGCGTGCCGTTCGAAAACGAAGGAAACATGTCGTTACCTGCGGTATTTATTTCAGGACCTAGATTTTTTGGCGGGCCTATAGTGCCATCTTCTGCAATTTGGCAGACATACAAGTCGGAACCTCCGTATCCTCCGGGCATATCCGAAGCAAAGAACAGCCATTTCCCGTCTTCGCTCAAAGCTGGATGTCCTGCAGAATATTTCTTGTTGTTGAAGAAAATATCTTGAGGTTTGGTCAGCTTTCCATCGGCAATAGTGCCTTTTACGATCTTGAAATTGTTGGTGCCTTCCTCGTCGTTAACGAGTTTCTTTTTGCGGACAATATTGGTCGAATAGTAAACAGTCTGCAGGTCTGGCGTAAAAGCAACCGTAGCTTCGTGATATTTGGTCATGGCATTCGGAAGAAAAACAGTCTCGTTAAACAAGCTTCCATTGGCGGTATTCCTTTCTGCTACGTAGAGATTTAAGAAAGGCTGCCTGTTCCAGTTATAAAGCTTTTCCTTGAATTTTGTAGTGTCCTTGCTTGAAGAATAGACTACTTTGTCGCCGTAAAAAGCCGGTCCGAAATCAGACTTGTCGGTATTGATTTCTAAATTGCGGATCGTATACAAAGGCTTTTCTTTAGACAAGCTGTCCATCTGTTTTTTTAGCCTTGTATAATTGGCAATCCTTTTTTGGTCGCCCTTGCTGGCAAGATATTCTTTGGTGATTTTATCTGCCTTGTCATAATCTAACACGCCTTTTAAGGATTCTATATACCTGATAAAATAATCGTCCGGAATGCTCGTGCCTTGGATATCATATAGTTTTTGGTACCATTTGAGCGCATTTCGCTTATCGTCGATGTAGTAGAATGAATCTCCGGCATTTTTGAGTGTCTGCGTTGAAGGCGATTTTTCTTTCTCCAGATATTCTTCATAAGCCTTTGAAGCATCTACATAAGAAAACTCCTTGAATAACTTGTTGGCCTTCTTTAAATTACTTTGTGCGCTAACAGATGCGATGCTAAGGCACAGGAATAGTATGTATATATTTTTCATGAGCTTGTTTTTTAGAAGAATCGTTGCGATTTGATTTGACTTGTTTTTCTAGACAATTGATAGCGCAGGATGATCTCGTGAGAACCATCATTGTATTTGTTCAGGTCGGTCGTGGTATAATCATACGAATATCCTACGAAGAAATCTTTCGAAATCTGAAACCCAGCCAAAGCACTAACGGAATCATCCCAGCGGTATCCAGCACCCAGAGTAAATTTCTCTTGGATAAGGAAATTGGCCGAAACGTCTACAGAAATAGGCGCTCCGCTCACTCCTCGAGCTAAAACAGCCGGCTTGAACTTGAAATTGTCTGAAAAATTAAAAACATAGCCCCCGATAAGATAGTAGTGAAGCCTTTCGATCTGCACGGATTCTTGAATGTCATCATAATAATCACCTTTGATAAAGCTTGGAACGGAAGCTCCGACATACCAATTGTCAGAATACAAATAAGCTCCGGCTCCAATAGAAGGCGTTATTTTGTTATTGATGTTCGTATTTAGCATGGCATCAGAACCGTCATAAAATCTTCCTTTCGACCAATCGACGTTCAAGACTCTGGCTCCGGCTTTTACTCCAAAAGCTAGTTTGGTTTTGTAGCTAAACATTAGCGTGTAAGAGAAATTTCCGTCAAGGTAAATTTCGTTAGAAGGACCTAGGTTGTCGTTTACGGCTGTAAATCCCAAACCAATCCTGTCGTTTGCTAGCGGACTGTGAAGCGTAAAAGCTTGTGTCGACGGAGCTCCGTCTATTCCGACCCATTGCGAGCGATGCAACAGGACCGCTTCGAGCGTTCCTGTTGATCCTGCATAACCTGGATTTACTGTCAGGGGATTATACATATATTGCGTATATCCCGGGTCTTGTTGCGCATTGGTTTTTATCGAAATCAAGATAAAAAGAAATGCTATGCTGATTTTGTATATAGTGATTTTCATACTCTTGCTGTTTTTAAATTGAAATTATCCTTTGGAATTAGCGGATTAAATAAAGCCATCCGCTTTTTGTTCCAGTTCCATCACCTAAATCAAGAATATAGTAGTACGTTCCGGTCGGAAGTTTTTTGTCTTCATTGATAGGAGAGTTGACATTCGCAGTTCCGTCCCAAGTATTTTGGTAGGCTCTTGTCTTATAAACTTCAACACCATAGCGGTTGTGAATCTGCAATGTGTTGTTTGGATAATTCTCAATGCAGTCAATTCGGAATAAATCGTTATCACCGTCATTATTCGGACTGAACTCATTGTATACAACCAGACATATAGGCTCAATAGAAAGTCGTGCTACGTTATTGCTTAGATCAGAATCTGAAGGATTCGAAGAGGCTATAGTAACCGTATTTTCATAATTTCCTGTCGATAGCACTTTTACCGTAATCTGCAACGTAGCTGTTTGTCCAGTTCCTAGGTTAGGAATAGTCCAAACTCCCGAAGTGTTAGAATAAGTTCCAAATGAAGCGTTTGAGCTTATGTATTGGAAACCGCTTTGCAATGGCTCGTTGATTATTAAATCGGTAAAATGGCTTAGTCCACTATTGGTTACGGTAATCGTGAATACTATATTTTCGTCTATGCTCGGTCTAAGATTGCTTGCTGTCTTGCTGATCGTAATGTCTGAGCAGACTCCGATAGTAATATCTCGCGTAGCAAAATTATCGCTTGAACAGCCTGTAGTATTCGTGAAAGTAACGCTTATGGTTCCTGTTCCTACGCTATTCCAGGTTACGGTAGCAAAATTATCTGTGGTCTGGCCGCCGGCTGTAATAGTACCGCCGGTAGCATCCCAAATATAGTCTGACATTCCTGGTGCAGTAGTGTAAGTTACAGCTTCAGAATAACAAGCCTCGTTGCCTCCGCCAGTAATTACCGCTAAGCCGTCGGTCAAGAATTGAACCGTAATCGCTAGCCTTGTGGCACTTTGGCAAGTTCCATCGCTTAAAGCAACATAATAAATGCCTGCTACTAACGGCGTTGTTGAGACTAAAGCATTTCCTCCGTTTGGCGTGTTGTAGAACACGACGTTGGTTTCATTTACCTGAAGGTCGGCTACCGTCGGTCCGTCTGCTTGACAGAATTCCTGAGTAGGATCGTTTGTCGTCGGCGTATTTGGATTGTTTACTGTAACCGTAATCGCAAGCCTGTTAATGCTTTGGCAGATGCCGTCTACAGTGACTGCATAATAAATTCCATTAGTCAGTGCGGTTGTTGGAGCTAAAAGGTTGCCTCCAGTTGATGCATCATAAAAAGCGATGCTCGTTCCGTTGACTTGGATACTTGCTACAGTTGGCGCATCAGACAGACAGAAACTTTGCGATGCATTGTTTGTCGTTGGAGTAGAAGGATTCGTTATGGTTACTGTAATGGCAAGCCTAGCTTCACTTTCGCAGATTCCATTTTGGATAGAAGCATAATAAACTCCAGATGTCAATACCGTAGTAGTTGGTACCAGATTGCCTCCTGTCGGTGCATCATAAAATATGACACCAGCTTCATTGACTTGTATGTTTCCGACTGTCGGATTATTAGCTTGGCAGAAATTCTGCGTCGTACTGTCCGTTGTCGGAATTCCGACTACAGTTATTGTTACTGCAATTTCAAGGCGCGTTACGCTTTCGCATCCTGTCGCATCCAATAAACTCGCATAATACGTTCCGTTGGTCAAGGCATCTGTCAGAGCTAAAGCAGTTCCTCCTGAAGGCAGGTTATAGAACACAACATTCGGTTCGTTTACTTGTAAATCAGCAACTGTAGGATTTTCAGATCGGCAGAATTCCTGCGTATTATCATTTGTTGTCGGCGTTGCAGGATTGCTTATCGTTACCGTGATTGCAAGTCTTACAGCACTTTCGCAGTCGCCTACTTGAAGCGCTACATAATAAATTCCAGCAGTCAACGGAGCGGTCGTAGCCAATGGAGTGCCACCTGTAGCTACATCATAAAATACAACATTCGACTCGTTGATGTCTAAATCTCCAATTGTCGGATTGTTCGCCAAACAGAAATTCTGTGTCGTATTTTTTGTCGTTGGCGTAGCAGGATTTGCCACAGTAACGGTTATTGCTAATCGTGTTTCGCTTTGGCAGATACCATCTGTTAGCGCGGCATAGTAAATTCCGCTAGTCAAGGCCGCTGTTGGAGCATATTGACTTCCTCCGGTTGGAGCATTGAAGAAAATTACATTCGTTTCATTGGTCTGAATGCTTGCTACCGTCGGATTATCTTCCAGACAGAAATCTTGCGTATTGTCATTAGTTGTCGGTATTCCGATTATGGTAATGTTGACTGTAATTTCAAGACGTATTACGCTTTCGCATCCTGTCGGGTCTAATAAGCTGGCATAATAAGTTCCGCTTGTCAAAGCATCTGTTAATGCTAATGGCGTGCCGCCAGTTGGCGCGCTATAGAAAATTACATTGGTTTGATTAACGTCCAAATCAGCTACAGTCGGATTATCGCCTTGGCAGAAATTTTGCGTAGGCGTATCTGTTGTCGGTGTTCCCGGATCGGTTATTGTCACTGTAATTGCCAATCTGATTTCACTTTCGCAAGTTCCGTCTAAGATGGTAGCGAAATAAATTCCAGGAGTTAGCGGAGTCGTTGGAGCCAGCTGATTGCCGCCTACCAACGCATCGTAAAATACAACATTGTCCTCATTTACTTGGATAGATGCCACTGTTGGATTGGCCAGCTGACAAAAGTTTTGGATAGGTTCGGCTGTTGTCGGTGTCGGAGGATTTCCGATCGTAACAGTAATGGCCAATCTCAGATCGCTTTCGCAATCGCCGTCAATCTGTGCGGCATAATAGATTCCTGGAGCCAACGGAGTCGTTGTTGGTAGCGGAACTCCGCCTATCGGTAAGTTATAAAAGACAACATTTGGTTCATTTACCTGCAAGTCGGCTACTGTTGGATCGTTTGTGCTACAGAAATTCTGAGTCGGATCTCCTGTTGTTGGGGCAGGAGGGTTTCCAACAGTCACTGTAACTGCTTGAAGATTTCCTGCTGTGTTCAGACAAGTCGTATCGCTGGTTACTGCAACATAATAGGTAAATGGACTTCCGGCTGTAAGCAGGCCTGTTATAGAAAGCGTTCCGCCAGTTCCGAGCGCATACGTGATACCACCAATCGTACCATTTGTGATAGGCTGTGTCGTATCGTTCGTGAAATAATAAGTGAACTGCGGATTTGCCAGCGTGCTTGTAGGCGTAAGCGTGACAGTGCTATTTAGACAGACGGTCTTATCGTCAATCGATACATCTCCAGCAGTTGAAGGTGGCAAGATAGTAAAAGTTACTTGCGTTCTATCTGCTAAAGCAGTCTGGCAGTATTCATCGGAACTGATGCCTACGAAATAGGTATACGTTCCAGGCGCAAGCCCTGTCAATGAAAGGCTTGAATCAGTTTCTGACGGAATCAATGTTTGCGTCGTACCGCTAAGGCTGTACCAGTAGAAAATAGGATTAGTAATGGTTAGTGTCGTATTCAATACGGCATCCAATACTACGTTTCCTGTAGTCGAACAGAAAGAAGTCGTATTGCCTCCGTTGATTTGAACCGAGGCTATTGCGTCTTCTGGTGCTGTTTCTGTAACCGTTACGCTTACTCTGCCTCGTGACATAAACTCACATCCAAATCGAACAGGCTGGATGTAATAGACATGTTGTCCGGCTGGCAATCCATCAGGAATTGTAAATGAATTTCCTGTCGAGACAATATTGCCTCCGACTCTGGCATCGTACCATATAAAAGACGTACAGGCTATGGAATCGGCTTCTAGTGTAATCGTTTCTCCTTGACAAGCTTCAATAGCATTATTGATATCGGCGCCCTCAATCTTAGTATTGGCAACTCTTTCAATATTGTGAATTCTTAATTGGTCTAAGACATTGGCAACACCTCCAAATCGTATCCTGATTCGGTCAAAAGATTCTTGAGGAACGATGGTAAGAATGGCTTCTTGGTCGCCAGGTAACAGCTGTAAATTTAATAAGACGCTTGAATTGTCGATTGGCGCACCAGACAAAGCATCGTTTAACATAGGCTGTATGTTAAGTCCAGCAAGAAGATTGAGCGTCAATAACGTGCTTGGTCTTGAAATTCTTATCTTTAAAGTATCTCCTACAATTGAAGGAGTCCTGAAAACTGCCGTAAGCTCGGCTGCCGCTAAAATTCCGGCACCGCTGAACATGGTTGCAAAAGAAGTCTCGCTGTTGTCTATGGCATTACGAGGTGTACCCACGCCAACTAATGCTGTCGCTGCGCCAACTCCTAAATCAATAGCTCCAAAAAGAACATCTTCGGCATCGCCAGCTTCGCAAGCAACTTGAGTAACCGGATTCTTGTAATACGCTTCATAGACTTTGGCACTTTGGGCAACACTTACAAGCGAAGTAATTTCTATTCTTACGCCGTCATAAGCTTGAGGGCCTGTATTGTTTGACGGGACGAAAGTGTATTCAAAGTTGTTTTGCCCTGATAATAAATTAAGAAGCGAACCCGAAACCGGCTGTAGCGTACCTACATCTACTGGAACTCCCGAACCATTTCTTTTTGTACCTACGACAGAAAAGCCGCCTACAAGAGTGAGTCCGCTATATTCAGAGCCTAATTTTAAGGTAACAGCAGTTCCGGCTGGAATAGTTTCATTCCACTCTAAAATCTGTGAAGTGGTTCCTATGCCCAAAAGTCCTATTCCTGTTGTAATAGTAGAAAACGTCTGAGGATTTCCATCTGCGGCACTTCCTGCATTGATTACACCGCCCGTGAGTATGGTATTCCAGCGCTGAGAATCGGCATAATTCCTTTCTGTCAGCGGAGGACATTCAGCAGGATCGAGTACGGTTATCGTTACACTTCCGCTTCTAGAACATGTTCCATCTACGGCTATCACGGTAAAAGTATATATTCCAGCAGTTGCGAACGGACCTGCAATATTAGAAGGAAGCGCAGTTCCTGTTGCAGTATACCATGTGATAGTTCCTGTAGAAATAGCATTTAGAGTAACTGTATTTCCAATTTGGGTAACCAGAGCCGTATTTGCAATGGCAAGACTTGGCTGTGGGTTTACTGTAACTACAACTGGAAGCACATCCGAAGAACAAGAAGTATTCGCACTCTGTGCTTGGATATAAAAGGTACCGCTAGAGGTTATATTGGATGCTGCTTCCGGCGTAATAGGAGTGTTGGAAGCATCAAAGAAAATATAAGTGTTGCTTGGACTGAGATTCAGTATCGCATCAGCTAGATTAACAGAACCGCATCCTGAGATGGCAGATTGTACTTGCAGCGAAAGTACGGTAGAGAAATTTACAGTAACTTCTTTAAGGGTGTTAGCCGCATTTTCGCAGAGTCCGCCGGAAGTTAAAGATATAAAATAGGAGTAAGGCGAATCGGTAGCATTTAGTCCGCTAATAGTAAGCGCTCCGGTAACCGGATCTTTTACATACGTTACTCCTGCATCACCGGTATACCCAGTCGTGATTTCCTGCGTCTTATTCTGGTCGGTATAGTATCGAATAAGAGCGCCTCCCAAGCTTGTCGTAGGCGAAAGCGTTATGTTTCCTTGACAGGCAGTGAGCGTGTCGGGAATATTGATGTCGGCAGCAGTCGGAACGGTTATCACCTTAACAGGAACCGCGACTCTTCGCGATTCTTCCGTACATCCGATTTTTGCGGCAGCGACATAAAATACAGTATCACTGTTTAGTTGTGTAGTTTGAAATGGAACACCAGATGCGACTGTCCCTAAAGCAACACCGCCTTGAGCAGTATTGTACCATCTGATTTCATTTCCAGGCGCTGTAGTTGCAATTAGAGAAGCCGTAGTTCCTGAGCATATTATCGCGTTCAAGGTAAATGGGTCAGTGATGGTAGGCAGTTTAGGAACGCGAACAATATCGTATAAGTCAAGGCTCTGTGTCAACTGCAGGTTGAGCAAGGAAGAATAGCGAATCGTAATTCTATCGGCAGGTGCATTTGGGGCAAAAGGGATGGAAGCGATTTGATTTCCTTGCAGTAGCGTCAGAAGGTCAAGATTGAGCAGTGAGTTCAATGACCGCGAATCTACGATTGCAGGACCGTTGTAAGCAATGATTTGGATATTGTTCGCGACACCTAAAGCTAATAAGGAGGGGTCTACTTTCAGTCTGATGTCAAATTCATCTGTCGTCTCGGAAAGGCCGTCAAAATAAATGGTCTGCTCGATTGAAGCTGCTACTCCCAAGATTCCGAGACTTAATTTAGAAAAACTATTTGGATTAGAATCTAATACGTTTTGCGGATTAGTCACGCCGGCACCACCCAGATTTAATAAATCAAGGCTGATACCTTCTCCGCTATAGGAAGTGTAAGAAGCATAGCCACAATTGTCTTCGTCAGAAATATAAAATGCATCATAGACGCCAAGTTCTTTAGTGTTGAACAGGCCTAGCAAGCTGCCAATCCTGTTTCTGAGTCGGATTCTATTATAAGGCTGAGACGGAGTGATGGCAATAAAAAAGGCACCTGTCTCGTCTGTCACGATTCGGAGCCTTTCTGTGGCAAATTCACCAATGTCTTGGCTGTCACCCTGGAGAATTATGCTATTTCCGTTTTTTGCCTGGACCGTAAATTCTTGATTTCCTATCAATACAGCACCTAATACGTTAGAAAGTAAGTTTCCAAGACTTCCGCCCAGCAATGCCGGAAGGAGATTCTCGTCTGTTTGTATTTTTACATAAGAAGTAGTATTCGCAGGCAAAGGCGCCGGATACTCTAGTTCGATATAGCCAGAATAGGCTCCAATCCCTAAGGCTAGTCCTGAACTAGCTCTGACGGCCGCTTTAGTAGCGAGGTTTCCGTCAACTGCATTAGAGGAAAGATCAGTGTTGTTTTCGCTTGAAACTGCTCTAGCATAAACTCTAGTGGATTGCGCACTGAGAGGATTATGGTAAAAGAGCAGTAAGAGAAAAATAGGAAAGTATCGAAAATAATACGCCCCTAGAAAAGTAAAATTAATTTTCATAAGCAAAGCATTTAGTTAATAGATAGATTTTGGGAACCTTTGTTTTTAACGGGAAATTAATAGTTTTCTTAAAGTTTTTCTTACATTTTTATTGTAAATGAGTAATTATGAATAATTTATAATATGTTTTGAGTGGTATTTTTAGAAAAAGTATATATTTGTTTTCGAATTGTTATTAATCTTTAAAACGTAATAATTCATCCCCAAATTTCCAAAAGCGCGCCCTCATAGATTCATCCTGTGATATGACTTTATGCTTGGTGTTTAAAAAATACCACGAGTCCTTGTGAATATTTTTTAAAAAAATGCTTTATGAATAGATTGTGCAGTCAATTTCATAAAGTGGATTTTTAACGGAATTCATAATTTAATTTTATCTTATGATAAAGTTACAATACATTTTGCGAATATGCAAGAAAATAAATCACAAAACGCGATTAGCGTTATCGAAAGATTGAAGAAAGCGCTGAAAATCAAGACAGATATCGAATTATCTGAATTTTTGAATATTAAGCCGAATACCATTTCTACATGGAAAAAAAGGAATAGCGTAGATTTTGATTCGATAATCACAATTTGCGAGTTATACGAACTCGACCTGAACGAGATATTCTTAAACAAGAAAAAAGCTGGTTCTTTTACTAATCACACTCCTCTTATTTCTCGCGAAGTACAATTTCAATATGCAAAAGGAAACGATGTGGTCTCTTTACTCGATATTCTCCCGAAATACAGTTTTCCTTTTATTATAGAAGAAGACTCCAGAGTGTTTCAAGTGGTAAGCAATAACATGTTTCCAGTCATAGATGAAAACTCATTCGTGATTTGTGAAAGAATCGATGTTGATAGAATTGAAAACGACTCTATAATCGTTGTAATCAGCCGAGAAAAAGGACTGTTTATTAACCGTGTGGCCAAAAGCATTTATGATGATCATATTTTTGTGCTGAGCAATGAAAATGATTTTTACAGCAGCGTCAAATTAAGCGTTGTCGAAATCGCAGAAGCCTGGGTAGTTAGAGGTGTGTTGTCTTATGATGTGAATAATGCAAATAAGTTCAAGTTTATGAACGAAAGCATCAAAAGGATAAACAAGTTCCTAGACGACACTAAAGTCAAATAATACTTTTTTAAAATATAAGATTAGCAACTGATTGGCAGAGTACTTGGATGATAAGTGTTCTGCCTGTTTGGTTGCATAGGTAGCTGAATTTCTGCAAAGCTGACCTAATAAATAAAATTACCTTAAAATTATGTAACGATTTTAGAATTAGATATAAATAATTTTGTGTCCTATAAGCAATAGGAATTATGAAATTACTTTGTTTCTTACTACTCCTTTTTTGCTCCAAAAGTTTTTCGCAAACTTTTGGAAAGACTCCTATTGCTATCTATCCGTCACCCATAGAAGAAAAGGACATGTCCTATTATAAATGGTATACCCATCCGGAAGAAGAAAACATCTATATCATTAACTTCGAGCGTGACATTAACGGATTTATTACGGCCTTCAAGGAAGTAAGACGATTACTTTCCGAAAACAACCTCAAGTTTGAAGAAACCATCAGCGATATGTCTTCATTCCATCCGAGCCTGCAGTCCGAACACAGTTACGAAGAACTGCACAATTCCGTAAAAGAAGAAAAGTCAAAAATTTTCATGACTTGGAATTCAGGAAGGGACTTTCTGACGCTTTTTTTAAAGCATGATATCTATATGCTGATAGTAGGCAATAAAAAGACAGAATGAGATTCTTTATTCCGCAATTTTGACAAATGACACTCAAACCAAAAACTAATATCTAAAATTCATATGAATTCATCTGCTATGACTATTTTTCTTGTCGATGACGATCAAGACGACCAGCAGCTCTTTGAAGAAGTCGTAAAGGAAATCAAAGCTTCCAATAAGCTCTTGATGTTCAAGAATGCCGTTGAGCTGATGGAACATCTCAATCAAGAAAATATAGTGCTGCCGCATATCATATTCTTAGACCTGAACATGCCTTTTGTTTCGGGATCCGAATGCTTGAAAGAAATAAGAAGCAACCCTAGGTTTATGGACGTGTCTGTAGCCATATACTCCACGTCGTCTTTAGAAAAAGATATAGAAGAGACATTTATTAACGGGGCAAATATCTATATCACAAAACCCAACGACTATGCCGCCTTGAAAAAGACAATAAGAAACGTCCTGAATATTAATTGGCATTACCATAAATCAGGACTCGACAGGAAAACTTTCTTCTACAATGTCTGATTTATAAAGAGCTTTGGAGAAAGGGGATGCTGATGAATAAAAAATTTAAAATAAGTAATAAACGATAAAAAAAGGATATTCTTTTTGCAATATCTTTGCACTATTCAATAGCAATTTCTATGAAAACGTTTCTATCATCTGCCGTATTTTTCATCTGCACCGTTACAATGGCGCAAGATGTAGCTTTTATAAGCGCTATTTCCAGGACAGATAAAGGAAATGCGCGCCAGGCTTCCGATAAGATTGCCTCGCTGACAACGCTTTCCTATAGATTCTATAAGGTCATGGAGAAAGCCGCCGATTCCAGTTACACTATTATTTATGCTCCGGCTGCTATCTCTGATGCAGACCTCGAGAGCAAAAGCGAGTGGGACGAATGCCTATATGTCGACTTCAAATTGCAAAACAAGCTAGAAACAAAAGCCTTGAAATTCCAAGCCATCAGAGGAAAATACCTCGATATCTTTCCGGCTTGGAAAAAATATTTCAAGCAGAAAGCACACATCGAATATACGATTACAGATCCGACTACTCGTGAAATAGTCGACACCCATTACGGCTATCGCTTTATTCTTAAAGAAGGCGATAACGCAAGAATCCCAAGATGGAGTATAATCAATAAGTCTTAATTTTCGCGACAGGCGGCTAAATCCATTCTGGAGAAGCATAATAATCATCAGGCAGATACGTGAGATATTGTACCATACGCGGATGCAATCCATGATTGGGCATAGCGCAATGCGGCAGCGTATTTTGCCAGATGATAAAGTCGCCTGCATTGGCTGTTATAGGAATAGGCTGTAACGTGTTGATCGCCTTTTCTCTCGGATGCTCACCCTCTTCTAATCCTTCCAGCCACAAATCAATCGAATTATGGAATCCTGGCACACAGTGAAATGCGCCATCTTGCGGGCCGCAGTCCGTTAAGTATAAAAGTCCTTGCATCGCAAAAGGTATTGGCTGTTTCAAGCTGACGTCCCAATGGAGTGGACTTCCCCTAAAACGGAAATGTTCCGTCTCAGGCGGATTAAAACTTACCTTGTCTATGGTAGGATAGATCTTCGACGTTTTATAAAGCTGTTCGTACGCTTTTCGTATGCGAACAGAACCCCTGTTTTTGTTTAAAGTCTCATGATCTGAAAAACTGAGCATTAGTCCTTTTTGTTCTGCATGTCTGTTATACCAGCTTTCTTTGTCATTAGGATCCATTCCTAAGAAATTCCAAATAGCCTCTTCTGTTGCCTTGCAGTCTTGTTTTGAAATTGCTTCTCTTACGATAATATACCCGTTTTTATACCAAAACTCAAGATCTTCTGGTAGGAGTACGTCATCTTCACGTTCACTTGCAACAGCTTCAGCTTCTCTTTTTCGACTATGTATCCAAGTTTTGAAAGCTTCAAAATCAGGTTTTTCAAAATAAAGAAATTGGAGGGCGTCTTCCATGCTGATACCGAGCCGGTAGAGCGTTTCGATTTCTTTGTCCCAAGAAGTTGTATCAGGATTTACAGTTACGTGAGAACTTACTGTTCGTTGCCAGAGTTTCTCAAGAAGAGACCAAGCCATAGTTTTTATATCAAAGTTGCATCAAAAATAGCGAATAATGACAAAGAGGGTATCAAAAACAATCTCTTATTTCATTACGCATTATTTCCTATAAGATTTATTCGTTGTTCTTTAGAATGTGCGCTGTTTCCTCAATTTTTCAATGAGTTACAATTTAAATGTCAACACTTTTGTCAACGCGGTTTTTTACGTTATTGAATGAATATGAAGTAGTTTTGATAAAGAAAGTTATTCTTTTATGAAATTCCTTCAATCAATTAAGAATACAATTATTAATGTCTAATCCTTAAAAAACAGGTATGAAAAATAATTACAAATATCTAAGATTCATTGTTGTGATATTAGGTTGTGGTTTCTGCGGCCCGGCCTTTTCTCAAACAATACTTGGTACGGAGGCCAAAAAATTTCATGGCTATGAATTATCTCAAAAAGAAGGGATACTGTCAAAACTGAAAAATGTCAAAGAGGGACAAAATAGCCAGTTAGAAAGAAAGTCTTTGATTGGTACAGACTTAAATGAAGGAGATGCGGCACGAGAAGTTACTCCTTCAAATTATGGCTTTAAAGCCACTATTTTAAGCGGCAGAAGCGTCCCTTTTTCAAGCACCAATGATGCAGCAGGAAATGTCTATATAACCGGAACAAGTTCGAATAGCATTTCGGCTGAGGCAAACTTTGTAACCATAAAAGTAGATGCCAACGGAAACAGAGTGTGGGAAAAACGTCAAGAAGGAACATTATATGCAGCAGAGATAGGAACTAAAATTGCCCTTGATGCAACAGGAAACCCAATTGCAACAGGAATTAAATGGAACGGAAATGATATGGATATTCGAACTGTAAAATATGATGCCGCTTCAGGAAATGTAACTTGGGAAAGAGTTTTTGATGGAGGCAACGAAGGACTGGATGTGCCGACAGCCATGACAGTCGACGGAAACGGAAATATAATTATTGTCGGGGTCGCATATGCCGGAACAAGCATACGCTATGTGACCTTGAAATACGATGCGGCCGGAACGCTCCTTTGGTCGGTTATTGACAGTAATGAGGTCGAAGAATCATGGAATGAGCCGACTTCAGTAGCTGTAGACAATGCAGGCAATATAGCCGTAACTGGATTTGGTACGAATGCCGACTATTGGCAGACCTACTATACGATCAAGTATGCAAGCAATGGGAATGTTTTATGGAAACAAAACTACACGTATACAGATAGCTCCGATCCGAATGATCCCGATAGTCCTTTGCAAGATACGAACTCAATTGCGCGCGATGTTACGTTCGATGCTGATGGTAATTGCTACGTAACCGGAACCCTAAATACTTTTATGAGCAAGGCAGGAACCGTAAAATATAATGCTTCCGGACAACAGCAATGGCTAAAAATATTCAGAAGCGGTACAGATTTTACCAATGCTTATGATATTAAAGTGACCCCAAATGCTAAGATTTATGTAGGAGGAAAACATCTTGGCGATTGGGTTGATGACGGCTTTTTCCTGATCTCTTATAATCCAGATGGTACAGAAAATTGGACAAGAGAAACCAACAATCTTATCGAAATAAAAGATGCCCACCTGACTTTAGATGCTACAAACCTTCCTGTCATTGCAGGTCGAGGCTTAGACGAGAATTTTGCTGACAACAAATTTGTAGCCCACAAATATAATGTTGATGGTTCGTTGGCTGGAGAAACAAGTTTTGTCAAGCCATTTTCTCCAACAGAATCGACTTCTGAGTTTATTGGAGTTGGAGTAACAAGTTCAAACAACCTGATGCCGGTTTTTACTACAGACCTTTCTGCCGAAGGAACCGTTTTTGAAACTCTAAAACTCTCTTTTACTGCGACAGCCACTCAGCCTGAGTGGAGAAATATTTATAGCAGTGATGCCTTTGCTTCGCAAGCTTTATCGGCAGTACATGATGACGATAATAATTCCTATGTTGCCGGAGTTTTCAGTACAGTGAGCGGAGATAGAGGCATATCCAACTATTACGTAAAAAAATATTCTCCGACCGGAAACCTAGAGTGGGAAAAAGTGTTCAACCCTTCCAACGGAAATGAAAGTAACGGAATTAAAATACTGGCAAATTCAAATGGGGAACTAATGGTCTACTTGATCCCATCTGAGGATGCGGCCTATCCTTTAAAAGTGAAAAAATTCACGTCGGACGGTACTTTGCTTTGGGATTTTTCTAAAAACGTTTTTGGCTCCAAACTATATGCGTTTTTTCTAGATGATTCTGGAAATGCATACATCAGCGGAAAAGCAAAAGAAAACGATTCCGATATTTTCGGAGTATTTACAACCATCAAAATATCCAATACAGGAAGCGAAGTGTGGACTGACTTTGCGACGTCTCCAAATCCAGATGACAATATCTACACTATTGAATCCGGAAAAGCAGATGCAGATGGTAATATATATTTAGTTGGAGCGTCAGGATTTGGCGGTATGATAGTCCAAGACACCAATCTTGCCGTATTAAAATATGCTGCCAATGGAACATTGCAATGGTTCAATAATTATGACATCGCAGGCCATTTTTCAGCGGGAAGCGATTTGATTTTTGATCAAGATGGCAGCCTTTATGTGAATGGTGCCGCACAATCAGAAACAGAATATAATGAGAAATCATTAGTGGCAAAGATAAACCCAGCAGGTGCTCTTCAATGGTCATCACTCTATGAAGAGCCAGGAAGACACATACGTTCCTATGCCGTAAAACAATTGAGTACGGGAGACTTGATCCTCGTTTCGTTTAGCGTAATTTATGGCGTAAACAATAAGGTCGTACTTCAAAAATACGATGAAAGCGGAAACAGAATCTGGGTACGAGAAACCGAACTAAACCATTTTTATAGAGACATTTACGTTGACGCCTCAGATGATATTTTTATGTTGAGCCAGATATATACAAGCTCATTCCCGTATAGGCTAAACTACAGTACGAGTGCTTATTACATTGGCTCTCTGATTAAAGTTGATCCTACCGGAAACGGAACAGAAGAGCTTTTAGTAGGTCCAGAACTGTCTGCCTTTAATCCTGTGAGCTTGTTGCCGCTTCCGGACGGAAGATTAATGATGCCGGGAACCTTAGAAAACGAAATGTTTTTGTTTCAAGGAACCTATTTTTTCCAAACAGACCATAATTCTTTAGGAACAGGCGAACACCCGAATCCAGAAATTAAATCCAATTGGCTGGGACAAAACTATCCGAATCCAGCCATCGGAAAAACAGAAATACCTTTCTATATCGAAAATGCAGGAGAAGTGAAAATCAAGCTCTATGACAGTACAGGAAAATACATTATGGATGTTGCTGACGATGTTTTCCCGCAAGGATACAACACTGTTGAGGTAAATGTATCGGGCCTGAACCAAGCCATTTATTTTTACCAATTGGTTGCCGACAATTTTAAGCAAGCCCGAAAAATAATTATCAAATAATAGAAAATAGTTAGTCCGTTTGACAATTGCCAAGAAATCTCCTGTCCTGCAGCAATGCAAGGCAGGAATTTCTATAGTATTTAAGACAAAACATTCTTATTTTTGATAAACCGCTACCACTATATAAAATGCTGAAAAACAAGATTGCCGCTTTATTTCTTTTGTTTTTGCTGCTAGGATTGGCCAGTTGCAACTCTACTACTTCCTCTGAAGTAAAAGAAACTGCGCTTACATCCAAAGACTCCCTCTCTAAAAATACAGAAGACAGAAGCATCGATTCGCTAAACGAATCCGCAATCAACGAATGGAGAATAGGAAACTATCAAAAAGCATTAGACTATATAACAAAAGCCTATAAGAAGGCAAAAGCGACAAATGACGAAGAAGAGCTAGCCAAAGTCCTAAACACGCTCGGACTCGTGCACTGGAGGCTTGAGAACAATGCCGATGCCATGGAATGTTATACCGAATCTGGAAAGATTGCCGAAAAACGAAACATGCACAGGTTATTAGGGCTCACCCATACCAACAGAGGATTGATCCTGAAAGAACAGCACAATTTCGAAAAAGCATTCTTTCACAACAACAAGGCCATCGAGATTTTTAAAACGTACGGATATTATAGAGACTTGGCCATTGCGCTCAACAATCAAGGGCAGATATTCAAGAACAAAGGAATGATAGACTCTGCCAGAGTATATTACTTAAGAGCTTTGGACAACTACAAAAAAGTAAATTACAAAGACGGTGCTGCGGCGAGCTATTACAATCTTTCCGATATCTATCTCCGACAAGGGGCAGAAAAACAATCGCTTGATGCCGTGCAAAAAAGCCTCAAGCTAAGCCTGGAGATCCAAAGCAAGGTACATATCACAGAAGCCTACCAAAAGATGTCCGAAGTTTACGAGCACTTTCACCAGCCCGATTCAGCCTTAAAATACTTTAAAATTTACAACGACTTGAACAAAGCCATACTCGTTGCCAATCAATCCAACATATTAGCCAGATACCAAGCCGACATGGGGAGCGAGGTCAAGAACCTCCAGATTAGGAATCTTGAAAAAGAACAAGAACTAGCAGAAAACAGGATATGGTTTATTGGAACGGGAATCATAATCGTGCTGCTTATCGTAGCCTTTTTTGTCTACAGATACCTCTCAAAAATCCGATACAATAAAAGAAAGCTGGAAATGGAGCTTTCTAACTCTAAAAAAATACTAGACGTAAAAGAACAAGAACTAAAAGCCTACATAATCGATCTGACCAAGAAAAGTGTCGCTATCAGCAAACTCCAAGAAGAAGTCTCAAAAGGACTGCAGCCACACAGCAAAAACGACTCAGAAGTAGCCCAATTGCTAGAACAAAAAATATTGACAGAAGAAGACTGGGAAACATTCAAGATCAAGTTCAAATCCATATATCCCGCTTTTTTCTCCCGAATCAAGCAATTTAAAATAACGCTGACAGAAGCAGAAATTCGCCTGATTGTCTTGCTTTATCTGGACCTATCAGGAAAAGAAATGGCGAAAATATTAGGCATTTCGCCCCAAAGCGTTAGAGTAGGGAAGATGAGGCTGAAGAAAAAGCTCAAAAATGAAGGCTATGACAGCGTAGAAGACTTTCTGCCAATGGTCATAAAATAACACCATCGTTTCAAGAATCAATCAAAATTAAAAAGAACGGCTTGCGGCCGTTCTTTTTCTTTAAAGGCCGGATTGCCCAGTTAGCTTATTAGAATACCATCGACTGCCTTCTCAAGAGCCGTATCTTGAATAGTCGGAATCATAGTCCCTTCTACACGGTAGACCGTAATATCGGTCATGCCCAAAAAGCCCAAAGCAGATTTCAGATACGGAACAGCAAAGTCATACGATGCCATCGGACCATCAGAATAGATGCCTCCAGACGCCATCGCGACATACACTTTTTTGCCTTTTACTAGGCCTTCGGGACCATTTTCATCATATTTGAAAGTCACTCCGGCTCTGGCAATATGGTCGATCCATGCCTTTAAGCTCGAAGGAATCCCGAAATTAAAAAGCGGCGTGCCAATGACAATGATGTCTGCGTCGGTGATTTCCTGAATGGCTTCGTCAGAAGGGCGTATGGCTTCCTTGTTTTGAGCCGACCTGTTTTCTTCAGGCGTAAAAAAGGAAGCGATGTGCATTTCATCAAGATGCGGGAACCGGTCTTTCAGAAGATCATGCTCCTTGACCTGGCTGTCTGGATAAGCAGCTTGTAGTTTTTCAATAATCGCATTGCCGAGCTTTATGCTCATAGACGCGTCGCCTCTAGGGCTGGAAATAATGTGCAGTATTTTTTTCATCTTTTTTCTATTTCTATGAGGCCAAAGTTATTTATCTTTGCTATGCAAAAGATAGCAGTATCCTAAAGGATAGTACTATCTTTAGGGATAGTAACAGACAAACAGCAACTTATGGAAATAGAACATACCCCAGAAGCCTGTACCAAAAGCCTTATGGCCGTGAGGGATACTTTAGATGTCCTTAACGGAAAGTGGAAGCTTCCTATCATAATTGCTCTTGACTCCGGCCCTAAAAGATTCAACGAGCTGGAAAGAATGATAACAGGAATAACGCCGAAATTGCTCTCAAAAGAATTAAGAGATTTAGAAGCCAACGAATTCATCACGCGCACGGTGTATCCGACAACTCCGGTCAAGATCGAGTATGCCTTGACAGGGTATAGCGGCACGCTTTCAAGAGTCATCGCAGAAATGAGAGACTGGGGAATCCAGCACAGAAAGAAAATTACAGGCAGGTAAACCTTTCTGCCTTATACAAAAGTGCCTATTGTTTCCGCTCTTGGAAACAATAGGCATTTTGCATTAGTCCAGTGTTATAAATAAAGAAGACCTAATCTGAGACGTCAGGTTTTTAGTCTTGTGTCCTTTTCCAGTAACATCTTCAACCAAAAGCACCTGTCCCGATTCAAAAACTCGCTTGTCGCCAAGCGAAGTCTCGATTTCAATGCTCCCGTCCAACAGCACGATATACTGCCTGGCCGGAGCCGTATGGAAATCATAATCATAGCTTGCCGCTACTTTCCGGAATACTACCGTTCCCGCTTTCTGTGCTTCCGATAAAAAGCCGATCGTGCCCTTTTCTTGCAAGGGGACGCTGACGTCTTCAAATCGGCTGTCGCCCTTTTCATCAGCATACAGGCGCGTAATTACAAAAGGTTCCATTAGTTAAAATACTTGCCGAGCCATTCTGCAGCAAGATCCAGATCTTGCTGCGTAAGGTTGTGGCTCGTGTTCAATTCAAAATGTGCAGTGTCAAATCCTGCTTTGGTCAATACCTCCAGATAATTTTCTGTAGCATTTGGGTCTACCGTAGGATCGTTTTTTCCAGAACTCAAAAAGACAGGTACCCTGCTTTTAGCAGCTGCGGGAAGGGTGTCTTTAAAAGGCAGCATAGGCCTAAAAAGAATAGCTCCGGCTAAAAAATCAGGTTCCAAGAACAAGGAAGCGCCTGCAATATTAGCCCCGTTCGAATAGCCGAGCGCTATAATCTTAGAAAGATCAAAACCCTCTTTCTCCGAAATTTCCTTTATAAAAGCAATCATTTCGTGCGTCCTGAATTCCAAGTCTTTCTCATCAAAGATGCCCATCCCGAGCCTCCTGAAAAAACGCGGCATGCCGTTTTCCAACACATTGCCTCGAAGGCTCAAGATATTAAAATCGGTACCCAAGCTTTCCGCTATCGGAATCAAGTCGTGCTCGTTGCCGCCTGTACCATGCAAAAGCAGCAGCGTTGCCGCTTGCGGGTTCTGTGACGGCTTGTATATATAGTGCAAAGGCTGAAAATCCATAGTTTCTTAATTTATTTTTACTAAATGTGCTTCAATCTGGTCGCGGCGTGATTCATATTGCGGCGGCAGTTTCAAATCCTTTCCTAGGTTTTCTAATGTCTCGTCGATGGTAAACCCTGGGTTGTCTGTCGCGATTTCAAACAATACCCCTCCTGGCTCCCTGAAGTAGAGTGAATGGAAATACTGCCTGTCGATCTGCGGCGTGATGCTCAACCCTCGCTTCTCGATCTTGTCACGGAAATGCATCAAGATCTCATCGTTTTTAACCCTAAACGCCACATGGTGCACGCTTCCGTTAGCTACATGGCCTCTTTTCTCGTCGGCTAATTCTACCAAGTCCACAATAGCGGCGCCTTCAACAGCATCCGTAGCATAGCGGTAGCGGTTTGCTTCCTGCTCGATCAGCTTGTAATCAAACACTTCGGTAAGGACGGCGGCCGTAGGCTTGATGGTGTTCAAGGTCAAGGTAATATGGTGAAAGCCCTTTGTAGCAACGTCTGCCTTCACTTCATCCGTTTCCCATGCCTTTCTGTGGTCTGGCGTTTTAGATTCGATCAATTCCAATTTCAATCCGTCCGGATCTAAGAAAGTAAGGTACTTTTCTCCGAATTTTACGGACGGCTTGTTGTAGATCACGTTGTACTCTTCAAAACGCTTCACCCAAAAATCCAAGCTTCCTTCGGGTACAGAATAGCCAATTTCGGTAGCCATTCCAGAACCTTTTCGGCCTTGCTGTATGCCTTCGCCCCAAGGGAAAAAAGTAAGTATCGTTCCCGCGCTTCCCACTTCATCGCCAAAATAAAAGTGATACGTGCCTGGATCGTCAAAGTTGACCGTCTTTTTGATGAATCGCAATCCCAAGACTTTAGAATAAAAATCAAAGTTACGTTTGGCATCTCCGGCAATCGCCGTAATATGATGTATGCCTAAAATTTTATTTTCCATGTGTTTTATGTGTTTGATTAGATATGCTTGTTAATTTATAGTACAAATTTACGGCAGTTCTAAAACGCAGGCATTGAACTAGGACAAGAAAATAAAATCGGCTCTTTCACGAAGCTTTTTTCTTGCCAAAAAGAATTCTTTTTAATTTTTTTCAAACTTTTCGCGCCCATTACGGAAAACCGTAAGGAAAGCCTTTTCGTCCTTTTTATATTTGAAAGGAAAGCCAACGATATATCCTTATCTGCTTTTTCGCATATTTTTTTGGATAGTGATCCGCATTCAATTTCATCATCTACCACGTAATGAAATTAGGCTGCTGGAGTTCTTAAATGATCGGCATGTTATAATCTAATGACACTAATATATGATCAAGAATCCCCCTTGCGCTCTTGTGTATATGGCCCTGCTGCTGTTTGTCCTTTGGGGCTGCGAAGAAGAGAAGCACATCGTTACCTACAATAACCTTGATTTATCAGAGCTCAAAGACCATGAGCACCTTTCCAAAGATTCCATTATCTGCTATATTATTTCCCAACACCAAGAAGTACCGCATTCTGCTGACTCAGCAGACTACGAATCGCACTATGACGTAGTCGGTTCAGACAAAGAAGGCAACATGGTAACGGGCTATGCCGATATTGAAGGAAAGCATGGAAAAGGCGCCATCGAAGACGATATGGGCAATGAGATTGAGGTCGATGTCGAATGGATCGGGAAGGATCGGCTGGCAGCCAAAGATCAAGAAGGCAATAATTGGGAACTGGTAGTTGAATAAATAATAAATAGTTAAAAAGGAAAAGATGATAATTAAAAAAGAAGACCTAAAAGAAAACAAGGATTTTAACCTTGAGGAGCACAGTCCGTTTATGATCTTGGATACGAAACATTTCCAATATTTTAGCGATGTAGAGAAGTTCGGATATTCTGTCGAGGTACTGAACGTGATTAATTCTATTACTTGGATCAATAAGCTATACAGAGACCTGAAATCGGATCTGCATATAGAAACCGAGATTTTTTATGAGATCATAGACTGTGTCTTGAACGGCAGGCATTTTAATGACACCCAATTAGAAAGGTATTATGCGGCGCAGCAGAAACTGGAACACTTCTCGAGCATAACGCACAAGCTGACCGATACGGACAATAATTTTGACGTGCCGTTTATCATCGATTTCATCATCTTGGGCACGAATCTGGAACGATACGACAGCCTTAACGAAGACAAGAGAGGAGAGCTTCACGATGAGTACGCGGCCTTGTTCTGCCAGATACGCACACAAGAAATCGAAATCGAAGATTTTCTATTGCAAGCCAAGGCGCTCGTTTTTAGCGTAAACGAAATAGAACTCGAAAACATCATCTAGATGTTGTTTTTATCAAATTGGTTATAAAAAAAGGGAGCTGCAATCGCAGCTCCTTTTTTTAACTATTCGGTTCAATATGAATCAGGATATAGCCCAGCTGCGGGATTTCCCGATGCAGCGTATCGATCAGCTGGTGGGCGAGGTCATGCCCTTCTTTTACAGTAATGGTGGCGTCTACAATCGCGTGCAGGTCTACATGATACTTCATGCCCGCTTTGCGGATAAAGCACTTTTCTGTCCCAAGAATTCCGTTTGAGGTGACCGAAACCTTTCTGATTTCTAGTACCAGGTCATCATACAGGTGCTCGTCCATAATCTCGCCCAGTGCAGGCCTAAAGATCAGGTAGCTGTTATAAAGTATCAGTCCCGATGCCAGCAGTGCCGCCCAATCGTCGGCAGACTCATATCCTTTTCCAAAGAACAAGGCAATCGAGATTCCGATAAATGCGGCTACCGAAGTGATGGCATCGCTCCTGTGGTGCCATGCGTCGGCCTTTAGCGAAGAGCTGTTCGTCTCCTTGCTTTTTTTCATGACCAAGCGGAAAGAAATCTCTTTCCAGATGATAATCGCCCCCAAGACAATCAGCGTATACGGCTTTGGCAGGTCATGCGGATTTCCTATGTTGACGATGCTTTCGTAGGCAATGATAGTAGCAGAGGTAATCAAGAAGCCAACGACCAAAAAGGTAATCAGCGGCTCCGCACGGCCGTGTCCGTAGGGATGATTCTCATCCGCAGGACGGCTTGAATACTTTAATCCAAACAAGACCAAGAAAGACGAAAAGATATCAGCCGTCGATTCTATCGCGTCTGCTATCAAGGCATACGAATTCCCAAAATACCCGGCCAGCCCTTTTATGAGCGCCAATGCCGTGTTTCCTATAATGCTAAAATAGGTCGTCTTGATGGCTGTTTCGGTATTTTTTGTCATCAGGTCAGGCTTGCGGGTTGGTGTTTTTAATTGGGTGCAAGATACTTCACGTTGTCGAGAATTTTTATATAAATCGTACTTTTTTATACATCAGTAAGGCTTGTTTTAATCGGCCCCAAAAAAGATAAAAATAAGCCTCAAAAAGTCTTTTTTTCGGCCTTGCTTCGGGTCTTCTTGCACCCTTGTTCGGTAAAAAAGTTTTTTTGCGAAATTTTCCCGAAGAAAACCCGAACGAGACCCGAACGAAACCCGAACAAAACCTCCTGAAAAATAAAGAGAAAAAATATGTATTATCTTACAGAAATTGACAAAAAACGAATAAATTTTCATTTTTTTCAATACCAGTTTTTAAAAATCTAGCGTCCCAATTCTTGTAAGAAAAGATTGAGGTCTTCTTCCTTTTGCAGACCTAATTTTTGCTTGATTCGGTAGCGGCTCATACGCACGCTTTTTGGCTCGATATGCATGAGCTGCGAAATCTGTCGGTTGTCCATCTTGAGGTAGAGGTAGGCGCAGAGTTTCATGTCGAGCAGCGTAAGCTTTTTGTGTGCTTTTTCATTGATAAGGCTGAAAAAATCAGGATGCACCTGCTGGATACGGAGCTTGGCATCTTCAAAATCCTTGTCCAGTATCATTTCTTCTTTCAGCAGTTTCTGCATGTTTACGGGGTCGCCATCGGCCAGCTTGTCCTTGATGTCAGAGAGCATGCGGTTTTTGTGTTCCAATTGCAATACGTTGGCCATGACTTCTTTCTGGAGCTGCTGCTGCTGGGTTTCCAGCAACTGCTGTTCTGCTTTTAGGCGTGCCTGCTCTTCTTTTTCCAGCAGCACCTGTATTTCAGATTCCTGCTTTTCTAATTTTAGCTGCTTTTCGCGTTGCAACGACAGGCGCAATTTAAAATGATAGGAGCGGAACATAAACAGCAGTCCTAGCGAAGAGGCAATCGCGATACACGCATACAAAAAGCCTTGGCGCCTGCGGCTTTCCTCGCGTTCTTTCAATAGGTGTACTTCGTTGTTTTTCTTTTCGGTCTCAAATTGTACTTCCAGCTTTTGGGCGGCCATGTCTTGTTTCTGCGCGAAATTTTTATTGGTGTACTCGGTTACTTCTTCTTGATAGGCGAGTGCTCTTTTAAAATCGCCTTGTTTTTTATAGAGGGCAGATAGGGAATGTACTACGCTGATCAGCGTATAATAATAAGGATGCTCTTCGGCCTTCATAAGGTTATAGGCTTCCAAAAGGTAGGCTTCTGCCTGTGTATAGTTTCCTTTACGCGCGGCATATTCGCTCAGTATGCCTAGGCTGCTGGCGGTCACTTCTTGGGTATTGCCCATATTTTTCACGATGTTTTTTGCGGCTTGGGCATATCGGATGGCCTGCGCTTCTGCGGTCTTGTCGGCAGCCGGAAAGTATTTGAGGTAGGCGCTGGCAATATTGATGCAGGTGATCGCATAGGTATAATTGGCTACTTGTTTCGGATAGCTATGGTAGAGCGTTTCCGACTTTTTCAGGTAGTATAAGACACTGTCAAGCGCTGTCTTGTTCTTCGCTGTTTTGTAGTTGTATTCGTGAGCTACCGACAGCGCAGTATAGCAATTGCTGAGCAGGTTGTAATCTTTGGTCTGCAGGGCATTTTCGACAGCCTTGTGGGCATAGGCGTTTACCTTGGGAATATTGTCCCAATCAGAATGGATGACATACAGCTGGTAATATAATTTGGCGACTATATAAGGGTCTGGCGCCTTTTCGAGTTCTTTTAGGCCGAGCTGGCAGAACTTCATCCGGTTTTCCGGATCTTCGAGCATCTTATACAGGAAGGCCTGCGCATAATAACCATACGCCATCGCTATAGGATTTCTGGCTTTCTGGGCGAGCATAAAAGCAGAATCGCTGTTTTTTTTTAGGGCAGCAAATTGCTGGTCGTTGGCTTTGATGACGGTGAGCAGTGTATAGGCTTTTGCGGCTTCGGTATAGTCTTTATAACGCAGCGCAATAGCGATGCCTTGTTTTGCTTTGGCTTCTGCTGCAGGATAGTTTCTCTCGATGCGGTAGGCTTCGGCAAGCTGGTTCAATAGGGCAGGCTTTTCTTTTTCGTGGAGTGCAGAGTTGGCAACGACCGCCAGCAGGCTGTCAGTGCGTGTGGTTTGTGCCGTGCTGCCAAAAGGCAGGCAGAGACAGAGCGCTATAAAAAATTTGTTTCGGATGCATTTCATGAGATTAAATGTAAGGAAAAATTGTCAAGAACCCATATAAAAATCGATGTACTACAGTAGTAGCATCAGTTGCAAAAGTGCTGAAAATCAGTATTTTTTTACTGTTGTAGTCGTATTGTAGACGCTCTTTAAAATACGGTAGATGGTTTGTAGGATAGCAAGGATTGGAAACAGCGTATCATGTTGCGGATATTTGTAATAGCAATAGTGCTGATAACCTAATCTTACATTGTTATGGACAACAAGACATTATCTATCGTTTCTTACATTACTATCGTGGGCTGGCTGATTGCCTACCTGGTCGGCAAAGACAAGGCAGATTCGCTGCTAAAATACCACCTGCGTCAGGCGCTAGGACTGGCATTAGTGAGCATTGCTTTTAATATTGTGTTGCGAATTGTGGCTTCGGTCGTTCCGGCCTTATCATTTCTAGGGCTTATCGGACTGGTTTTCTTGGTGTTCTGGATCTTAGGAATCATCAACGCAGCCAACGGTGCTGAAAAGCCAATTCCCATATTTGGCAAGATGTTCGAGGATAAATTTGCTTTTATAGGCTAATTCGTGCTCCGGCAGGAAACGCAGAACAAAGAGAATAACTGTCTTGGGCTGCCCTTTTTAGGGCAGCAGGGACTAAAAACAATCGGAATGAGCAACTACAAGTATTTTATACAAGAAGGAAACCGTTTCCACCTGAAGACAAGCAGGCCTATCGCTATTGTGCGTGCTATCGCATGCTTGGCAATAGGCATTACGGTTTATTTTATAGTGCCTCCAGAGAAGAAAATCGGTCTCTGGGGCGCCCTGATTTTTGTGTTTTTTGCCTTGGTCAACTTGTTAAAAACGACAAAAAGGCTGGTCATCGACACAACGGCAAGGACGATTACCCACAAAAATAACCTGCTGAATGCCGAAGCGGTCTACCGCTATGATGATTTTGAGCAGTTTTATGTGCTTACCGGAAAGTACCTCTTTCTCACCATGGACAGTACTGCTTTCTTCATCTTCAATCAAGAAGGCCGTGAGAAGCGGGTGCCGATAGTGGTCGGATTGTTCAGCACACGGCCTGTACAGGACGCTATCAATGAAACCAGCAGCATTATGGGTTTTGATGCCCGATAGTGGGCTTGTCGTATTGAACTTGGTATAACTCTTTTAATTAGGTGTCATGATGAAGTTGAAACTGTTTTTAGTAGCGATCGCCTTTCATGCTCTCGGGTCTGCGCAAGAAAAAAAATATCTGGCGCAAGTCCGGCTGAATGATAAATATGGCTATATCAATACTTCTGGCAAAGAAGTCGTTCCCGTTATTTATGATGATGTGGGCGCCTATGGTAGTATTGACGACAGCGGTACTTGGGGCGACAATCTTATTCCGGTCAATATCGGAAAATCGAATCCTGCGCTCATCGATCCGCCCATGCCGAAACTAGCTGTCGACCCTGGAAAGGCATCCGATTCAATCGAAAACTCTTCTATCTATATCCAATTGGGGCCGCCTGCAGGAGAGCAGGGTGCAGGCAATGCCGACGGCCAATGGGGCTACTGCAATGCCGCTGGCGTATTGGCCATTCCGGTTCAGTTTGACAAAGCCTTGCCGCTCAGCGAGGGCAGGGCAGCTGTAGAAATCAAAGGCCGTTGGGGCTATATCGATACGACGGGCAAGATTATAATTCCGGCCGTATATGAAAAGGCCGAGGCTTTCTCGGAAGGATATGCCGCAGTCCAAAAAAAAGGACGTTACGGCTATATCAATACCCAAGGCGAAGAGGTCATAGGGTTCCAATACGAGAGCGCTCGTTCTTTTAAAAGCGGACGTGCCCGAGTGTTTGAAAAGAAAGATCAGAATACGAATAGGAAAGGCATGGCCTGCTGGGCCATCAATAAAAAAGGGGAAAGGGTTACTGCTGCCGATTATGATATCGAATCTGATTTTTCGGAAGGACTGGCAATATATTCTCTATCTAAGTTAGAGCCCTATGCTGCGGTACGGTACGGAATAATTACTACGGAAGGAAAGATACTGACGCCTCCTGTATATGACGAGATTTGGGACTTTACTGACGGCCTGGCTAAAGTCATGGTCTACAAATCGACAGCAGATTTAAGAGAGGCATATCCGGCGTATGGCTATATCAATACCCAAGGGAAGGAAGTCGTCAAGCCGCAGTTTGCTACCGCAGAACAGTTCCGCTATGGCATGGCGGTCGTATCAGAAATTGATGATACGGATGACGGCTGGCCGCGCTATGGGCTGATCAACACCAAAGGAACTTTTGTATTGGATTTCAATTGGAAGTACTTGAGGCTGATTGACGGCAGCCAGCTTTGGGCAGTTCCCTTAGACAATTCCCAGATGAGAAGAATCACGACTAAAGGAAAAACGCTGGGATCTTTTACGGATGCCCATCTTTTGGATTTAGGCAACGGCTTGTTTCTTGAGACGAATGGATACGGAGAACCTGTAGCTTTTGCGGGCTCGACGGCCAAAATAACAATCGACCTTGCCAAGCATCAGGATACCAAGTTTTTGGCGTACCAATTCGCATTGGTCCGATTCGGCGAGCCGTGCAGCAGTTGCGAAGGCTATGACGCGCAGCGGCAGGGCCTGATGGATTTGAAAGGCAATGTGGTTACCAAGACCAAGTATTCTGAAATCTCCGACTTTGAGCCTACCGATACTAAATGATCGCTTGACACAGCATAGAAACGTGCTACACATCTACAGTATATGAATCGATACCAACTAACACTAACGCCTTCCCAGCTCAGCATAAAGCCTTATTTTGGCTATAAGGGCAAGATACGGCTGTTCAGCCTTTTGGCTTTGCTGCTGTTTGGCAGCCTGCCTTTTCTAAGAGCTATAATCGGCTATGACTTGCAATGCGTAGGCTATGTGCTTGGCGGTTGCATGGTGGTGTATGCCTTATATGATTTTCTGTTCCACCTAAACGTAACGTTCTTGTTTGATAAGGAGACGGCCAGCATCTATAAGATCAATGCGCCGTTTTATAAGAAACGGCTGATGGGATTTGAAGAAATGCTCATCATCAATTCTTGGGAATGCGGTGCCATGCACTATGTCATCGGCAGGAAAGGGAAACAGTTCTTAAAGAACTATAGCATCAGCGATACTTTTACCGACAGCAAAAAGAGCCGCGAGAGGGAAGTAGCTTATATAGAGGAAGTATTGGGACCTATCTTGGATTTTGTCAGAAATGCATAATTTGATACTTCGGATGTCGCAAAACAACTACTAAAACACAATAGAAATGAAACGAGGTTTTGGATTATTTTGGATACTGTTCATGCTGTTCTACGCTATTCCTTTCCCAATGCTCTTGTATTACAACATCAAGAGCGAAGACTCGCCTGAGCTGGGCAGTACAAGTCCGTGGGTGGCATTGGGCCTTTTGGCCGTATCTGTTGTCTTGTGGCTGCTGCTTCTGGCCGGCTATTTTAAGAAATGGGTACTGTCTAATTTTATTGCAAAACGGAATATCGAACGCTTGAAAGCGCATGGAATACTGCGGCTGGCAGAAATCAGGTCGGCCGTAAAGATTTCTAAAGACGGCAGCCGGTACGATACCTACGAGCTTCGTCTGGCATTCAAGAACCTGGCAGATTCTGAAATCATACAAAAGACGGTTGTAAACGATGCAAGGCCATCGGAGCGCCGTTTTGAAGCAGGCAAAAAGGTAGAGGTGCTCATTGATAGGGAGATAAAGCACGTTCCGTATTTTACATTTGCCAGTTCAGAGGCCACGATACGTCCGCTGGGCATTCTGCTTGTGTTTTTGGGCTGGATCGCAGTAGTCGTCTTGGTGGTTGGGTATTACGTCTATTCGTATCAGACAGAAAATATAGGGATGGGCTGGCGCTTTATGGCGTTCTGGCATCCCCTGATTATCTGTCCGGCCGTGCTTTTGTTTTACAGGGGCTTGCTGCGGCTGATTTTTAACCGCATCGGCGGCAAAAGGCTAGACGAGGCGGTGCTGATCAAGTACAAGGGCATACGCACTACCGCAAGGCTTATCAGTGCAAGCCAGACCGGAACGTACATCAACGAGCAGCCGATGGTACGCTTCCAGCTAGAATTTACCGACCACCTGAAACGGACCCGGAGGGCAGAAATCAAAAAAATCGTCGACCTGCTCGACCTAAACAGTGCCAAGCAGGAAACGGCAGTCATTTTTTATCTCAAGGACCATCCAGACCGTATTGCGTTTGAGGCGGATCTGGAAGAAATAAGCTAGACAGTATGAAAAAAGCATTAACCTTACTCTTGTGCGGCTCCTTTTGTATGGGCTGCCAACAGTTTTCAAAAAGCATCGAAGATACATTTCATCCTGCCGTGAAAGAAACGGTGGTGCCGCCAGCCGCAGTGCCGCCACATTCAAGTCCGTATGAGGCGGCTGTTGAAGAGCAGATAAAGCAGATCGAGCAGCAGGTCACTACTATGGTAGAAACGCATACGACGACTCATACAGTGCATCATAAAGAGGGCAGGGATATTAATTTCCTGATGGATGAAGGCAAGTTAAATGAGGCGGAAGTGGCATTAAAGAAGCTGCCGCAGTATGCAGGAAAAGATATCTTTATTTATGCCACGATTCATTTTTATAACGAAGGCAGCATCCATGTGATGCTCCAGCACCCTGAGAATCCGAAGTATGTAGACAGCTATGAATATAAAAAAGGGCAATGGTCTGAGCCGAGCCCGAAGCTGTTATCGGTAAGGGACAATATACAGAGCAGGATGGTTCCGCTAAGCAGCGTGCGCTTTGCTACCGTGGCCGCTATTGCCAAGACGTATAATGAAAAGGCGGCGCAGGTGGAAGGGGCAAAGCCGACGACAAGCGTGTATGTTTCGGTTTGGGACAACCGCATGCGCTGGTTTCCGTCGAGCATCAACGGCAGCCGCGAGCGTTATGCTATTGAGTTTGGCACCGACGGAACGTTGAAAAAGTTTGAGCAGGAATAAGACAATGCTAGTGTATTGCCTTATTCCTGCTCAAAAGTTCTTGATTCTATTTCGGGCTCTATTGCTTGAAAATCCGCCTTATATTTTTTCGAGCACGATAGCCGATGCGCCGCCGCCGCCGTTGCAGATGGCTGCTACGCCAAATTTTCCGTTTTCTTGGTGCAGTACAGAAATAAGGGTAGCAATAATTCTCGCACCAGAGGCTCCGATAGGATGCCCCATGGCAACGCCGCCGCCATATACATTGACTTTTTCAGGGGCAATGCCTAAGATTTTCTGGTTGGCTAAAATAACTGCTGAATAAGCTTCGTTGATCTCAAAATAATCAATAGCTTCCAGCGCAAGACCTGCTTGTTTCAGGGCTTTTGGGATGGCAATAGAAGGGGAGGTGGTAAACCATTCTGGAGCCTGTGCCGCATCTGCATAGCCGATAATCTTGGCTAGCGGAGTAAGGCCGTATTTCTCTAAAGCTTCTTCAGAAACAAGCAGCAGCGCTGCAGCGCCATCATTCAGGTTGCTGGCATTAGCCGCAGTGATGGTGCCGCCTTCTTCAAACGACGGTTTTAGGGTCGGTACTTTTTCGGGGATGATCTTAAAAATATCCTCGTCTTCAGAAATTAGGGACGTGCCGCTCTTTTGGGCTATGGAAATCGGAATAATCTCGTTTTTGAACTTGCCGTTTTTGGTCGCCTTTGCGGCCTTTTCATAAGAAGCTACAGCAAAGGCATCTTGCGCTTCGCGGGTCAGGCCGTATTCGCGGGCACAGATTTCTGCCGCATTTCCCATATGAAAGTTATTATAGACATCGGTCAGTCCGTCTTTCAGCAGTCCGTCGACCAACTGTCCGTGTCCCATCTTGTTGCATTTGCGCTGTTGTATGTAATGGGGCGTATTGCTCATGCTTTCCATGCCGCCCGCAACTACGACAGTATCGATGCCAAGCTGTATCTGCTGGGCTCCGAGCATGACGGCTTTCATGCCAGAGGCGCAAACTTTATTGATGGTGGTTGCATCGGTTTCATCCGCAATTCCGGCAAATTTAGAGGCCTGTCGGGCTGGAGATTGTCCGAGATTGGCGCTCAATACATTGCCCATATAGACAGAGTCGACCGCATCGGTTGGGATGTTGGATTCTTGCAGTACGTTTTCAATGGCAAGCGTTCCCAATTCTATGGCAGACAGATGGGAAAGCGTGCCGAGAAAGCCTCCGATGGGCGTTCTCTTAGCTAGTGCGATATATACATTTTTCATATTCTTGAAACTATAAATGAGCCGCAAAAATATACCAATCGGTATAATTAAGCAACTCATTTAACTTTTATTTTTAGGAAAGCCTTTTGCTTGAAAGGCTGAGGTTGTGATGCTTAGTTCTTTTGGATCCAGTTAAGCGCGTAGTCTGCTTCTTCTTTCCAGGTAGGGAGTCCGAGCACAAAGTGGTTCTTTCCTTCAAATTCCTTGTAGTTCGTAACCGAGCCGTTGTTCTTGTATTTCTTATAGTTCTTGTAGTTTAGCGATGCGGGCATGATGTGGTCTTTGTTGCCAGAAATAAAAAGAAGCGGGGCATGAGGCTTGCTGAAATCGATTCTGGAAACGCTGGTCAGGGTATCTCTCAATACGGTTCTGGATTCTGGAATCGTGTTCTTTTCGTAGGCATCTTTCTGTACGGCATAGGATAGTCCGTTGGTAAAGGCATATTGCCATTCCTTAAAGCTCATCAGGTGTGTTTTTTTGGTAGAGCTGAACGGCCCTAGCGGTTTCCACAATGATTTTAAGAAAGAGAATTCAAAAGAGAGTACGCCTTGCGGTGGTGCGGAGTGGATGGCTACTGCTGCCGCTGCGATACCGCGCTGCAATAATAGCTGGGCTGTCAATCCGCCTAGCGAATGTCCGATCAGGATAGGCTTTTCTGGCAGTTCTTGGATGATCTTGGCATAATGGTCAAGCACTTCGGAATACCTTAGGTTGGCCAATCCGGTATCGTTAGGTTGCCTGTCTCTCAAGGTTGAGGCTGGGGCATCTTTTTGGGGCCAGGCTGGTGCTAGGGTGGTATAGCCTTTGCTTTCAAAATAGGCTCTCCATTGGTCCCATCCGGTATGGCTAACGAAGGCACCGGTAATAAATACGACTGTTTTTGATTTGATATTTTCCATTGTAATATGATTTTAATTTAATATTTCTTGTTTTGGATAGGCATGGCATCGGGGTTCGATGCCATGCCATTGTTTGGATTATTTTAGGTGTTTTTGGAGTTCGGCTCCGGCATGAATGAATAGTGATTTTGTGGTTGGGAGTTCTGCCAAGGCATTTAGGAGTCCGAAGTCGTGAATCATGCCGTCATAGCGAACGGTGGTTACTTGCACTCCGGCTTCGTCTAGTTTTCTTCCGTAGGCTTCTCCTTCGTCACGCAGGATATCGTTTTCTGCTACTTGGATCAGTGTTGGAGGAAGTCCCTTAAAGTGTTTCGCGTCTGCACTTGCCGGAGAGATATAGATGCTCTTGCGGGCTTCGGCATCTGTAGTGTATTGGTCAAACATCCATTGCATTACAGAAGAGGTTAGGAAGCGGTCTTTCCCAAATTTTTTATACGATGTTGTCTCAAAATTGGTGTCTGCCACGGGCCAGAAGAGTACTTGCGATTTGATTTCAGGCCCGTTTTTCTCTTTTGCCATCAGGGTTACGGCTGCTGCCATGTTGCCGCCGGCACTGTTTCCGACCATGGCAAGTCTTTTTCCGTCTACGTTGATTTCATCTCCGTGCTCGGCTACCCATTTGGTAGCGGCATATATTTCATTGATGGCGGTAGGGTATTTAGCTTCTGGCGATGGGGTGTAGTTTACAAAAACGGCCGTATATCCTGAAGCTACTACTAGATCTCTTACGAATCGTTTGTGCGTTGGGTAATCTCCGAGTATCCATCCGCCGCCGTGGATGAACATAAAGGCAGGTAGCTTTCCAGTCTTACCTTGCGGACGGACGATGTTTAGTTTTACGGTAAGGCCGTCGCTCGTAATCGTTTTTTCTGATTCTTCAATTCCCGAAAGGTCTACCTTGACGCCTGCTTGGGCATTTACTAAAACGTTTCTGGCATCTTCTTTAGATAGTTTTTCTAGGGGTGTTCCGCCAGAGTTCAATACTTTTAAGAATTCTTTGGTGCCCCTGTCGATGTTCGGGTCGGTGGCATAATCTTGGATTTCTACGTCTTCTGAAGCTGTTTCTTGTGCTTCGTCTCCTGTTCTTACGCTAATTTTTGGATTGTCTGAGCAGGATGCTGTAAGGATAGTCAAGAATAACAATCCGGTAGCTGGTCTTAAAAAAGTTGTTGTTTTCATAATAAAGGTGGTTTTAAATTGATTAATTATTATTTATTGAGTGTTATAAAATTGTGTATGTAGTTTGCGGTGAGTTCTGGGTATTGGTGCTGTGGTGCGTGTCCAGTGTGTGGGAAGACAATCATTTGCGTAGTCGGCAATTCCCTAAGCAATGCGAACCAGTTTTCTACGGCAAAGCTGATATCGTGGTCGCCTGAGATGACCAGAATTGGGGTCTGCGTGGTTTGCAATTGCTCCCTAAAGTTTTGCTTGTCTTCTCTAAATCCGGCGCCTCCTTTGAAATAGCGTTCGAAGACCTCTTGTGTGGCTGGAATTTTAGAAACGTCGATTCTTTTATAGATCCTGTCGTGCGACAGCTGGGCGGCTTTTTTGCTGCTTTCGGATTTGGGCTCGAAGAACAGGACGATTTCGTCATCAAAGCTGTTGATCGGTTTAAGTGCCCGGTCAAAGAAGACTTGTTCTAGGGGGATTTCGTTTTTTCCGGGAGGGTTTGTGCCGACTAAGATAGAATGCGTAACCAGTTCGGGATATTGGAACGTGGCTGCCTGAGCTACCAATCCGCCATACGACCAGCCTAGGACGATGATTTTTTTAAGCTTCAAGGCATCGGACAGGTCTTTGATGTCTTTTGCTACGGTCGGGATATCCGTAGGAAGCGTTCCTGTTGAAGAACCGATTCCGGTATAGTCAAACGTAATGACGTTGTAATTTTCTGCCAGCTTGTCTAAGAATAAAGGATCCCAAGTGTCTAATGTTCCTCTGAAACGGTTTACGAGAATGATCGGTGTTCCTTTCCCGATAGAGCGGTAGGCAATTTTTCTGTCGCCAGTGGCAGCATACTGTGTTTTTGAGCTGGCTGCGTTTTGGGCTTCGGCTTGTCCTCCTGTGGCAAGGAGCAGTGCTAAGCTGATAAGTGTAGTCTTGATTTTCATGTTGTAGTATTTTATGGTTATTGTTTATTTAATATCCTTTTGTCTGTACCTTTTTGGCTGTTGTGACAAATTGATAGTACAAATGTATAGCGCATCTGAACGTCAAAGAGTTATCTGGTGTTGCATACTGTTATTTAGTGTTAAGTGGAAACGATATCTTTATTATTTATCTATTTTTGTTTTATGAGAAAACCAAGAGTTAACATAAGCAATAGGGTCATACGGCTGTATGCGGGCATTGCGATTGCCTTGATAGCGACCTTTCAGGTGTATTGGCTGTACTCTGTATATGCAGAACAAAAAATCTTAGTTGTGAAGGAAGCCGAAAATATCCTTCAGGCTCGGGTATTAAAGAAAGACCTGAATGCGCTTGCAGGTACTGGAGCAGCTTCTGGCTTGTCGGATAATGTCAGCAGTAAATTGGCAGATGTCTTGAAATCATTAAAAGGAGAAGATATAAAAGTGAAGATTTCGTATGAAGGAGATGAGCTTCTTGACAACCAGGCTACCGATGCCTTGAACCAGATGATGGAAAAGAACGATGCGGCTCAGATGGATATCAAGCCGTATTATCTGGATATCAAAAAAGAGATGAATGCTTCTTATCCCGGATTGGAGTTTTCATTGTTGGTTGAAAAAGGAAAAAACAAGCTGGTCTTTCCGCAACATAAATGGAAAAACACGAACAACAATTCTCAAAAGATAGTCTCTCAAATTGATTCGGGGAGAACCTACCAGTTGTATTTTAGGAACCTTATGGAGGTGATCTTATACAAGATGTTTGGGTCGATACTGCTGTCGCTCCTCTATCTTTTGATTTGCGTGAGCGCCGTGATTTTCTTGCTGAAGAATATCGACAAGCGAAGAAGGCTTATGGAGATGAAGGATAATTTCACGCACAATATGACGCACGAGTTCAAGACTCCGCTGGCTACGCTGTATGCGGCTACCGAGGCGCTGACTACGTATAATATTCTGGATGACAAGGAAACGGCAAGGGAATACATCGGCTTGATGCGGAATGACCTGAAAAGGCTTTCTGCCATGACCGAATCGATCTTGAACGATGCAAAATTGAGCAAGGGCAAGATGGTGATGGATTTCCAGATGGTAAAGCTTCGTGATTTTGTTGAGGGTATCGTATCGGACTTAAAACCGCAATTGGCCATAAAAAAAGCGGTGGTGGCGCATGAAACCATCCCTGATACTATTTTTGTTACGGTAGACAAGGAGCATTTTACGAATGTCTTTACGAACCTGATCGACAATTCGCTGAAATATTCTGCTGAGGATGCGCGAATCTTGATTGAGGCGGCAGAAGATGGCAAGTTTACAACAATTCGTTTTTCGGATAATGGAATCGGAATTGACCTGAAGTACAAGAATCAGATATTTTCTTCTTATTTTCGAGTTCCGAATGGCGACCAGTATAAAGTAAAAGGCTATGGGCTTGGCTTGAGCTATGTGAAGGATGTGGTTGCGCTTCATGGCGGTACGATCGAATTGGTCGATTCAAAAGACAATCTGGGAACTACATTTGAAATCATCTTACCTGTATAATATGGACACTATAAAAGTACTTTATCTAGAAGACGAGGAGTCATTAGGCAAAATAACGAATGACATGCTGGTCAAGAATGGCTTTTCGGTTCAATGGATTTTGGACGGAAGAAAAGGTTTGGAAGTGTTTAAAGCTAAGATCTTTGATATTTGTATTGTGGATATCATGATGCCCGGACTGGACGGCTACTCGTTTGTGAAAGAGATCCGGAAGACCGACCCGAACATTCCGGTGATTTTTCTAACGGCCCGTTCCTTGACAGAAGATGTGGTAAAAGGGTTTGAGATAGGGGGCAATGATTATCTAAAAAAGCCTTTTAGCATTGAAGAATTGATCATACGGATGAAGGCGCTGCTGAATCGGGTGACGGTTTCAAAGAGCGAGCCTCAGGCTCAGACTACGTTCCAGATCGGCAAGTATGTTTTTGACCATTCGAGTATGGAACTGAGCAGCGGCGAAAAAAAAACAGTACTCACACATTTGGAAAACGAATTGATCCTGCAATTGATCTTAAACAAGAACAATGTGCTGCAAAGGCAGCGTGTGCTTCAAGACTTGTGGGGCGACGATACTTTCTTTAATGCGAGGAGCATGGATGTCTTTATTACGAAGATACGAAAGCATTTTGCGGACGATGATGCCATTTCTATCGTGAACATTAGGGGAATAGGGTATAAGATGATTGTCAAAGAAGGCTTGTAGGGGAAGATTGTGCATAAAGCGCTTATAAGTAATTTTCTTACTCTTTGCCTTTCAACGAAATAATTGTATTTTTGACAGGTAAACTGACCGATCCCCATGGTAACCGAATTGAAAAAAATACTACTAGCTGACGACCACAGCGTTGTCAGGCATGGAATTTCCTTAATACTGAAGGAATCCTTTCAAGGGATTTCAGTAGACCATGCAGAAAGCTTTCCTTCTGTATTGTCACAGCTGAAAGAAAATGCCCCTGACTTATTGTTTTTAGATATCAACCTTCCGGGTGGCAACAGCACCAAGATGATTGAAAAGATCAGGGAATCACACCCTGACCTGACCATCTTGATGTTTTCGGCTTATGACGAAGAGCAGTATGCGCTGCGTTATATCCATGCCGGAGCCAACGGCTTCTTGAACAAGCACAGTTCAGAAAGCGAGATCGTGAACGCCGTGCAGGTGGTCATGGAAACCGGAAAATACATCAGCGCTGCCGTCAAAGAGAAGATCTTGGAGAATGTCTTGCACAAGACTCCTATCAATCCTCTAGAAAGCCTGTCGGATCGAGAAATCGAGGTAGCCGGACTTTTGGCTCGCGGGGAAGGGAACTTGGAAATAGCCAACCTGCTGAACATCCAGATGACAACGGTAAGCACTTATAAGAATAGGATTTTCGAAAAGCTGCGCATCAATAATGTAGTCAGCCTGGTCGAGATGCTGAAGATTTACGATAACTAGCTACTTTTTTCTTCTTGCAGCCAGATAGTGATTTCGGTTCCTTTGCCGAGCGTGCTTTCAATATCGATACTGCCGTTTAGGATAATCAGCAGTTCGGTGATCATGGGCAGTCCCATTCCTGTTTTTCTGGCATTTTCTGATGCTTTGGTACTTTTGGTATTCGCATAGAATGCTACTACATCGGGAGGTATTCCTTTGCCCGTATCCTTGATTTTTATAAAGATGTTTTCTCCTTTTCTTCCCGAAGTAAAGCTAATCTTGCCATTTAAGGTATTCTTGACAGCATTATCCAGCAGGTTGTGGATGATAATAGAAAGCAAGAGCTTGTTGGTCGTCAGTATGCTGCTGCGGTCAATCCTGTTGGTTATTTCTGTTTTTTGGGACGCCGCAATGTTCAGGAATATTTTTATCTTTTCTTCTACAAGACCGTATAGGTTGTAGGGGTCTGACGAATTTTCCTGCTTGCTTACCTTGGTATATTCCAGAAGATTGTCTACAAAATTAAAGAGATGGAACGATGAGGTGTAGATCGATTTCAGGTCTTCGGCTATCGCAGCAGTGTCGTTAATATTTTGGTAGGCATGCTTTCCGGTCAGCGCCAAGAAACGGAGCGGGCTTTTGATATCGTGCGTTATGGTTCCGATAAGTTTTTTGTGGTTGATGATCTCTTCGCTGAGGTTTTCCTTGGTCTTTCTGAGCGTGCTGATGGTGTTCCTGAGCTGGGAAGTCTGTTCCGCAATTTTTTTCTCCAGAAGGATATTCTTTCTTCTGATGTATCGGATTCTCATCTTTATAGTATAGAATACCAGCAGCAGTCCGATGATCACAAGGAGGATGTTAAACCAGATTGTTTCATAGAAGGCTGGCGGCACGAGTATGGTGAGCGTCTTGTATTTGTAGCCGGAGTTAAACCCAGTAAGCTTTCGGGCCGTAAGATAATAGGTGCCGTGCGGCAGCGACGTATAGGAAATCTCGTTGTCTTTAAGCGGAATCCAATTTTGGGAGATTGGTCCCTGCAGCCTGATTTCAATATTCTGGTTGTTAGGATTTCCGTAATACGGGCTGTTGATAAACAGCCTGAGCCTTCCGAAATCATTTTTTAGCTGCAGCGTATCGTTGCCGATTTCTTGGTAGCGGCTGTCGACTTCGGCTTCCTGGAAATAGATATCATTGTCGGGCAGGAGCAGTTTTATCTTTTCGGGAGAAAAGAGAACAATGCCCCGCATGGAAGGAAACGAAATGGAATTGTTCTCCAGCCGCAGGCCGCAAGGCTGGCAGCCGCCGTTAAATTCGTTGGTATAAAATCCGTCCGACTTGTCATAATACTGGTAGTAGACGTGTTTTGTTTTCTGCTCCGAATATTCAAAAAGGTTCTTTTTGGATACCTGAAAGAGCCCCTTGTTGGTTGTTATCCACAAGTAGCCGTTCTGGTCTTCGATCATGCAGTGCGATGAGAGCAGGTAGCGGTTCTTGTCGATAGGGAAGTGGGTGGTCTTTTTGGTAAACTGGTTGTAAAGAAAGAATCCCTTTTCGTAGGTAGCTACCCATATTTCGTCGGGCTTGCCGATATAAATGCTGCGGACATAGGTATTCGAAATCTCTTTGATGTTCTCTATCTTTTTCTCCTTTAGAAAAATCCGGTGGAATCCCAGATGTGATCCTGTCCAGATAATATTGCTTTCAATTTCTGCCATATAGGTAGGGTTGAAAGGCAGGTTCATATAGAGCCTAAAGCTGGGCTTTTTTTTCGGGTCGGATGTGTCTAGCATAAAGAGCTTGCCATCAGGCGAGCCGACAATGGCGGTTCCGGCCAGCATTTCGCCTTTTTTGGTTTCAAACAGCTGGATGACGCGGTCTTCGAAAAACCATTTGTCGATGGTCGAAAAATGAGTCTTTTTATTTAGTCTGTAGACCGTATTATTGTCTTTGGTCCATATATTGCCCTGCTTGTCGGTGAGAAGCGTATAATTGTCGGTCTCTATGTTGAATACGAGTTTTTTCTGGGCTCCCTGCTCGCTGAATATTTCTCCAGAGGCAGTCAGGAAGCTGTTCTTGCCATAGTGAATCTGGGCATAGTACACGCCATTCTTGTTGTTGCCCAAGATGCTCTTGAATTTTTTCTTCTTGACGATAAGCAATCCGTTGGTACTGCTCCCGAGATAAAGAGTCTCATTTTGGAAGTCGTAATAATAGGAAATGATATTGTTCTTGGCGATGTCGAAATGGGTAAGGAGCGGCTTCAGCTGCAGCTTTCCTTGATGGCTCTCGAGCAGATAGACTGTATTGTTGAAAGTAAAGAAAGTCTGCTGCGCGACCTGGTTGGGAATCAGCTCAAAGCCTGAGGACGGGAGTCCTTCTATAGTAGTAAAATAGGCCCGCCCGTTTTCAAAACGCACGAAATTTTTAGCCGTATAAGAGTAGAGTACGTTGTCGCAAATAAAGAACGTGGCATCGAGATCGTGCGCGATTTCCCAAAGGCGCTTGCTGTCTCTGGTAAAAGCGGTAATGGTTCCATCAGCAAGCTTAAAGTAGCTGTTGTCGGTTTTGTAGATTTTGTGGATAAAATATCTTTTTCCCTTCAGCAGTTGGTTTTGGATGCGAAAAGACTCTGGAATTTTGCTATCGGGAATTATAGCTGGCTTGTTCTTTCGGATGAGGATCAAGTCGGCAAAATCGCTGAGCACATAAATACTGTCGGTAGCTACGGTGCCTCTGAAATAGCTGATCCGGTTTGTGGTCAGTCCCTTGAGGTTCTCGATGTTAAAGACCTTGAATTTGTTTCCGTCATACCGCACGAGTCCGTTTTCGGTCGAAAGCCACAAGAACCCATAACGGTCTTTGATAATCGATTTTACGCTGTTTTGCGGCAGGCTGTTGTCGTCGGCAGAATGCCATATAAGGTCGTAATCTCTATTTTCTTGCTGTGAAAATAAAGGAGAAGAGCTAAAGAGCGAGATAAGATATATGTATAAAAAGTGCTTGGGAAAACGCATCGTTACCAGATATTAATCTGTGGCATAATAATATCTTAATCTGAACGGGGCAGTTCAGTGTCCAATATTACGAAGATAAGGATGAGAAACGCCGGCTTTCTTTGTAGAATTAATTCTACAAAGAATAGTGATATGAGCCACAATTTTTTCGACAGCCAATGTGGAATTTAGTAAAAGATTTGGCCCTATTAATTTTATTGGTTTTGATTACTTCATGCAAGGGAGAGGGTTTCTTTCCCTTGCATATTATTTTTAGAGTATATGCGTTTGACTGCTTTTGCCGATAGGCATAAAAATACGATCCATACGATACAGCTCAGGAGCCTTTTGGCAGAATTTACAGGAACTTTTCTGCTGACATTTTTTGCTCTTGCGGCTTCGGCTGTAGTAGGGTTTCAGGATGCTTTTTTGAACCAGATCCTGGCCTGCTTTTCCATCGGAGGCATTACCTTTTTGACTACTTTTTTTCTGTATTCCGTGTCGGGATCACATTTTAATCCTGCCGTTTCGGTCGGGTTTTTTATCGCAAACCGGATCGGTTTTAGCAAGCTGGTTGTCTATATATGCACCCATATCATAAGCGGTCTCTTGGCTACGCTGCTTGTTTTTTTCTTGTTTTCGGATAATAGGAATGATTCTATCTTGCTGTTTTCTACACCTGTTGTCCCGCATCATCCCGAAAGCCTGATGCTTTCGTCGGTATGCCAGAGCGTAATGATGTTTATTGTATTGCTGCTTTTTTTAGGCCTGACGTATTTGCAGAAAGGCAGGCTCTATATGGCAACTTTTATGGCAATAGCCATAGGCATTGCCAACTTTGTCAACCTGTCGATTACCAGCTATCCATTGAATCCGGCCATGACAGCAGGAGAGCTGCTGCTTTTTAGAAAGCACGAAATGTTGGATGCAGTAATCGTCTGGCTCTCTCCATTTGCAGGTGCCTGCATGGCAGGGATTATTTACTTCATCACTTTTATCAGGCCTGTCCATTAGAGACTAGCCTAAAACAATATCAAGGCTTGTAGAATTTATTCTACAAATGCTGTATTTATTATCTACAACGCCTACGGTTCATACTAAGGAAATTTGCACGGTCATGGTTGCTCTAGCAATCTGGCTTGCCTTTGAACCTATTTATTAACCAAATCCATTCGTGTATGCGTAAAAATTATGCTCTTCTAAGCTGATTGCTTATAAAACGATACCACCATTAAACCGTTTTCCCCTCATTTTCAAATAAATAATTAAAATTATAACGATGAACAAAAACTACAGTTGTCAAGGCAGATTCTTGCCCTACCGACAGGTGAGCGTCATGTTTAGGGATACTGCCGTAAGAATCAAGAAAGTTTTTTTACTGAGTTTCCTTCTGACTATTGCCGGCTTTTCGTCTCTATATGCAGACGGGAGTAAAGATCTTTATCCTTCGGGAGTTACTGGGAACCGTGCTTTTCTGTACAGCAATAGCTATACGGCAGGAGGAACTACAATCAACTCTTGGCCGTTCAAGACCTTGGGGACGCACTATGTGTATGCCAATGTTGGAGAGACTATTGCTGCTGCATCGAGTGCCCAGAATATAGGGAATGGCCGAATCAGGCTGATTGCTCCGAATGGATCAGAGTATCTTACTACCGCAACCGCAACAGGACAGATACCGAACCGTAATGGCGAGCTGGCCGGACCTCAATATCCGGGACAGGGAGCAGGAGGTAACCGATACCTTCCGTATACTGTTACCGTAGGTGCGGGACAGGCCGGAATCTGGAAAGTAGAATTTTTGCCTTCGGGCTCTGAAACCAGCAGCTCTACGCCTGGGGTTACCGATACCGCTGCAGATGCTGCCTGGACGCAAGGAAACAATACGGAACTGATAGCGGCTTGGGACGTATCGGTAAGGAATGCGGCTAACTCGGCTTGGATTTCCGGAAGAGTATATTCTAACGTTTTCAACTTGCACATACAAGGAACAGTGTTTTCATCAGCAAAAGCCTTTTATGGCAAATTTGTCGTTTTAACACGAGATGGAGTTGCCTACAGGGTAACCAATAATGGCTCTAACGGAGTAGGTTTTACTTTTTTTGTAAATAACAAAGGATTTTTAGATACCACAGGAGGACCATCTTATAAGAGTTTGAATATTTCAAGTCCTTCAAGCGCTGATTTTAGGGTTCACGATCCTAGAAGCCAAGATGATGCCAATAATGTGACCCATAAGATATTTTATACAGATCCTGCAGCGGACTTGCCTGCTAACGCGATACAAGCAGTAAGTACGTCATCAAGCACTACAACATGGCTTAAGAATGCGGTGATAACGCCTACAGCCACTAACCTGACCTATACAGGTGTAGAAGGAACGCCTAACCTTTCGGGGAACAAAGGAGCCTATATCGGTTTTGATTCCAACCTAGCCGGAACGTTCAGGATTGAAATAATCGGAGATTTCCCGACCAGAACCATTACAGGAAACTGTTCTCCGGGAACAAATACTATTTTATGGGATGGAAGAGACGGAGCAGGCAATGTACTGGCGCCGAATACCAATATCGGAGAGATCAGGGTACAGCTTTTTGGTGCCGAGGTGCATTTCCCTTTTATCGACATGGAAATCAATCCGGGAGGTATCATCATCGAGCAGCTGAATGAAAGCTATGCTTTATTTACTCCGAACAGAGACTTGGTGTACTGGGACGATTCGAATGTTACTGGAGGAAATGTAAATACGGTATCAAACCCGACAGCTTCAGGAAATGCTGGTATTTCAAGTAACAGCAACGGACACAGATGGGGAAGAAATAGCTCAGGAAGTTCTGGCTCTGGAAACACAGGAGATGGAGGTTCGAGCTTTGGAAACGAAAAATCATTGGATACATGGAGTTTTGTTCCCGGCGAAGTCATCATAAAGACATTAGATATCATTGTTGCTTCTGCCGACTTGGAAGTAGAAAGCATCACACCATCAACGACAACTATCAGCATCGGACAAACGATGAACTATCAAGTTGTCGTAAAAAATAACGGACCTAGCGACGTAACTGGAGCCGGCTTTGCATTTATTGTTCCAGCCGGATTCACGATAACGGGCGTTACTTACGTAAACAGCCAAGGAACTGTAGTAGTTGTTACCGGAACAGTTGATCCGGTTACGGGCAATTATATTGCAGACCTTAACATGACAAACGGTTCTGAAATCGTATTCACGATTACAGGAACAGTAGGATCCTCTTTGGCAGGATTGCCTTTAAATGTAGAAGCTTCGATTATCCGTCCGGCTGACGTGACTGATATCGATGCGACGAATCCAGGTACTACGCCTCCGACAGACCCGCATTTAGAGTGTCTAAACGGAACAGCTGTTGAGAATTGTAACAACATCGCTTATAATAATTTGAACGTTGCAGCTATAGCAGATCTTAGGGTTGTGAAGACAGCAAACGCTACGGTTCCGACAGTAGGGCAGCAAGTAACCTTTACGATAGCTGTTACGAATAACGGACCGAATGCTGCTACTGGAGTTACAGTAGCAGATTTGATGCCGACTGGTTTTGCATTTGTTTCTGCAACAGTTACGGCAGGCGCTTACAATTCTGGTACGGGAATCTGGAATGTGGGTACTATTGCTAATGGTACCACCCAGACTATGACCGTTACAGCAACTGTAAATGCTACAGGAAATTATACGAACGTAGCAACGGCAACGGGAACAGAAACAGATCCGGTGCCAGGCGACAATACAGATGAGATAACAGTAGCACCAGATCCTGATGCCAACTTGCAGATCAGCAAGACTGTAAATGATACTACTCCAAGCGTAGGAGATCAAGTAGAATTCACCTTGCTTGTTACAAATAACGGAACAGCGAACGCGACAAATGTTATTGTAACAGACCAGCTTCCTACAGGATATACCTATGTTTCTCATACGGCAGGAGCTAACTATGTTCCAGCAACAGGAATCTGGACAATTGGCAGCTTGGCCAACGGTGCCAACCAGACATTGGTGATCACGGCAACGGTAAACGCAACAGGAAACTATACGAATACAGCTTCGGTTGACGGAGACGAAAACGATCCTGATACGACTGATAATACAGATTCTGTAACGACAACACCTAATAATGTAATCGTAGCAGACAATGATACTACTGTAACGCCAGTCAACGGACTTGCAGGAGGCACCGCTATAGCAAATGTGCTTGGCAATGACACGCTGAACGGTGCAGCAATCGCTGCAGGCGCAGTAAACATTTCAGTACTTCCGGGAGCAGTTCCGGCAGGACTTGCTTTCAATACAGCAACAGGCGCGGTTACGGTCAATGCAGGAACTCCTGCAGGAACCTATACTTTCGATTATACGATCTGCGAGACCACCAACCCGACCAATTGCGATACGGCAACGGTTACGGTAAATGTGGCAGCAGCTCCTATTGTAGCCAATAATGATACTACTGTAACGCCAGTCAACGGACTTGCAGGAGGCACCGCTATAGCGAATGTGCTTGGCAACGACACGCTGAACGGTGCAGCAATCGCTGCAGGCGCAGTAAACATTTCAGTGCTTCCAGGAGCAGTTCCGGCTGGGCTTGCCTTTAATACGGCAACAGGCGCAGTTACTGTCAATGCAGGAACTCCGTCAGGAACCTACACTTTCGACTATACGATCTGTGAGACCATCAACCCGACCAACTGCGATACGGCAACGGTTACGGTAAACGTGGCAGCAGCGCCAATTGTAGCCAATAATGACACTACTGCAACGCCAGTCAACGGACTTGCAGGAGGAACGGCTATACCAAACGTACTTACAAATGATACGCTTAACGGCGTGGCAGTTGTTCCAGGTGCGGTAAACATTTCGGTACTTCCAGGAGCAGTTCCGGCTGGACTTGCCTTTAATACGGCAACAGGCGCGGTTACGGTCAATGGAGGAACTCCGGCAGGAACTTATACTTTCGACTATACGATTTGTGAGGTTATCAACCCAACGAACTGTGATACGGCAACGGTTACGGTAAACGTGGCAGCGGCTCCTATTGTAGCGAATAACGATACTACGGCAACGCCAGTCAACGGACTTGCGGGAGGAACAGCTATACCAAACGTGCTTACTAATGATACGCTGAACGGCGTGGCGGTTGTTCCAAGTGCGGTGAACATTTCGGTACTTCCGGGAGCAGTTCCGGCAGGGCTTGCTTTCAATACGGCAACAGGCGCGGTTACGGTCAATGCAGGAACTCCGGCAGGAACCTATACTTTCGACTATACGATCTGTGAAGTATTAAACCCAACAAATTGTGATACGGCAACAGTTACTGTAAACGTGGCAGCAGCGCCAATTGTAGCCAATAATGACACGACTGCGACGCCAGTAAACGGTTATGCAGGAGGAACGGCAATACCAAACGTACTTACAAATGATACGCTTAACGGCGTGGCAGTTGTTCCAAGTGCGGTGACTATTTCAGTGCTTCCGGGAGCAGTTCCGGCAGGGCTTGCCTTTAATACGGCAACAGGCGCGGTTACGGTAGATGCAGAAACTCCGGCAGGAACCTACACATTTGATTATACTATTTGTGAGATATTAAACCCAACGAATTGCGATACGGCAACGGTTACGGTAAACGTAGCTGCAGCACCAATCAATGCAGTAAATGACAATCCTACTCCTGTAAACGGCTACACAGGCGATACAGATGTAGTAAACGTACTGACTAATGACACGTTGAATGGCGTTCCGGTAATTCCGTCTGAAGTAGTAGTTACGGTAACAACACCAGCTTCAAACCCAGGCGTTGAATTGGACCCAGCAACGGGAACAGTAAGCGTAGACCCTCAGACACCTGCGGGCACTTATACGATCATCTATCAGTTATGCGAGGTGCTGAACCCTACGAACTGTGATACGGCAACGGTTACGGTTGTAGTAGAAGGGGCGCCGATTAATGCGGTGAACGATACTCCGGCTCCAGTAAACGGCTATACGGGCGATACAGATGTAGTAAACGTATTGACTAATGACACGTTGAACGGCGTTCCGGTAATTCCATCTGAAGTAGTAGTTACGGTAACAACACCGGCTTCGAATCCAGGCGTTGAATTAGACCCAGCAACGGGGACGGTAAGCGTAGACCCACAGACACCTGCGGGAAATTATACGATTATCTACCAACTATGTGAGGTGCTGAACCCGACAAATTGTGATTCGGCAACGGTTACAGTTGTAGTGGAAGCAGCAGAAATAGAAGCTTTTAACGATACTAATGCAACTCCAGTAAATGGTTATGCAGGAGGTAATGCCATTCCAAATGTACTGACAAATGACTTGTTGAATGGGGTAGTAGTACTACCTAGCCAAGTAACTATTAGCGTAGTCCCTGGAAGTGTTCCGGCAGGAATAACATTCAATACGACTACAGGAGCAGTAGATGTGCTGGCTGGCACAGCAGCAGGAAGTTATACTTTTGATTATACGATCTGCGAAATACTAAACCCGACCAATTGTGATACAGCAACCATAACTGTTGTAGTGGGAGCAGCTCCGATTGATGCGGTAAATGATACTCCAGCAACACCAGTAAATGGATATGCTGGCGATACAGACGTAGTCAATGTATTAGACAACGATACCTTGAACGGCGTTCCGGTAATTCCGTCTGAAGTAGCGGTTACGGTAACGACGCCAGCTTCGAACCCAGGCGTAGAATTAGACCCAGCAACAGGAACGGTAAGCGTAGACCCACAGACACCTGCAGGAACCTACACTATCGTCTACCAATTGTGCGAGATATTGAACCCTACGAACTGCGACTCGGCAACCGTAACGGTTGTGGTAGGAGCGGCACCGATTGATGCAGTGAATGATACTCCTGCTCCGGTAAACGGCTACACAGGCGATACAGACGTAGTCAACGTATTAGACAACGATACCTTAAACGGCGTTCCGGTTATTCCGTCTGAAGTAGCGGTTACGGTAACGACACCAGCTTCTAACCCAGGCGTTGAATTAGACCCGGCAACAGGAACGGTAAGCGTAGACCCACAGACACCTGCGGGAACCTACACTATCGTGTACCAATTGTGCGAGATATTGAACCCTACCAACTGTGATTCTGCAACCGTAACAGTTGTGGTTGGAGCAGCGCCAATCGATGCGGTGAACGATACTCCAGCTCCGGTAAACGGCTACACGGGCGATACAGACGTAGTCAATGTGTTAGACAACGATACGTTGAATGGCGTTCCGGTAATCCCTTCTGAAGTAGTGGTTACGGTAACGACACCTGCTTCGAACCCAGGCGTTGAATTGGACCCAGCAACAGGAACGGTAAGCGTAGACCCACAGACTCCTGCGGGCACCTACACTATCGTCTACCAATTGTGCGAGATATTGAATCCTACGAACTGCGACTCGGCAACCGTAACGGTTGTGGTGGAAGCAGCTCCGATTGATGCGGTAAATGACAACCCAGCTCCTGTAAACGGATATACGGGCAACCCAGACGTTGTAAATGTATTGGACAACGATACGTTGAACGGCGTTCCGGTAATCCCGTCTGAAGTAGTGATTACGGTAACGACACCGTCTTCTAACCCAGGCGTAGAATTAGACCCTGCAACAGGAACGGTAAGCGTAGATCCTCAGACTCCTGCAGGTACTTACACTATCGTATACCAATTGTGCGAAATATTAAACCCTACCAACTGCGAGACTGCAACGGTAACTATAGTGGTTAACCCAGCACCAATCGATGCAGTAAATGACAACCCAACTCCGGTAAACGGTTACACGGGTGACCCAGATGTAGTGAATGTCTTAGATAACGATACGTTGAACGGCGTTCCAGTAATCCCGTCTGAAGTAGTGATTACGGTAACGACACCGTCTTCGAACCCAGGCGTAGAACTAGATCCTGTGACAGGAACCGTAAGCGTAGATCCACAGACACCTGCGGGTACCTACACTATCGTGTACCAATTGTGCGAAATATTAAACCCAACAAATTGTGAGACTGCAACGGTAACTATAGTTGTTGAAGAAGCACCAATTGATGCAGTAAACGACACACCTGATCCGGTAAACGGCTATACTGGCGACCCAGACGTTGTAAACGTATTGGACAACGATACCTTAAACGGCGTTCCGGTAATCCCGTCTGAAGTGGTGGTTACGGTAACGACACCGTCTTCAAACCCAGGTGTTGAGCTAGACCCTGCAACAGGAACGGTAAGCGTAGACCCACAGACACCTGCGGGAACTTACACTATCATATACCAGTTGTGCGAAATATTAAACCCTACGAACTGTGAAACGGCAACAGTAACCATAGTAGTTAATCCGGCTCCGATTGATGCCGTAAACGACGACTTAAGTGCTGCGGTTGTAAATGGTAACGAAGGACAAGTAAACGCTGGAAATGTCTTTTCAAATGACACTTTAAACGGCGTTGCAGTGATTCCTTCGGAAGTAACTTTGACTACTATAACTGCAGATGCGCCATTGACATTGAATGCTGATGGAACAATCTCTGTAGCAGCAGGAACACCGGCAGGAACTTACACTTTGCAATATAGCATCTGTGAGGTCTTAAATCCGACGAATTGCGATACAGCTACAGTAACAATTGTAGTGCAAGTGCCATCGATTGAAATTACCAAGACTGGAACTTTCAATGATGCCAACGGCGATGGTTTTGCGCAAGTAGGAGAGACGATCACCTATAATTTCTCTGTCGTAAATACAGGAAGCATGCAATTGACGAACATTACGGTAACGGATCCATTAGTGGCAGTAACCGGCGGTCCTCTTGCAGTGCTAAATGCAGGAGCAACAGACAACACTACATTTACTGCCGTCTATACCTTTACGCAAGCCGATGTAGATGCTGGATTTGTAAACAACCAGGCATTAGTTAGCGCTACTCCGATTGTCGGACAGCCAATTACTGATTTGTCTGACAGCAACGATCCTACATTGCCAGGCAATGATGATCCAACGGTAACGACCTTGCCTCAGAATCCAAGTTTCCAATTGTGGAAAGAAGGAACGTATCAAGATGCCAACAATGACGGTATCGTAAATGCGGGAGATGTTATCGAATACGACTTTACAGTAACCAATACAGGAAACGTTACCATCACCAATATTATGGTAACCGACCCAATCGTTACAGTTTCAGGCGGACCATTGGCTTCTTTAGCGCCACAAGCTTCGGATAGTACTACTTTCACAGCAACGTACACGATAACGCAGGCGGATATTGAATTAGGGGCTGTGTATAATTTAGCATTGGCTGAAGGAACTGACCCGAACGGAAATCCGATAGACGATGAATCGCAAGATCCTTCGCCAGTAGGTACGGATGATCCATTATATGAGCCGACTTGTCCAGATTGTACTGTTACGATTCTAGAACAGAATCCAGGTATTGCCTTGATCAAGACTGCGATATTTAATGATGAGAACAATAACGGAATTGCAGAAGCTGGAGAAACGATCACGTATAACTTCACAGTGACCAATACAGGAAATGTGAGCTTGAGCGATGTGACTATCAACGATCCGCTTCCTGGAGTTGTGGTAAGCGGAGGCCCTATTACTTTAGCAGTAGGACAAAGCGACAGCACTACATTTACTGCAACGTATGCTATTACGCAGGCGGATATCAATGCAGGAAGTGTTTCGAACCAAGCTATTGCAACCGGTAGAAGTCCTCTTGGAGAAGAAGCTACCGATGCTTCAGATAACACCGACAATACAGGAAATAACCCGACGGTTATCGAAATTGACGGCTGTACGATCAATGTATTTAATGCGGTTTCGCCAAACAATGACGGAGACAACGAGATTTTATACATCGGTGGCTTAGAATGCTATCCAGATAACAAAGTAGAGATTTTCAACCGCTGGGGAGTTCTAGTCTATGAAGCAAACGGCTATAACAACAACGACAAGGCTTTCAGAGGCTATTCTGAAGGAAGAGTTACAGTGAACAAATCTGAAGGATTGCCAGACGGTACGTATTTCTATTTCTTGAAATATAAAAAACCAGACGGTTCTGTTAGTGAGAAAAGCGGCTATTTATATTTAAGCAGATAAAGTTAAATTTCTGGGAACCGTAATGGTTCCCAGAATAAACAAAATAAATCAATGAAAAAAATAATCATACTTTTCGTCTGGATTCTTGCAACCGCAACCACCTTTGCTCAGCAGGATGCGCAATACACGCAATACATGTACAATACCATCAATATTAACCCGGCCTATGCAGGTTCAAGAGGCGTTTTCAGCATCTTTGGACTTCACAGAACGCAATGGGTTGGTTTGGATGGAGCACCCGTGACCAACGCTGTTTCGATCAACTCGCCGATTAACGGTACCAATATAGGAATGGGACTTTCTTTTGTCAACGACAGGATAGGACCGACAGATGAGAATGCAATTTCTGCAGACATCTCCTATACGGTAAAGACATCGGAAACATTCAAGCTGTCTTTCGGAATCAAGGCTACTGCGAATCTTTTTAATCTGGATATCAATAAATTGAATCCTGCCGACCAAGGAGATCCTCGCTTTCAGGACCTGAATAATAACTTCACGCCAAACATAGGGGCAGGAGCGTATCTTCATTCCGATAAGATGTATTTGGGACTTTCGGTGCCGAACTTTTTCGAAACGCACCGATACGATGATAATTCTGTTTCCGTAAACCAAGAAAGAATGAACTTCTACTTGATTGGAGGTTATGTTTTTGACTTGAGCGCAAGCATCAAATTCAAGCCTGCCTTTTTGGTGAAAGCCGTAAACGGAGCACCGCTTCAGACCGATCTTTCAGGAAATTTCCTTTTCAACGACAAGCTGACGCTTGGCGTGGCTTGGAGATGGGATGCCGCCGTAAGTGCGATGGCTGGTTTTCAAGTAACCGACGGACTTTTTATCGGCTATGGATATGATTTGGAAACGACTAAGCTTTCCAACTACAATTCAGGCTCGCATGAGGTATTCCTACGTTTCGAGCTGTTCAACAAATTCAATAAAGTAACATCTCCAAGATTCTTCTAAAAGCAGTAATTATGAAAAAACATTTATATACAGCCTTGGCGGTTTTTGCTTTAATGACGGCCCAGGCACAAGAAGCCAAACTTGCATCTGCAGATAAAAAATACGAAGAATTTGCCTATGTAGATGCGATCAAGACCTATGAGCGAGTTGCTGAAAAAGGATACAAGTCGGTTGATTTGTTCCAGAAGCTTGGAAATGCGTACTATTTCAATGCCGAATTAGACAAGGCCAATAAATGGTATGCCGAGCTTTTTGCGATGAACCAGCCTGTTGATGCAGAATACTATTACCGTTATTCGCAGACTTTGAAATCGGTTGGCGATTATGCAAAAGCCAATGAGATGCTGTCGCAGTTCAACCAAAAGAACGCTGACGATTTAAGAGCGCAATTGTATACGAAGCATAAGGATTATCTCGAAGATATCAAGGCGAATTCTGGACGATATAAGGTAGAAAACATCGGAATCAATTCAGAATATTCCGATTACGGAACTGCTTTTTACGACAACAAATTGGTTTTTGCTTCGGCAAGAGACACGGGAGGCATCTTCAACAGAAAACACCAATGGACCAACCAATCATTTACGAAGCTGTATGCCGCTGAGATTAGTTCGGATGGAAATATGCTGGAACCTGAAAAATTCAATACGTCCCTAAATTCGAAATTCAACGAAGCGACGCCGGTTTTTACAAAAGATGGAAAGACCGTTTATTTTACCAGAAACAATTACAACAAAGGTAAAAGAGGCAAGAACAGCGATAAGGCAACGCTTTTGAAAATCTACAAAGGCGTTCTTGAAAACGGAAAATGGATAAACATTACCGAGCTTCCGTTTACAAGCGACAATTACAGCACAGCGCATCCGGCTTTAAGCATTGATGAAAAGACGTTGTATTTTGCTTCGGATATGCCTGGAACATTAGGCCAGTCGGATTTGTTTAAGGTAGCGATTAATGCCGATGGAACTTTTGGCACGCCAGAAAACTTAGGAAACAAGATCAATACAGAAGGCCGTGAAACCTTTCCATACATTACAGAAGAAGGCGAATTGTATTTTGCTTCGGACGGACAATTGGGATTAGGCGGATTGGATGTTTTTGTTACTCAAATCAACAAAGACGGAAGTTATGGCGAAATCAAAAACGTAGGCGCTCCGGTTAACGGACCGAAAGACGACTTTGCCTTTATCATTGATACCAAGACCCGCTTTGGATTTTTCTCTTCCAACAGAGATGGCGGAAAAGGCTATGATGATATCTATAAATTCCAAGAAACAAGACAGCTGAAATGCGAGCAGTTATTATCAGGAAAAATTACGGATAGAGAATCTGGACTTCCGATTGCCAATGCTCGTGTGACATTGTCTGATGCTTCTTTCAAGGTCATCAAGACGATTTATGCTGACCACGAAGGAAAGTATAGTTTTGATGTAGAATGCGGCAATGCGTATTACGTAAAAGCAGAAAGCAAAGATTATACGCCAACGGAATTGAAAGCGATCATCCCGAAAGAATCTGGAGAAACCGATCTTTCTATCGAATTGGACAAGCCGGTAAAACAAATTACGGTTGGAACCGATTTGGCAAAGACGTTCGGAATCAAGATTATCTATTTCGACTTGGATAAATCAGACATCCGTCCAGACGCAGCCATCGATTTGGCTAAAATCGTTGATGTCATGAAGCAATATCCAAACATGAAAGTAGATGTCCGTTCACATACCGACAGCCGCCAGACGCACAAATACAACGAAAAACTTTCTGATAGAAGAGCAAAATCTACTATCGCTTGGATGATTCAAGACGGAATTGCCAAAGAAAGAGTAACTGGAAAAGGCTATGGCGAAACGCAATTGGTTAACAAATGCGCCGACGGCGTGGAATGTTCTGAACAAGAACACCAGCTAAACCGCAGAAGTGAGTTCATTATTACAGCCATGTAATGTTCTAAAATAGTTTTAAAATTAAAAAACCGTGCTGTTAAGGCACGGTTTTTTTGTTTAGAAAAATAACTTTTTGATTATGCCAGCGTAGCGGTCAAGGTGATTTCGGCATTTAATACTTTTGATACCGGACAGATTTGTTTGGCTTTCAAGGCAGTATTTTGGAATTCTTCGTTGGTGATTCCAGGAACATCACCTTTTAGTTCCAAATGGATTTTGGTAATCGTTCCGTCTTCAAAAGTAAGTACGGCTTCCGTGCTTAAGTCAGTCGGTACATAGTTTAATTCGCTTAACAAGAAGCTCAATTGCATAGTGAAGCAACCAGAATGTGCTGCTGCGATTAATTCTTCAGGGTTGGTTCCAACACCTTCTGCGAATCGAGTTTTAAAAGATAATTGTGCCTTGTCTAAAGTGGTGCTTTGTGTACTGATGGTTCCTTTTCCTTCCATTCCTTTTCCTTGCCATTGTGCGTTTGCTTTTCTTGTAAATTTCATAATGTTTGATTTTAAATTGTTTATTTATTAGTTGTTGATTTTTGATAGGACAAATTTATTGCGGGTTTAGTCATAAATCAAATTGATAATTTTTTACCTTTATAAAATAAAATTATAATGTATGACAATTCAGCAATTAAAATACATCGTAGCCTTAGACGAAAAACGCCATTTTGCTAGGGCAGCAGAAGTTTGTATGGTAACCCAGCCAGGACTTACCATACAATTAAAAAATCTGGAAGAAGAAATAGGAATTAAGATTTTTGACCGTACAAAAGTTCCGTTGACGCCGACCGTTTTAGGCGCTAAGATTATTTCGAGAGCGAAAAAAATCCTTAGAGAAGTAAACGAAATCAGAGATTTTGTTGTCAATGAAAAAAACATACTTGAAGGAGAAATCAAATTAGGAGTCATTTCTACACTTTCGCCTTATCTGATTCCGCTATTCATAAAGTCCATGAAAGAAGCGGCGCCAAAGATGCAATTTGTCATCAAGGAAGCCTCTACAGGCCATCTCATGCACGATATCGAAACAGGCGCTCTAGATGTTGCATTAATGGCCAGTCCGACCGGAAATCCAAATTTAAAAGAACACCATGTCTTCAACGAACCTTTTGTAGCTTATCTGAATGAAAACCATCCTTTGGCCCAAGAAGATTTTTACGAGCTGCAAGCCAGTGACAAGCCGGAATTGCTCTTGTTGCAAAATGAATATTGCTATAATGCACAGCTTCTCGATATCTGCGGTCTTAAAGAAGACAGGAAGATCAGCGAACAATTTTCGTATGATATTAGTTCTATTGAAACGCTGAAAAACCTAGTAAGGGCACAATTAGGCTTTGCCATCATACCCGAACTTTCCATATTGAATGAAAAAGAAAAGCAGCTCTTCAAGCCGTTCAAAGAACCAAAGCCCATACGCGAAATCAGCTTGGTCGTTTCGGATACCTTTTCCAAAAAACTATTGCTCGAAAAAATGAGCAAGAGCATTTGGGACTGCCTTCCAGAAACCTTGAAGATAGATTTCAGCTATCGTAAGATCCAATGGAACGATTCGCCTTATTTCATTAACGCGACAAAAGGTTTTCTCTAAAATAAAAATAGCTTACAAGATTTCTCCTGTAAGCTATCTTTTGCGAAATAAAAATAACTAAACTAAATCAACTAATTAAAAACTATCGGTTCTAAAAGGGGGTGTTGCCAGTCCTTCTTTATTATAAAGCATGATTTTTCCAGGAGCATCTTCCCACAAATAGCGGACATCTTTTGGAGACGAAACCTTATCGCTGCTGAGCTTTATGGTTTTCATGTCGCTTTGTAAATAAGCATTTGCAGGATAGAATTTTTTGTCGCTTCCCGCAACCATAAAGCCATTGATGTTAGCCTTTGCCGTTTCAGGCGCAAAAGTTCCGTTTTTGAAAGTGACAGTAACTGAATTTCCGTCAATCTTAAAACTGTCAAAAACAGGAGCCGATGCCGGAACATCCTTCTCGCCATATGCTACGTTTGAAGCAATCAGCGCCATGCGTTTGCCAACAATCTGCTTGTGGATAGGGTGGATGTTATCGTCTTCGCCTACATCGATCAATACGGCCATTCCGGTATTCTTCAATTCCAGCGCCTTGCTTTGTGATTCGCGCAATGTTATCCAGCGGTTGTTTTGGTTGGCATAATTAGGAAGCTGTGCATATATAAAAGGATAGTCTGCATTCCATTTCTTTCTCCAGTCCGTAATCATATCCTTAAACATTCCGGCGTATTCTTTCGCGTTTTTAGAATTCGCTTCGGCTTGATACCAGATAATTCCCTTGATTTTTAGGCCAAAAAAAGGAGCGACCATTCCATTATACAAAGACGTTGGATATTTTGTCGGATGCTGTCTAACAGGAACTTCTTCGATATCTTTTGTGCCAGCCTCATATTTCCATTCCCCCGCCAAAGAAAGTCGCTGTGATGCCGTTTCAATATATAACGATTGTGCATCGCCACGGAAACCGCCAATATCGCCTGTGTTTTTTACGCGGATAGTAATCACGTTTTTCCCTGCAACCAGCACGCTTTTCGGAACTTTATAAAAACGATCCAAATCCTTCTGTGTGCTTTCACCCACTTTTATGCCGTTGATATACGTAATATCTTCATTATCGACACGTCCGATAGCTAAGGTCAGCTCATCTTTGGCCAAGTCTTTTGCTGTCAGTTCGAAATTTCGCGTTACCCAGATGACGCCATCGTTAGGCGTAACCTTCGCTTTGCTCCAATACACAGGCAAGGTTATCGTTTTCCAGGACGACGTATTGTAATCTTTATTGTGCCATTTTTCTTTTGTGCCCAAATCCAGTTCGTCTGCTTTTTTCTCCCAAGCCGTGAATTCCTTTTTATAACTCTTCATGACCTCTTGAAAGTTGATGCCTTTCATCTCGGCAATTACTTTTTGGGCAGCCGTATGTTTTCCCATCAAGTCTTCGCTCATCCAAGCCTCAATATTGGTACCGCCCCAAGACGAATTGATGAGTCCGATCGGCACATTGTATTTTTGGAACAATTCCCTTCCGAAAAAATAAGCCACGGCAGAAAAACCTTCAGCACTTTCTGGAGAGCTCGTTTCCCATTGTCCCTTTTCAATATCTTTTTGCGGTATTCCGGCCATCGTTCTCGACACTTGCAGCAGTTTTATCTTTTCGTGCGATGCATTAGAAAGCTCTTCTTTCCCGTTTAGGGCATCTTCCAGTTTCCAGCCCATGTTAGACTGTCCGGAACAGAACCACACATCACCTATATATACATCCTTAAAAGTTATTTTATTATCTTCAGAAATTACCATTTCAAAAGGCCCGCCTGCCGCTTGCGACGAAAAAGTAAGACTCCACTCACCATTAGCATTAGTTTTGCTTTCAAGATTTTGGTTCTTGAAACTGACCTTTACAGTTTTACCAGGATCTGCCCAGCCATAAATCGTTATAGGAGCATCCCGCTGCAGCACCATATGGTCAGAAAAGAATTTCGGCAGTGTAGCTTTAGCAGAAAGAGTGGTACTGATAGCTATAAATAGGAGGGAAAGTATGCGTTTCATATACGAAAGGAATAAATAAGTGTGGCTAAAGTATAGAATTAAAATTGGTTGACCAAAAAATAATTTGCGATTTGTTTAAATTTAACGAATAATAATTGCCATCTCTATAATTAAATAAGTAAATAATTGTAGATAGTTCTTCTTAAATTTAAAATGAAGGATAGTTGAAGAAAGACAAGTCAAATAAAAAAGGAGCACTATCAGACGACAGACTCCTTGTTTTTGGTATATTTTACATCCATTGCGTAAAGTTGCATCGCTTGTGGGAAGTGAAAAATGGTTTTACTCTTCTGAATGCAGTATAAATAGTACCTTTATGACTACAAAAATAATCATTTTAATGATTTGGAGTGTGAACGTCTCGTTAATAATTCGTCAGCGTATCGAAATTTATGAGGTAAAATACGCTAGTGTTTTGTCGAAAACGTTTTAGTTTGCAGTGTTAAAAGCTGATAGAATTCAAATTTAAACGATTTGTTTTAACTTTTTCATTGAATTATTATTATTAAAATAAACTTAAAATTTTATTATACATAAAAAATACCTGCTTATTTGGTAATTTAAAAAAATGCGTATATTTGGTCAACCAATTTATTATTCTAAAATGCAAGAGTTTGGTTTAAATGGATTTAAATCTTCCGAAGAAGAAGAAATCATTAAAAAATTAAAGGATTTGATTACCTCACAGAAGCTAAAGCCCGGCGACAGGCTGCCTTCTGAGAGAAAGCTATCCGAAGAATTTGGCGTTAGCAGAGGAAACGTTAGAGAAGTTATCCAAAAGCTAGAGTTTTACGGATTGCTCAAGACACTTCCGCAAAGCGGAACCTTTGTAGCAAACCTTGGCGTTCCTGCCCTAAGCGGTATGATAACCGATATCCTGCAGCTCAAAAAGCCCGATTTCAAATCGCTTGTAGAAAGCAGGATCATGCTCGAAATGCAGGTAGTAGCCCTTGCAGCAGAAAGAAGGACAGAACAACATCTCGAAAATATAGAAGAAGCATTGTTAGCCTACAAAGCAAAAGTAGAAAGCAATGAAGATGCCGTAGAAGAAGACCTGATGTTTCACCTTAAAATTTCCGAAGCCAGCGGCAACCCAGTACTAAATACCCTGATGCTGATCATCACGCCAGAAATCATTGCCAACTTTGAAAAATACCATGTCTGTACCAAATCCATGACGGGAGACAATATTATCGAACACCAGCAAATATATGAAGCCATAAAAGAAAAAAATCCTGAAAAGGCCAAACGCGAACTGCAGTTTCATTTCAAGACGTTGTATGAATACTGCAACAAGACAGATACTTTGATGAATTTAAACGAAAGTATCTTTTAAATTTCCGGTAAGGAAAAAAAGACGGTTATGACATTGTGTAAAGTTGCATCGCTTGGGGAAGTGGATTATTACTGCACATTTAAGTCAAGATTCAGCATCTGATTTTCAGATTTTACGAACTAAAAAGCATTATCGGCAAATAGCCGGTCAGGATGCGCTATATCTTAATGTTACAGAATTGTAAGCTATAAATTTTTATGAAATTAAAAACATTTTTCTTATTCTCGGCTTTGATGCTGACAGGCCTGATTACGGCACAGGAAACCTATATGTTGACTGGACAAGTCGTTGCGGCCAAGGATAATACCACGCTACCTGGTGCTTCTATCACCATTTTAGGTACAAAAAACACCGTAATTGCCGACAACGAAGGCGAGTTTTCAATCGAAGTAAAAGAAAACAGCTCGCTGCAAATTTCCTTTATCGGAATGACTACAAGAGTGGTGCTCGTGAACGGCCAGAAAGACATTACTATTTCGCTAGAAGATGAAAGCAAAAGCCTAGACGAAGTAGTCGTAGTCGGTTACGGTACCCAGAAAAAATCTTCAATCACCGGTTCCGTATCAAAATTAGAAAACACAAATCTTGACGAAAATACAGTTTCCAGGGTCGATAAGGCACTGCAAGGACGAATCGCAGGTCTTCAGATTCAGAACATCACCTCAGAAGTCGGTGAAGCACCGCAAATCAGGATTCGCGGTATGGGCTCTATCAGCGCCAGCAGCGACCCATTAGTAGTTGTTGACGGATTTCCAGTACAAAACGGACTAGAGTTCATCAATCCAAGTACCATCGAATCCATCGAAGTCTTGAAAGATGCCAGCTCTACGGCCATCTACGGTTCCCGTGGAGCCAACGGTGTTATCATCGTTACCACCAAATCAGGCTCAGAATCCAAGACACTATACGAATTCAAGTCCTTTTTCGGCGTAAAATCAGTATACGACAAAATCGACATGTACGATACCTATAGCTATACCGACATGCTGCGTAACGAGCGCCAGCTTCACGAAAACTACCTAGCCGGAATCGAAAACAGAGTGCCAAGCACCATTGCCTATACAGCCCGCGAAAAAGGAATGCGCCAAGTCGCAAACAATTCCAACGGCGGAACCGATTGGCAAGACGAAGGAACCCGAAATTTTGCCACAATCAAGAATTACCAATTGAACGTTTCCGGCGGCGGAAAGACTGCAAACTATTATGTTTCCGGACAATATATAGAAGACGAAGGCTTGATGAAAGACAACTTCCTAAAACGTATCAATTTCCAAAGCCGTGTAAGAACAAAACTAAGCGACAAGCTTTCTTTAGATTTCAACCTACGACCATCCTACAGCAAAAGAAGAAGATCAACAATTTCATATTCAGACTTGACACGTTCGCTTGGCTTTATGCCCGTGCGTCACAACAATTATACCTCCGCTCTTACTGGCTATCCAGTTGGCGATTACGCACAAGGAAGACATTTCAACAACGTAAATTTCGATTATATAGACGAAAACGGACAGCCTCAAAATTTCACCACGTCACTTTGGGGAACCAACAACAATAGCCCGATTTCAAGGATGGAAAACGAAACAAGATTCATCCACGATTACAGAATGCTGGCCAATTTTGCCTTAGAATATAAAATCACAAAACGCTTGACGTTTAAGACTTCTGGCGGTGTTAATACAGAATATTCCAACTACGAACGCTTCCGAAACTCATTGGCAGACCAAACCGGACAAGCTATAGGCGAAGACGACAGTACCCTAAAAACAGACATCCTTACAGAAAATACGCTGAACTACAAATGGAAAGGCGACAATCACAGCGTTGACGCGCTAGGAGGGATGACCTACCAAAAAACAAACATCAAAGGAACCGGAATTTACGGAACCCAATTCCCTTCCGACTATATCGAGACCCTAAACGGAGCAAACATTATCGATGCCAACGAAACCTTTACCAGAAAAGAACAAATCGGATTGCTGTCGTTCCTAGCCAGAGTAAATTACGCCTACAAAGACAAATACCTGATCTCGCTTGCTGCGCGTGCCGACGGTTCCTCATTATTCGGACCAGAAAACAAATACGGAATTTTCCCTTCTGCCTCAATCGGGTGGAACGTAAGCGAAGAAAACTTCTGGAAAGAAAACATCCAGTTCATCAACAAATTTAAGCTGCGTACCAGCGTTGGTGTGACCGGAAACAACAACATCGCAAACTACTCGTTCACCAACCTGCTATATCCGTCCAACTATTCCTTAGGCGAAGGCGGAGGAAGCGTTACCTCTGGATTAGGAGAAACGGGCGACGTATTAGGAAACCCTGGAATCGGCTGGGAGCAGACCTTAGAATACGATTCAGGAACCGATATCAGCTTTTTCGATAACCGATTAAACCTGTCATTAGACTACTATTACTCTATCACAGACAAACTACTATTGCAGCAAAATGTCTCTTACATTACCGGACATTCCCAATATTTCAACAATATCGGAAAAATCCAAAACAAAGGAATCGAGCTCGAAGTTTCCGGAAACATACGCGGCAAAGACTTTAGCTGGAAGCCAGCCTTTAATATTGCGGCCAACCAAAACAAACTCATTTCCCTAGGCGGCGAAGCACAATTCATCAGCCAAGGCGAAAGAAACGAAGAATACATTGCCAAAGTAGGGCAAGAAGCCGTACAATTTTACGGATACAAAATGATTGGCGTTTGGCAAAATGCCGAAGAATTAGCAAACAACCCACACTCGGCCGATGACGCTGTTGGAGGAATCAGAGTAGCCGATATTAACGGCGACGGAATCATCAACGCCAGCGATAGGACTACGCTTGGAAGCCCTTTCCCAGATTTCACTTGGGGCTTTTACAATGCCTTTACCTATAAAAATTTCGACCTGAATTTCCTAGTACAAGGCTCTGTCGGAGGCGAAGTGTTCTTCGGCGACGGATACTATAACGAAATGCGCTACCTCTATAAAGATTTCGTAGAAGGCAGATGGTTTAGCGAAGGCGTTCCAGCCACAAAACCACGCGAAAACAACGGTAGAGCTTGGCAAAATACAGATTACCTGATCCAAGACGCTTCCTATATGTCGCTAAGAACCGTGACCATAGGCTTTTCGGCTCCCGATGCCTTCATCAGCAAACTAGGATTGAAAAAAGCAAGATTCTACCTCTCAGGAGAAAACCTGCTGTACATAAGAGCATCCGATTTCTGGGGATTAAACCCAGAAGGAATCACGACCAGCGGCATCTACAGCTCGCCTTTGATTTCAGGCTATCAGCGAGGCGCTTTCCCTGTACAAAGAACAATCTCTTTTGGTATCGACATTAATTTCTAAAAAATAACAGCTATGAAACTATATAAATTTTCACTCAAAAATTTAAAAATCGCGCTCCTCGGCACGGCTTTTATCTTCGCAAGCTGTGACGAAACACTTGACCTCCAGCCCATTTCAGAAATAGGAGTAGACGAGTTTTACAGCACGCCGCAAGAAGTGAATCTGGCAGTAATCTCCATCTACAACAGCCTATACGGCATGCAGAACAGAGAATGGCTGCTGACAGAAATCCGTTCCGACAATACCTACATGAATCCGAACTCTACCGAAACCAAAGACTTGGCCATTCGAGAAGTAGACCGTTTCGTGCAAGGCTCGCAGAACATTTACGTACAAGAATACTGGAAAGCCTGCTACAGGACCATCAACCTGGCCAATATAGTGATGCAGAATCTCGACGTAGTAACAAACCCTGTAACACGCGACCAATACGAAGGCGAAGCCAGATTCCTAAGAGCACACGCCTATTTTAATCTTGTCCGTCTTTGGGGAGGTGTCTTTATTATCGAAAAACCAGTTTCAGGCAGCGAAGCCAAAAAAATGGACAGAAGTCCGCAAAGCGAAGTCTACCAATTCATTCTAAACGACCTTCGCCTTGCTTCCGAAAAACTCCCAGTTTCCCAAGGAGGAGCCAATCTAGGCAGAGTAGCAGCAGATGCCGCTAAAACACTTTTAGGAAAAGCATTGATTACAGCCGGAGGCGATGCCAACCTTACCGAAGCCAGAATCGTATTAGCCGAAGTAATTGCAGGCAATTTCAACCTGCAGCCTACCTATGCATCCGTGTTCGATATCGCTAACGAATACAACAGCGAAATCCTTTTTGCCGTACGTTACCAATCCGGAAGTGTCGGATTAGGATCGCCGCACCCTAACTTTTTCGCACCCCTGCAAAGCGACAACTACGTAGTATTCGGAAACGGAGACGGATTAAACGTCCCTACAGAAAACATGTCAACCTCCTATGCAGTAGGTGATCCCAGAAAAGCAGTATCTATGGCCGATACCTGGATTGGCTTCAACAACTCAGTAAGAAGCGATAGGCACGTGACCAAATACAATTCCACCTTTACAAGAGTTGACGATGGCGGAAGCGACTGGGTCATCCTGCGCTATGCCGATGCCCTATTGCTGATGGCCGAAGCCATCAACGAACAAAGCGGCCCAAATACCGAAGCCCTTGGATACCTAAACGAAGTAAGAACACGATCATTAGGAAGCAGCGCTGCCCTTTCGCTAGCCAATGTTTCCACCTATTTCAATTTCAAATTAGCCCTAGAAAACGAAAGAAGATTCGAATTCGCTTTCGAAAACCACCGCTGGTTTGACTTAGTAAGAACCGGAAGAGCAGAAATCGTGATGTCGCAACATTTTGCTACAGAATTCCAATACAACGATCCCGCACACCCATCCCTGAATACAGGCCCGCTGCAGCACTATCAGATCCTATTGCCGATTCCACAATACGAAATCGACCTGAATCCGACGATTGCACAAAATACAGGCTACTAATTCGTTAAGACAATGAAGAACATAAAATATTCCATAACAGCACTTTGTACCTTTCTGCTAGCAGCAGCAAGCGCAAACGCTGTCGAAATAAAAGTAGGCACCATTGCCGAGCTGAACGAAGCCATTTCCAAAGTAAAGCCAGGCGACCGTATCATCATGTCGAACGGAACCTGGAAAGATACCGCTATCGATTTCAACGCAAAAGGAGCCTCAAAAGACTCCATCTTTTTAGAAGCCGAAACAGCAGGAAAAGTAATCCTTTCCGGCAATTCCTCCCTAAAAGTTTCCGGAGACTATCTAGTAGCAAAAGGACTCTGGTTCAAAGACGGCTATAGCAAATTCGTAATCTCCTTTATGAGCAAAGACAAAGTCGCGACCAATTCAAGAGTGACCAATTGCGCCATTACCGATTACAATCCAGAAACCAAAGCCGAATCCAACCACTGGGTCGAATTATGGGGCAAAAACAACCGCTTTGACAACAACTACGTAGCCGGAAAAAACAACGACGGCTGTACGCTCGTAGTCTGGCTCAAAGGCGAAGAAAACCACCAGAACCACCACAGGATCGACCACAACTATTTTGGAGAACGCCCGCCATTAGGAGCCAACGGAGGAGAAACCATCCGAATCGGAACCAGCCACAACTCCATGTTCCAATCCAACACAATCGTTGAATGGAACAAGTTTGAAAAATGCAATGGCGAAGTAGAAATCATTTCCAACAAATCCTGCAACAATACCTTTAGAAACAACCTGTTTTTAGAATCCCAAGGCTCGATGGTCTTCCGTCACGGAAACAACTGCCTCGTAGAAAACAATGTCTTTTTAGGCAACAACCAGCCCTATACAGGCGGTGTTCGTGTCATCAATGAAGGACATACCGTAAAAAACAACTATTTCTACGGATTGACAGGACAAGATTTCAGAGGCTCGCTAGTCATCATGAACGGCGTGCCGAACAGTCCGCTCAACCGCTACAACCAAGTAAAAAATGCCACTGTTACCAACAACATCTTTTACAACTGCAGTCCGTTCCAGCTAGGAGCAGGTAAAGACGAAGAACGTTCCCTAGCACCCATAACCTCCGTGATTTCAGACAACATCATCTACAACGACACCGACGCAGAAACCGTTGCTTTCTTTGACGATATGAAAGGCATCACCTTTAAAAACAATACGCTCGACACCAAAAACACCAAAAAGCTAGAAGGCTTCACGCCAAAAAAACTATCGTGGAAAAAAGAAGGAGCCATTTTCGTACCAAGCGAAAAAAACAATATCGATTGCTCCATTTTCCAAAAAGTAATCGCCAACAAGACCGGAACCTCTTGGAATCCGAAAGCACCTAAAGTAGCCATACAAGAAGAAACCATCAACGTAGAGCCAGGAACAGGCACGCTCGAAAAAGCAGTAAAAAAAGCCAAAGGAAAAACCAAATTCATCTTGGCCACCGGAACCTACCTCTTAGACCGTTCGATCATCATCACAGACAATATCACCATCCAGGGCGAAGACGCTGCCAAGACCACCATCAGCTTTAACCCCAATGCCGAAAAAATGTCCAATTACCTGTTCAGGGTAGAATCAGGCGCCAGATTATCCATCGAAAAAGCAACCCTTACCGCTAAAGAAACTCAAGCCGTAAAATACGCCATCGTTTCGCCAAAAGACGACACGCCGGGTTCGTACAGCGTTTTCATCAATAAATCTGTGATATCAGATTTCACCAATGCCGAAGGCGGTTCCGTTTTCAAAGCCTCAAAAGGAACCTTTGCCGATACAATCAAAATCAGCAACTCGATACTCAGAAACAATTTCCGAGGCATCAACCTTTCCTCAGAAAAAGACGATACCGGAAAATACAACGCCGAAAACGTAATCCTTGAAAACACAGTCTTCTCCGACTTCTCCCAATGGACATTGCACTACTACAGAGGCGGCAACGACGAATCCACGATTGGAGGCAACCTAGTCATCGACCATTGCGTATTCTCAAGAATCGGTACCACAGAAAAAGACCTAGTAGTCCAAAACAAAGGAATCGTAAACGTAAAAATCCAAAACAGCGTGTTCTACGACAATTCAAAAATAACCAACCCGCTGCGCCTTAACGGAAAAAACAACACCATCAAGAACTCCCTAATCTACAATTCAGGAGAAATCAAGCTCTCCGGAAATGCAGTATCAGAAAACATAATCAGCAAAAATCCAGGCTATCAAGACATGAAGCAATTCCTGCCAAAAGACAAATCGCCCCTAAAAGCAGCCGGAACAGACAAAAAAGACATAGGAATTCTAGTAGTCAACTAACTTAAAAAGAAACACATGAAAAGCATACTACAAGAAAAAATATACAGATTCGCCTGCATGATGCTTGCAGTCGTGATCCTATCCTGCGATGCAGACACCGAAGTAGACAAGACATTCGAAGAAATCCTTGCTGCACAGCCAACAGTCGAATCATTTTCCCCAGCCTCGGCACCCATCCAAAGCCTGGTGACCATTACCGGAACCAACCTGAACTTCGTCACAAAAGCCTACATCGGCGATGTCGAAGCCCAGATCTATTCCCGTGAAAACTCAAGAATACTGATCATCAAAGTGCCCGCTTCAGCCGTAGACGGAATCATCCGCCTGACGACCGATTCCGATAAAGTAGCCTCCTCAGCAGAAAGCCTGACGATTACTTATCCCGTTCCAACAATTACCTCAGAACTTCCAACAATGTCTGTCGTAAACGAAAACATTACCATCAGCGGAAACAACCTCCAAGTAGTCACAAAAGTTACCTTCGGTACCGTTAACGGAACAATCGAATTCCAAGACGACAGGACCATTATCGTCAAGACCCCAAACACAGGACCAAGCCCGTTAGCACTGACCTATAGCTACAATACCGTTTCCGGAGAAGTAGCCGTACCCCTAGTCGAAAACTATACCATCGACGTGCCGACGCCTGCCGTAACCGGTTTCCCAAAAGCCATCATCAAAAACAATCCCGTGCAGATTGGCGGAACAGACATGAACCTAGTAACAGGCATTATTTTCGGAACCACGCCGATCACCACCTTTGAAGTAACGCCGACAAGCATCACTTTTAACGCCCCAGCCGAACTGCCGACAGGCTTCTACGCCATCAAGCTAGTATACGGCGACGGGATGGAAGTAACCAGCGACCCGATTGCCTATATCAACCGAAACGTAGAAACCTATTTCAATTTCGAAGCACAAGGCATGGAAGTAATCACCGCCGGACAAGCCGCACAGATTACCGCAAACCAATTAAACGGAACCGTAGCGCAGCCGCCATTTCCAAGCAGCACCAACTACCACCACCTAAAAATGCTTTCCCCAACAGATAACGGAAGCAGTATCGCCTACATGAGATTCTCATTCGCCACCAATGCCACCTGGAAAACCGCTTTCGATGCCGGAGCCTTCAACAACAATCCCGTGCTGCATTTCTGGCTCAATACCAACAATACAACGCCGACGCTAAGACTATACGCCACCTCCGCCATCAGCAAAAAACTAGTCCATTACAACACAGGAGGCGAGTGGAAGCTAGTCGCTGTCCGCCTGAGAGACCTGTTCCCGACCGTTACAGCTTCCGACTTTGTAAGCGGAAACTACCTAAGAATGAACTACCTCACAGACAACCAAGCCAACGTGCCATTAGAAGTAAACGCAGACTGGTTTATCATTACCGACGAAGTCCTGACAGGAGTAGGAGCAGTCGATTTGACCAGCACATTTAATTAATACAACACAAGAATGAAATACAAAACCATAAAAGCAATCAGTCTGACAGTACTCTTTACAGTACTGTCGGGCAATGCTTTTGCCCAAGACTACGCGCCCCTTTTGCTTCTTTCAAAAGCCGAAGCAAAGAATATCAGCCAGCATTTAGGCGATTACAAAGCCCTAGAAAAATCCTTTTCCAAAGTAAAAAAAGGTGCCGACAAAGCCCTAGAAAAACCAATCGAAGTACCAATCCCTGTCGATAACGGAGGCGGCTATTCACACGAAAAGCACAAGAAAAACTACAGAGAAATGTACTATGCCGGACTCGCCTTCCAAGTCACTGGCGACAAAAAATACGCAAAATTCGTAGAAGACATGCTGCTCGAATACGCCAAAATATACCCAGGCCTGCCGTTGCATCCCAAAAGAAAAGCCGAGCAAAACTCCGGCAAGCTCTTCTGGCAAGGACTCAACGACTGCGTATGGCTCGTACACGGAATCCAAGCCTATGACCTCGTAAAAGAAAACATCAGCGCCCAAAACAGAGAAACCATCGAAAGAGACGTCTTCAAAAGCATGGCAGCATTCCTGAGCGAAAGCGAAAGCGGCAAAGACACCTTCAACAAAATCCACAACCACGGTACTTGGGCCGTAGCCGCAGTCGGAATGACAGGCTATGTCCTAAACGACAAAGACATGGTCGAAAGAGCCCTATACGGTTCCGCCAAAGACAAAAAAACAGGCTTTATCAAACAAATCGACCTGCTCTTTTCGCCAGACGGCTACTATTCCGAAGGACCCTATTACCAAAGATATGCCCTGCAGCCCTTCATGGTCTTTGCAGAAGCCATCAACAGAAACCAGCCAGAGCTCAAGATTTTCGACTACAGAAACCAGATCCTAAGAAAAGCAACCAATACCGTACTGCAGCTCACAGACGCCAACGGCTACTTCTTTCCGATAAACGATGCCCTCAAAGAAAAAAACTTCATGACAGAAGAACTCGTCTTTGCCACCAACATCGTCTACGAAAACTATAACGAGACCGCCATCCTGCCAGTAATCCAGCAGCAAGGCGAAATCTCCATCTCTGGAGCCGGACTCAAATCAGCCGAAGCCATCCAGAACATGAAAAAACAAGAATTCGTCAAGAATCCGATGATCATTGCCGACGGACCCGAAGGCAAATCCGGAGGACTCGCGCTGTTCCGCATGCACACAAAGAAAAAAGACGAACAGCTCACCGCCGTATTCAAATTCGCCTCACAAGGCATGGGACACGGACACTTTGACCGCCTGGGCATCCTGCTCTACAACAACGACAAAGAAATCCTGCAAGACTACGGTGCCGCACGTTTCCTCAATGTCGAATCAAAAAGCGGCGGACGCTACCTAGAAGAAAACAAGACATGGGCCCAAGCCTCTGTCGCACACAATACCGTAATCGTTGATGAAAGATCACATTACGATGGCGATTGGAAAGAAGCCGAAAAGCAGGCTCCTCACACCATCTTTTCGGATATCTCCAATCCCGCCATCCAAATTGCCAGCGCGGTAGAAAGCAATGCCTATGCCGGAGTCGAAATGCAGCGCACGGTCGCCCTTATCGAAGCAGAGACCCCGTTCATGCTAGACATCCTTTCCCTAAAATCAAAAGAAAGCCACCAATACGACCTGAACTTTATGTACAGCGGGCAGATTATGGAAACCGATTTCAAATACGAACCAGCAGTAACCGCCCTTTCCCCATTAGGAAAAGCAAACGGCTACCAGCACCTATGGAAACTAGCCGAAGCAAAAGCAAACCCAAGCCTCTCAAAATTCACATGGCTTAACGACAGCAGGTTCTATACCATCTCAACGCTCACAGACGACACCAATAAGATCGTGATGACCCGCCTCGGAGCCAACGACCCAAATTTCAACCTAAGAAACGAATCCGGCTATATGGTAAGAGCCAGCGACAAGAAAAATTACACCTTCGTAAGCATCATCGAGCCGCACGGAAGCTTTGACCCAAAACTAGAATCCGTACAAGACCCCCATTCCAAAGTAGAAGCCATCCAAATCCTAAAACAAGACGACAACTACACCGCAGTCCTCGTCACGTTCAAGAATAAAAAATCCTACACGCTACTATTCGCAAACAAAGAAACAACGCCGGCCACGAAACACAAGATGACCATCAACGGAAAAAACACAGAGTGGAAAGGCAGCTATACACTAATCACAAACTAAGAACCATGAATATCAAGACAGAAGCATTCTACGTAGAAAACGAAAACCCTTGGGAAACCGTTTCCGAAGGCGTAAAAAGACAAATCACAGGCTATGACGTCAGCATCATGATGGTCAAGGTCGCCTTCGAGACCGGAGGAATAGGACCGATCCACCAACACTACCACTCGCAGACCTCGTACGTCGTATCCGGAAAATTTGAAGTAACCATCAATAACGAAAAGAAAATCCTCCAAGCCGGAGACGCCTTCTATATCGAACCCAACATCCTGCACGGAGCCATCTGCCTCGAAGCCGGAATGCTCATCGACGTGTTTAGCCCAATCAGAGAAGACTTTTTAAAATAACCCCCGCCTGCTGCAAGACGTTGGAGTAGGTCATAAATCAATACTTAATCGACAAGACACTTAATTCTTAAACTTATTATTTATGAAAAAAATTACCCTATTCGCTGCATTTTTAGTAGCATTCGCATTCCAAGGAAATGCGCAGACAACAATGACCCTCGTAAGCCCGACAGGAGACGGAGGCTTTGAAACAGCAGACACCTTCGAAGGAAACGGCTGGACGCTCCTAAACCACACCTACGGCTCAAGAAAATGGCAGATAGGCACTGGGCAAGCAGGATTCTCAGGAACAAGAGGAGCCTTCATAGGAAGCAGCGCGACAACCGTAGGAACCACGGCAGGAAGCAGGACCGTACACATCTACCGTCCCGTGACCATTCCCGCAGGAGCAACAAACGTTCAAGTAAAATTCAAATACAAACAAGAAGTAGTCGTAATTGACCCAGCAACCGGACCAAACGACTACGTATACCTGTCACTAATGACCGAAGCGCCGACAAACGGAACAGCAGCAATACGATTTTCAGACAAATTTCCATCGACCGCTGCCGCCTATCCAACCTACACGCAGATAACAGCACCAGTGCCAGAATCAGCAATTGTAGCAGGAACAACCCAATACCTAGTAGTAACATTCAGATCAACCAACCTGAACGACCCTGCAACCATAGGCTGGGGAGCCATCGACGACATAGAAATGACCTATGAAGCAGCCCTTGGGACAGAAGAATTCAATATCAATAAAATAGCAGCCTATCCAAACCCAGTAAAAGACAAGCTTACCATTACAGCAGCAGAAAACATCAACTCCGTAAGCATCTTTAACCTGTTCGGACAAAAACTGCTAAACCAAGAAATCAATGCCACAGAAGCGGCCATAGACATGTCGGCCCTAGCAACAGGTACCTATATCGTAAATGTACAATCAGACAAGAACACAAAGACTATCAAGATAGTCAAATAATAACCGGCTTGCACGAGCCCCTTAAAGTAAATTATGAAAATTAAAGGATTACGATGGTGGATCATTACCCTGATCGGTTTTGCAACCATCATCAATTACATCGACCGCTCCGCCTTATCGCTGATGTGGCCGGCCATGGGAAAAGACTTAGGAATGAGTGATGCCGATTACGCATTGATACTCAACCTCTTTATGATTTCCTATGCCATCGGACAGTCCGTTTCCGGAAAACTATTTGACAAAATAGGAACCCGGCTCGGCTTTGTCATTGCCATATTCGTCTGGTCGCTATCCTCACTATTTCATTTTGCCGTAAAAGGGCTCCTGTCGCTAGCCTTCGTCAGGATCACGCTCGGAATCTCCGAAGCAGGAAACTGGCCCGGAGCCGTAAAAAGCAATTCCGAATGGTTCCCTCTACAAGAAAGAGCCATCGCGCAAGGAATCTTCAACGCCGGAGCCTCCATCGGTTCCATAATTGCCCCCCTTTTCATATCCGCCATGTTCGTAGCCTACGGATGGAAGACCACCTTCATCATCATAGGAGCAATGGGACTTCTTTGGATTATTCCGTGGCTTATCGTCTTTAAAAAACTCCCAAAAGACCACCCCTGGATTACCGAAGAAGAAAAAAGACATATACTCGACGGAAAAGCCGAAGCCACGCCAGAAGAAGAAGCCAAAAAAGGAATGTCTATTACCCAGATCCTTTCCCACAAAGAAAGCTGGGGCGTCATCATCTGCCGTTTCTTCATGGAACCCATCTGGTGGCTTTTCGTAGGCTGGATGCCCCTGTACCTGCAAAAAACCTACGGCTTTGACGTCAAGCAAATCGGGCTCTTCGCCTGGGTTCCCTATGTAGGAGCCGCACTCGGAAGCCTTGCCGGAGGCTGGTACTCCGGAATGATTATCGCCAAGACCAAATCCGTAGACAAAGGAAGAAAACAAGCCATCGTCATTGCAGGAATCATCATGTTCCTAGGGCTCATGGCCACCATCTTCTTCGGAGACACCCCGACCAAGTTCGTCATCATCGTCTCCTTTGTCCTGTTCGGTTTCCAGTTCGCCATCGGCAACATCCAGACGCTGCCGAGCGACCTTATGGACAAAAAATCAGTAGGCACGCTCGCAGGATTAGGAGGCTCTATCGGAGTCATCTCGGTCATCACCATGAACTTCCTCATCCCCGTCATCACCAAAACATCCTATACGCCAGCCTTTATCATCATAGCCGCCTTCGTGCCGCTGGGCGTACTCTCGATATTCGCACTGATAAAAAAAATAAGACCAGTAAACACATAGAATTAAAACCAAATATTAAATAGAATTACAATGAAATTAAAAGGAAAAACAGCCGTAGTAACAGGAGGAGCAAGAGACATTGGAAGAGAAGTAGCTATTAAGTTGGCAAAAGAAGGAGCCAATGTAGTGGTCAACTATTATATGAGCCAAGAAGACGGCGATACCACCTTAAAGCTGATTGAAGAAGTAGGAGGCAAGGCCATCATCGTTCAAGGCGATATGACCCAGCAAGCCGATATCGATCTGCTCGTAAGCGAGACAAAAAAAGCATTCGGAGAAGAAGTTCACGTATTGGTGAACGTAGCCGGAGGACTTATTGCCCGCAAGACCATTGAAGAAATGGATGTCGATTTCTTTGACACCATGATCAACGTAAATTTCAAATCAGTTTTCCTAGTTACAAAAGCCTTCAAGCCTTTGATGAAAGCAGGAGCATCCATCATTAACTTCGCCTCTCAAGCCGGACGCGATGGAGGAGGGCCAGGAGCTTCCCTTTACGCCTCAGCAAAAGGAGCCGTGATGACCTATACCAGAGGACTCGCAAAAGAATTCGGACCACAAGGCATCCGCGTTAATGCACTCTGCCCAGGAATGATTGCCACGGCCTTCCACGACACCTTTACAAAACCAGAAGTACGCGTTAACGTAGCCAACGGAACCCCGTTGAGAAGAGAAGGAAAAGCCTCAGAAGTAGCCGATTTAGTAGCCTACCTCGCATCAGACGAATCCTCATTCCTGACAGGAAACAATATTGATATTAACGGAGGCCTCGCATTCAGCTAATACACGACAATGAAAAAAGTAGTCACATTTGGTGAAATACTCGCAAGGCTAACGCCGCCAGGATTCAAGAAAATGGCACAAACCAATCAGCTGGAAATCTACTATGGAGGAACCGAAACCAACGTTTCGGTCTCCCTCTCCATACTAGGCTGCCAGACGATGCACGTTAGCCGTGTCTCCGACGATTTCCTCGGAAACGCCGCCCTTTCCAACCTAAAAAGCAACGGTGTCGACACCTCCTATGTACAAAAAGGAGAAGAACCCCTCGGGCTCTATTTTGTAGAACCCGGAGCAGTCGTGCGCTCAGGAGTCATCTCCTACAACCGAAACCATTCCGCCTTTCGCGCCCTAGAACCCAATTCCATTCCATGGGCCGCTATTTTCAAAAATGCCGACTGGTTTCACTGGACAGGAATCACGCCAGCACACTCCGAAAACAATTTCCTGGCCCTAAAAGAAGCCCTGATGATTGCCAAAGAAATGAAGGTTACCGTTTCCTGCGACCCAGCCTATAGAACCGGACTCTGGAAATACGGAAGAAAAGCAGAAGACGCCCTCAAAGGACTCGTAGCCCTTTCCGACGTTTTTATCGGAGGAGCCGAACAATTCAACGAGCTCTTAGGAACCGATTTCTCCCTTTCCGACGAAGATTTCAAAAAAGGAAGCATTGCCCTCAAAGCAGAATTCCCAAAAATAAAGACCATTTACGACAAGACCCGAACCGGAAAAAACGCCTCTTGGCACCAAATCGAAGCCCGTATGTGGAACGGAAAAAACCTGTTCTCCTGCGAGCCCATCGAAATTACCCACATCGTAGACCGCATCGGGACAGGCGATGCCTTTGCAGCAGGAGTCATTTTTGGAGAACTGAACAACTATTCCGAAAAAGAAACCCTTGCCTTTGCCAATGCCGCCTGCGCCATAAAACACACCATCGAAGGCGATGCCAACTTGGCCGACTTCAATGAGATTAACCAAATTGCCCGAGGCAACACCTCAGGAAGACTAATACGATAAACCATGGCAAGATTTTCAAAACTGCAAGTGCTCAACACCATCAGCCAAAACGGCATCGTGCCCGTCTTTTACCACCAAGACGCCGCCACCTGCAAAAAAATCCTAAAAGCCGTATACGACGGCGGCGTCCGCATTTTCGAATTCACCAACCGAGGCGACGCAGCCCACAAAGTCTTCGAAGAATTGCTCGCCTATGCCCAAGCTAGCCTGCCCGAAATGATCCTCGGCATCGGCTCCGTAGTCGACGCCGGCACCACCTCGCTATACATCCAGCTCGGTGCCAATTTCGTAGTATCGCCAATCGTCAATGCAGAAATGGCAGCCACCTGCAACCGCAGAAAAATACCATGGATGCCCGGATGCGGGTCGCTCACCGAAATCAGCTATTCCGAAACCCTCGGCGCCGATATCGTAAAGATTTTTCCAGCACAGCAAGTAGGAGGTCCCGAATTCATAAAAGCCGTAAAAGCACCCTGCCCATGGTCAAGCATCATGCCCACAGGAGGCGTACAGCCCACAGCAGAAAACCTCAAGCAATGGTTGGATGCCGGAGCCCATTGCGTCGGACTCGGCTCGCAGCTCTTCGTAAAAAACAACGACGGCAGCTTCGATTACGATGCCATCCAAAAAGCCGCACAGCTATCCGTAGAAACCTTTAAGAACCATAAAAAATAAAAAAGAGGCTAACAGCCTTTAGAAGTTCTTTTCATAGGTTTAGAAACTATTTTCATGCCTTTAGAAGCTCTTTTCAGGTCTTTAGAAACTATTTTCGCGCCTTTAGAAATTCTTTTCACACCTTTATAAACTCTTTTCACGCCTTTAGAAACTAGTTTCACGTCTTTAGAAATTCATTTCATGCCTTTAGAAACTATTTTTACAGTTTAAGAAGTTCTTTTTATAGCTTTAGAAATTCATTTTATACTTTCAGAAGAAGCTTTTACAGTTTTAGAAACTGATTTTACACCTTTAGAGATGAAATAAGTAATAAAACATATTTTCCCTAAAAAACAAAAAACAAAAAACCGAATACGTAATTTGCATCCAGTATGAAACTAATAAAATACACACTGCTGCTGCTAAGTCAGGTTTCCTTGGCACAAGTCACGCTGTCTGCAGACGGTCCCGGCAACACCTATGAGCTCATCAATAGCGTATTGGCACCCGGCTATGATGTAGTAGAAGCACCAGACTGTGCCCATTCCAGCTTTGGCCGGCACATAGAAGAAGTTTGGGACGCCCAGCTCAACAAATACGTCTTTAAGTTCCACATCCATGTCTCGCACGACAACGACCGCTGCATTAAGTTCGACAGGCAGCGCAACGAAATCAAGACCTACAACCAATCGCCAGACAACCTTATCGGTACTTTGGGCGAGACAGTCGTTTACAAATGGAAATTCAAGCTCGATGCCGCCTTTCAAGCCTCCAATAAATTCACGCACATTCACCAGATAAAAGCCTATGGCGGTCCACACGAAGACATTCCTGTCGTTTCACTCATTACCCGCGGCGGAAGCTCCCCAAAGCTCCAAGTCATGCATTCCGACAGCATTACCTCCGTACAGATGGCGTCTGCCAATCTCTCGCTGTTCAAAGGAGTGTGGGTAGAAGCCACAGAAACCATTACCTATGCCGAAAACGGCAAATACGCCATCACGCTAAAAAAAATAAGCGATAACTCCGTATTGCTCAACTATTCCAACAACAACATCAGGATGTGGAGAGACAATGCCAACGGCATCCGTCCCAAATGGGGCATCTACCGAAGCCTTCTCAGTCCCGAACAATTAAGAGATGAAGAAGTCCTCTTTGCCGATTTTTCCATTCAAGAACTCAGTACCGCCCTGTCCAGCAAGACAGCCGCAAAAGAAGACGCCCCTTTTCCCAATCCCGTAAAAGATACGCTCCACCTAAAAGAAGCCAAGTTCTGGAGCCACATTATCATTCTAGACGAACAAGGAAAAAAAGTCTACGAAAAGAAAAACACCACCACTGGAGAAATCGACGTATCCCAGCTCGCAAAAGGAACCTACATTCTAAGGCTGAAAGGAGAGAAAGAAAACACTTCGGCAAAATTTATAAAACAATAATACACCGCAATAAAAACAAAAAAGCTCCCTTTAGGAGCTTTTTTTATAATAAGAAATAATACATACAACTATCGAGAAATAAAATCCTCCATGTCCGTAAACTGCGACTTAAAAGCCGTGACCCTATCCCTGATGACATCAGGATTGCAGTTCAGCTTAAAAGCATAAAAACTAATCTGTCCCTGATTAGGAAACTCTTTTTCCAATTCCGCTTCCACATTAAGGATATAATTTAAAGCCTGTTTTTTCACGAATCCCCAAAGCTCTTTGATCTTTGCTTTCGTAAATGATTCGTTATGGTTCGCGCCAAAAGCATCGCTGATGCACTTTTCCGCAATTTCTTTAAAAAAAGGTTCTTCAGGAAAGGGGTATTTATAATAGCGCTCTGCATAAACCTTAAATTTACGCATGATTTTCTTTACCACCGAGACTTCATCGCTCAGGGTATTTGTTTTATTGTATTCCATAACGTTCACCCTCGTGGTAGAAGGGATTTTTTGTAATTTTAAGTAATAGATTAGGGCTATACAAACTTACTTTAAAATTTGCTCTTTTTCAAATTACCGAGCTAAAAATCGTTACAAAATAGCAGTATTTAGACGATTTTGTACAAGTTGAGGAAACTTACTTCGAACTTTCAGAAGTTTTTTTAGATTCTGTAAGATTTTTCTTTTTATATTTCGTATTGAATAATTTTTTGATTTTATTGCTCACTAACGACGACTTCACGCTCACAACCCTTCCGTTATTAAAATGAAACTCATACTCGTCAATAAGCTTCTCGATTTTATACACGTGGTCTAAATTGTAAACTACATCCTCGTACCTTTTAGGTTTGATGAAATTCATGATTGTGGTATTTTGTTGAAATAATAAGCAAACACTATCGCTTTAAGGCAAAATGCGCCTTGAACTCCTTAGCCACGCCATCTCTGCTTTTGTACAATAGCTTAAACCAATAATCCGTAGCAGGTAGCGCATGGCCGTTATACGTTCCGTCCCATCCCGCCGATGAAGGGAAAATCTGCTTGATGAGCTTTCCGTAGCGGTCAAAAATATAAATCATAGCCTCTGGCTGGTTGGCGAGACCATCAACATTCCAAGTATCATTATAACCATCTGCATTAGGCGTAAAATAATACGGATAATTCAAAGCATAGACCGTTAATGTGATTTCACCACATCCCTGCGTATCTTTTACCGTAATTTCATATTCCCCCTCATAGATATTCGTAAACTGATTGCTTTGCTGCGGAGTGCCTCCATTCAACTGGAATTCATACTGGCCAGAGCCTCCTGTAACATTTACCGTAATGATTTGGTTTTTGTCAAAATCCCTGCCTACGGTAGCAGTAGCTATCGCAAGAGAAGAAGTACCCACGGTAGCCGAAGCCGAAGCCGTACAGCCCGTATTTAAATTAGTAACAACCACCTGATAGTTTCCAGGCTCGGTAGCAATATGCGTATTGGTTGTCGTTGGCAATACCACATTATTTCGTGTCCACACAAACGTATGATTAGCATTAGGAATGTGGCTGTACAACGTTACCGTTGAAAGGACAGCCCCCGTTTGGTTATCCAAACAAATAAAATCATCCTTAAGTACTGGACTCGGTGGCAGATACACGATAATCGTTTTTCTGACGATAGAAGTACAATTGCCGTTGCCTACAGAATAGGTTATTACCGCTGTTCCGGCATTCACTCCCGTAACATTTCCGGCAGCATCTACCGTAGCCGCATTCGTATTGTTGCTTGACCAAGTGCCGCCCGGAGTCGTATGTGTCAGCTGTATCGTATTCGTAATACATACCGAAATAGGACCATTTATAGCTGGTAATACTGCGCTATTGTTAATCGTAACATTCAGGGTTGTAGGTGTGGCACACTGTCCAGCGTTTGGTGTAAAGACATAACTTCCGCTAGCCGTATTGCTGATTGCGGCAGGACTCCAAGTACCGCTTATTCCGTTAGGGGAAGTCGCCTGAAGTGCCGGTACCGTTTCACCACTGCAAAAAGCCAATGACGTTGCAAAATCAGGAACGATAGTAGGATTGATAGTCACATTCAATGTTGCGTTTGTAGCACACTGGCCTGTATTTGGCGTAAAGACATACGTTCCGTTAGCTGTATTGCTTATCGTGACAGGAGTCCAAGTTCCTGTGATTCCGTTAGGCGAAGTCGTATTTAAGGCAGGTACTGTACCTCCGTTGCAAAAAGTCATTACCGTCGCAAAATTAGGAACAACTCTACTATTAATAGTTACCCTTAAAGTAATGCTTGTAGCACACTGTCCCGCATTTGGCGTAAAGACATAATTGCCGCTTGCCGTATTGCTTATCGTAGCAGGACTCCAAGTTCCCGTAATTCCGTTTGGCGAAGTTGCCAAAAGTGCTGGCACCGTTTCGCCATTACAGAAAGCAAGAGAAGTAGGGAAGTCAGGCACCGTGTTTCCGTTAATGGTGACATTCAAAGTAACATTTACAGCACACTGTCCTGCATTTGGCGTAAAGACATAACTTCCGCTTACGGTGTTGCTGATTGTAGCAGGACTCCAAGTTCCCGTGATTCCGTTTGGAGAAGTTGTGCTCAATGCAGGTGCCGTTGCTCCAGAACATAAGTTCAAGGCCGTTGCAAAATTCGGCGTGATGCTGTTCGTTACAGTTACGTTTAAGGTCGCACCTGTAGCGCACTGTCCCGCATTTGGCGTAAACACATAGCTTCCGCTTGCAGTGTTGCTGATCGTGGCAGGACTCCAAGTTCCTGTAATTCCGTTTGGAGAAGTTGCAATCAAAGCAGGTGCCGTACTTCCGTTGCAAAGCGTCATTGTTGTTGCAAAGTCAGGTACAGTTTGGTTGTTTATAGTTACATTCAGCGTAATAGCTGTAGCACATTGTCCGGCACTTGGCGTAAAGACATAACTTCCGCTAGCCGTATTGCTGATTGTGGCAGGATTCCACGAACCCGTGATTCCGTTCGGAGAAGTCGTATTTAATATCGGAATTCCGTCTCCGCTGCAAAAAGTCATTGCTGTAGCAAAATCGGGTACTATGTTGTTATTTATGGTCACATTTAGCGTCATAGCTGTAGCACATTGTCCTGCATTCGGCGTAAATACGTAGCTCCCGTTAGCTGTGTTGCTGATCGTGGCAGGGCTCCAAGTTCCCGTAATTCCGTTTGGAGAAGTGGCTTGAAGCGCTGGAACTGTTTCCCCATTACAGAAAGCCAATACCGTAGAGAAATCCGGCGTGATATTATTGTTTATCGTCACGTTCAGCGTCATGGCTGTAGCACACTGTCCTGCATTTGGCGTAAATACGTAGCTTCCGCTGGCTGCGTTGCTGATCGTGGCAGGGCTCCAAGTTCCCGTAATTCCATTTGGAGAAGTAGCTTGAAGTGTCGGTACCGTTGCTCCGTTACAGAAAGCTAATACAGTAGGGAAGTCCGGCGTTATATTATTGTTAATCGTGACGTTCAGCGTCATGGCTGTAGCACATTGTCCCGTATTCGGCGTAAATAGGTAGCTTCCGCTAGCCGTGTTGCTGATCGTGGCAGGACTCCAAGTTCCCGTAATTCCGTTTGGAGAAGTCGCTTGGAGTGCTGGTACTGTTGCTCCGTTACAAAAAGCCAGCGTTGTAGGGAAGTCCGGCGTGATATTATTGTTAATCGTGACGTTCAGCGTCATGGCTGTAGCACATTGTCCCGTATTCGGCGTAAATACGTAGCTTCCGCTTGCGGTGTTGCTTATCATGGCTGGACTCCAAGTTCCCGTAATTCCGTTTGGAGAAGTCGCTTGGAGTGCTGGTACTGTTGCTCCGTTACAAAAAGCCAGTGTTGTAGGGAAGTCCGGCGTGATGTTATTGCTTATGGTCACGTTCAGCGTCATGGCTGTAGCACACTGTCCCGCATTCGGCGTAAATACGTAGCTTCCGCTGGCTGTGTTGCTTATCGTGGCTGGACTCCAAGTTCCTGTAATTCCGTTTGGAGAAGTAGCCTGAAGCGTCGGTACTGTTGCTCCGTTACAGAAAGCCAATGCTGTAGGGAAATCTGGCGTGATATTGTTGTTTATGGTTACGTTCAGTGTCATGGCTGTAGCACACTGTCCCGTATTAGGAGTAAAAACATAGCTTCCGCTAGCCGTGTTGCTGATCGTGGCAGGACTCCAAGTTCCCGTGATTCCGTTTGGAGAGGTAGCCTGTAGTGTCGGTACGGTTGCTCCGTTGCAGAAAGCCAGTGTTATAGGGAAATCTGGCGTGATATTGTTGTTTATGGTCACGTTCAGCGTCATGGCTGTAGCACACTGTCCCGTATTCGGCGTAAAGATGTAGCTTCCGCTAGCCGTGTTGCTGATCGTGGCAGGGCTCCAAATTCCGGTAATTCCGTTTGGAGAAGTGGCTTGGAGTGTCGGTACTGTTGCTCCGTTGCAGAAGGATAATGCTGTAGGGAAGTCTGGCGTGATGTTATTGGTAATCGTGACGTTCAATGTCATTGGCGTGGCGCATTGTCCGGTATTCGGAGTAAATACGTAGCTTCCGCTAGCCGTGTTGCTGATCGCGGCAGGACTCCAAGTTCCCGTGATTCCGTTTGGAGAAGTAGCTTGGAGTGTCGGCACGGTTGCTCCGTTGCAGAAAGCCAATATTGTAGGGAAATCGGGCGTAATAGGGCTATTAACCGTTACATTCAGCGTCATATTTGTAGCACATTGTCCAGCGTTTGGCGTAAAGACATAGCTTCCGCTAGCGGTGTTATTTATAGCTGCTGGTGCCCATGTTCCTGTGATTCCATTAGGGGAAGTCGTGTTTAATGTAGGAACCGTACCTCCGTTGCATAACGCTAGTGTAGTTGGAAAATCAGGTAGGATATTGTTGTTTATCGTTACATTCAGCGTCATAGGTGTGGCGCACTGTCCTGCATTTGGCGTGAATACGTAGCTTCCGCTAGCCGTGTTACTGATCGTGGCTGGACTCCATGTTCCAGTGATTCCGTTTGGAGAAGTGGCTTGGAGTGCAGGCACTGTTTCTCCATTACAGAAGGTCAGCGTTGTCGCGAAATCGGGCACGATGCTGTTGCTTATTGTTACGTTTAATGTGACGCTTGGGGAACATAATCCTGCAGTTGGCGTAAAGACGTAGCTTCCGCTTGCAGTATTGCTTATCGTAGCAGGACTCCAGGTTCCTGTAATGCCATTAGGAGAGGTAGTACTTAAGGCAGGAACGGTTCCTCCATTACAGAAAGAAAGTGCTGTAGCAAAGTCAGGAACTGTGGATGGATTTACTTCTAATTGTGCCGCATGACTGATCAAGGTATGTTGCGTAGAGGTAACTTGACAATAATATTGATTGTCATCAAAAGTTAAAGGTGTCGGATTGATGGTAAGCGTATTCGTAGTAGCTCCCGAATAAGGCGCTCCATTGGTAATATTGACCCAGTTTCCTGATGCATCAAGCCTTTTCCATTGAAAAGTAAAGCCTGTACTGTTGGCAAGAGTAGCGGTATAAGTAACCGAATTGTTCTCGCAAATAACCCTGCTTGTTGGATTTGTCAATGTTGGAGGCGTAGGGTTGCTTACATTGTGGATTCCGATATTGGCGCAGCTTTCAGAAGTTTGAGTATTCCAATCGCTACCATTAAAAACAACTTTAGGAGCGACAGCATTTGGGTTTCTAATAACGGAATAGCCCACATTATTTGGAGCATGTACGTTGTCGATAACCACACCGTTTTTAATCAATTCGAATTCATCATTTGCATTAAATCCTGTTGGATAAGTCTGGTTGGAAGTAATGCTACACGGAATTACGCCTGTTCCAATTCCGATTAAGAAAATCCCTCCTGGAGGAATAGAACCACTAAGTACAATTGTATAAAAAGTCGCACCGCCAATATCGCCATACCTTCGTATGGTATACCCAGTTAGATTGACTGTGGATGCGGTTCCATTATATATTTCTATGACACCGCCATCTCCAGCTTGTGCATCATGCAGTTCGGAAATATAGATATCGCTTGAATAATTCCCGACACTGCTCGTTTCCAGCTTAGTAAAACCGGTCGATGAAAATCCTTCGCATCCGTTGGTCGTAATGCTGATGTTGCCTGTGGCGTTTCCTGCAGGAACATAGGCCTTGATGACCGTATTGGAAACAACAGTAAAACTAGTTGCGTCGATGCCGTTAAATTTTACTGCGGAAGTTCCTGTACCTGCTAAAAATCCGTTTCCGTTTATGGTAACTATGGTATTCTGCGGACCTGATGTAGGCGAAAAAGAGGTTATCGTAGGAGCCGCACAGTTGGAAGTCACGCTTCCGTTTAAGGTAAAATCATCCAAACGGAATGTACCGTTTCCTGTAGCGCCGCTAAGCGAAATAACTACGGTCACGGTCCCTGTGAGTCCCGAAATTGTATTGGCAACATTGGTAGTTCCGAGTGCAGCGCCTGTAGTCCCGATGGTACCGCTTCCGGCATTAATTCCATTGATGGTCATCGACCAGTTTTGCGGACCAAAATTACTTCTCACCCTCCAAAAATCAAAAGAAGTGATTTCTGCCTGAAAGTTGGCGGCCACATTAAACGTAAGCGTAATTGTTGCGGCAGTAGCGGTAGTAAGGCGGATTGCTTCTCCTGTAGCTCCAGTTGTACTTGTCCATGTATTTAAGCTGTTGCTCCACGAAGAACCCGATAAACGCGTATTTAAAGTCGTTGGAGCTACCGTATAAGGATGTGCCGTGATAGCAGTCGTGCCAAAATTATGGTAATAGATTTGAGCCGAGGCTTTCGATCCGGCCATCAAAAAAAATAGAGTAAGGAACAAAAATGTATTTTTTTTGACAGAAGTACTAAGGTTTTTTGACATAGTTGTGGGAGATTAGCATTATTTCAAAACCTACGAAAAGTAATGTTTATTCTACTTTGAAGGGATTAGGTTTTCTTTATTAAATGTTTAATAAACAGTTGCTTATGTTTTTATCTATTGATGTAAACCCATCCGGTTAAGGTTTGTCCGTCGCTCTTGCTGATTACATAGTAATACGTAGCATCTGGCAATTCGTTTCCTTGGTCAGATTGTCCTTTCCATTGGTTGGTATAATTCTTATAGCCGTATACTTTTACGCCGTATCGGTTAAAAATGGTAAGTTCTTTTACTCCCAATCCGCTAAGGTCGAATTCGTCATTTCTAGAATCATTATTAGGGGATATGCCTTTTGGAATCGAACAGAAAGTGCCATACACGATTCTTTCTTTCGTTAAGGTGCAGCCTTGCGGTGTAGTGACACGTACGTAGTAGGTTATCGGAAATTCTTCTTCAACTGGATTAGTATTCAACAGATCGGTAATATTTAAATAGGAATCGGTTCCTACTATACCGCCTTGGCTATTCGTCCAATGGTAATCTGCTTCGTTGCTATCAAAAGAACCTGCGACAGGAACTACCGTGATGACATAATCTCCATTTTGGCATTCGTTATTGATTTCAAAATTTACATTGCCAACCGTCACGTTTAAAGTGATGCTCGGAGCACATTGCCCTGCGTTCGGTGTAAAGACATAGCTTCCGCTCGTTGTATTGCTGATTGTGGCTGGATTCCAAGTACCTGTAACTCCATTTGGAGAAGTTGTATTCAGGGTCGGTGCCGCATCTCCATTGCACAAAGCCAATGTGGTTACAAAATCAGGAGTGATGCTATTTGTAATTGTTACATTCAATGTCATGCTTGTTGCGCATTGTCCAGCATTCGGCGTAAATACGTAGCTTCCGCCTGCAGTAGTGTTTATTACGGCTGGATTCCATGTTCCTGTGATTCCGTTTGGAGAAGTTGTATTTAATATTGGCGCAGTACTGCCTGAGCACAAAGAAAGTGTCGTTGCAAAATTTGGAGTAATACTATTGGTAACTGTTACATTGAGTGTCAAGCTTGTTGCGCATTGTCCTGCATTTGGCGTAAAGACATAGCTTCTGCTTGTGGTATTGCTTACTACGGCTGGATTCCAGGTTCCTGTGATTCCGTTTGGAGAAGTAGTATTCAATATCGGAGCGGTACTTCCCGTACAAACCGTCAAGCTTGTTGGGAAATTTGGCGTAATGCTGCTGGCTACGGTTACGATTAATGTTACGCTTGCGGCGCACTGCCCTGCATTCGGCGTAAATACATAGCTTCCGCTGGTCGTATTGTTAATTACGGCCGGATTCCAAGTTCCTGTAATTCCGTTCGGAGAAGTCGTATTTAAAGTCGGTGCTGTATTTCCCGTACATAAAGAAAGTGTCGTCGGAAAGTTTGGCGTAATGCTGTTGCTTACCGTCACGTTCAGCGTCACGCTTGTGGCACATTGTCCTGCATTTGGCGTAAAGACATAATTTCCGTTAGCCGTATTGCTGATTACGGCCGGACTCCATGTTCCTGTAATTCCGTTTGGAGAAGTCGTATTTAATGTCGGAACAGTTCCTCCTGAGCATAGTGAAAGCGTAGTCGGAAAGTTCGGAGTAATGCTGTTGCTTACCGTCACGTTTAGCGTTACGCTTGTAGCACACTGTCCGGTGTTTGGCGTAAAGACATAGCTTCCGTTTGTCGTATTACTTATCACGGCTGGACTCCAGGTTCCTGTGATTCCGTTCGGGGAAGTCGTGTTTAATAAAGGTGCCGTGCTTCCGTTACATAAAGATAGGGTAGTCGGAAAGTTGGGCGTGATGCTGTTGCTTACCGTCACGTTTAATGTTATGCTTGTAGCGCACTGTCCTGCATTTGGCGTAAAGACATAGCTTCCGTTAGCGGTATTGCTGATTACGGCCGGATTCCATGTTCCTGTAATTCCGTTGGGAGACGTCGTGTTTAATAATGGAGCCGTACTTCCTGAACATAAAGAAAGCGTTGTCGGAAAGTTGGGCGTGATGCTGTTAGATACCGTGACATTTAATGTTACGTTGGTAGCACATTGCCCAGGATTTGGCGTAAAGACATAGCTTCCGTTGGCTGTATTGCTGATAACGGCTGGATTCCATGTTCCTGTAATTCCATTCGGGGAAGTCGTATTTAAAGTCGGTGCTGTATTTCCCGTACATAAAGAAAGCGTTGTAGGGAAGTTCGGCGTGATGCTGTTGGTTACTGTCACGTTTAATGTTACACCAGCTGCGCACTGTCCGGTGTTTGGCGTAAAGACATAGCTTCCGTTGGCTGTATTGTTGATTACGGCCGGATTCCATGTTCCCGTGATTCCATTCGGAGAAGTAGTATTCAAGACAGGAGCCGTATTTCCTCTGCAAAGAGAAAGCGTGGTAGGAAAGTTCGGCGTGACACTATTCGTCAATGTTAAGTTGATGGTATCGGTTATTTCCAATCCGCAACTGTTTATGGCTGTCAGGGTAATTGTGACAACGCTTCCGGCTTGTGAAGCGCTTGAAGTATATGTTGTGGCCAGATTGTTCGGTGTCGAAAAAGTACCGCTTGGTGCAGACCATCTTACAGATTGGTGTCCTTGTGCAATTCCATTTAAGGAGATAGTAGTCCCGGCACAAGCAGTTAGGGTAGCGGGTCCGGCATTGACAGTAAAGGGCTGGACAGGAGCAGAACACCCATTGTTGATGTATGTAGGCGTTCCTGCCGGATTGTATTGCACGATAGCTCCGTCTGCTGCAACAGTGGCTCCATTGGTATCGATAAGCAGGGCACGGTCGTAAGAAACGGTATCAGAACAAGATCCGAACGAGATGGTCAAGGTTCGTATCCCGGTTCCTGAATTGGCAAAATGCCCAGAGGCTGTCGAGGGATTGTTCTGAAAGATGATATAAATGTTGTCGGTCAAAGCCCCGAAAGAGTTGAGTTCGGTATCGAAAGTATGGCTTGTGACCAAAATGACGTTCGCATTAGCAGGCAATACGCCTCCAGTCGGTTCGATTAATTGGCCGCAACCTCCAGCATCTAGAATATCGGCATTAAGGGTTGCTACTTTTGAAGCTGTCGTTGCATTTCTAATAAGACCTTGCCAGGGATTGTTTGGCCAAGACACGGTTAGGTTGCTAGTATTTATGTCGGCGTTGCCTACTTTAAATCGTACCATTTCATTCAGTCCTTCCTGCACGCCGCAAGCATCTACCAAGATACTCTCGATTTGAAAACATTGGGAAAAGGCATCTTGATAAGATAAAAGGGCCAATGTAGCTATGGCAAGAAAGCGTTTGAACTTTTTTAATTTCATTGTAGTCAATTTAAAACCGGCGCAATGTAGGCTCGTTAGATTAATTAGAGCCTTTGTTAGATTTATCAAAATGTTATCTTACGTCGTGCTGTTGCCGGCCAATGTTAGGATTTTGTTACTTTTCTGTTATTCCGCACCAAAAGCCTGCTAGGTATTTTAGCAGGCTTTTGACGGAATTATGAGGTCTTATTTCTTGAGGACTCTAATGGTTTTTGATATTTGTCCAGAAGATAATTTTACGAGATAAGCTCCGGCTTCAAGGCTTGACATGTCAATTTTGATGTTGCTGTCGTTTGCTTTCTTGTCGATTACTTTCTGTCCTAGCAAGTTGAAAACAGTAACAGATTCGATAGTCTTAGAATAAGAAATGTTCAGCACGTCAGTAGTAGGATTAGGATAGGCTTTTAGATTTTCCATATCAAAACTTGGAGTACCTAAGACCTCTGAAACGGTAACTGCTAACGGGCTGCTGCTGCATTCGTTAAGGGTCTGCACCGCATAATAAGTCGTGCCATCTACAAGCAATTCGGTTAGGCTTAAAGGTGATGTTCCTGCTTCGGCAGCTTCGGCAGAAGAAAACCATTCTAAATTAGTTCCTGTTACTTCTAAAGCGGCCAGAGTTTCGCCTTCTGTAAATTCTTGGCTTGTTGCGCCACTTGGAACGGCGGTAGTGCTTATAGTGACAGAAGTCACGGTTCTTGTACTTTCGCACCCGTTTACTGTTATAGTCGCATAATAGTTTCCTGTTGCCAAAGCTTCCGACGGCAATAGCGGTGTTGTCGCATCTGCATCAGCATACCATTTGATACCAGCCGTATTTGGCAATAAGTCGGCTACGGTTGCTTCAGCTAGGCTGCAGAACGTCTGTGCTGTTGTAGTAGGAGCCGTCACTGTAGTTAAGGTAACAGAAGTCAGGGTTCTTGTACTTTCGCACCCGTCTACTGTCATAGTCGCATAATAATTTCCTGTTGCCAAAGCTTCCGTCGGCAATAGCGGTGTTGTCGCATCTGCATCAGCATACCATTTGATGCCAGCCGTATTCGGTAATAAGTCGGCTACGGTTGCTTCAGCTAGGCTGCAGAACGTCTGTGCTGTTGTGGTAGGAGCCGTGATGGTAGTCAGGGTAACAGAAGTCAGCGTTCTTGTGCTTTCGCATCCGTCTACCGTTATAGTCGCATAATAGTTTCCTGTTGCTAAAGCTTCTGTCGGCAATAGTGGTGTTGTCGCATCTGCATCAGCATACCATTTGATGCCAGCCGTATTCGGTAATAAGTCGGCTACGGTTGCTTCGGCTAAGCTGCAGAACGTCTGTGCTGTTGTGGTAGGAGCCGTAACTGTAGTTAAGATAACAGAAGTCAGGGTTCTTGTACTTTCGCACCCGTCTACCGTTATAGTCGCATAATAATTTCCTGTTGCCAAAGCTTCCGTCGGCAATAATGGTGTTGTCGCCTCTGCATCAGCATACCATTTTATACCAGCCGTATTTGGCAATAAGTCAGCCACGGTTGCTTCTGCTAGGCTGCAGAACGTCTGTGTGGCTGTTGTAGGTGCTGGGGTTTGTGTGACCGTAATTGTTGCAATAGCTGAATTTACTTCTGGGCAAGGCATGTTGGATACTACGGCGCGATAATAAGTCGTTTCTAAAAGATTTGTATATTCTAGGGTTGCAGAAGTATTGGCAATATCTGAAACCGTACCGCTAAAGTCAGCAGTAGTCGAAGACTGCCATTTGATAATACTTCCTACATGATTTTCTAATGTAAGCGTTCCGTTATTTGCACCTGAACATACTGTAGCGCTTCCAGTTAGGTTTCCTCCATTGCTCATGGCAACGACAGTAACAGTAGCGCTTCCGCTTAGGTCAGAAGCTTGAGCCGTACAGTTTGCATCTTCTACGGCAGTTATCGTATAGGTTTTCGTTTCTGGAATCGTAACGGTAAAAAGATAAGGCGATGCTGTAATATTGGTTACTGGAAAAGTCGTAGTTCCATCCGTATAGGTTATCGACCAAGGTGCTGTTCCTGTCAACGCAATGCTCAAGTCGGAAGAAACCGAACCTAAACAGATTGATTGGTCGCCGCTCAATACCGCAGTCGGTCTTGGATTAATCACCAACGATGTACTGATGCCTGTAAGCGTACTGTTGCAATTTGGAAGAACATCAGTGCGAGTAATAGAAGTAATTTCTAATGTCTGTCCGTTATTTGAAGCTGTCAATGGCAAGTCAAAACGGGCTTCTCCCGAAGCATCTGCAGTAATACCTGTTAGTGTTCCGGCTGTTCCGCCAGCTATAGCATAAATAAGATCAGAAGTACTGCTCGGTATCAAGCCGGTCAGGGTAATTGTAGTGCTTCCGCTTTCTCCGCATACAGAAGTAGCGCTTATGGCAGTAACTGTTGGCGTAGGATGTACTGTCAAGACAACAGAATTAGCCGCTGTCAATGTGTTAGGGCAGGAAGGAATGTCTGTTCTTTCGATGGTGCCAATAACCAAAGACTGGCCATCGGTGCTGGAAGTCAAGGTGATATTGAAACTAGCATTACCGCTAGAGTCTGCTATAATTCCGGTGCTGTTTTGAGCAGTACCGCCATTAATAGCAAAGCTGATTGCTGAAGTTGAGCTTGGGATCAAGCCTGTCAGATTAATTATAGCTGTTCCCCCATCGCAAACTACGGCTGATTGTGTAATTCCTGTAAGCGTTGCCGCTTCGGTAACTACAATATTATGTCCGTTATCATTATTACTGAAAGTCAGAGGATCGTCATTATAAACTCGGACTCTATAAAGAGAGCTAGGCGCAATATCAGCAGGAATGGTCACGCTGATAGGGCTAATCGCCGATACACCGACTATATTGGTTGGTGTCGTTGGGAAAGTTCCATCAGGATTAGAAAGCTGTGCATAAAAATTAGTACTGTTGAAGCTTCCCGCTGGCGTAAAGTCTAAATCAAAAGTATTGGCAATTCCGTTGCAATAAGGTCCATAAGGTTCGTCGTCTACGACAATATAACTTACTGCAGGAATACCATTTCCGGTAACCGAAACGAATTTATTTGTCGCTCCTGCAGAGGACAAAATGATATCTCCAGAAGCATTTCCGACCGCGGTAGGGCTAAAACGTACCCAGATTTGTTCATCGTTTAGTGTTCCTGCATTCGGAGTGATGTCCGTTCCAGGATACCAGTTGCTATTGTCTGTACTGATTTCAAATCCTGCTGGAGCAGCGATGCTTACATCTTCTGTCATGCCAACGGCGTCAAAAGTAAAACTAGTCGATGCCGAACTGCTGCCTACCATAACATCTCCAAAAGAAGCCAAGGAAGTCGTAGAAGGAGTGATCAATGGATTGACAGCTGCAACAACGCTTCCGTCAATTTTTAATGAATTTGTACCGCCAGTTAGGTAGTAGTTACCTGTCGAGCCTTGCGGGATGATTCTGAATTTCACGACAACTCCAGGACCGATATTCTGCAAAGCGCTGATTCCTGCTAAGGATACAGAGTTAGCAGTACCGGTGGTTCCGCTTGTCGAAGAGGTAGTCCAGCTGGCAACGCTGGCAAAAGGAGCGCCTCCTACAGAATAATAAACAATACAGCCTGTCGGACCAGAATTTGATCTTCGAGTTGCTGTCGAAATAGAGCTTAAGCTTACTTTGTATCCTGCTGTTGCTTGAAAAGTAAAATAGAAGCTGTTGGCATCGGATTGACCAGTTGACCATCCTCCAGAACCTCCCCAGCAATTTCCTGCCGGAGTTCCGCTTGTGGCAATGCTTGATCCTCTTATAAGTCCAGAGGTCTGTAGGTTAGTGTTTAACGTTGAAGGTGTCCACGGACTGGTACCGAATCCGCCACCGGTGCTATTAGCATTCCAGCCAATAATTTGGGCAAAATTAGCTGTAGGGGAAAGTAAAATAAGTGCAAAAAGAAAAAATGAACCGAAAAGTTTTTTGTGTAAAGTTGAATCCATAAGTCTGTAATTTTTGAGCGTATCTGAATTTTATTCGTTCATTTACAGATACATACAAAGATTAGGAATATATTTTCCTTGTAGTTTATGTAGATATTTTATTACTGTAAAATCAAAATTATGATTGTGTTACGTACATTAAATAAACAAAAAAACGGCTGTACATCGTACAGCCGTTCTCTATAGCAAATAAAGCGGTTTAGGCTTCTTTAGTCTTGCTTCTCATCAATTTATAGCCTAAGAATACTCCAGCCAAAAGCATCGGAATGATATAATCATTGATCGGTGCTGATGGGACATCTTGCGTATCATCGTCGAAATCTTCTTGCGCGCTGGCATTTTGAAAGCCGGCTGTCAGCATAAGGATTAAGAATAGTGTCTTGATTTTTATTTTCATCTTGATAGGATTTATTTTACTGCAATTTTTTGTTTTACCGACGTTTTGCCATTCGATATTTCTACGATGTAGATTCCTTTGCTTAATTGCAATGATGGGTTTACGGTTATGATACTTGAGCTTTCGCTGCTGGTTTTGTAGATTTCTTGTCCTACAAGGTTGTACAGTCTGATATCCACTTTCCCGCTTGTGCTGCTTGGCAAAGCAATGTTGAATTGGTTGTTATGGATCGGATTTGGATAAATCTTTACAGAATTAGTATTCCATTCTTCATTTCCTAAAGCCGCGGCACGGAAAACAATGCTGAAACGGTCGGTTCCATACGAAGCAGCATCAGAAGTAGTTGCGAAATTGACCAAACCAGTTCCTGATAAGCTGATTGCAGTTTCTGTAGTCAAATAATGATCAAGAAGATACGCTTCTATATTTTCAGGAAAATTAGCCGTATTGATTTTGAAAGCATACGATTTGCCTGCTGAAAACTGAAGTGTTTTTACATGCAATTCATCTTCTGTTGTAACAGGGGCCAATGCTTCGATAGCTAAGATTTTATTGCTTCTTCCTAAGCCTAAATGCTCGCTTGAACCGTAAAGTTTTTCTACATCGCCAAGTCCGATTGCATTGTCGAAAGCAGTTCCAAAAACAGCAAGAGTTCCGTCAATTGGATAGCCAGCTGCTGCTTGGTTGGCATCGTATACTGAGATATTGAACACTGCTTTTTCTGCAGTATTGTTTCTGAAAACATCTGTAAACTGTGATGCTTTGTTGCTTTCCTCAAAAGTTAGAGTTCCAGCTGTACCCAAGACCGTGTTTTTTACGAAGAATGCCTGCCCTGGCTGAATGTATTGGCTTACTTCTGAACCCGCTAGGTTATTGCTTCCGATAGTCTGGCTATAGGCTACATAACGGCCTCTTTGCGCTTCTGTACCCATATTTGGATCCCATGCATAATATACATCTTCGATTCCAGCTTTGGTTACCGAATGCCAATCTACTGGGCTTACGTATGGATTTCCAATTAGGCTGAATCCGTTTGTTGAAGCATTTTCTGTTGCATTGATCGCAGGAGTACTTGAAGCGTCAAAAACAACTTGCCCTGTTTTTAGTGTTCCTTTTGCGGTCAAGGTTACTGCTGCATTCATATCGGCTGCAGAAGACTGGTTTAAGTCAATGTTTCTGTCTCCTCTGACCAAGATTCTATATCCGTTTCCGGCTGTTAGGGTAGTAGCATCGGTATTTGCAATAGCGCTCCATCCTGAACCCGAAGCGATGCTGTTGTTGTATACATACATCGATGGATTTCCTGTTAATGTTGTGTCGAATCCATTTTCGCCTGCTGTAGAACCTGTAATATGTGTTCCAGCTTGCCAGTTGTTGCTTATGAAATTTGTAGTCGTAACGGCAGGAGTTAGGAAACGGAAAGCACGTTTTCCTTGCGGAATGTAGCGCTCAACAGTTGCCTCTCCGGAAATAGAACCCGTAACAGCAGCAATTCTAGCAGAACCTGTTGCAGTTGATTTTAATACTAGGTTTCCGTTTGTTGTTAAAGTCCCGGCTGTTACGTCAAGGACTCCTGTTACATTCGTAATACCGTTTAAGGTAAGTCCAGCCGTATTGTTCAAAGTCAGCTTTGAGATTGTATTGTTTGTGAAGAAATTAGCAGGGATTGCCTGTGCGATAGTTCCTGAAAAAGTAACATCGCCAGCAGAAGCATCAACAGTTCCGCCACTTTTTGCAAGTGTCTGTTTTACGTCTAATCCGCCTATACCAATGATTACGGTTCCTGAAGTAACCGATACACTTTTGGCTGTTATAGGTCCTTGTGGTGCGGCCGCATTTGTATCATAATTTCCGCTGATGATAGCATCTAGCGTTGCTGTCGGATTTCCATTGTTCCAAGCAGAACCATTCCATGTAGTAGAAGTAATGACTCCCGTTCCTGAAACTGCAATATTTTGTGTGGTAGCTCCTGAAGTAGCGATAGCAACATTCCCTGTCTTAAGTCCGGCTGTCTGTGGCGAAAAGCGGATGTATAGCGATCGGCTGGTTACGGTACCTCCTGATTGTGCAAAGCTTACTGAATTGGACCAAGAAGAGTTGTTCGTGCTTACCTGAAAATTATTTGATGGCGCGGTTGCTGTGATATTTCCAGAAAGATTTGTACCTGCAATGGTCACAGAAGTACTGGTTGAAAAAGCACCTACACTGGTGTTCCCGAATCCTGAAATAGAAGTAGGGTTAACAGTGAACTCAGCTGCTGCCGGTGCTGCCGTAACAATAACATCGTCCATGTCGCAATTTCCGCTAGCTTTTGTATAGGTCCATCGGATATAACGTGTCGCAGAAAGTAATGGTATATCAAAATCGACACATTGTGCATTGGTAATTGCTGTTGCGCCTGTCGCTGTTCCATACTTTCCAATTTCCGTATAGTCAGTTCCGTTTGCAGACTGTTCTACCAATAGATACGATTGCCCGCTCATGGATTGGTTCTTTAAAGTCATCGACAAAGTTCCAGGTGCGGCATTAAAAACAAGTAGCCTGCTGTCGCCGTTGGTGTCAAAACTTGTCGCGCTGTTATTCGTACAGGCGGAACTTGTAGTTCGTTGCGAACATCCTGAATTGGTCCAACCTGTCGGTTCAGTTCCCCATGATGTTCTGTTTACTGGCAATGTAGCCTGCCCCCAAGCAGTACTGAAAAATAACCCAAATACTACTAGTCCTAGTACGTTGGCGTAATTTGTTCGTAAGATTGTTTTCATTAATAAAAGTTAAAAGTTTGAGGTTCAAAGTTATAGGTTTGACCCCCAAGCCTCTTGAGGTTTAGATTACCATTTCGTTAAAGAACTTTTACTTTTATCGGCACTGTTTTAAGAAAGCATAACCTAAAAGTTATGAAGTTTATTTAATGTTTAAGTTTTATAAATGCATTTGAAAGCTTAAGCCCTGCCTTTTCAAGAGGAACAATGACATAAGATACATATTTGTATGAAATGTCTTAAAAAAAGCAAAGTTATTTTATGAGATTACGGATTTCCGTAAGGCTATTCCCGAATTCAATAGTAGTATTGTACCGAAATCTGCTCTGTATGTTTTTTTATGGCGTCCATGGCATTTTTACAATCAAAATTAACCCACAATCCCCTAAACTATGAGAAAAGTAATACCACTTATTTTTTTCCTGATGTGTTTGGCAGCAAATGGCCAGGTTCCTAAAATTCATTTTGAATATGATGTAGCCGGCAACCAAATCGTCAGGGAATTATGTCCCTTTTGTGCTTCAAGGACGAGCAGCCAGCCTCCAAAAGAAATTTCTGATTTAAAAGAAGAAGACTACCAAAAGTTTTTTCCCGAAGACGTGATTTCGTATTATCCGAATCCGGTACGAGAAGAATTGTACCTAAAATGGGAATTGGTCGATGAAGTCAAAGTCTCTTCTATAGAAGTGTATTCTATGAGTGGACAGTTGATCAAATCCTATAAAAATATGGAAAAGGAGCAAACCTATGCGGTACCATTCCAAAACTGCCCTACAGGTGTTTATTCCGTAAATTTATTCTATAACAATGGCGATCGCAAATCGATAACAATAATCAAAAAATAAGCATGAGAAAAGTAATTTATACCCTAGCGCTTATTTTTTGTTGCCTATTCTCTTTTGCTCAAGAACAAATGGGTACCCCGATTCCTGGGGTAGTCCCTATCAAAAGGACCAGCTCAAGCACTGCTTCTGAAACTAATAGGAGAGTTGAAGACGATGCTTTGGTAAGAACTATGACCTCGGCAACAGGCGCATCGACAGAAGTCGGTATTACCGAAGGACAACTTTCGGTTTCATTAACGGGAGCAGCAATATATAATGTTCCTATTGCCGTACCGCCGGGAATCAATGGCGTGATTCCGCAATTGAGTCTTGCTTATAATAGTCAGTCTGGTAACGGATTGGCAGGTTATGGATGGAATGTTTCGGGGATCTCGGCAATTACAAGAATTCCTTCTACAAAATACCATGACAATATTATCGACGGTGTCGATCTTGATGTTTACGATCGATTTGCACTCGACGGGCAAAGACTTGTCGTAAAGACCACTAGTGCCAACCAGACGTATGGAGGGCATACAACAGTTTATGAAACGGAAAATTTCTCGAACCTCAAGATAACGGCCTACAATCAGACTGCCAGTCCGGTTAGTACGGCTACTTTCAAGATTGAGTATCCCGATGGCTCTATTGCAGTTTATGGAAATGATAACAATTCACGTTCCATCTCTACTTGGGCTATTTCTTATTGGCAGAATCCTCAAGGCGTTAGAATCAATTATGTCTATACCAATACGAACAATTATTTGAGAATTAGCGAAATAAATTATGTAGGCGTAGGCAGTCCTAATCAATTTCCCACCAATTGGATAAGCTTTGCTTATAAAAACAGACAAAGACCAGAACAAGGCTACATAGGCGGCGTAAATATTATTGATGACAAAATATTAAGCACAATCTATGTTCATGGATTCGGTACTGGCTTTAGAAGATATGAACTCGCACATAGCATTTCTACCTTAGGTTATGAAAGATTGACAAGCATAACCGAAAAAACAGGTGACGGTACAAAAAGCTATAATCCTACAGTTTTTAGCTATGATACAACGGCCGAAACAATTTCCTATTCCCCTACAACGGCGAGCTTAAGTGTTGGCAATATTTCCGTGCAAAATGCGGCGACCGTGTCGGGAGATTTTGATGGCGACAGCAAGCTGGATTTTTTACTGTATCCTACGTATGGGCCAGACTATAAAAGAAAATTTTGGTTGTTCAACGATATCCAAGGCCAATCCCTTAACTTCGGTTGGGAAGTGCCTATAGGCTTTTTTGAAGAACTTTTACCGACTACGTGGCTCAATCACAATGACAAGTTAATGCCGATGCAAGGAGTCACCGTAGTCCAGCATGTGCTTAATAATCCTAATCCCTATTTGAATACGAATAACTCAGACGTCAATTTTAAAGTCTTGAGCCAGACTTCCTACGGCGTTTTTCTTCAATATCAAAAAAATGTACTGTTTCCTACTAACGGATTGAAGAAATACCTTAGCGGAGACTTCAATGGCGATGGATTAACTGACATCATGGCATTGGAATGGAACAGTGTTGGTGCTACTAATCTTTCGAAAAAGACCTATTTCGTTGATCTTGATAGGAGAAAGACAGAAGGTTTTATGAATTATGCCGGAGATTTGGTCGATCCGATTGCTCTGGGTAATGATTTTGATAACACGATCCGATCCAAGACAGAGACAGCAGATGTTAATGGCGATGGAAAGACCGATATCTTACAGTTTACCAACGGAAAAGTCCATGTATATACTTTGAATAATTCCAATCAGTTGGTTTTGTTATGGACTTATACAGATCCAAATATTATCGTTGATGAAACAAAAACACTTTTGCTCGGTGACTATAATGGTGACGGCAAGACTGATTTTATCATCCCGAAAGGATCCGGATATTTTGATTGGTATAAATATACTTCTACAGGAACTGGATTCGTAAAGCAGATGCAGACTTATAATGGCTTCAATTATTCTGATGGAAGTTTAGGACTGACGATTTCGCACTGGATACCAACCGATTTTAATAATGATGGCAAGACGGATATTATCCGCGTGGGCTGTAACCGAAACCAAGATAATACTTGGGGATTTGTATCAGTTACTTGTGTCGTCAATAAAAACGGAACATTTGCGCAAACATCAGGAAATTATTACTATGCTACTTCAGGAAATCAGGCTGATATTACCAAATATGCTCTCCCGATTTTTTATACTTCGAGTCAGCCTAACAGGAAGATGGAAATGGCTTTTATCAACGGCAACAAGATCCATTATTTCCAGTCGCAGAAAGATTTTAATAAAGATAGGCTCGTAAGGTCGATAACTACAGGAAACGGTGTCAAAGAGACCATAACGTATAAGACGCTCGAAAGAGAAAGCTGCCCTTATAATTGCAATTCAGCTTATACGCCTTCCAGCTATACCGAAAATTACCCAAATCTGGATATCGAGATAGCGCCTACTTTCCAAGTAGTTTCTAAAATCGAAAAGCAGAGCGCATCGGTTTATAAAAGACAGCTGTTTTCGTATTATGGTGCAGTCAGCAATATGGAGGGCTTAGGGTTTTTAGGATTCCGGGCTACATTAAAGACCAACTGGCATGATGATACCACTCAAGTCATTTCGACCATCACAAAGAATGATGTCAGCAAGAGAGGCGTAAGTGTAGAAAGTTTTAATGTATTGGGATTGAGTTATCCTAGCTATACGGTACCTGCTTCAGGACCATTCATCAGCAGGAGCCTTAATACGTATAATACTTACGATAATGTGACATTTGAGCCTATAGTGCAGTCGAATAAAGTCTTTAAGCTTAAAAATACGATAAACCAGAATTTTAATGGATTAGAAGGGACGAGTACAGAGACGACCATTCAGTATGATACTTATAACAATCCGACTCAATCCACTACTGTGTTGAAAAATGGTACCGCTATAGAGCAACGATCTGTCAACGTAATGACATATCAAAACCAGCCTACGGCAACGCCTTATATTATAGGAAGGCCGCAGAGCAAGACCCAAACTATAACGATTTATCCAGGACAGCCGAATCAAGATGTTACCACTACCGAAGAATTGTTTGTTTATAATAACAATTTAGTCTCTCAAATCAAGAAGAAAGGCAATGGAACAGTGTATATTACTGAAGATAACATTTATGATACGTACGGAAACATAACTAAAAAAACAATCTCAGCTCCCGGGCTTTCGCCAAGAATTCAGGAATTTGAGTACGATGATTCAAAAAGATTCCTGAAAAAAATTACCAGCCAAGGATTGTCTACCCAGTTTGCGTATGACGATTTCACAGGATTGCTGATTAAAGAAACGAATCCTTTTGGTTTGGTCACTACCAATGCTTACGATGCGTGGGGTAAAAAAATCAAGGTTACAGACTATTTAGGAAAAAATGTTACTTACGCTTATACTCCCGTTTCAGGAAACACTCAGGTTCTTGTAACTGGAGACGACGGAAGTAGCAACGATGAATTATTTGATGACCTAGGACGAAAAATAAGAACCGGGATCAAAGATCTTACAGGGAATTGGTCATACACTTCGTATGAATACGATATCTATGACCGAAATATAAAAACAAGCGAACCGTATTTTGGAACCAGTCCGCTACAATGGAGCCAGACCAAATATGATAACTATGGAAGGATAAGTCAGAAACTATCTTTTACGGGCAAGACCATTAACACGGGTTACAATGGCCTTACTACGACCGTAAATGATGGCGTAAAAACGAAAACTTCTGTCAAGAATGCAATCGGAAATGTCATTACGCTGACAGATTCGCCAGGCGGGACGATTAATTACCAGTATTATGCCAATGGAAATGTAAAGCAGACAAATTATGGCGGAGTAGTTATTAGCATGGAGCAAGATGGCTGGGGAAGAAAGACAAAGCTGGTCGATCCTTCGGCAGGAACCTACCTCTATGAATACAATCATTTTGGGGAAATGACGAAAGAAACAACCCCAAAAAGCGAGACTCTATTTAATATTGGCGACTATGGTGTGGTTAATTATAAGACAATCACTGGACTAAATGGTGATGCGACCAATTCAAAAACAACATTTACCTATGATCCGACGACAAAATTATTGACCAATACAAGGTTCGATGATTTTACGGCAGGATACTATACGCTGTACAATTACCAATACGATGATTTCAAGAGATTGTCTTTCTATGATGAAAGCGGTTTCAAAGCTTATTTCCAAAGAGCGACATTCTATGATGCTTTCGGAAGACCCGAAAAAGAACTCTATACCGCTGTCAATACGGCAACAAACAAGCGTTCTGACAAGTGGATAAGAAACACGTATAAAAACGGATTTCCATACCAAGTAATTGACGATGGCACAAATAAAGTACTGTGGCAGATCAATACGACTAACGCTAGAGGACAGGTTACTGGCGCTCGATTTGGAAACCTTAGGAATGCCGTAAGCGTCAACAAAACCTATGACGAGTACGGATTTATTAGCAGTATCAAGCATACTAAAAGCGAATTGGTCATTATCGGTGAACCCGTTCCTCCGCCAACAGATTATATGACGGTAGGGTATACTTTTAATCCGCAGACAGGCAATCTCGAGAATCGTACCAACAGTACCTTCAACTGGAACGAGACTTTCCAATACGACAGTCTTGACCGTTTGAAAGAATATACAAATGCAAGAGGACAGCAAGAAACCCAAGTCTATGACGACAGAGGAAGAATTACTCAAAATAATCTAGGGCAGTATAATTATACCAACACGGCAAAAGCATACCAAAATACGTCGGTAGAGTTAACGCCAGAAGGAGAGGCCTACTATAAATTGAGAGAAGGTATCTTCTTTGATACGATGGAAAGCAAAAAAGGATGGACTATCTACGAACCGTCGATAATTACCTATGATGATACCTTTGCGACAAATAGTGCAGGAACAGTTTCCCTAAAAATAAACAATCCTGACACTACAGAAAAAGTGGTACATTCTGATGTTTGGGTACCGATAAATAATGCCACGGCTACGCAGTATACCTATTCCGCATGGGTGTATAGCAATGGTCCTCAGGCAGAACTCTTCCTCTTTATGAAAGAAGATGGAGAAACCGAGTACTTTACGGCTGTTGATCAAGTAGTAACAAACGTAACAGGACAATGGGTTTTCGTTCAAAAGACTTTTTCGGTACCGGCAAATATCAAAAGGCTCAATATCCGACTAGATAATAATGGGCAAGGCATCGTTTGGTTTGATGATGTGAAAATCAGAAAAACAAGCAACCCGGTTATCACATCAGATACCCAGAGAAAATTAGATATTACCTATAACGCTTTCAAGAGTCCTGTTGAAATTATTGAAATGGGAAGCGACAGGATCAGTTTTGAATACAACATGAACAACAGTCGCTCGACGATGTACTATGGAGGCGTACAGGTTGATAAAAACCAGCGTCCGCTTCGTAAATCCTATTCAGCCGATGGCAGTATGGAAATAAAACACAATATCCAGACAGGAGAAGTAGAGTTTATTACCTATGTTGGCGGCGACGGATATACTGCTCCAGTAGTATTCAGGAGTCAGGTTGATGCAAGTGGCACACAGACGGAAGCCTTCCTTAATCTGCATAGAGACTATCAAGGAACTATACTAGGTGTTTCTACTTCGGGAGGAACTATACTGGAAAAGCGCCTCTTTGATGCTTGGGGTAATCTCATAAAAGTAGTCGACGGACAAGGAAATGTCCTCAACCAAATGGTGGTTTTAGACAGAGGTTATACAGGGCATGAACATCTACAGAGTGTTGGACTAATTAATATGAACGGCAGGCTTTATGATGCCAAACTGCACCGTTTCTTACAGCCCGATAATTTTATACAGTCGCCATTTAGCACCCAGAGTTATAACCGATATGGTTATGTCGCCAATAATCCTTTTAAATATACTGACCCTTCGGGAGAATGGTTTGGGTTGGACGATCTGATCGTAGCCGGGGCAAGTTTTATTATCGGCTATGTATCTAGCGGATTGACAACCGGAGAATGGGGCTGGAAATCAGTACAAGCGGGATTGATATCCGCAGCTATGGGCTGGATCGGCTACAATACTATGGGGGCGTCGACCTTTACGGATAGTTGCGTCGCAGGAAATACCGGAATGTGGAATTATATAGCCACCTCCGCCGTCAGCGCTGCTATCAACTTCGCGATACCGCCAATGGGCGTGCAGCTTACCAATAATTTTGGGTTTAGTATTTCACCTAGTATTGCCTTTGGAAATACGATGGCAATAGGAATGAACCTTTCGGTAACCTATACTAATGGAGAGTTTAGTTTCTCTGCAGGTGTCGGCATCATGTCGAATAGCAATTATCAAGGACTGGGAAGAAGTGGAATGGAAACCCGCGTATCTTTTCTAGCAGCTTATGATAATGGAAGCACAGGATTCAGCCTGGGTACCAATTTCTGGGGCGGTTATGATGACATGGCCGAATTCAAGCAGCAGACCGGTGTACTCGGAATAAGGAGCGGTGATTTTAAATTCTCTTATGAAAATGACGGATTGCCATTTTCGGGCTTCGCAGGCGATGGGAACGACAGTTACAGGACTGCCGCAGCATCAGTAGCCATTGGTGAGTTTTCTGCTGGATTCAATCTGTTTACTGGAAGAAGAACTGATTATACAGGAGATGAAGCCAAGGTTGGAACAGGAAAAGGAAATCCAGGAAAATTCGATGAAAGAATGCCTAACAGTTATGTTATTGAAGATACAAATTATCCAAGATATAGATTTGGAGGATTGTCTTTACGATACGGAAATTACAGAATCGGAATCAACTCTGACAGGCATGTGAGGCATCCAATTCAAGATCATTTTGCACACAATACACTGATTAAAATTTTTGGAATCAAGATATTTAGCACACAACAGCCAGGATTTGAAACATTAAGCAATTCAATTCAGCCTTATCTGCAGTATCAGACGACAAATCCTTTTACATCGTGGTAAAAATAACAGTATCCATTTTTTTAATGTTAGGATTGTTTTCCTGTAATGTGAAAACAAGATACCTGGATAATAATAAGACAAGGGTGCCGACAGACAATCAAGTCTTCGGCAACCGAGTTCTTTTTAATTCCGACGTATTAAAAGGAATCGATACCGATGTTGTTTATGAAGAAATCTATGGTTATCTGTCTCAGAAAGACAATTTCATTCCTTTAGGAAAGCAGAAAAACTACAATACTCAGATGCAAGTAGGCTACTATAGATTTTATGAAAATGGTTGCGTGAATTTTTTTATACTGGAAAAAGATTTCAATGCTGCTCAGCAGGAAAGAAATATCAATCCAGAATACGATGGGAGTAGGGGAGTTTTGTATCAAAAAGAAGGTACGCGTAAAGTAGACTTGTTTGCGATCAAAAGCTATGGACTAAAACCAAATTACGACATCATTACTCGTATTATTGAAATAAAAGGCGATAGTCTGTTTGAAAAATCGATGAAAGATCCTAATTCGGTCAGAGTCTATGCAAAAAGAAAACTATCTCCAATGGCCTCAGCTTATACGGCTGATTGGTAATAATATCTAGTTTTTATAAAAAAAAGCCTCTATCTATTTAGAGGCTTTTTTGCTTTTAAGTATCAGGATCTAAGTTAATCCGCTTTCAAAAATTTTCCTTCTTTAGTAAATTCCAAGTCAATACCATTCGTCAGATCCACATCCAAATCCTTATGCCCATAATCGATATGCGTAATCTTTTCGTTTGGATAATTTTTAGCTACATAGTCTTTTATCGAATCTGGAATAAATGCCGTCGGAATCGGATTTTTTCCTCCATCGACTTCACGATACGAACCGTCTTTCCAGAATTCTACTTCTGTACCGTCTTTCAACTTGACTTCATAGCCCTTTTCGCCGTGTTCTGCATCTTTCTTGGCGACTTCAATCGATGTATGGCTGAAATGTTTTTGCAAGAATTCCTGTGCTGCTTTTGGCAGTTCTGTCGTTTCTATTTTCTTTTGGGCATTAGCCGATACTGCCAAACCTAGCAATAATGCGGCAAAAGCAATTTTCGTTTTCATGGTTGTGTGTTTTAAGGTTATGTCCTTACTAATTTAGCACAACAAAAACGACAATCCAATCACTTTAGCAAATCTTTAATCTTTTGTTTTTTAGTCATATAGCTGATGATTTTTGTGAAAACACTGCTACTTTAGCGTTGCCATCAGCTCTTTGCATCGTTCTTCAAAATAATGCTGCCCTGAAGGCACTACAATCGATTGGAACAATTCCATCAGCTTTTCAGAATGCTTCATCGAAGACTGCGTACGGATATCTACGTGGATAAACTTAGACCAAGACACTGCTTTTAATTTGGCAGCAGATTCATCCCACATCGTCATTTCGACCAAAAGCGATTTCTCCGAAAATTGGATCAGCTGCGATTTGATAGTCACCGTTTCCATCGTAAAAGCAGGCTGCAGATACGCAATCTGGTTGGTCGCCACGACCCAGCCGATCTTTTCGGTCTTGATCATCCCAAATATGTCAAGGTTATAGTTTTCCTTGACTTGGTCTTCGCGAGCATTGATAAAATAGTCAAGGTATTTTGAATTGTTCAGGTGGTTGAACGGATCGCAGTCCTGAAAGCGTATTTTTGCCTTTGAGGCTAGTATTTTTTCCATATAATTGAAGGGTTGAGATTGTAGGATTTATAATCCCGAAATAAAGAATTGCTGGCTTATGATTTTACTGTTTTCTACTTTGTAGACGCACAATTCTGAAATAGTCTTGTCTTGCCCCGCAACGCTGAAATCCATCGAAAGGGAAACGCTGAAATAATTTCCAGCAAGTATAGGTTCAGACAGACGCACCTTTTTAATTTCGGCTCTTGACAAAAATAACTTTTCTCTTTCGACCAAACCAGAAAGCCCTTTCAGGTCCGGCTGATACATCGGGTCGATGCTTACGGCATTCTCGTCAAATAATTCTTCATAAGCTTCCACAAAGTGCTGCTGTTGCAGAAGTGCGGTCAATCGTGCCGCTATTGTTGTAATTGTTTTTTCCATACTCTATAGCCTGATGTTTTTTATACCAAGCGATTACAAATCTAGCCATCGCAAGAACCAAAAAAAATGACCTATGTCAGTTTCGCAGCTACCTGTTTCCGGATACGGCTCAAGCTTTCAGGATGGATACCCAGATACGACGACAAGTGCTTGACCGATATGGCGCTTACGAGCGCAGGATTTTGTTTCAAAAGCAAAGCATAACGCTCTTCGGCGGTCATCGACAGGATCTCGATTTCTCTTTCAAGCCGTTTCATATATTGGATTTCAGCCATCAGTCGGCCGAGCTTTTCTCCGTTCTTGTGCTTTTTGTAGAATAAGTATAAGGAACTGTGCGGTATGCAGCAGGCTTCAATATCGGTTATGGCCTCAATCCGAATAGGCGAAGGCTTTCGGGAAAGAAAGGAATAATAAGCGGCGACAAAAGTTCCTTCCAGCCTAAAATCGACGGTCAGTTCTTTTCCGTCCTTGATGAAAAAGTTGCGTGTTGCGCCCGAGTTAAGAAAATAGATATAATTCTCCACCTGTCCCACGTCGCACAATACGTCGCCTTTTTTGAAATGTTTTATCTCGATCCTATGCGTATAGGCTTCCCATTCTTCAACTGTAAACCGCAGTACGGAATCTACAGCTTCTTTTAATTTTTCTAGCATGGTATGCTTATTTCTGATAAAAATAGGCAATTTATCAAGAAAAAAAGAATAGTGATTCACTACACCTTCGAAGGAGATACCCCATATTTCTTCTTAAACGCAAACGAAAAATGCGACAAGTCTTCAAAACCGACATCAATATAAACTTCCGACGGCGTCTTGGCCTTATTGCTGATCAAGTAATACGCTTCCTGCAACCGTCGTTGCTGCAGCCAGTGGCTCGGCGTATCTTGGAATATTTTCTGGAAATCCCTTTTGAATGTGGCCAAGCTACGTCCCGTGAGGTAAGCAAACCGTTTGAGATGCACGTTAAAGTGAAAGTTCTTGTTCATAAAAGCCTCTAAGTCGATCTTTCCAGGCTCGCTGAAATCAAACAAGATATCTTTTAATTCCGGATTGATCTTGATAAGCAGATAAACCGCCTCTTTTATTTTCAGCCTTAAGAGTTCCTGATTGTTTTCCTGCGGCAATTGCAAGTAGGCGAGGAGCGATTCCATAAAACTTACGTACAGCGGATTCGAAGCAATTGGAATTGCCGTTATATCTAGGGTCGTCTTTTTTGCCGTATAGTTGATTTCTCGACTGATTTCCTGTAACGTCTCTTGATCCAGAAACAAGGAAATAACCTTAAACTCTCCATTTTCTGGCGGCTGTTTTGCGAATTTGGCCAATCGGTTGCGTACGCTCAATCGGAAATCACCTTCTTTGGAATGATACGTATTCTTCGCATCCCATGCTGTCATCGTTCCCGATATCTGGTAGCTGAAAACGTGCTCGGGAATAAAATGTTCTCCTTCTCTTGTACGCTGGTAGTAACAGGAATACAATACCTGCGGAGTTTTATCGTCTTTTGATGCTGTCATGATGGTAAAGTTAAAAAAATAGCTTCAGAAATACTGCTGTTTTTTAACCGTATTTCCGAAGCTGTTGTTGTGCAGTTTATCCGATCAAGGCTTTTGGTTCCAGATACGCTTCGAGTCCGTAGATGCCGAATTCCCTTCCGATACCCGATTGCTTGAATCCTCCGAAGGGCGCTTCAGGATCATGGTTCAAGCCGTTGACCAATACACGTCCGGCATTGATTTGCGAGGCAACGCGTCGTGCTCTTTCTGTATTTGCAGAACTCACATACGCCTGCAATCCGTAGATGGTGTCATTAGCAATCTCGACAGCTTCCGCTTCGTCTTTGTAGGTAATGATAGAAAGCACCGGACCGAAGATTTCTTCCTGAGCAATGCGCATCTTGTTATCTACATTATAAAAAACCGTTGGCTTTACAAAGTTTCCGTTTTCAAGACCTTCCGGATGTCCGAGCCCGCCAGTAAGGACAGAAGCACCTTCTTCAATCCCTAATTTGATATAGCCCTGCACTCTCTCGTACTGCTTTTGGCTAACCATCGGCCCTATAGCTGTTGTTTCTTCTTTCGGATCGCCTACAGGAAACAACGGAAGCATTGTTTGTATCAATTCTTTGGCCTCTTCGAGTCGGCTTTCCGGAACCAAAAGGCGTGTTGCGGCAACACAAGCCTGTCCGCTGTTCATAAAGGCCGCTGCGATGGCTGTTGGAATCGCCTTAGAAAAATCAGCATCCCCTAGAAGAATGTTTGGCGACTTGCCTCCGAGCTCTAGAGTATAGCGTTTCAGGGTAGCCGAAGCTTCGCGGGCAATAATCTTTCCTACGGTGCTCGATCCGGTAAACGAGATTTTGGCAACGTCAGGATGCGTGCTGATTTCGGCACCTACGGTTTCACCCAGTCCGTTTACGATATTAAAGACGCCCGCAGGCAATCCAGCTTCGTGCAGGCATTCGGCCATAAGCTGCGTCTGCAAGGCGCTCATTTCGCTAGGCTTGATGACAGCGGTACAGCCTGCTGCCACAGCAGTAGCCAGCTTTCCGGCAATAAAGCCATTGCTGGCATTCCACGGAATGATGATGCCAACGACGCCTAGCGGTGTCAATTGCACTTCCGAAAAGCCCATCTTCTTTGTAAAGTCGAATTTTTCTAAAGTAGCTATAGCAGCAGTAAATCCGCTGAGCGTGAATTCCATGCTCATCCTGCAGAACTGCAAAGTCCCGCCATATTCTTCTACCATCACGTCAACAAGTTCGTCTTTTCGTCTGGATACCGCTTCGCGCATTCGTTTCAAGTATTCGATACGTTCTGCTTTTGCCGTTTGAGAAAAAGTCTTAAAAGCTTCCTTGGCTGCAGCAATGGCAGTTCGGGCATCGTGCTCGTTTCCTAAAACGACCTGTCCGATCTGTTTATTGGTTGTCGGACTAATAAGGTCAAAGACTTGGTTCCCTTGCGGTTTCACAAACTCGCCGTTGATGTAGATGCTGTCAATTATTTTCATAGTATTAAAATTATGTATCTGATTATTGATACGGCAAAGTTCAGCTATAGCCATACGCCCTGTTTTGCTGTACGGCTCAATATCGCTTTGCTGTACGGCTCACCGTTAGCTCTAGGACAAAATGTATATGCTTTACCGCTTTTTGTATAAATCCTCCCAGTATCACTGTCCTAACTTTGTCCTGTTATTAATCTAATACATTTACTGATGTCAAAAGTCATATTTATTACAGGTGCTTCCCGCGGATTTGGGAAGATATGGGCAGAAGCCTTTCTAAAACGCGGCGACAAAGTTGCTGCAACAGCGAGAAACATAGACTCGCTCAACGATTTAAAAGCACAATACGGCGAAGCGATCCTGCCGATACAATTGGACGTAACCAACCGCGAGCAGAGTTTTGCCGCAATCAACCAAGCCAAAGAATATTTCGGAAAGCTGGATGTCATTATCAACAATGCGGGTTACGGGCTGTTCGGAACCATTGAAGAAAACTCTGAAAAAGAAGTCAGAGACCAGATCGAAACGAACGTATTCGGATTGTTATGGATTACCCAAGCGGCGCTTCCGATCTTGAGAGCACAAGGCCACGGGCATATCATCCAACTGTCTAGCGTATTGGGCGTTGCTACCCTACCGACTTTAGGCATCTACAATGCTTCCAAATTTGCAGTTGAAGCGATAAGCGAGACGCTTGCTACAGAGGTGAAGGAGTTCGGCATTAAAGTAACTTTGGTAGAGCCAAACGGATTCTCTACCGACTGGGCTGGGCCTTCTGCTATCCAATCAGAAACGATAGCGGCTTATGACAATGTGAGGGCTGCCTTCCATGCGGGATTGGCCGATACGGATTCCTTCGGTAATCCAGAAGCCACTGCCGAAGCCATCCTAAAACTGGTCGATGCCGCCAATCCGCCATTGCGCTTGTTCCTTGGTAAGGTAGCCTTGCCTTGGGTAAAAGAAGTGTATGCGCAGCGCCTTTCAGAATGGGAAGAATGGAAAGATGTGTCTGCAAAAGCACATGGAAAATAAACTGCTTTTTTAGTATATTTACGTACCTAATTTTAAAAAGAACTGCGCCTTCAAAAGCGTGGTTCTTCTCCTTTTTTATGAAACATTACAAAACCATAAGCGAACTGCACCGCGCCGTTGGCTATACGCCTCCAGAAAATCCTCTGGTGAGCTTGGTCGTGTGCGAAAGACTAGCGGAATGCTCTATAGGACAGAGCGAATTTACTACCGATTTTTACATGATCGCTTTCAAGAAGATCAAGTCGGGTTATGTGCTCTATGGCAGGACGAAATACGACCATGACGACGGCTCGATGATGTTCGTGAAGCCGCGACAGGTAATAGAAATCAACAATGTAGAACTCGAAGAAAAAGGCTTTATCATCTGGATCCACGAAGATTACCTGAACGGTTTCCATCTTCATTCCGAAATAAAGAAATACGGCTATTTTGATTACGAAGCCAACGAGGCGTTGCATCTTTCGGCCCGCGAAGAGCAGATTATCTGGGACCTTTACAGCAAGATAGATCAAGAATACTATAACAACCAAGACGAATACAGCCGCGAGATCATCATTGCGCATATCGATTCCATCTTAAAATACTCGCAGCGCTTCTACAAGAGACAGTTCATTAACAGGACAGAGCTGTCTGGCAAGACCGTATCTAAGTTTAATGACTTCCTGTCTTCGTATCTGGAAAACGGAAAGCTTCTCGAAAAAGGACTGCCGACCGTAAAGTCGCTCGCCGCCTTATTTAACCTTTCGCCGCGCTATCTTAGCGATTTGCTGAAACAAGAAACCGGCAAGACAGCCATGGAACTGATTCATATCTTCCTGATTTCCGAAGCCAAGAACCTGCTGCAAGGCTCTGAAAACTCGGTTTCTGAAACGGCCTATGCGCTTGGTTTTGACAACCCACCGTATTTTTCGAGGCTTTTCAAGAAAGAAGTCGGCATAAGCCCGAACGAATACCGGAAGAACTTTCTGAATTAAGATATCCAATTCAGAACCATGCTGTTAAAATTAACGAACATGACAATTATCATTCTTTAAAAATGGTAAGGGAAGTAGCTTTGGCATAAAATTACCGATCATGCCAAGCCATTCCCTTGTCCAAAAATACAATGTCCCTGGTCCTAGGTACACAAGCTATCCGACGGTACCGTATTGGGACAGCAGCAATTTCAGTTATGAATCGTGGATGCAATCCTTCAAGAAATCCTTCCGCGAAAGCAATGCTTCCGAAGGCATCAGCATCTATATCCACTTGCCGTTTTGCGAGAGCCTCTGCACGTTCTGCGGCTGTACTAAGCGCATCACCAAGAACCATACTGTCGAACAGCCCTATCTCGAAGCCGTCCTAAAAGAATGGCAGCTCTATTGCCATGAAATGGAGGAGAAGCCTGTGATCAAAGAGATACACCTCGGCGGCGGCACGCCTACCTTTTTTGCCGTAAAGCATCTGGAAGACCTCATCAATGGCATACTCAAGACTGGCATAAAGGCGAAGGATTTCGAATTCAGCTTTGAAGGACATCCCAACAATACCACCAAAGAACACCTACAGAAGCTCTACGACCTCGGATTCCGCAGGGTAAGCTTTGGCGTTCAGGATTATTCCGAAACCGTCCAGAAAGCCATCCACCGCATCCAGCCATTCCAGAATGTTGCCAAGGTAACGCTGTGGGCGAAGGAAATAGGCTATACCTCTGTAGGACACGACTTGGTCTTCGGACTGCCGTTCCAGACGATTGAAGATGTGGTCGATACCATCGAAAAGACCCGTTCCCTCAAGCCCGACCGATTGGCCTTTTACAGCTATGCTCATACGCCTTGGATCAAAGGCAACGGACAGCGCGGCTATAAAGACGAAGACATTCCGAAAGACGACGAAAAACGCAAGCTCTACGAAATCGGCAAGGCGCTACTGCATTCCAACGGCTACCACGAAATTGGCATGGACCATTTTGCTCTTGCGACCGATTCGCTGTATAAAGCTTCAGCAGCAGGAAAGCTCCACCGCAATTTTATGGGCTACAGCCATTCCAAGACGCAGCTTATGATCGGATTGGGCGTATCCTCTATCAGCGACAGCTGGTACGGCTTTGCCCAGAACGTAAAAGACCTAGATGATTACTACCAGTTGCTGGAATGGAACCAAGTACCCGTCAACCGCGGGCATATCCTCACCAAAGAAGACTTGATTATCCGACAACACATACTCAACCTGATGTGCCGTTTTGAAACAACGTGGAGCCGACGGGAAGAATCTTTTCCAGAACTGCCAGCCGTACTTGAAAAACTATCCGAAATGCAAGACGATGGCCTGCTCCTGATTGAAGAAGACAAACTTACCATTACCGAAGCAGGCAAGCCTTTCCTAAGAAATGCCTGTATGGCATTTGATGTTCGATTGCAGCGCAGCGTACCGGAAACGCAGTTGTTTTCGATGGTTATTTGAGAAAGGCGCTAAGAGGCTAAGGTGCTGAGGTACTGAAGTTTTGATAGTTATAGGTGATTGGCATTGTGAAAATAAGAAACAAACAAAACTATTTATAGTAGCCTCTCATTATTGCAAAAACAAAACAAACCTCAGCACCTTAGAACCTCAGTACCTTCCTAAAAACCTTAGTACCTTAACACCTTAGCACCTCAGCACCTCTACCCACAATCCGGCATCCCCTTCACAAACAAACTCATATTTCCCGGAGACACATACATAATATCCAAACCCATACCGCGGAGGATAAACAATGTTCCGATAAGGATTGTGGCGATCGGAATGACCTTCTGTAGTTTTGTCCTGAAGCTGGTGCTTAAAAAGCGGCCTGCATACGCCGCCACACTCAGCATAGGAATGGTTCCCAAGCCATACAAAGCCATATAGGCAATGCCCAAAGGAGCATGCTGCATGGCCAGTGCGCCGAACAAGGCCGCATAGACCAGTCCGCAGGGCAGGAACCCGTTAAGCAGGCCGATCAAAAACAAGGCGCTGTTGCTTTTTTTCTTGAACTGCCTTCCCAGTCCCGATTTTACTTTAGAAATGATACTATAGACGGGCCGTGAAAAGTTATACTGCATAAAAACCTTTTCTGGAATAACAGCAATCAGTATCATAAAAACACCAACAATTACCGACAGCTGCTGCTGCATTCCAGCCAAGTAAAAGCCTTTTCCCAGCAGCCCAAAAACCAACCCGAGGCTGCTGTAGGCCGTGAGCCTCCCCAAATGATAGAGCAGGAGCTGGGCCGTCTTTTTTGCCTGGCTGCTGCGGTCAAGCGGCAGCATCATGGCAATAGGACCGCACATTCCCACGCAGTGGAGGCTGGAAATAAGCCCGAAGAAAAAAGCAGAGTATATCATTTGAGTCTAGTCTAGCGTAAGCTGTTCTTTGTTGAGGTAGCCGGTGCCCTCATACTTCCAGTCGATGATAATGTCCCAGCGGCCGCCAGCCAAATCACTTTTAGGTATGAGCAAATTAGAAGAAGACAGTGCGATCGGAATGGCAAAGTCTAATTTCTGGCTGGACGGCCTGTAGAGGGACACTTTTCCTGTAATATTCTTATAATCGAAGCCTTGAGGGAAACGTATGGTAATGCCATTTTCTACCGCTTCCAAGGCTACCTTGTGCTGTAATCTTGCGGCATTGTCTTCTTTGTCGAGCTGTGCCTGCAGTCCGGTTTCGTATTTGTAGTAGTCTTCGATGACCAGCTCGTTGTCGTATTTGTGGTCTGACTGTACGAGAAAGACAAAGAACAGTATGAACGACATAAACAGTGCAAAAGCGATAAAGATTCCGGTTCCCCAGTTTAGTTTCTTCATGATTCCTATTTTTATGCGTCCGCTTGCTTTAGGACAGGCGGCAGCGGTTGTATTAATTAAAGCTTCTTGGGCCTAGAAAATTAGTTCGTTCGGTCTCTATCAGCTGGTTTCCTTTATACACGCCGATCTCGATAGGCGTCTTGTCGCCTTCCAGAAAAGCCGGATTGATTTCTACAAACAGCGTTCCCTGAGCCATGCCTTCCTTGGCAATCCTAAACCGCGGCTTGCCTACGGTGGTGATGGTTCCTTTCGGATGCAGCAGCTCAAAATGGATATCGTCAAAATCGTTTACGGTCTTGTTCACGACCTTGTACGTATAGACATTGCTGATGTTTTCGCCTTTATGCTCGAACAATTGCCCGGGCAGCCGTAATATGGTGGCCTCGACGTCGTTTCTCAAGAACAGCAGTCCGATAAAGATGCCTGTTAAGATGAACAGTACCGCCGTATAGCCTTTCATGCGTGCCGTAAACTCAAACGTTTTGTTTTTGGTAATCTCGTCTTCCGACGCATAGCGGATGAGTCCTTTCGGAAGGCTAACCTTTTCCATTATGGCATCGCATTCGTCGATACAGGCCGTGCAGTTGATGCATTCCAGCTGCGTTCCGTTGCGGATGTCGATACCCGTAGGGCAGACGTTTACGCACTGCCTGCAATCGATACAGTCGCCTTTGCCGCTGAGCGTTCGGTCTTCTCTTTTATCCATCTTGGCCCTGCCTTTTTCCTTTTCGCCTCGCACGTGGTCATAGGCCACGATAATTGACTTGTTGTCCAACAGCACGCCCTGCAGCCTCCCGTAAGGACAGGCGATAATGCAGACCTGCTCGCGGAACCAGGCATAGACAAAATAAAAGACGCCTGTAAAAATCAATAAGGCAATAAAAGTGCTGAGATGGTTGGCCAAGGGCTCTTTTACCAGCCTGAACAGTTCGTCGCTGCCGATAAGGTAGGCGAGGAACACGTTGGCGATGCCGAAAGAAATGACGAAAAAGACCGTCCATTTCAAAACCCGCTTGCGGATTTTTTCGCTATCCCAGCGCTGCTTGTCCAATCGCAGCTGCGCCCCGCGGTCACCGTCAATCCAGAACTCGATCCTGCGAAAGACCATTTCCATAAAGATGGTCTGCGGGCAGATCCAGCCACAGAATATTCTTCCGAAAGCTACCGTAAACAGTGCCACGAATACGACGCCCACCAGCATCGAAATCACGAACAGGTAGAAATCCTGCGGCCAGAACGGAAACCCGAAGATGTTGAACTTGCGTTCTGTCACATTGAACAGCAGGAACTGGTTGCCGTTTACCTTCACGAAAGGAGCCGCAAACAAGAACAGCAATAGAAAATAGCTGACGATCTTGCGCCTGTCGTACAGTTTTCCTGAAGGGATTTTTGGGAATACCCAGATTCTCTTTCCTTTGTCATCTACGGTTCCTATCGCATCGCGAAAGGACTCATCCGGCATTTTTGGCATAACTCTTTATTTTTTCTGCACCCTAGTTTTGGGCTACCGTTTTAGCTTCTTCCGTTTTAGCGCCTGCTTCTTTAGGTGCGTTTTCGTCTACCCATACCTCGCCCTCGGCAGGCTTAGGGTCTTTGGGATTAGAGCCTTGCAACGACAATACATAGCTTGCCACCTGCTGTATTTCAGACGGTTTTAGCGTGCCTTTCCAAGCCACCATTCCTTTGCCGTCGCGTCCTCCTTCGGTAATCGTATGGAAGACGTTCTTGATGCCGCCGCCCAGAATCCAATGGTCGTCTGTCAGGTTAGGGCCTATGGCGCCTCCGGCATCCGGTCGATGGCAGGCTATGCAGTTGGTTTGGAATACTGCCTTTCCTGCGGCAATATCGCCCGCATCCGTCAGCAGCGTTACCGTTTCGGCATCGATGAGGTCTTTGGCGGTCTTTTTATATTCTTCTACGGCCAGCTTGGCTTCGGCCATTTCGGTCTCGAATTCCTTGGTCTGGTCGTCGTGCCCGAAGATGTGGTACTTGGCCAGATAGATAAACGCAAAGACGATACAGGCATAGAACAATTTGGTCCACCATGGCGGCAGGTCGTTGTCAAGCTCCTTGATGCCGTCATAATCATGGCTCAGCAGCAGCTCGCCCTCTTCTTCAATCGGCCTGTCTTTTACCAGCCATTTTTTTATTTTTTTATACAGCTTGCTGTCCGTAATCTTTACTTCTTTGGCCTCTTCGAGCTGCCTGCGCTGTTCTTCGGTGAGCAGGTGGTAGGTCACGTTGTCTACCGCGGCCACGACCATTTCGATGGCAATCAGCAGGAACAGGAAGACGGCCAGAAATACGGAAATCATCGGATATTTCAAGAAAGCAGGCCGGTCGCCAGAGTCAATAAAATATTCCATTGCCAAGAATACGGCAAAGAAGATGATCGGCACCCTCAGGTATACCGGAAGTATTTTTTTCATGGCGTGTCGTTTTTGAGGTTATCGATTTCGTTCTCGCTCTCGAAAGGAATATGGCTCAATTCTGCAATCTTTTCTTTCTTGTAGGTGTAGGTCCAGGCATAGAGAACCAAAAAAAATAAGAAGAAGATGAGCAGCGAAATGATCGGATAGATCTCGATGCCCGAGATGGTTTCCATATTGTGCTTGATAAACTTTAGCATGGCGTTAGTTTTTGGTTGTTGCTTCTTTGACTTTGATATCGGTTCCCATGCGCTGGAGGTAGGCAATCATCGGTACGATTTCTCTCTGGTACATCGGGATAAACGGATCGCCTTTGGCAGCAGCAGCCTTGCGGCTTTCCTCGTAGCTTTTCCTAAAATCGGGATCGGTATACAAGTTCTTTTCGATAGCCTGTGCCTGCTTGTTGATGGCGGCCTGCGCGTTGGCAATTTCTTCTTTGGTATACGGAACGCCCAATTGCACCATCACTTCCATCTTTTTCTGGATGTCAGAATAGTCCATCGGCTTGTTGTCGAACAGCCATTTGTACGACGGCATGATCGATCCGGCCGAAGTGCTCCTTGGGTCCCACATGTGGTTGAAGTGCCAGTTGTCGGAATATTTGCCTCCAATACGCATCAGGTCGGGTCCCGTTCTCTTAGAGCCCCACAGGAACGGATGGTCATAGACGTATTCGCCCGACTTAGAATACTCGCCATAACGCTCGACTTCGGAACGGAACGGACGGATCATCTGCGAGTGGCAGCCCACGCAACCTTCGCGTATGTAGAGGTCGCGGCCTTCCAATTCTAAAGGCGTATACGGCTTGACCGCAGCAATGGTCGGGATGTTTGATTTGACCATGAGGGTCGGCACGATCTGTATGACACCGCCTATCAAGATGGCAATGGTTGCCAAGATGGTCAGCTGTATCGGCCTTCTTTCTAGCCAAGGGTGGAACTTTTCGCCTTTCATCCTTTTGCTCGTGATTTTCTGCAAGGCTGGCGCTTCGGCCAATTCGTCTTCGATCGCGTTTCCTTGTTTTACGGTCTTCACGATGTTGTAGATCATCACAAAAAGCCCGATGATAAATAACGTACCGCCTATGGCTCTCATCCAGTACATCGGCATGATCTGTTTTACGGTTTCCAAGAAGTTGCCGTAGACCAAAGAACCGTCTGGATTGAACTGTTTCCACATCGAAGCCTGTGCAAAGCCTGCCACATACATCGGCAGGGTATAGAGGATGATGCCCAGCGTACCGATCCAAAAGTGGACGTTAGCTAATTTTTTAGAATATAAGGACGTTTTTGCCATGCGCGGAATCAGCCAGTAGATCATCCCGAAAGTCAGGAATCCGTTCCAAGCCAAGGCGCCAACGTGTACGTGGGCCACGATCCAGTCTGTAAAGTGGGCAATGGCGTTGACATTTTTAAGCGATAGCATCGGTCCTTCAAACGTGGCCATACCATAACCCGTAATCGCTACGACAAAGAATTTTAGTACCGGTTCCGTACGTACCTTGTCCCATACGCCTCTCAAGGTCAGCAGTCCGTTGATCATACCGCCCCATGACGGAGCAATCAGCATGATAGAGAATACGACGCCCAGGTTCTGTGCCCAGTCGGGCAGGGCAGAATAGAGCAGGTGATGGGGACCCGCCCAGATATAGATAAAAATCAATGACCAGAAGTGGATGATAGAAAGCCTATACGAATACACCGGACGGTTGGCGGCCTTGGGCACAAAATAATACATGAGTCCCAAGAACGGCGTGGTCAGGAAGAAAGCCACGGCATTGTGGCCGTACCACCACTGTACGAGCGCATCCTGCACTCCGGCATAGACCGAATAGCTTTTTAGCGCGCCTACAGGCAGGGCAAGGCTGTTAAAGATGTGCAGCACGGCTACGGTCACAAAAGTGGCCAGATAGAACCAGATAGCTACATAGAGATGGCGTTCCCTTCTCTTGATAATTGTCCCGATCATGTTGATGCCGAATACCACCCATACTACGGCAATAGCAATATCTATCGGCCATTCCAGTTCGGCATATTCTTTAGAAGAGGTATAGCCCAACGGCAGGGTGATAGCGGCGGCTACAATGATAAACTGCCAGGCCCAAAAGTTGATGCTGCTCAGCAGGTCGCTGAACATCCTAGCCTTGAGCAGGCGCTGCAGCGAATAGTAGATACCCGCAAACGTGGCGTTCCCTACAAAAGCAAAGATAACGGCATTGGTATGCAGCGGTCGGAGCCTTCCGTAGCTCAGCCACGAAACGCCTTCTGTCAGGTTCGGGAAGAGGTACATAGAGGCAATCAAAAGCCCCACGAGCATCCCTACCGCACCCCAGATGATGGTCGCGTAAAGAAACTTCTTTACGATCTTGTTGTCATAATAAAACTGTTGTACTTCCATGCGTGATTTAAGATGTATTAGAGTATTAGAGGGTTAGTTATTTGTTGTGCTGCTATTTTGTGTTGCAGGGTATAGGCGTGTTGGAAAGGGGATTTTCCGTGTCCTTTTTCTTTTCTTTTTCTTCCTGTGTTTTCTTGACAATCTCATCGTCAAAAAGCATCCGGACCGACGGCGTATAGTCGTCGTCATACTGCCCGTTGCGCACCGCTTTTACAAAGGCGATAAAGAAGCACACGGCTACGACGATGCTGATGGAGATTAATAAATAGATGACGCTCATACCTTGAGTTTATAGTGACAAAATTACTTTGGCGGGTGTTCTAAAAACATGATATTTATCATGCCCGTCCTTTTTTAGGGTTTAATTTTCGGGCGTAATAATTGCTCGCCAGCGTGACAAAGCTGATGATGGTCACGGTGCTCAGCGGCATGATGATGGCCGCTACCAGAGGCGACAGCCTGCCGCTCACCGCAAAGCTCAGTCCCACGAAGTTATAGAGCAGCGACAGCGCAAAGCTCATCTTGATGGTCGCCAAGGCTTTTTTAGACAGTTTCAGGAAATAGGCGAGCTGCGTGAACTCGGTCGCATCAAGTATGCCGTCGCAGGCGGGAGAAAACACGTTGACGTTTTCGGAAATGGAAATTCCTACGCTGCTCTGTGCCAAGGCACCTGCATCATTAAGTCCGTCGCCCACCATCATTACATTATGGCCCTGTTCCTGCCAGTTCTTGATGGCTTCCAGCTTCTGTTCGGGCTTCTGGTTAAAGAGCAGTTCGGTGCCCAGCGGCAGCATCTTTTCGAGCTGTGCCCGCTCGCCGTCGTTATCGCCCGAAAGGATTTTTAGGTCGTAGCGCTGGCTCAGGCTGTCGAACAGCTGTTCAAGGCCCTTGCGGTATTGGTTGTCGAAAGTGTAGCTTCCCTTGTAATCGTTGTTGATGGCAATGTGCACTGCCGTCTGTGCCGTGTTTGCAGCTTCGGTACATCCTACATACGAAGCCGCTCCCAGCTTGATGCAGTTTCCGTCAATAATACCCTCGATACCCTTTCCTGTACTTTCCTCAAAACCGTGCACGGTACGCAATGCTGCGGCGGGCAGAAACTCATACAGCCTGCGGCTTAGCGGATGGTTGGAACCTCTGAGAAGGTTTTTTATATACGACAGTTCGGTCGCCGATGGCAACACTCCCGTAAAGGCAATATCCGATGCCTTGCTGGTCGTTATCGTTCCCGTCTTGTCAAAGACAATCATGTCGGTCTTGGCAAGCTGCTCGATGACGCCCGCGTTCTTCAAATAAAGCTTCTGCCTTCCCATGATGCGCAGGATATTGCCCATCGTAAAGGGAGCGGTCAGCGCCAAGGCACACGGACAGGCAACAATCAGTACGGCAGTGAATACATTAAAGGCCGTGTTGGCATCCCTAAAAATCCAGTAGCCGAATCCGGCAACGGCAATAAACAGGAGGGCAGGCGTGAAGTAGCGGCTGATGGCATCGGTGATGCTCCTGCGGTGCTGGGTGCTTTTCTTTTCAAAGACAGCGTTGCTCCACAGCTGGGTAAGGTAGCTTTGGGAGACAGAGCTGAGCACTTCCATTTCTATAGGCTGCCCGAGTAGTCGGCCTCCGGCGTAGATCTTGTCGCCTGATTCCTTGCGGATCGGGTCGGCCTCTCCGGTCACAAAACTGTAGTCGATCTGGCAGCCCTTGCTGATCAATATGCCATCTACGGGAATGAGCTCCTGATTGCGGATCAGCAGTCGGTCGCCTTTCTGGATGTCGTAGACAGGAACAGAAACTTCTTGCTGCTGCGTATTTATCTGCGTGACGGCTATCGGGAAATACGACTTAAAATCCCTTTCAAAGGAAAGAAAGCTATAGGTCTTCTGCTGGAACAGCCTGCCCACGAGCATAAAGAAGACCAAGGCAGTAAGGCTGTCGAAAAAGCCCTGCCCGTAGCCGAAGACGATGTCTACGGTACTCCTTACGAACATGACGATGATGCCCAGCGCAATCGGAATGTCGATGTTGAACATGCCGTTGCGGATGCTCTTATAGGCCGAGACGTAATAGCCGCTGGCCGAATAGAGAAAGGAGGGCAGCGAGAGCGCAAAGATGAGCCAGCGGAAAAAGCCGCGGTACTGGTCGAGCCAGAACTCTTCGGTCTCAAAGTATTCGGGAAACGAAAGCAGCATGATGTTGCCGAAGCAGAAAAAGGCGACGCCCAGCTTGTAGATAAGACTGCGGTCGGTGCCCTGCTTGCCGCTCTCGTAATTTTCGAGCGATATGTAAGGCTCATAGCCGATGGAGCAGAGCATCAATACGATGTCCTTGAGGCTTGTTTCCTGCGGATTGAAAATAATGCGTACTTTTTTCTCGGAGAAATTGACCTGCGAAGTACCGATGCCCTTGTGGAGCCGGTGCAGGTTCTCTAGAATCCAGATGCAGGAACTGCAGTGGATGTGGGGAATATAGAGGGAGACGATGCTCGTTCCTTCTTCTTGAAATTCCAGCAGCCTTTCGGCTATCTTTTCATTGTCTAAAAAATCATACCTTCCGTTTACGGCCTGCGGCGTAGCGCCGGGCGTCCTTTCAAAGTCATAGTACGAAGAAAGCCCGTTGTCGGCGAAAATCTCATAGACCGTCTTGCAGCCCCTGCAGCAGAACGACTTGCCGTCAAAAACGATTTCTTCTTTTTGTATGACCTCCAGACCGCAGTGGAAACAACTTTGCGTGTCCATAATTTGCTCATTTACCTGATGCAAAGGTTGCAAATGCCTGAAGCGCAAACTATGATAATTATCATGCTTTTGCCTATCTTTGCAAAACTAATTCCCATTCCGCCATGAGCAAGTGTGAGCAATGCATCGTTCGAGAATTCAGTTCGCTAAAGGCCCTCAACAAGGAGGAGCTGCTAAAGATAGCGGACTGCAAATCGTCGTATACCATCAAAAAAGGAGAGCCTATTTTTGAGGAAGGCGAGAACGTCAACGGCATCTTTTGCGTCAAGGACGGAGTGTGCAAGCTGTCTAAGCTGAGCGCGAACGGCAAGGACCAGATCATCAAGCTGGTGTCTAAAGGAGAGCTGCTCGGGCAGCGTTCTATGATTAGCGACGAGCCGGCCAACCTGAGCGCCGTAGCGCTAGAAGACATGGAAGTCTGCTTTATACCCAAAAGCGATATCATGCCGCTGTTTAACCAGAACAATGCCTTTTCGATGAACGTGATGCGCGCTATCTGCGGCGACCTCAAAGAGGCCGACGATCATGTGGTAGACATGGCGCAGAAGACGGTACGCCAACGCCTGGCCGAAACGCTGCTGCACCTGCAAGATACGTTTGGCACGCAGGAAGACGGCAGCCTTAAAACCCAGCTGACGCGCGAAGAAATCGGCAGCCTTATCGGTACCGCTACCGAGAGCTGCATCCGCCTGCTGTCTGACTTTAACAAGAGCGGGCTTATCGAGCTCAAAGGCAAGAAGATCTTTTTAAGAGACATCAAAGGCTTAAAGCGAGAAGCAGAATAATACCCGACGATACGCTACACCCCCTACGCTACTGTTCCGCAGCGATTGCATTTTTAGTTTGGGCTTTTGGCCTTTGTAACAAAAAACAGAAAAGACCCACTAATAGCCCAATATCGTGCCCCGCCTGAAATGTATCGTATGGAAACTCAAGAAAAAACAAGCCTTATCAAAAGGAGCAGACTCAAGAGCTTGCTGCTGGTTGCTTTTACGTTTGTTGTTTCGTATGTGACCGTCTTTATCATCTTTCCCACTTCGTATTGGAATCGTTTGTTCGCCATGCCCACTTCCAAGCTGGTCGAAGACGTACTGGTCAACCTGCTGTTCTGCGTGGGTATCGTGGAGCTGAGCCTCTTTATCGACCGAAAGCTAAACAAAAGAATGTCGTGGATGGCGCATCCGTTTAGGCGCCTGCTGGTGCAGATGCTGTTCCAGATTCTTGGGGCCCTGTTTGCGATCGTCTGCCTTTCGTCGCTGTATCTGGTATTTGGCAACGTTGCCAATCCGCAGCCTTCGCCCGTCGGCTTACGCGAAGGGCTCTATGTCGTTATCTCTATTATACTATGGGCGCTGATGGTGAGCACCCTCAATACGGGCTACTTTTTATTGTACAATTGGAAGACCGCTACCCTAAAGGCGGCAGAATATGAGATCAAGGCGGCACAGCACAAGCAGCTGGCCTCTGAAATCGAACTGCAGGCACTGAAGCTGCAGCTCGATCCGCACTTTGTCTTTAACAACCTGAGCGTGCTTTCGGAACTGTTGCTGAAAGACCCGCAATTGGGCTATGAGTATACGGAGAACTTTACGAAAGTCTACCGCTACCTGCTTGTCAACTCCAAAAAGAAGCTGATTTCTTTGGCTGACGAGCTGAAGTTTCTGGATGCCTACCTGTTCCTGATCCGCCATAGGATGGGAGGCGGGTGCATCTTTACGATTGCTATCGACGACTCCAAGCTCGGCATGATGCTGCCGCCCGTGACACTGCAGCTGTTTATCGAAAATGCCGTGAAATACAATCGTACGGAAGAAGAAAATCCGCTGGCCATCCATATCTATTCTACGGCCGACGATGCGCTGGTCGTGTCGAACACCCTGCTGCCGCTGGTCAAAAAGATGGAGTCTACAGGCATCGGCCTGCAGAACATCATCGACCGTTATGCCCTGCTGAGCGACCGAAAGCCTTCTGTAGTGCAGACGGATGACACCTTTACCGTAAAAGTACCTCTTATCTCATGAAGCTAGTACAAAAAATATTGATCCTAGAAGATGAAAAGCTCAATGCGGAGCGCATCAAAAGGCTGCTGCTCGAAATCAGGCCCGATGTGGAAATCGTCGGCGTACTCGGCAGCGTGACCAAGGCGGCGGACTGGCTTTCTGCAAACGAATGCCCCGACCTGATCTTGATGGACGTGCAGTTGGCCGACGGCCTGAGCTTTGAAGTCTTTAACCGGGTGGATGTCCGATGTCCGGTGCTCTTTACGACAGCCTATGACGAATATGCCGTCAAAGCTTTCAAATACAACAGCGTGGACTACCTGCTCAAGCCGATAGACCAAGACGAACTGGAAGCGGCACTGGTCAAATTTGAAAACTCCCTACAGCCGCCATCGTCGCTGTCTCCGTCTATCGAAGACCTGCTGGCCATGATGCAGCCGAAGGAATACCGCACGCGTTTCTTGCTGCCGTACCGCGATGCCTACCGCAAGATCAATGTGGAGGATATCGCCTTTTTTTATTCGCACCTCAATATCAGCTATGCCATCTTCTTTAATGGCGAAAAAGCCGTAGTGCCGCAGACGTTGGAAACGCTGGAACAAGAACTGGAGCCCAAGAACTTCTTTAGGGTGAACCGCCAGTATATCGTGCAGGTCAATGCGGTGGAGCAGGTGCATAATTTTTTTAATGGTAAGCTGAAACTCAAGATCAAGAATGCCGGCGAGGATGTGATCGTGAGCCGCACAAAGGCGCCTTTGTTTAAGCTCTGGATGGATTATTAAGCGCTTCTTTTAAAGATAGATATACAAGCAGGCCAATGCCTGCTTTTTTGTTTCGGTAAGCTGGGCAAGTTTATGCCAATCTTCTTGCAGGCCAAAAAAATGATCGTTGTAACCCAAGGGCAAAAAGAATTACTGCCTATTGGGATGTCTATTGTGTTCTTAATGAAAACCTTAGTATCTTTAGCATTAAATTCAACCCTATGCTAAACGAGACACACTACATAAATCGGAGCGGCTGGCTCAGAGCAGCCGTACTGGGAGCCAACGACGGGATTCTTTCTACCACCAGCCTCGCCATCGGTATAGCCGCTGCATCCGATACGAGATCTCCTATAGTGCTGGCCGCCTTGGCCGGATTAGTTGCAGGGGCGCTTTCTATGGCCGCCGGAGAATATGTATCCGTAAGTTCCCAAAGCGATATTGAAAAATCGGATCTTCAGCGGGAAATAGAAGAATTGAAAGAAATGCCCGAATCGGAACTTGAAGAACTGACACAGATTTATATCCTAAGAGGGCTTTCTCCAGAACTAGCCAGAGAAGTGGCTTTGCAGCTAACAGCACACAATGCGCTTGAAAGCCATGCAAGGGATGAATTGGGAATCAATGAAATGACACAGGCCAAGCCTATGCAGGCCGCCCTTGCTTCTGCCTTGGCATTTCTCTGCGGAGGCATCCTGCCGCTACTGGTGGCTCTCTTCGGCGCCATGCGCTATATGGTACCGCTGCAGTATGGTTTTGCGATTCTCTTTCTTGCCATTTCTGGCACATTGGCCGCAAAGGCTGGCGGGTCAAATAAGATCAAATCCGTAGTCCGTATCTGCATTTGGGGCACCGTTGCCATGGCTGCCTCAGCCTTGGTAGGATATGTTTTCGGCGTGCAGGCTCCATGACCCTGTCAATCTTAAGCAAATCTTAAGAATGCGATAATACTTTTCTTCTTCGGCACTGCGTTACTTAGCTATAACAATAAACGTACTGTGATGAAGCTCTTGACCTGCTGCCTGCTATTGGCACTTATCCCCCTGAAATGGGGCACTGATTTTGAATCTGCTAAAAAAGACGCTAAGGAAAAAAAACAGATGATCCTGCTCAACTTCTCAGGATCGGACTGGTGCGCTCCCTGCGTGGCGACTAAAAGAGATTTCTTTGAAAACGACTCCTTTATCGCCATGGCCAAAGACAACCTCGTGCTTGTTAATGCTGACTTTCCGAGAAAAAAGAAGAACCAGCTTTCTCCAGAGCAGACCCAGAAAAATGAGGCACTTGCCGAAAAATACAACAAGGAGGGCAATTTTCCGCTTACGCTGCTGCTGGACTTCAACGGGAAAGTCATAAAGTCATGGGCAGGAAGACCTGAAGTTCCTGTCGATAAATGGGTAAAAGAAATCAAGTCCCTCTGCGAATCCCATAAATAAGCAAATCCCAATGCTAGAATTTTCACAAACGCTCAGGCTGATGGGAAATAGTTTTACCATTACGGTGGCAAGCGACTCAAAGGCCGCGGCAGCAATCCATATCGATACCGCTATTGAAGAAATACGGCGTATCGAAAGGCTGCTTACTACCTTCGACGAGAGCAGCCAGACCTGCCTTATTAATAGCAATGCCGGCATAGCGCCCGTAAAAGTCGATGCAGAAGTATTTGATCTGGTACAGCGAAGCTTAAGTATTTCACAGATTACCCAAGGCGCCTTTGACATAAGCTACGGGAGCATCGACAAGACGCTATGGAATTTTGACAGGAGCATGACCCGGCTGCCTTCTCGGGAGCAGGCCCTAAAGATGGTACACCTCATAGATTACAGGAATATCATTCTCGATGCGGAGAACGGTACTGTATTTCTTAAGAACGAGGGCATGCGGATAGGGTTTGGGGGTATCGGGAAAGGATATGCCGCAGAAATGGCAAAGAGGCTGCTCATGAGCAAAGGCGTGCTGAGCGGCATCATAAATGCCAGCGGAGATCTTACGGCGTGGGGGCAGCAACCCTCGGGCAAGCCCTGGAGGATAGGAATATCGAATCCTGATCGCCCCGAAGACATCTTCTCTTATCTGGACATCAGCGGAAAAGCGGTTGCGACGTCTGGCAACTATGAAAAATACGTAATGATAGGCGGAAAGAAATACTCGCATACCATAGACCCAAAGACTGGGCTGCCCGTATCCGGCATCAAAAGCGTAACGGTAATCAGCGGCAATGCCGAATTTGCAGATGCCATGGCGACTCCGATAGCAGTGATGGGAATAAAGGCGGGCTTGTATCTTGTAGACCAGATACCCGACCTGCACTGCATCATAATCGATGATAATAACAAGCTGTACACTTCAAAAAACATAAATCTCACATCAACATGAAACATCTTCCCCTATGGATAGCGGCAGGCTTTATGGCCATGGCTTCTGGGTGCTCGCCTGTAAAGGAGTACCAAAAAAACAAGATCAACGATTCCGATATGGTATTGTCTAACAGGAAAGTAGAAAAGACAGAACTGAGTTTCCAGTCCTATAGAGAAGGCTCATCGGGTGCCAATGCAGGAAAAAGCGGCGGCGGATGCGGATGCAATTAACCCCTAGCATGAAGACAAAATGAAAAGAATATTTATAACGGGCTTTGCCCTATTGGGGTTATTCAAGGCCTATGCCCAAAATGACCCTGCAGATTCAACTTCTTATAAGCCTAAAAAACTTAAGATCGAGGAAATCAATCTTGTATCCAGCTATTATAGGCAGGACGGAAATAATTCGGCTGTGACAGGCGGAGAAGGGACAGAGAAGCTGACCGATATTTCTAACGCTATAGACCTGAGGGTAGTAAAATATGGCGAAAACAATATCAAGCATACCTTTGACTTCGAGGTGGGCGTAGACCATTATTCGTCTGCTTCTTCCGACAAGATAGACCTTAGTGCCAATTCTTCTGCATCGTCTTCTGATATGAGGGTCTATCCTTCTCTAAACTATATCAGGGAAAACGAAGAGAAAGGACGCGCTATGGGCATCGGCATTTCGTCATCTTCGGAATACGACTACCAGTCTTTTGGAGGAAACGTAAGCTTTTCACAAAAGACTAAAGATCGAAACGGAGAATTTGGGGCAAAATTCCAAGCCTATCTTGATCAGGTCAAGATGCTTGCCCCGATAGAGCTGAGAGGCCTGCCCAATGTTGATGATTCCGGCAATGCCTCCAGAAATACGTTTGTGGGATCCCTGACGTATTCGCAGATAGTAAGCAAAAACTTCCAAGTAATGTTCCAAGCCGATCTGGTATCGCAGCAGGGCTATCTTTCCCTGCCCTTCCATAGGGTCTATTTTACGGACGGATCCGTACACCAAGAGAAGCTTCCGGACAGCCGACTCAAGATACCTCTGGCAGCAAGGGCAAGCTACTTTTTAGGAGATAATATTGTCCTACGCGGCTATTACCGTTTCTATACCGATGACTGGGGCATCCAGTCGCATACGGCAGATATCGAGATTCCTGTAAAAATCTCGTCATTTGTTTCGGTATCTCCCTTCTACAGGTATTATACCCAGACGGCAGCAAAGTATTTCAAAGGCTATGAGATGCATGGTCCGCAAAGCGATTTTTACACCAGCAATTACGATCTTTCAAAATTTGACAGCAGTTTCTTCGGCCTTGGACTGCGGCTGACGCCTGTCAATGGGGTTTTTGGCATCAAACGCCTAAACATGGTCGAAATACGCTATGGACATTATGTCCGATCTAACAATCTCGATTCTGATATTATTAGCATCAATCTGAGGTTCAAGTAACAGGATTTACTTACGACAAAGGAGGCAGCATTGCCTCCTTTTTTGTTTTACGCAAAAAGTAGCCACTCCTGACGAGGCGAAAGCACTACGCTATACGGAATAGCTTTGTCCTTTGCGGGTACTGCCCTTGCAGCGAAACCTTACTGGAAAAAAACATCTGTATCGCTTCACTCTCCCTGATTGACAGTTCACTCGGCAGTTTTGCCGTTTCGCTCAATAAAGCGCCCAAAGGCCCGGCTGCTGCCTGTAATTTTGCCCCATCGAAATACTAAACAATAGAAGAATTATGAAAAAAAGAAATGTGATGGCAGGGGGAGCTGCTGCTCAAGAAAAAGCAATAGTAAGAGTACAAGAGAATAGAATGAAGCTGTTGCTGGTGGTGCTTCTGCTCGCCCTATCTACGGTGACGGCATTCGCCCAAAAATCGGCAGTGCTGGATGCTTTTTCCAGACATGGAATTGATGCTGCACTATTGAATCCCGAGAGCCTGCAGATGCCCAAAGACCATTCGTATGAGCTGACGCAGACGACCATAACGGCAGGCAGCGAAAAGGTTACCGTGGCACAGTTTGACCCCTCTAAGCCAAAAGAAGAGCAGTGGACGGTGGTTTCTATAGACGGCAAGTCGCCGTATAAATCGGATATCAATTCGTTCCGAAAAAACCAGAACAAGCAGGCAGGCACGGCCCAGACCGACGATGCTACCTATAAGATCGAAAAGGAAACGCCGGCCCAATTGGTCATCAGCTACAAGCAGAATCCTGCTGCTAGCGACAAGGACGGGGCTTTTATGAAAGACTGCCGCCTATATATGACAATAAATCTCAAGACCAAAAGGCTGGAGCAGATACAAGTGCTCAATGAAAAGCCGTTGAAGATCAAGATCGTCAATGCCGAGAAGTTTGACATGGTGATACGATACGCTTGGAACGAGCAGGCAAAACGCTACTTCTCTGTACGCGAAAACCTGAACATGCTCGTGAAATTCCTAGGACAGGGAACGGAGGTGCAGACCATTTCGGAATACTCGAATTATAGCAAGAGATAACCGCCATTTAGGATCAGATCGTAAGTTTAATAGTTGATTTTTACCGCCCTCCGGGCTCCTGACTGGGAGCCTGGCGGGCCCTTTTTTGTTTGGGAGCGCTGTGATGGCCCTTATCTCCCAGTTTTGTTCGGGTTTCGTTCGGGTTTTGCTTGTTTTTTGAGGTATAGTGGCGATTAAAAGTGAAGGGTTTCCGCAAGGGGATTGGGAGGTGACTGGGAGATAACTGGGAGATAACTGGGAGAACATACGGTATGGATACGGTATGGGTACCGTATAGGCCCAGTATGGCTTGCTGTAAAAAAGCTTATTTTTTGGATTTTTCTTATGCTTTTAGGACAAAAGCAGCGGTGTTGTATATTTGATGCTAATATACTAATTTTAGGGCACTTATCGTTTATATCGTAACTAAAATTCGACACCATGGCAAAAAATATAGGCCCTATCCAGTTTACGGGAAAATTGGGCGACATCTCTGGCCGCAGTACTTCATTTGGCAATATCCTCCAGACGCCCGGAGGCTTTAAGGGCGAACGCATCAAGACCGAAGACCGCTACATCAAGACACGCCAGCTGAACAGCGAGTTCAGCCGCTGCGCGAAGATTTCGTCGGTGCTGTATAAGAGCCTGGGCTGGCATTTAAAGACGATTCCGGATACGTATGTGTATGGACATATCCAAGGACGTATCTGTGCCATCAAGGAATGCGACGAGCAGTCGCCTAAAGGCGAAAAGACGGTAGCCCGAGGGCTGGCGACGCAAAAAGGGCAGTTGCTGTTAAGGGATTTTTCGTTTAACCGCAAAAGGGATATGACTCCTGCCTTGATGATTTCTGCTCGATTTTTTCTTGACGAAGGCAGGCTGTTCCTGCGGCAGTTTGACGTATCGCGGGCGGTTTCTCCGAAAGGGGCAAAACATCTTGGATTGCAATTAGTGCTGTTGCGCTTGGATACGGAAACGCCTGCGGTGGCAGTAGCGTTGAGTGAGATGGTTTTTATGCCGTTGGATTCGGAACGTAAGGATATCGTCTTGCAGGCGGCTTTGCCAGAAGGTGAAGGTACGTTGATTGGTTTATTGTATGCTGGGTTTTGTGGTGAAGACCATGGGGAGCTGTTTTGGAGAAGGGATTGGAGGAATAGTTTGGGGGTTGTGGGATGAATTATTTATTTTGTAAACGTATTAAATCTTAAGTGTTATTTATAAAATATGTAAATTAGTCAAAATTTAAACTCTAATCTAGTTATGAGTGACTTTATAAATAATTTTTCAAATGCACTAGATGGAAGTAAGTTTTGGACAAATTACCATAATTTTTGTGACAATTTATATAAGGAAGATATTGTAGAAGATGAATTATTAATTCTCGTGCCTAAAATTTTTAAGAAAATTGAGAATGATATGGCATCCTATCAGATATTCAAAGCAATTAATAAACTTTCAGAATTTCAACCAAAAAAAGCAAAAATTATCTACGATAAAATTCTAGAACTAAATGATGAAAAATTATTAACCCTTATACCGGAAATTTTAAATGGTATAAGTAAGTCTCAAAGTAATATCAATATAATTGAGCAAATAAAATTTTTAATTGAAAATCATAATATTAATTTTCAAAGACAGGGATATAATTCAATACTCTATTTTGATCAAAAAAAAATATCTGAAAATATTGATTTTATTAGATATTTAGATGATAGAATTACAATAAATTTAAAAAGTAACAATACCTTTTTATTTGATGTTGTAACAAAAGTTCTAGGAAATTTGCGATCAATTATTCCTAATGCAGAAGAGTACCTACTTTTATTGTCTGAAACTAAACTTCCAGAAGTACAATACGAAATTGCTCACTTACTTCAAGATAAAATTAAAATAGAAGACACAAAATTATTTGAAAACTTGCTACTCAGTCTGCACAAGGTTGACCCAAAATATTTAGGGGTTATTAATATCATTAATCACCTCGTACTGCCAAATATAATAAAAAAAATGCCAGATTTACTCTTTTATTTTTTCAAAAATTGGCTACTGTTCGATGTTAATAGATATAAGGATATCATACTATTTGAGAATGTTTTTGTGAAAATTTATAAGGAGAATAATAATCTTTTTAAAAAGATTATTACATCTTGGTTAAATTCAAATTATGCTGTTTATCATAAAGCCCTAAACAAATTATTACTCAAGATTTCAATTCGAGATATTAATTCTATTGAAGTATGCGAAGAAGACATTTCAAATCTTAATGCAAGCGATATTAAGTTTATTTCGATGAAAATTATTGGATATATATATTTTAAAGAACAACTTCGGTCTATTCTGTATTCAATGTTAAAAGCAAAAATCGAGGATGATGAAAGTGTCCATTTTATTAAGGCAATGTTTAATGAATATGTAATTTTTAACTACCCTTCAACATTAGAATACTTTAAGGAAGTTAAGAAAAATGCTCCAAAAAAAGTGAAGCTTGTCATAAGCGAAATGGAGAAAGTTAATAATGAATATTTTGAAAATATAAATAATCTAAAGCACATCAATGAATTTAATGCTTCCGACAAAAGGTTGAATTTATATAATAATATTCATAAGAAAGAATTTGAAAGTTTGCAAAAAGAAAATAAAAAAAACGACACTTCCTTTTTAAGTATAGTAACAAAAATTCAAATACGAACAGGTAAAGGGATGTTTTCAAAGTACCAAGGCAGTTATACAGAGAAAACAGAAATGACAGCTTTTGAATGAGGAAGACAATATGGAGTTGATATTTCCGCGCTAGGCGTTGACGAAGATGGAGTAAAAAAAATGTTTTTAATAGCTGTTAAACAAGGGAATATAACTCGAAATAATTGGGATAGCAGTACAACATCAGTACGTCCAACTTTAAATGAAATTCTTGATTTTTACATTCCAAAAGTAATCACAAAATCGCAAAAATTATTACCAAAAAAAATTGTAGTATGCACAAATGGAGAATTGGATCAAACGGTGTTGAATAATTGGAACGGATTCATAGATAATGCAACAACAAAAGAAATAGAATTTGAATTTTGGGGAATAGATAAAATCGTGTCTCTAGTGGATCGCCATTTAATACCTGAACAGATATTCCCAAATGAATATAAAACCTTACTAAGAAAAACATTAGCATTTATCGATTTAGTTGACTATGATTTGAATCATTATTATTCTTTATTAGAAAATCTGTTTTCAAAAAAAAATACTTCCAAAAAACAGATTGTTAAAACTTTAAGGATTGTACGCATTTGCTTCAACACGATAATTAAATGGTCAGAAGATGCAGAAAATTTAAAACCTGCATTTATTGCTTCTGAAAGGACATTATTGCTTTCGTGGAAATGGATGAGAGAAAACAATTTATTGAAGGAAAATTATGTTCTCGATGAATTTTACCAAATTCATCAGATGAAAATTAAAGTTGGGAGAGAGTACTTTTTAAAGACAAGAGAGCATTTTTATGTTAAACATAGTTTATTTAAATACTCAAGAAACCAATTAGAATATTCATTAACCGTTTGGGAACAAATAGGTATTTTAAGTTCACTGATTTTAGTTGAACTTTTTGAAGCTGAAATCCATTATCAAGAGAATACGGAGTATTCTAAAATTTGTTATAGTAATGTTAGGGAATATGTGACAGGATTACAATACTTAATAACAAATAACCCACCTTCTAAATATCCCGAATATGACGAACATTTAATTGAAATTTCATTGGCATTAATAGCCTTATTTAAAACACAAGAAAACAAATTTGCATCTCAGTGGATTGAATATTTAATTTCAGGGTTAAATGATTATTATAAATTGAAAAAATTCATTCCATTATTTACTTCTGATTACGAAAAATTGGCAAACATTCATCTTGGAAATGACATTTCAGAACCTCATTCCTCAATGTTAATTCCAATATTAATTGAATGGTCAGTAATTCTAAATGAGCCAAAACTTTATGAGCTTATAAAAAAATTAATTGACCAAAACTATCCAGAAATTAATTTACAAATTTGGTTTCCTGAGATGACTACAGAAAATTACTTGTTTAATTCGAATATGAGTAGAAATAGCGGACACACTAAGTGTTCAATAAATTTATATAGTGATTTTCAAGAATATAAAAATGAGATGATAGAGGAAAAAGCCTTACTTTTTGAAGAAAAAGATTTTACTATCTTCAAAAATTATTTTTATTATTTAGGCTATCTATCTTCAAGACATTATCGTTCTAATTTACTACCTGTATATTGGAGAGAATTTTTAAATGAAAGTTTACCATCGTAAAACATTGTAATGAATTAATTTGATTATCTTTTTACAGTTTTTCATTACCTAATATATTATTAAGTAAAGTAATAAATTTTATTTATTACTTTACTTAAAATTCGTGATGTATTACTTACCATGGTAATATTTAAAAACATTATAATATTTTTAAAAAAGTTTGAAGAAATGTTTTTGGGAATTGGGATAGTGAAATTTGTTTTTTTTTGGAATGAGGAAATCCGTAAGGAAGTAAGCTATACTATATTTATGTTTGATACGTAGAAAAGCGAACTGCAGGTTAAAATACCTCAAAAAAACAATAAGCCCACCATGGGCTCCTAACCAACCAATCAACCAAAGAAAAGCAGGGAACTCCCTGCTTTTTTTATTTGAAAAAAGCCCTTCTGTAAAGCCCTTCTTATTTTTAATAAAAAGCATCGTACAAAACATGTAACAAAAAATAAGTGTGCATGACAAATGTGTAGTTGCAATAGTCTCTTAAGTAGGCTGTTGCTGATTTAGTAAGCTTAAAACTAAAACCAAATGACAAACAAATTATTTAAAATCATTGCCGCTGTCGGGTTCTATGGGACGGTCTGCCTGATGGCTTCGGAAAGCGCCACGGCGCAGAACCTGAGCGAGAAGCTGACCACCGATCCGAAAACGACTACAGGCGTATTAAAGAACGGAATGAAGTATTATATCCGTCCGAACAGCAAGCCGGAGAATAAGGTAGAGCTCCGCTTAGTCATCAATACGGGGTCGCTTATGGAGGACGACGACCAGCAGGGACTTGCCCACTTTACGGAGCATATGCTGTTTAATGGGACGAAGAATTTCCCGAAGAATAAACTGGTCGACAACCTGCAGTCTATGGGCGTGCAGTTTGGGGCCGACCTGAATGCGCAGACCGGCTTTGACGAGACGGTCTATATGCTGCCTATTCCTACCGATAACCCTAAAAATCTAGAGACGGGTTTCCAGATCTTGCAAGACTGGGCACAGGGCGCTTTGATGACCGATAAGGACATTAACGAGGAACGAAACGTAGTGTTGGAAGAAGCAAGAGCCGATTTGGGTGCTAGCGACAGGCTCCAAAAAAAGTTTCTGCCTCGACTGTTGAATTCGAGATATAGCGAAAGGCTTCCGATAGGGAAAGATGACCTGCTGCGAAGCTTCAAGCCCGATGTGCTACGACGATTCTATAAAGACTGGTACCGTCCGGATTTGATGGCCGTGGTGGTGGTAGGCGATATTACGGCTGAAAAGGGAGAAGCCTTGGTGAAAAAGTATTTCAGCACGCTTGTGAATCCGACTCAATCGAGAGCACGTATTGCGTATGGCGCGAATCCATATACGAAACAAGAAGTGATGTTCCTGACGGATCCTGAGCAGCCGTCGACACGATTGTCGATCAACTTCTCGCCGCGAAAAACAGAAGCGGACAAAACGGTTGGCGACTACAGGAATACCTTGGTAGAGCAGTTAGCCTTTAGCGCTATCAACCGCCGTTATCGCGATCTTGCGTCTGCGGCCGTACCGCCATTTACAGCGGCACAGACCAGCAATTCGAGCTACATCAGGAACTACCAAGCGCTTAGCGTAACGGTACTGCCGGTAAGCGACCTGACTACGGCTTTGAATGCTGCCGTTGGAGAATTGGTCAGCATCCAAGAGTATGGATTTGGCAAAGAAGAACTGGAATTGGTGAAAAAGAACGTCCTTAGCTATATTGAAAAACAGTATAACGAACGTACTACCACCAATTCAGCGGCGTATCTCGAAGAATACGAGCAAAACTTTTTAGTCGGAGAGGCTTTCCCTGGTATCGAGAAAGAAGTGGAATTGTACAGAACACTGCTGCCAGGCATCACGGCCGAAGAAGTGACGGCGGCTTTCAACAAGCTGTTTTCAAAAGAAGACAAGGAGAAATTCTTTGCTTTTGTGCTGAGCCCAGAAACAAAAGACGCTGCCATACATAATGAGGCTACCTTGCTGGCTGCGATACAAAAATCATTCGCGCAAAAAGTAGAGAAAAAAGCAGAAGTTGTGGTAAGCACGACGCTTTTAGACAAGATGCCTGCAAAAGGGACAATTGCTAAAGTAGAAAAGAATGCCAAGCTGCAGACCACTACGTATACGTTGGGCAACGGCATCAAAGTCACCGTAAAGCCAACGACATTCAAGAGCGATGAAATCCTTTTCAAAGGAGTCAAAAAAGGAGGGACGAATAGCTATGGCGTGGCAGACAAAATCACGGCATCGATGCTGGGCAGCCTAATCGAAACGATGGGGTATGGCAAATTTACGCCTACCGACCTTAGTAAAGCCTTGGCCGGAAAGAATATCGCCCTGCAGCATGCTATGGACGAGACTACGAATGAAGTGGAAGGCCGCTCTGACATCAAAAATATCGAGAGCCTTTTACAGCTGAACTATCTGGAACTGACAGCGCCTCGTCTTGACCAGAACTTATTCAACGGTTTTGTGAGCAAGATGCAGATGCAGCTTAAGTTTATCAAATCGAATCCCCAGGCAGCCTTTGTAGATAGCTTGGTAACCGTAATGTACAACAATAGTCCGCTGCGACCTGTAGTAATTCCTTCGGAAGCAGAGATGAAATCGTTAAACGCACAGCGTGCTATCGACATTTACAAAAAAGAGTTTGCATCGGCAGACGGCTATCATTTCTTTTTGGTCGGCAATGTAGACGAGGCTACGCTGAAACCGCTATTGGAGCAGTATCTGGCTTCGCTGCCTGCCACTGGCACAGCACCGAAATTTGTAGACAACGGACTGCGACTAAAATCAGGAAACAATAAATTTGTATTCAAAAAAGGAACAGAGCCTCAAAGTCTTGTCGTAGCGCAATACTTTGGAGAAGTGCCTTATAGCGAAGACATGGCATTAAAAGCCAATATGATAGGCGATATCCTTACGATACGCGTTATCGAAAAACTGCGCGAGGAGATGGGATCGATCTACAGCGGCGGCTTTAGCGGCTCGCTAGAAAAAGAGCCGTATTCGCATTACAGTATCGAGACACAGCTTCCGACAGGTCCGGAGAACGTGGATCCGATCCTGAAGCAGACCGAGGCTGAAATCGCCAAGCTTAAAAAAGATGGTCCAGAGCAGAAAGACCTAGACAAAGTACGAATTGCCATTATCGAAAAAAGAAAAGAAGAGATAAAGACAAACCAATATTGGCTTTCAAAGCTACAGCAATTGGAATTTTCGGGATATAACACCGACAGGTTCCTGGCTTTTGAAAACGAAATTAACAAGATTTCGGTTCAAGACATTAAGAAAGCAGCCAATACATTTTTTGACGGAAAAAATAGTTTTATCGGAGTTCTTAATCCAGAAAAATAAGCCTATCGTTTTGATAGTTAGAAAAGCCGCACATTGTGCGGCTTTTTTCTTTTAAGCAAGCTTGTACCTAAACAAAAAAGCGCAGGATTTAATCCTGCGCTCTCCAATATAAACAAAAATCTAACTTTCTATTGTTCTAGCTTTTTGGACAGGGTAAAGCCGATATACAAGCTTAATCCGGCCATGATAAAGATAATAGCCGTATTTGCCGCATCGCTGTCAAGCGCGGTATACGCTTGCAATATCGAGATAATCAGCAGGCCGATGCCGATGCCCATCAGCAGGAGCGACAGGTTGAGCAGTAGCAGCTTCCAGACAGGAATATTGCTGGGCGCGCTTTTAAACAGGCTGGCGTCGACACCCTTTTCGATCAGGGCGAGGCGCTCGCGGTTGCGGGTGGATAAGTGCAGGTAGACGATTCCGAAGATCATTGCAAACAAGCTTACCGGGATTATGATTTTTTCCATGATTGATGATTTTAAAGTTTTACTAATTTGTATCTGCACCTTATGACGACAACTTTTGGTGGCAGGTTACACCTTTTGCAAAAAAAATATTTTTTACTTTAGCTGTAACCCATCGTCCACTAACATCGTCTTATGTTGATATGGCACAACCCGACGACCGACATTTTATTGACCGAGCTCTTGCAGGCGACACCCAGGCTTTTGCCTTGCTGGTGGACCGCTACAAGAACCTTGTCTATACGCTGGCCTTGCGACTGATCAAAAATACGGAAGAAGCAGAAGAAGCCGCGCAAGATACTTTTATAAAGGTATTCCGGTCATTGGACAAGTTTAAGGGCGAGTCTAAGTTTTCGACCTGGATGTATAAGATTACGTATAATACCTGCCTGGACCGGCTGAAAAAACAAAAGGCAGCGCCCTATGCAGTACCTATAGACGATTATGGTCCGCGACAACTGGCGGTGACCGAAAATATACTGGATAGGCTCGACGAACAGCAGCGGCACCGTGCCATACAGGAATGCCTGAAACTGCTGCCCGGCGATGAGGCTTTTTTGCTGACCTTGTATTATTTTGAAGAACAGTCGCTGGAAGAAATCGCTCAAGTGCTTGGCATCAAGGCGAACAACGTAAAAGTAAAACTCTTCCGCTGCCGCAAAAGGCTGGGAGACATAATAAGAATGAAGCTCGAACCCGAAATGATTAGCGTTTATGAAAGAGAACGAAAATAACGAATTGGAAAGGCTGGCGGACAAGGCCATGCAAGGCCTGCCGCTGGAAACGCCTTCTTTTGATTTTACCGCCCGCGTAATGGCCCAGACTGCCGCGATTCCGAAAAAGACGGCGCCTGTGTATGTTCCGCTGCTGCCGGGCTATTTTTGGCTGCTGCTGGCCGTGGCGTTAGCAGGACTGCTAGGGTATGCTTATTTTGCAGAAGGCGCCGCAACACCCGTATCCGAAGGTACCGGCTTAAAAGCGCTGTATGGCTCTGCCTTGGATGATATGGCTTCGACCTTGCAATTCTCCAAAACGACCATGTATGCAGCCGTGGCCTTATTGCTGTCTGTATTGGCACAAATTCCTATCGTGAGGAGCCGTTTCAACGCTGCTGCACGCTAGGGGAGAATACGAATACGGCAGGCAATAAACACTATTGTTTATGCCTGTCGTATACTGCTGCCCTTGCTGATCGTGCGATGAGCAGAAAGGAAATACTTATTCTATAATCTTGATGAGGAGTTTGTTGTTGGGGTCTAGCTGCGCCTGCTTGGCACCTCCGAACTTGGCACCTGACAGCTTGAAGCGGTGCTGCTTGTCTTTGATTGGGAAGGAACCGAGCGTCTTGGTACCGTCGCCCAGCGTAAATTCTACTTCGAGCAGGAACGGCAACACGTCGCCTTCTTGGCTGATGATCAGTGCGCCGTCTTTTAGGGCATATTTTACATGAGGCACCTGCTTGCTCTTGAGCCACGGCTCTAGGAACGGCTGCACTTTTTTGCCAGTCGTCTTCGTCAGCTTGTCCATAAAATGCTGTATGGTCATGGGCTCGTCGGACTGCATGAAAGATTTCAGTCCTTTTTCAAAATCTTCTTTACCAATCAGCTGCTCGAGCATATAGAATACCCAGGTACCCTTGTAATAAGAGACGCCGCTGTTGGCAGTATCTCCCCAAAGCGAGGCCTTGGTATCATAGTCGCCAGAAAAATACTGGTTTTTATAGCTTGTTAAGTAGGTAGCAAAGATGGCATCGCCGTATTGTTTTTCAAGGAAATAGCGTTCGGCATAGGATGTCCAGCCTTCGGAAAGGAAATTAGTGGCAGGGCCTATGGGCGTCGTCCAGGCATGGGCTACTTCATGGGCAAACGGAGCGCGCGGAGAAGGCTTGTCTTTGATAAGGTCGCTGCCTTGCTTGGCGGCCACGATCATGTCGTTGCTTCGGTTGAGCCAGCCATTGGAAGCGTTGGAACGGTCTTGTACTATAGACAGGTAGCGGCCTCTAGGACTTCCGAATTTTTCAGACAGCAGGTCGTAGACTTCTAGGAAATTCTTGTGCAGGTTGTCTGGCAACGGCTTGAAATCGGCATCGCAGAAGATTTCCATCTGGTAGTCGTTCTTTTTGTAGCGGTAGGCTTTCCATTTCTTGTCGTAATAAAGCGACAGTGCAAATGTAGGGCTGGCCGTCTTGGCCGTAATGATTTTGTAGTCGCCTATTATGGTTTCCTGCTGCGGCAGGCTAGAGGCCAGCTGATAGGCTGACGGAATCTGCAGGCGTATTGAGAAACTGGCCTGGTCGTTCGGGCTCGAGAAGCTAAAGAAAGGATGCCAGTAGAATTGGTTCCTCACATGGCCATAAGTGTCGTCGAAATAGCCAGATTCCTTGTCTTTTTCAAGCTTGTCTACGGTAAGAGAATAGGTGAGCGTAAGCCGCTGTTCGGCACTGCTTTTAGTGTTGATCCACAGGATACCGCCGCCAAACAGATAGTCGGCATCTTTGCCGTCAAGCTGTAGTGCCGTTATCTTGGCTTTATGGTTTAGAGCCACCAGAAAACCGAAGGACTCTTGGGTAAGGATACGCAACGTATCGCTCACGGCAAGGCTGTTGGATGCAGGATCGATGGAAGCGCCCAGTACATGAGAATACAGCCGATTCTTGCGGTCTATCGGCAGCTTTTCGGCTATGGTCCATTTGCCTTCGCTGTATTTGAAGCGGTAGACGCCGGAGTAGAGTCCGGAGTAATAGGTATCGTCTCCAGAATTACCCATGATTAGGGTACCGGTCATCAATACGAGCGCACTTTTTTTGTCGCTTTCAATAATCTTTGTGGGGCCGGACTTACGGATTACCTTCGTCTTGCTCTTGCTTATATCTAAAAGGAGTTCTTGCTGTTCGGACAGCGGGAAACAGGCCTTGATTTCGTCTTCGGTTCCGGCTTCAAAAGCCTTGGTACAGCGGAGTATGGCAAAATCGAGATCGGTTACGGGAACTTGTGCGAGCACGCGGCTGCTGGAAATAACCAATAATAAAAGGGCCAATCGGAATGCTTTCATGGATCGTATCTGTTATGTGTTTGGACGTGCTATTGGCAACGCCTTGGTTTTTATCGGGCAAGGGGGGACAGCGCTTCTGCGCCGCATGCATAAGACAAAAATGCAAATTTTATCTCAAATCTCTTACAGAAAGAGGTTAAAAATTAGCAGTTTTTTTGATGCTCCTAGGATTATTTTTGTTTTGTCGGTAATTTGTATATTCGGCAAATAATAAATTCATTCATGGATGCAGATTCAATCCTAACTCTTTTTTCCCTATTTTTTGGTTTTTCATATGTGTTCTTTATGCTTTATGGGAGAAATCGAAATCCGCTGACATACAGGTATAACGAATTGCTTACGGAAGACAAAAGGAATAAGCACTTTATTATCGCTTTATCATTTTCAGTTTTAGGAGCTTTTCGTTTAGATAGCTTAACTTTGGAAACCTATTATTTTTCGCCGATTCTTTTTATACTATCATTCTATTTTTTCAATACTATTATTTTTAGTCTTTATAAGCGCCCTATTCTGATTGAAGTTGGAGGCACTTCTCCATTAGTAAATAAAAAAGCAAGATTCTTGGATAGGTTTTTCGGTTTTTTGATTTTATGCATTTCCCTTGTCACTCCATTAGCAATGAAATACACTAAATTTGACGAAATAAACAGCCATAGAAAAAGAATAAAAATGACAGCTACAATTCTCGAAAAACAAGAGAAGATGTGTTTTTGTTGAATATTATCAAAAATCATTTGTCCTGATATCTAAAATAAAAAGAGCGGCTATAACCAATAGCCGCTCTTTCCGTCATGAACCTAAACAAAAAGCAAATTTACTTTTTCACGAGTCTTTCGATAGTGATTTCATTGTTAGAGGTCTCGATTTCCACAAAATACAGTCCAGACTGCAATGAAGAAATGTCAAGCATTTCTTTGCGGTTTGCGAAACGTGCCGCTAGTTTTCCGGTGGCATCATAAATCACGACCGACTTGATGTCGTCTTCTGTTCGGATGGAGAACTGGCTTGAGGAAGGATTCGGATAGATCGCTATTTTTTTAGCAGCTTCTACTTCACCGACACCTAGAGCAGGGCTCAACGGCACATCCGTCTGGTAGCCTCTGTTGCCTGCGCCATGGTAGGCCAGCGAAAAGCTAGCAGTTCCCATTTTGGCAAAAGCAAAGTCGATAGACGAATTGGCATATACAAAAGCATAGTCGCTTGAACTTGCCGTGTCGAAAGCTCTTGTAGCTACGATCGTGCGTGTTCCGGTAGCAACCGTGTTAGACGTTACCGTCCAGTTGTTTGTGTCTGCTGATGGAGCAGTACCCACACCGTTATGGACAGCATCTACAAGCGTTGTTCCGTTGTAATACACTACATCCTGTCCGGATTCCATTCCTTGTCCTTCAGCAAAAGAACCAAACTGCAATGCAAACCAGCGATCCGATGGGCCAGTTAGCGTTAAGGTTGCTGTAGAGTTCGTGCTGTTCAGGTCGAGCTTGGCCGTCATTCCCGAAAGCAGGTTGACCGTTCCCGTTGTTTTTGTCTGGGCTTGTGCGGCGAAGGCGAAAAGTCCCAGCGATAATAAGAGTAATCTTTTTTTCATAGTTTCTTAGTTTTTGAAAAGGTTAATAATGTCTTGGTTCCTTGTGTCTACGGCATATTCGAAGGGTGCCTTTCCCTGTTTGTCTTTCTGTGTTTTGTCGGCCTTATGGCGCAGCAGCAGCTCGATGAGTTCTTTGTTTTTAAATTGTATCGCATAGATCAGGGGGGTCATTCCGCCTGCATCGGCAATGTTTGGGTCGGCGTTCTTTTTTAACAGCGCTTCGGCCAGCTTGATGTTTCCTTTTACGGCTACAGCCGCTAAGGCCGTACCGCTGGAGCTGCTGTAGTTGATGTTCTTGGCATTTTCGACCAAGTATTCAGCTACGGGCAAATTGCCTCTGTAGCAGGCCAATATGAGCGGCGTAAAGCCCATGGAATTGTTTTTGTTGATGGTGTCCGGGTTTTTGGATACCAAGGCTTTCATTTCTTCAACGGTGCCGTAACGGGCCGTATCAAAAACGTCTTTCGGGCCTTTGTTCTGTGCGATAGCTGCTGTGGCTACGAACACCAAGAGTAGGAGTGTCTTTTTCATGTCTTATTGCTTGTTGAGTACGAAATTATAGTCTACGGCAATGTCATTTGCCACTTTCTTGCTGACGATTTTGGGTATCTCGATCGCAAAATCTTCGGGTTTTACCATGAAGCTGCCTGTAATCTTGTAACCAGCTCCGGATTTCGAAATCTTGGCCGTGCTCGATACTTTTTTGGTCTTGCCATGTAATGTGAGTTCTCCCGTGATAGTGAAAGCTTTTTCTGCTGTCGTAACTTTTGAAGCGTCAAAGCCTTCTATTTTTCCTTTAAACGAAGCTTTCGGGTATTTATCGGACTCGACATAATTTTCATTAAAATGCTCTTCCATCAAGGCCAGCTTGAACCGGAAGCCTTTCATGAGCGTAAGCGCGGCAAAGTCTCCTGTGGCGGTTTCTAATACGGCCGAGGTGCTTTTGTTTTCTGCGGCTACTTCTTCAAATGAAGGAACTGAAGCTTCGAATTTTACGCTTCCGGTCTTGGTAATGTATTTCTGCGCGTTTGCAGACAGGGCTCCCAAAAGGAGCGGTATCCATAACAGCAGTCTTGTTTTTTGCAGTTTCATAATTTTCTTTTTTATCGATTAGTTTTCTAACAGTCCGTCGGCTCTCCATTGCAGGAGGAGGTTGATGTTGTCTTGCGGCATCCTTCCGGTCTGCGGCATCTGGCCGGGTTCTCCGTTCTGCCGCTGTATCCTGTCGAGCAGGTTGGTGTTCTGCACGGCATCCTTGACTTCCAAATAGGTCGTAAGCGGTCGGAAAGAAGCCGCTCCTCCAGCGGAATGACAGCGGATGCAGTTGGCGTCTACGATGGCTTTTGCAGTGTTGGCATAGGTGACAGGTCCGTCGATTACGGTCGGTTCTTCCAGTTCTTCATAGGTGCCGGAGTCACAGCTGCTGCATATCAGGGCAAAAAGGAATAGTGCTAGTATTTTTTTCATGAGTGGCATATTAAAAAACGCGGTATAAGTTAAATCCGAAGAAAAAGTCGCCCTTTCCCCAATCGCCAGCGGCACCTGTTAGATAGCCGCTTTCGGTCATCGACTGCGAGTTCGTGAACAGCAGTTGGAAGATATGGCCGCCTGTTTCAACATCGAGTCCTACCGACAGCGGATTGTTGTAAAAGCTTGGCTTGTCGAAATTATAGGCATATTCGAGGTTAACGGAAAGCCTTTTGGTGAGCTTCATCCTGCCGCCGTAGCCCATGGTAAACTGGTTGTCGTTTTCTATGGCAGGATTGTAGAGGTTCTTGTGGATGAAAGAAGGCACGAGTTCCAGCGAAAGCCTTTCAGACAGCTTTCGGGAAACAATCAGCTGGGAAACATAGGTCAGCCTGTCTGAAAACTCAATCTTAGGATAGTCGTCTTTTTTGAGCTGGCTGTTGATGTCGAGCGTATTGTAGCCTACGATTTCAAACGGAAACGCATCGCTCTGCCTTGCCAGCCTGTATTTTACCGAAGCTTCGTATACTTTGGAAAGGGTATGTCTTGAGCCGCTGACGGAAAGCCAGTCGGTCAGACCATAAATACCGCCAATTTTAGTGGTGGCATCGTCAAATCCGAAAAACTCGGAAATACCGCCTTTTACGGTACCAAATCGGTGCGATACGACAAAGTAGAATTCTTTTTTGGCGGGCATCTTGGTAGATTGCATCGTGATAACCTGCAATCCTTTAAAGGCGGCCGTAGCATAGGTATCTTGCACTTGCGTGGAATCGAGCTGAGACAGCAGGTCTTCTTGTGCGCTTGCAGAAGCGGCAAATAGGAAGAAACAGGCCCACTGCAATAGGAATTTTTTCATGGGTGGTATTATTGTATTAGAGTGCATTGGTCTAGTTTTACTTCTTCCATCAGCTCGTCAAAGCCGATGCATCTTCCTTTAAGGGTCACTTTTGCGCCTACGATATTTTCGCTCAGCATCTTGCCGAAAGTGCAGGTTATGCCGGAGTCGAGGGTGAGGAGCGAGTCGGAAACCTGCGTGACTTTGCCGCTGACCTCAATAGTCTTGTTGAGATAGCTTTGGTCGGAAGCCGAAAGGTCACGTTTGTAGGCATCAAGAAGCTGTGAGGCGGCAAGACGGTGCGCCGCTTCTTCTTTTTCGATGTTTCGGGCTTCCTTATATAGGACGCCGTTGTAGAGATAGGCAGCTCCGCAAAAAAGCAATAAGGCTATTGCGGCTGTCCATTGTACTTTTTTTCTGTTCATGATTTTGTGTACGCTTTTGGATAATTCCGGAGTTTATCTGGAAGTCCAAAATTTCATACTCAAAATTAGCAGATACGAGCATAAGCCCCGAAAAAAGGAGGTAGACAAAAGGTAGACAAGCAGTGATAATGCAGTAGATAGATGGTAGACAAGGGCCTTGTTTTATACTGAAAGTATAAAGCTGGTCAGGTTTTCGTCGGCCGCAAGCTGTAATTTTTTACGCAGACGGTAGCGGGCGGTCTTGACGCTGTCGGGTGAAATGTTGAGTATGGAGGCCATCTCTTTGATGGACAGATTGAGCTTGATAAGCGCACATACTTTTAGGTCGTTGGCACTGATTTCTGGATACAGCTGCTTGAGCCTCGTATAGAAATTTTTGTTGATGCTTTCGAAATAGAGATTGAAGTCATCCCAGCTGTTGTTCTGCTCAAAATGGCGGTTGACCATTTTGACAAGCTGCTGTTCCGACAGGGGTTGCTGTTTTTCTATTGCAGTCTTGATGTCGCTGAGGAGCTCATTTTTTTGCAGCATCTGCAGGGTGACGGCGCTGAGCTGGCTTTCTTTATGGTCGAGGTCGTTCTGGAAGCGTATTTCTTCGAGTTCTCTTTGTTTTTCGAGGGCTTCCAGCAGGGCTTCTTTGGTCTTGAGCAGGTTCCTGTCGCGCTTGTTCCTGTTCTTGAGGTACAAGTATCCGGTCACGAGTGCCGTGAGGAGCACGATGATGCATACGGCCAGCAGGTAGTTGGTGAGTCGGGCGACTTCCTTTTCTTTGGAGACAAGGGCCAGCTTTCTGTTTTTCTCGGCTACTTCAAATTGTACTTCGAGGCTTTTGACAATCTTTTCTCTTTCGAGCGAATGCAATTGGTCTTTGAGGAAAATCAGTCGGGTCTGCAGGCGCGACGTCTCAAAGTAGTTTTTTTCTTTTTCATAATAGCTGATAAGCGTCTCGACGGTCATGATTTCAAACAGCTTGTCCGACAGCGCGGCGGCTATCTGGTTGGCCTTTTGGAACTGCTGCAAGGCTTCACTTTTGCTCTTATGGGCCAAGTGCCATTTTCCTATAGCGAGCAGGGCAGAGACTTGCGCTTGCTTGTTTTCGGTTGTATTGGCAATGGCGAGTGCCTTCTGGAAGTAATCGAGTCCGTTTTGGTCGTTGTGTCTTTCGAGCTCGCTTCTGCCGATGTTGATATAGGCATTAGGCAAATAGGCTTGGTTGCCTGATTTCTCAAAGTCTTTTAGCGCCAGCGCATAAAAATAGGTAGCCGAATCCTGTAGCTGCTGCTGTTCGTACAAGGAGCCGAGGCTGGAATAGGCAAGGCCGAGGGTGCCGCTCTTGTCTTCGTGGCTTTCTAATATGCTGATTACCTCGCGGCTGATGGGCTTGGCCTGTGCGTATTTTTTCTGCCGGCTGTAGATGGTACTGATGAGCTGCAGGCATTTGCTGCGTCCGATCTGGCCCAAGTCGGGATTGCTTTTTTCTAAACGGGTATAAATCTTAAGCGACTGAAAGGTATAGTCGAGTCCTTTTTCATAGCTGGAACCGAAAGAGCAGATGCCGAGGTAAAGCAGGGATTCGGCCGTATCGATCTCGTTCTTGTCTTTTTTTGCTTTTTCGTAGGAAAGAAAGAAATATCGAAAGGCTTCGTCGTCATGGTCTTTTACGAGCGCTTCCCAGCCCTTCTGCATCAGAGTATTCTGAGAAGAGGGCTGTGCCCTGCTGCCTGTCGAAAGGAGCAGTAAAAGCAGGACCAAGAACTGCCGACTGTACTTCATGGTTATTTTTTAGGTATTGAAATGGAATCCAAAGATATAAATATTTTGATGCGGTAAAAAGGGCAGGATGAATAAGGGCTTATGCCGCACACTTTAAAAGCTAGTTGCTGCTGTTTCTCCTGCGGTATTCTGAAGGAGAAAGACCTGTATTTTTCTTAAAGGACTTCCCGAATGCGGATTGGTCGCTGAACTGCAGTTCTTCGGCAATCTGGGCAATCGTTAGGGCAGGGTCGGCGAGCAGCACACGGGCCTCTATGATTACGGATTCTTCGATAAGCTCGCCTGCGGTCTTGCCCGATACTTCTTTTAGTATCTTGGTCAGGTGGCCGCTGGTGACGCAGAGCGACTCGGCATAAAACTGTACGCTGCGCTGCTGCTTGAAATGGGCATCGAGCAGTTTCAGGAAGTTGAGCGTGAGTTCTTGCTGTCTTGAGATATCGGGATTCAATCCTGTGTTTTCTTTTTTATAGCGCACGGCCACGAGGTACATGAGCAGGCTGAAGGTGTGCTGTATGATTTCGCTGCTGAATGGCTCTCGTCCTCTTTCCTTGTTTTTTTGCTGCAGCAGTCGGGACAGAAAGACAAAGTTATCGTGCTCTTCAGTATCCAGCGAAAGCTTGGGAATGGCTTTGGATGCAAAAAACTCAAAGGCTTCGATCTCGTTTTTGCTGCGGTTGGACTGGAGCGCGAAGTCTAATGTAAAGCTTATGGCGATAAGCTCGACGTTGCCGACGATTTCGAGGGTATGGTTGATGGTTCTTGGTGAGATAATAAGCAGGTCGCCAGGAACTGCTACATATGGAATCAGGTCGAGCTGCATTTTCACCGTTCCCGAAAGGATGAGCAGTATCGAATAGTTGTCGGACCGATAAGGATAGGGAAAGGGAATTTCGGTTATCGCGCTGCCCATATAGACATGCAGTCCTTCGGATTGGGGCACGTCGCCCAATATTTCAAGGATATCGCTGATCGAGAGCTTTCTGATGCCTGCCTTTTCCAATCGGATTGTTTTTAGAATCGTAAAGTTAGCTATTTTCTGCCAATCGACGATAGGGCAGGCAAATCAAAAAGGCGGGTTTCAGACCAATTTTGGACGGAATGGCACGAAGGGCTATCGTTGTTTAAGGCGTACATTTAATACAGCTTAAAACTCAAGTATCATGAAATATATACCCTTAATCGGCAGGTTTCTTTTTAGCATCATCTTTATGTATTCTTCTATTGCCAAATTCTCTGACACCTTTGTCTATGAGGCGGCGGCCAAGGGCATTCCGCTGTCTTATATACTGATTCCGCTGGTCGGTATTTTTGAAATGGCGGCAGGGCTCAGCATCTTGTTTGGCTTTATGGCGAAATGGGGCGCTTGGCTTATTATCATCTTCCTGCTTCCGGTTACGTTTATCATGCATGATTTCTGGACTGTGGAAGACCCGATGCTTCACGAGCTGGTACTGCTTACGTTTATGAAAAATATCTCGATTATAGGCGCTGCGCTGATGCTGGCGTATTTTGGAGCAGGCCCTTATAGTGTTGATTCGATGCGGGATGAGAGTAAAAAAGGGGCATGAATACGCTAGCGTAGTACTATTTATCAGGACTTTCTTATATTAGCTTCCTAAAAAAAATCATTAGGAATGAAAAAATATGCCCTTATTCTTTTAGTGCTTTCGTATGCTACTATGAACAGCCAAACCATACAGCAAGTAGATTCTTTGGCTTCAAAAATGTGCGAGTCATTTAAAGAACTAAAGGAGGTCAAAGATGAAACCAAGATCATGATGGTGTTCGAGAAACATCTGCCCGCTTTTTATGAAAGGGCAAAAGTAACTTCTCAGGCGCAAGCGGATTCTTTAGTAAATCGAGTTTATTTCAGGCTTCAGCGGAATTGCCAAGCTTTTCTTGATATCTTGGCTGGCATGGAGGAGAATAAAAGTGACTGGGGCAAGCTGGCGGAAAAACCGAAGTCTAAACTTTCAAAAAAAGAAAGTGATGCTTTCTTTTCGGGGAAAAGCTTTTACTATAAAGAATACGATGGAAGCATCGTGAACGTAGCACTGTCTTCTAGCCATTGGATTGAAACTTTTGAGGATGGTACGACTTCAAACTTATTGATTCGTCCCAAAGGTAACGGTGAATTCGAATTGGAATTTCTGGAGAGCAATAATAACAAGCGGAAAAACTTTAGCGTTAAGGGCGATGTATATCGTTATGGCATCTATTCTGTAGCAGAAGGAATTTATAGCGCGTGGGTGGCTACAAAAGACAACGAGTATCATTCTTTCCGTATTTATACTCGAAAATAACTAAACTATCAGCAACGTGATTAATTCGGATGCCCGTTCGAGGTCTGTCGTGCCGTCTTCCTTAATTTCCAAGAAATAAAACACTTGCCATTGCTGTGTCTTTTCGGCCTGTCTGCTCGTAGGTTTGTCCCACGGCGGATAGACACGGATGCCGCGTTTTCCTTCTCTAGTGGCGGAAGAGACAATCCCTTTTTCTAAGAGTACTGATTTTGGAAAGATAAACTGTCCGAAATTGCTGCCGCTTCTCGCTGATATGATAATGAAATCAAAAGGGTCTGAACTGCTAAAGGGCTCGGTTATTCCTTTTGAGTTTCTTTTCCATAGCGTAACAAACTGCCCGATTTTCTTGGGCGTAATCTTGGAACTTCTGTACAGGACAGGCTTTCCGCCTAACGTAAAAGTACAGGCTGCATATTCGGCACTTTCAGCATCGGCTTTTAGGGCAGCGAGGGCTAATCCGATGTTGTCATACACGAGTTCGATAGCTATAGCCAAGTCTTTAAAAGTATTGTCTAAAGAGGGTGAAGGGGCTTTCGCCATAGCGTTCTGTCTTATTGTTTTTGCACCGCCAATTTTTCGATAAGCTTTTCCGTCGGCGTGTTTATCTGATTGATAATAAAGAGCTGTGTCTTGTCGCCTAAAAGGATGTTGTAGGTAAACTCTTTGTCTTTTTTGTACTTCCAGTTTTTGAGCTCCGGAAATTTGCGCTTTATGAGTTCCAGTTTGGCGGCGTGGTCTTTTGAGACGATGATTATTTTGGTCATCGGCACGGCTTTCATCTTTTCGATGCTGTTTTCTGTCACCTGATCTTCTTCTTCGGTCATAGAGCGGCGTTTGTATTGCTGTCGGATGGTCCTAAAGTCTTCTTTGTTATCGGAAATCATATACCTAAAACACATGATGTTGTCCATCTCATTGCTCCAGTTCGGGAAATTATCGTCATAGAGTTGGATATAGGCATCTACAAACTCCTTATCCATTGCCTTTTTCTCGGTTATATACTTTAAGACCAGCGGATAGCTCTTTTTGGCCATTTCGTTGATATATTTCCAGTTGTACCATTTTCCTTCGTCCAGCGTACCGTTTAGTTTTTCCATTACATAGCCATTGCCTAAAGCTGTTGCCAGCACCTCATTCAACAGCATATAAGCATAGGCGCTGTTTTTGGAAGGGTTCTGTTTGAAAGAGGCATACAGCTGTTTTTTAAGCGCTAGCGGCTGCTCGTCATAAACGATATGGTAGATTTCGTGCAGCATCACGCTGAATAGCGACACATGGTCGGTAAGGTCGGTCTGCACGGCACTGACAAAATTGTTATAAAAAGCCTGTGCGGTAAAGCCTTCTGAATTTGGCAGCGGATAAAAAGCCACCTCAAAAGGAATAGAACTGTCCCAGCTCGAACCGTAAAAGGCAAGTCCCGTCTCAAAATAACCGCTGATGTTGTGGGCACGGCTGTATTCTTGTATGTCGGCCAGCTGTTTCTCGAATTCCTTCTTATTGGGTTCGTAGATGAGCTCTCGATAGATAGGCGTAAATTCTGAAATGATGTCTGCCAGCCGAATCAACGGCTTGTTGGTGACGAGTCCGGCAGAGCGATTTTTGAATTCTTTTAGGTTGTCTGTTGCAATCAGGTTCTTTTTCAGGAATTCCGTTGTCATGCCTGGTATTTTTGAGCCGTATGGATATTCCGAAAAATGGTAGGTATAATCGATAGCTAACGTGTCCATCTCAGCAATCAGCTTTTGATATTTTTCGGTATTGTACTTGGATTTCGTGAACTCGGTCTTAAACGGGTTGTCGCGACGGTCGGGATGAATCTCCTGCACAAACACAAAAACAGCCAATTGTTCTGAGAATCGGATGTTGAACACAGGCTTTTGAGCAAATGCTGCGGCTGTAAAAAAACAAAGCCATAAAAAGAGGAATCGATATGCCATATTTTGTAGTTTATTTCTATCATAAAACGATGCCAAGATACGTATTTCGTAATAGAAAATGTAGTGAAAAGAGGTTGTTTTGTGTTTATGGAACTTTTCAAGAATCACTTATTTCAGCAAATTAGGTTTAAAAAGAATTTTATTGCTGAAAGAATCTACTTCTTAATTAAATTTGGAGTAGTTAAAGATAAAGAATGAAAAAAATAGGGTTTATTGTGACGGTTTTATTTTGCCTGTTTATGATTAGCTGCATGGATTATACAGACAAAGAAGGATTAATTGTTTATAATGGTACTGATAGCGAAATTTATAGCATCCTATCTAATTCTGATAATATATCAGATTCTGATTATTTTGCTAGTTATAGATATGATAAAACAGTTTCGGCTTTTAATATAATGGAAATAGCACCAGATAAAGAGCAAGAAAATAAAGACAGGCCTGTGTATTGGGACAGTTTTTTTGCTTCTTCCAAGGATAAAAAGGCAAGGTTATTTATTATTTCAAAAGATAGCGTAGATAAGTATGGGTGGGCAACAATAGTAAAACTAAAGAATAGGGTTTATGATAAAAAATATCTTTTGACTAAACAAGATTTGGAAAAAGCTGAGTGGAAGATTGTATACAAAAAATGATATTCTAAGATGACAATAAAGAAACTACTACGATTTTATCCTGTGATAGTAATATTTGGGATATTTATTTACTTCCATTTGGTTGGTAAAAAGAATAATGAGAAATTTTATAAGTCAAAAGTCAATTCCTTAATAGTAGAACGAAATAATTGGCAAGTGAGGGCTACAGCATTTTATTTGTCAAATGGTTTAAAAATTGATTCTAGCAGTTTAGCAGAATTTGATTTGAAACTAGGCGATTCTATTGTAAAACAAAAAAACACGCATTTATTTAAGGTATATAGAAGAGAAAACTCTAGAGAAGGATATTATTTTTTATCGGAATATGATAATAATAGATATTGATTTAAAAAAGATTGATTCATAACTTACTATTGCTGCTTAAAGTTTCCTTTAAACACTCACAAATGACGTTCTATCACCCGCCGATGGCGTTCCGAACCCCGCGCGTGACGTTCGCAACGCCATGAACGGGGTTCGAAGCGCCAAATTTGGCGTTCCAAACGTGAAAAATGGCGTCTGCCAACGTCAAAATTGGCGCTTCGAACGCCAATTTTGACGTCCAGAACGCCATCGGCGGGTGATAGAACGTCACGCGCGCCTGTTGGACATCCGTTAACTGGTGGAATTAGCCTCGCCAATGGTGTCTTGATAGGAAATAATGGGGGCTATGCTCGCAATGCCGCAGTCTAATGCGCCGATGTCTTAGAAAAAACATTGATGACCACCACACCGGCTATGATGAGCAGCAGTCCGATAATAGCAGGAAGGTCAGGAACCTGCTTGAACATAACGATACCTACCAACGTTACGAGAACAATACCAATGCCCGACCAGATCGCATAAGCGATACCTACCGGAATCGACCTCAGCGTAAGGCTCAAGAGATAAAATGCGGCAATATAGCCGATAATCGTAATAAGGCTCGGAACCAGTTTTGTGAATTGTTCCGAAGCTTTGAGAGAAGAAGTGGCTATCGTTTCAAAGACAATAGCGAGCAGCAAAAAAAGATAGTTTTTCATGTGATACGATAAGTAATAAGGCTGTTCTGCTAAAATACGACTTCAAATAGCAGGTTTGTTTTTTGAGAAGTTAAATCTGGCCAAATAAATAGCAACTTTTTTGATTCTTCATTTGCTCTTCATTTTCAGATTGTAACTTCGTTCTGTATTTATTAAAAAGCAAAACCATGAAAAAAATAATCCTGTCAGCGCTATTGCTTGCCTCAATCAGCTTTTATGGGCAATCCGATACCAAAAGCCAAAAATATGTTCCTCCAATCGAGGCGAAGATTGCTTTTGAAAAAGAATTTCCTAAAAGCATTCCAGAATGGAGAAATGAATATGGAGACGGAGACGATGATGAAGAACTTTTTGTAGCCGAGTTTACGATGCAGGGCGCTAAAGTATCGGCCTATTATAACTTAAGAGGAGAAATGCAGGTGCTCAAGCATGGTATAGCGCCCAACCAATTGCCGCTTGCCACTATAAGCTACCTAAAAAAGAATTATCCAACTTATAAGATTGCTGAAGCCGTTAAAGTGCGAAACGATAAAAACGAATATACTTATGAAGTGGGACTTGAAAACAGTTCCCGATTTTATGATGCTGTTTTTGATGGTGCTGGCGACTTCCTGCAGCTGGTGGAAAAAGATCGTTGATTGGCTATGTTTTTTTTGATTGCAGCTTCTCCTAAACACAAAACACTATAGTTTAGGAGAAGTTTTTCTTTTTTGATAGCCTCAGAAACACTATTTTTAAACTGTCAAACACTTTCCTATGAATATCCTGATTGTTGAAGATACGAAAGAACTAGCCGTTGAGCTGATCGATTATCTTTCCAAGAGCGGCTACATCTGCAAATGGGCTGCTACCTGCGAAAGCGCTCTGGAAGAAGCAGAAGTCAACCAATACGATGCCATGCTGCTGGACTTGGGCTTGCCCGACGGAAGCGGATTCGACGTATTGAAAAGCGTGCGGAAAGCAAAATCTAAAATGGCCGTGATTGTCATTACGGCACGGGGCGAACTCGACGATAAAATCAACGGGTTGGAACTGGGCGCCGACGACTATCTTACCAAGCCTTTTGCGCTGACCGAGCTGGGCGCGCGTTTGTATGCCGTTATCCGTCGTATTCATGGATTTGCTGTGAATGAGTTGGACGTGCACGGATTCAAGATTCAATTGCAGGATTATAAGGTAAGCTTTAAGGAAAATCCGATTGCATTGACCAAAAAAGAATTTGACATCTTTCAATACTTAGTCCTCAACAAAAATAGGGTCATTACGCGCTTGCAGCTCACGGAACATGTCTGGGGCGATGTGCTGGAAGTCAGTTCCGATTCTAATTTTATAGACGTGCATGTGCGCAACCTCCGCAAGAAGCTCGACAAGCATGCTTCGATAGAATGGTTTGAAACGGTGCGGAATGTGGGCTATCGAATTATAAGCTAGAACATGAAGCTAAAACATAAAATATCAATCTTTAGCGCTGTCATCCGCCTGCTCTTGCTGGCGATCATGTGGTTCACCTTGTCTTTTGTGATCAAGAAAGTAGCCTACAAGAACATCGAAAGCTCGATGATCGAAAAACGTGACAAGTTTGTCAAGAACCTTAATACTTCCGAAATCAATGCTTTTATAGAACGAAACGACAGTACGGAGCTGTATGTAAGCTTTTCGAACCTGCACAGCGAGTTCCTGCAATTGTACCGTTCTAAAGCTAAAGCCGCAAAGCAAAAAGACTATTTTGTAGATGAGCCTCGAGTCGTAGAAAAAGAACAGAACGAGTATCGCGTCCTGTACCATCATTTTACGTATAAGAATACCGATTATGTCCTTGAGATAGGAGAGCGGCTGAGCGAGGTCAACGAACTGCTAGAAAAGTTCCATCTGGTAATCTTGCTGCTGCTTACAGTAACGCTTATCCTGTCGCATTTTGCCCAGTCGTTCTTTATCGATTACCTGTTGCGTCCTTTCCAGAAGATTATCGACAAGAAGATCAATCTGATCAATGAGCCTGAATTGTTCGACCATTCTAAAGTGCATACGACTACTTCGGATTTTATATTGCTGGACAACGGACTGAATGAAATGATGAACCGCATCCAGGAACAGTTTAAAAAAGAAAAACAGTTTATAGCAAACGTTTCCCACGAACTGCTCACGCCGATCTCGATCCTCCAGAACCGATTGGAAAACCTACTCAATAACGAATCGATTAATGATGAGGGTATCGACAAGATTGCTGTCTCGCTTCGCAACCTTGATACCCTAAAACGCATCATCAATAACCTATTGCTTATTTCGCGCATAGAAAACAACCAGTACTCTAATTTTGAAGCGATAGATTTCGCTGTCCTCATTTCAGACCTGCTTAGGGATCTAGAAGATCGGATTGAAATAAAACAGCTTCAGGTGTCTAGCACTATCCAGCATCATTTTCTGTTTGAAGGTAACAAGACCTTGCTGCACATCTTGTTTTATAACATCCTATTCAATGCCATCAAGTTTACGCCAGACGGCGGAAGCGTATCCATTTCAGATTCTTTCCAGAATGACCGCTATGCCATAGCTATTTCGGATACAGGAAAAGGAATGACGGAAGCACAGCTGTCTCAGATTTTTAACCGATTCATGAAAATTAATCTGGAAGATGAGGGACAAGGATTGGGCCTTGCCATCGTGTCAAGTATTGCCACTCTCCACAAAATAGAAATTCAGGTAGTCTCCGAGGTTGGTATCGGAACGACCTTTACGCTTTATTTCCCGAAAAGTTAATTAAAAGTTAAACAGGTTAACAGCAACATATCTTCATTTGTTCTTCATCTAGCGGTCCTAACTTTGACCTATAATTAAGAAACAAACAATCTTGTTTAATTTAAAAAAATAGAAATCATGAAAAAATTAATGATGTTAGCCGTTTTTGTTTTAGGAACTAGTGCTATGATGAATGCACAACAAAAAGAATCAAAAGCAGAAGTCAAAAAAGAAGTAAAACATGCTAAAAAAGCAGAAAACAAGGAAATGAAAAAAACCGAAGCAAAGGCTAAAAAAGAAGAAGCGGCTAAAACGAAAGCTTAATCGAGGACTGTCCGTCCATTCATTGCAACTGATTTCATAAGTAGAAAGCTCCTAAATCGAGGAGCTTTTTTTATGCGTTTTAGTTTGGGTCTGAAGTCTCTTAACGATGTAACTATCTGGTTAACACAATCGTAATTTTTATTTGTTCATTTTGAAATCTTAGGGTAATACAAGAGGTATATGTTTGTTGCCGTTTGAAACAAGCGTAGACAAGAATAAACAAACCTTAAAATAACAATGTATTTATGAACAAAAAATTACAAGAAAAAGTAAGGCATTTTGCCGTGCTTTTGGTACTGCTAGTTGCAACAGACTCGGTATGGGCGCAAGCCGTTCCAGATGCCAATGGTATACTCTATGTTAAAAAAGGAGCGACAGGAAACGGCAGCAACTGGACCAATGCCTTGGGCGAAGCCGCCGATGCCGTGAAGGCCGCAAGAGAACTGACAGCAGGAACCATAACCCAGATTTGGGTAGCGGGCGGGACGTACTATCCATTATACCGTGTTGATAACCTTAGCGGGACTAATCCGACTGACAGAAACAATGCTTTCGTTTTGGTCAATAATGTCAAGATGTATGGCGGCTTTGCGGGCACCGAAACACAATTGACACAAAGAGACTTGGCTTTGACAGCAAATGCTTCTGTTTTGAGCGGAGATTACAGCAATAATGATGTAATATCGGGTATTGGAAGTACGCTTACGATAACAAACAATGACGAAAATGCCTATCACATAGTTATGGGTGTTGGAGTAAGTGCCGCCAACGCAATAACAAATACGACAGTATTAGACGGATTTACAATCCGTGGAGGCAACGCTAATATGGCAGGAACAATAAAAGTTATTGGATCGAACAAATTTGTGCCCAATAATGTTGCTGGAGGAATGTATAATTACTTTTCGTCGCCTATCGTTTCTAATATTGTGATTGTTGGAAATGTAGCCGGCATAAGAGGCGGTGGAATGTATAACGACACATCTTCCCCAACGATTACCAATTTTACCATAAGCAAGAATATCTCAGAACAAGGAGCTGGAATGCAAAATGACAAGAGCCAATCCAAGCCCTATCTGTCTAACGGAATCGTCAATGGGAACTCGGCTAGAGGAGGAACATCTGAAGGCGGCGGAGGAATTAATAATTTTGCGGCAACGCCAACGCTTATCGATGTAGAAATCAGCGAAAACCATACGACGAAATTAGGAGGCGGGATAAAGAACAATACCGGCACGACCATACTGACTAACGTGGTTATCAAAGGCAATTCTGCTAAAGATGGCGGCGGGTTTTATAGCACCGATACCGATGATGTTGTTACCAATTGCGTTATCAGCGATAATACGGCAGAAGGTCTAGGCGGCGGGTTTTATATAGAACGTTTTGGCATTGCTAAGTCACCCATCTTGACAAATGTTACTGTCGCAAGAAATAGTGCCGCTGTGAATGGAGGTGCCATATACAACACAAGCTCCTCTCTAAAAATTAGAAATAGTATTGTTTATGATAACCTTACTGGAGTTTATTATACAAATGCGCAAGCATTACCACAATATACGCATAGCCTTGTCCAAGGTGCTACCACAAATGATGCCAATGGGAATATAGACGGTACTACTGATCCGTTGTTTACTGATGCGGCGAATGGCAATTATAAACTCCAACAAGGGAGTCCTGCCGTAGATGCAGGAAGCAACAACTATTATGCACCAGGAAGTACGCCTAATATAGCTGCTATTGTTACTGATATCCTCGGAAACGATCGATTTTATGATGGTACTCCAGACATGGGAGCGTATGAGCTGAACTGTGCCGTACCGAATCCTCCAACAGCCTTGCCGCAGACTTTTTGTGCCTCGGCAACTGTTGCAGAACTAACGGCTACTACAATTGCCGAAGCTACTGCGCATTGGTATGCTACCACCGATGCTACTGAAGCTTTGGCGGATACCGCTGCACTGCAAACACAGACCTATTATGTGTCACAATCTATTGGCAGTTGCGAAAGTACAAGGATACCTGTAGTTATAACCATTACCGAATTGCCAGCGGCTCCTACGGCGGCGGCACAGACGTTTTGCGGTACTACGACTGTAGCTTCTCTGGTTCCAGCACCGTCGGCATCAATTATCTGGTATGGAAGCGCCACAGCAACAGAAGCATTAGAAAGCACTTCAAGCCTAGCGACCCAGTCTTACTTTGTGTCTCAGAAAAATGGCGACTGCGAAGGACCAAGAACCGAAGTTGCCGTAGTCATCAATACGCCAGATCCGGTAGTTACTCCGCAGACTTTTTGCGAAGGAGCTACGGTAGAAGATTTGCGTGCCACGACAATCCAAGATGCCTTGGTACAATGGTATGCCGGAGGTACTTTTGGAGAAGTTTTAGCCAATACCTATCCGCTGACAACAGGCTCTTATTATGTATCGCAAACTGTTGATGGTTGCGAGAGCAGGAGAGTACAAGTTTTAGTAACGATAACGCCGCAAGCGATTCCAAATTTTGAAACCCTGGCACCAATCTGCAAAGATGCTGCTGCTCCGACTTTAGCACTAGTAGCTCCAAACGGAATCGCAGGAACCTGGAGTCCGGCTGAAATTTCGACAGCACAGACAGGTACGTTTGACTATGTATTTACGCCAACAGAAGTAACGGGAGTGCTTTGCTTGGTACCGCAGACACTATCGGTTGTCATAATTCCAAAAGCCACGCCTGATTTTGCACCTGTTGCCGATGTATGCCAAGGAACGGTGGCTCCTGCCTTCGCCTTGGTTTCTCCAAACGGCGTTGCAGGAACGTGGTCGCCAGCAACAATCGATACGGCACAGCCAGGTACAGCGGATTATGTGTTTACTCCAGAAGAAGGAGCTTGTGCGATACCACAGACTTTATCGATAACCGTAAAAAATCAGACTCCGGCTCCAACGGGGCAAGAAACGCAAGATTTTGTTACAGGCGAAACGCTGGCTGATTTCGACGTAACAGGAGAAAATATACTATGGTATGATGCACCGACAGGAGGAAATTTGCTGTCTCCGACGGACCCAATTGTTGCCGGAGGTATCTATTATGCTTCGCAGACCGTAGCTTCTAGCTGTGGAGAGAGCATCGTACGATTGAAGGTTATTGCCGGAACGGAGTTAGGGACTCCTGCTTTTGAAAGTGATGATTTTAAGTATTATCCAAATCCGGTTCAAGATGTGCTGACTATCGATTATACAGAAACCATCGATGCTGCTACAGTGTTTAACATACTAGGACAACAGGTAATCACAAAAAAAGCCAATGGAACTAGCTGCCAATTGAATTTTTCTGACCTGCCTTCCGGAACGTATATCGTGAAGGTTGTTGCTGGAGAATTCTCTAAAGTGTTTAGGGCTGTTAAGAAATAAGCACACATTATATCAATTGCTAAAATCGCCTGAAGTAATCTTCAGGCGATTTTTTTATAGTCTTTACAGAAGTATGATTTGGAAGCGAATACCTTACGGTTTCTTAGAATAAGCCTTGACCATTTCTTCCAACGGTATTTTTTCGTATTCGCCATCTTCGCCAGGATAACGCAGCGTTGTCGCAATAGCTTCTATTCTTTTGGCGCACTGCCAGATAATGCTTTCGCCGCAAGGCACAATTTGAGGCGTTTCCTCAAAAACAGAATCTTTGAAAGCAGTTTTGGCGTCAATCAATTTCCAGCCGCTTTTCTTTAAGGCAATCAGCAGATCGTCGAGGAACAAAGCATTCAATAGAGAATGATGTATCAGTAACGTATGCTTGACGGGCCTGTGGAATACCGAAACAGCCAGCGAATCGTAATAGGAAGCGCGATCTAAGATATGCTGGATGTAATAGTTTTTATACGGCGTAAGGTCGGCATTGATATCCTGCTTTAAGGCTTTTGCTATTTCAGCATCAATATACCAGTCGGAAGCGTCTATCGTAACCGCGCCATTTTTATAGCCGTTCTGGGATAAAAATACGCGCATCGAATCTCTTTTTTCGGCAGTGTTGCCTTCTTTCAGATACGGAAAGCGAAAATACTTTGTATAATGCTTGTAAGTAGTAATGATGCTGTCGCCTTTAAGAAAATCATTGCTGAATTTTTTAAAGGTGGTCGATTTGCCATTAAAGTACAGATGCGAGTACGAATGATTGCAGATCAGATGGCCTTGGTCGTCCCATTGTTTCAACAGTGTCTTTCCGTTTGAATCGGCTACTCTCATGCCACAGACAAACAAAGCCGCTTTGATGCGGTGTTTTTTGAGTGTTTTTAAGAGGGCATCGTTTCTTTCCTGCCATTCCAGTTTTGGAGTCAGAGCTGTATTGGGATCGTCAATCGTAATCGAGATTTCTTTTTGGGCGTAGGCGCTTGCATTTAGAAGCAGCAGGAGTAGAAGGAAGGCGTATTTTTTAGAACTTGTCATTGTTTAGTTTTGAGGATAGGAGCAGTGCCCATAATTGTTTTAGATTCTTTATAGAGGATGTGAAAATTTATACTTTATCACAAGATTATTCAAATACTGTTTGAAAGAGTCACTCATACCATCTAAGAGATAATAGGCTTCATCACCATTCCCAGTTTTTCCTTGTTTTTGTGCGGGAATAGTAACACTAGACCTTAGTCTGTTGCATTGAAGACAAACCGAAACATGAGCAACGACTTTCCCTTTCAGATAATATACGAATCCTAAATGTGGATCAAAGCAAGATGCCGTTCCTGTACCATAAGAGAGCTTGCTTCCTAATTTTAGGCTCAATTGCTTGCTTGTCTTTTCATCAAGGATAACCTGTTGGTTTACAGTTTCGGATAGTTTGCCTTTATCCGTAATAATACTGATGTCAGATTCTTTACCGCCTGAAAAATCATACATCACGATCGTATCATATTTAAGTCCAACAAAAGGATTCTTTTGACTGTATATTGCTGTTGATAGTAGGAATAATAAAATAATCTGAAGCTTTTTCATGCAATGATAAACTAGTTTTCTCTTTATAATTAATCAAATATATAACAAATCTTGCTGTTTCAAGACTAGATTGTTTACTGTATTTTACCGGATATTTCAATAGTCCCAGTAATGGCATCTGCTTAAAAGTTCTTTGTTTGCAAAGATGAATTTACACTATACGACTCCTATAAAATTTTCAAGCTTACGAATGTCCGTTTCACTCTTCACTTCGTCCGTTTAGGCTATTTCTTGATTGTGTAGCGCTTGCTATCGAAATACTTTTGACCAAGAAATTAAAACAATAATCACATAATTTAATAATCAAAAGCAAAATGAAAACAATCAAAACAAACAAGCGTAGTCTTGCCGGCAGATTTTTGGCAGGGACTCTTATCCTGATCGGGACAGCTGGTTTCGCACAGAAAAATCCAGCAAAAAGCACAAAAGATTCAGAAGCGGTTCGTCCGTATCACATCAGCGTTTCGCAAGAAGCACTGACCGAGCTTCGCCAACGCATCAATGCGACCAGATGGCCAGACAAAGAAACGGTAGGCGACCAATCACAAGGCGTAAAATTGGAGCAGATCCAAAAACTTGCTGCCTATTGGGGAACTGATTACGACTGGCGCAAAGCAGAAGCAAAACTAAATTCGTTGCCTCAGTTTGTTACCAACATTGACGGGCTGGATATCCAATTCATACACATCCGTTCAAAGCATAAAAATGCCATGCCGCTAATTATCACTCACGGCTGGCCAGGATCTGTTTTTGAGCTTTTGAAAGTAGTTGGCCCGCTTACCGATCCAACGGCTTATGGAGGTCGTGCTGAAGATGCTTTCGATCTTGTATTGCCTTCGATGCCGGGTTATGGGTTTTCTGAAAAACCTAAAGGCACAGGCTGGGGACCAGACCATATCGGACAGGCTTGGGATGTGCTGATGAAACGTTTGGGCTACAAAAAATATGTATCGCAAGGTGGCGATTGGGGTTCGGTAATTGCAGATGCAATGGCAAGACAAGCTCCAGAAGGATTGTTGGGTATCCACGTAAATATGCCAGCGACAGTTCCGACAGAAATTGCACAAGCATTAAAAAATGGAGCACCAGCGCCAGCAGGATTAACAACCAAAGAGAAAGCGGCGTATACATCACTTAATAAATTATATACCAAAGGCGGCGGTTATGCCGGAATGATGGTTACCCGTCCGCAGACTCTAGGGTATGGACTTACCGACTCGCCTGTAGCGCTTGCTTCTTTTTTCTTGGACAAGTTTAATGAATGGACCTATAGCGGCGGCAATGCAGAAAAGTCGCTTACAAAAGACGAGATGCTTGACGATATTTCATTGTACTGGCTGACCAATACGGCGGCTTCATCGGCACAATTGTACTGGGAAAACAATACAAACAATTTTAATGCTGGCGAACAAAGGACAGCAGAAATCAAGATTCCAGTGGCCGTGACCGTATTTCCTGGAGAAATCTACCAAGCGCCTAAAAGCTGGACAGAACGCAGCTATAAAAACCTGATTTATTTCAACGAAGTAAAAAAAGGCGGACACTTTGCTTCTTGGGAAGAACCGCAGCTTTTTGCTGAAGAACTTCGCGCCGCATTCAGATCGCTTCGCTAATTAGTAAAAGAAGTCATAAACCTTAACAACTGAAATCATGTTTGAGATACTAAAATATAAGTTTAGCAATACGATAGCAATATTCGCGCTGGTCATTTTTAGCTACGTATCGGCTACTGCCCAAACGAAAAAGACAAATGCCCAAAATGCCAATTCTGTCAAAACAGCAAATTCGCTGGGCACTTTAAAACAAATCAATGCGGGCGTATTGAATGTCGGTTACACAGAAGCAGGTCCTACGAATGGTACCCCAGTAATCCTGCTTCATGGCTGGCCTTATGACATCCACAGTTTTGAAGAAGTGGTTCCGATGTTGGTTTCTAAAGGCTACAGAGTTATTGCTCCTTATCTAAGAGGCTCTGGAACTACTTATTTTCTTTCAGAAGCTACTCCTAGAAACGGACAGCAATCGGCCATCGCATCAGATATCATTGCTTTTATGGATGCGCTAAAAATAGATAAGGCTATTGTTGGAGGCTTTGACTGGGGTGCAAGAACAGCCGTTATCATGGCGGCACTTTGGCCAGAACGCGTAAAAGGACTTGTTTCTGTGAGCGGCTACCTGATTGTGAATCTCGAAACAAACAAACAGCCTCTGCCGCCTGCGGCTGAATTGGGATGGTGGTACCAATACTATTTTTCGACAGAACGTGGCGAGCTAGGCTATGCTAAAAATACCTATGATTTCAACAAACAGATTTGGAAGCTGGCTTCTCCAAAATGGAATTTTGATACGGCTACTTTCGACAGGACAGCGCAGTCTTTCAACAATCCAGACCATGTTGCGATCGTCATCCACAATTACCGTTGGAGATTGTCTCTTGCCAAAGGCGAATCGAAATATGAGGATTTAGAAAAACGCTTAGCAGCACGTCCGTCAATTACAGTACCGGCCATAACTATCGGCAGTGATTTTGACGGGGCAGCGGCAGACGGGAAATCCTATGCGAACAAATTCACAGGAAAGTATTCGCACAAGATGTTAAACGGGATCGGACATAACGTACCGCAGGAAGATCCACGAGCCTTTGCCGATGCTATCATTGAAGTTGATGGCTATACAAAATAATGAGGATATGCAATGTCCGATTCACAATCTACTTTGTCCACTTGAGCCATTTAGCCATTGGATGAGGTACTAGACCGGCCTACTTTTGGCCTATAATTCAAACAAAATAAAAACAACATTTAAAAATTTACGACAATGGAAAACAACATCCTTCAACCAGAAAAAGTATTGTATACAGGAAAAACGCACACGACTGGAGGCCGCGAAGGTGCATCACAAAGTTCTGACAACCGTCTTGATATCAAGCTTTCGTCTCCGGGTTCTACTGGTAGCGGAACGAATCCAGAGCAACTTTTCGCTGCAGGCTGGTCGGCTTGCTTTATCGGAGCCATGGGAATTGCGGCAGCGCAGATGAAAATCAAGCTTCCGGCAGAAACAGCTGTCGATGCAGAAGTAGATTTAGGCATGACCGACGGAGCATATTTTTTACAAGCCCGCCTGAATGTAAGCCTTCCTGGCTTGGATACTGAAACAGCACGAGCTATTACCGATGCCGCACACCAGACTTGTCCGTATTCTAAAGCAACAAGAGGCAATATCGGAGTGACGATTAATCTAATATAAGCAAAGCCTAAAATAGAATAGCCCGCAAATAGGGCTTTTCTATCTAAGTCAGAAACCCAAATCAAAAATCCTAAATCAGAAATCCTAATTACTATCAAACTATGAAAAAAATAAAACTATTGCCTGTTTTGATTCTTGCACTTGTAGCAGGAACGAATGTTTTTGGACAGAACAAGGCCACTAAAAAAGGTTTTGCTGTATTGGAATTGTTTACTTCCGAAGGCTGTTCCAGCTGTCCGCCGGCAGACGAGCTTATGGGCAAAATCCAAAAAGAATATATGGACAGCGAAGTCTATGTACTTTCCTACCATGTGGATTATTGGGACAAACAGGGCTGGAAGGACGTCTTTAGCGATGCAGACTATACCAAAAGGCAGTATGAGTATTCAAAATGGCTTGGCAGTTCGGTTTATACGCCGCAGCTTATCATCAATGGAAAGGTCGGGCTTATAGGTTCTGAGGAAACTGCGGTGAGAAACGCTACTAAGAAAGCCTTGTCGATGGCCGCTACCGCTGACGTGACTTTGAAAGCAGTACAGTCTGGCAACAAGATTACGGTAAATCATTCTGTAAATGACGCTTCAAAAAACAGCCGACTGCTTTTGGCCATCGTGCAAAAGACGGCGCAGAGTAGCGTAAAGCGAGGCGAGAATGCAAACCGAATCCTGTCGCATTTCCAGATTGTGCATCATTTGCATAGTACAGCTTTGGCTGGAAACGAAAAAGGAACTACAACCTTGACGCTGCCTAAAGGTTTTACTACAAAGGGTTTTGAAATCATCGGTTTTGTGCAAGACAGCAGCAGCGGTGCCATTCTAGGAGCCACAAAAGCGACTTTTTAAAATAGCAATACTCACTTATATAATGATTCAAGCTGGAAGTTTCTTCCGGCTTTTTAAATATTTAAAAATCCTATCTTTGACAGGCAGGGATTCAATTACTACTACAGCATATGGAAAAAGAAAAAAAACGGTTTCAGGTTTCCCGAAAGGTGATATGGGGAAGTTCCATAGCACTGGCTATCCTTGCATCAATCCCTAAATTATTTGACCACGATTCGATGCTGGGCGATATCATTATCAACTCATCGATTACGTTTTTGTTTTCGCTTTTTATCTGGTATTATAATATCTACAGCCTTCCAAAATTTACGTCGCGTCGCACTGCCAAGAGCCTGATAAATGGGAAACTGCTGTTGAGTGTTGTTATGGGTATCGTGATGATGGTGGTTTTGGTTATCGCGCATCAGGAGCTTTTTCAGGTCACGAAGATGGATGCGCCCATCATGTTTGAGCTACGAGGCGTCTTGATCAACCTGATTGTTTATATGTTCCTGCACTTGCTTTTCCAGAATTACCAGACGCAGCAGATAGGGCTGGAACTGGAAAAGACGAAATCGGGACATCTTGGAGCCCAATATGAATTGTTAAAGCAGCAGGTGAATCCACACTTTTTGTTCAACAGCTTGAATACGCTCAAATCTATGGTGGACATGCAGGATCCGCAAAGTTCTGATTTTATCCTGAAGCTTTCAGATTTCTATCGTTTTACGCTCGAAAGTAGGAAGCTTGATTTGATTCCGCTACGGGAAGAACTCCAGATCCTAGAGGCGTATACGTATTTGTTGAAAGCTCGTTTTGAAGATGGATTTGTTTTGGTAGACGACATCGATGCCAGGCATTATGATTCGTCAATTCCGCCGTTTACCTTGCAGCTGCTGATCGAGAATTGTATCAAGCACAACGTGGTATCGCTAGACAAGCCTCTGCAAATTCGATTATATGTTGAAAGTGATTTTCTGGTAATCGAAAATCCGATACAGCTAAAAAAAGGTGCCTTGTCAACAGGTGTAGGACTCGACAATATCAACCAGCGGTTTATGCATCTTATCCACAAAGAGATCGTAATTGACAAAGATGAAACTACGTTTAAAGTAAAAATACCCCTGATTTATGACCATCATAATAATTGAAGACGAAGTTAAAACAGCCAAAGCTCTAGGACAGCTTATCATGAGCATCAGGCCTGATGTACAGATACTCTCGTATATCCAAAGTGTAGATGGTGCGGTGAGCTACCTTACAGAAAATGACCAGCCTGATCTTATTTTTATGGACATACAGTTGGCAGACGGACTGTGCTTTGAAATTTTCAAGAGCGTTGAAGTAGTGTCTCCCGTGATTTTCTGTACTGCTTTTGACAATTATGCCATTGAGGCTTTTAAGGCAAATGGTATCGATTATGTATTGAAGCCGTTTTCGAGAGAAAGTATTGCTGCCGCTATCAAAAAGGCCGCTGAGCTTAAAAACTTTTTCCAGAGAAATAAAAAGAACCTACCTGATTTTGAGTATTTGCTGACTAGAAGCGGAGAGAATGCAGGGAAGAGCAGTTTTTTGGTGTTTAAAAATAATAAGTACCTGACGGTTCAGACAGAAAACATCGCTTATTTTTTTATAAAGAATGAAACGCCTACGATTATGACGTTTGACAAAGGAGAATATCCGATAACGCAGTCTCTGGATGAGGTGCATAAATTGTTGTCGCCGAGTCAGTTTTTTAGGGTCAACAGGCAATACTTGGTAAATTTTTCTGCAATCAGAGAGGCAGAGCACTATTTTTCGCGTAAGCTGCTCCTCAAGCTGACGGTTCCTACAGAAGAAAAGCTGTTGGTCGGAAAAGAAAAGGCGACCGCCTTTTTGGGCTGGCTGGAAAACAGATAATAAAAAAGCCTTGCTATAGTAGCAAGGCTTTTTTATTACGGCAAGATCTCAAAACTAGGATCGGCAGTCTAAAAATCTGGACTAGCTTGAGATCGTACTTTGGAAGTGTCTTGCTTATTAGCAGTGCTATTAACTTTAAGTATGGGCCTTGTTTTTTCTAAAGTACAGGTAACGACTATCACCGCTGCCATGAATGTAAGGAGCATGTTTTTCATAAAAAAAGTTTTAGATTAATTAAAAGTTGCTTTTGTGGCCGCATTGATGGCACCAGTGGTATCGTCTTGCAGGAATCCGATGATTTCCCAGTCTGTAGTGTTGAAGTTTTTAGGCATGGGCAGCACCAGTCCGCCTTGTTTTTCTTCAAGAGATAGTGTATGGGCTTGTCTTACGATCTGTACGTGATGCAAGAGACGGCCTTCATTTTCGCCACGTTTCACCTCGGTAGTTGCTTGCTTTTGCACTAAGGCAACAAATAGGCTGGTATTTTTCTCAATCCCATTAGTCTCATAATTCAGTTCGAGCTGTTCCTTATTGGCATGTGCTTCGAGGATTAAGGCTGCGCTAGGTTTTGTTTCTAAAGCATCGGCTACAAGACTGTAGAGTTTTCTGGCATCGTCGCCACCGAATTCGGAAATGCCGTTTACGATAAATTGCGGGGTATAGATGAGAGTTCGGTTCATCCAGCTAGAATACTGCTGTTGTCTGCTGGTCGATTGTTCAGAACTGAAGCTGTCTTTCCAGTTAAGATGATCCCAGTAATCGACATGGAAAGCGAGAAAATAGATTTTCTTTCCATTCGATTCTTTCTGGATTTTTTCCAAAAGCTTGTCAGCAGGAGGACAGCTAGAGCATCCTTCGGAAGTAAAGAGTTCTACTACGGCAAATCCGTCATTTTGTGCGGTTTCCAGATAAGGTTTTCCGAGCCAATTTCTGTTCGGGATAAGGAAGTAATATAAAATTAGGGTAATCAGGAAACTGACTACTACAGCGGCTATTTTATCATTTCTTGTCATAATAGTTGTATTTATCACGGTTAATTTCTTTCAAAAGTAGCGTGACAAACAGGGCATCGGAAGTGAAAAATAGCCAAGCGGACACAATGGCTGCTGAAGGAGGCATTTTAAGTGATTAAAAGAAAAGCTTGCTTATTCTAATAGCGACAAGATTTCTTTAATAGAAAAATGAGCACCGCAGACAAACTCATCGGCAGCGCCATAATAGATGGTAAGCTGGTCGCCATCAACAACATGTCCGTTCGTAAAAACGACACCGCCAAAGAAACCGCTGGTTTCATAAGATTCTGTCGGTATCATGATGGGTTTTACGGTACGGGAAATTACTTTAGTAGGATGATCCAAGTCCATCAAAAAAGCGCCGAGGCAATAGAAGTTTTCGGCATTCGCACCGTGATAGATTTCGAGCCATCCGAACTCGGTTTTGATAGGAGCGGCTCCGGCACCGACTCTGGCGCTGTCCCAATGATGCTCTCTGGTCTTGATGATGCATTGGTGATTTCCCCAATGCAGGCCGTCGGGCGATTCGGCAATCCAGATATAGTTGCCGCCGATCTCTTTGCTGCTGGGACGGTGCAAGGCGTAATACTTGCCGTTTATGCGCTCTTCAAAGATGGCACAGTCTTTATTGTGCGGCGGAAAAATCATTCCTTTCTGCTCAAAGGTTTTCCAGTCTGTAGTGGTTCTCAAGCCGACGCCCACGCCGCTGTTGGAAACGGCCGTATAGGTCAGATGATAGGTGTTGTCAATTTTGCTGACACGGCAGTCTTCAATGCCGAATTGTTCCAGATATCCGATTCCGGTTATGAGCGGATAATCATCCGGTTCATAAAAATGAACACCGTCGTCACTGCACAACAGGCGAAGGTGCGAAAGCGTGGTCAGGTAATCCTGTCCTTTATAAGTAATGACACGGGCATCATCGGCAATAAGGTCAGGGTCGTCAAGAGAAATTTCGATAATCTCTATTTGGCCCAACGCATTGGCGATAGGGAAGAAGATGACGCCTTCTTTCTGAGGAATGTTTTCAGCGACTCTTACCAACAGCCAAGTTTTATCTTCAAATACAAAGACACCCGGATTGAGCAGGCAGATGACTTGTAGTCCTATGCTGCTGGGCAGCAAGTTGCTGGGCTTGAGCAACGGATTTTCGGGAAAACGGCGGGCAATGTCTTTCATGGTCGCTTTTTCATAAGTTAGTTGAATGTACAAAAAAGTTTTTTTGGATACGCCTAAGAGAATCTTAAAAGAGGCGAGTGCCTTAAAAATAAAAAAGCCTCCCATTGCAGGAGGCTTTCTAGCTATTAGATGCGGTCTACTTAATTTACGACTACCTTGACAGTGTAAACTTTATTAGAGTGGATTTTAAGAATATAAGTGCCGGTTGGCAAGCTTTGGTTGATAATCGAAAAGTTGTAATCGTCGATGTTTTTTGAAGAATAGAATAAGTTTCCAGTCATGTCAAACATATCGATTTGGTCGATAGGGTATTTGGACTTGATATACGTTCTTTCGCCTGCTTTTATCGGGTTCGGATACACTTTTACGCCGTTTTGAGACGAAAACTCGCCCGTTCCTAGAGCTTCTTCTACCACAAAAGAGATTCGGTTCGATACTTCGTTATACGAATCGTTCGTAAACATCACGATAAAATAATCACCTGCTTCGGTCGGAAGCTTGTCGTCTTGGATCACTTTCGTGCCTTCCGGAAGTCCGTCAAAATACGTAAAGCTTACCAATTCGTCTACGTTCGGATCGTCGCCAGCATGGTAGATTCCAAGCCAGTCTTTTACGATACCCGGAGCGTTGGTCCAAGTCGCGATGATGTTTTCGTTCAGGTTATAAATCGTCTTGTTGATATTCAACTGCGTAATTTGGTTTCCAACTTGGAAAAATACTTTATTCCCGATGCTGTTGTAGCCGTCTTGAAGAAAATACTCTGCAAAATAGTAGCCGTCGGCTAGGTTATTAAACGTAAAGCTTCCCGAAGCCGTAGTCACGTAGCGCCATTGTGTTGAAGCAGGTCCGCCTGGAGTCTGTCCGACTTTGTAAATTCCAATCCAGTCGTTTGCCAATTGCGGTCCGTTGGCAAAAGTCAAGGTAACTGGGCTTCCCGAAGTATACGTCTGTGCGTTAGAAGCTAGGGTCACCAATGGTCCTACATAAAATTCTTTTCGGTCCGCTAATTCTGTATAGCCGTCGTTTTCCATAAATGTAGCATAATACCTTCCTGGCTGGGTCAATCCGCTAAACGTTGCTGTTCCGCTTCTTTGTCCGTTTACATACGCCCAAGCTTGCGATGGACTGCTCGCACCCGGAGTCTGGCTAATTTTATACAAAGCAATCCAGTCTCTTTGGTTCCCCGGTCCATCTGTATACGAAACGTTTATCGGCGTGTTTGGTCGGTACGCAATAGTATCCAATTGAATCTGCGTATTGGCAAAGCCGCTATTCGTCACGTTAAACGATTTCACGGCGCTCCATGGCGACCAATTTAAGTTTCTGTCTCTGTGGCGTACTTTTACAAAGTATTCGCCATTCGGAATTTCGTTGGCTGCAATGGTTACCTTCGTGATATCCACTCCGGCGTTCACGTCTCTGGATACATCGACCTGTCCGTTTAAGGCTCCGTACAAATCTTCGTAGTCTCTGTAGATGTCTTTTTCAATAATTTCGAAATCCGCCGTTTTTCCGATCAAGAATTCCGTAGAGTTCAGCAATTGGTTGGAAGTAGTAGCATAGGCTGAGCTTGAAATAAGAAGAGGAAGCTCAACGTCTCCGTCATTCGCTGTAAAGTCATTAAGAATCGTTGGCTGTGTAGGCGCATCTAATCCTTTATAATGGTGGAAGGTATCCATCAGCTCATTGTCTTTCCAAGTATAAGCACTTCCGATAGAGTACGATTCTACTTCAAAAGTATCGTTGTTGACGTCTACATCAATAATCTGGTACATCCAGTTAGAAATGGTCTTTTGCACGTCGTCAAAATCTTGTTCGGCTGCCATTCCCCAGTACTGGTCCCAAGCTACGCCTCCAGAAATAATCTGGTACGTTGGCGTATTCTTTAATTGTCCCCTGTGGTATAAATGGTGGTGGGCACCGATATGCAAGATGTGTTTTTGAGAAGTTACCAAAATCGGCATGGCAGAGTTGCGAATCCAAGTAGAAATATCGCCTACATATTGCTCCGCTTGATACGGCCTGTGGCCTAAAGAAACGATCCAGTCTACTGTAGGATCAGCATCAGCAGCTTGCACTACCTGTGTCAGCCAGTTCAATTGCGGTATGCCCGTATGTTCTGTATCCATGGCAATAAAAAGCACGTTTCCGACTTGGTTGGCATAATAGTTTTCAGTTCCAGAAGAAATGCCTCTGTACGACATTTCATCAAGCACATAATGGTCATAATACGCCTGCATGGCTAATGTTCCGTAAGTTTCGTGGTTACCGACCAACGTCTGTATCGGCAGGTAGCCAGAAAGTGCTTTGTTCTTTTTGAAATGCACGTTTTCGTAATGATCTAGTGTTCCAACATCTACCTGGTCGCCGACCATTACGGTCAGCGCAATGTTGTCTGCCGGATCAGCAGCGATACCCCATTTTTGAGCAATCTTTCTCTTGGCTTGAGCAACTAAGGTGTCGAAACGCGGCACATTGCGCATCTGGTTGTCTCCTAAAACCAAAAAGCGAAGATGCCCGTCGGCCGTTGCAGCCTGGCCTGGCAATGGAAGCGTCTTGAAAGACATTACCTGCGACGTGTTGGTTCCGGTCTTAACACGGTAGTAGTACTTGGTGTTTGGAGTCAGTCCCGTAAGTTTCACGTTGTGGTAAAAATAGTTGCTAGGATATCCGGTATCGGTAAAAATCCTATTGGTACCCGTAGTCGAGTTGGTCAGCGCATCAGGAGTACTGCCGTATTCCACGATAGACTCAGGGTTGCTTTCTGTTTTCCAGTTGACATAGATAGAACTGGTGGTAGGCGCCTGCAAGTAGGGCGATAGAGTCTGGCTTTTCGCCATCCAGCCCGCGAGCAGGAATAATACGATGTAAAACTTTTTCATAATTGTGTTGGTATTTGTTTTTAGACATCGCAAAATTAGGATGGCCGTGCTTTTAAAGAATTAGATAAAGATTAAGTTAGGGTTAAAGAATGATGGCTTTTTGCCGGCAAAGTTTAAGCTAAGTTTAATGAGAAGTGCTGATATGTTAATGAGAAGAGCGTATAAGTTAAAAGGAAGTGCGTATAAGTTAATAAGGAAAGCCTATAAGTTAAAAGTGAGTGCCAATATGTTAATGAGGAGAGCCTATAAGTTAAAAAGGAATGCCGATATGTTAATGAGGAGTGCGTATAAGTTAATAAGGAGAGCCTATAAGTTAAAAAGGGATGCCGATATGTTAATGAGGAGAGCGTATAAGTTAAAAGGGAGAGCCAATATGTTAATGAGGAGTGCCAATATGTTAATGAGAAGAACCAATAAGAAGATTAGAAGTAGAAGAAGAAAAATTGCACAACCAATTCTAATTGCGCTTGCCAGCATCATTTAAGTTCTCATTAAAAATGCATTTGGTATATTTGCGATACCCGTAACCAAAGCTATTTCCTAATTGAGAGCCTTTCTTTTTATACTTGTGTTTTGTATCGCCCAGCATGCGGCTTTTGGTGCTGCGAAAGACTCCCTGTTTGCACAGCTCAGCCATGCAGTAAAGAACAAGCAAGCCTATACGCGGGAAAAAGACAAACGCATTTCGGTCTATAAGAAATTGCAGGCTGGCGAAAATTCTCCAGAAGAACACTATAAGATAAACGAAAGCCTGTATAAGGAATACCGAAAGTTTAAGATTGATTCAGCTATTTACTATGTCAACCAGAATATAGAACTGGCAGCACAGCTGCAGAATAACGATTTAAGGGTAGCTTCGCAGATCCAATTGGCAAACCTTTATTCGTCTTCTGGAAAATACAGAGAATCCGAAGCGATACTCAAAAGCATCGAAAGCAAGAAACTGGCAAAGCCGATTCAGGTCCTGTATTATGAATTCTACAGTCAGTTTTTCGAGCATTATGCGACCAACAATTACAGCAAGTTCTATATCGAGCAGATTGAGGTATACCGCGATTCGCTGTTGCATGTTTTAGACCCTAATTCGATCAAATATAAGATCAACCTGGCGCAGCAGAACATCTATAAAAACAGATTGGACGTTGCCAAAAAAGACCTGCTATACTTGATGCGCACGTCAAAAGCAAAGGACGAGAATTACGCCATGTTCGTCTATTTATTAGGAGATATTTCTGGACTCCAGAAACAGTGGGACGACCAGCGCATGTACTACAGCAGCGCCGCGATAACCGATATCGAAAATGCCATTAAAGACAATGCGGCCATACAAAACTTGGCGGTTATTTATTATGATTTGGGCAATATCGATAGGGCGTATAGCTGTGCCCAATCCGCTATCGAAGATGCCATATTCTGCAACGTCAAATTTCGCACCCTGCGCATGTCGGAGCTGTATTCGATTATCAATACGGTTTATCTGGACAAGGAAGCGAAAAACAAAAGCGAGCTTAAAAACTACCTGATTCTTATCAGCGTGCTGACCGTATTCCTGGTGCTGGCCATCGTGTATGTCTACCGACAGATGAAAAAAGTGTCGCGCGTCAAAGAAGAACTTTCAAAAACCAGCCAGAAACTGGCCGAACTGAACAAAGAAATATTGTCGGCCAACGAAAACCTAAAAGACACGAACGGACAACTCTATGAATCCAACCGTATCAAAGAAGAATATATCGCCTATTTTTTCGATATCTGTTCTGCCTATATCAACAAGATGGAGGACTATCGGAAAATGCTGAACCGCAAAGCCCTTAACAAGCAGCACGACGAATTGTTCAAGTTGCTGAAATCAACCGATATTGTCGACAACGAGCTGGAAGAACTGTACAAAAGCTTCGATACGATATTTATCAGCCTCTATCCTTCGTTTGTCAAAGAATTCAATGCCCTGCTGCTGCCAGAAGAACAGGTCACGCCAAAAGCCAACGAAATCCTGAATACCGAATTAAGGATTTTCGCCCTGATACGCTTGGGCATTACCGACAGTGTCAAGATAGCGGCCTTCCTGCGCTATTCCTTAAGCACGATTTATAATTACCGCACCAAAGCCAGAAACAAGGCTGCCGTTTCCCGAGAAGAATTTGAAGTCATGGTTTCTAAAATAGGCGTGATACAAGCAAAACAATAATCTGCTGCCCCGCAGGAAATTCAATACTGCTGTACAGTAGAAAAGCAATAGTTGTACAACTGTATAGCTAATGTAGGGGTGTTTAAATCCATTTTAAACTTTCTATTGATACTACTTTTTGAAGACCTCTTTTTAGTGTAATCTCCTGTGTTATCAAGGTGTTACCTTTTTGAATCACTACTTTTTTACTCGCGTCTTCCCAAACGCAACTATAACGTTATAGTTTTACATTCGAATCTGGATTTTAAGCCAAGATTCAGATGTAAAACCTCCATAAAACCACACTTAGTTTTATTTGTTATGAAAAAAAGTATAATCACATTTTTGACCTGCTGCTTGGGAATCGTATCACAGGCACAGCAATCAAAAGACCCTAAAATGAATGCCTTCATCAACGACCTGATGAAAAAAATGACGGTAGAAGAAAAGCTGGGACAGCTAAACCTTCCAAGCCAAGGCGACATCATTACCGGACTCGGCACTAACGACAACATTGGCGCCAAGATCAGAAAAGGCCAAGTAGGAGGCCTGTTTAATATAAAAGGCGTTGATAAGATCAGAGAAATCCAGCGCATTGCAGTAGAAGAAAGCCGCTTGAAAATCCCGATGCTTTTTGGGATGGATGTAGTGCACGGTTATGAAACTGTATTTCCGATTCCGTTAGGACTGGCGTGTTCTTGGGACATGAATGCTATCGAAGAATCAGCCCGAATTGGAGCAACCGAAGCCAGTGCCGACGGTATCAACTGGACCTTTGCGCCTATGGTGGATATTGCCCGCGACCCGCGTTGGGGACGTGCCTCTGAAGGAAGCGGTGAAGACCCTTTTCTGGGCGGACAGATTGCCAAAGCGATGGTACGAGGATTTCAAGGAAAAGACAACAGCTTTTCGTCGAACACCAACATCATGGCCTGCGTGAAGCATTTCGCCTTGTACGGAGCAGGCGAGGCGGGAAGAGACTACAATACCGTAGACATGAGCCATGTTCGAATGTACAACGACTATTTCTATCCGTATAAAGCAGCAGTAGAACAAGGTGTCGGCAGCGTGATGGCTTCCTTCAATGTTATTGACGCCGTGCCTGCGCATGCTAACAAATGGCTGCTGACGGATGTATTGCGCAAGCAGTGGAACTTTGACGGCTTTACGGTTGCCGATTATGGCGGCGTGAGCGAAGTTGTTGCTCATGGATTGGGCGATTTGCAGACCGCATCTTCGTTAGCGCTAGCTGCCGGCTTGGATATGGACATGGTAAGCGAAGGCTTTCTTACAACGCTCAAAAAGTCATTAGACGAAGGCAAAATCACCGAAGTACAGATTGATACTGCCTGCCGCCGCATATTAGAAGCCAAGTACAAGCTAGGATTGTTTAAAGACCCGTATAAGTTCTGCGATGCCTCTCGTGCCAAAAAACAGATTTTTACTAAAGAACATAGAAGCATAGCCCGCAGGATTGCTTCAGAAAGCTTCGTATTGCTCAAGAACGATAAAAATATCCTTCCGCTGGCGAAAAACAAGACGATAGCAGTAATCGGTCCGCTGGCCGACAGCCGATCGAATATGGTCGGAACCTGGAGCGTTGCCGCCAAGCTAGACAAGCCGTCTTCATTAATCGAAGGATTAAAAGAAGTAGGAGGCAGCCGTACGACCATCCTCTATGCCAAAGGCTCGAACCTGCTTAGCGACCCTAAGATGCAGCAAGATGCCACGATGTTCGGACGCGACATACCGCGCGATAACCGAACAGAAGAAGAACTGACGAAAGAAGCGTTGGCTATTGCCGCAAAAGCCGACGTTATCATTGCGGCCATGGGAGAAGCTTCTGAAATGAGCGGCGAATCCAGCAGCCGTACCGATATTGGTATTCCAGAGGTACAGAAAAGATTGCTGGCCAAATTATTAGAAACAGGCAAGCCCGTTGTCTTGGTGCTTTTTGCCGGACGTCCGATGACTTTGGTCTGGGAACAAGAAAACGTTCCGGCCATCCTAAACGTATGGTTTGGCGGAACCGAAGCAGCACAGGCTATTGGCGATGTCGTATTTGGAAATACCAACCCGAGCGGCAAATTGGTTTCTACTTTCCCAAGAAGCGTGGCGCAGATTCCATTGTACTACAACCATCTGAATACAGGAAGGCCAGCCTCTGATAAAGGGTTTGAGAAATTCCGAAGCAATTATATGGACGAGAAAAATGGGCCGCTGTATCCGTTCGGATTCGGATTAAGCTATACGCAATTTGAATACAGCGACATCAAGCTCAACAAAACAGACCTAGATGCGAGCGGAACGATAACTGCAACCGTTACGGTAAAGAATACAGGAAAGACAGAAGGTGCCGAAGTCGTGCAGCTGTACATAAGAGACTTGGTCGGCAGTATTTCAAGACCCTTAAAGGAATTAAAAGGCTTTGAAAAGATCAAGCTGAAGGCAGGCGAGTCAAAAACTGTCAGCTTTACCATAAACACCGAATTATTAAAATTCTACAATTCCAATATCGAATATGTAGCAGAGCCGGGAGAATTTGAAGTCATGATTGGCACCAACAGCCAAGACGTCAAAACGGCCCGATTTAATCTAAAATAACCGTTTTCATTATAGTTATTTTTTTGTGATGGAAATAGCCTGTAATTGCTTACAGGCTATTTTGTTGTATGCTATAAGCGCGGTCTAGCTAAAGTGCGCGGGTACTCGGGCAGGCGATACGCCATATTTCTTTTTAAAAGCGAAAGAAAAATGCGATAAGTCTTCAAAACCGACTTCGAGATAGACTTCGGTCGGTTTTTTCTTTTTTTCGACCAGCTGATAATAGGCCAGCTCGAGCCTTTTTTCCGTCAGCCACTTTTGAGGCGTTGCCTTGAAATGCTTTTTAAAATCCCTGTTGAAAGTAGACAAGCTCCGTCCGGTCAGGTAGCCTAGTTTCTCCATAGGCATGTTGAACATGAAATGGCGCTGCATAAAATCGACCAAGTCAATTTTGCCAGGCTCGTCAAAATTAGCGAGTACGCTGTCTACGTCGCTATCAATCGCTCTTAGGATACTGATGGCTTCCGTAATTTTTAGAGAAGCGATGTTTTCAGGAAATGTTCCTTCCATATCAAAATAAGGAATCACAGAAGCAAGGCAGCTTTCCAGTAGCGGATGGTTCTTAAAGCTATATATTTTCTGCGAAGGTTTTATCCTGCTGTCGATCTCGATCTTTTCATAGAACTTCTTTAATCGTTCTGTCGAAAGGTGCATGACCACTGTCTTATGCGGCTGTCCGTTTTTTGGATAATTGATGACCGTAGCCAATACGTTTCTCGGAATCAGGAAAATGTCGCCTTCCTTAAAGTGGAAAACCGCATCCGCCTGTATGATTTTAGTTTCTCCCGAAATAAACCAGATGAGCATGTGGTCCTCAAAAATCAAGTCCGATTTAAAAAGCTTGTCCTCATAGCAGGAGAGCTTGATATCGCGCGTCAGGTATTTAGATATAGGATCCATAAATAAGCAAGTTCAGGAATTTCGCCAACCCAAAGATACTAAACCCAAAAATTAATCCGATGGATTGGCGGTAAGAATACATTCCTGTATTAGTCGATTTTAAAAGATACTCCCGTCATTTCCTCACTTGCTTCCCACAATCTTGCAGCGTTGCTTTTATCGAGCGAATACAAACGTACGCCATTTGAAGTTCCTGCAGCGGCACTGTCGTCAAGCAATTCGGCAACTTCCACATCTTCGCAATAAACGCCTCCGATAGACTCAAGTAACGGACTTGTCGCACACCAGACAGTGGTAGCCGCGCCCTGCGGAATCGTTTTCAGGCTTGCCGCTACTTCTGGAAAAATATTGCCGTCGGCATCGCAGAAGCCCATCTTTTGGAATAGCTCTAAAGGCGCTTCCCTTCCTAATTCCGTTCCACCTATGGAGCCGGGGTGTAATGAATAGGCTCGTATGCCGAATTTTTGCGCTCGGCTGTCTAATTCAAGAGAAAACAAGTTGGTCGCTGTTTTTGACTGTCCGTACGCCTGCAGCGTTTCGTATTCCCTATAAAGGAAATTAGGGTCGTCAAAATCAAAAGGAGCTATGTGGTGTCCCAAAGACGATACATTGACTACTCTTGCTCCGTTTGCTTTTTTTAGGGCAGGAAACAGTCTTGCCGTAAGGTGGAAAGTACCTAGATAATTAGTAGCCAATTGCGACTCGAAGCCGCGGCTGTCCCTACGAAGCGGTACCCACATGATGCCTGCATTGTTGATCAGCAGATGCAAAGGCCTGCCCGACGTCAAGAATTTTGCAACAAAGGCATCAATAGAAGCAGGGTCTATGACATCGAGCGCTTCGACTTCTATATTATTAATACCTAGCAAGTTTCTTTTGGCTTTTTCGATATCTCTTGCCGGCACGATTACCGTGGCTCCGGCAGCAGCCAGCGTTTTTGTGGTTTCCAAGCCAATGCCCGTGTTTCCTCCTGTCACAATTGCGATTTTTCCTGTAAGGTCAATGCCTTTAATAACATCGCTTGCCGTCGATGCTGCATTGTAGCCAGAACCTATCGGCTTTTGTAATGTTCCTTGATACTTGTCGTGTCTCATTTTTAATTGTATTACTGTTATGAGGCAAAATTAGATACACGACAGTCTTATGACTTTGTTTTAAAAGTCAATTTAGTTTGTTTAGAATGTCATCTGGATGGAGGATTATGGTGTTATATCTACTTGCCTTGGGAAATTTTTGATTTTAGAGGGTTGATTTTGGGGTGTTTGCGTAAAGTTTTTAAATTTTAAACCAAATACATTGTATAACAATGTATTTGGTTGTATGTTTGTCTCATGGAAGAAAACTTTACAACCAAATGGATATCGCAGCTCAAGAAAGGCACTCTGTCCTTCTTGGTGCTTAGTATTTTGAAAGACGAGAAGGAATACTACGGATACGACCTCATCAACGAGATAAAGAAAAAAACGAGCATCGACATTGCCGAAGGCACGCTTTATCCCTTGATGAACCGACTAAAAAAGGAAGATTTAGTGGCCTCGCAATGGGTCGAGCAGGAGTCCGGAATTCCCCGGAAATATTATAAGATTACTCCGCTGGGACTGGCTACCGTTACCGAAATGAAAAATTATTGGGACAACCTCAATGCAACAATCAATCTGATATGAAATTCAAAGAAATAGAATTTAAGGACCAAAGCGCAAAAAGAATCTACCTCGATTATGTGTCAAGAGTCCAGCACGCCACAAAAGTGCTGAACAAAGAAAACCAGCAGGAAGTACTGTTGGAAATCAACAGCCATATTTATGAAAGCCTTAGCGATTATCCTGAAAACGGAAAAGGGGAGGTCGAAAGATTGCTGGACAGTCTTGACAAGCTAGGGCAGCCAGAGGTTTTCCTAAAGCCTTTGGTGGCAGAGAAGAAATTAGATGAAGCCACAAAAACCTTTAATCCCGTCAAGATTGTCAAAGCACTGGCGTTGAATATCGGAAATGGTATTTCGTATGCCGTTTTTGCGGTACTCTATCTGTTACTGTTTGGCTTTCTTTTCCTGATTATAGCCAAGATTGCCGACCCGCAAAACGTAGGACTGTTTTACCGTCCGAACCAAGTTTTTATTCTCGGCTATTACAGCAAAAATGGAATCAGCTATACTGCCTACGAACAGCTGGGCAACTGGTTTATACCCTTGATGCTAGCGCTCGCTGTCTTCTTTTACCTGCTTATCACGCTACTACTACGATTAAAAAGAACCTTGAAATAATATACAATGACTAAAAAAAACATAGCAGGACTATTGTGCTGCTTTATCTCATGCCTTGCATCTGCGCAAAAGATAGACACGCAGCAACTCGACCGTTATTTTAACGCGTTGGAAGAAAACAACAAATTTATGGGCAGCGTTGCCGTTTCGCAAGATGGCAAGATCATCTATGCCAAGGCCATCGGTTTTTCTGATCTTGAAAACAATACGAAAGCCAATACGGCTACCAAATACAGGATCGGTTCTATCTCGAAGACCTTTACGTCGGTTTTGGTCTTGAAGGCCTTTGAAGATAAAAAGCTGGACTTGGATACCACGATAGAAACGTTTTTTCCGTCCATCAAAAACGCCAACAAGATTACGATACGCCAGCTGCTTAGGCACCGAAGCGGTATCTATAATTTTACGGATGATGAAGAGTTTAAGATATGGAAAACGCAAGCTAAGACCGAAAAAGAAATGGTAGCGATTATCGCAAAAGGAGGAAGCGATTTTGAGCCGGATACACAAGCTGCCTACAGCAATTCAAATTATGTATTGCTGACGTATATTTTGGAGAAGACGTATAAAAAGCCATATTCTGAGTTGCTGAAAACGTATATTGCAAAGCCTGCCGGACTGAAAAATACCTATTTTGGTGGGAAGATCAATACGAAGAACAATGAAGCCGTATCGTATACGTTTGCCGATGGCTGGAAGTTAGAATCAGAAACAGATAGCTCGATACCTTTAGGCTCTGGAGGAATTGTTTCTACGCCGAGCGACCTCGTACACTTCAGCGATGCGCTTTTTACTGGGAAATTGCTAAAAAAGGAAACCTTGGAACTGATGAAGACCATCAAGGATACTTACGGCATGGGACTTTTACAGCTTCCGTTTTATGAAGACATAGCTTACGGACATCGTGGAGGGATTGATAAATTTACTTCTGTCTTTTCGTATTCTTCCGATAAAAAGCTCTCCTTTGCCCTGACCTCGAACGGATCCAACTACAACGGTAATGAAATTCCTGTTGTCGTGCTGAGCGCAGTCTATGGAAAGCCGTTTGATATTCCGGAATTCAAGACCTTCCAAAACAATCCTGAAGACCTTGAAAAATATGTCGGGACCTATGCGTCGAGTCAGCTCCCGTTCAAATTAACCGTATCAAAAGAAGGCAAGATGCTTGTAGCACAGGCTTCTGGACAAGCCCCGTTACAGTTAGAAGGCATTGAAAAGGACAAGTTTGCTTTTGAAAAGGCAGGAATCATTTTGGAATTCAATCCAGCAGAAAAGGCCATGGTGCTAAAACAAGGCGGCGGAGAATTTGCATTTGTGAAGGAATAAAGGCATTCGCATAGAGCTGTTTTTTTTCGTATTTTTAAGAGGAATAAGCCTTAATTATTAATAATTTTTATAACTGTAAAATATTATTAATTTGACTTATGAGCAGATAGCAGGTAATTTTGCCCTGTATTTCAAATACAAACAAATAAATGTATCTATCTTAAATCTTTAAAAAAATGAAAACAAGACTTTCCTTCCAAAAAATCAAAGCTGTATTTTTTACGGCTGTCATTATGAGCTTGTTCGGCTATGCTCCAAAAGCAATGGCACAGACAGGACAAACGGTTAAAAACGTTGTATTGGTCCATGGGGCTTTTGCAGACGGTTCAGGCTATAATGCGCTGTACGATATTCTTACGAAAAGAGGATATAACGTTACAGTCGTGCAAAATCCGCTAAGCTCGCTGGCTGCCGATGTTGAGGCTACGCTTGCCGCATTAGACAGACAAGACGGACCAACGATCTTGGCAGGGCACTCTTATGGTGGCTCGGTCATCACGCAAGCGGGTTCTCATAAAAATGTAGCCGCATTGGTTTATATCGCCGCCTTTCAGCCGGATAATGGAGAGTCTGCGTTGGATTGGGCACAAAAACTGCCACCTGCGCCAGAAAACGGAATCTTGCCTCCAGATGAAAAAGGCGTGCTTTATTATGACAAGGCAAAATACCATGCTGGCTTTTGTGCCGACATTCCTAAAGAGAAAGCCGATTTTATGTATGCTTCACAAGGAAGGTTCTTTGCTCAAGCGATTGCTGCCAAGATAACCGACGCCGCATGGAAAACAAAACCTTCTTACGGAATAGTAGCTACTCAAGATAAAAGCATATTGCCAGAAATACAGCGTACTATGTATAAAAGATCGAATGCCAAAATCACCGAAATAAAAGGAAGCCACGTCGTGTTTATATCGCAGCCGCAGGCCGTTGCTGATGTCATCATCAAGGCATCAAAAGAAGTAAAAAAATAATAAAGCTAACGCAAGGCTTCAGGAGTCTTGCCTTATAAATCTAAAAAAGAAGAACGGGCCTGTATAGACCCGTTCTTCTTTTTTTATGCAGCCCATAAGACCGCCATTGAAAGCCATACTTGCTCGTTAAATAGGCGGAAGGTTCTTGCCCAGATATGACTCGACAAAATCCTTTTTGTAGACTTCGCCTATCGGTATTTCGATAGTATTGATATAGATGGTATGCGTATCAAAAGAAGTGATATGCTCGGTATTGACCACAAACGATTTGCTGACCCTCATAAAATGGTCGGAAGCAATCAGCTCGTGCACAGTCTTGAGGTTCATTCCGGCAATAATCTTGTTGTTTTCGAGATGGATCACGGCAAAATCTTTGAGTCCCTCGAGGTACAGTATATTCTTATAGGTAATCTTATGGTAGCGTCGGTCTGCCTTGATAATCATAAACTCCTTTTCCATTTTTTCGGGAGCCGGCTGGCTGCCGTTGAGAAATTGGTGATAGGCGGTCGCTTTCTGCAACGCTTTTTCCAGGCGTTCTTGAGATATCGGCTTCAGCAGGTAATCGATGGCATCTACAGAATAGCTGTCGAAAGCATACTGCGGAAAGGCCGTCGTGAAAATAATCAATGTCTCTTTTGGGACTTTTGCGGCAAACTCCAAGCCCGTCAGTCCCGGCATTTCGATGTCGAGGAAAATAAGATCGGTGTGGTTGCCTGTCAAGTATTCCAATGCCTTGTCGGCGCTGTTGAATACTTCGCTTATCTCGATGCCTCCAATGGCTTGCAAGTGGAGCAGGAGGCCCTTGCGTGCCAAAGGCTCATCATCTACTATAATGCATTTCATAACGGTATGGTTAAGGTGACTTTATACAATTCTTTGGTTTCATATAATTCCAGGTCATGCCTGCCTTCGTACAAAAGGTCGAGCCTTCTTCGGATGTTGGCTAATCCGAGCCCGCCTGCTTCCTGCCGAGGCGAGATAACTTTGGATTTGGTATTCTGACAGGTAAAGACCAGCTTGTCCTTGCTCGATTCAAACGATAGGCTGACATTCGAAGGGGCATTCGCTGTCTTGCTGTGCTTGGCCGCATTTTCTACAAAAATAAGGAAGAGGTTAGGCGGAATCGACATCAAGGCGGTTTCTTCGGGTGAATGGTTTTCAATCGAAAAGCTGAAATCGTCTCTTCGGATGTTTTCCAGTTCCAAGAAATTCGTAAGGAACTTGATCTCCGATTGCAAGGATACCGTGTTCTTATTGTTGTCATAGAGCAGATAACGCAGGAATCCGGATAGCTTCATGATGATTACCGAAGCAATTTTAGGTTCCGTAAAAACAAGCGTATTTACGTTATTGAGCATGTTGAATAGGAAGTGCGGATTGAGCTGGTTTTTTAGCTCGCCCAGTTCTGCCTCTAGCGAGCTTTTTTTCAAGTCGCTCATGCGCACGGCATCCCTGCGGCCACGCTGGAACAGCTTTATGCTGGTGGAAGCTAGCATGACAATAATCCATAGGTTTGTATGGTCTATGATAGCCATAAACAGGCTTGAATTTTCCTGTTCTTTGAAACTTCTGTATCCTTCGAACTTGTACTGCAAGGTGCCTTCGATGCCTACATAAAACAGGATGATCATAGAAATGAGTACCAGCAGATACTGCAGGTATTTTTCTTTAAAGAGGAGCCTGGGTACCAGTACGTACATGTTCAGGTAGACCAGCAGTGCAAACGACAATGTATTTGCTACCCTGAGATAAAAGGCATAATTGCCCGTAAGCTCTATCGGTCCCATGGGCTGGCTGAATTCGGTCAGGATAAGATACAGCCATATCACCAGGTGTCTGTAGATGCGGTAGCGCTTTTCTATTAAAAAATTAACCATCGGGCTCGGCTGGGAGGATAGTTCTTTTGCCATCAGTCTATTTTTTTGTAAAGGAACTAAAAAAGCAGGCTTGTTTGTAGTTTCTATACCAACCTTATGGTTTTCTCTACCAACCCGGCCTGTTTTTGGGATGAAAGCGGAGTAGTATATGTCCTAGCGTTTTAGTAAGTAGTAGCTATGTAGCAGTTTCGTTGCACTCTTGTTCGGGTTTAGCCCTGTTTTTGGCATATAAACCAAAGGAGGATCGGAAGGAGGATCGGAAGGAGACTGGGAGAAAACTGGGAGAAAACTGCCAGAACATACGGTATGGATACGGTATAGCTACGGTATGGCTACGCTTTGGCTGCGGAATAGCCGATGTACATGACGGGGTAATACAGGAGTTGGAATTGGCCTCAAGTAGGAAGGCAATTGTATAGGAAAGAAGCATAAAGATAGGTGTTTTTGTTGTTTTGTAGCTAACTTGTTGATATTATTTTGTATAGCCTTTTTTGATGATATTGTTTTAACATAATTAAGTAAGATTTTTATGTAAAAAATGTTACATTTGGTATACCAAATCTAAACAACATACACTATGGGTATTATTATATCGAAACTGGCCTTGAGCCAAACGAATACGGTTCCTTTTGAAATTGACCTTAGAGATTCTGACTATCCTATCGCGCCGTTGGTATTTGCCGAAAATACGGCAGAGCAAGACACTTTCCGATTGCGGATTATTGCTTGTATTCCTTCTGATATCACGTTGCCGCCTACCTTTTTGGTAGAGGAGGACGGCAATCCGGTCAAAGTGAGCATTGCCGGAGGGCAGACGGTCTCGGCTCGCAGCTTTATTATAGAGTATGATGATTCTACCAGCACGCCCGAACAGCAATTTACGCTGTGGAGTATTGTTGTAGAATACAGCCTGAGAGGTATGGCTTCTGTAGATTATATTCTTACCCGTCTTAGAAACATTGACCCAAAAACATCAAGGGGTACTGTGACGACCGTGCAGGAAGCCTAAGGTTTTTGAAAAAAACAACCTACCCATGCTAAAACCTACTATTTTTTACTGCTTCTTTTTTATGCTGTTCTGTTCTTCTATGCTGTCCCAAGAAGAATCGGAAATGAAGACGTTTGTCGGAGAGATGAAAAAGAAATCGCAAGCCCATAAGGACGCGATTAATTTTAGAAAAGCACAATCTTTTTTTCTTACGAAAGAATGGGACTCGACCTTGTTTTATTCTATGAAACAGCTGGATGCTGCACCTGTGGCCGAATTGGATGATTATTGCCATTTCTTCAGGGGCGTGAGTTTTAAAAAAAAAAGCTTTTTGACGGAGCCAAGAAAGAGTTCTATCTGATCTCGAAATCCTTTCCGTTTTACTATAAAGTCAAGACGCACCTGGGAGAAATCTTTCTGGAACAGGAAAACTATTCTAAGGCGATTGACTATTTCAAGGAAGTAGAGGAATTGCCTAACAAGGAGCGTTATGATTTCAAGGCAAGCGCGCTGTATCATAACTTGGGAATTTCTTATTTCCATATGGAGCAGTATGCCGAAGCAGAGAAATACCTCTTCCGCAGCTTGGAACTGCAGGAAAGGGATAAAGATACTGTTAGGATGGTCAGTTCGTATATGGACATTGCGAATTTGTATTATGCGCAGTATAAGGACAATGAGGCAATACCGTATTTTGAGAAGGCCTACCAACTGTCTAAAAAAACCAAAGACTTTGAACTGAAACAGAACTCGGCCTTAAATATGGCAGTGATGGAGGAGAACCGGAAGCAGTTTTCTAGGTCATTGGAATACCGCAAGGAGTATGAGAGCTGGAGGGATTCGCTAAACAACCAAAACAAGATATGGGCGCTGGCGGAACTGGAAAAGGAGTATGCGGTAACCGAAAAGGAAAAGGAAATCAAGGTGCTGAGAACGGAGAACAAACTGAAGATTGCCGAGCGCAATGCCTTGCTGCTTTCGTCTGTTTTCTTGATGGTGCTGTTTGGTGCGGGGACTTATTTCTTTAGGCAAAAGATAAAAAGCAACCGAATCATACTATCGCAGAAGAAGAATCTCGACCTGTTGAACCTGACGAAGGATAAGTTATTTTCGATCGTAAGCCACGACTTGAGGTCGTCTGTAAATGCCCTGAAAACGAGCAATAAGCAGTTGTTTGAGCAATTGGAAGCAAAGAGCTGGGCCCAACTGGATAAGCTCTTGCAAAGCAACAGCTCGATCACCAACAGCATCTATAATTTGCTGGATAACTTGCTGAACTGGTCGATGCTGCAGACCAAGCAGCTGTATTTTAATATAGAGGCTATACACCTGCCATCGGTCGTACAGCAGGTAGCTTATAATTATAAGCCGTTGATGGCCTATAAAAACATTGCGTTTGAATATGCTATTCCGACTGGTATGTATGTACAGGCCGATCTGGATTCGGTCAAGATTATCTTGAGGAATTTGTTGGACAATGCCATCAAGTTTTCTAAAGAAAAGGGCATAATAAAAGTATATTGCGAGGCTGGGGCAGCAGATTCTTGTCATCTGGTCGTAGAAGATTTGGGAGTAGGCATGCCGGAAGAAACCCGAGAAGAACTGCTACGGGAGTCGATACTGCTCAACAAGAAAAAAGGGCAAAACGAGATTGTAGGTACGGGATTAGGGCTGCAGCTGTGCAAAGAAATGGTGAAGAAAAATAACGGGCTGTTGTTGATAGAAAGCCAAGAGAATATAGGAACCAAAATTATAATTCAATTACCCAAAACAGCAAAATGATGGAAGTCATCCATTGAAAGTATTTTGGCAGAAGACAATCATTTTGTAAAAGCGCCTGCTATTCATGCTGTGTTTGGCAGGCCTTATAGCAATGAATAGGCATTTTGTTACATTCTATTCTTCTTGCTTTATTTTTGAGAGTAGTATTGCGTTACAGAATAGAATCCAGCATGCCCAAATATCTTTTCTTCAAAACAGAAAAATTGAAAACAAAACAGAACAAACAATCTTACAACTATTTTTTAACCCCTAAAATATAATCACATGGACAGGATTAGATTAAACTTTATCAACAGATCAAATGATACCAATAATAGCAGTGTCGTGATTTTTCAACAAAATGTGGCAGAAGATTTCGGAGAACTTGCCATAGCGTGGAAAGTAATCGAAAATTGCGGACGGCTTGACAACCATCCTTTTGTCTTCCCGTTACTTTTCAGCGTATCGGCAAGCGATTCTTATGGAAATTATACGCCGCTGCTTACGGCTTATGATGGACAGGCTTTTGATATGATAAAAAGCACTTCAGGAGATATCCTCCAACTGTCTTCGACTCCTGCGACAAGTCCGACAGAAGTTGAAGTAAGAAACCAGTTAATACAAGGCGCTATTAATGCCAACTGCTACAAAGACGGCAAATTGCTGGCTACCAAAACAAGATTGGCGCCAGGGCAAAAAGCAGTGTTTGAATTCCAACCTAGGATTTATATAGGAGTTGTTTCTCAGATTCGAGAAGGTGAGGTGATGAATTCGGCTATTATCTCTCAAATCAACTCGGAAATCAACTTGTTCGGCATCATAAGTGCGGATATCGTAATGACAGGAGGCGGTCCTGGCAAATCGTCTCCGGCATTTAGCTTTACATTGGAAAATATCAACAAATAATTTCGATACAATCATAACCGATACACAATTACTAAGGAACTTAAAAATACATACAATGGAAAATATAGAAGAAAGCACTTGGTATACGGGCGACTGGCGACCTGATGGCAACAATCCCCAAGCCCCTTATAATGGACTGAAAATTGTGGCAACAGCAAATTATAGCGAAAAAACCAATCCGCCAACTGCAAGAAAATTAGTTTCTGTAGACTTGGAGGTAGTAGACTACACCTACAATCCGAATGGGGTATCGAGTTCCTTGCAACTGACTAAATCGGCTGTATGGTATGCTATTCCGATACCACCAGATACTACAGTATCGCCGCCAGAACCCAATATGCAGTTTACGGTGGTCGGTGTAGGCGGCAATCTGCTAGGCCATATAAGGTTAGACGACACGCCAAGAGGTAGTTTCGTCAACATCCAATTTAGTTATGGGCCAACGAGTAGGAAAAGAGAAGAAATCGGCTATATCATGAGGTTTCCGAATCAGGACGACACTATTTAAGTAGAAGGATAACCTTTCTGTTTTCCGCAAGCCAAAAAGCCCATTATAGATGGGCTTTTTTAGTATAAGGGTTTGTATAAAGCTAAGAGTACAGCGCTTGTTTAAAGAACTTTGTTCGGCTTGCTCACATATTTATTGCCTATCACAAAAAACCGCCAAGGCAAAAGCGCGTGCTCTTGTGCATAGGCAACGCCTACACGAGGTGCTGCTGCAATTTCATCGGCCGTATAGCGAATACCATGGTCTTCAATCCAAATTTCTTCTCCAGTTAATTCTTTTTTATTAAAAGAATGGTCAATACCCAAAGCTTTAGCGGCAGAGCCAGGGCCGGAGGAAATAGCTGCTTTTGTCGCGGGCATCGTCCGTCTGAGCTCTATGGTTTCTATGCCGATGAGCGGTTCGATAGCTCTTATCAGTACCGCATGGGGCTCTCCCAGACCAGAACTCACAACATTGAAGAGATGGTGTATGCCGTAACACAGATAGACATAGGAAACGCCGCCTTCGCTATAGAGTGTCTCTGTTCGATTGGTACGCCGGCCACCATAGGCATGCGATGCCTTGTCCTGTACGCCAAAATAGGCTTCGGTTTCTACGATTATGCCTGCCGTTACCTTTCCATCAATTTGAGTAAAAAGTACTTTTCCCAAAAGGTCTTTGGCTAAAAAGATTACATCTTGATTGAGATAATAGGAGAGTTGTAGCTTCAAAATCAATTTATTTATTGTTTCGTAAATAGAGGATAGTTGATATAAAATTCCCATCGGAAGGGTCAAGAACTACTATCGACACAAAGGTATCGCAACCTCGGAGACATTTCTAACGGATGAAGGTAAAAAGTTATTCTGAACTAAAGGTGCTTCTGTTTTCAAATCTCACTTTTCTTTGTCTACATTAGTAAAAGAAAAAGCCACTCAAAAGAGTGGCTTTTTCAACTATAGTAAGCAAACAGTCCTAAAATGGATTATACGAAAAACCAATATTAAAATAGCCGTTCATATCTTGCTTTACTTCAAGATTGTCTTTGTCGCGCCTTTCGCCTCGTTCAGATAACTGACCTCCAAAGATGTTGGCAACGCCGCCTCTAAAGGTTGCGATCAAGCTTTTGTTGAGGTGGTATTCATAAATAAAGCCTGTCTTGACTTCGTTTCGGCTAAAGCTGTTTACGTTGGCAAAACCGGATTGGCTGGTGTAGGTGTAAAAACCTTCGCTTTCGAAAGCACTTCCTAACGACAGCCTGCCGTTTTCAAGCAGCGGCCTTCTCATGTAGATATATCTTGGAACGATGAGGTCGAGTGTCCAAGCGGATCCTGCAAACTTGTGTTCGTAGGTGAAAACAGGCAGGGCCGGAAATTGGGAGGCGGGATCGACAAAGGCGACAAAACCTGCCCCGATGGTAGTCCTTTCGTTTTTCTTTAGGATGAGGGTGGTGAGAATCATACCTGTAATTCGTTCATAGCCTTCGTCTGAGCCGTCTGCAGTGACCGTGGCATTGAACATCACGGGCTTCTTAAAGAGCATCGAGAACTTGGTATAGCTGAGCGAGGTAGAGAAAAAGTGGTAGTCTTCGCTTTTGGTCAGCGGAAAGTCTTGGAAGTCTTCTGATACATTCCTGACTTTTTCTATGTCGAATGATTCCAGCTTGTATCTTGCCGATGCGGTTATCGACCAGGTTGGTTTTTTAATCAGCTGTACGTTCATTGCGGCCTTGAATCTTCTTTGGCTTTTGATGGTACCTTCTTCAAGGTCTTTTCTTTTGTATTCAGAATCATAGTCCGTTTCTGAAAACTGCTCGTACTGGAGGTCGAGGAATCGCGTGGTCGGAAACTTGTTGGTAATTGCCTTGCCGGCTCTTTTCTTGATAGAATCGGATTGGGTTTGCGCCGAAACAGACATGACGGGCAAGAGGAGAAGCACAAAAACATTTTTCATAGTTTATAATTTTAGGGGTTAATAATACGCGTTGTTTATTTTGCAGGAGGGTGGTTTGTGACCGGTACTGTTTCTTCTGATGATTTTACGGCAATGCTTGGCGCTATCAGCTTGTAGACTACTGGGGTCACCAACCTTGTCAAGACGGTAGAACTTATGAGTCCGCCAATGATTACCCATGCCAATGGTGAATAGAATGGGGAGTTTTCGAGCACTAACGGCACCAATCCCAGAATTGCGGTCATCGAAGTGAGGATGATGGGTAAGAAACGGGTCTCTCCGGCCACTTCAATGGCTTGGTCAATGTCCATACCTTCTTCGCGGAGCTGATTAGTGAAATCAACGAGAAGAATGGAATTCTTGACTTCTATTCCTGCCAGGGCAATGATACCGATGCTTGCCATAAAGGATAGCGTGTTTCCTGTCAAAAATAGGATGACCACAGCACCCACAATTCCCAATGGAATAACAGACAGGACGATCAGCGAGCTCTTGAATGTCCTGAACTCTAACAACAGGATGCCCATAAATCCGAAAACGGTGATGAGGATAATGGTTCCGAGACCGCCGAAGCTTTCCTGGCTGCTTTCGAGTTCTCCAGCGGCTACATAGGAATAGCCTTCGGGGAACTGAATCTTATTTATTTTTTCTAGAATCTTCTGGGTGGTTTCTTGGGTATTGTATCCGTTTTTTACATCGCTTGTAATCAGGGCATATCTGTTTTTGTCATAGTGCTTGATGAGCGGTACTGAGGTTTCATATTTCAGGTCGGCGACTTGCTGTATCGGAATTAGATTGCCGTTTTGCGACGTGATATATAGCTTTTGGAATATTTCGGGCTTTGGATGCCTGTCTCGGCTAACGGATACGTTTATTTTATAATTGTCTCCTTTTTCGTCTTTATAATCGGCAACATTCAGGCCGCTGATGCCCATACGGATGGTCTGGTCGATAGTGCTTGAGGGCAATCCGATTAATGCGGCCCTGTCTTTGTTGATGTTTACTTTTATGTCTGTTTTGTAAGTCTGCAACAGGTTGTTGGGATAGATAACGCCCTCAGTATTTTTAATTTCGGTTTCTACTTTTGCGGCCAAAGAGCGCAGGGTATCGAGGTTGTCTCCAAAGACTCGTATGGCGATGGGTGCTTCGATAGGCGGTCCTTGCTCGAACTGTTTTACTTCGATTTTTGCTCCGGAATAGTTCTCAAACTTGGCACGGAATTTTTCTATGATACCTTCTAATTCTTCGATATCCATTTCATGCAGTCGTATGAAGATCTGTGCATAATTCGCGGCATCTTTGTGCGGATTGACATTGTAGTAGATACGTGGATTTCCTTGTCCGACATTCGTATAGACGGCTTTGGCTCTTTTGTCTTGCATGATTGTCTTTTCGACATATCGGGCAATCTCATTAGTCTTGTAAAGGTTGGTTCCCAAAGGAGTTTCGATATTGACTAAAAACATCGGCTTTTCGGACCTAGGGAAAAGGCTGAAGCCTACGACGTTTGTCAGGGCAATGCTTCCGATGAACAGAGCAACGGCAATTCCAATCGTAAGATAGGGTCTTGCCAAGGCTTGGTGCAATACGGGTTTGTAGACTTTGTTGATTCCTTTTTGTAATTTTCGCAATACGATGTTTCCTTCTTCGTGGCTGTGTCTTTTTAGGATAAGGCTCGCTAAAAATGGAACGACGGTTAGGGAAACCAATAAGGAAGCCAATACAGTCGTGATTACGGCCATCGGCATGCTTCGGATAAAGTCTCCTGACACTTCAGGCAGGAATACTATCGGAAGAAAGGACACAATCAGGATGGCGGTACAGCCGATAATAGCGACACCTATCTGGTGCGTGGCATCGATGGCGGCTCGATAGGGAGAATGTCCGTTTCGGAGGTAGCGCTCAATGTTTTCGATGACTACGATACTGTCATCCACTAAAAGTCCTAATGCTACCACGAGTCCGACAATGGTAAGCTGGTTGATGGTATAGCCCATAGAATCTAAGAGGAACAATCCGATGGCGATGGAAAGCGGAATGGAAATCATCACGACGGTTGCCGCACGAAGCCCGAGCGGGGTGAGGGTGAAAATAACGAGCAGTATGGCGATGCCGAAATCCCTGAAGAAATGGTTAAGCCTGTGGCCCACATCTTCGGCTTGGATAAAAGTGTTTTCTAGTTTAATGTTGGCAGGAAGCTTGTGCGAGAATTTTTCAATTATTGGGGCGATGTTTTCATTGTTCTTGATAATGTTGGTTTCTTTTTTCTCGCTTACGGCTATGAAAATAGCACGTTTTCCGTTGTAGCGGGCTATGTAGGTTTCGTCTTCGTAGCTCATGGTGACATCGGCAACGTCTTTGAGGTAAACGATACTTTCTCCTGAGGTCTTGATGACTGTATTTCTTATTTCTTCGAGGTCTTTGTAATCGCCGCTGGTTTTGACATTGTATTTTTTATCGCCTGCATCTACGCTTCCGGCCGGAATGTTTTCGGCTTCTCCCTGGATGGTGTTCATTATGGCATCGAGGGCGATGTGGTTGTTGGCGATTTTTTCGAGGTCTACATTGACCTTAATCTGCTGTGCAGGATAGGCGAGGATTTCTACTTTTTTGACAGCGCCTACTTTTTCGATTTGTTTTTTTAGTTCGTCGGCACTGTCATAAAGTTGTTTGTACGTTGCGGTGTTGCTCAACAGAGCAATCTGGTAAGTATTTACGTCGGAAGGATCGATCTGCTCGACTTCAAGGCTTTGGAGGTTGCTGGGCAATATGCCTCTCAGGCTGTTGATTTCGCGTACGACCTCATTGTGTTTGTCGTCTACGTTGACGCCATAGTCGAATTCTACGGTAGTGACAGAAACGCCATCGTTGATTTCGGTTTTTATTCTTTTGACATCATTGAGTTCGTTGATTTTGTCTTCTATCGGCTTTACGATAAGTTTTTCCATGTCTTCAGGGCTGGTTCCGGGATAGACGGCCACAATCGGGAAATTAGGCGCATGAACGACCGGGTCTTCACCTCTCGGCATGTTCAAAAAGGAATTGAGCCCAAGCGCAAGCGCGAGCAGAAACACCACTATTGTAAATTGGTAATTCTTGACTGAAAAGTTTACTATTTTCATTGTATCGGGTTTAGGGGTGTCATATTATTTGGTTCCTGAGAGTTTGATTTTGGAGTCGGGCAGGAGATAGGCAGAACCGTCGGTAATGACAGTTGTCGTGTTTTCTAATCCGGAGCTCACGGCTATGCGGTCGTTTTCTGTGAAGGCAATTTTTATCTTGTGCTGTTTTATGGTCTTTCCGTCTGGCTCAAGGGAGTAGACTGTTCCTGAATTTTCGTTCGCTTCAACTATGGCCGCACTTGGAATGAATTGCAGGAGTTCTTTATTTGAGGGATGAATCTTGACTTTTGCTGCTAATCCGTTGGCGAATTTAGCATCTTGCGGATTGATTTTCAGCTTGACAGAGAAGGTTCCGGTTTCTGGATTGGCACCTACGCCTATTTCTGAAACTACGGCTTCAAATTCCTTTTCGCCATAAGCATCGGCGGAGATGGTGGCTTTGTCTCCTTTTTTTAGCTTTACCCAATCTTTGTCAGACAATCCTAGTCGGATTACCCAATCGTTGTTGTTGGTGGAATTGATGGTATAGACGGCTGTTCCTGCGTTGGCAATTTCGCCTTCGTTCATCAGTTTTTTGATGACGCTTCCGGATTGGTTGGCATAGATGGCAGCATGCTGCTTATTGAATTTTGCAATCTGGTAGGCTTGCAGTGCAGTACTGAGCGCGGTATTGCTGTTTTCAAATTCTTCGGTAGTGGCGGCATTGTCTTTGTAGAGATTTTCCATTCTCTTATAGTTTCGCTGTGCTTTTTCGTAGTCGTTTTTGGACTGCTGCAGCTGTGCGGCAATTTCGGTCGTGTTGAGGGTGGCGATTAATTGTCCTTTTGCAACTCTGTCGCCTTCTTGCACATATAGCTTTTCTATAATGCCGCCTACTTTGAAAGATAGGTTGGCTTCGACATCAGAGGTAATGATACCGCTTGAAATAATGGGACGTGCGTATTCTTCTGTAATGATTTTTGCCGTCTTGATTGTGATGGCATCGTCTTGAACGGCCGCTGTTTCTTTTTTGCCACAGGCAACGATTAGGGCGAATGCCATGAACGGGATAAGTTTGTATCGTTTCATACTTTTATTTTTTGAGTTTTAAAATTGATAAGAGGCAGCGGTGCGTTCTACTTCTGCCAGTTTGATGAGTACGTTGGTGTTGGACTGCTCAAATGCCAGTTGTCCGTTGATGAGCTGCGTGAAGGCATCGTTCAGTTCGACCAACAGCACAAGTCCTTGGTCGTATCTTGCCTTGGTTTCGCGGTAGTATTCTTCGAGGGATTGCAGGTTTTCTTTCGCGCTCTTGAATTGTGCTTCGGCGGTATCGAGCTCGTTTGTGGCGGTAGTAAGCTGGAGCTGGAATTGTTTTTCGGTTTCATCAAGCTGTGTGTTTAGCGATGTGGCTTCTGTTTTGGCAATTTTCACTCTGTTACGGGTCTGGAAGCCTGTGAAGAGATCCCATTTGAGCGAAACGATTCCCGTCAGGTAGCGGTCGTCTGGGTCGAACTTGAGGTAGTTGTTTTGGTATCCTAGATTTAGGGACGTATTTATAGTGGGGAAATAGGAGGCTTTTTCTAGGCTGATATTGTATTCTGCTTGCGTAAGGGCGCTTTTTAAGGCAGTTATTTCTTCTCTGCCGGATGTTTCAAAAGATGGCGTTTTCATTTGTGTTTTATAGAAACGGAAGCCTGTCGTGTCTATCGCTACCTTGTCGGTAAGGGCGGTATTTGTCAAAAAATTAAGATAGGCATTGGCTGTTTTCAGGTTGTTTTCAGCCTCGGCTAATTTTGCCTGATTGTCGTTGATATCGGAAAGAATTCTCAACGCATTGCCTTTTAAAGCTTTTCCGTTTTTGACTCTTGATTCGGTCAGCTTATAGTTTTCCTGCAACAGCTTTGCCGCGTTTTTAAATATTTCGATCTGGTTGCTTGCCATGATGCTGTTGTAGTAGGCAGTCTTGATGTCTTTTACGAGACTTCTTTTATAGACCATGACTTCAGCTTGTTTTTGGTTGATGGCTTCTTTCCTGATCTTGTTACTGATGTAGATTTCGGCATTGACCAAAGGAAGAGTTACCGATAACCTATGGTCATAAAAATCATTCGCATTGAGGTTGAATTTCTGGTTGGCGATGTTTTGGAAATTGTTGGTTCCTGTCAGCTGATTTAAAGTACTGTAAACCGGATTCATTAAATCTCCAAGAGGCAAGTCAACGGTACGCCCTCCGCTGGAATAGAAGTAGTCGCTCCTGAAAGAGAGCGTAGGATAGAAGAGTCCGCGGGCTTCTTTTAGCGCATAGGAGGCTTTTTGCAGGTCGAAATTTTGCTGCTTGAGGGCGAGGTTTTCTTTCAGCCCTTTTTGGATGTAGCTGTCAACGGTATTGTTTTGGGCATAGGTAGGGCTTATGGCCAAAATTGCTACGGCTAGGATGGTGGTAGTTGCTTTCATTGAAATGGTTTTATTTTATGAGCGGTGTTTAGTTTGTGTTTAAATTTTTTTAGACAACGAGCGACTATGATAACTATTAGTATACTCATATTATTAAATGAACAGTGTTTATTGATGATGCCAAAAAAATACCGTTGGTACGGCATGATTTTAACGCAGAAAATTATTGCATATTGTGGCTGTTTAAAAATTATGTTGCAATACTGTCTACGAAGGTGTCGAAAGATCGTATAAAAAAGTCTTTCATGTTGACTTCTTCAAACATTTTGCAACGGTCTCTAATATGCAAGGCTATTATTCCGTGCAGGTAGCCCCATATAGCGAGTGAAGCGAGTTCCGGGTCTTCGTATCGTATTCTTTTTTGTTCGACGCATCTTTTCATTACAGACAGCAGGAAATCATAAGCAATCAATCCGCTTCCCCACTGTTCTTTTTTTCTGTTGATAAGCTCTAATGGCTTCTTGATAATGAACATCAGGTCATAATACTCTTGATTGTCAAAAGCAAATTCGATATAGATGTGTCCAAGCCTTTTTAGATAGAAGATAATATCGTCATTGGTATCCAGCTTTTCAAAATCCTTGTTCATCTGGGCAAAACCTTGCTGCATGATATAGTGCAGTATCTCGGTCTTGTCTTGAAAATAAAGGTATATGGTTCCTACGCTGTATTCGATTTTGCTGGCAATGGCTCGGATGGATGTCTTTTCATAGCCTTGCGTCAGAAACATTTCAGTGGCGGCTTTCAAGATAATCTCCTTCATTTCAAGCTTTTCTCTTTCTTTTCTCTCTTTGATTCCCATGATCTGTTTTTATAATTGCAAATATAATGAACGGTGTTCAATAAAAAAACTTTTTTGAAGATAATTTGTATTTATAAGGGTTTCTTGCCGTAAAGAAGGATTCGCTTGAAGGCATAAAGAGCCGGTAGTTTTTGAAAATGCGCTGCAATCTTCTTTTTAAAGGTTTCGATAAAAAGTTCTTGGTCGGCGCCTTCGAGACGTTCGAGGTACGGAATCAGGGCGGAACCTGAAATAAAATCATAGAGCGTATCATGATCCTCTGTAATGATCGGATATACTTTTTGCATAATGTTGATATTCGTCAGGCCGCCTTCAAAGAATAGTTGTGCGTAATCGTCTATGCTTACTAGAGGCGATATCCTTTTCCATCCGCCGAGTGCTGTCCTAAAAGGTTCTTGGTCGACGAGATCAAGCAGTATCTGATTGAGCGTGTTTTCTTTTTGAACGGGCATTTGGATTGCAATCTGTCCGCCTGGATTGAGCATTGCAATTAGTTTCGGGAATAGCTGATGATGGTGGTCTGACCATTGCAGGGCAGCATTGCTGAAGAGCAGGTCCCATCTTTTATCTAGCTCTGCGGTTTCTTCTATGGTAGCAATGCAGAAATGAAGCCGATCAGTCTTATATTGACTTGATTTTGCAAGCATTTCGGCTGATGAATCTACTCCAATAAAATTAGAATTTTTAAATCGTTGTGTGAGCAAAGAAGTCTGTTCGCCTGTGCCGCAGCCGATATCAATCGCGTTCATTGCTTCAAGGGGCTCTATGAGGTCTGCAAGGTCAAAGAAAGGTCGGTAGCGTATGTCTTTGAATTTATTATATGTTTCCGGATTCCAAGGCATGATAATGTATTTTGATAGGCCCGAGGGAGGCAGACGAAAGATACAAAATTTTGCAATGCAGAGGTACAATCAATCGACTAGGCAACTTGCTATTGGTTGGCTTTTTCTACAATTTCGCGTATGCTCTTGTCGAGCTGGTTGCCGCAGGTTATGAAATGCTCGAGCAGCTGCGTCCCTTCTGGAGACTTCATATCGATATCCTTGGCGAGATGCAGTATGCCCATCATATTGGCAAGCGGCGCCCTGACAATATGCGACTGGGTGAAGGCAATGTCTTGCAGTTTTTTGTTTTTTTCTTCGATGTCTTGGATATAGCGAACGCGTTCTGTAATATCATTAGCGGCTACAAGCACATGTTTTTCATGGCTTATATAGATGATATTGCTGACTAATTCGACGTAGATGATTTCTCCATCTTTTTTCTGATGGCGGTAGAGACCGCTTGAAAATAGCTTGTCGTGGTTTCTTAAAAAATCGATGGCTTCATCGAGTTTTTGTACGTCTTCTGCCGGCCGAATGTCTTTTAACGTCATCTCTTCGAATTCTTCTTTAGAATAGCCATATTTCCGTATTGCGGCATTATTGACGGTACGGAATTTTAGTGTCTCTACATTATAAATCCACATAGGCATAGGGCTGAGCTGGAAGAGGTCGGTATATCGTTTCCGCGATTCCTTTAAAGTAAGGAGTATTTTGTTTTTTTCTATGGCATGCACGATGCTTTTGTAGACGAGCCATGAATTCATCTCTCCTTTTATGATGTAGTCGGAGATATTCAGCGACAAGAGTTCATGGGCATAATCTCTATATTTTTCATCTAAAAGGACGATGACTTTGCAGAGGTCGATAACCTTTCCTATTTCTGAGATTAGGTCCTGCTCTTTGTTTTCTTGTAGGTCCAAGTCGAGAAATGTGATATCGAAAGAGGAATGAGCTAATTCGTTTTTGGCCTGCTCAAAATCTGTTGCATGGACAATTATCGGGGAAGAGATTCGCTTATGCAACATTTTTTGCATGATTTGAAAATCTTCGGCGTTATCCTGAATGAGTAGGATCTTATAGGGGGATTGATCTTTTGCCATACATTAGTATTTAAAAGTTGAAACGGTAGTCTGGGGAGACTGGCGGGTAGCCTTGTTACTAATTTACGTCAGAAGTACAGGGCGTATGTTATAGAATAAAGGTGTTTTATTATATATTCATGGACAAAATGCGAATATTTAGCTGTTTATAGTATGTCTCTTAGAACTGCCTTCATAATTGTATACTATTTCTCTTTTTTAAGAGAAAGGCAAATCCACAATAAAAGTAGTACCGCGGGCTTCGTTATTTTCAAACCAAATTCTGCCTTTGTGGGCTTCTACGATCTGCTTTGAAATCGCGAGTCCCATACCAAAAGGCTGCTCGCCTGCAGTACCGGGTCTTTTGGCTTCGGTGAAAAGATCAAATATCTTTTCGCTCATCTCGGGCGGTATGCCAATGCCTTCGTCTTTTACTAATATGCGGATGTCGTGATCTTTCTGTATCATTTTGACGTTGATTCTGGTGCCGCTAGGACTAAACTTGATAGCATTAGCAATTAGATTGCTGATCACCCGCCAGAGCTTTTCACGGCTTGCCGCAACTACTGCGGGAATAACTTCTAAACTAAGCTGCTGTTCTTTGGCTGCTGCCTTGCTGTTTAAGAGCGACACGCAGTATCGTAGCATTTCGGCTATATCTACCGGTTCTTTCTTTAGTTCTTCGCTGCTAAACTGCAATTGCAGAAGATTATCCACCAGCTCAAGCGAATGCTGGCTCGATGTCTTGATCAAGTCAAGCATGATTTGGTCTTCCTCGGGCCTGTCGGTTTCCTCCAGCATCATAGAAGTGACCGAATAGATGCCTCCCATAGGATTGCGGAGGTCGTGTGCTACAATGCGCAACATGCGCGTATTGTCGGCTTGGCTTTGCTCGAGTGCAGACAACGCTTCCTTCATCTGGTTGTTTTGCTGTTTGCTGCGGCGTAAATGCTTGCGGATGGAAATAATCATAAAAACAGCCAACAAAAAAGCAATGCAGGATAATATAGTCAACGCCACTTGATACATATAGCGGCCTTCTAAAGCCTTCACCTGTTCGTCTTTGAGCGCATAGTCGATATAATCGATACCCGATTGGTTGCTTAGTTTTGCCTCTTTGTCGTGGATGTCGATGAGCTTTTTGCTGTAGTTTCCTGCCATGGCATGATCTCCGCGGTTATCGTAGAACTCGAAGAGCTTGCGGGTTAAGATCTCGCTATAGAATAAGTAATCGTTGTGCTCGGCAATGGCTAAGGCTTGGCTGTAATAGGTTACGCTTTTTTCTGGATCGGTCTTTTCTAACTGCTGTGCTATATCTATGTGCATGTCCATTGACACATAGTATAACTTTTGATCGATGGCTGTCGCAATAGTTTGCTCTAGCAACGCCAAGCCTTCGGCGCGCTTGCCATGGCTGATAAGGTCATCGGCTATGAGCTGATCTATAGCTACCAACGTTCGCTTGTCTTTGTATTTTGCGGCAATTTGTTTGGCAACATTGATATAATATCGGGTCGAATCTCTACTGAAACGGGCAGGATACGACAGCAAATAGTTATAAATAACCAAAGATCGGATGGAATCCGTGCGGAGCTGTCTTGCCTGCCTAAAAGCCTGTTCGTAGCGTTGGATTGCCTTATCGTCTTTGCCCATTTCTTGATAGACCATGGCAATGTTCATTAAGGCTTGAACCGAATTGACGGAATCTACCATTTTCTTATAGCCCGTGTATCCTTCGTTATAATACTTTAAAGCCAGCTGAAAGTTGCCCTTGATATCAAAAAAGATACCCAGGTTGTTCATCGCATCGGCCTTGCCGCGTTCGTAATGGTGGCGCTCGGCAATGTCGCGAGCCATTCGGGTATAATAAAAAGTACTGTCTGCATTCTTTTCATACAGCAGCGTGGCCATTCGGTTGAGCGCATCTACATAACGCAGGCTATCCTTGATTTTAGGAAGAGAGGCCTGAATGTTTTTTAGCTCAGAGGATTGCCCCCAGCCTAAATAGCACGATAGTAGCAACAGACAGAAAAACAGTAGTCTTTTTTCCATAGCCTAAAAGTTTATTCTAGATTGATGTTTGGTAGATGGGAATGCCCGAAGCACCTGCTAATTTAAGCATTTATATGATATAAAAGAAAACTTACATAACCGCGTGTAACAAAACAAATAAAATCTCGTCTTGATAGAAACTTCATCAACAACTCTAAAAGTGGGAATATGAGAATAACCTTTATTTTTTTAGCCGTTTTATTTTCTTCAGTAACAGCATTCGGACAAGCAAATTCAAAAGTATGGAACGAATTTACCGCCAGGTTTCAGCTACTAGAAAACGAATACCAGAAGCAGTACCAAGCTAAAGATTACAAGCAGACGGAATCGTTATTAAAAGAAATGATTGCAGCTACTGATAACCTAAAACTATCAGAGAATGAAAAGAAAGAATTTCAGCCCACTATCAAAAGAATCAAAGCCAATGTCTATTACAATCTGGCCTGTACGCGTTCCTTGCTCCATCAGAAGCAGCAGGCAATAGCTGATTTTGGAAAAGCTATCGAATGGGGCTATACCGAATACCAGCATGTAAAAACAGACAGTGATTTAGACAACATCAGGACAGACAAAAAGTTTATTGCCTTTTTAAACCAGATAAAGCAGTATGACATGCTTTATATTCTTCAACAGTCGGGCAATTATCGTACGGAACGTAAGGATTCCTTGCCTGATTTTTGGTACCAGGATACAGCACACCATAATCTAAAAGAAGTACGACAGTATTTCAACCTAGATTCTATAGCAGGCAATGGCAACGAAGTATCGAAGATAATCAACATCATGCTGTATGCTACCAAAAGCATCAAATATGACGGCTCTAATTGGGCCTTGTGCGAGTTTGATGCCATTGACTTTTATAACTACCACAAAGCTACCGGTAAAGGCATTAACTGCAGGCATAAAGCCATGACGCTTAACGAAATGTATCTGGCCATGGGATTCAAGTCCCGCTACGTAACCTGTATGCCAAAAGACCAAAACGATCAAGACTGCCATGTTATCAATTGCGTCTATTCCGAAACCTTGAACAAATGGCTTTGGATGGATCCGTCGCACGGTATTTATGTCACCGATGATAAAGGTACCCTGCTAAGCATTGAAGAAGTTAGAGAACGCCTAAAGAACAACCAGCCGCTCAAGCTGAATAAAGAAACCGAACGAACTAAAGAATGGTATCTTGACTATTATATGGCGAAAAACTTGTATTGGATTCAATGCACCAACAAGAGCCAGTTTAATACCGAGAGCAGGTACCGAAACAACGATAAAGACCTGCAATATATCTCTTTGACTCCTTCCGGCTATGATGAAGATAACCGTTATTTGAAGGGCAATATCATTACGCATAATCCGGATTATTTTTGGCAACTTCCAGCGAGTAGATAGTTGTTAGTGGATAGTGGATAGTTGGTAGTGGATAGTTTATAGTTGAAAGTTGTAAAGTCATAAAGTTGTAAAGTCATAAAGTCGTAAAGTTGAAAGTAGGGGTAGTAGGGCAGCAACCTACAAGCAAAGGCAAGCATTCCTATAAAACCAAAAACATTTCCAAACCCAACTATCCACTATCCACTAACAACTATAAACTATCCACTACCAACTACCTAAATATTTTTTCTTGAATCCCTCATAATCAATTTTCGATTCCTATTTTTGTGTAAACTCACTTTTAAGATGATGAAACGATTAGCATTATTTCTGTTTACCACAATTGCTTTTGCCCAATCCAAGCAAGAAATCAAAGAAGGAAAGATAAGACGCGACAAATACCTTTTTACAGTCGAAGCCAATCCGAAAAAATTCAATGCTACTGTCAAGTTTGATTACGTGTATGACGAATTGCTGATTCCAGTTACGATAAACGGAAAGACGTACAATTTTCTTTTCGATACCGGTGCCGTAACCATTCTGTCTCCCGAGCTTGTCGCAGAGTTGGGATTAAAGCCTGTGACCTCAAATAAGTTAATTGATGCTGCTGGAGTGCAAACAGAAGCACCGATTTTTATGCTTGACAATCTAAGCGTATCGGGCGTTACGTTTTCAAAGGTGGGGTGTGCCTCAATGAGCCTTGATTCCTTTTCTACCGTATTTTGCAGCAAGATACATGGCGTTTTTGGCACCAACATGATGAGGCTTGGCAACTGGAAGATTAACTACGACAGCCATACCATCGATTTTTCTACCGATAAGATAAAGCCAGGCTTTGAGTATAATACAGTAGACTTCGAGCCCAATTTTTCCGGCAGCCCTATAGTACATCTTATTACAGGAGGCATCCGGTTTCCTGCCTTGATTGACACCGGAAATAATAAGTATATCGATCTTCCAGATACCGTATACAAGCAGTCAAGATTGCCAAAAACCGCTATTTCAAGAAAGAGCCATGGCAGGGCCTCTTTTTCACTGAGCGGCAATAACAACCAAGAAGAAATAGCTGTCTTGGCAGATTCGCTTTACTTTGGGGAAATAGCGCTGACAAACCAGCGGCTAGGTGTCAGTCCAAGCTCCCAGATTCTTATAGGAAACAAATTCCTGAAGCAATTTAAAGAAATCATCATTTCTTGGGACAAATCGAAAATCTACGTTCCAAAACAGACGCTGCCGCTTGAAAAAGAATTTGCGTTTGGATTTACGCCATTCATAGAAGACGGCAAATTGGTTGTGGTAGAAATTTGGGAAGGTTCTGAAGCTAAAAATAAAGGAATGGCAATAAACGACGTCATTCTAAAAGTCAATGAGGTAAACATGACGGCAATGAGCCCAGAACTTTGGTGCGAATTTCTAGGCATGACCAAAGACAAAGAGTCTGTAACCGTAGAATTCCAGAAAGCAGATGGCAGCAAAACCTCCTTGCAGCTCAACCGTTTTGAACTGCTGAAACTTTAGCCCTATTTATCATCTACTTTTAAAGCCTTGTGAATACCCTTTATTTTTTTGTCTGAAATCCAAGACAGGAAGAGGATAATCATGCTTATCAGAGACGATATGGCATTTGCAATGATCAACGGCCAATCCGACTGCAGTATTCCATAAATAACCCATAAAGAAGTACCCGTCAGCAATACGAGATACGTATTTGCCGACACGCCCTTGCTTGTTTTCTCCTTAATAATTTTATAAGCCTGCGGGAAATTCGCGATTGTGGTAAAGAAAGCCGCCAATATCCCGATGATTGATGTTGTTTCCATAGTGTTTGCATTAGGCGCAAGCTAATTTCTGCCTAAAAAAATGATTGGGCTTATACTTATCCTTCAAAATGTTTCATGATTGCCGTTTCTTGTCCTCCTCAGACAACATACAAACAAATGATATAATCATATAAGAGTATATTGTGGGAAGGGGCTTACTTTTAAGTAGCGTACGTCATTAAAGCAATACCGAGAAATAATGCCAGAAGGTCCAAGCATAGTCATACTAAAAGAAGAAGTCCAGCAGTTTGAGGGGAAAGAGATCATTGCTGTTTTTGGAAACAGCAAAATCGACCAATCCCGGCTGCTGCACCAAAAAGTAATCTCTTTTCGGAGCTGGGGAAAACATTTTCTGGTCTGCTTCGAAGACTTTACGCTGCGCATCCATTTCCTGCTATTCGGAACCTACCGCATCAATGAAACCAAAGAGTCGCCCGTACGGTTGAATCTTACCTTCCCGAACGGCGAAATCAATTTGTATTCCTGTTCGATAAAGTTTCTGGAGGGCGACATCAATTCCCATTACGATTGGAGCGCCGATGTGATGAATGAAAGCTGGGATCCGAAAAAAGCGAAAGAAAAACTGAAAGAAATTCCCAATAAGCTAATCTGCGATGCCTTGCTCGAACAAGAGATCTTTGCAGGCGTGGGAAACATAATCAAGAATGAGGTCTTATATAGAGTCCGCATCCATCCCGAATCGCTGGTGGGAAAGATTCCCAAGAAAAAAATCAATGAGCTTGTTGAGGAAGCCCGCAACTATAGCTTTCAATTCCTAGACTGGAAAAAAAACTACGAGCTCAAGAAGCACTGGCTGGCACATACCAAAACCCAATGCCTACGGTGCGACCTTCCGATACTCAAGAAACATACCGGAGTCAAAAAGCGCAGGAGCTTTTTCTGCGAGAACTGTCAGATACTGCACCAATGAAAAAAGAAAAGATAATAATAGGCTGTTCAAGCTACAACACGGCAGAATGGAAAGGCCTATTCTATCCAGAAGACCTGCCCAAAAGCAAATGGTTTCAATTCTACTGCCAGCATTTCGCTACCTATGAGCTCAATGCTACATTTTATAGGTTTCCGACCGTCAAGAGCCTCCAATCGTGGTACGAAAAGAGTCCAGAAGAATTCACATTCTCCGTAAAGGCTCCCAAACAGATTACCCACATCCAAAAGTTTGCCGACTGCGAAGCGCTCATTGAAGATTTCTATGCCGTCTGCAGTGCTGGATTAAAAGACAAATTAGGTTGCGTATTATTCCAACTGCCGCCAAGTTTCACCTATACCGAAGAAAGGCTTCAACTGATTTTAGGATACCTAAAGCCCGAATTCAAGAACGTGATAGAGTTTCGCAACGAAAGCTGGTGGAACAGCCAAGTCTTCGATGCCTTTTCAAAAAGCAAGGCCGTCTTTTGCAACGTTCGCTATCCGAAACTGCCGGAAGGTATTATCAAGACTTCGAGTGTCGGATACCTGCGATTCCACGGCAGCCAGAAATTGTTTTATTCCAGCTACAGCAAAGAAGAACTCGAGAAAGTGCATGATGAAATCAAAAAGAGCGGTGTCGAGACCTTCTTTGTTTATTTTAATAATACGGCGAGTTCGGCCGGAATACTAAATGCATTAGAAATGAAGCGATTGCAATAGCTACCAAATCCTGCAATTTTTGTCGAGAATGCTATAAAGAAAGAGACAGTTAAAAACCCCAACTTTATAGTAAGAGCAAACAAAACTAAATAAACCAGGATTATGAAAAAAAATGACGCCAATTCGGACGGTGCAGAAAATAAGAAGCAGCACGATTTAGCCAAAAATAAATCAGATGGCACCGATCAATTCATGACCACAGACCAGGGAGTCAAGATCAACGACGACAACAACAGCCTTAAAGCAGGGGAGCGCGGACCTTCGCTCTTGGAAGACTTTATCCTTAGGGAAAAAATCACGCATTTTGACCATGAGCGCATACCAGAACGCATCGTTCACGCCAGAGGTTCTGCCGCACACGGCTACTTTCAGCCCAATGCAGATGCCAGTACCTATTCTAAAGCAGGATTCCTGCAAGACCCCAATGCCATCACGCCTGTTTTTGTGCGCTTTTCGACAGTAGCCGGCTTTCGCGGCTCTACAGATTTGGCAAGAGACGTAAGAGGCTTTGCCGTCAAGTTTTATACCGAAGAAGGCAATTTCGATTTGGTCGGAAACAACATACCCGTCTTTTTTATTCAAGACGCCTCGAAGTTTCCAGACCTTATCCATGCCGTAAAGCCAGAACCTCATAACGAAATTCCGCAGGCCGCCTCAGCACACGATACCTTTTGGGATTTTATCTCGCTGATGCCAGAATCGATGCACATGGTCATGTGGGCAATGTCAGACAGGGCGATTCCGAGAAGCTATCGAATGATGGAAGGCTTCGGAGTCCATACCTTCCGATTGATCGATAAGAACAACAAATCGAATTTCGTCAAGTTCCATTGGAAACCGAAATTAGGGACGCATGCCGTTGTCTGGGATGAGGCCGTAAAGATTTCAGGCAATGATCCTGACTTTCACCGCCGCGACCTATGGGAAGCTATCGAAAACGGAAGCTTTCCGGAATGGGAGCTGGGAGTGCAGGTTATACCTGAAGCCGACGAGCACAAGTATGATTTTGATCTGTTAGACCCTACCAAGCTAGTTCCAGAAGAACTGGTTCCCGTTACCATTATCGGAAAAATGGTGCTCAACAGGAACCCTGATAATTTCTTTGCAGAAACCGAACAGGTGGCTTTCCACCCAGGGCACGTCGTTCCTGGAATCGATTTCACAAACGATCCTTTGCTTCAGGGCAGGCTGTTTTCGTATACCGATACGCAGCTGTCCAGACTAGGAAGCCCTAACTTCCACGAGATTCCTATCAACAGGACGATTGCTCCGATGCACAACAACCAGCGCGACGGACACATGCGACAAGAAATCAATACGGGCAGGGTAAGTTATTTTCCAAACTCGCTAGGAGGAGGCTGTCCCTATCAGGCAAAGATTGCCGAAGGCGGCTTTGCAAGCTTTAACGAAAGGATCGATGCCCGCAAGGTAAGAGAGAGGAGCGAGAGCTTTTCCGATCATTTCAGCCAGGCGAAGCTGTTTTTTGAGAGCCAGACCGAGGTAGAACAGCAGCATATCATCAATGCCTTTCGCTTTGAGCTGAGCAAGGTAGAAACCCCAGAAATTCGTACCCGAATGCTTGGGTTGCTTTCGCAGGTAGATAAAGGGCTGGCGCAAAAAGTGGCAGCAAACCTAGGAATTGCCGTTCCGGACAAGCCAGAAAAACCGATGAACAAAGGTATCGGCGCCGATGCCGACCAAAACAAGCACGAACCTAAAGCCGTAAAGGCAGCTGTCCAAAAGTCTGATGCCTTGAGCATGATTAACAATAAGACCAATTCCAAAACAATCGAGTCGCGCGTGGTAGCCTTTTTATGTTCCGACGGTGTCGATTCGCAATCGATAAACGCCATGAAAGCCGCCTTAGAAAAAGAAAAAGCAGTCGTTAAAATCATAGGCACCAATGCCACGGCCATTACAGGCAGCGATACTAAAAAGATAAAAGTAGACCATAACCTGCTCACCGTCTCATCCGTATTGTTTGATGCCGTATTCATACCGGCCGGAAAAGCAAGCGCAGAGGCACTGGGCAAAGAAGAAAAAGCCATCGAGTTCCTAAACGACGCCTACAAGCACTGCAAGGCCATAGCTGCCGATAAGGAAGGGATAACGCTTCTAAACCATACCAACTTTATACTAAAGCTGTCCGACGAAAACAGCAAAGAAAATGGCGTATTCACGAACGAAGTACCAAAAAGCAACCTCCCGCAGGACTTTATTGAAGCGATGGGGAATCATCGTGTGTGGAAGAGGGAAAATAGTTTATAGGGGATAGTTTTTAGTTGATAGTTATTAGTTGATAGTTTATAGTTGATAGTTTTTAGTTTTTAGTTTATAGTGGAAAGTTATTAGTTATTAGTTTTTAGGGGAAAGTGGATAGTTGGATTTGATATTTGGGATTTTTGATTTTAGATTTTTGTTTGATGATGGAAAGTTGTAAAGTTAGAAAGTGGAAAAGTGGAAAGCTTTAAATAAACAAATTTATTTATCCGCAGTCACAACTCATAAATCCAAAATCATAAATCTAAAATCATACATCATAACTCATAAATCTAAAATCAAAAATCCTAAATATCAAATCCAACTATCCACTTTCCCCTAAAAACTAATAACTAATAACTTTCCACTATCAACTAACTACAGTACATAGCTGCTTATCACATCACTATAAACCCGCTGCATTGCAGCGCCTATAGCGGCTATCCTAAATTCGTACTGCTGGCCGCTTTCGAGGTTTGTAAGGAGGAGCGTGGTTTTGGTATGTACCCAGATTTGCCAGATTGTTTCTCCTTTTTTGCGGTATTCGTACTGGTAGCTTTTGGCACCGCGAATGGTCTTGATGCTCAGTTTTATAGAACCGGCGTTTTCGGCACGCACCATAAAGTTTTGCGGCTTCGATAAGATGCCTATCGCTTCGGGTATCTTGCTGAGCGTAAAGCCCGAGCTTGCCAAAGCCGAGTTGTCTCCGTCGGCTTTCATGTGCACATACAGCGCCAGCTTGTCGAGGAGAACGATCAATTCTTTTCGTTTGTCGTCTCGCCTGAGCTGTTCTCTCTTTCCGCCTTCTTTTGCCTTGATAATGGCTTCATCAAAAGCAATAGTCGCTTCCTTAAGTTCGGCAATAGCCGGCACCGGATCTTCAAAATGAGGATTGTTGGTCATGCTGTCTGCAATAAGCTCTGCTTTTTGCTCCAGGTTGGCATCATTATACCTGCCGAACGAGGTAATAATCTTGATTCTTGACATAAAGATTAAATTTAAAATTAGACATTATTGAGATAGGCATAAAAAGCCTGAAACTCCATAAAAAATCCACAGAAATGCTTTATTGCAGCCGCCCCGAGTGCTATAGCATCCCTAAAGATGCTGTCTGCATTTGCCAGAAACCTATCCTGCATCTGCTCGGTGCGCTATCGTATCTGCCCGGTGCTGTATCGCCTTGTGGCAGATACTGTCTGATAGGAGCTCGATGCGGTATGAAACCGGCTCGATGCTGTACAGCATTCCATCAGATACCGTCTGGAACGGGCGGGATATAGTATAGCACCTGACCGATGTTGTACCACAAGCGCCTGATGCGTTCCTGCATCCGACCGATGCAGCCCTAAACCGACGGGCTATAGGGCCGAACCTCCTGCTCATTATACCGAACCCTTTCTATACGGTCTTTCGACAGCAAAGCAGCAGCTAGAAGCTTCTGTTTTCTGGATACAATACTAAAAGTTCGATGGTAAAAACGCAACCGAAAAGTAATAAGTGGTCAAATACGGGCGTAACTGGTCAGTTTTACGGTGTAACTGTTTTTTTGCCTTGGCTCAAAAGGGGCAAAAAAAGGACGAAAAAGGGAATGTAAAGACGTATTTTTTTGATTTTTAGGCAGGCTTGCTACGACACCAATAAAAAAAGGATAGCAAGACGCTATCCTTTTTTAACTTTAAAACAATTCTCCCTCATCCCCGGACCCCCATCCGGTGAAACAAAATTAGGGGATTCGGTACGGGTTGTCTTTATATTTTAGGCAATATAGTTTACATCATTTCTACATCACTATCGATCAAAGCCGCTTTTGCAATCGATATGGCAGTGCTTTTGGGTCTGGCAGAAGATTATTTTTTTAACGGCCCCAGATGTTTGTAGGTATTGATTAGCAAGCCCGTAGGTGTCGCTTTTGAGTCTACAAAAGCAAGTTCTTGGGCATTAATGCTGTCAGACAGCAAGCGTTTGCCGTTGCCAAGCAAGACAGGGTAGGTAATAAGCACCACCTCGTCTGCCAGTCCGTTGTCAAGCAGCATCGACGTAAGCGTTGAGCTTCCTACGACAATAAAGTCGGGACCGCTCGTTGCCTTGAGGTCGCGAATCGCTCCTACAAGGTTTTCGCCTAGACTCTTTACAGGGCCCCATTCTAAGCCGTCGGGCCTATGCGTGGCGACGTACTTGGTTGCCGCGTTTATGGCATTTGCCATAGGGAAATCTCCAGCATTCGGCCAAAAGCCGCTAAATATATCGTAGGTATGGCGGCCAAGCAGCAGGTCAAAGTTTGGGCCGTAGGCTTCAAAGAGCATCGTTGCTCCGGCAGGACTCCGATACGGCGTCGTCCAGGCACCATACGCATAATCTCCATCATGTTCTATGACACCATCTAGCGAGATGTGTTCAAAAATTCGGATCTTTCTCATTGTTGTCTGTATTAGTTGATTACAATCCAAAGGTAGCGAGATAGTTACTCCCGCGGGAGGTGCAATCGGGACATTATTAGGGTGCTTTTAGACCAACTGCTGTGGCATACGATGAAGTTCTTTCGCAATCTACGAACCAGCGATGCTATACCGTTTTGGGCGAAGTATCTTTTAGGTACTGAAGCGTCGCTTCTTTGTTGGATAAGTCAATCGCCCGTTTCTCATACCAATCTACCAAAACAAGCGCGTACTTTTCGCCCAGATGATGCAATAGCCCAGCCATAGCCAACCTGTTGCTTTCTACGGAATGCCCTTCATCATAATCAAACCAGATGCGTTTTACTATGTTGTTTTCTGAACTAAAGAAAATAGCATAGGATGGATTGCTGAAACAGCTGGCCTCTTGAATCTGGTGCCGGTAGTTATCCAGCTGCTGGTCTTTTACAAATACAATTTCTCCTTCAGGAGCTAGGTCGTGGCTTGACAGGATGGCTTGCAAGTCGGTAGCTAAAAGAGTGGCATCCAAAATAGGAAAAGGCCTGTCGCCGCCGATTGGGCGCTGCTGAAAATAGTAGTCGCTTGTTTCAGCGTGTTTCCATGTATTGACCTCATTCTCTTCGAGATATTCTAAATGTTCAAAAACCGCTGTAATAAATTCAAGGTTTTTATTTGGCGTTAGTTCCCAAGTCAGGTAAGAAGATTCATAATAGTTATTCATAGTTAGATAGTATTAAGAGAGTGCCGTTTACCAGGCAGTGTTATACTTCTTTATTTCAAAGATAAGAAAATGTCTTTTAGGTCATTAAAAAAAAATTGTGGGGAAAAGAGCGGTTCGTAGTGGCATAAAAAAACCTGCCACTAGTAACAGTTGCAGGTTTTTGCGGAGCTAGAAGAACTCATTATAAGGCAGGCAAGCCTTATGATGCTTCTGTATATGTAGTTCCAGAACGTGTTTTAGGCAAATCAGCATTAATTGCATTTACGATGTTGGCCTTTGAAGAGCCGTCAATCTTAACCTTGATAGGACCTACTTGCTGCACATTTTCGGCATCATAGCCTAAGTCATCAATACAAAAATTATAGGTTTTAGATGCCGTAGGAGCATTGCCCGTATAATCAAATTCAATTGTATAAAAAGCCATATTGTTTTATTTTAAGTTGTTAGTCCCTACTATTGAGGCATTTCGGGTTGTACCTCGCATTATTTCCTGAATGCGAACAGATTCACTATGTCGACAACAACTTTGCGCTATATAAAGCTACGTTTTGATTGCAGATAAAATAAAAAAGATGTTTTCAATAGGGGATTTAGTGCTATAGGCGCGTATTTTTCTGTCGGGAAGGAGAAAAGGGGCTTCCATGCGATAGGAAATCACTAATTTTGTAAAAGACTTGTTTATAAGCATTACGATACTAAGCACAGCACTATGGTTACCGCCAAGCAAGAAGAAAAAATAAGAAAGAGAAAGAAAGAACGCATCGCCACGCATCTGCTGCCTTGGGTAACGGCTGTGGCTATGTTTATACAGTCGCTCGACGGTACCATCCTAAACACGTCGCTGCCTGTCATAGCGCGCGACATGCAGTACTCTCCGACACAAATGCATTCGGTTATTGTTACCTATGCCTTGACGCTGGCGTTGTTTATTCCGCTTTCGGGCTGGCTGGCCGATAAGTTTGGCACGAGAACCATGTTCAGGATCGCCGTCGGGCTGTTTGTTGCCGGATCGTTGTGCTGTGCGCTTTCTGTTAGCCTGCTTACGTTTAACCTTTCTAGGGTGCTACAGGCGATTGGCGCCTCGATGATGGTGCCTGTAGCGCGTCTTGCCATACTGTACCAGTACCCCAAGAGCAGGCTTTTAAAAACCATGAACTTTATTACCGTATTCGGCCTGTTGGGCATGGTGGTTGGTCCGAGCCTTGGCGGATTCATTTCGGATAACTTTAGCTGGCATTGGATTTTCCTTGTCAATGTCCCGATAGGGATTCTCGGTATTTTTATGGCGAAACGTACGATGCCGAACTTTAAAAAGGCAGTAGGACGATTTGACTTCAGGGGGCTGATGTATTTTAGTCTGGCGCTTATCGCAATCACGATGGTTCTGGAAATCATAAGTACGGGACTGACGCACTGGATGTATATCTTGGGCGGCTTGCTGCTATTCAACCTGCTGGCAGTGTTCTACTACATCCATTACAAGAGGACTGAAAAGCCGATCATCGACCTCAGGCTTTTAAATATAAAGACGTTAAGGATAGGGCTTACGGGCAGCCTGATTACCCGGCTCGGCATTGGCGGACTTCCGCTATTGTTGCCGCTCATGCTCCAGACGGGTTTCGGCTATTCTGCTTCGACGGCGGGACTGCTGCTGCTGCCTTCGGCATTGGCCAACGTAGCCATAAAGCCTTTTATGGTGCGTATCATCAAGGCGCTGGGATACCGAACCGTGCTTATCAGCAATACGATCTTATTGGGAGTAGTGCTAGTAATCTTGGGGTTTGTAGAACGAGATACTCCGTTAGGGTATTACATACTGCTGATGGTGTTCTACGGCTTCTTTACCTCTATACAGATGTCGGCCATGAATACCATCACGCTTGTCGATCTGGATGAGAATACCAAAAGCGGAGGCAATACGATGCTGGTCATCATGCAGCAGCTGTCGGTCAGCTTTGGAGTTTCGGTAGCCAGTCTGGTGCTTTCCTTTTTCCAGTCGGATGCTTTTGATATGAACCGTACGCAGCCTTTTCATTATACGTTTATAGTACTTTCTATATTCACGATCCTTTCGAGCCTTACCTTTTCAAGACTAAGCAAGACGGATGGGAGCGGGTATGTATGATGGTTTTCTAAATCAGGATGTATCAAATTTCAAAGCTCTTGCTTGGATATGTGGCTACTTCTCTATAGAATACAATTTGGATATTTCTTGCAAAAACTCCACCGATATTGGCTTTTCACGAAAAGCGTTGACATTCGGGTCTTTGTTGGCCCTGTCTAGATCTACGCTGTCAATTGAGGAAGAAACGATGAATACTTTGCAGAATTCTTTCAGGTTAGTAGGAAGCTTGTCATAGGCTTCCATAAATTCAAAGCCCGACATTACGGGCATATAGATGTCTACTAAAATTATTCTTGGCAGAGCAGACAGGTCAAGAGCGTTGAGCTGCAAGAACTTTAGAGCATCTTCGGCTATACTGTATGGCATTACCGTTTTTCCGATATTATTTCGTTTAATAGTCTGGGTAGTTATATAAAGGTCTATGTTGTTATCATCGATAATCATCATATTTTCAAAAACTGGGGAAGCTTCAATCATGGGGTTAGATTTTTTAGTGTGACAATAAATGTGGTTCCGATGCCTTCTTTTGATATCAGCTTGACGGAACCCTGTAATTTTTCGACTGCTTCCTTTAGGATGTAAAGGCCTATTCCTGAGCCATCGGTATTTCCTGAAATGCGAAAAAACATTTCAAATATCTTTTCGTGGTTATCATCGGCTATGCCGATACCGTTGTCTTCGACGATTAGCTCAAGTGTGTTTTCGCTAGAACAGCACGAAACTTTTATGAATCTTTCTGAGCTGGCATCGGAGTGATGTTTTATAGCGTTGGAAATCAGGTTTTCAAGGATGATTGTAAACCTTCGGAAATCGGAATAAAAATCGATTTCTTGCTGAATTTCTACCTGAAAATCGATATCTCTGGAGTTCTTTCCGTTCCTGAGCAGATCTATAACTTGGGCAATCGTTTTTTTTACGTCTATTCTTTGGATCTCGAGGCCCGAGCGGTTATTCTGGGAATAGCTTAGGATATTCTTTATGGAACCGTCCAGCCTTTCTATATTATTCCGGATCAGTTTTATATGCTCTAGGGTTTCTTTCTCCATGCTGTCTTCTTCTATAAAAGATATCAGCCCGAGGATTGAAGTCAGAGGCGAACGTAGGTCGTGTGAAACGCTATATACAAAGCGGTCGAGCTCATGATTTGTCTTGGTCAATTCCCTGTTCTGCCTTTCTAATTTCAGTTCGGCAATCATCCTGTTGGTAATATCATGAGAATAGCAAGCGGTACCGATGATCTCTTTGTTTTTTCGGATGGGATAGAATGAAAATTCGGACCAGATCTCGACAGGCGAGCTGTCGTATTCTATTTCTGTAAAAGTCTCGCCTTTTAGCGCACGGTCATAAAATTTTTTGAAGCGGCGCAATTGCTCTTCTGGAAAGCCTTCCAGATGAAGCGTACTGGTTTCTTTTACGGCCTGTTTTCCAGAAGCTTGGCGTACTAAGTTATCGAAAGGCTGATTGGAGGTAATCAGGTTATAATTCGTATCTACGCTCCACATCAGGTCGTTTGTGTTATTTATCAACGCATGCAAGTTATTGCGATCAAATTCGCGCTGTCCTGCTGCTGATTTTTTTTCGGATATATCCGAAAAATTTGAAACCAGCGCTCCAATGCCTTCTTCATGGAGCATATTGGTAATGGTGCCGTCGCACCAGATCCAGTGTCCGTTCTTGTGCAACAGCCTGAGCTGCTTGCTGAACGATTTACCTCGAGACTTTAGCAGCCGTTCTCTCAAATTTATAATAGCTTTGGTATCTTCTGGATGGAAGATGGCCAGAAATGGCAAGCTTATAAATTCTTTAGAAGTGTATCCAAGTATTTTTTTTATCGATGGGCTGGCGTAAATGATCTTTCCTTCGATTGTGGATAAAGTTTTGATGTCGGTGCTTTTCTCAATTAAGGCCCGAAACCGCTTTTCATTTTTGATAATCAGTTCTTCTGCGATGTCATGCCTTTTTGCTTTCTCAAATGCATCAAGTGCGAATGAAATGTCGTCCATCATTTCGGTCAGCAGCCGCAGCTCGTCGCTGTTAAAAAAGTTCGGTATTGTCGAATACAGGTTGAATGTGCCGATGATAATTCCTAATTTCTTTACCGGCAGCACCACATAAGACTCGATAGCCATTTCTTTGGCAAAGGACTTCCATGCTGGCAGGCAAGGGGCTGTTTCAATATCATTACAGATATAATGGGTGCCTGTTCTCAGTACGATGTGTTGCGAATCGTCTAACAGGTACGGTAGATTGGTAAATATGCTGAGGTTTTCGTCAGGGATTCCGCTATGGTCAACGATGCTTATGTTTTTCTCAGAATGGTTGAAGAGTCCTATCCATGCTATCTTAAATTTGCCGAATTCGACGGCTATATGGCACGAGTTATGGAAGAGTGCGGCCTCATCCTTTACTCTGACGATATGCTGATTTACTTGGCTGATAAAAGCATAGAGGCGGGCGGCCTTTTCGCTTTTTTCTTCTGCCAGTTTATGGGCGGTGATATCTAGTGACATGATGCATATGCCTTCTTCAACGGCTATAATGCTAACGTCAAACCAACGGACGGAATGATCCAGATATACAAACTCGATTTCTAGCCGATCTGGCGTTCGATTAATCATGCAGTCTTGAAGAACTTTGAAGATATCGGTGTTTTCTATGCCTGGATATTTATCCATCATGGTCAATATCCTAAAATTATCCTCCGGGCCAATTGCCTGTGCCATCACAGTATTCACATACAGGTATCGCCAGTTAAAATCTATAACCTGTATTCCTTCCATTAACGAATCAAGAGTGTGACGGATCTGGCGCCTGCTTATATTGTTAGTGTATTGTTCCATATATGAAAATATTTTTATCCAGCTAGTTACAGATGGGTAGTTGCTGGCAAGAATGTTTGGGTCAGTGGAAAACGGGGAAAAGATAAATACAGAAAGTATGTGCTGACGGAAAGTATTCACTGCAAGGTAGTGATTAATAGTTACTTATTCGCACTTTGAGAAGGAAATGTCGAATGCGGCGAAACAAGGATTAATCTACGGAGAAAAAGCTCATAGGCATTTCCCTCGCGGTCTAGCAATACTTTTTATAGATAGGGCCTCCTCACTACCAGAAGGAGTATATCCGTTTCTTATTACAAAAAAACGGGAAGTGCTTTTGGAACGAAATAGCTACGACTAGCAGAAGAACCTAGAGGCTGCTTAAATCTTTAAGCCTCATCTTTCGTGTTTTTTACCAAGCCTATGCCAGAGAAGAAAAAGATCAGTCCGATAACGCCTATGACAATTACAGTCGTATAGGCTGTACTTTTATTGATTAGCTGATATGCTGTATAAATTAAACTCCCGATACCTAATAAGGTAAGTACTGCGCCGAATACACGTTTAACATTCATAGTCTTTATTTTTATAAATTATAGCAATGCAATGTCCTGGATTTTATACGATCTTAAGAATAAAAGATGACGGGATATTGAAAGGAATAGGCTAAAATTTTGTGCGACCACGCACTAGCCTGTAACAAAAAGGAAACATCATAATACACGATTATTGTATTCCCTTTTGTTTCCTTTACTAAAGTAGCGATAAAATTCGACCCACACGGCAAAAAAACGATAAAGTTGGCTATCGCTTGAATACAAGCACTACCGATAATGTATCGTTGCTACTTCTGATGCATTATCCTGTCTGCTTTTTTACTCATTTGCCCAACTAGAGTTAAAAAGTAGATTTTAAGCTACACGTGCCTACTTAAAAAAAGGTTTTTTACTTCTGAATAGCAGTTGGTTTGAATAGTTTTTCTGCCTATATGGTTTTATTTAAAAGCTTTATAGTCAGTTTTCTATGAAAAAAAGACAATACACGTGTATATCTGCGTTTGTTGTTTTTGTTTTTTATTCTTCTTGTTTTCTTTCTTTGTGGGGTAAGACTTAGTATGCCTGCCATCAAAGCACATCTATTTAGAATTTGTAGAAAATCAGCAGGAAGTTGACAAGGTTTGCCTAATGAGAACTGTATATGTAGCTAATAAATTAATGAATCAATTTGTATATGGCACATAATCTAACAGCATATGAACATAGGATATTGAAGAGCTTCATAAAACAATTCCTAGTCGAAAAAAACGACCGTTTGATTCAAGATCACGCCATTGAGCTTACTTGCATGACTAGATTGCTTAATAGCGTATTCGCTACTTGTTTTGATTTTAAGGCTAGCGTTACGGATGTATTCAAAATATTCGAAGAGTATGGTTATACGCTTTCTGTAGCGGAACCTAAACAGACTGCACGAGCAGAAAGACCTTACCTTGAGACTAATTCACGTGCCATATATATCAATATTTCGCCTATAACGATATTGGAACTTAAAGCGGTTGCTGCCTGCCGCAAAATTGGGCACACAACTGCAGAAATGTTACAAATTGAGGATGCGCTAATGAAACTTAGAGCTTTTTGGACAACTACTATTTAATTCCTGTTCCCCCAGGTCTTTATTTTTTGGTACGCCTCTTAATTTATACTTACCCCATCAGCCTTATCATGTTTTGTTTGAGATGCTCTTTTTATAATTTGAAATTAGATAATCTCATCCTTGACTGTTGTACTACTCCGTGGATATAGGATTCAATAGAATAATCCTCGGTATCAAATCGAACCAACTTAACCTAAAAAAGATGAACAGCAAATTTCTAATCTTATTATTTGTTATAGGAGCTTATGGACAGGTTGCGACTGCAAAAGGAATGTTTGATGGCTTTACTCAGCTGGAGGTGCCTCTTGCCAGTATAATAGCCATAACAGCTAACAGCCTATCGGTATTTGACATAGCGACTATTTCGGATGCCGAACCCGATTATTACGCACATTATAACCAGTTACAGGAAAACAATAGAAATCTCGAACAATCGCAGAAAGCATCAGGACAGGTCATTATCATATTGATCTCATTTTCGGTAATCTGTTGTGTCCTGCTAGTGCTTCTGTTTCGTGCGTATAGAAAAATCAGAAGTGATTATAAAAAGAAAGCGGCATTATATGAGAGCATCGAAACTAAAAATATTTCCTTATCGAAAGCGGATGCAATTAAATCGAACCTGGTTTCTATACTGGCACATGATTTCCGTTCGCCTCTTATTTCAACGCTTTATATGATGCGATTGCTAGAACGCAATACGGAACTGCTTACGCAATCAGAAAGAGAATCGTTTTACCTAAACATAAGCAACGATATCTCAGTAACGTTGGAAAATTTTGATGCTACGCTGCAATGGATCAAACGCCAGCTTGGAGAATTCAAAATCAATTTGGAAACCGTAAACATCCGTTCGCTGCTTGACGAAGCTATTAGCGGCTACAATACGCAACTCAATGAAAAAGGGATTACGGTTATTAATAACATACCTGATGGCATTGTAGCGACATCTGACAGAGAAATGCTGCAATTCGTCAACAGAAACCTGTTGTCGAATGCATTAAAATTTTCTCCAAAAGGCAAAACTATTGCTATAGATGCCTTCAAGACAGGGAAGGAGATTATCATTTCTGTAAAAGATGAAGGACCGGGATTATCGGACAATCAAATAAAAAAACTATTTTCTATAAGCAATAAAGGAGGTCCAACACATCAAGGCGCAGGTATCGCGCTTTCATTTAGTAAAGATTTTATCGTACAACTTGGCGGACGGATTTGGGCTGAAAACCGCAATACAGGCGGTACCATTTTCAGTTATGGTGTTCCATCCCGATCCCTTTCAAAGATTGTAGCTTAATCATTAGAAAGGACAAGCATCGTATTATTCTAAACAACTTTATCTGCTTCCTGGTCGTGATGTATGTTGATGTCGCTTTTTAAATGATCGATAAAATAGGAAGGGGATATGCCTGTTTCTTTTTTAAATATGGTTGTAAATACTTCTCTCGAGGAAAAACCGCATAACTCGGCAAGATAACTTATTTTATATTCTCTGTGTTTGGGTTCTTCATAAAGCAATTCTACGATATAGTTTATCCGTAAGCCATTGATGTAGTTAGTAAATGATTTTCCTTTATGTTTTTTTATAACTTCAGAAAGATACCGTGTATTGGTATTCAGGTGATTTGCCAGCCAAGTCAGGCTGACTTCTTTTTTAGTGATGTTTTTAGATCTTTCAAACTTCTCCAGTTTCAAAAGCAGCGCATCAGTTGTTTCCTCTGTAATATTCAACGGCTTATCTAGTGAAGGCTTACTATAGCTTTCTTCTTCAGTAAGGGACTTTTTTTCCGTCTTTAGTTTTTCAATTAAGTGTTCATAGTTTTTGTGTAAAATCCTGTTCTTTCTTCTCCAGAATAGTATTACAGCAAAGGCTATAACAACGAGAATGCCTCCGGCAATTATTGCTATCCTGCTAGTATGTTTGTTTTTCTCCTGTGTAATGATATGATTTACAGGCGCATCAATGCTTGTTATTTCTGCTAAGCGAATACTATCATTCAGTTGATCATATAGTTGTAAATATTTTGATGCAAGCTTCTTATCGCCTTTTTCTACATAAGCTGCCGACAATAGGTCATAAGCATCCACCCTATCATAAGGCGAATTCACCTTTTTTTCTAATTCTAGGACATTAGTCGCATATTCTATTGTTTTATCCTGATTGCCATTGTGATTATAAAAGTTGCTTAAATAAACCAATAACAGCATTTTGCTTTGGATGGGAATCTTGTATTTTTCGTTTTTGTGTATTTCTAGGGCATCCAGAAAATATTTTTCTGCAAGATCCATTCTTGGCCCGTCCGGATAAAACATATATAGCCGGCCAAGGCTTCCGTTTGTGTTAGCAATGATATCATATTTAGCGTCTAATGTAATATCAGGGTTATTGTCCTCTATTTTTTTTGCCTCTTCCAAACTTTTCTCATAGTAATATAAAATACTGTCCTGGGATTTGTTTGTCCGCTGAAAATAGAGCGTCATGTTTTCATAAACAAAAGCTGTTCTGTGATGGCGAAGGTTTTTTTTCGGTATTTTTTTTGCATACTTTAAAGAAGTTTGAAATTCTTTATAGCTTTTTTCGCTTATTCCCAATCGCGCATGTGAAAAAGCTCTAAGCCTATAAAGATCAGAAAGGAAGGTGTAATTTTCAGCTTCTAATGCCAGTGGCTCTATTTCGTAGCCAATCTCAATTACTTTACCATAATTACCTCTGCCTACATGAAAAAAGCTTAATGCCACTTCACTCGCTACAATTCCTTCTTTGTACCCGATACGTTTAGAAGCTTCTTTTGCCTCAGACAAGAGCTTAAAACCTTTTACGGTATCACTCGTAAATTTTAAATAGTGCTTGCCATCCTGTACTAATTTGTCTATATCTTTTTTATTTGATTGGGCACTGAGTAGGGTAGTAAACGAACAGAGAAGGATTAAAACTGAAAATATTCTTTTCATAATTTTTTTTAAATAGGGTATTACAAATTTAAGTATTTGTAGTATACGTCTTACTGTTATGGCTGTTTTTATCATTTATTCAAAAGGCATATGTTTAAAACCCTTAATTTTATTTTTATGATTTAATTGTTTTAAAATCAGTGATTTATTTATTGTTTTTAGTGTGATATATTCCGAAATGATTACATACATGCATTTACTTGCGTAGTTTTTTGGCTTAAAATTGCATCGAATTTCATGCATTCTTTGTTAATCACAAATTACTATGGTTTTAAAAAATATTTCAGATTTTTATTGCAAATTAATTGAAGACGGGACTGAAAAGTATACACATAAAATGGAAGCAGAGCATATTAAGCTATGGAATAAAAGCTTTCTTTCGCTTTCGTTTTTATTTTTTGCTATTGCTGTATGTGATTTTATCTGGATATCCTCTTTAATCTCGTATTGCTTCTTCCTTCTGTCAATTCTTTTCTTTTATGTCATATTCACAGATTTAAAATTTAATGCCCTTGCACAGACTTTTGCCTATCTATTATTAAGTTTTATTTTTTTCTACATATCCTCTCATACAGGGCTAGGTTCAGGAATTCATTTCTATTACATTCCCTTGATTTTTTCTTTGCCTTATTTTTTTAAGGTCAGTACAAATAAAAAGACAATAGCATTAATAGGCTTTTTTCTTTTTTTTGTGGTGTTTTTAGATGTTAAAACAAATTTCTTTGAGCATCCGAAAAAGGACATGATTTTTCTGGAATCATTATTAGGGTCACTTGCACTTACATTTTGGCTTGTCTATTTTATAATAAGAAAGCAAGCGATATCGATTAAATTTTATAAAAAGAAGGCTGAAATGTGGGTAAGGGAAGCAGAGATTGATGTGGATAAATTAAAGGAAGTTATCGATATGGCCGTACAAAACAACAGTCATTTTTTTCCGAAATTTAAAAAACTGTACCCTTACTTTTGCCAAAGGTTGGTTGAGATACAACCTAATGTTGTGGCAAGCGAACAGGAGTTTTGTGCCTATATAAAATTAGGCTTTACAACAAAGGAAATAGCTAAGTTCACAAATTCTAGCGTTAGAAGCATTGAAGGAAAAAAATATAGGATTAGAAGAAAGTATAATATTAGCGAAAAGGTTGATATCTATATATGGGCCGCTAATTTATAAAGCGCTGAATATTTTAAGTATACAAGTACCCTGAAAAACATTAGTTTTTCAGGGTACGGTGGAGACGAAGGGAGCTCAGATAAACCCCTTATATCACTTTGTCCTTTTTTGAACGGCTAAAAAAAATGATGTAAATTCTAAGCAAGTAGATTCGTAAAGCAGTGCGAATATTTAAAGCCCGATTCAAAGGCCACTTCACTGATTGACTACCTTTTGTAAAAAAATGTTCCTTGCCTATACTAATTACCTTTAGTGGCTAGTTTTAGAATAATCTGCAGTTCAAATAGAGTTTTTAGTACTATTTTTGTTATTTGCTAATTTTAGTTTTTCACGATTATGTTACAACGAATTTTTTTGATAAGCTGTTTACCGAATAGAATTAGCTTCAGGCCAAACATCCTTTTTACTATTGTGACAACCTTATTCTTGCTATTTTTCGCCGTATGCTGCAGAGGGCAGTCGGCCAATGATTTCAGCTATCAAAACATCGGTAAAGAACTTCATTATCTGGAGGATAAAACTGCGACGATGTCGCTGGACGATGTGAAAAATCTTTCTGATGCCTCATTTACACGAGGTAGCCATGATATCCTGAATTTCGGCAACACTGCTTCAGCTTGGTGGATAAAGCTCAGTTACACTGCCCAACAGGACCTGCCCCTATATCTCATTATTGATGCGCCCAATATCGAATATATTGACGCATATGCAACCGACAATAAAGGTCGTGCGGTCGTTTTCAAAACGGGATGCTTCAGGACTACGCAGCCCGATGTGTTTGTCCGAAACAACTTTATGATAGATCTTCCGGTCGACTCAAAAATTGAGAAGAAAACTATCTATTTAAGGTTAAAGACCAACAATATCTTGCTGGCACCGATAAAGCTTGCCACCGCAGAAAGCGTGATAAACGGACAGGAGTTCAAGCACGGCATCGAATATATCTACATCGGCCTGCTGATAGGGCTCCTGCTATTCAACCTTTTCCTGTTTGTCAGCGTTAGGGACATCACCTATCTTTATTACGTATTATATGTGCTGACGCTATCGAGCTACCTGCTGATCTACATCAGAGGCTATGGATTTATCTTCGGTGATGAACTGAGGATCTTTTTAAACCAGTATCCACATGTACTCTTGAGCTTTTCGGTAATAGCCTCCTTGGTGTTCTGCAACAGGTTCCTCCACCTGAAGCGGAGGGCACCTAAGATGCTCGGAATCTTCTATGTAATCGGCGGTGCGGGAATAATTCTTTTCTTTGTCAGTGCCTTGGGATTCAAGCATACAGCAACGGTAATTGCTCAGATGCTGACCGTCACGGTTGCAGTAGTGGCATGGATTGCAGGGGTAATAGCCTATAAGAACGGACACCGTCCTGCAAAATATTATATCCTGGCTTGGTTTTTTATCTGGGTGACCGTAGCGATCGTAACATTAAGCTTGGGTGGGGTGATCCCGTCGAGCGAATTCACCATCCAACTGGTGCCCATCGGCTCTACACTTGAACTGCTATTGCTCTCCTTCGCATTGGGCGATCGGTACAAGACGATCATCAGGGCTGAACAGAAGGTGAGGGACGAGAACCTGTTTTTGGTAAGAACGCAGAACCAGCGGTTGGAAGAAAAGGTGGACGAACGTACATTGCAGCTGAACAGCACCATCAAGCAGATGGAGAGTTCCAATGCCGTCAAGAACAGGCTATTTTCAATCATTGCACACGATCTCAGAAGCCCGTTGAACAGTCTGCTAGGTATATTGTCGCTGAGCGACATGCAGCTATTGACTCCTCAGGAGTTGCAGGAGCTGCTCGAAGAGAATAAAAAAACGATCAAATCGGTCAATAATACCCTAGATAACCTTCTGTATTGGGCGCAAAGCCAGATGGAGGGTCTGGTAACTAGAAAGGATAGTTTTGAGTTAAAGCCTGTATTTGATGAACTGTTGCTGCTCTATCTTCCGCTGATTAAACAGAAAGGCATTCACCTTGAACAGCTTGTCACGGACAATGGCGTAATTACTGCCGATCGCAATCAGATAAGCCTTGTGCTGCGAAATCTCATTGATAATGCCATCAAGTTCACCCCGTCGGATGGAAGGATTTGGTTTACCCTGCAAGCTATCTCCGAAGGGGTGCGCTTTTCCGTGGAAAATGAGGCTGAGGGCCATCTTGATATAGACATGGAAAGGATGAATGGGAATGAAATGGCGATTGCTACCCCTGGCACAAGAAACGAACAAGGCGTGGGACTTGGCCTTCTATTGTGCAAAGAATACATCAAAAACAATGGCGGTACGTTTCTCATCGATCGAAAAGAAAACAAGGTCAGGTTTTCTTTTCTACTGCCAAGTAAACACTAAAGTATATTTTGTCGCTCACCATTATTCTTGGCACCTGGTTTCATATCTGTTTAATTGAATGACTTTCTGAATTCCAAGGGGGAGAGCTTCGTCTTGCTCTTAAAAAACTTGCTGAAGGACTGCGAATGCTCAAACCCAAGGCCGAACGCTATCTCGCTTACGGTAAGCCCAGATGTTGAAAGCTTTTCTTTAGCCTGTTCAAGTATCTTCATCTGTATGTGCTGCTGGGCAGTAAGCCCAGTGAGCTGCTTGAGCATGCTGCTGAGGTATTTTGGAGATATCGCAAGATTTCGGGCAAGGAAATCAACAGACGGAATGCCGTGCAGTACTTGGTCGTTCCTGCCAAAATAATTTTCCAGAAGATTTTCAACATCTTCCAGCAGTTTATGGTTTGTGACCTTACGCGTAATGAACTGCCGTTCGTAAAAACGCTCCGAATAATTCAGCAGCGTTACAAGGTTGGAAATAATGATGTCCTGGCTGAATTTGTCGATGTTGGAATGGTATTCGTCCCTGATATTCTTTATGATATCATTTATAACCGTCTCTTCTTTATCGGAGAGGAACAGGGCTTCGCTGGTCGAATACCCGAAGTATTCATACTTCTTTATCTTTTTGGCGAGCGAGGTATTCCATAGGAAATCAGGATGTACAAAAAGCATCCAGCCCTCAAGATTGGGGGGCACGCCGCTGTCCTCACCCCGCAAAATCTGTCCTGGTGATAAAAAAGCCATAAGCCCTTCGTCAAAATCATACTTCTGTTGCCCGTAGTGCAGGCCGTCGCAGCCCCTTTTCATAGAGATTACGTAGAGATCGAATACAACGGCGTCAATACCGGTATCATTTCTAAGGCCTTTAAGGTCGACAATACTGATAAGCGGATGATGAGGGCTTGGAAGCCCCATCAAACGGTGTATTTCCGATACTGATTGTATCCTGTAGGGTGTGGAATTTACCATAACGCAAGTTAAGTTATTTCTTGAAAGGGTACCCCAGCCAGATCATAATTAATGGCATTGCCAGAAACGGGATCTCAAACACTGCCATCTTGTAGTTGCCGGTCCGTAATGCCAACGCCATTATAAGGACAATTGCAAGAGCATTGAGCAGGTTTCCCAGGAAAAATGTCTGTGGAATCAATAAGAGCGCCATAATCAGGATTGCAAGTAACCCAAGGAAAGGCATGGCAGATTCGCCGATCCCAAGATCGGCCATTGCTTTGGCAGACTCAGGATTGCTCCTGTAATTGAACGTATCCCAGGCATGCCTGGCATTAAGCGCTGCCGATATGACCAGCAGCAGCAATGAGATAATATTTTTAGCCATATTGTATTATTTAAGGATATAGGCATTCATTATGTAGCCCATCGCGATTGCGATCGGCACTCCGATTACGGCGCTTGTCAATGCCCTGCGTGCCTTGTTCGGATAGCGGTTCCTGTACCTGAAAAACAGAAAAAAGCCTATCGGGGGAACTGCGTTTGAAGCTATATGCCAGAACCTTGAAAGCGTGTCGTTACCTTTTGTTTCCATCTTGCTTATTTTATTCGTTTCCATCTAAAAGTTTTGCCAAGCATCGGCACGCCCTTATAGCCCCGGGTCTCAAGCTCGTCGGCGGCCTTGAGCCTGCCTTTGAGGCTGTAAGTATTGCCATCCTGCACGCTGTAGAGCTTTCCGTCTACGTATCCGCCATCTTCATATACCAATCCCGTAATATGGGTGAGGCCCTGCACCGGACGGGTTTTCAGTTTTACGTCAGGGTTTTTACTGTCTTTCTTGGGCGTCTTGCCATCGGTCTCGAACATGTCCTTGGACCACAAGAGCTTTGCCGAGTAGGTATTGCCCGATTTGAATACTTCTATTTTATAATCTTCGCACTGCCAGACGCCTACGATCTTATCAGCAGGCAATGTCTGGGCAAAAGACCCGATCGATAGAAGTAGTAGTATCACTGCAAAAGCATTTTTTTTCATTTTTATGTTTTTTTTAGTTGATTATTAAGCTGTCTGAATCTTTGAAATTCCCTATGGCCGAAGTTCATCAGTGCTTTAGGGATGATGTGCCCCAGAAACTTGATGATCTTTACCAGAGCAGGCATTATTTCAGGCGTATCATTTTGCAGTCCTTTGATCGCCACCTTTACTACTTTGTCCGCGTCCATCATCTGGCGTGGATTCGGCTGCAGTATCCATTCATTTTGCAGATTGGTATTGACTCCCGGGGGGATAAATTCAAGCACTTTTACATTCGTTTCCTTCAATTGCAGGCGCAAAGCCATTGTGAAGGCGTGGACTCCGGCCTTTGATGCGCTGTAGACAGGCGCGGAAGAGTAGGCCATAAATGCAATAGCAGAGGAGACATTGACAATGGCAGCAGATTGCTTTTTGGCCAGATGGGGCAGGAACTGGTGTACCATCCGGATTGTCCCTGAAAGATTGATGTCAATTTCACGCATCAGGTTTTCTAGGCTTTTGGAAGAGTCCAGCATATCGATCAGCCGCATTTCACCAGCATTATTGATAATGATGTTAAGGTCTGGAAATTGTCGGGTAACTTCTTCAAAAAGCCGTCTTGTATCTTCCGGACTGCCCGCATCGCTCTGAAAAGTGTGGATGTCTCTAAATTGCTTCTTCGTTTCATTCAGCGCCTCAAGCCTGCGTCCCGTGACTATTATTTTAGCTCCCTTTTCAGTCAGCTGCCTTACAAGTTCTAGGCCTATGCCGCTGGTTCCTCCTGTAATAAGGATAGTACTGTTCTTTAAATCCATAGTAATGACATTTTGATGGTACAAAGTTCTGTCATTACATATGGAGCGCTGTAGCCGAAAGTCGCAATGTTGTAGCCATAGTTCGCTAGGCAGTGAAATAATAGGGACATGATCTGGCTTAGCTGCCACTGACCGAGAAAATGCGTTTGCTGTGGTTTATCAACAGAGACATAAGCGTCCCAGCGAGCTTCAGCGTAAAATTCCTGATGCCTCAAGAAGGATATGGACAATTCAGCTAAAAGAACTGGAAGACCATGAATTGGTTTCAAAGGTGATCTCTCCTGTCGTACTTCCCAAAGCGGAATATAGCCTGACGGATTTCGGAAAGGCGCTGATTTTCTTAATTGCAGCAATTGGAGATTGGGGAGATGAGCATGAGGAGCGTTTAAGAGCCCTTATCTTGAAACGGTTAAATATTGCCTATTTTACCAAGGAATTTCTCCAGTTTCCGGATTCATGTCTTCCGAAAAAAACTTGCCTGTCGGACCATCACTGCCTATCGTCGCATATTTTATAATTCTTCTGGCAGCATCTTCTACGGAACCTTGTCCGAGCTGACGGTTGAAATCTGTCCTTGTCGAACCCGGACTTACCGCATTGACCTTGAACGGGAGATCCCTTAGCTCATATGCCAACACAACCGTATACATGTTCAGTGCTGCTTTTGACGACTGATAGACGGCTCCCTTATGCCTATAATGTATGAAATCAGGGTCGCTGTGAAGGGTAAGAGAACCTTGGCTGGAGCTTACGTTTACTATCCTGGGATCTTTCGATTTCTTGAGCAGATCCAGTAATGCCTGTGTTACCCTGATAGCACCAAATACATTTACCTCAAAAACTTCCTTGAATTTGTTTATGTCCGTATTCGTTGCAGTATGCATGATAGGCGTATCGCCATCGAACTCGATACCATTGATTCCCGAATTATTTATCAGCACATCCAATGCATCTATTTTCTCACCTAATGCTATGCGGGCCTCTTCTACTGATTCGGAATCAGTTACATCGATCTGAATAAATTCTACATTTGCAAATCCGAGGGAGACCAGCTTGCCGACTGCCTCTATACCCTTTGCTTTATTCCGGCTGCCTATTAATACCTTGTAGCCTTTCTGTAAAAATTGTCTCGCAGTCTCAAGGCCGATTCCTTTGTTAGCTCCCGTAATGAACGCTGTTTTCATTTTTTCTATTATTAATTATAATTATCACTATTGCAAAGCTATCTGTTTTTAGTATACATTTGTAACCGATATACTAAAGGATACCGATATGACCGAAGAAGTCGCATTACAAATAAAGGAACTCATCTTGCATGTACAGGATACGCTCTATGTAATAGGGGGGAAGTGGAGGCTGCCGATAATCATCGCCATCAAGCACGGAAACCATCGCTTTAAGGACATTAAAGATTTTGTGCCAAAGATTACAAACAGGGTGCTTTCTGCAGAATTAAAAACGCTCGAGGCTAATAAACTGATCACGCGGAAGGTCCATGACTCGTCTCCTATACTTGTAGAGTACAGAATCACGGAATATGCGCTAAGCGTGAAGGAGGTAGCCAATGCTATGGGTAACTGGGGACTGAATCATCGAAAAAAGTTGCGAGAGAAGGGCTGCTAGCCATCCCGCAAAAACATGAGACTGCGACGTCCTGCAGTTTCTGATACCTATTATTCTGTAGATTCCATAGAACGCCAAGGCCAAAAGCTCAACAACATAAATGATGAAAGAACTTATCGAAGAAATAAAAGAAATTGAACACGGATTCAAGCATATAGTCAAATGCGGAGATATTATATTAGCCGACAAGGCAGAAAAGCATTTTGATCTTGCGATAAAATTTCTATCTGACGAGAGCTATCAGGTAAGGATGCTGGCAACTTATCTCTTGGGGAAGCTTTCAACCGACAATTCCCAAGCTCTCGCGCTTCTTGAAACAAAAGTTGCAGATGACAAAAACTGGCGCGTGCAAGAAATGCTGGCCAAAGCTTTTGACTACTATTGCAATTCGATTGGCTACGAAAAGTGTCTGGCCACAATAAGGAGGTGGATCGCAGACGAAAACCCAAATATAAGGAGAGCTGTTACGGAAGGGCTTCGTATTTGGACAAGCCGACCTTATTTTAAGGAAAATCCAGTAGCCGCCATTCAGCTTATAAGTAAAAATAAATCAGACGAGAGCGAATACCTTCGTAAATCGGTGGGCAACGCCCTACGGGATATCGGCAAAAAGCATAAAGATGAAGTGCTTGACGAAATTTCAAGGTGGGACTTGGCGGATAAAAAGACGGCATTCACACATAAGCTGGCAAAAGGAAAATGAATAATTAGTGAGTGTACGATCCTGAGTACCCTGACCAATTCGACTATTTAACTCAACTTCAGTGTCTTTAAATATTGTTACAACAGTGATTTTTTCTTTCTCTTATAAATGGAGAGCTTCATTGGTATTTTATGAGAAAAACCGTATTGCTTTACTTTTTTCAAGTGTATAATTCCACACAAGTACCGTGTTCAATACAATTTTTTTTCAAGCTTTCAGGGCTATTTTAGAGCTTTTGGCAAAAGATTTAATACTACCAGAGAGAAACTTCTCAAGTTAGTGAGAACGAGAATTACTTTGAACTCTTAATCCAATTTTTACAAGTTTTAAATCAGATTTTGAAATAAAAATGTAGGTAATGCCAATCAGACAATTCTGCAGCTTTTTGCCTTTATGGAGAGGGGAGCTAATACCTTAACTTTTTGTAGCAAATATGGTAGCAACTCCATTTTATTAAAAAGTTGTTTCTTCAGATATTGTTCCGTCTTCTTTATACCAAACAAAACGCCCTTTTTTACTTCCGTTTACAAAAGCTCCTTCCTTTTCAATTTTTCCATTTTGATAATAGAAGATCTCCTTGCCATTTTTTTTATCATCAGCATATTCGCAAGTATATCTTAATTGTCCGTCTTCGTACCATTCCGATAACAAGTCCACTTTTTTATCATTTACATACTTTGCTTCATATTTCTTTTTGCCATTTTCATAGTATTCAAGTCTATCACCATGTTCTTTTCCATTTTTATAGTTTTCAACGCTTTTTATTTTTCCACCGTTATAAAACCAAGTCCATGTGCTATCACGAACACCATGATTGTAAAATTGAATTGTTGTTGGTTCTTCTACTGAAAAACCTTCATAGTGAACTATTTTTCCGTGAAGTTCTCCTTTTGCATCATAGAAACACTCTTTCTTTTTATGATTTGGTCGCCAATATTCTGTATAGTCTCCAAATAGCTTGTCGTTTTTGTAGGTGCCTTTTGTTTTAATGTATTCCGTTTCGCCTCTTTTGGTCCATTCAATAAAATCACCATTTAAAAGACCCTTCAAATAATTTCGTTCGCTCAATAACTCATCATCCCAACCCTTTTCTATAAATTTACCCGTAAAAGGAGTCTTTTCATCGTCAATATAAGCGAGCGAAACTTTGTCATTAGGTCCTTTGTACCCATGAATACTATGTCCGTTTTGTGGCGTTTTAATTACTATTCTTACATTGTCTTGTGCGTTTGTAGTAAAAACTACTATTGCAGTCAGAATGACTAAAAATATTTTATTCATAGTTCTTTATTCTTATTAAACTTTTTCTGAATGTAAAATTAAATAAGATATATATACAAATCAACAATACAAAATACGAAGCTATTAAGAATTTAATGATAAATGCGTTAATCATACGTTCAAAATTTTTGTGTTTTGTATTGATTTTAATCAAAAGCTCCCTGCGCCATAACAAATCTGTGCAACTTAGGAATACCTCATCTGTTCATGAACATTTGGACAATTACTTCGAATACGTCCAGAATAATTGGCAAAAAAAGGGAGCAACTCCACCAGCAGCATGCTTACTTGCCAGCGACCAATAAAAAAAGGATGCTGTATAGCATCCTTTTTTAATAATGTAAGTGTGAAAAGTCGATTAACATATCGCCTTCACCGCGACTTTCATAAAATTATTATTTTGAAATAATTTTTCCCGACTGAATCTTTCCAGTGTCGCTAAGCAACTTATAGAAGTATAGTCCAGAAGGAAGGTTTACGCTTATATCGCTTACAGTTTTTGTCACTGTTTTTTCAAGCACCAAGGCTCCCAATACGTTATAAAATATTAGTTGGCTGCTGTGATCCTGAAAACCATAATCAATCGCAACCGTAAAGTTTGTACTGAATGGATTTGGATAGAATTTAGCAACAGGAACCACATAGTCATCTGTACCCAAGCTTGCACATCCAGGCGTCATCTGTGCATCGATTGCAAATGTACTTATAGCCCCTGTAGTGCTTAATACTCTGCCTTCTATTTCTACGCCAGTATTCAAGATTACCGCTCCATTGTTTCCGATTAGCGTTCCTTTAATGGCAGCGTAGTCATTCAGATTTGTCGCTCCGTCTATCTTCCAGAATATATTTTTTGCTTCTGCCCCGTTGATAAGTTCTACGACGGCATAAGTGCTTGTAGAAAATGCGCCACTGATTTTGAGCACGAATACCGCATCTGGATTTCCCTGCGCATTGAAGGTCACTTTTCCTGTCAAGATTGTCGCTGCATCCAAAAAATAAGTATGAGGAGTCAACACAAGGTCGTTTCCAAAAGAGGCAGGAAACAGCAACTGTATGTCTACAGGCAAGGTATTCAGGTAGGCATATGCATTATTTAAGTCCAAAGCACATTGGGCCGTTGATACGTCAGGATTTGGATGAATCGTTCCTGTCACGTTCTCTGCTTGGAAACCTGTAACAAGGCCTACATTAGTACCTATATCTCCAGTGACAAAAGTTATTCCTGTGTTTGCCACTCCTCCGTTGCCAGAGAAAATAGTGTAGCAGGCAACAGTTGCCAAAGGCGGTGCCACGGGACCAGTCAATTCAGGACTACCACAGCCAACCGGTTTTCTTGCAGTCACCCCAGCAACCGTAACAGCTCCAGTTGTTGACAATACGCGACCTTCTAGAGCTACACCTGTATTAAGAATAATAGCTGCATTATTTGCCACTATGGTCCCTTTTATAGAAGTATTTGTTGCCAAGTTGACAAGTCCCTCGATCTTCCAAAATACGTTGCATGCCTGCGCGCCATTTGCCAAAAGCACTTTCGATCCAGCAGTAGACGAGAAAGCTCCTTCTATCTGAATAATAAATACAGCATTTGGGTTTCCCTGTCCATCTAGGGTCAGGATATTGTCTAGCGTGGCACTTTGTCCAATAGAATAGGTGCCCGCATTTAGGATCTGTCCATTTCCCAATAGAGAAGCAGGAAAAAACCCTGGAATTGCTGCATCTAGAAAATTGTAGGCAATTGTGAGGTCGGCAGCGGCGATGGCTGTCGTTCCATCGGCATCATGCATCACACCATCGACATTTCCAAAGTTAGTGCTCGATCCATTATTTGTTCCTACGTGTCCCGTAAGATGGGAGAGGCCAGTGTTGCTCACGGCTCCATTTGATGAAAAAAGCACAAAATTAGCTGTTGTACCTAAAGGCGGTGCTTGTGCAGTTGCCAATAGCGGAAAAAAAATCAAGGCAATAGCAATTACCTTCCGTAGAGTTATATTCATTTTTTTTGATTTAGGGCGCGGTTTTATCACCGCATTAATCAAAGGTGAGGCTTAAATTACTGGTATTCACCCTATTTAACTTTTCGTGTTGTTAATAATTAATAATTTGATTTATTTTAAATATTTAAAACCCAGTTAATTATGGGGCTTTCTTATGCAACGGTATTATTGACATGGCGTTCGTAATAATAATGTCAGGTCCTACGGGTGTTTTATTGGAGATTCAGGGAACTTAGGGCGTTTTCGCTTTATATCGCGTATAATCTTCATTGCTTCCTTAGGGCCGCCGGGCGCGACGACAAAAATATATGAATAAGCTGTCCTCTGCGCAATATCGCTCTTTAGGAAGTCCATCATATTCTTGTGATACCCTATGTAACTGTAGAAGTATCGTCTTGGAAGCATTACGAGGCTTACGATACACACCAGGTGGGGAATGGCAAGTAATATGGGAGCCATGGGTTTAAATTCCCATGCCCCATATGTCTTAAGTACTCCTTGTACTAGCGCATTCGGCTCTATAAAATACTCAGGAGGATTTATCGAATAACTCATGTTTATTTGCTCTTTATGTAACCATTTTAAGATGCGTGTTATTAGGCTTGCATCTGTAAGCCAGGCTCGTGCATATTGTCGAAATTGTCAAGTACGGCCCTGCATTTAAGCATCATTCCTGTTAGCTGCTACAGCAATACGTGAATCTTGCCGGTACTTTTACTAATTCCCTGAACTGTTTACGATTATTTTCTGGCTGAATTTCTGATTGTCAGAAGCCACAAGATCGACTATATAGACTCCTTTGCTCAAGCCGCTGGTTGAAAAAGAATACTTTTCACTGGTACCCAGATTGTCTTTTTTGAAAATGCTTTTGCCCGTAATATCAAACAATAGGACCGACTTAAGATTGGCTAGATTCGGATTTTGTACCGTGAATGTCTGCGATGCATTGTCCTGCGTGATTCCGAAATTATGTTTAATCGTTTCACCGATGCCTAAAGCCGTATTTACAAAAGTAATCTGAAATCTGCTGTTGTAGATTCCGGTAGAAAGTGTCACTTCATAGCTGCCGTTTTTAATATCGTGATACGAATCGTCGGCTCCATCGTATAAATAGATCATTTGGGTCGGATCAAAATTTGTTACTTCCGGCACATAAAATTTTATCGAGGCGTTGTT
>NZ_RBLC01000004.1 GCF_003634455.1 Flavobacterium endophyticum | reverse complement strand
CCTGCGCAGATGGTACTGCAATCCTGTGGGAGAGTATGTCGCCGCCTTCCTTTGAAAGAGTCCTTACATATCGTAGGGACTCTTTTTTTTGCATATATGCAAGGCATCTTACCCAAATTGGCGTTCTTGACTACTAAAGTTTATTTAAAATGCTTTTACTACTATCATGAATGAACTAACTTTATTATAACAACACAAAAATTATAATTATGAAAAAGTTATTTTGTTTATCGATAATGTTTCTGGGTATAGGAATTTGTATACCAACTGAAGCTAAAGCAACTGAGAAATCAGCTATGGTAGTATCACAAGAAAAAGAATACAAGAAGATAACACCAGAAGAGGTTAATAAAGAGGCTCTTATGAATATAAAAGCTAAATATGGCGATTATCAAATTGTGGAAGCTGCTGTGGCAGCAGATGGAGAATATAAATTAGTATTAAAAAAAGACAATGCTTCACTAACAGCATTATTTACTTCTGCTGGAGATTTAATAAAAATATTATAATAAAAAAGGCGGTCAATTTTGACCGCCTTTTTTATTTTTATAAAACTCACATACAGAGTTCATTATGCATTCACTGTGTTTTGGATTTGTTGGCCTGCACGTTTCCCTACCTAAAAAGGAGATGGCAAGACCAGCTTCAGACCACATCGATTTTGGCAAGACTTCCATCATTTCTTTTTCAATTTTGTCTGCGTCTTTTGATTTGGCAATTCCTAATCTTGGCGCTACCCTGACAACATGCAGATCGGCCATAATACCTTCGGGGGCTGCCCCAGCTTCTCTCATGATTACATTGGCTGATTTTCTGCCTATACCTTTTAATGCTGTCAATTCCTTCATTGTCAGAGGTATATTCTTGTCTTGTTTTATGTTTTCTGCAATCTCAAGAAGCCATTTAAGTTTATTTCCGTGAAAGCGAACTTCTTCTATATAAGGTAATAGTGACTTTTCATGTGCTTCTGCTAGGGACTTCATGTTCGGAAATGCCTTGAATAATTCCGGGGCAATTTTGTTAATATGAGCGTCGCTATCTTGCGCAGATAAAACTACCATGACCAATAATTGATACAGATTTTTATAGTCAAGAGGATGTTTCTTGTCCTTATACTTTACAATTAATGGCTTAAGGGCTGCGGCCCAGTCGGTCGACTCATTAAATAAATCCATCTTTTACTCTTTGAAATCAATAGATAGTGAGTTTACGCAGTAGCGTTGCCCTGTTTCTGTAGGACCATCGTCAAAAACATGGCCTAAATGACTGCCACAGTTGGCACATAAAATTTCGGTTCGTAACATTCCATGAGAAGTATCTTTTATATATTCTACTTTTCCATGAATCGATTCATCAAAAGAAGGCCAGCCACAATGGGCATCGAATTTCGAGTCGCTTTTAAACAGTGGCTCTCCGCAGGCACCGCAGCAGTAGGTTCCTCTTTCAAAAAGCAGGTTGTATTTTCCAGAATGTGGAAATTCTGTTCCTTTTTGGCGTAATATTTTATAGCGCTCCAAGCCTAATTGGGCTTTCCATTCCTCTTCGGTTTTGTTTATCGGATATTCTTTCATGGCATTATTTTTTAGCAGGTTCAAATTTTATAGAAACTGAATTTGTACAGAAACGCTTTCCTGTTGTTTCTTTCGGGCCGTCATCAAAAACATGTCCTAGATGGCCACCGCATTTTGCGCACATGACTTCAGTTCTTGTCATTCCAAAACTGGTATCTTCTTTATATATTACTGAGCCTTTTATGGCTTGATCGAAAGAAGGCCATCCACAATCGGAGTCAAATTTTGCATCAGAATTAAAAAGAACATTTCCACAGGCGGCACAGACATACTTGCCTTTTTCAAAATGGTTATAATATTTGCCAGTAAAGGCTCTTTCTGTGCCTTTTTTACGAAGGACTTCATATTGTTCAGGTGTCAATTCTTTTTTCCATTCGGCATCTGTCTTTTGGATTTTTGCAGCAGGTTCGTTTTTCGCAACCTCTTTTTTCTCTTGGCTTTGGCAGGATAAAAAGGTAAAAAAAGAAATTAATAGAAGGATGTAATTTTTCATAGTTTTTATTTTAAAAAGTCTGTAATTTTTTTAATGACTTTTGCATCGCCTAATATTTTACGATGGCCAAGTCCCTCGGTAATGACCAATTCGCTTTCTTTTAGATTTTCATTAATGTGATAGGCAGCCTTGACAGGGACATCCTCATCGTCTTTATCATGAAGTACTAAAACCGGAATTGAGACTTCCTTTGCTGCTACATACGCAGAAAAGCTGTCCATGGTTTCTCCAATTTTCTTTTCGAAACTAGCTTTCATCTTTTTACTTATAGCAATATTCATTCCTAATTTTTCTACAAAATCATCCATAATATCTTCCACAATATCACCGCTTCCAATGATGACCGCTTTTTTTACTTTCAGTCCTCTTTTTATAGAATTGAGGATCGACATGCCTCCTAAAGAATGTCCGATTGCAAATTCAAAAGGGCCAAAATTCTTCTCCAATTCTAAAATACTGGCTATAAATTCAGTCATATTGCTCGTCTTTCCTGGAGACTTTCCATGAGCAGGCGCATCGAAGCTGATGGTTGTATAACCTAACTTCAGCATTTCGTCCGCTATTTTTACCAGCTGTGTGCCTCTTCCAGACCAACCATGGACGAGCAAGACTTTTTTATCGCTTTTCCCATAGCTATAAACGACTATTTCTTTTTCAATGCTTGAAATTGTTACGTTTTGCTGTAGCGAATTCTTGTCCATTTCGATTTCTCTTTTGGGCAGCTTGTATTTTACGGGGGATGTAAATAATTTTGCCGCAAATTTCATCGCTAATTTTGAAGAAGTAACTTCCAATAATTTAGCGGTAATCAAAATCGACTTTGGTATTTTTAAGGATTGTTGATGTATTTTCGGTTGATCAGACATATGGCAAAATTTTTATGCAAGTTATTACTTCTGCTAAAGTTTATTAAATTTAGGAATCATAAATTAAACATAAAAGACATTTGTGCTATTAATCAATTTGTTAAGTTGAAAGTCCGTTTTTATATATCGCTTGATAGAAATATTGTTAGTATCTTAACAACAAATAAAGATTTCTTCGAAACTAATGTCGAAGTAAATTAGTAAATTTGAGTATAACCAATTAAATTGATTCTTATGAAAAGAAGATATCTGATACTACCGATTGCTATTTTTGGTATTGTTTATTCCTGTGCAACAAATCCTTTTACGGGTAAGAGTACGTTGGCATTGGTTCCCGATTCGCAAATTCTTCCGTCGGCATTTCAGCAATATAGCGCCTTTCTAAAGGAGAATAAGGTAATTACAGGAACAGCTGATGCGCAAAGAGTAACTACTGTAGGTACAAAAATTAAAAATGCAGCCGAAAAATATTTGAATGCTAACGGCTATAAAGGGTATTTGAAAGACTACCAATGGGAATACAAATTGGTCGATAGCAAAGAAGTTAATGCATGGTGTATGCCAGGAGGAAAAATTGTCTTTTATACTGGAATTCTTCCGATTACAAAAGACGAAACAGGCATGGCTGTTGTTATGGGGCATGAAGTCGCCCATGCACTATTAAATCATGGCCAGCAAAGAATGAGTGCCGATGTTTTGCAACAATTGGGAGCTGCGGGTGTAGGAGCTGCTGTCGGCAACCAAACTGAAGCTACGCAGAAAATTGCAATGCAGGCCTACGGGGTAGGAACGCAATACGGAGTGACCCTGCCTTTCAGCAGAAGTCATGAGAGTGAAGCAGATAAGGTTGGACTGACATTAATGGCAATAGCAGGCTACAATCCAGACCAGTCGGTTGCTTTTTGGGAAAGAATGGCAGCCAATTCGGGAGGCAGTGCGCCGCCAGAGTTTATGAGTACTCACCCGTCAAATTCCACAAGAATTGCCAACCTGAAAGCCTTGATTCCGCAGGCCAAAGCAGAAGCGGCAAAATACGGTGTGACATTTAAATAAAAGATAATCTCGATTAGATAAAAAAATAATATCTTCGAAGCTGTTCTCACGAGCAGCTTTTTTTATACCTAAAAACAAACTTATGCAAACAGCTTTACCAAAAGGAAGTAAAAAACTAATGAACGCTTGGGCGTTTTATGATTGGGCAAATTCGGTATATACTTTGGTTATTGCTTCAGCGATCTTTCCAATTTATTATGGAGCTCTTTTTAAAATTAAGGGAGATATTTATATTGATGTTTTTGGAACTACGCTCAAAAATTCGGCATTAATTAGTTTTGTGACAGCGGCAGCATTTTTGGTTGTTTCTTTCATCTCGCCGTTGCTTTCCGGAATTTCAGACTATGTCGGAAATAAAAAAACCTTCCTGCAGTTTTTCTGCTATTTAGGTGCCTTTTCGTGTATTGGTCTGTATTGGTTTGATTTGAGTCAGATTTATATCAGCTTGACTTTCTATTTCTTCGGTTTGATCGGTTTTTGGGGAAGCTTGGTTTTTTATAATTCCTATTTGCCTGATGTCGCTTTTCCAGAACAGCAAGACAAATTGAGTGCTAGAGGTTATTCTTTAGGATATATAGGAAGCGTCGTCTTATTAGTGGTTAATTTAGCCATGGTCATGAAGCCAGAATTATTTGGAATTACTGGTACAGAAGGCGAGGCAGCCATGAAAGCTATGCGTTACTGCTTTATTTCCGTTGGAGCTTGGTGGATTGTATTTGCGCAGTACTCATTTTACTATCTGCCGAAAGGAAATAATGAAAATAAAATCACGAAATCTGTTTTCTTCAACGGCTTTAAGGAACTACGAAAAGTATGGAATTTGTTGGGAGAGAATCTTACTCTAAAAAAATATCTTTATAGTTTCTTTGTCTACAGCATGGCAGTCCAAACGTTTATGCTTGCGGCTACTTATTTCGGAGAACAAGAAGTTAATTGGGAAACCGATTCACAAAGAACCTCAGGATTAATCATTTGTATATTGTTGATTCAATTAGTTGCAGTGGCAGGAGCTATACTAACTTCGAGAGCAGCGCTTAAATTCGGAAATATCCGCACATTGATATTTATAAATTTTATATGGATTACGCTCTGTGGTGCAGCTTATCTTATCGAGACTCCAAACCAGTTTTATGTCGTAGCCAGCTTTGTAGGATTGGTCATGGGCGGTATCCAGTCTTTATCGAGATCTACCTATTCGAAATTACTGCCAGAAACAAAAGATACGACCTCATTTTTTAGCTTTTATGATGTAGCCGAAAAAATAGGAATCGTAATTGGAATGGGAATCTTTGCAGCTATAGATCAAATTACAGGAAGCATGAGAAATGCTATCGTTTTTCTAGCCATATTTTTTATTACAGGAGTAGTTCTTTTATTTAGAGTGCCAAAAAGATAGCCCCGAAAGAATAAAAATATATATTATGCGTTTCAAATAAAAAAATTATATTTGGAAACCTAATTAAACCTAACAAAAATAGAATGAGCAAATTAAAATTTTTAGCTGCTTTTGCGCTAATTTTCACAGCCTTTAACTTCACTTCATGTGATAATGAGCCATTAGACAGCGCTATAGACCCGAATGAAGGAGGCGAAACAGAAGAAGCATTATTTAAAGCTGATTTTGATGGGCAAACATTTTCAACAACCACAACCATGGCTTATATTTCTGGCGGTTCTATAATCATTGGTGCCTACAGATCTAATGGAGAAAATTTTTCAATGATTTTGGATGGTACTGTTGCAGGAACTTATCCTGCAAACGATAATCTTATAACGTACACACCACCAGGAAGCGAGTACGGATTTATCGGGTCGCATCCGACCGATGAAAATGCGGATACAGGCTCTGTTATCATTACTTCTATTAACACTACGGATCGTACCATTTCTGGAACATTTACTTTTACAGGTTACTGGAGTGATGAAAGTACGACTGTGGCTCCGAAAACATTCAGTAATGGAGTATTTACGAATATCCCATACACGACAACTAATCCGACTGGCGATACTTTCGATGCGACTTTGAACAGTCTGCCGTTTAATGATACAGACATCCTTACAAGCGAAATATCGGTTGGCGGACAAGATTTTATTTCTGTAGCTGCAGAAAATAATGCTGGACAAAGCATTACTGTAAGCATGAGATCGAACTTGACGGCAGGTACTTATACCATAACAGGAAACATAGCGACTGATGTTGTTCAAGTTAATTTTAAACCTGAGAGTGCCAGCTTTGGAACACCGGCAACGAGCGGTTCTGTTACTATAATTGAGAAAACAGCAACCAGAATTAAAGGTACATTTACAGGAACCGTAGTTATCGGTGCTGTTACCTATCAAATTACAAATGGAGCTTTCGATGTTGAATATTAATAAGTCATGTCAACATCTATAATATAAAATCCCGATTCATTCGGGATTTTTTTATGGCATAAAGATTGATTTTATATAAACGAAGCCAATAAATTCATTTTATTACTATTTGGTTTTCAAAGGAATAAGGTTAGCACTATAGCAAAACAGGATTCCCTCCAAAAATGTTTAATGACAAAATGACTTAAATATACTATGTCAAATCAAAAAATACTTACAATTGACAATCTGTCACTTCAAGAATTCGATAACGATTCAGAATTAATCCCTCTTTTAACCCCTGAGGATGAAGAAGAAATGAATAATGAGCAGCTTCCGAGTGATCTTCCGATCCTGCCATTACGAAATACAGTTTTGTTTCCGGGTGTCGTAATTCCTATTACGGCTGGCCGTGACAAATCCATCAAGCTTATTAATGATGCCAACGCAGGCGGAAAGGTAATCGGAGTCGTTTCTCAAAAGAATGAAGAAGATGAAGATCCGTCGCCAGAAGACATCAATAAAGTTGGGACAGTAGCTCGAATCCTTCGCGTTTTAAAAATGCCTGATGGAAACGTGACCGTAATCCTTCAAGGAAAAAAACGCTTTGAAATCGATACCGTTACTTCAGAACAACCTTACTTGAAAGCAACCATCAAAGAAGTTCCTGAAAAACGTCCAGATAACGACGAAGCAGAATTTTCTACGATTATTGATTCTGTAAAAGAATTGGCAATCCAAATCATTAAGGAGAGCCCAAACATTCCTACAGAGGCTACTTTTGCTATAAAAAATATTGAAAGCAAGTCTTTCTTGATCAATTTTGTTTCTTCGAATATGAATCTTTCTGTGAAAGAAAAGCAAGATTTGTTGATGATTAATGACTTGAAAGAAAGAGCACTGTCTACTTTGCGTTTCATGAACGTCGAGTTGCAGAAGCTGGAACTGAAAAACGATATCCAGTCTAAAGTTCGTTTTGATTTGGATCAGCAACAGCGCGAATACTTCCTTCATCAGCAAATGAAAACGATCCAGGAAGAATTAGGAGGCGTTTCTCATGAAGAAGAAATTGATGATATGCGCGAGAAAGGACTCAAGAAAAAATGGAACGAAAAGACAAAGAACCATTTTGAGAAAGAACTTTCAAAAATGCAGCGAATGAATCCGCAGTCTCCCGATTTCGGAATACAAAGAAACTATCTTGAGCTGTATCTTGAATTGCCTTGGAATGAATTTTCTAAAGACAATTTTGACCTAAAACGGGCCCAAAAAATATTGGATAGAGATCATTTCGGGTTGGAAGACGTAAAGAAAAGAATGATTGAGCATTTGGCAGTTCTGAAATTGCGAAATGATATGAAGTCTCCTATTCTTTGCTTGTATGGACCTCCGGGAGTGGGTAAGACATCTATCGGAAAGTCGGTTGCTGAAGCTTTGGGAAGAGAATATGTTAGAATTTCATTAGGCGGTATGCGTGATGAAGCTGAAATCAGAGGGCACAGGAAAACCTACATTGGCGCTATGCCAGGAAGAATTATCCAAAGCCTTAAAAAAGCAAAAACATCTAATCCTGTTTTTGTTTTAGACGAAATAGATAAATTATCAAGCAGTAACAACGGCGATCCGTCTTCAGCTTTGCTGGAAGTTTTGGATCCTGAGCAAAACTCAGATTTCTATGATAACTTTTTAGAAATGGGCTTTGACCTTTCTAAGGTGATGTTTATTGCTACTTCTAATAATATGGCTTCGATACAGCCAGCCCTGAAAGACAGGATGGAAGTCATCAACATGACAGGCTATACCATTGAAGAAAAAGTTGAAATTGCAAAGCAGCACCTGCTTCCAAAGCAATTAAAAGAGCACGGACTGACCACAAAAGATTTGTCTATAGGTAAGAAACAGTTGGAAAAAATAGTGGTAGGCTATACAAGAGAATCTGGAGTCAGAGGCTTGGAAAAACAAATTGCCAAAATGGTTCGTAATACTGCAAAATCTATCGCGATGGAAGAGGAGTATAACGTAAAAGTAACCGATGAAGATGTTGTCAAAATTCTTGGAGCTGCAAGAATGGAGCGCGACAAATACGAAAATAATGATGTGGCCGGAGTCGTTACAGGATTGGCTTGGACAAGCGTAGGAGGTGATATTCTTTTTATAGAATCCATACTTTCTAAAGGAAAAGGCAGCTTGACCATGACAGGAAACTTGGGAACGGTAATGAAAGAATCGGCTACAATCGCGCTAGAATATATCAAGTCGAATGCAGAACGATTGGGAATTGATCCTGAGGTAATTGCTAATTATAATGTCCATGTTCACGTTCCAGAAGGAGCTACTCCAAAAGACGGTCCGAGTGCCGGAGTTGCCATGCTGACTTCTTTGGTTTCTTCTTTCGTACAGCGAAAAGTAAAGAAAAGCCTTGCTATGACCGGTGAGATTACGCTTCGTGGAAGAGTACTTCCGGTTGGTGGAATCAAAGAAAAAATATTAGCTGCCAAAAGAGCTAACATTAAAGAAATCATCCTTTGCCATGAAAACAAGCGCGATATCGATGAAATCAAGCCAGAATATCTAGAAGGACTTACTTTTCATTATGTGAAAGAAATGAGCGAAGTGTTAGCCATAGCAATAACAGACCAGAAAGCTAAGAATGCTAAAGCGCTCTAATCTTTAGATTTACAAACTATTTACTCGAAAAGGCAAAAGTGAAATTAATTTTCAAACTTTTGCCTTTTCTGTTTTATCTTTTGCTTTAAAAAATAATATCTTCGCATCTGCGTTATATATTCAGAAATAAGGAAAAATCCCTAAATGTTTAAGAAGCTGCTTATTGTTTTTCTAATACTGTTTTGCACTGAAGCTTTCAGTCAAATTGGCGGTAAATATGTATATCAGTTTCTGAATCTGGTAACTTCTCCAAGACAGGCGGCATTAGGAGGAAAGACTGTAACCATCTACGATTATGATGTCAATCAGGGCTTCTTTAATCCGGCAACCATCAATCCAGAAATGGATAATCGTCTTTCTGTAAATTACGGCAGTTATTATGGTGAAGTAACTTACGGAACTGCTGCTTATGCTTATACGTATGACCGACATGTCCAGACTTTCCACGTTGGCGTCAATTATGTCAATTATGGTAATTTTGAAGGATATGACGAAAACGGACAGAAAACGTCTGATTTTACAGGTAGCGAAATCGCACTGTCTTTCGGATATGCTTATAACATTCCATGGACAGATATCTTTATCGGTGCGAACGGCAAATTGATTTCTTCTACCTTAGAAAGCTATAATTCTTTTGGAGCTGCAATGGATTTGGGCGCTTTGTATGTTGACGATTATAACGATATTAATATTGGTCTTGCCATACGAAATATCGGTGTGCAGATAAAGCCATATCAGGATACCAACGAAAAATTGCCGATGGAAATCGTAGCAGGAATTTCGCAAGAATTAGAAAACGTGCCTATCCGCTGGCACCTGACATTAGAAAACCTGCAGCAATGGAATATTGCTTTCTCTAATCCTAACCGAACAGAAGGTTCTTTAGACGGCGGTTCAAAAGAAGAGAAAGTAGGCTTTATGAATAATGCTTTGAGACACGTCATCGTAGGTGCAGAACTTTTCCCTGAAAAAAGTTTTTCAATTCGACTCGGATATAATTTTAGAAGAGCAGAAGAACTTCGTATTGTAGAACAGCGAAATTTCTCAGGATTGTCAGCCGGTTTCGGATTGCGTTTTAATAAAATCAGATTCGATTATTCCTATTCCAGATATACTTCGGCGGCAAACACCAGCCTTTTTGGATTAATGATTAACCTTCAATAAACTACTTTGGATAAAAAAATTACTATTGCCATTGATGGCTTTTCGTCTACAGGAAAAAGTACGCTGGCCAAACAGCTTGCCAAATACTTAGGCTATATTTATGTCGATACTGGCGCGATGTACCGTGCGGTGACCTTCTATGCAATGGAGCATGATTTTATTTCAGAAACTCATTTCGACAAAAAATCGCTTGTCGAAAAATTACCTAAGATCAGTCTGCAATTTCTGTTCAATCCTGATTTGGGATTTGCCGAAATATATTTGAACGAAAAAAACGTTGAAACAGAAATCAGAACATTGGCGGTTTCAAACTTCGTCAGCAAGATTGCAGAAATCTCTGAAGTCCGTGCCAAGCTTGTCGAACAGCAACAGCAGATGGGCAAAAACAAAGGCATCGTAATGGATGGAAGGGATATCGGAACCGTAGTTTTTACAGATGCCGAACTAAAGCTTTTTATGACGGCAAGCCCGGAAACAAGAGCTAAAAGGCGCTATGACGAACTTATCGAGAAAGGGCAAGAAGTAACTTACGAAGAAGTACTTAAAAACGTGCAAGAACGCGATTATATTGATACTCACAGAGAAGACTCACCTTTGACAAAAGCAGCAGATGCTATCGAAATAGACAATTCTCATCTTTCAATCCAAGAACAATTTGACAAAGTTTTAGAATTGGTAAATACTGTAGCTAAAACGTTGTAATTTTTTGTTTATCTCATTTTTAATAGTAGATTTACAGGCTGTTAAATTTTCAACATAAAAACTAATTTATGGGAATTAAATTTAGGTTAACTTTGATGAGCTTTCTTCAATTTTTTGTTTGGGGAGCTTGGCTGATCACGATTGGAACATATTGTTTTAATGCAAAAGGCTGGACTGGTGCAGAATTCGGCGCCATATTTTCAACATTAGGACTTTCTTCACTGTTTATGCCGGCACTGACCGGAATCATAGCTGACAAATGGCTGAACGCCGAAAAGCTATACGGAATACTGCACATTTTCTACGGCCTTATCCTTTTATATGTTCCTCAAGTTAATGACCCTAACATTTTGTTCTATGTCATATTTGGAGCGATGATCTGCTATATGCCGACCATTTCGCTTTCGAATTCTATCGCTTATACTATTTTAAAAAATAATAAATACGACGTCGTAAAAGTTTTTCCACCAATCCGCGTTTGGGGAACTATCGGTTTCATCGTTGCTATGTGGATTACGAATATTTTCAGTTCGCCAACGCCACCTCAGATTTTCAAAGGATTGGGCTTAAGTGTGGGTAATGCTATTTCTGAAATTTCAGGAAACCCTATTTATGCGAATCAGTTTTATATTGCGGCTTTTGTAGCTATCCTATTAGGAATCTATTCTTTTACGTTGCCAAAATGTCCGCCACAGAAATCCATCTCAAAAGATGCTAGCTTTGTAGAACAATTAGGTCTGAATGCTTTCAAATTATTCAGCTCCTATAAAATGGCTTTATTTTTTGTGTTTTCTATGTTTTTGGGCGGTGCTCTGCAACTGACCAATATGTATGGAGATGCGTTTCTAAACGATTTTGCTAAGATTCCAGAATACAAAGATTCTTTTGTGGTGGAATATTCTACCATAATCATGTCGATTTCTCAAGTTTCAGAAACGTTGTTTATCTTGGCAATTCCTTTCTTCCTGAGACGTTTTGGAATCAAGCAGGTAATGTTGTTTTCTATGATTGCATGGGTTCTGCGTTTTGGATTATTTGCCTACGGAGATCCAGTAGAAGGCTTATGGATGATTATTCTTTCTTGTATCGTATACGGAATGGCATTTGATTTCTTTAATATTTCAGGTTCTTTGTTTGTCGAGACGACTACTGACCCGAAGATACGCGCAAGCGCTCAAGGACTATTCATGATGATGACCAATGGAGTAGGAGCATACCTTGGAAGCGTCATCAGCGGTTATGCGATAGACAAATATTTTACGCATGGCGATACAAAAGATTGGCACAGTATCTGGCTTTCTTTTGCCTTATACGCTTTAATAATAGCTATAGCTTTTGCGGTTATGTTTAAACACAAGCACAAGCCAGAAGATGTTGAGACTATTTCCCATTAAAAACAAAAAAGAGCTTCAGACCTGAAGCTCTTTTTTGTTAATCTCTTTTTTGAATTCTTGTATATCATCATAATCATTAATCTTTAGTATAGTTGTGGCTCTAAGTATTGAAATTTTATTGGTTTTTACAAGCGATATTACAAAAGGCTTTATACTTAAATAATGCCCAGAAAATTCTTGTTGAAAATGAATGCTGTACTTTGCTCCGTCAGTAAAATAAAAGGTAATGGCGTTATCTGTTCCATTAAATATTTTTGGTGTAATGCTTCTTGAGCTGTATTCGATTCTTTGATTATCATAACTGCCTATCATTAAATCGATATCTTCAATTCTTGAAATATCAATAATTTCATCATTTATGAATACATTTTCAGGATTGAAGACCAATTTTCCAGATAAGGCTCCAGATAAAGGTTCTTTGATAAAATAGCTTACGAAAATCAGTATAACATAAATAATCATTAAAATCCCAAACAAAGGTGTGAAAAACTTTATAAAGAAATAGTTAATAGGTGTTACATAAAGTTTTATCATAAAGGCAAGGATACAAAATACAACGAGTATGTATAGGATGTTATGATATCTCAGTTTAATTTTTTTTCGCGGAATAAAAATAGGGAAGGTATTGTTCATTGTATAAATAAGAAATCTTTATGTAAATATATAGATTATTCAATTTATTTCTACTAAATGCTTATAGTATGTCGAAAATGATTTAAGCGTTGATTTGTAAATAATTGCATTAAAATTATCATTATATCATATTTGGCAGATTAAAAAATAATTATTAATTTTGCAAACCTTTTGGCGGAGAAGAGTTTCCTTTAGGTATCAACTATTTATGTAAAACACTTCTGTTTTTTCTATTGCATCAAGAAACTCGAGAAAACACAGAATACAAATTTTTATCAGAACAGATGTCTGAACAAACAAAAACACAAGCGGAATTTTTAGAGAACTTTAACTGGCATAACTTCCAAGAAGGTATTGATGCTGTTGACGAAAAAAACCTGCAAGAATTTGAGGAATTAGTTGAAAAAACTTTTATCTCTACAGATCAGGAAGAAGTAGTTGAAGGTGTGGTAGTTAGAATTACTGACAGAGATGCAATCGTTGATATCAACGCTAAATCTGAAGGTGTTATTTCTTTAAACGAATTTCGTTACAATCCAAACTTGAAAGTTGGAGACAAAGTAGAAGTATTAATTGACGTTCGTGAGGACAAAACTGGTCAATTGGTTCTTTCTCACAGAAAAGCTCGTACTATCAAAGCTTGGGACAGAGTTATTGCTGCTAATGAAACAGGTGAAATCGTTAACGGTTTCGTTAAATGCAGAACTAAAGGTGGTATGATCGTTGACGTATTTGGAATCGAGGCATTCTTGCCAGGATCTCAAATCGACGTGAAGCCAATCAGAGATTACGATCAATATGTAAACAAAATGATGGAATTCAAAGTTGTGAAAATCAACCATGAGTTCAAAAACGTTGTTGTTTCTCATAAAGCGCTTATCGAAGCTGATATTGAAGTACAGAAAAAAGAAATCATCGGTCAATTAGAAAAAGGACAAGTATTAGAAGGTGTTGTTAAAAACATTACTTCTTATGGTGTGTTTATTGACCTTGGTGGTGTTGATGGTTTGATCCACATTACTGACCTTTCTTGGTCAAGAATCAACCACCCAAGTGAAGTTCTTGAATTAGACCAAAAATTAAATGTTGTAATCCTTGATTTCGATGATGAGAAAACAAGAATCCAACTTGGTTTGAAACAATTGAACGCTCACCCATGGGATGCTTTAGACGCTGACCTAAAAGTTGGTGACAAAGTAAAAGGTAAAGTAGTTGTAATCGCTGATTACGGTGCTTTCATCGAGGTTGCTGAAGGTGTTGAAGGTTTGATCCACGTTTCTGAAATGTCATGGTCAACTCACTTGAGAAGTGCTCAAGATTTCGTAAAAGTTGGTGATGAAGTAGAAGCTGTTATCTTGACTTTAGATAGAGAAGATCGTAAGATGTCATTAGGTATCAAACAATTGACTCAAGATCCATGGACTGATATCACTTCTAAATATCCTGTTGGTTCTAAACACACAGGTATCGTTAGAAACTTTACAAACTTTGGAGTTTTCGTAGAACTAGAAGAAGGAATTGATGGTTTGATCTACATTTCTGACCTTTCTTGGACTAAGAAAATCAAACACCCATCTGAATTCGTAAGCGTTGGTGAAAAACTTGACGTAGTAGTATTGGAATTAGATGTTGAAGGACGTAAATTATCTTTAGGTCACAAACAAACTACTGCTAATCCTTGGGACAAATATGAAGATTCTTTCGCTGTTGGAACTATCCACACTGGAGAAATCTCTGAAATCGTTGACAAAGGAGCTACTGTAGAATTCGGTGATGATATCGTTGCTTTCATTCCAACACGTCACCTTGAAAAAGAAGACGGTAAGAAATTGAAAAAAGGCGAAAGCGCTGACTTCAAAGTTATCGAGTTCAACAAAGAATTCAAAAGAGTAGTTGCTTCTCACACTGCTATCTTCCGTGAAGAAGAAGAGAAAAACGTGAAAGCTGCAACTGAGAATAACAATGTATCTTCAAGCAATGCTTCTGCATCTACTTTAGGAGACAACAATGATATTCTTGCTGAATTAAAAGCTAAAATGGAAAAAGGAGGAAACTAATTCCTAACCGTTTTTAAATACGAAAGCCTCACAGAAATGTGAGGCTTTTTTATTTATTTTAAATGATAGTATTAAAATTTTGTTTAAATTTGAAATCCTAAAATCATGGAATTATATTCTAATATGAATGCAATTTTAAAAACTAACTATGAAGACTAATAAAAATCTGGCAATTACAATGTTTGTGTTATTCTTAAGCATTGCTTCTTTTGCTCAAAAATCTCAAAAAAACACGAATACTGTTGATCCAAAATTTGATGCGACTAAAAACATTATTCAAAACCTTTCTGCATCTCAGAATTATTCCTCTCTAGCAAAAGTTTTTAAAGCGGCAGAATTTGAGCAACTACTTAGCGAAGAAGGACCTTATACAATTCTAGCACCAAGCAACGAAGCTTTTAACAGAGCTTCTGAAAGAGTAGACTTCTTGTTAGATCCAAAAAATATCTTGCGTACTAAAGATGTAGCTGCTTACTATATTATCTATGGAAAATGGTATGCAAATGACTTCGGAAAGTTAGTAAGAATGAGCAAAGGCAAAGGCGAGATCAAAACGGCTGACGGAGAAGTCCTTACAGTTACTTGGGAAAATAGAAATTTCTATTTTACAGACAGCAAAGGAAACAAATCAAAAGTTGTTTTCTCAGATGCAATACAAAGCAATGGAATCATCCACGGTATTGACGGAGTTTTCTCTTCAAACCAATAAAAAAATATTTCATATAGAAAAAGCCCCGCAGAATGCGGGGCTTTTTGTTTTTACAGCTTTTTTAAAGTAAATAGTAAAAATGAAAAAAAACCAAAACAAATGTATTTGCGTAAATGCCATTATAAACTTTTTAAAAAAACATTTAATTATGAAAACCACCAAATTTTTATCAATCGCAATCGTATTTACATTACTACTTGGAACTTCTGTATTTGCTCAAAAAGAAAAAACAGTCATGGTTGGAGGAGCGCCAATGTATCCTTCAAAAAATATCATTGAAAACGCTGTAAACTCTAAAGATCATACGACTTTGGTCGCTGCGGTAAAAGCAGCTGATCTAGTAGCTACATTGCAAGGAAAAGGACCTTTTACAGTTTTTGCTCCAACTAATGAAGCTTTTGCAAAATTGCCAAAAGGAACCGTAGAAATGCTATTGAAACCAGAAAACAAAGCAAAGCTGCAATCTATTTTGACGTATCACGTTGTGGCAGGAAAAATGAGCTCAGCCGATATAGCTAAAGCCATAAAGAAAGGAAACGGAAAGGCAACACTGACAACTGTTCAAGGAGGAAAACTGACAGCTTGGATGGAAGGAAAAGACCTTTATATAACGGACGAAAACGGAGCTAAGTCTAAAGTCACGATTGCTGACGTAAACCAATCAAACGGTGTTATCCATGTAGTGGATGCCGTAGTAACTCCAAAGGCATAATTCAACTAGATACTATTTTTGAATTTGTAAATGAAAAATCCCGATACTATCGGGATTTTTCTATTTAAAAAAAGTATTTATTTAGCGAAGTACAGCGCCAAGCTCCGTTTCGAGATTGTGCTGTAATTTCCCCATGATTTTGTCGATTTGCGCATCAGTAAGGGTTTTAGAATTATCTTGAATGATAAAGCTTACTGCATACGATTTTTTGCCTTCAGGAAGATTCTTTCCTTCATAAACATCAAAAAGATTGATATCTTTCAGTAAGGATTTTTCGGTCTGACGTGCGATGGTATATATGGCATCAAATGCTACATTTTGATCGACAAGCAATGCCAAATCTCTTCGTACTTCAGGGTATTTAGGAATATCCGTGAATTTGATTTTATTTGAAATCAATTTCAATACCAAGTTCCAATTGAAATCTGCAAACAAAACTTCTTGCTTGATGTCGAAATGCTTCAGGATTGATTTTTTAACCGTTCCCAATTCCACAACAATATCATTTCCTACGGCAATAGCGATTCCTTCTGCAAACACATCAGATTCTACCGGCCTATTGTTTGTTTTTTCGATTCCAAGTCTTGATAAAATTGCAGTGGCATAACCTTTGAATAAAAAGAAATCAGAAGGTTTTTGCGGCGCATTCCAGCTTTCGCCAAGACGATTTCCAGTCGTAAATAACGTAAGGTGTTTGTTCTCGTTATATCCTGACGGCAGTTTATGGTAAGATTTTCCAAATTCAAACAACTTCAAGTCGGAATTTCTTCGGTTGATGTTATATGAAACAGCTTCCAATCCAGAGAACAATAACGACTGTCTCATCGCAGACAAATCATTGCTCAAAGGATTCATGATTAAAACGTTGAATTCTTCTCGAAGCATTTCAGATAATTGCACATATTCTGGAGAGGTCAGCGAATTGGCCATCATCTCATTGAATCCTTGCGAATTTAACTGTGTCGCGATAATATTCTGTACTTTATAATCTTCTGTCCTGGCTGCATTAGAAACAGTAGCATTGAACTTTTTGGTAAAGTTGATGTTGTTGTAACCATAGACTCTCAAAATTTCTTCAATTACGTCGATTTCTCTTTGCACGTCAACTCGGTAGGATGGAATAATCAATCCTAATCCTGCATCAGATACACTGTTTACTTTTATGTCCAAAGAAACTAAGATTTTCTTGATGGTTTCTTTTGGCAATTCCTGTCCGATGATTTTTGTTGCTTTGGCAAAATTCAAGAACACCGGGAAATCCTCAATCTTTTTAGGGTAAATATCGATGATGTCTGAAGTAATCTCACCTCCGGCTACTTCCTGAATCAACAAGGCTGCACGTTTCAGCGCATATTCAGTAATCGTTGGATCGATTCCTCTTTCAAAACGGAAAGAAGCATCCGTATTCAAACCATGTCTTTTGGCTGATTTTCTAACGCTTACGGGATTGAAATAAGCACTTTCTAAAAAGATAGAAGTCGTATTTTCAGAAACACCTGAATTTTTTCCTCCGAAAACACCCGCAATACACATGGGCCCATTTTCATCACAAATCATCAAGTCTTCTTCATGGAGCGTTCTTTCTACATCATCAAGAGTCGTGAATTTTGTTCCGGCTGGAACTGTTTTTACGATAACTTTATTTCCTTTTACTTTTGCGGCATCAAAAGCATGAAGCGGCTGACCCAATTCGTGCATTACGTAATTGGTCACGTCTACAATATTATTTTTAGGAGTAAGCCCGATTGATTTCAGTCGGTTTTGCAACCATTCTGGCGATTGTTTTACCGCTATTTCAGAAATGGTAACACCACAATATCTTGGAGCCAATTTAGAATCTTCTACTTTGATGTCCATCTTCAATGTCCTTTTGTCAACCCTAAAGTTGCTGACAGAAGGCGTAATCAATTCTGTGTGAGCATTCGTCTGAAGCATTCCAGCTCTTAAATCCCTTGCTACACCAAGATGGCTCATGGCGTCAGCTCGGTTGGGTGTCAATCCAATTTCGAATACTTCATCATTTTCAATATTGAATACTTTAGATGCAGGAGTTCCAGGAGCATATTTGTCATCGAGGATCATGATTCCGTCGTGGCTTGTTCCAAGACCTAATTCATCTTCGGCACAAATCATTCCATGACTTTCTTGGTCTCTGATCTTGCCTTTTTTTATCTGGAAAGCATTTCCATCTTTATCATATAATGTAGTTCCGATTGTTGCAACAGGCACTTTTTGTCCAGCCGCAACATTCGCTGCTCCACAGACAATTTGAACCGGAGTACCCGTGCCTAAGTCAACCGTAGTGACTTTCAGACGGTCTGCATTCGGATGCTGTACGCAAGTCAGGACATGTCCAACAACAATGCCTTCTAAGCCTCCTTTTACGGATTGGTATTTTTCAACACCTTCGACTTCTAAACCTAAATCGGTTAAAAGTGATGCTGTTTCATCAGATTTCCAATCTGTTTTGATAAATTGCTTAAGCCAGTTATATGAAATTTTCATTGTTGTTTTTGGTATTATTTTTTGTAAGGTTGCAAAGATAGGATTTTTTGATTTTTTAAAGAATTTTTAAAGTGCATAAATTAGGTAAAAATCGCTCCAAAATGTCTAAAATTAGGATGAATGGGGTGACAACAAAGCCGATAGACAGAAAGAAATCGATTTCAAAAAATTATGTTAAAATAATACTTGCTTGATTTTAATTTGGATAAGGTAATTATTTGTAATTTTGTTCTCTTTTAAATTGACTTTCCGTGGGAAAACATATTCACAAATTATCTGCTGCAGGATTATTAGTTACTTTAGGAATTATTTTTGGAGACATCGGAACTTCGCCGTTGTACGTTTTAAAAGCCATAGTCGGAGACGACCCTATTGTTTCGAGAGATATCATCGGAGCCATTTCGGCTATCTTTTGGACCTTGACATTACAGACCACCGTGAAATACGTTATCATTACGCTTCGTGCAGATAACAAGGGCGAAGGTGGTATTTTTTCACTTTATACTTTAATTAGAAAAACCAAAGTAAAATGGTTGCTTTTTCCAGCCATTATTGGAGGAAGTACGCTTTTAGCAGACGGAATTATCACGCCGCCGATTTCGGTTTCTTCTGCTATTGAAGGACTAAGAGTTATTAATCCAGACATTCCAACAATTCCGATTGTTATTGCGATTATTACTATTCTTTTTGGATTACAGCAGTTTGGTACCAAGCTGATTGGAAAATTTTTCGGGCCTGTCATGTTCACCTGGTTCTCGATGCTTGGTATTTTAGGAGCGATACAGTTAGGAACAAATGTTCATGTTCTTTCAGCATTTAATCCTTATCATGCTTATGAACTTTTGATGAACCACAAACAAGGTTTCTTAATCTTAGGCGCCGTTTTCTTATGTACGACTGGAGCTGAAGCTTTATATTCTGATTTAGGACATTGTGGTAAAGAAAATATCCGCGTAAGCTGGATTTTTGTAAAATGCATGCTTTTGCTGAACTATTTCGGACAAGGAGCTTGGTTGATATCGCATGAAGGCATGAGTCTGAAATCTGTTGGAGTTACGAATCCGTTTTATGCCATCATGCCAGAATGGTTCTTGCCTTTTGGAATCGGAATAGCGACATTGGCTGCCGTTGTGGCCAGCCAGGCGATGATCAGCGGCTCTTTCACTTTGATCAATGAGGCCATCCGATTGAATTTCTGGCCAAAAGTAAAAATCAAATATCCTACTGAACTAAAAGGACAATTATACATTCCTTCTCTAAACTGGATGTTATGGATTGGCTGTGTTCTTGTTGTATTATATTTCAAAGAATCTTCAGGAATGGAAGCGGCGTACGGCCTTGCAATCGTGATGACGATGTTGATGACGACTTCGTTATTAAATTTCTATCTGATTCTAAAAAGGTACAACAAGATTTTCATTACAGTTTTAATTACGACGTATGCTATAATCGAAATTTCATTCTTGATTGCCAATCTTCATAAATTCTCAGACGGCGGTTACATCACATTGCTGATTGCGATGATGCTGATGGCAACGATGTTTGTCTGGTATTTTGCCAGAAAAATTAGGAATCGTTATTTGGTATTTGTCAAATTATCAGATTATTTGCCTGTCTTGGAAGATTTGAGTCGAGATATGAGCGTACCGAAATATGCCACGAACCTAGTGTATCTGACCAGTGCTGATCATAGGACAGAAATCGAATCGAAGATTATGTATTCGATTTTAAATAAACAGCCAAAACGTGCGGATATTTATTGGTTCGTTCACGTACATGTTGTCGATGAACCGTATACGATGGAATACCGCGTGAATGAATTTATTCATGATGACGTAATCCGAATCGATTTTAGGCTCGGTTTCCGCGTAGCGCCAAGAATCAGCTTGATGTTCAAGAAAGTGGTGGAAGACATGGTGAAAAACAAAGAAGTAGATGTAACAAGCCGTTATGCTTCTTTAAATAAGAATAACATTATCGGGGATTTCAGATTTATCTTGATAGAGAAGTTTATTTCTTATGATAACGATCTGCCATTCTACGAAAAATGGATTCTCGATACGTATAACATTTTGAAAAAAATGGGACTTTCAGAAGAGAAAGCTTTCGGGCTGGATTCCAGTTCGGTGACCATAGAGTCGTTCCCGCTGCTGATTACAGCTCCAAGGGAAATTTGCCTTACTCGAGTTGATTAATAACGATCTATAAAATATAAAAAGCCGAAGCACTGCTTCGGCTTTTTTGTTTGAAAGAACTTAAGAATTAATAAATCAGCTCTTCTACATTTTTTTGGATATTTTCTGAGATTTTCTGGGTTGGAAGGTCATTAGGATCATTTCCAAACGGATCTTCAATTTCTTCAGCGATAAGCTCCAAACTAGCCAATACATAGAAGATGAAGACTACGACAGGAACAACATAATATCCTAATTGGAAGACATAGCCAAAAGGCAAGGTCAGTACGTAAGTAAAGATGAATTTTTTGATAAACGCACTATAAGAGTAGGGAATAGGCGTATTTTTGATTCTCTCGCATGCCCCGCAGACATCTGTAAACGATTGAATTTCTGCATTCAATACAATCAATTGATCGCCAGAAATTCTTCCGGAAAGATACATCTCATTTACACGCTGTATCATTGTTTTGGCAATCTGGTTCGGCTTGTGCTTGTAATGATCTTTGGATAAAGTCTTGTCATCAAAAAGCTCATGGCTGATACTTTCTGTCTTAAGATGCAGATTTAGTACGGAAGCATAAGCAGGAATGATTTTCCTAAAAAAATCTTTATCCTCTTTATCTTGCAGCATTACAGACAATTTTATAGCGAGATTACGGCTGTTGTTGACCAAAGCGCCCCACATTTTTCGGCCTTCCCACCAACGGTCATAAGCTGTATTTGTCCTGAATACTAATAAAAGGGAAATTACAAAGCCAAGCATGTTGTGCATTACTGTTATGTTTTTGACATGGCTGTTTTCGGATAAATTCCAATATTCTAATTCCAGATAGGCGACTCCTGCGGAATAAAGACCGATCAGGATCATTATCCAGAAAAGCTTACGGATCGTATCGCCCTTGTGGAAATTAAAGATGAATGAAAACCATTCTTTTGGATTGTATGAAATCATTTTTTGTTGTTTTTAGTGATTAGCTGTACTAGCTTATATAATTCCAGATGTTTTTCTTTTTTGACATTTCGATAAAAACTTGTCGCAAGTTTTGATGTTCCGGCTTGGTCATCGAAGCATCGTCTTTTAATAATTTAACGGCATAATGCCTTGCTAATTGTAAAATCTCCCTATCCTTTACTAAATCGGCAATCTGCAGGTTTAAGACGCCGCTTTGCTGGGTTCCCATCAAGTCACCTGGTCCTCGAAGTTTCAAGTCGACTTCTGCAATTTCAAAACCATCGTTTGTCCGAGTCATTGTTTCCATCCTGATTTTGCTGTCGTTGCTTAATTTATGGCCCGTCATCAAGATGCAATAGCTTTGTTCTGCGCCACGTCCTACGCGTCCGCGTAACTGATGCAGCTGCGATAAGCCGAAACGTTCTGCGCTTTCAATAATCATCACGCTGGCATTAGGTACATTCACGCCGACTTCAATAACGGTGGTTGCGACCATAATATTGGTCTTTCCTTGTGAAAAACGCTGCATTTCGGAATCTTTGTCGGCTGGCTTCATTTTTCCATGAACGATACTGACGCTGTATTTCGGCAGCGGAAAATCTCTTGAAATACTCTCATAACCGTCCATCAAATCTTTGTAATCCATCTTTTCGGATTCTTGTATCAAAGGATATACGATGTAAATCTGCCTGCCTTTTTCAATTTCATCTTTGATAAACTTCCAGACTTTTAATCGGTTCGAATCATAACGATGGACGGTCTGAATCGGCTTTCTTCCTGGTGGCAATTCGTCAATTACCGAAATATCCAAATCGCCATACAGACTCATGGCCAAGGTTCTTGGAATAGGCGTTGCTGTCATGACCAAAACGTGCGGCGGAATATCGTTTTTCTTCCAAAGCTTGGAACGCTGTTCTACGCCAAAACGATGCTGCTCGTCAATAATAGCAAGGCCTAAATTGTGAAACTTTACTTTATCTTCCAATAAAGCATGAGTCCCGATAATGATGTGGAGGCTTCCGTTTTCTAATTCCTCATGGATGATTTTTCGATCTGAAGTTTTAGTCGAGCCAGTCAGTATTTTGATATTAATATTCAACGGTTTAGCTAATTCTGACAATCCATTAAAATGCTGGTTAGCCAAGATTTCTGTCGGTGCCATAAGGCATGCCTGAAAGCCATTATCCAAAGCCAGAAGCATGCTCATTAGCGCTACGATGGTTTTTCCAGAACCTACGTCGCCTTGCAGCAATCGATTCATCTGGGCAGGATTCCCCATGTCATTTCGGATTTCTTTCAATACTCTTTTTTGAGCATTTGTCAGATCAAAAGGCAAGTGGTTGGTATAGAAGTTATTAAAATAATCGCCTACTTTTTCAAAAGGGTGTCCTTTAATTTTACTTTTTCGGATCAGGTTTTTTGTGATAAGCTGTAACTGTATAAAAAACAATTCCTCAAATTTTAATCGAAATTGTGCTTTTGCCAATAAATCAGGACTTTTCGGGAAATGAATATTGAACAGAGCCGCATTTTTAGGAATCAGCTTGAGCTCTTCAATCAGATAATTAGGTATCGTTTCCTGAAACAGCGCTTGTGTTTCGACAAAAAGCTGCTGCATCAATTTATTGATTGTGCGGTTTGAAATTCCCCGCTGTGTCAATTTTTCGGTTGACGGATAGACAGGCTGCATCGCCGAACGGAGATTCTGTTCGTGCTCGGCAAGCAGTTCCATTTCTGGATGTGCCATATTGAACTGTCCGTTAAAAGAAGTGCATTTTCCAAAAATAACATAGACCGTGTTTAATTTTAGGTTTTCCCGAATCCATTTCTGGCCTTGAAACCACACGAGTTCCATCTCTCCCGTATCGTCAATAAAAGTCGCAACAAGGCGCTTGCCCTTTTTTTGCTCAACGGTCTTGATGTGGATTATCTTTCCGATAATCTGGACTTCTGCATTGGTATTCTGCAATTCGTTTATTTTATAATAACGTGTCCTGTCGATATAACGATTTGGAAATAAATTTATCAGGTCGCCATATTTGTGAATGCCTAATTCCTTCCGAAGCAATTCGCCACGGGCCGGGCCAACGCCTTTTAGGTATTCAATAGGAGTTTCTAATAAATTGTTTTGCATTGTCTAATTAAAACACGAATATAAGCCATTAATTGAAAACTATAAAATGCGAGCCGAACTTGTTTGTCTTGCATTAGGCTTATCTCTTGATTATACAGATTTTATTCTAAAGTAAGATTTTGGCTAAAGAAAATGATATATTTGGATTCAAATTCAATCTAAATGACAACGCACCTTGCATTGCTTCGCGGCATTAATGTTTCCGGACATAATATGATTAAAATGGAAGCTCTAAAAACGACGTTAGAAGCTATCGGCTTTCAAAATGTACAGACCTATATACAATCGGGAAATGTTTTTGTAGATATAGAAGAAGAGAATGCTTTAAAAGTAGGTTTTCTGATTAGACAGGAAATTTTCAAAGTTTTCGGTCATGAAGTGCCTGTCGTTGTTATTGGCAAAGATGATTTGGCGATCTGCTTTCGAAACAATCCTTTCCTGAAAGAAAAAGATATCGATACTAAAAAACTATATGTCGCTTTTGTTTCTACTACTTTAAAGAGCGAAAGTATTAATGATTTGAAGATAAGCCAATTCAAACCCGACGAAGCAAGTATCGATGGAAGCCGAATTTATATCAAATATGCAGTCGGTGCCGGAAAAACCAGATTCGACCAAAAATATATCGAAAAGAAGCTGAATGTTACTGCTACAATCAGAAACTGGAATACCGTGACTCAATTACTAACACTATTTGAGGAAAGATAAAACATGGCAAAACCTATTTATATCCTCGGTACGGGACTTTCCCATAACGGTTCTGCGGTTTTATTAAAAGACGGACGCGTCTGTGTGGGTATCGAAAAAGAACGACTGACCCGTATAAAACATGATGGCGGCAATGACACGCTGGCTATCCAATATTGCCTGGATGCTGAAGGCATTGAATTAAAAGACCTTTCGCTTGTCGTGCAATGCGCCAACTTTGAGATTCCTGACCGAAATTATTATAAAGGGAAAAGAATCTTTGCAGACGCCAAAGATCTTAAGATTGTAGATATTTCACACCATTTGGCTCATGCCTATAGCGCTGTTGGCACTTCGCCTTTTTCGGAGTGTGCCGTTATGGTTATCGACGGTTGCGGAAGTCCGCTGGATCAATTCTTGAAATTGCATCCCGAACAACATCAGCATATAGCTCCCGAGTTCTTGAACGAAAACCAAATGCTCTGCGAAAAAGACAGCTTTTATAATTTTGACGGACAACAACTGACTCCTTTAGCCAAGGATTTCAGTAAAATGGCGGAACAATCAGATAGTTTGTCTTCGCTTCCTACGACACAACATTCGATAGGAGGTTTTTATGCCGCTGTCAGCAATTATGTTTTTGGCGATATGGATGATGTCGGAAAATTGATGGGATTGGCACCGTTTGGAAAATCGGGAACCTATGATTTCGAGGCTTTTGAATTTAAGTCTGGAAACCTGTTTGTCAATGAAGGCTGGAAAAACCAGTTTGATAATCCATCCCAGGGCTATGCTTATTTTAAAGAACATTTTGACTATTATGCTAATGTAGCCAAATGGGCCCAAGAACAGGTGGAAAAGGCAGTATTGCAATGCATTCAAAACCGATTGGAGAAATTTCCGCATCAGAATTTATGTTACTCTGGAGGTGTTGCGCTCAATGCCGTTGCAAACGCGAAGCTTCAGGATGCTCAAATAGCAGAAGACATCTATTTTGAGCCTGCCGCTGCCGATAATGGCTTGGCCTTAGGCTGTGCTTTTTACGGCTGGCTTGACTATCTCAAAATGCCGAAAGTACCGCATGATGGCAGTACCTGTTTTGGAAAAACATATACAGATAGCGAGATTGACGCTGCCTTTGATAAAGAAGAAAACAAGAAATACAATCCGAAGAAAATAACTGATGAAGCCGAATTGGTTCGTTATTGTGCCGAAAAATTAAAAGAAGGAAAAACCATAGCCTGGTTCCAATCGGGCTCAGAGTTTGGCCCGAGATCTTTAGGAAGAAGAAGTATTTTGGCGCACCCCGGAATTGAAAACATGAAAGACCATATCAATCTGGATATCAAGTTCCGAGAAGATTTTCGTCCTTTTGCGCCTGCAGTACTAAAAGACAAAGTTGGCGACTATTTCCAATCTGCACGATACAGTCCGTATATGATTTTAGTGGATAAGACACGTCCTGAATACATCCAAGCTCTTGAAAATGTAACGCACCGTGACGGATCAGCGCGTGTACAGACGGTTGAAAAAAGCTGGAATCCAAAGTTTGCTCTATTGATTGAGGCTTTTTATGAGCAGACAGGAATTGCAGTGTTGCTGAATACAAGCCTGAACAAAAAAGGAATGCCAATTGTCGAAACTCCCGAAGAAGCCATCCATCTATTCGGAATAACTGATTTGGATATATTGGTAATGGAGAATACGATACTAGAAAAGTAATTATCCTAAATTTTTAATTAATTCATTTGCCATAGGCGTATTCATTCGCTGCAATTCAGCAATCATTTGCTGTTTCTGCTCTTCGCTTAGTACAGGCGCTGGCTTTATAAATTGTTCTGGATCGGCTTGCTTAAAAAATAAGGCATCGGTCCATTCGTTTCTCAGGCCGTCAATTACCAAATGGATACGATCTTCTGTTCCGCGGTTGGCGACAGAATGCGTAAAGTTGGCATCGATATACCAACATTCGCCTTCGTTCATAATCAGGCGCTTGTCGTCCAAAATAAATTCGACTTCACTGTTGGTAATGATCGGGATGTGCAATCTAAAACAGCCGTCTTCATATCCAAGACAGTTATCGCTATGCGGTTTGACTTCGGCACCTACAGCCAGTTGAAGCAAACGGACAGCCGTTTTTTCAAAAAGAAAACTGTCGAGTATTTCTTTAAAATAAGTACAAGAGTTTATAATTTCAGTCGGAACTAACTTTTCCGTCGCATTCGGCGACGCATAAATCTGGTCCGACTTGCCGCTTTCAGACATCAATGCAATCGATGTCCATTTTCCGGTATAATCCTTTGTATTATAATGTGCGGTCCAATTCTCATTGATGATTTTTTGGACATCCGTTTTAAGTTTTTCAGTATCAAAAAACAGAGGAAATTGTATAGAGCGTACTAGTTTATCCATGATCTAATCTCTTAACCATTTAGCCATTACAGGAAAAGCTTCCTTTCCTTCCTTGAGCGCGCGTTCTTTGCCAAAGGCAAGTCCGGCCCATTCCAATAAAGGCAATCCGATATAATTCTCGCCATTGAAATTAGAAATCAGCCAATCCGAATTGTTTTTATAACCGTCGGGATGGAATACAAATTCAATCGGCAGGTCCAAGTGTTTTGCTGCGGCAAAAGACCAAAGCATGGTCGCAATTTCTTCGCCTTGAGTAGGCCAATCTGCTGCCATTTGGGTTGTTCCGGCTCGATTTCTTTCTGCAGAAGTTGTCACGGCCAAATGACCGGCTTCGTGCAGCATATCGCCTGGATATTTTAGCTTTTCATAATCTACATAAACAGTTCCAGGACCTAAAGCCAATCCGGGAAGAAACGTTTCTTCTTCCAGATTTTTCGCAACTACCGATATTCCGATTTCTTCAAGGAATCGGACTGTTTTTTCCAAATGAGGATGTTTCTCGAACATGATCAATATAAGTTTGGGCAACACAATATAGCAAAAAAGTTTCGTGTAAATAGAATAATTCTGTATTGTTTCTGAAACCTTCGTAACTTTGAAATTCAGATATTTTTAAAATGAGACGACTACCATTTCTTTTTCTTCTTTTCCCTTATTTTCTTTTTTCACAGCAACTGCAAAAAGTGGACTTCAAGACGTTGAATGCCACGCTTTCTTTAGACACGGCCAACAAAAAAATAGCAGGAAAAACTACGTATGTTTTTGAAGTACTTTCAACCATTGATACGATTCGGATTGATGCCAAAAACATGAGTTTTTCGAATTTAAAGATTAACAATAATACAGTCGAGTTCAAGAATTCGGGCAAAGAACTATTACTTTTCAAAGGCTTCAAGAAAGGAAAGAATACGCTCACGTTTGAGTACGAAGCAACTCCAAAACAGACATTGTACTTTATAGGCGAAAAAGAAAATCTACAGATCTGGACACAAGGCCAAGGCAAATACACCAGCCATTGGCTGCCAAGTTTTGACGACGTAAACGAGAAAGTCATTTTTGGACTGACTATTTCTTTTGATAAAGATTTCACGGTCTTGTCTAACGGCAAATTAAAAAAGGTAGCCGATGTAAATCAAGCGCAAAAACAATGGGAATACCAGATGGAAAAGCCGATGAGCTCTTATCTGGCCATGCTTGCTATCGGGAAATTTGCAAAACAGACTGAAACTACAGCATCCGGAACACCTTTAGAAATGTATCTTTCGCAAGAAGATGCCTCAAAATTTGAATACACTTATAAATACAGCAAGACAATTTTTGATTTTTTCGAGAGCGAAATCGGTGTGAAATATCCGTGGGGAATCTACAGGCAGGTTCCCGTAAAAGACTTTTTATATGGAGGAATGGAGAATACGACTTCCACGATTTTCTCTCAAGATTATGTTGTCGATGAAATCGGTTTTAACGATAGAAATTACATCAACGTCAATGCCCACGAATTGGCGCATCAATGGTTTGGCGATCTGATTACCGCAACCTCAGGAAAGCATCATTGGCTGCAGGAAGGTTTTGCGACCTATTATGCGCTTCTGGCTGAAAAAGAACTTTTTGGCGAAGACCATTTTAATTGGGAAATGTACGAGATTGCCGAAAGGCTGCAGCAGGCGTCTAAAACAGATACCATTCCGTTGATGAACGAGAAGGCAAGCGCGCTCACTTTTTACCAGAAAGGTGCCTGGGCCTTGCATATACTGCGTGAAAACGTAGGGGCTAAAAACTTCAACAAAGCTGTAAAAAAATACTTGGAAAAATACGCTTTCAAGAATGTAAATACCGCTGATTTCTTGGCAGAAATCAATGCTGTTTCTAAGTACGATACAAAGAATTTCCAAGAAATATGGCTGGAAAAATCAGGCTTTGAAGTAACAGAAGCGTTGGGAATCTTGCAAAAGAATAAATTTATCAAGAACTATCTAGACGTGCTTTCATTAGCCGAAAAACCTTTGGCCGAAAAACAGCAGATTTTCGAAGAAACCTTGAAATCGGAGGCCTACTATCCGATAAAAGAAGAAATTCTTTTCCAGTTGCAATCGTTAGAATTTCCTGAAAAGCTTCCTTTTATCCAGATTGCAATGCAGTCAAAAGATATAAAAGTAAGGCAGGCGGTTGCCAAGACCTTGAATAAGTTTCCGGCAGAATTTCTGCCTGATTTTGAAACGTTTCTAGATGACAATTCCTATGTCACAAAAGAAATAGCCTTAAATGTCTTATGGTCGCAGTTTCCGGATAACAGGACAAAATATCTGGACAAATCTAGGAATTGGATCGGAATGAACGACAAAAATCTTAGAATCTTATGGCTTACGATGGCTTTGGCGACAAAAGATTTTGAGCCTGAAAATAAGCTGGGTTATTACGACGAGCTTTTAGGCTATGTTTCTCCAAATTACGAAAGCTCTATCCGTCAAAATGCGCTGATCAATCTTCTGTATATTAATCCGAACGATACCAATGTCCTTCGCATGCTTGTCAATCCGTTGACGCACCACAAATGGCAGTTCTCTAAATTTGCAAGAGACAAGATAAGAGAGCTTATCAAAAAGGAAAAATACAAATTGTTTTTCTCCGAGCTTTTGCCCTCCTTGCAAGAAAATGAAAAGGTCGCTTTAGAAAGACTATTAAATCCATAGAACTGTTAAAGTTGTCCTTAGTTCAGCAGAATAGCATTATTTTTAAAGAAAAATTACCACACATTTATGCGAGCATTAGTTATTTCGGGCGGCGGGAGCAAAGGAGCATTTGCTGGCGGCGTTGCCCAATACCTTATCAAAGAAAAAAATATATGCTATGATTTGTTTATCGGGTCTTCCACAGGAAGCCTTTTGATTCCGCATCTGGCCTTGGATAAAGAAGACAAAATTTTCAAGCTGTATACGAACGTGGATATGGACAAAATTTTCAGCGTCAATCCCTTTATCATCAAGCATAAGAAAAATCAGGAAGTCATTACCATCAATCACTTTAACGTGATCATGCAATTCATGAAAGGGAAGCGTACTTTCGGCGAAAGCAAAAACCTCAAAAACTATATCGAAGATAATTTTTCAAAAGAAGAATTTGCCGAACTCAGGAACTCTTCCAAAGAGATTATAGTAGCGGTTACCAACATCACGAAGAACTGCGTAGAATACAAATCCATCCTCGATTGCTGTTATGAAGATTTCTGTGATTGGATTTGGATTTCCTGCAACTATATCCCTTTTATGAGCCTTGTGACCAAAGACCATTTTGAATATGCCGACGGCGGTATCTCCAATGTAATTCCGATACAAGAAGCCATCAATCGTGGGGCGACAGAAGTAGACGTAATTGTTTTGGAAACCGAACACAATACGGCTGAAAAAGTCATCGGAAAAAATCCTTTCTCGTTAACAATCGATTTGTTCGGAACGATTATCGACCAAGTCGAACGAAAAGATATTATTATCGGTCGATTGGCAGCAGCAGCCAAGAATGTAAAACTCAATTTCTATTACACACCGACAAAATTGACCGACAATCCGCTTGTTTTTAATAAAAAAATCATGCTAGATTGGTGGCATCAAGGCTATGACTATGCTAAAAATAAGAGCGAAAACATGAGCCAGATCCAGATATAAAAAAAGCCTCTGTAAAGAAGCTTTCATTATATTTTATTACTGACAGTCTACCAAAGTCCTCCGACTTCGTCTTTGATGTAAGCCAAAGCATTGTTGCTTGGCGATTGTTTTTCCAACAGTTCGCTCAAGACCGCTTCGCGTAATTTATTTGCCGTATCCGTTGCAGGATTCAAGGCCGCTTTTCGGATCATCTGTATCGTAGCATTTTTAGCCGTCGTGATAATCGTCCAGCATTCGTCTGATAAATAAATCTGCTGCGTAAGGTTATGTTCAAATTCGTTTTCGATATGCGAAATGACCAAATCCTGATAATCCATCTTGTCGCTCGAAGTAGGAGCAATGCGGATCAAAAGGTTGGAAGGGTTTATTCTTTCTAAAAACAAAGCCATTCTTTCATAAGCCTGCAGTCGGATAGGAAGCGCGCTTTTCTGCGCATCTTTCTGGATGAGGTACCTGCGGCGGCCTTCTTCGTTTTTAGTATGAAGGCTGAAAAAATAGTAGGCTACGCCTCCAGTGATTACGGCAGGAAGGGTGTAGCTCAACAGCTCGATTATTTTTGTAGTATCCATAGAATATGCTTTTAAAGAACGCAAAAATAGGACATTCTTTTCATAAAATTCATTGTTTATAACTAAATAAGAACGGCAGCCATTTCTTATAGGCGCCATTATTTTTCTACAATCTAAATCCTTATTTTTGCAAGTAAAAGAAACTAAAAAAAATGCAGCAGTATATAAGCCAGCTTAATGAAGCCCAGCAGGCGCCTGTTCTCCAAAAGGACGGCCCAATGATTATTATTGCAGGAGCAGGCTCAGGAAAAACCAGGGTATTAACCATACGCATTGCCTACCTGATGCATCAGGGTGTCGATGCCTTTAATATCCTTGCCTTGACGTTTACGAACAAGGCAGCCCGTGAAATGAAAAAGCGTATCTCAGATATCGTAGGTTCGAGCGAGGCGAAGAATCTTTGGATGGGAACCTTCCACTCGGTTTTTGCAAGAATGTTGCGCTCTGAAGCCGACAAGCTAGGCTATCCTTCCAATTTTACGATTTATGACTCGCAGGATTCAGTGCGACTGATCGGCTCTATCATCAAGGAAATGCAATTGGATAAGGACGTCTATAAGCCAAAGCAGGTCTTTGGGCGTATTTCTTCCTATAAAAACAGCTTGATTACGGTCAAGGCTTATTTCAACAATCCAGACCTGCAGGAGCAGGATGCCATGTCAAAAAAGCCGCGTCTTGGAGAAATCTACCAAAACTATGTAGAGCGTTGTTTTAAGGCAGGCGCGATGGATTTTGACGATCTGTTATTAAAGACCAACGAACTGCTAAACCGTTTTCCGGATGTGTTGGCAAAATACCAAGACCGATTCCGCTATATCTTGGTCGATGAGTACCAAGATACCAACCATTCGCAATATTTGATCGTTCGTGCTTTGTCGGACAAATTCCAAAATATCTGCGTCGTTGGTGACGATGCGCAGAGTATTTATGCTTTCCGCGGAGCGAACATCAATAACATCTTGAACTTCCAGAAAGATTATGAAGGCGTACAGACCTACCGTCTGGAGCAGAATTACCGTTCTTCTAAAAATATAGTCGAAGCGGCCAACTCGATCATCGACAAAAACAAGACCAAGCTCGACAAGATTGTCTGGACGGCAAATGCCGACGGTCCGAAGATAAAAGTACACCGAAGCCTGACCGATGGTGAAGAGGGCCGATTTGTGGCCAGCGAAATCTTTGAAAAGAAGATGCAGCTCCAGATGATGAACGGACAGTTCGCCATCTTATACAGAACCAACGCCCAGTCGCGTGCGATGGAAGATGCCTTGAGAAAGCGTGACATTCCGTATCGAATCTACGGCGGCTTGTCGTTCTATCAAAGGAAAGAAATCAAGGATGTTCTCTGCTACCTGCGATTGATTATCAATCCAAAGGATGAAGAAGCGCTGATACGCGTTATCAATTATCCGGCACGAGGCATCGGCGATACTACGGTCGAAAAGCTGACGATTGCGGCCAACCACTACAAGCGCTCTATTTTTGAAGTGATGGAGCATATCGACAAGATTGACCTGAAGCTGAATTCAGGAACAAAATCGAGGCTGCAGGATTTCGTCACCATGATCAAAAGCTTTCAGGTCATCGACCAGAACCACGACGCTTTTTATCTGGCAGAGCATGTGACCAAAAAGACGGGCTTGATACAAGAATTAAAAAAAGACGGTACTCCGGAAGGAATCGCACGCCTTGAAAATATAGAAGAGCTCTTAAACGGTATCAAGGATTTCATCGAAGGACAGAAAGAAATCGACGGAGCAAGAGGCGCCTTGTCTGAGTTTTTAGAAGATGTGGCTTTGGCTACTGATTTGGACAAAGATACAGGCGATGATGACCGCGTGGCCTTGATGACCATCCACTTGGCAAAAGGACTGGAGTTTCCGTATGTGTTTGTCGTAGGGATGGAGGAAGACTTGTTTCCGAGCGCCATGAGTATGAGCACCCGAAGCGAACTGGAAGAGGAGCGAAGGCTTTTTTATGTAGCCTTGACACGTGCCGAACATCAGGCTTATTTGACCTACGCACAATCGCGCTACCGTTGGGGAAAACTTACCGATTCTGAACCATCGCGATTTATTGAAGAAATCGATGGCGAATATCTAGAATACCTGACTCCGGCAGAAGGCAACTACCGTTACAAGCCGATGATTGATATGGATATTTTTGGAGACGTAGATAAGTCCAAATTGCGACTGGCAAAGCCTACAAACGGCACGCCGCCTAAAAAGTACGGAGAAGAAGAACCGTCTTCCAGCATCCGAAGATTAAAGCCTGTTTCTTCTAATGCTTCGTCTGGTGCTCCAGTTTCAGACAGCAAGCTGAATGTGGGAAATATTGTCATGCACGAAAGGTTTGGAAAAGGGCAGGTGCTCAATATCGAAGGAGCGGGTGCCGATAAGAAGGCTGAAATTAAATTTGAGGTTGGAGGCATCAAAAAATTGCTACTGCGTTTTGCCAAGCTGGATATCCTATCCTAAATTGTTTGGGAAAATTGTCGTAACTTTAATCAAAAGACTTTAAGAAAAATGGCACAATTTATTAAAATATACCCTCAGAATCCCAACGAGAAAGAAATCGACCGCGTAGTCAAAGTGCTGAAAGAAGGAGGGTTGGTTATTTATCCTACAGACACTGTCTATGGTCTTGGCTGTGATATTACGAATACAAAAGCATTGGAGCGTATCGCCAAAATCAAGGGCATAAAGCTCGACAAGGCTAACTTTTCTTTTGTCTGCCACGATCTGAGCAATATTTCAGACTATGTAAAGCAGATTGATACGTCTACATTTAAGCTGCTAAAAAGGACATTGCCTGGACCGTATACGTTTATCTTGCCGGGCAACAACAACCTGCCAAAAGAGTTCAAGAAAAAAAATACAGTAGGTATTCGTGTACCCGATAATTCGATTGCTTTGGAGATTGTAAAACAGCTTGGGAATCCTATCGTTTCTACGTCCATCCACGATGATGATGATGTAATAGAGTATACTACCGATCCGGAACTGATCTTTGAGAAATGGCAGAATCTGGTAGATGTGGTCATCGACGGGGGCTATGGAGACAACCAGCCATCGACGATAATTGACTTGTCGGGAAGCGAACCCGTAGTCGTAAGGGAAGGAAAAGGCAGTATTGATTTTTTATAAAATGCGAGTTTTATGACAAAACTTTCGCTTTTGTGATAATTTAATTCTAATTTAGCACTACCAATTAAGAAGTTCCTACTAGTGATAACAATCTATACCGTATGCTATTCTTAATTTAAATATTTAATTGGTTATTAATAAAAAAAGTTAGGGATACATAAAAAGCAGGCTTTCGGGCCTGCTTTTTCATTTACTGCTTATTTTGGACGGCTTATTGCTTCGCCAAGTTTTTCATTTCTTTTTCGATCATGTCATAGAACTGGTCGATTTTTGGCAATACCACAATTCTAGTTCTTCTGTTAACTGATCTGTTTTCAGCAGAGTTGTTGTCTACTAACGGAATGTACTCGCTTCTTCCTGCTGCAATCAACTGTTTTGGATTTACATTCAGCTCTTGCAATACGCGGATGATAGACGTAGAACGTTTCACGCTCAAATCCCAGTTGTCTAACAAGACACCATTTGATTTGTAAGGAACGTTGTCGGTGTGTCCTTCAACCATACATTCAAAGTCTGGCTTGCTGTTTACTACCTTCGCTACTTTAGCCAAGATTTCTTTTGCTCTGTCGCTCACGACGTAGCTGCCGCTTTTGAAAAGAAGCTTGTCTGCAATAGAGATGAACACAACTCCTTTTTCAACATTGATCTCGATATCCGGATCGCTGATACCCACTGAGCTTTTTAGGCTGGTTACCAAAGCCAATGTAACAGAGTCTTTTTTGGTCAAGGCGTCTTGAAGACGAGTAATCTTGATGTCTTTTTCTTTCAGGCTCTCTAATGATTTTTCAAGGTTTTCTGCTCCTTTTGAAGAAAGGGTAGTCAAGTTGCCCATATTGTTGATCAGGTCAGCATTGTTCTTTTTCAAGAATTCAAGCTGGTTGGCAAAAGCTTCTCTTTCTGTCAAACAAGTGTTCAGCTTCACAGTGGCAGTGTTCAGCAGGTCTTGAATTTCTTTGTTTTTTGCTTCTAGTTCGGCAATTTTCTTTTTTGAACCACACGAGGTCAGCGTAAATGCTGCAATCGAAAGTATAAAAATGACTTTTTTCATAGGTTTCGGTTTTAAAATTTTAACAAATTTAAGGATTAATACTAGGGTATCAAGTTTAACATCTATAAACTATTGTTAAAATTTTATTCAAAAACCTTGCCTTTCTTGACAAAATACCGGTAGGTAATGCTTTTTATTTTGTAGTAATTATCGTATTGGTTTGATTCTCTTTTGTTTAAGAATTTAAATAAATTCAAATAAAAACTAAAGTGCGAGCGCAGGATCGCCCAAGTGTGCGCAAACTTGCCTTCAAGCACAAACTTGATTCCGGCAAGCCCGTCTTGCGACAGCCGAATGAAAAGAACCGGAAACAATCGCTTTCTCGGAAGGTTCTTTAGCATCATCCACAGCGAATTGCGGAAATTGAGAAAAGTCTTGTGCGGATTGGTCTCCTTGAGAGTCGCCCCGCCAACGTGGTAGACTGTAGACTTTCCACAGTATTTTACTTTCAGTCCTTGATTAAAGGCACGCCAGCAAAGGTCGATTTCTTCTTGATGCGCAAAAAAGTCTTCGTCAAAACCGCCTAGCTTTCGGTAAACCTCTTTTCGGATAAAGAAGCAAGCTCCGGATGCCCAAAAGATGTCTGTAGTATCATCATACTGTCCGTTGTCTTTTTCAAGAGTCTGGAAAATCCTGCCGCGGCAGAACGGAAAAGCATATTGGTCGATAAAGCCGCCTCCGGCACCAGCATATTCAAACCACTGCTTGTTCTTATAGTCTAGTATTTTGGGTTGCAGTATAGCCGTTTCAGGTTCTTGGTCAAACAGCTCGATAATGGGCGTGAGCCAGTTTTCAGTCACTTCAATATCAGAATTGACCAAAGCATAATATTCTTCTTCTACAAACCGCAAGGCTTGGTTATACCCCTTGGCAAAGCCGAAGTTCTCGGTGTTCTGTATGATTTTTACCGACGGAAATGTCTTTTTGATAAAATCAACCGAAGTATCCGACGAAGCATTGTCGGCCACATAGATGTTCGCTTCCGAAGAAAATCGCACCACAGAAGGTAGGAATTCTTCGAGCAGCTTCTGGCCGTTCCAGTTGAGTATGACGATGGCGGTTTTTTTCATCAGATGTTGGTTTTCGATTGGAGCTAGGTTCTGAAATCAGGAAGTTCTTTTAAGAAGTTGTATTTTTCTTCGTGATAATCCATCTGGCAAAAATAATGATTTAGGCCGTTGGTTACCATTAAATATTCCGATTCGAGCGCCATATTGTAGCGGGCAATCTGGTCAAAAGTATCCTGGCTGATGATAATGTCGGTCGATTTGCATTCCACCAAAAGAAACAGCTTGCCGTCGGGCTGAAACACAACGATATCATAGCGCTTGACCAAGCCGTTCAGCTTGATGATCTTTTCTACATTAATATACGACTTTGGGTATTTCTTTTCTTGAAGCAGGTATTGCACTACGTTCTGTCGGACCCATTCTTCGGGCGTCAGGACAATAAATTTCCTGCGGATTTCGTCGAAAATAGAAATCCTTCCTTCCGTATTCTTGAAGCGGAATTCATAGGTGTTGAAATTGAGCTGCTGCATGCTGCAAAGAAACAAAATTTGTTTGTATGTTTCCTGTTTGTATATTTGATGCAAAAGCAATTGATGAAATCGGAAGCGTATGACGTATAAACAATATGCTGTACATCCAGACCTTAAAAACTGGATACGTTATTTCTGGAGCTACGACGTATGTACTTCAGAAACGCAGGTATTGCACGTCCGTTCTTTTGCAGACCGATATCCCCGTCTTATCTTTCAGGATATCCGTTCGTTTTCGCCCATCAAGGGTGCCGATGGCTGCATCAAGCCCATCTGCTACCTGAGCGGTGTCGATACGCAGCCCACCGATGCGTTCTGGGACAGCCGTTTTTCGCATTTCGGAATAAGCTTTCAGCCTCATGCCCTGCATACTTTCTTTGGAATCAATGCGGCAGACCTTACTGACCAGATGCCCGACATCGGACTGCTGGACAAGACCGAAATCGCGGCCTTATTGACAGACGCTCACGACCATCTCGAAAGAGTTGCCCTGCTCAGCCACTACTTTTATAAAAAGATAACCCAAGCCAAAGGCGATACGATTATCAACAACCTTTTTCAAGGCGATTGGGCCGACCGGTTGGACAATGAAAAGAGCCTTGCGGCCATTGCCTCGCACTATCATATTTCTGAACGGCAGCTGCAGCGCAAGTTCAAGCAAAACGTAGGCGTGTCTGCCCGAAAATTTGCAAGGATTGCCAAATTCGAGAAATCATTGCAGGCCATTTCTTCCGTACAATATGGCAATCTTACGCAAGTGGCTTACGATTTGGAGTATACCGACCAGTCTCATTTTATAAAAGATTTTAAATTATTCTCAGGCCTTTCTCCGTATGACTTTGTGAGGCAGGCCAACCTAGGCTCTGAGAGCGCTTCGTTTATCTACCCCGACCCAATGGCGTGATGTCGTTCTGATACAATTCTGTTAGGATTCCCGATTTTAATTTTGGAAAAGATTTCTGGCCTGGTCCAGATTAAAAATTCTTAATCTTTAAAATCGTTTATGTATGAAAACAGAAAAAAACAAAATTGCAACCTTCCTTATTCTTGCACTCTCGGCTTTCGCCATTACGAGCTGTTCCAAAGATGATGGCGATGATGCCAACGGAGGAAATTCACACAAGCTTGTGTTTAAGGCAGAAGTTTCTGCAGGATCTTCCATCAACCAATCCGTATACGGTTATGATACCAGCCTGACGACAGTCACGGGCCTGGGCGGACTGGCATGGACAAGCCCAGAAGTTACGGCACCTGCCAATGCGAGAGTAGCGAGTTTTGTCGTAAATGCAGTAGGAGCGAATGCTTCTTCGACCTTGAAACTGCAGGTATTTGTAGATGGTGTCTTAAAAAAAGAAAGCACGAGTACGGGGACAGCTTTGGTAAGCCAAGCGCAGTACAGCCTCAGATAATATCATCCTTTTAGCCAGCAGCGGCCTACACTGCTATGGTTTTTTTTAGAACTTATTGCTATTTTTAGCAATAAGTTCTGCTTTTAAAGCACTATTTTTGGTCTTTAATACGCATACAAAATTAGAAAAGTGTGGATGAGGTAGTAAAAATTGTCAACGATATCAAGGCGGGTATCATCAAGCCTATTTATTTCTTGATGGGCGAGGAGCCGTATTATATCGACAAGCTGACGGAATATATGGAAGCGAATCTTCTTGCCGAAGACGAAAAAGGCTTTAACCAGACGATACTCTACGGGCGCGACGTGTCTATAGAAGATATCGTGTCTACCGCCAAGCGTTATCCGATGATGGCAGAGCGGCAGGTAGTGATCGTCAGGGAGGCGCAGGAGCTTTCGCGCACCATCGACAAGCTGGAAAGCTATGCCGAAAATCCGATGCCGACAACGGTACTGGTCATGGCGTATAAATACAAGACGCTCGACAAGAGAAAGAAGGTGACGAAGGTCTTAGACAAGAACGGACTGGTCTACGAAAGCAAGAAATTATACGAAAACCAAGTAGGCGACTGGCTCAAGCGCGTGCTCGCCGGAAAGAAGCTCAACATCGAGCCCAAGGCAGCGGCAATGCTTGTCGACTTTTTGGGCACCGACCTGAGCAAGATTGCGAACGAGCTGGACAAGCTGGCAATCATCTTGCCGCAAGGCAGCACGGTGACGCCCGAAATTATAGAAGAAAACATCGGATTCAGCAAAGATTTTAATGTGTTCGAGCTGCGCAAGGCCATAGGAGAGAAGAACATCAAAAAGGCCTACCAGATTGCTCAGTATTTTGCAGACAACCCGAAAGACAATCCGCTGGTATTGACCGTAGGGCAGACATTTGGCTTTTTTATACAGCTGTTGAAATACCACGGACTGAAAGACCGCAATCCGAAGAACGTGGCCTCGGCCTTGGGCATCAATCCTTTTTTTGTTAAGGAGTATGACGTGGCCATCAAGAATTATCCGATGAAAAAAGTGAGCCAGATTGTGGCCTCGCTTCGCGATATCGACGTCAAGAGCAAAGGCGTAGGTGCCAATGGGCTGCCGCCAGGCGACCTGATGAAGGAAATGCTCGCCAATATTTTTAGCTAGTACTGATAGAGTAGAATACAATTATATAAAAAGAAATGCGCTGCCTTTGGGAAGCGCATTTTTTTTGTCTAATACTAAACAAGCAGTGCTAATAAGAACTTGAGCAGTGCCAATAAGAAGATGAGCAGCGCCAATAAGAAGATGAGCAGTGCCAATAAGAAGATGAGCAGAGCCAATAAGAAGATGAGCAGAGCCAATAAGAAGATGAGCAGAGCCAATAAGAAGATGAGCAGAGCCAATAAGAAGATGAGCAGTGCCAATAAGAAGTTGAGCAGAGCCAATAAGAAGATGAGCAGAGCCAATAAGAAAATGAGCAGAGCCTATAAGAAGATGAGGAGAGCATATAAGAACTTGAGCAGAGGATATAAGAAGATGAGTAGTGCCTATAAGAACTTTTGCAACCGTACTCTGTTGGGAAGATTTTTTAAAAAAAACTTCTGGAAGCTAGAGTATGCTGCGACTATTTTGGCAATGAAAACTAATGTCTCATGTTTTTTCGGTTTTGCGTATTTTTTTAATTTATTTTATGTTAATTTGTTTGCCAAATCTCAATAGCATGGACGCTGAAATACAAAATCTTCATAATGTCTGGCTTTCTAACAGAACCACCAGAACCACATCGTCGCATCCCATTTCGTTTGACGACCTGACGAATTCGATTATCAGCACGGGTCCGTTTTATTTTTACATTATTGATTTTTTCGACATGTCGCTTTCGCACATCAGTCCGGCGCTCTACCAGATGCATGGATTTGATCAGGAGGATACCACATTTAATCATATACTGGGCGCAATCCATCCAGAAGATTTAGATTTTGTCGTAAAGGCCGAAGCTTTTCTGACCCGTTTTTTTTCAGAAAACATAAGCCGTGATAAACTGATGAGCTATAAGATAAGCTATTGCCACAGGGGCAGGCTGCACAATGGCGAGTATGCCTTATTTAACCACCAAGCCTTGATGCTCACTATGGATGACGACGGAGGCTACGGAAAATCGCTCAACATTCACACCCGTATCGACCACCTCACTAATTTTAATACCTATAAGATTTCGCTTATCGGCTTGCACGGAGAGCCTTCTTTTATGAATCTAAGCCTGGATGAAAATGACGGGGACAGCATCGAATTTTCGAAACGGGAAATTGATATTATCCGACTCCTAGGCAACGGGCTAAATAATAATGAAATAGCAGCAAAACTATTTATTAGTCCGCTAACGGTCAAAAAACACCGCAAGAATATCTTGGCAAAGTCCGACTCCAAAAATACGGTAGAGCTGATAAAAAACAGCATCCTCCAAGGACTTATTTAAGTTTCGCAATCGCAAAGAATACCCCTTTAGGGGTATTTTATGAAGTTTGTATTTGTACTAGTTTTGTTAAAATAAAGGACGGCCTAAACGTAAAACAGTATCATGCTAAAAGCGAGCTTTCTTTCTTATTCGTTGCGATATGCCCTGCTTTTGGCTGGCACGGCGGCTTTTTCGCAGACTGAAATTTACAAATCCAATAGTGTAGTTAAAAACTTCGAGACCACTTCGCTCTCGGCTTCCCTTGTCATTGCTGCCGACAAGGTTCTTTTCAACGCTGCCGATTATAAAATCTATGCTATCGATAAGACAAGCTTGCAGCCGGTCTGGGAAATTTATACAGGCTGGAAATCGAATACTCCGCCCTATCTGCACAATGATGCCTTTTTCTATGGAAATTATGAAAAGGGACGGACAAGAGTGGCGCAATACGACTTGAATACGGGAGCAAAACGTAAGGAGCTTCCTTTTGAATCGCTACAATCAGAGCCCTATTTTGCCAATGGCAGGATGTATTGTACGGTTTTGTGGGATGGCGGAAAATTAGTGGCATACGATTTTCAAGAAGACAAGACGCTCTGGCAGAAAAACATAGGACATGGGGCTGAGGTAGCGCCTGCGTACCGCCCAGACCGAATTATTGCTAATGCGGAAGACGACAACTGGTTTGAAACAGACTACAGCGGAAATCTGCTAAAAGGAAAAGCCCGCAAGCATACCTATATCGATACGGTCGAAGTTTTTGTAAAAGAATATAAATTCCTGACACATGATGGCAAAGAAATTATGCCAGACTTTTTAAGGAAGAATAAGATAGACCCTCTGGAGCATCAGGTCAAGAGAACCCAGAGCCACACTTTTATTTTAAGCGAGAAGCAGCTTTTGGTGCTTGGCACTAACAAAAGAAAAATAGCTTCACTAGCTTTAGAAACACTATTTGAAGAACCGTATTTTGATCCCGATGACGCTGGCGCTATCCTGACAACCAATGCTGAAAGCGTCTGGCTGTATTGCCAAAAACAGCTCATCCATTATGATTTTAAAAACAACAAGCTGCTGCGGAGGCTCGATTTGACCAGATGGAATCCGCATCAGGTTAGGGTAGACGGCAGGGCCATCTGGCTGATCTCTAAAAACGATGGACAGCTGTATGGACTGGACTTTGAACCGGATCAGCAAACAGCAGATAGGCTGCGGGTTCAGGCAGAAAGACAATGGGAAATAAACAATCCGAAACCTGTGGATCCGAAAAAGATCGAAGCGGCAAAAGCAGCGCAGGAAAAATTAAAAAATAAGAAGAATAGAAAATAGACGTAAAAAAAGTACAACTAAATTTAACTAACCCCCTAAAATTATGAAAACAAAAGTATTGGTACTCCTATTGGTTGCAAGCTCGTTCAACCTTCTAGCGCAAAGCAGATCAGAAATTATCAAAGATATCAACGGGCTGCTCCAAAATGTAAAAAACGTGCGTATTAGGACTGGCGATAGCAGTCCGTCACACCTGACGCATACGTACATGAATTTTTCAGAACACGCCTCTAAAAAGGGATGGGTCTCTTTTACCAGCGTAACTTCCTGGGGAAGCGCTTATGAAGATCTTACCATCACATATTCTTTCGACCCGAAAAAGATTGAAGAAGTGAGCCTGAACGATGAGGTAGACAAAGAACGAGGCAACAAGGCCTTTTTGTTCGCCCTTACGCTCGAAGGAAACAATGATGTGGAAATAACCAGCGTACAGGGCGGCAGCACGACGCGAGATAAATCGAATATGGTAGTCATGTATATCATGATGAAAGGCAGTGACGGGTATGAGATCTACGACCAGCTAGAAGAACTGTTTCAGGATCTTGCAAGCTCTTAGGCTGTCTAAATAAATACTTTGGCACCCGAACAAAATAAAATGAATTAAACCATTTAAATTATGAAAATTCAATCCAAATTATTTTTAGCTATAAGCTTTCTGCTTATTACGACTTTTTCTTTTTCACAAGAAAAATTCGAAAATGAGAAATTGGCACTGGTCAATGATATTTTTCATAACACCACAAGAGAGAACATCGTTTCTTATATGGAAAATAAGCATTTTGATACCGATAAAGTCGAAAAGACGGAATATCTTAAATCAGGAGTTGAAATTGAAGAAGAACTAGTCTTTTCATTTTATCTAGAGAATGAAGGGGAACTTGAAAAAATTGAGATTCTCTACGGAAAGAACAAAAAAATCGTAGAAGTGACGTATGATTTTTATGGAGCAGCAAACACCAGTTTGATCGAAAAAGAATTGAAGGATAAAAAATATAAATCCAAAATAGATAATTTTGAGATACTTGGCTCAACAGTAACACATTATATATGGAGGAAATCGAGAAATAAAAATAGCTTTCGGACGTATTTTAGCAATTCAAATAATACTGGAGAGCTGACTTACGGAATAATTGAATAGGTACTTCGTTTTAATAACCAAACCTTAAAATCATGAACAAACTTTTTATCATTATTTATTTTATGGCGTGTGCAGCCACTGCACAAAGCGTAACTTCTGGAGCTTATACTGTTAGCATTGATCATGTCACCAGCGAAGGCTCTGATTATAAAGGCAGCTATAACATCCAAAAAAACGGCGTTATCGTGGCAAGCGAAAAGTTTTCTGTGATGAAATTGGAGCGCATCGTTTCCATTAACATACAAGAAGGCGATGGATATGGCAATACGGCTACCTATTTTTACGAAAGCAAAAAGTTTGATTGCATGGGAGAAGAAAAAGAGGCAAAAAAGTATAAGGATATCAAGGACATTATTTTAAATGGCATTCTTTTTTATGCCGAACTGCGGTTTAAAGAGGAATAGCAAATTATCCCACAGGATAGGCCATGCATTTAAAAGGAAAAGAAAAACATTTTTGGAAAAACAATTTTGGCATTTCCAAGCTGGCAGACATTCCGCTCGAAATCAGCGGCTATAAATCGATCGATTCAGAAACAGACGATCAGTTTTTAGAGTATCTGACTTCCAGGATTCCGACCATCCATGGAATTTATCTGAAATTTACCAATATTACGGATGAAGGAGTAAGGCATATCAGCAAGATTGCCAGCCTTTCAGAACTTACCTTACGGGACCATAAGGATATTACCAACGAAAGCGTGCCGTACCTGAACCAGCTGGTCGATCTAGTGTATCTGGATCTCGTAAAGACAAAAATCGGACTCAAAGACCTGCCTGGCTTATTCCAGCTCCAAAAACTCAAAGAGCTGTATGTTTCTTCAGAAGAAGAGAACGAGGAGATTTTATTAGAGTATGTGGCGGAGATGAAAAAGATACTTCCTCAATGTGTCTTGTATATCAACTATAGATCTTACGAATAAAATTGGCTTATGCTATAAAAAAAGAAAGCACTTCAAAACTTGAAGTGCTTTCTAGCATTAAGATCTACTACCACCGACCTTAATGTTCGGACGCATATAAAATATACATGCCCATTCTCAAAAAGAAACCTAAACTATTCTTTTATGATCTTGACGGTCTTCACTGCATTGTCGGCAGTTACTTTTACCAGATACGTACCAGCTGGCAGGCTTGACATATCAATTTGGCCATTGTCAGCATTAATCGGCTTGGCGATTACCTGCTGTCCAATTAAGTTGAATACCGCAACATCAGTGATGTTTTTCGTATACGAAAGATTCAGTATGCCTTTTACCGGGTTCGGATATGCTTTGAAAGCAGCTGTTTCGAAGTCCGGAGTAGAAAGCGATACGTCAACCGCAATATTATCTACATAAATCTGAGCCCTGTCTGTGATAGAGTAGGCGTTGAATCCTAGATAATACACACCGCTTGTTTCTACCGTGAAGGTAGTAGACGATTCTAGCGGCGTGTTGTTTGTGATGGCCGGATAGTCTACGATATTTCTTGTCATCGCATTATAATCGGCAGAAGCAGCTATGTTGACTTTTAGTCTTTCTACATAATTCGTATTACCGCTGTTTCCGTATTGGAATTTCAGCGTATAGTTTGTTCCCGCTTCTAATTGGATTCCGTTCGTATAGAACCAAGCATTAGCCGGGTTTGTCGAATTGTAGCTGTAGTTCAAGACTTTCGAAGCAAAGCCCCATCCGTTTACGTTGTCGGTTTTCCAGTTATTTCCAGTTCCGGCATTTTGGATAGACGTACATAACGGCAATGCAGGAACTGTTACCTCGTTAAAGTCAAGCAAGTAGGGAACAGTCTGTGTTCCGCAAGCCGTCGTGAAAGAGAACGGTCCTGCCCAATTGCTTAGGTCTCCGGCACCACAGTTTCTGCGTACGTAGAACTGGTAGGCTGTATTGGCAGTAAGTCCAGAAATGGTATGCGGCTGTGCTACAGCAGTTGCCATTGTTCCCGTGCCTTGCGTAAATCCTCTAGGGCCGTATTCTACGTCAAACGACGTTCCGCTGCTTACCCATGTCAGCTGTGCTGTAGCAGTAGTAAGGTTTCCGGCTGCCCCGCCTGTCGGTGCAGGACATGATGGAGGAGTAACTACTTCAAAGGTATAGTCTTCTGCTTCTCCGTTGCCTGAGTTAAAGCCGCAGGCATCGGCAGGAGCATTGTTGTTATAGTCCATACGGATTCTCATCCTATAGTTTCCTACAGGAGTCGTAGCCGGAACGGTAATGCTTCCAGTGGCAGCAGCTCCATAAGCTGCAGTAGTAAATACTCTTTCTGTAGCTTCAAAAGCCATATTGTTGTTCCAGTCGATCCAGATTGAGAATCCAGAGCCGCCGCTATAGGCAGCGCTGAAGCTGACAGAAGCCCCTTCGTATTGCTGCACTTTCATGGCCGTAAAGTTAGAATAGCCTCCGGTTCCGATAGTCGTGCCGGTATTGTTGATATTTGCAGATCCTCCGGTTGTAGTGAAGCTGCTGATAAAATAGCTTGTAGAAGTCGCAGCAGGCGTGCAGTATCCGGTAAAGAAACGGAACGGTCCAGCCCAGGCGCTCTTGCCGTCGGTACCGCAGTCTCTACGTACATAGAACTGGTAGGCAGTCTCTGCCGTAAGTCCTGAAATGTTTAAAGGATTGGCAGTTCCTGTTGTCATGGTTCCAGTACCTGGCGTGAATCCGGCAGGGCCATATTCTACGTCAAACAATGTTCCTGTACTTGTCCAAGTCAATTGTGCTGCTGTAGGCGTCATGTTTCCTACCGTAAGATTTGTAGGAGGCAGGCAAGACGGAGGCGTTACTACTTCAACTGTGTAGTCTTCTCCTTCTCCGTTGCCAGAGCTTGGCGCGCAAGGCGTGGTCGGGGTGCTGCTGTTGTAGTCCATCATGATTCTCATGCGGTAGCTGCCCAAGGCAGTTCCGGCCGGAATCGTGAAGTTTCCAGTTGCTGCAGCACCGTAGGCTGTCGTATTGAATACTCTTTCGTCAGCTTCAAATGCCATGTTCTTGTTCCAGTCTACCCAGATGGCAAATCCAGAACCGCCGCTATAAGCTGCGCTGAAGTTGATTGTTCCGCCTTCAGACTGCTGTACTTTCATGGCAGCAAAGTTAGAGTAGCCTCCGGTTCCGATGCCTGTAGCAGTATTGCTGATGTTCAGGAATCCTCCGGTCGTAGTAAAGTCTTTGATAAAGTAGCTTGTAGAAGTTGCTGCAAAACGGCAAGGACCCGTATAGAAACGGAACGGACCTGCCCACGGGCTCTTGTCTCCGGCTCCGCAGTCTCTGCGTACATAATATTGGTACGAAGTATCAGCAGTCAGTCCAGAAACGTCGTAAGGGTTTCCAACAGATGATGCCATAGTTCCCGTACCTGGCGTGAATCCGGCAGGGCCGTATTCTACGTCAAAGATTGTTCCTTCGCCCAGCCAAGAGAATTGTGCTGTCGTAAAGGTTACGTTTCCGGCTCCTAGTTCTGTCGGAGGCATGCAAGTAGGAGGAGTAACTACCTCAAAAGTATAGTCCTCTACCTCTCCGTTGCCTGAGTTAAAGCCGCACGGATTTTCAGGATTGTCTTTGTTATAGTCGGCCAATACCCTCATGCGGTAATTGCCCACCGGCGTTCCCGCAGGAATCGTGATGGTTCCGTTTTGCGATGAGCTGTATCCTGTAGTATTAAACATTCTTTCAGTAGACTCGAAAACCAAGTTTTTGTTCCAGTCAATCCAGATCGCAAGACCGAAGGTTCCGCTGTTGTATACTGCACTGAAATTTACAGCGCCGCCTTCATAATGGCTTACCTTTTGGGGAGCAAAGTTAGAATAGCCGCCAGTACCTTGGGTTGTATTCAGGTTGCTGATGTTAGAAAAGCCTCCTGTAGTAGAAAAATCCTTGATATAGTTAGTTGTTCCCGTGGCGGCAGGAAGGCAGTATCCGGTATAGAAACGGAACGGTCCTGCCCATGGGCTCTTATCTGTGCTGCTGCAGGCCCTGCGTACATAATATTGGTACGAAGTATCAGCAGTCAGTCCAGACGCATCATAAGGATTGGCTACAGACGAAGCCATGGTTCCCGTGCCTTGCGTAAATCCGGCAGGTCCGTATTCTACGTCAAACACGGTTCCTTCGCCCAGCCAAGAAAATTGTGCTGTCGTAAAAGTTATGTTTCCGGCACCTAGTTCCGTTGGAGGAAGACAGGATGGAGGAGTGACTACCTCAAAAGTATAGTCTTCTGCCTCTCCGTTGCCAGAAGTAAAGGTACAAGCGTCAGATGGACCGCTATTGTTATAATCCATACGGATTCTCATGCGGTAGTTTCCGACAGGAGTCCCGGCAGGAACGGTAAAGCTTCCTGTTGCAGACGATCCGTAGGCAGTCGTAGTGAACATTCTTTCGCCAGTCTCGAATGCCATATTGTTGTTCCAGTCTACCCAGATGGCAAATCCAGAGCCGCCGCTATAGGCTGCGCTGAAGTTTACAGCTCCGCCCTCGAAGTGGCTTACTTTCTGAGCCGCGAAGTTAGAATAGCCTCCGGTTCCTATAGTCGTGCCCGTATTAGTGATATTGGCAAAACCTCCCGTAGTGGTGAAGCTATTGATAAAGTAGCTAGTTGAAGTCGCTGCAGGAAGGCAGTATCCGGTAAAGAAACGGAACGGGCCAGCCCATACACTTTTATCTCCTGCTCCGCAGTCTTTGCGTACATAATATTGGTAAGCAGTATCAGCTGTCAGTCCAGAAACGTCGTAAGGATTTCCGACAGATGATGCCATGGTTCCCGTTCCTTGAGCGAATCCGGCAGGTCCGTATTCTACGTCAAATACAGTTCCTTCGCTTAGCCAAGAAAACTGTGCTCCTGTAAAGGTCACGTTTCCTATTCCTAAGTCAGAAGGAGGCAGGCAGTTAGGAGGACTTGTTACGTCAAGCGTATAGTCTTCTGCTTCGCCATTTCCAGAGTTGAAGGTACATGGATTTTCAGGATCGGCTTTATTGTAATCGGCCAACACTCTCATTCTATAGCTTCCGACTGCTGTTGTTGCAGGAATCGTGATGGTTCCTGATGCAGATGAGCCGTAAGCTGAAGTACGGTATACTCTTTCTGAGGTATCAAAAGTAGTGTCGCCGTTCCAGTCTACCCAGATAGCAAGGCCATAAGTACCGCTGCTGTAGGCTACGGAGAAATTAATGGTTCCGCTGGCCGCTTGGCGAACGATCCTAGCTGTTTGGTCGGAATAGCCTCCGGTTCCCATTCCAGAACTAAGGTTAGAGATATTTTGGGTAGCTCCTGTAGTTGAAAAATCCTTAATATAGTAGGATGTTCCTGTAGCGGCAGGAGTACAGTAGGCGAGTGAGCCAGTTTCTGCAGTGTAATTGTCTGGCCTTGGACCCGAATAAGCATAGAGAAAGATACTCATGCCCAGACAGTACAGCAAGGTCAGCCATTGTTTGGTTCGGAATTTCTTCCGATGAGGTTGGGTAAAATTTTTCATTTTTTAAGTATAAATTGATTAAAGTAAACAAGCACCACAGCAGTGCTATAAGTTGGGTATTTTTATAGTGTAAATAAATAAACCATAAAGACGTGCGTACAAAGTCACTTCCTTATGGCGTTAGGTTTTTAAAATCTCAAATTTTTATATCCTAAGAATATAAATGTTGTGCTAAAAAATAGGAGGCCCTCCTTGCTAAATCTGTATAACGTAATAATTTTCACTGAATAAAACTATGATGATAAATTTTCATGAAATTATTGGAGAGCGCGCCTTATTTTTTAATAGCAAAGTGTCTCTAAAAAAAGTATAGCCGATGAACTAGATCCCCTAAATCTGTAAACTCATATGAACTAAAAACCATAATTACCTTTTAACAAGAGACACCTTTTTCTTTCATAGCATTTTTATTGTTAGCTGAATTAGGTGTTTTCATATTTTTAAAAGTGCTTCCCTTTGCGTAATTCACAAAAAAACTAAACCATGAAGAAAGAAGAAGCACTTTTTTTATTTTGCCTTAATCGTAAAAAAGAAAGCTGTTCATCATTTTTTAAAAGATATATTTTGCTGTTAATCAATATAATCCAATCTGTATGAAAAAAATTACGAGCCAGCCTTCTTGATTTTGAGTTAGGATCCTTTACTTATAATAAAATCTTAAGAACGTTGTGCTTACTTTTTTAAAGTGCCTCTTTTGGCTTATTTTGTATTAACTAAACCGTGTCATATCATGAAGAAAATAACGCGAGGCACCTTGTTGTAAAAAAAGTATTTAGAATTTAATTAATTCCGTAAATCAATTGCACCAACAATTTAACAACCCAAAGATTGTTTTTTGCTGCTAATGCTACAATATGAAAATAGTAAACGGGGCCTATGAATGAGAATTTGATAGGATTGACCGATAATTGCATTTTCAATAGAGGTACTCAAACCTGAATTAGGACCTAGGAATTGCTTAATCAGATTTTCCGGCCTGCTTTTTTACTTAAAAAGAAGATAATTTGTGCAGCATGATTTATATTTGGTAGTGTCAATCATAGACCTCCAACAGCTATTTAAGTTAATAGACAACTTGCATGAATATTAAAAAAATTCTAAAAATAACAATCGCCCTTCTTTTTATAGGGTTCTGCATCCATATCGTCTATACCATAATTGATGGGAGGAAAGACGAAGGAAAATCAGCCGATATGGCGGTAGTATTAGGAACAACCGTAAACACAGACGGTACCTTGTCAGAACGTTTAGAAAAGCGATTAGAATGCGGACTGAAACTCTATCAAGACAAGCGCGTGAAAAAGATTATCGTCAGCGGTGGCTTCGGAAAAGAAGGCTTTTTTGAGGGCGACAAGATGAAGGAATATCTGGTAGGAAAAGGAGTGCCCGATTCTTTGGTTATCGTAGACAATAAAGGAAATAATACGACAGCAACCGTAGCAAATGTTATCCGCCTGAAAGACAGCCTGCACTATGATAGCTTGATTGTGGTGTCGCAATATTTTCACCTCACGCGAACCAAGATGCTTTTTAAGAAAGAAGGATTAGAGAATGTGAGCAGCGCAAGCCCGAGGTATTTTGAATACCGAGATTTTTATTCCTTGTTAAGGGAGTTTTTTGCGTATTATTACGATCGATTATTTTAGTACTATGGAACCTATTATAAAAAACCTTCCGCCAACCCAATTGGTCGGCATGCGCCTAAAGATGTCTTTGTCTGATAACAAGACATTTCTGCTCTGGAATTCTTTTATGCCAAGACGTAAGGAAATCAAGAACAGCATAAGTACCGACTTGTATTCGATGCAGGTCTATGACGCTTCGTATTTTGACAATTTCAGTCTCGATGCCGAATTCACCAAATGGGCGGCCGTAGCAGTAAACGATTCAGCAAACATCCCTGAAGGAATGGAAACCTATGGGCTCAAAGGCGGCGACTATGCCGTTTTTATGCACAAGGGCGGACCCGCAGAAGGAGCAAAAGTATTTGACTATATCTTCCAGACATGGCTTCCTGCCTCAGACTATGTGTTAGACCAGCGGGAGCATTTTGAATTGTTAGGGTCTAAATACAAAAACAACGATCCCGAGTCGGAAGAAGAAATCTGGATTCCGGTCAAGCTAAAAAAAGAACTGATAGACAAGACAAAAATTGCAGTAGGCTTATTCGACAAGCTTGCCGAATCGTACCAGACTAGATGCATGGATGTGAGCTTGTATAGCGATTCATTTAACCGATTCTGCGACAGCATCGCCAAGCAAGATGCGGCCCTATTAGAGCTAGCCTGTGGGCCCGGCAACGTAACAAAGTACCTGCTTGATAAACGTCCTGATTTTAAGATACTAGGAACCGATCTGGCTCCCAGGATGCTTGAACTCGCCAAAGCCAACAATCCAACAGCGGTCTTTGAATTGATGGACTGCAAGGACCTAGGAAAGGTTTCTGAAATCTATGACGGTATCGTCTGCGCTTTCTGCCTGCCGTATCTTTCAAAAGAAGAAACAGCCAAGCTGCTGCAAGATGCCTATAAAGTATTGGCATCCGATGGCGTGCTGTTCCTGAGCACGATGGAAGACGATTACGAAAAATCGGGATGGGAAAAGGCAAGCAACGGCGAAGAGGTTTTTATGCATTACCATAAAGCCGAATTTCTGGTTGCCGAATTGAAGTACAACGGCTTTATAGTTATTGACCAGCAACGCAAGATTACTGAAGGAAGGGATGGCGCGCCCGTAACCGACCTGCTGCTGATTGCCCGAAAGGCATAACCGTTTAGCAACCTAAATTCTTAAAATTTAGATTCTTCTGGGCAATGACAATAATTTTACAGATATTTGCACTCTGCAATTTAAAATAAATAAACAAAAATATTTATGGGAATGAACAAGAACACCATTCTGGGCTGGGCAACTTTTGTTATGGTTCTGATGGGACTGCTGCTAATCGGTCTGGGCATATTTCGCTATGACGATGTAGCCGGCTGGGGTTTCGCAGCCGTAGGAATCGGCTTTTTCGCAATCGCTTGGGTTTTCAGCTCGCTGAAAGGCCGCGTATGATACTGGTATAAAAAACGAATCCGCCTTTTAGGCGGATTTTTTTATGCTAATGGGCCAGCTTGCCTGGCGTGATGCCGAATTTGTTCTTAAAAGCAGTCGTAAAATGCTGCACATACTGGTAGCCACAATACGCCGCCACTTCCTTGACCGGCTTGTTCTCTTCCAGCAGCATGCGCTTTGACTGCTGCATCCTGATTTCATGCAAATAGCCGAATACCGTAGTGCCGAAAAGGATCTTAAAGCCTTTCTTGAGCTTGAAGTCGTTAAGGCCCACCTTGCGCGACAGCTCTAACAGTGAGTAGGGGCTGGTGATATTCTGTTCCAGCAGTATCTTGGCATGGTGAATTTTTTCTACATCTTCCTTTCGTATCTTTTCCGAAGGCACTACAGAATGCGTGCTTTCATATTGCTCGATTTGCAGCAAGAAAAGCTCCAATATCTTAGATTCTAAAAACAAGCGTTTTAATACCCCTTTTCGCTGGCATTGGCTGATGTCGGCTAAAAGAAGATTCATCTGCGCCGTGATAGGCATATTCTGCGGACTCAAGGAATTGCTGATTTCCTGCTTGTCGATGCCTTTCAGGAACTTGTCGATGGTCTTGCTTTCGGAATCGGCAAAACGGTTAAAATAATTTTCTGTAAAATGAATCTCGAAAACATCGTTCGGCACTTCCTGCTTGCCGCCTCTGAACTTCCCTTCAAAATTGCTGGAATAGAAGAAATTATGCTGCTGAGGTCCGAAAGAATAATCATATTTAGAGTTAAGCGATTCTACTTCAGCATGTCCTGCAAGCGAAAAATGCATTTCAAAAACAGAATAATCGCTCTTGAAATTCATACACACTTCCTGATGCAACATGCTGCGGCGCTTTAAGGCATGAACGCCGTCGAACCAGATTTCTGAAATGGCGGCATGTCCGATCTTATTGTCAAACAAATGTGTTTCTTGTTCGATGACATCAGTAATGCCATCATGAGCCGCGTGGAAATCTTTTTCGAAAAGAATTTCGTCGAGGTCGCTGTCATTTATGGTTATTTTCATCGTAATCCGTTTAGCGTAAAACAACATCCGCTTTGCGTAAGCTAAGATAGCTAGGCATTTCGGACATTTGTACAAAGATAGTTATTTAGAATCAATCTAAACAAAATAATTTTTACGAATGGCAACAGTACCAAAATGGTTGGGAGATACGATGGAAGTGGTTTATCAGCGGTTTATGCACGAAATGGTCGTAACCGATGTAGAATACCTAGATGAAAAATTAAAACGAGTACGCTTTGAAGGCGACCTCAGAAAAGTAAAATTTATGCCCGGTTATGTCGTCAAGGTACGCGTGAACGATACCGAGTACCGCCATTATACATTATCGGCGTTTGATACGACAGTCGGATACTGCGAAATAGTCTTCTATCTGCACGGCATGGGACCGGGAAGCAGCTGGGCAGAAGCCTTGCGGATGGGAGACAAGGTCAAGTTGTTAGGGCCTAATGGAAAGCTGCATTATTCTGAAAGCAAAGAGAATCATTTTTTGTTTGGTGACGAAACCTCTTTAGGCTGGATGAAATGCATGGAAGAAGAAGCCGAACGTCGGGAGGAATTTTTCTTCGGTTTTGCAGAACTGGACGAACCGCACCAAGATTGGGCGAGCCGACTCGGGAGCTCTGTGAAAATAGTAGAGAAGTCATCAGACAATCCGGCGCAGCCCGTAATCGATATTCTAAAAGAATGGGAAGAAGATTTTTGGGAAACGGCAGGGAATACTGTCTTTTATCTTACAGGACGTACGAAGTCGATACAAGCCTTCCGTAAATTTCTCTTATCGAAAGGCATCAGCAGCAATCGGATAAAATCAGAACCCTATTGGGCAGAAGGAAAAAGCGGGCTGTAAGAGCCCGCTGTAGTTATTAATGCGAAACGGTTTTCAGGCCGATAATCGAAGCGATCAATGTCGCGATAAAAAAGATTCTCCAGAAGTTGGCAGGATCTTTAAACACGAAAATGCCTAGCAATACGGTTCCTACGGCGCCGATTCCTGTCCACACCGCATAAGCCGTTCCGAGCGGCAGGTTTTGCGTGGCCTTGATCAACAACGACATGCTGATGATGCAGGCAACCAAAAAGCCGCCATACCATGCATACGATTCTGTTCCTGTAGCTTCTTTGGCCTTGCCCAAGCAAAAGGTAAAGGCGACTTCAAATAATCCGGCTATAATAAGTATGATCCAGTTCATAAATGCTATTCTTTTAAAATTTAGGCAAAGGTCGTTTCTTATTGCGAGATCTTTTTTTACAAATGATAAAAAATAAGCGGTAGTAAAAAGCCAGGAGGGGCTTATTTGATCTCGGCCCTGATCCTGCTCAAGCTGACCTGCGTAATGCCCAAATAAGATGCGATATAACCAAGCTGTATTCTCTGTACAAAATCGGGATTGTCTTGGAGCAGTTCCAGATAGCGCTCTTTAGCCGATTTGAATAGCTTGGAGATAAGCCGTTCTTCGGTATGGAGAAGCAGAGTTTCTGCAAATTTTCGTCCCCAATTGGCTATGCTGATATCTTCTAAAAAAAGCTGCTGCAGATCATGGTTCTTGATTTCATATAGTTCGCAGTCTTCTAATAGTTCTACGCATTCATAGCCGGGCTTGTTGTCTACATAGCTTTTCATGGAAACAATAGGGTCGCCTTCTCTGCCAAACCAAAAAGTAATGTCTTTTTCTTCTTTAGGGGCAAAAGCCCTAACGATACCTTTCTTGATAAAATAGACGGAAGTTTCCGTCTTGTCAGCTTCTAAGATGATATGTCCTTTCGGTAGGTTTATTTTGGTGCTATATTGCACTATTTTTTGGCCCGCTTCTTTAGAAAGCGGATGTATGTGGTTCAGTATTTCTAGAATGTCCATTCCGGATAAATGTTTCTGCAAGGTACTTATTTTTCTGCAACGCCAGAAGATGGAATACTTAAGCAGGCAAAGCAGACGTTAATTTTATTGTAAAAGTAAGTGCCTAAATCTATGGATGAAAGAAAAAGCCTATTTTTGAAAGGCTTGCATAACTATTTAAATCTTTCGTATTGATGAAAACTACTTCTTTTATTGCTGTATTTTTATTTGTATTTCAGCTTGGCTTGTGCCAGTCAGAAAAACTGCTTCAAGGAAAGGTTAGTACTGATGGTTTTCCGATTGCAGGTATTGATGTTATCAATCAAACCAACAGCACCCTGACTGTGACGGATGCTTCGGGAAAATTTTCTATCTCGGCAAAAGTCGGCGATGTTCTCATTTTTGCAGGAAAGAATTATACGACTAGGAGGATTTTCCTCAAACAGAAAGATTTTGAAAAGGCCGGCATGGAGGCCGCTTTAAATCAAGAAGCAATACAGCTGGTAGAAGTAGAAATTACAAAAGAGACAGATGATGTAAAACTCGATGCCCCTACTGCTGTGCCGTTGCGGTCTGTGGACAATATACTGAATTCTCCTACCAACACAATGGTCTATAACGGCGCCATAAACCACGGACTTAATTTTGTTGCCATAGGCAAAATGATCGGAAAGCTTTTTAAAGGAAATAAAGACGACAAGGCTGTAGCCAACGTAGACATTAAGGAGTATGTTTCTGATAATTTCAACAAAGATTTTTTTCTCAAAACTTTAAAATTAAAGGAAGAAGAGATTGGTATTTTTCTTGAATTCTGTTATGCCGATCCGAAGGCGACAATTATTGCTAATACTAACAATGTACTAGAAGTAACCGATTTTCTGATTTCAAAAAAAGAGGATTTCAGAAAGTTGAAAAACTAAATTCAGCCTGTTAGCAACTAGAGCGACTTTTTTAGCTTTAGGCAAGATACATTTCCAAAGAAAACAGTAGCGCTATTGATGAATAAACATTTCTAGTTTTGCATTTAAAAGCTATCTTTGTAGTCGGCTTTTAAGCAAATTATGTACAGTGTTTAATAAAATAAATAAAAATGTCAGACGATAAGAAGGTAATTTTTTCGATGCAGAAAGTAAGCAAGACTTACCAAAGCAGCGACAAGCAGGTATTAAAAAACATCTATCTTAGTTTCTTTTATGGAGCGAAGATCGGTATTCTTGGACTTAACGGTTCGGGAAAATCATCCCTATTAAAAATTATTGCAGGTGTTGATAAAAACTACCAAGGTGATGTGGTTTTTGCACCAGGCTATACAGTAGGCTACCTAGAGCAAGAGCCTCAATTGGACGAAAACAAAACTGTGATTGAAATCGTAAGAGAAGGCGTGGCAGAAACCATGGCGGTTTTAGACGAGTTCAACAAAATCAACGACCAATTCGGATTGCCAGAGGTGTACGAAGATGCCGATAAGATGCAGAAACTGATGGACCGTCAAGCCGAGCTTCAAGACAAGATTGATTCTTTAGGTGCTTGGGAAATCGATACCAAACTAGAAATTGCTATGGATGCGCTTCGTACTCCAGAACCAGATACGCCAATTAAGGTGCTTTCTGGAGGAGAGAAAAGACGTGTGGCATTATGCAGACTGTTGTTACAACAACCAGACGTATTATTGCTGGATGAGCCTACCAACCACTTAGATGCTGAATCGGTACTATGGCTAGAGCAGCATTTAGCACAATATTCAGGAACCGTAATTGCCGTAACCCACGACCGTTATTTCTTGGATAACGTAGCAGGCTGGATCTTGGAACTGGATAGAGGAGAAGGTATTCCGTGGAAAGGAAACTATTCTTCTTGGCTAGACCAAAAATCAAGCCGAATGGCTCTTGAAGAAAAAGTAGCTTCAAAAAGAAGAAAGACTTTAGAGCGCGAGTTAGACTGGGTACGCCAAGGAGCAAAAGGCCGTCAGACAAAACAAAAAGCGCGTCTTCAGAATTATGACAAGCTTTTGAACGAAGACCAAAAACAACTGGATGAAAATCTAGAAATCTATATCCCGAACGGGCCTCGTTTGGGAACCAATGTTATTGAAGCAAAAGGCGTTGCAAAAGGCTATGGCGACAAATTGTTGTATGAAGATTTGAACTTTACATTACCTCAAGCTGGAATCGTTGGAATCATCGGACCTAACGGTGCGGGTAAGACGACCATCTTTAGAATGATTATGGGCGAAGAAACGCCAGACAAAGGAGAATTTTCTATCGGTGAAACGGTAAAGATTGCGTATGTAGATCAGGCGCACTCAAACATCGATCCTAACAAATCCATCTGGGAAAATTTCTGCGACGGACAAGAGTTGATCATGATGGGCGGCAAGCAGGTAAATTCAAGAGCCTACTTGAGCCGTTTCAACTTTGGAGGAAGCGACCAAAACAAAAAGGTAAATACGCTTTCTGGAGGAGAAAGAAACCGTCTTCACTTGGCAATGACCTTAAAAGAAGAAGGAAACGTATTGCTTCTGGATGAGCCTACCAACGACTTGGACATCAACACGCTTCGTGCTTTAGAAGAAGGTTTGGAGAATTTTGCGGGCTGTGCGGTAGTTATTTCCCACGACCGTTGGTTCTTAGACAGGATCTGTACGCACATCTTGGCTTTTGAAGGAAATTCTGAAGTCTATTTCTTTGAAGGCAGCTTCTCAGAGTACGAAGAAAACAAGAAGAAACGATTAGGCGGCGATCTGACTCCGAAACGAATCAAATACAAAAAATTGATTAGGAATTAATAAAATAACAAAATCTCGGTATAGACCGAGATTTTTTTTATTTATAGTATATTTGGAGTAAAAATTATCTATGCCCCGAAATAGAATAATTTCATTTGTTCTGGTCCTACTCCTTTATTGCAGCCTGGCTTTTTCGCAAGAAAATATAAAAGATACTAGAACCCGAATTTATGATCTCATCTGTAAAGCCGATGGCTTGCTGACAGACCTGAAATATATGGAATCGCTGCAGGTTTCCAAACAGGCTTTGAATTTGGCATATAAGAACAAGCAATACGATTATGTTGCGATGTCCTACAATACTATTGCGGGCTGCCATGAAGAACTCATGAATACCAATATGGCTTTGGCCTATTATAATAAAGCCCTTATTTATTCTCAAAAGACCCAAAACGATACGATCAAGGACTGGATCCACAACAACATTGGCAATCTCTACAATTTTGCGATAAAAGACTACGACAAGGGAATCTACCATTATAAAAAATCGCTCCAGTATGCCCAAAAAGTAAAAGACACTACAGAAATAATCTTTACAGAAATGAACCTGGCTTGGGCGTATTTCAACAAGAAAGATTTTGTGCAGGGTCTTCCTTATCTAAAGAATGTCGAAAAACATCTTGACAAGTATGGAGATATCGAATCCAAAGTAATCGTAAACAACCTATTCGGGATGTATTACAGCAGTAACGGCAATGCCCGGCTGGCCGATTCGTATTTTAAGCTTGCCATTGATTATGGAATCCGATACAAGCAGCAAAATGCCTTGGCAGACGCTTATGCAGAATATTCAAAGCATCTCTATCAAATCAAGGATTATAAAAATGCCTATATCAATAAAGTACATTATGAAGAGCTGAAAGACGACCTTCACAATCACGAAAAATTAAAAAGCGCTCAGATAGCAGGAATCCAGATCGAGCTTGATGAGTCTAGAAGAAAAATTGATAAGATTGAGCTTGAGAAATATGCCCAGCAAAAGAATCTAAGGAATTCAAAGATTATCGTCATCTTATTTCTTGCCATACTAATCATCCTGCTCTTGCTGCTGTATACTTTTTACAAGAACAGCATCTACAGAAAAAAAGTCAATCAGAAGCTGCTGGAAAGCAATGAAGAGCTAAAGATAGCAAAAGACAAGGCCGAAGAATCGTCTATACTGAAAAGCCAGTTTATTTCTACCGTAACCCACGAGCTACGGACGCCTTTATATGGCGTTATCGGAATCACCAACTTAATTCTTGATGAACATAAGGAACTAGAAAACAGTCCGCACATCAACTCTTTAAAGTTTTCGGCGCGTTACCTTTTATCGCTCGTGAATGACCTGTTGCAAATCCACAAAATAGAAGATAAGAAGATAGTGCTGGAAGAACTTCCGCTGAATGTCTTGGATGAGATCGAAAAAGTGAAAGAAGCCCTTCAGTTTATCGCCATCAAAAACAGGAACAAGGTGATGATTGACGTAGATATCGAAATACCCGAATATTTGATAGGCGATAAGCTGCGTTTGTCTCAGATTTTGGTAAATCTTACAAGCAACGCCTTGAAATTTACGCAAAACGGAGTCATAAAATTAGCCGCCGCGTTGGAGAAAAAAGAAGGAAATACCTATTACATAAAATTTGAGATTGTCGACAATGGATGCGGTATTGCAGTCGAAAATCAGAACAAGATATTTGAGAAATTTGTACAGATTGACAGAAAAGAAGGAGATTACCAAGGAACCGGCCTTGGACTTTCTATCGTAAAACGTCTTTTAGAGCTTCTTGGAAGCAGTATTCGTCTAGAGAGCAAGGAAGGCGAAGGAACCACTGTCACGTTTACGATTCCTTTCGAATATGATGCGAACGCTACAAAAACGTATATCGAAAACATTGATGTCGATACGACAAATGTTTCTTCGTATAAGATTCTTGTTGTAGAAGACAACAAAATCAATCAGATGGTGACTAAGAAAATTATCGAAAAGAACAACTACAAATGCTTTGTTGTCGATGATGGTTATGCGGCCCTGAACATTCTCGAAAAAGAAACATTTGACGTTATCTTGATGGACATCAACATGCCTGTCATCAACGGATTTGAAACAACCCGAATGATTCGCGACAAAGGAATAGACATACCTATAATCGCCCTTACGGCTTTTGATAAAGATGAAATTACCGACGAAGCAAAGCTGTCAGGAATGAACGACATCCTAATCAAGCCTTTTGAACCTTTGCGTTTATTCCAGATTATCAATAGCCAGATCGCAAAATACTCAACGCAGCACTAGCTTATTTGAAATTTATCTCTGCGTAAATAGGCAAGTGGTCCGATGGATAACGGCAGTCTTTAGAATCGCTTAAGGTGGCGAATTTGACAACTTCCATCGTATTTCTATTGATAAAAATATAATCGATTCGTGTCGTTACAGGCTTATTAAATTCAAAAGCATTAAAAGTACCTTCAGGTCCGAAAACAATTCCCCTGCATACTTTTTGGGCATCGTCCAGCTCTTTCTTGATAAGCTGTAGCGGAAGCGTTTCTGCTTCTAAATTAAAGTCTCCTGTCAAGACCACAGGAAGGTTGTCCTTGTTTATTTTTCGGATTTTTTCTAAAATCAGTTTTGAGCTTTCGGCTCTGGCAATATCCCCGACATGGTCAAAATGCGTATTGAAAACCCAAAGTTTCTTTTTGGTCTTTTTGTTTTGGAACAAGCCATACGTACATACTCTGTTGTAAGCCGCATCCCATCCTTTTGACGGCTTTTCTGGTGTTTCAGACAGCCAAAATGTATTTTCTTCCAACAGCTTAAACTTGTCCGAATTATAAAAAATAGCGCTGTGTTCTCCTTTCGATTTTCCGTCGTCGCGCCCTTTTCCAATAAAGCCATATCCAGTGAGCGTACTGTCGATATAACTCATCTGCTGAGGTAATGCTTCCTGTACTCCCATAAAATCAGGCATGTAGAACTTTATCTGATCGGTCATGAATTCTTTTCGCTTCGACCATTGGTTCTCGCCGTCACTCTGGGTATCCAGCCGAATATTGTAGCTCATCACTTTAAGATCTTGTGAAAATAATGCCTGTGCGGCCAGTAAGAATAGGAAGTAAAAAGATTTCATACGTCAGGGGGGGATTTTTAGGTATACAAATTTAAAACAAAAAACGTTGGTTAGTACCAGCGTTTTTTATTCTTTTTTGAAGCATCCGATTTTCTCGAATTATTTTCTTTAGCCTTGTTTTTATTTCTCAAGTCCGGTTTTGCATTTGGATCAGGAACGGTATCTTTCCAAGGGTAAGGATGGTCATTGATAGTCTTTACGTTGACTTTAATTAGGCGCTGAATGTCTTTCCAGTAGCCTTCTTCATCTTTAGAGCAGAAAGAGATGGCAATACCTCCATTTCCGGCACGGCCTGTTCTTCCAATTCGATGCACGTAAGTTTCAGGAATATTAGGAAGGTCAAAGTTTATGATATACGGCAGTTTGTCGATGTCGATTCCCCTTGCGGCAATATCCGTTGCTACTAAAACACCAACTTCTTTGCTTTTAAAGCTGTCCAATACACGCTGTCTGGCATTCTGTGATTTGTCACCGTGGATGGCTTCAGCAGCGATCCCTTGCTTTCTTAAAGCTTTGACAACATTGTCTGCTCCGTGTTTGGTTCTTGAAAAAACCAAAACATCATAAATATTTTCGTTCTTGATCAGATGATACAAAAGCTGTCGTTTGTCTTCCTTGTTTACAAAATAAACACGCTGCTCTACAGTTTCTGCAGTTGATGATACAGGAGAAACAGAAACATATTCGGGCTTGTTCAGGAATGTTTCGGCCAGTTCTCTGATCGCCATAGGCATAGTAGCAGAAAACAAAAGCGTCTGTCTGTTTTTTGGCGTAAGTTTTACAATCTTTTTGACATCATTGATAAAACCCATGTCCAGCATCTGGTCGGCTTCGTCTAACACTAGCGTATGCAGATGGTCAAGATCAATAAAGCCTTGCTTGTGCAGGTCTAATAATCGTCCTGGCGTGGCAATCAAAATATCGACGCCTTTTTTCAAGATATCTACTTGAGGTACTTGCGAAACGCCTCCAAAGATGGTCAGCTGTACGAGGTTGGTATATTTTGCATACGCTTCAAAGCTTTGGCCGATTTGTACGGCAAGCTCGCGCGTAGGAGTGACAACCAAAGTCCTGATTTGTTTTGCTTTTTTTGACGAGCCAACAATGCGGTGAATATGATGAATAATAGGAATTGCGAATGCGCCTGTTTTTCCAGTACCAGTCTGAGCACAGCCTACAAGATCGTTTCCTGCTAAAATAATCGGAATTGATTTTTCTTGTATCGGTGTTGCTTCCAAATAGCCGATTTCAAAAACGGCTCTCTGTATACTTTTGGAAAGTGATAAATCTTCAAATAACATAAAAGGTAATTTAAGTCTTTGCAGTAATTGCAAATACGGTGCAAAGATAGTTTTTATTATTTAATAGATTTCGTTTGCTTTTTTGCAATAATTAAAAGAAAAAAGCCCCATATCTATGGAGCTTTGATCACTATTAACCAATATAAAACAAACCAACATGCAACTACTCATGTTTTTTTCTATAGGCATTATAAAATACCTGTGGCAAGACGGTCAGGGAGAAAATCATGCAGAAAAGCAGTCCGCCGACAATCATAATGGCCAAAGGTTTCTGGATTTCAGAACCCATCCCAGATGAAAGCGCTGCAGGCAATAGACCCATAGAACCCATCAGCGCAATCATCACGATGGGACGAATTCTGCTGTAAACTCCTTCTGAAATGGCTTTTCGCAACGGCATTTTTGCCCGTAAGTTTTCTTTCATGACCGCAATCAATATAATTCCATTAATCGTATTTACTCCGAAAAGGATAATAAAACCGATACCTGCCGAGATGCCAAAGATGGTTCCCGTCATCCAAAGCGAGAGGAAACCTCCGGCAAAAGCATACGGAATAGTGCTTGTCGCAATCAACGTGTCTTTCATGTTTCCGAAGTTGAAATACAATAAGAACAAGATAAACAGCAATACCACAGGAACGATAATCGCCAGCTGTTTAGAAGCACGTTCCTTGCTTTCGAATTCGCCTGCCCATTTCATCGTGTTTTCTTTCGGAAGTTTTACTTCTGCGGCTACTTTTTTCTGCGCTTCGGCAATCGTGCTTCCCAAATCGCGTCCTTCAATACTGAAGCCGATGGCGATATAACGGCTGTTCCCTTCCCTATAAATAAAAGTCGGACCGGTTTGGTAGCTGACTGTCGCAATTTCTCGAAGCGGTACTTTTTTGCCGTCCATCGTCGGAATCAGAATGTTTTCGATTTTCTCTTTAGAATCTCTGTATTCTTTTTCAAAACGGATTCGGACATCAAACATTCGTTCGTTTTCATAAAAAGTCGTTGCGGCTTGTCCGCCAATAGTCATGGCAATTACAGCTTGTGCATCGGCTGTCGTTACGGCATAGCGTGCCATTTTTGAATCGTGCAGTTGAATACGAAGCTCTGGTAAACCGATGTTTTTGTAGACATTTACGTCTTCGATACCTTTTACAGGAGCGATCGATTTAGCGACTTTGTTGGCATATTCTTCGAGTTTGAACAAGTCATCGCCAAATATCTTGATAACCAACGGACTTTTTACGCCGGCAACATATTCTTCTACATTGTCTTGAATCGGTTGGCTAAAGCCGAAGTTAATTCCGGGATATTCTTCTAGCTTTTCCTTGATTTCTGTAATCAGCTGTTCTTTTGAGATTTTTCGTTTCCATTCGTCCTGATGCTTTAATTCCATGTGGAATTCGATATTGAAGAAGCCTGTCGGATCGGTTCCATCATTTGGCCTTCCGGTTTGGGAAAGAATGAATTTTACTTCGTCAAACTTTTGGAGCTTGGTTTTCATTTCTTTCGTAAGACGGACCGATTCGTCCAGATTAATGCTATTCGGCAGTGTTGCTCGGATATAAATAGCGCCTTCATTCAGCTTTGGAATAAATTCTGATCCGTAGAACATAAACCGTCCAAAGCAGACCGCAAGCAATAGGATAAAGCCATATACGGTAGCTTTTCGATGCCTTTCACTCCATAAGAACATTTTGTACAGATTGTTTCGGAAGAATCTGGAGATCCTATTTTCTTTTTCGACAATGTTTTTTGTCAATAAGACTTTACACATGGCAGGAACATATGTCAAGCTCAAGATCAGGGACCCGACCAAAGCATAACCCAAGGTAAATGCTAATGGCGAGAACATTTTTCCTTCTACTTTTTGGAAAGAGAAAATAGGAAGAAGGGCAACAATCAGGATAATCAAGGCAAAGAAAATATAAGTAGCAACGCTTCCTACACTTTTCTTGATAAGTCCCATTTTTGACATGTTGTTAAAACGTTTCATGCCGACCTTATGTGCTTTCTTTTCGAGCGAGACAAAGACCTGTTCGACGATGACGAGTGTTCCTTCTAGCAACAAACCAAAGTCAAGTGCTCCCATAGAAATCAGGTTGGCAGGAAGTCCTTGGATACGCAACATGATAATCGCAAACAAAAACGAAAGCGGAATTACAGAAGCAACGATTACCGTTGTACGCCAATTGTACATGAAAATGAAAACAATCAGCGAGACCAATAAGACGCCTTCGATCAGGTTTTTAGTAACGGTATGAACGGTCGTGTTGACCAATTCGGTGCGGTCAATAAAAGGTTCAATGGTTACACCTTTTGGCAGAATTCTTTCGTTTAATTCATCGATTCTAGTACGCAGATTTTCAATAACTTCACTTGGATTTTCGCCACGAAGCATGACAACGATTCCCTCTACCAAATCATCACTATTGTCTAGACCAACTTGCCCTAATCTGGGCTTGGCTCCAATTTTTACTTCGGCAACGTGTTTGACAAGAACCGGCGTGGAGCCTTTTACTTCGATCAATATGTTTCCAATATCTTCAATATTATCGAGCAGACCGACACCTCGAACCACATACGCTTGGTCACCTCGCTGAATGACATCGCCGCCCACATTGATATTGCTTTTTGAAACGGCTTCATAGACGTCTAAGGGCGATAGATTGTAGTTGACCAACTCTGTCGGGTTGATTTTTATTTCATAGATTTTTTCTTCGCCACCAAAACTTACGACGTTTGCTACGCCAGGAACTGAAACCAATTCGCGTTCGATAACCCAGTCTTGTATTGCGGTCAGTTCTTTTATTGGCAAGTCGCCTTTTACTACGTATCTGAAAATTTCGCCTGTTGCGCCATACGGCGGATCAATTTCGGCATCAGCACCTTCGGGAAGACTTACGCTCGCCATTCGGTTAGAAGCATATTGCTGGGCATAAAAATCTTCTACGTCTTCATCAAAAAGAACGGTTACGACAGACAAACCGAAGAGCGAAATCGAGCGCACTTCTGCTTTCTTCGGAATCGTGTTCATCTGTTTTGAAATCGGGAGCGTGATGAATTTTTCTACTTCTTCAGCGCTTCGTCCAGGCCATTGCGTAATAATTCGGGCTCTCGTATTCGTCACGTCAGGAAACGCTTCGATAGGAGTGTGCATATAGCTTATGATTCCTCCCGCGAACAGCAATGCGGTGGCAAAGAAGACGATGAGCGAATTTTTAAGCGAGAAGGCTACTATATTTTGTACAAGCTTTTGCATAAATTGTATTTGGATGGATTGCTGTTATTTTAAGCTTTCATAAATCAGAAGCTGATTCTTAGAAATAATCTTTTCGTTTTCTTGGATTCCCTTGTCAAAATAAACGACCTCGTTATTCTTGGTTACCGGATTGACCTGTCTGATTTCAAGATTGCAGTCGTCTTTATAGACAATGATGAAATTTTGGTTGTCATCAAAAATTACAGCCTTTACAGGCACAGCAACCATTGATTCTGTCGCGATATTTTGCTTTTTCAGGATAATATCTGCCGACATTCCTGGTTTTAGCTTCAAGTCGGTATTTTTCATTACGATTTTTGCTTTCAGCACCCGTTCTTCGGCATCGAATACTTGCGATAATGCCGTAATTTTTCCTGAGAAAACTGCGTCAGGATACGCCAGCGTCTTGATCTTGACCTCCATGTTTTCTTTGATATTCTGCATATCAGTCGCATAAATATTGACCATGACCCATACTTCATTTAAGTCAGAAATCGTAAAAAGCGGCTCGCTTCCTGAGGAAATCTGCATTCCAGAGCTCATGTTCTTGGCAACTATAAAACCATTGGACGGAGCCTTGATTTGGAATACAGATTTTTCAGAACTGGCACTATATAAGGCAAGGTTGCTCTTGATGTTTTCTAACGACGATTTTAAGACCTTGACTTCGCTTTCTGCCTGAACTAAATCTTTCTGTGAAGCAATTCCGTCTTCAAACATCGATTTTACAGAAGAAAGCTGTCTTTGCGCCACGGCTAATTGCGATTCGACGGACTTGTTTTCAGACTGCAATCCGTTTAACTCCGTACTTTTTATTTCAGCTAGTAGTTGTCCTTTTTTGACATAATCGCCTAAAGAGAAATAAGTGTTGGTTACTACGCCGTTGATTAGGCTGGTAAATTGGACCACATTGTCTGCATTATAGGTTACATTTCCAGTCAATGAAAAGGTTTCTGAAATAGGTTCTTTTCTGACTTCTTCAATGGTGACTTTTTTCTTTAGGTCTTCGTTTAGGCAGAATTTGTCGCTTTTTTCTAGAACAGCTTCTTTTTCTTTACAGCTAAAAAGCAGGAGCAATGGCAATGATAAATAGATATATTTCATAATAAGTGTTTCTTAATTAGAGGGATTAAAGTTCTTTGCCAATGACAAACTGCAATTCTTCAAAATATTCGTTGAGTTCTTTTTTAGAATCCAGAATGATGGTCTTGTTTTCAAGATAAGCGTTGACAAAATCGAGGTATTCGAGCATGCTCGTGTTTCTCAAGGCAAAGTTTTTTTGATGGCTTTCCAAAAGCATATCGAGGTCTTTTTCATACGAAGCTTCAATATTTTCGTATAACTTTTTGGCTACAACCAAATCTTCGTAGGCTTGGATGACCTCGTTTTGGGCTTGGTTGTTTTTCTCTTCTTTCATATACTGGCTTTTTTGGATTTCTATTTTCGAAGCCTTGATATTGCCTTGATTTCTGCTAAAAAAGGGAAGGTCTAAAGCAAAACCGACACCTACAAAATCATTCATGATATTCCCGCCGCGGTCATAGCTGGCCAATAAAGTCACATCGGGAGTGCGTTGCGACAGTTCGTATTTGTATTTTCGGTTGTTGTATTTTTCTTCTAAAACGGATGCTTTTACATCCGGACGGTTTTCCAAAGCATCGGCAGTCAATGCGGCAAGATTGATGCTTTCCATCTTGTTCACGTCGGGCACGAATTGATCCATGCTGATTTTTAGAAAACGTTGCGGAGGAAGATTCATCAGTGTTTTTAATTCTTTCTGCAGTTGGTTGTTTTCTTTCTGAAGATCGCTCAGTTGTTTCACGAATTCCAATTCAGAAGCTTTAAGTCGGATAAATTCACCTTTGCTGATATTACCTTGCTTAGCTTGATTGGAATAGGCATTTAATAGCTTTTGGATTGAGGTGAGCTGTTTTTTGTATACGCTCTGTTTTTCCTCAACATATTGCAGGTGAGTCAAATTGTTTCGGAACTCAACCTTCAAAATCCGAAGAAAATCTTGAAAATATTCCTGAGCTATTTCCACGCCGACTTTCTCCATGGCCATCAATTTCTTTCTCTTGCGTGCTGTATAAATCAGCTGTTCTAATCCAACAGTTACTTCAGAAGTCTTTCCCCAGTTGCCCGAAATAGGAGGGAGCTGTTCGGATTTGGCATTCGACCATAGATTGATCTCGCCGACTTCTAATCGCGGATTGGGCCATAATTTGGCTTGGATAACTTGCGCTTCAGCTTGGTCGATGTTGAGTTTTTCAGACAGGAGCCTTAGGTTATTTTTCAAGAAAATAGCTTCGGCTTCGGCCCTTGAAACCAACAAAGTGTCTCTTGCTGTAGCGTTTTGTGCTTTGCCAGAAGAGCAAAGGCTAACGAAAAAGGCGGTAAATACGATACGTTTCAATGTGAGTCTTTTTTATGACTGCAAAGCTATCGGGCAAAGATTATAGCAGTATTTGACTCACATTAAAAGTAAATTAAGCTGACATTAGAAAACGATTAGAGTTTTGGAAACAGTAGCGTAATTAAGGTTCCAGCGTTTTCTTTTGAGTAGATGGAAAACTGGATATTGTTTTGCTTAAAGATGATAGTTGCTAAGGATAGGCCGATACCGCTTCCTTTAACGTTTCCGACATTTTTGCCGCGGTAAAACGTCTGCTGAATATAGTCAAGATCTTCTTTCAAGATACCCTTTCCATAGTCTTGGATGGTAATCTGGAGCTGGCCGTCAGTTTCAGACAGAGAAATCTTTATCGGATTTCCGTCAGAATATTTCACAGCGTTTTCAATCAGGTTGTACAAGGCAAGCTGCAGCTGCAGCTCGCTGCCTTTGACAGACAGCAGCTTTTCGTCTTTGACTTCCAAATCAATACGGACTTCCTGTTGGTCATAGGCTTCAAAAATCTTATCATTGATGTTCCAAAGCGTTTCGTCGATGCGGAATGTCTCGTTTTCGGGAGTAATGGTTTTTAGGCCCGAAAGCATCATCAGGTTGTTTAAGATTTCTTCGATATGATAGACATTTTCTAGCGCTTCGGACGTTACTTTTTGGTATTCTTCCGGCGTTCTGTCCTTTTGGGCAAATACCTCCAGGTTTCCTGAAATAGAGGCTAGGGGCGTCTTAAATTCATGTGATACATAATTGATAAAATTCTTCTGTATCGCAAAAGTATCCGACAATCGGCTCAATAAATTATTAAAAGTCGTAATCAAATCCTGTACTTCGTCATTGGTATTAGAAGATGAAATAGGCTGGTCTAACGAGTTTAATTCCATCGAATTAACTTGACTTATGACTTCTGTAATCGGACGGTAAGCAATGTTGGAAAGCAGTCGACTCAAAAATAAAATAAACAGCAGTCCGGCAAACAAAACGATGATCATAATGACCAATAATCGGTTGGTCTGCGACTTGAATACTTCGCTTTTGGTTTTTACAAAAACCACGAAATCGCCTTGGTTGTCGTTGTAAAAAATACCGTAGTAAAAGTGGTTGTTGGATTTAAAACTGAGCTTTTTGTTCTTTCGGACAAACTCTAATTCCTTGGGATTGATATTTCTGTCGGCTTCTTTTTCGCCATAAACAATCGTATTGTTCAGGTCGTAAACGCGAACGATATCATTCTGTATGTTTTCTTCAAACTGTTCTTTGATCGCAGAATGCTCATAATGCGGAAGCTCATCTTTTTCAAGGTAATAGATGCCCGAAAGCAGGCAGGTTTTTTGGAGTTCCTTAAAAACGACTTTTTCAGAGCTATTGTAGAAAGCCAGATAAATCAAGACCGAAGCGATTATGAAAACAAACCCGAACGTGGCGGATGAGATGAGCGTTAGGCGGTTTCGGATTTTCATAAGCTATTCTTTGAGCATGTATCCTGTCCCTTTGATTGTATGGATAAATTTATGCTGGTTTTCGTCGATTTTGTTTCTTAGGTAGGAAATATAGACATCGACCACATTGGTATTGTTGTCGTAATTGATGCCCCAGACGGCATTTAACAGCTGTGTCCTAGAAACGACCTTGTTTTTGTTTTCTAATAAAAAAAGCAACAGCTTGTATTCTCTTGGCGACAGATCAATCGGCTGTTCTTCTTGGAATACCGAGTGTTCATCAAGGTTGACTGTCAGGTTATGGCAGACATACACCTGTTCTTTTTCCTTATAGTTGAATTTTGTCCTTCTTGTCAACGCGTTGATTCGCGAAATCAATTCCTTAAAGTGGAACGGCTTCACCAGATAATCATCGGCACCGCTGTCAAGAGCGGAAACTTTATCGTCTGCATCATCGAGTGCGCTGAGGACTAATATCGGCGTATGGTTCTTTTTGAATCGGATAAGTTTGGTCAGCTGGATTCCGTCAATTCCCGGAAGCATGATGTCCATCAAGATGATGTCCCACTCGCTTTCCGAAATCATCTCGCGCGCGATTTCTCCCGTAACGGCAAGAGTCACCGAAAAGCCATTCTCTTCGAGTCCCTTGATTACAAAATCACTGATCCGCTTGTCATCTTCAATAAGAAGTATATTCATCTATTATTCTGTTTCGCTTTTCGCCTTCATGAAATCGGTCACGAGGTAGCCTATGAGCTTTCCGACCAGATGGCTGTTTTTAGGATCGCCCAAATCAGGTGCGCCTTCGCAGATGTGCAAGTAGCAGGCGTTCGGGTCTTGGCTAAAAAAGTGGATAAACTGACGCAGTTCTTCTACCGAAAAACCGCTCAACGTCATGGCGCTGCTCGGAATGCCCGGAATCGAATCCAAATCGATTTCGATACCGTAAAAGTCGTTTCGGATGAACGAAAAGGCTCTTTCCATTTCCAGCCTGAAATCTTTTTCCCTGCGGATGTTGATTTCGTCATAGGTATTGATGCGGACTCTTTCGTCCAGCTTCTTGATTTCGTGCAACACGCTTTTAGAGGTGTAGCTTTCGTGGAGTCCGAAGACAAAATATTTTTTCAGAAAGCCTTCTTCATAAGCATACGAAAAGCCGTTGCCGCTGTGTCTTCCTTCCAAGATTCTAAAATCGGAATGGGCATCAAAATTAATCGCATTGATGGCTTTTCCTTTGGCAAGCGCCGTTCCTTTTATATTTCCGTAAGCGTTGTTATGTCCGCCGCCAATGATGATAGGGATTTTCCCTGCCTTGACAATCGTAAAGATAATGTGAGAGACTTCCTTGTCTATTTTCTCGACAACTTTAGAAAGCTGTTTTCTTTCTTCCAGAATATTAAAATCAAGGTTTTCGACTTCTTTCATCTCTTCGGCAGCATCCAGATGGCCCAAGACTAGAATCTGGTTGCCCTTGCTAAAGCGATTGTGCTGGATATTGGCTATACTTTTTATGGTACTTTCCCAAGCAGAAGCTGCTCCAGGACGCCCGAAATTAGCCCGAACCCCTATGTCTTCTGGAATTCCGAACAATACGAATTTTGCATCGGAAGTTTGCAGAAATTCAACAGTATCAGCCCCTTTTGGGATAGTCTGCATCTTTTCGCCAAATTTGACTTCACCGCTTCGAAAATTAGTTACTCTAGCTAAATCGTGCACAGTAAAGGGAATAAGCTTTTCCATAAAAAAAATTTAACTCCAAAAATAATATAATTATATAAACTTACGTTAACTGTCTTATAAATCCCCCAAAATTTTATTTAATTTGTTTAAACCATTACCACTATTACCATGGAAAATCAAAAAAGTAATTCCAGCCTAAAGGCGATTATCGTCGTTTTGGCAATTCTACTCGCGGGGAGTTTAGTTTACATGTACAAAATGAGCAGCGATGCGAAATCTACAGAAACGCTGCTGGTCAAAGACAAAGAGTCTGCTATGAATGATCTGGCTGCTCTAAAAACCAAATTAGATGCTGCAATTGCAGAAAACACTTCCGTATCGGATGAGCTGATTGCAGAAAGAGAGAAAGTTGTCAAATTGATGGCCGAACTCGAAAAATCAAAAGGAGACATTGCTTCTCTGAAAAAATACCAAAGCCAATACAATACGCTGAATGCGAAATTCAATGCGCTGGCGAAAGAAAACGGATTGCTGAAAGACCAGAATTCGCTTCTGACTTCTAAAAATGACAGCATCAGTCTGGCATTAGGAGAGGCTAAAAAGTTTAATGATACATTAGTTATCCAAAACGAAAACTTGGCAAAAACAGTCGAGAAAGCGTCAAAACTGACAGTTATGAACTTGAGAACTGAAGCCATCAAAGAAAAAAGCTCAGGAAAACAAGTCGTTACTGAAAGAGCCAGACGTGCCGACAAGCTTAAAGTTTGTTTCGCGATAGCACAGAATGAAGTAGCAAAATCTGGAAACAAGTTATACTACGTTCAAATCATCGACAGCAAAAATAACGTGCTGGGCGAGAAAAAGACAGAAGCTTTCGGAGATATGTCTTTAACGTACAGCTTCACGACTACAGTAGCGTATGAAAATAAAGCAGTCGATGTCTGCGAATTTTTAGACGGCAACGGCGTAGATTTTGAAAAAGGAGTTTACTATGTAAATATCTTTGACAAAGGAACGCTAGTTTCAAAAACCAGCTTTACGCTGAAATAAAGACAAACAAAACACCAAGACTTAAACTGCATAGAAAAGGAGCCCAATGGGCTCCTTTTTTTACTCTGTATATAATGCATTGTATTGATTCATAATATGTTAAAGTTAGCTGTAATTAATAAGTTGTAAGAAAAATATGTATATTTGAATTGTGCTGTGTACCACAGTCTTACCTTGTTTTATTAACTTAACTATATACATTATGAAAAAAAGACTTTTAAATCTAGAGGGAGCTCAAGAACTGACAAAAGGAGAGCAAAAAGCAATTAAGGGAGGAACAGATCCAGTTCCTAGCCATTGCGGATTTGGCGTGACCGTTAATTCCAACGGCTTATGCTTTATCAATGGTATTGCGGGCACAGCACAATATTTTAACGGCCTTGAATATTGTTGTGAAAATCTTTTAGAACCATGTCCAGGTGGTCCAAGATGCTAATAACAAAAAAAGCCTTGAAATAATCTTTCAAGGTTTTTTTATGTAATTTTCGCTCCGCTTCGTGTAATAGAAATATGGAAACAAAAGATGTTATAGGTATTTTGCTTTTTTGTATAATCTGTAGTGTTGTGCTTATATGGGGCGTTACTGATTATAGAGACTATAAAAAAGAAATGGCATCTGAGAAATTTAATGAATTGCCTGTTTATGATAAAGCTCATATAAAGAAATATAAGGCAAGATCATTAATGACGATTTTTATTTCTGTAGCAGGTCTTTTGGGAATGATAATCAAATTAATTTCCCTTCTATAACCACCTGATCAATCAAATCGGTACCAAAAGCATACGGCAATTGGTAGAACGACGTAATCGGCTTGGTGATAATCAAATTAGCATGTTTTCCTACCGTTATCGAACCGTGGGTTTTGGAAAGTCCCATGGCATACGCCCCATTGATGGTGGCCGCATTGATCGCTTCTTCGGGTGTCATTTTCATCTTGATACACGCAGTAGCCACTACAAAATTCATATTGCCCGAAGGCGTAGTGCCCGGATTAAAATCAGTCGCCAACGCTAGCGGCAGTCCGGCCTGTATCATTTTTCGAGCAGGAGTGTAGGGAATGCTGATAAAATAAGAGCAGGAAGGCAAGGCAACCGGCATCGTATCCGAATTCTTTAAGACTTCTATATCTTCATCGGTCACAATCTCCAGATGGTCTACAGAAAGCGCTCCGTGCTTTACGCAGGCTGCTATACCGTTGATGGCCGTAAACTGGTTCACGTGTATCTTGGCAGGCAGTCCGTACTTTTTGCCCGCTTCCATGATGCGTTCGGTTTCTTCAACAGAAAAATAGCCTGTTTCCAGAAAGGCATCGATATAATCGGCCAGCTTTTCTTCCGCTATTTTCGGAAGCATCTCGTTGATGAGGGTATCGATATAACCGGAATGGTTTTCTTTGAATTCCGTAGGAAAAGCATGTGCCCCTAAAAAAGTTGCTTTGATAGCAACAGGATAGTTTTCTTTTAGCTTTTTGATGACGCGCAGCATTTTTAATTCGCCTTCCACCGTCAGTCCGTAGCCCGATTTTATTTCTACGGCTCCGGTGCCCTGCAGCATGACTTCTTCTAAGCGTGTCTTGGATTGGTCGTAGATTTCGTCTTCCGAAGTCTCGTTCAGCTTTTTGGCCGAGTTTAGGATGCCGCCGCCGCGGTTGGCAATCTCTTCATACGACAGTCCGTTGATGCGGTCTACGAATTCCTGTACGCGATTTCCAGCATACACAATGTGCGTATGGCTGTCGCACCAGGCCGGAAGCACGGTCTTTCCTGCAGCATCGATAACCGTAGCATCGGCAACTTCGGGCAGGTTTTCCATCGTGCCAAAGCTGCTTATCAAGTTGTCTTTGATCAAAAGATAGGCGTTTTGTAGGGCAGGCAAGGCTGCCATTTCGGCTCCCGAAACTTTGTCAACGTGCGTTTCTCTGACCTGTAATAATTCTTTTATGTTGATTAGCAGTGTTTTCATGTGTACTATAGGTTTGCAGCTTTGCCTGATTTGGGGCCGGAATCGAATCCAAAACCAAGCTGAAATATTTCTGTAAATGTAAAATGGAATTTTAAAAACTCCTATCTTTATGACAAATTAAAATGCCTTGAGAAGAATACGCTATAAAGAAGTTCGCAAAGTACAGCCCAATTATTTTGAGTATACCGGAATCCATACTGCCGATCCGGTTGAAATGCAGCTGTTTGTCTATGACGATCTGGGCTACGAAGAATACAAAAAAGTTTCGCTCGACCGTGTCAAGAAAGAAATCGAAGACCCTTTGCAGGCCGAAGATGTCAAATGGCTCAACGTGCACGGCCTCCATGATATAAAGCTGATACAGGAAATCGGCGAGCTTTTGAACCTCCAGAATTTTGTCGTGGGCGATATCTTAAATGTTTCGCGAAGGACTAAAATGGACGAGCTGGACGATATTCTTTTCTTCAGCATCAAATCGATCTTGCAAGAAGAAGAGTCGGCCGTAGTCAGGGTAGAGCAGATCAGCTTTTTGCTAAAGGACAACGTACTGATTTCATTGCAGGAAAAAAAGAGCGATTTTTTTACGCACATCCGCGAACGCATCAAGACGCATAGCGGTATCGTCCGAAAAAAGAAAAACGACTACCTGCTGTACCTGCTGCTCGATGCCGTGATGGAAAACTTTTTTATCACTATCGAAAGTTATGAAAACGGAATCGAGGCGCTGCTGGTCGAGGCCAAGAACAGCTACAAATCGGTTTTTTTGGAAAACATAGAAAAGGAACGGGAAAACCTGAACTTTCTAAAGCGCTCGATCATACCGCTCCGCGATGCCCTGTTTAATTTAAAAACACACCAGAAGGATGAGGACTTTGCAGGTATCGAAAAATCCAACTATGCCTTTTTTGAGCGCCTGCACCAGAAAAGCCTGGAAATCTTAGACCAGATCGATTACGACCTGAAATCATTAGACAGCGCTTCCAACGTGTTCTTTTCGTCCCAAAGCCAGCGCATGAACCAGATCATGAAAACGCTGACCATCTTTTCCGTCATCTTTATGCCGCTCACGTTTATCGTCGGCGTCTACGGAATGAACTTCGAAAACATGCCCGAACTCAAGACAGAAAACGGCTATTTTATCATACTCGGCGTTATGTTTCTCACGGTTTTAGGCATGGTGTATTACTTTAAAAGGAAACACTGGTTTTAGGTAATTTTAGATTTTAGACTTAAGATTTTAGACTTTAGGCTTTCAACTTTTAAACTTTCAACTACCAACTACCAACTATCAACTATCCACTATAAACTATCAACCATCACCCTATGAAAAAATTCACCAGCGATATCTCCGGAAACGAATACCCAGAATCCGAAAGAGTGACGGCCAGACTGGTCCGAAAATCCATCTTGGACTTTATCAAGCAGGAGCATCCGGATTTTGAAAACGACAAGTGCATGTCGGCCGACGAGCTGCGTAGCTTCCGCGAAAAATACATCTCTGAAATGCTCTTGAAAGAAACAGGCGAACTATCGGATATGGAACAGATGGTTTTGGATGCCCTAAACGACAATACGATTCTTTCTGACAAGCTGGACGATGAAATACAGGAGTTTACCTTCGGGCAGAAAATTGCCGATAAAGTGGCTTCGTTTGGCGGCAGCTGGACATTTATCATCTCTTTTATGACTTTCTTGCTGTTGTGGATTGCGGCGAACGTTTTTATGCTGGCCAACAAAGGCTTTGACCCGTATCCTTTTATTCTCTTGAACCTGATCCTGTCGTGCATTGCGGCCCTGCAGGCGCCTGTCATTATGATGAGCCAGAATAGGCAGGAGGAAAAAGACCGCGACCGCGCCAAAAAGGATTATATGATCAACCTGAAATCGGAACTGGAAATCAGGATGCTCCACGAAAAAATCGACCATCTTTTACTGCACCAAGAACAGTCGATTGTCGAGATACAGAAAGTGCAGATGGACATGATGGAGGATATCCTCAAAAAGATTGAAAGCAGCAAGAAACACGACTAGCTATCGGCTGTTCGGTATTGGTTGATTCAAAATAAAAAATATGCTAGCAAAAGATTTTGACTTGTTTAAGCAGCGGTATGCAGAAAACTGCAAGACCAAAAGCTCGAATCCTGCCATTCTTGAATTGTATTCTTTTCTGTTAAAACACGAAGTTGTTGATAGCGATGTATGGACAGTCGGAGGCGGAAACGATACCGTAGTCAGCCTATTGGCACGCTATTTCTCAGACGAAGATTGGAAAGAGCTGGAAACGGAACTAGAAAATTGGACTACGAATCAACTGGAAATTTTTACGGAATGTATTGTAGAAGGCAGCGCAGAAAGTGATACTGATGTTACCAACTCTACTGTAATGAACAGGTTTTACCTCCTTAAAAAACTGCTAGCGATTGGTGAAAAAAGAGACCGGCTTCGGAATGATATTTTCTTAAGATTGATCGACAATATTGAATTTTTAGACAAATGCCAGTCAATATCTTTTGAGGATGCTACAGCACTGGCCCATTATTTTGACTATTCTGAAAGAATACAAGACGAAAAATACAACGACGATTTAGTAATTGCTACCTTAAGAGCCATGATAGAAAGGGCAAGCAGGTAAAGTGCCAGCATAACTTTTAGTGTCACTATTCGTATAGAAACATAAAAAAACCTGAAGCTCAGCTTCAGGTTTTTTAGCAGTATCGCAGTTCAGGCTTACTATCGGTTGTTCGGATATTCGTTGATCCAATGAAAGCCGGTATTGACCAAACGGTAGTCTTCCAGCGATTTTTTGCTGAATTCGGCCTGTATGTCTTTTTCCTCAAACTTTCCTTTTAATACAAAGGCTTTTGGTGCTTTTTCTTCATAGTGCAGTACTGAAACCTTCGTGGTGTCTTTGTAAGACTTGAACTGCACCGTTTTTTTAATCGTATCGATCTTTAGGGCATAATAGATCGTACTGTCCGCTTCGGTAAGTATGCTGCCGTAGGTTCCCGAAATGTGCAGGTTTTTCCAACGGCTGTTCTTGTCTTGGATTTCTTTTAAAGAATCGTTTGCCGTTTCATAAAAAGCAAGGGTCTTGTAGCTGCCTTTTAGCGGTGCTTCTGGCGCCAAGGAGCCATAACTATACATTCCTTCGATACCTTGGGCGACGATAAAGCCGCTGAATCCTAAGATTAAGATTCCTTTTCCGATGGCCCGTGTTCTTGCTTTCCACTTGTTTTCAAAAACAAGTTTGCAGTGGTTTAGGGTTTCGGTCTTGTTCAGCACAAAGAAATTATACAGCTTTCTTACGTTAGGCGCTAAGATGATGATCGAAATAATCAGGAGGTGGCTCGAAAATAATTTCACGGGCACGTCAAAACAAAAATTCATCAAGACCACATTGCTCATCACGGCCACGCTAAGCAGGGCACCCAATGTCTTGGTATTGTGGAACAGCAATAAAAATCCAGCTCCGGCTTCCATGATTCCGGTAAAGCCGCCATATATTTTAGAATGGCCCATAAACGTCCAAAGCAGTCCCATAGGCGTAGCGTCGCCAAAGTTTTCTTCGAGACGGCCAAAGTCATGGAACGAAAACTGCCCTTCGAAAAGCTTTAGCAGGCCGTACACAATCAAGTACAGTCCTACATAATAGCGCGCATATACGATGGTCCAATAATACAGCCGGTCGTAATTGATTCTTTTTCGGGTCGCGAAAAAAACGATGACCGAAGTAAGGATGGCCAGCAGTATAAACGTAACCAGCTTCACATAATCGAACGTCGTATCGCCGCTGCCCGTGTTTTGTATTTTTTGCAGGGTATCGAGCTGCAGTATGTTTTTCCCGACCCACAGGTTGATAAAATCGATAGCCGTTCCGTAGAAGCCTGTCAATATATTTACTCCCGGAATCTGGTCTAGCGGAAAAGGAAACATATAGAACAGCAAATAGAAAATAAGCAGCAGGGTGAAAAACTTGCGTGTAGCCGACCATTTTTTCTCTGTAAGGGGGTGTGTTTTGACCATAGGTATTGGTTTGATAATTACGAATATACTTAATTCTTGGTATAGAAAAAACTTACAAAAGCAATTGTTGATGTTAACAAGAACGTATAAAACGAAATTATAGTATGTTTTGAAAGGAGCAAGGCGAGCCTACGTATGCCTCTAGGCTTCCTTAGATGATGAGCAAGGTACATTAGGATAGATGGCTAGGTTTGCCATAGTGAATGGTAAAGTATACCATGATGTAGGTCTAAGTATACCATAGTAAATAGTAAGGTAATACCATGATGTAGGTCTAAGTATACTATAGTAAATAGCAAGGTCTGCCCTGATGGAAGGCTAGGCATAGTATAGTGAAGAGCAAGGCATGGCATGATGTAGGACTAGGTAGACCATAGTAAAAAGCAAGGTCTTCTTATCCAAAACAAAGGAGCACAAAAAAAAACCTGAAGCCAAGCTTCAGGTTTTCTATAGTATGGTTTAAAAAAGACTATTTTAGGCTTCCTACCATGTCTTCTGGTTTTACCCAAGCATCGAAATCTTCTGGAGATACATAGCCAAGGCGTACCGCTTCGTCTTTTAGGGTAGTGCCGTTTTTATGGGCAGTCTGTGCAATTTCTGCTGCTTTGTAGTAGCCGATTTTGGTATTTAGCGCCGTAACAAGCATTAATGAATTGTCTACCAATTCTTTGATACGCGTATAGTTTGGCTCGATTCCTTGCGCACAGTGCTCGTCAAAAGAAACGCAGGCATCGCCTAGCAAACGGGCAGACTGCAGGAAGTTAGACGCCATCAATGGCTTGAATACGTTCAATTCGTAATGGCCTTGGGTGCCGCCGATCGTAATCGTAACGTCGTTGCCCATTACTTGCGCGCAGACCATAGTCAGTGCCTCGCATTGCGTAGGGTTTACTTTTCCTGGCATGATCGATGAACCTGGCTCGTTTTCTGGAATTAAGATTTCGCCAATACCAGAACGCGGACCTGAAGCCATCATTCGTACGTCGTTAGCAATCTTGTTTAGGGATACTGCCAATTGTTTTAGCGCCCCGTGCGTTTCTACAATAGCGTCGTGTGCCGCCAAAGCTTCAAATTTGTTCGGAGCGGTTACAAAAGGATGTCCTGTGAATTTGGCGATATATTCCGCTACTTTTACGTCATAGCCTGCTGGCGTGTTTAGTCCGGTACCTACGGCAGTTCCGCCTAAAGCCAGTTCAGACAAATGCGCCAAGGTGTTTTTTAAGGCTTTCAGTCCGTAGTTCAATTGGGCTACATAGCCAGAGATTTCTTGGCCAAGCGTTAGCGGAGTGGCATCCATCAAGTGGGTTCTTCCAATCTTAACTACATTTTTAAAAGCTTCTGCTTTGGCATGAAGCGTGTCTCTTAATTTTTCTACGCCCGGAATGGTTACTTCTACAACGGCTTTGTAGGCTGCGATGTGCATTCCTGTAGGGTAGGTATCGTTAGACGATTGTGATTTGTTTACGTCGTCGTTTGCTTTTACAAATTGTTCGCCTTCACCGATCTTGTGTCCGGCCAATACTTGAGCTCTGTTCGCAACCACTTCGTTTACGTTCATGTTGCTTTGTGTACCAGAACCGGTCTGCCAGATTACTAAAGGAAATTCGCCGTCTAGTTTTCCAGCCAAGATTTCGTCGCAAACCTGAGCGATGGCGTCTCTTTTTTCAACAGGCAATACGCCTAGGTCGTGGTTGGCATAGGCAGCCGCTTTTTTAAGGTAGGCAAAACCTTCGATAATTTCTTTTGGCATGGATGCCGATGGCCCGATCTTGAAGTTGTTTCTTGAACGCTCTGTCTGTGCGCCCCAATATTTGTCTGCAGGAACCTGCACTTCGCCCATCGTGTCTTTTTCTATTCTATAGTCCATTGTATTGTAAATTGTTTGTTGTTATATGTGATTCATTCTATTGTATTCGGTCAGTTTCTCGACGAGAATTTTTTTAAGGTTTTCGTGCGTGGTATCCAGGCTGTTGGCCGATATCGCTACAGCACTTCCAAAAGATTTATAGTTGGCTGTCATCGCCTTGCGCTTAAAGCTGCTTTTTTGGGCAGCGATAAAGGCTTCGGGGTCTTTAAGGACGATATTCACAAAGTTCTGGTTTGCGACAGCGGTTTCTGTGATAGCGGTAATGTCTTCCCACGGAATAAATCCGGCGCTGATGCTACTAGAATTGTCGGTAACTCCTTTTGAGGAGATGATAAGTCCGTCGGATTGCGTGCTTAGCTTTCGGATAGCCGTAATAGCAATAAAGCCAAAGAAAAGGATGGCTATGCTACCCATAATCAGCACAAATAGGGGAGAATCTATCGGCCTGTCGATTTCTTGGTGTTTGGCGACCAGCCAGATTCCGATAAGCACAAACAAGACGGCACCCAGAATAGTAAGGACTATTTTTTTCCGGCTTAGCTTTATGATTATGGTTTCTGAGGCGGGCGTATTCATTTTTGTTTAATTAGCTGGCTTACAGAAATTGGGTCGCTTGGATTTTGAATTACTTTCTGAAAACCAGCCCAAAAATAAGGATTATAAGTAGGTTTAAAAAATGATTTAAAAATTATTTTCATTGTTTTTATTGGTCAAAATGAATATTCCACCTATCTTTGACGGGTATTCAAAAAATTCCGGAAAACATGTTTGAATTTCAACAGTATTTAGGTTTCTTACTTTTCTTAACCATCTTGACAATCGGCTTTTGGCTGATGATCTTCTTGGTGAGCTTCCTGCCTTATTGGATTGGCGGCGCTTTATTCGAAAGATATAAAGAAAGAAGAGCTAAAAAGAAACAAGAGTAACTCAGTTAATCTGTACTCAAAATAAAAAGGGAACCATTGGTTCCCTTTTTTTATGGATAGCTCCGAACCTTTCGATCCGGAGCTGGTAATTCTTATCCGCCGTATTCTTCGCCGCCGCCGTTAGTATCGGCATCGGTTTTTCTAGGCTGTTTTTCTCTTTCGTTTTTCTTCTTGTTGAAACGGTACGTGAAAGAAAGCGTGATTTGTCTTTCTCTCCATTGCATTTCAGAATAGGCATTCTGCGTAGGCAGGTTGGTTTCTGTAATTCTTTTTCTAGAATTGAAAAGGTCGTTTACGTTTAAGGCAACGGTTCCTTTGTCTTTTAGCACATCTTTGCTAAACGCTAGGTTCGCGCTGATAATGCCTTTAGAACGTCCCTGTGCATTGGTCTGCGGCGCATTATACGTAGTGTTTGCCTGCCAGTCGATACCCAGTGGAAGGTTGATCTTGGAGTTGATTCGTGCAAACCAAGAATAAGCCGTGTTGCTGAAATCAATCGTTTCTGAAGCTCCAGATAAGTTGGTATAGGTATAGCTTCCTTTGGTCTGGTTTCTGAACAAGTTAAAGTTGCTGTTCAGTCTCCACCATTTATAAGGGTTGTACGATAACGTGAATTCAAATCCGAAACGGTCTTCTGTACCTACGTTTACAGGAGAAGTCACTAAAACGGCAGTTCCGTTTATCGTTTCTGTATTACGTACAAACTGTACGGCATCCTGCGTTCTGTTAAAGTACATAGAAGTATTAAAAGTCAGCTGGTTCCATTTTTTAAGGTAGCCGAAATCAAACGCATCGGTCATTGACGGATCTAGGTCTGGATTACCTCTGAACAGGTTGATGTTGCTCGACAAGCTCGAAAATGGATTGATCGAACGGGAGCGCGGTCTTGAAATCCTGCGGCTGTAGCTTAACGAAGCGCTGCTGCTTTCGCTGAACTCATACGCTAAAAAGGCACTTGGGAAAAAGTTGTTGTATTTTTTGTTCTTGTAGATGTTTTGTGTCAGCTGGTTGATGTCGATGTTCGAATCTTCCCAACGCAAGCCTACCAAGTAGGACATCTTGTTGATTTTGGTACCGAACTGCGTATACAGCGCGTTTACTTTTTCTTTGTATTCTAAGGTATTGGTGAACTGCGGATCGTTTTCCCAAGCTCCTGTTCCGTAGTTGAAATTTTCCACAGAATAATCGGTAAGCAGGTCGTTGAAGTTACCGCGGTATCCGGCCTCAAACTGGCTTTTTTCGCCAATCGGCAATACGTAGTCTGTCTGTAACAGGGTTCGGTTTTGTTCTTGTATGTTGGCGGTTCTCTGGTCGCTTATCGGCAGATTGTTAAGCACGTCGCGGCTAGGAATGTCGGAGTTCTCATCGTCGTCGCTTTGAGAAAAAGAGACATCAACCGTCAGCTGGTGCCCGTCTTTTTTAAACTTTTTGATAAAGTTAGAAGAGAAATCTACGTTTTCGTCTTTTTCGGACTCGTCGCTAAAACGGTTCGTGATGCTTTGCAGGTTCATGCCTGCATCGTATTTGTGCTGGAAGACATTGTCTGGGTTTTCGCCAGAGCTTCTGCGGTACGAAAACGTATTGGTCCACGTTGTCGATTTGTCAAGATACCATTCCAAGCCAAAATTAGCATTGTAGCTTTTGTTCAGCCTTTCGTTGTTTCTTCTTTCTTTAAGGTAGCTGGTAATATCGCCATTTTCGTCAAGATACTCCGTATCGGTCAGCGAGTTTCCAGGTCCTTTTCTGTAGCTGTAGCCTTGGGTTGTGAACAGGTTGAATTGTTCTGTTTTATAGTTGATCGTTCCGGTAAAGCCGTGGTTCGCAGGATCTCCTGTCGTAGCCGTTACCGTACCGTTGATTCCTTGGTTTTTTCCTTTTTTCAATACGATATTGATGATACCGCCGCCGCCTTCTGCATCATAACGTGCGGATGGGTTGGTGATTACTTCTACTTTGTCTACCGCATCGGCAGGAAGCAGTTTCAAGGCATCGGCAATGTTGATACCGCCAAGACCGGAAGGTTTTCCGTCGATCAAGATTCGTACGTTTTCGTTCCCACGAAGGCTTACGTTTCCTTCTACATCGACAGAAACAGAAGGTACGTTGTCTAAGACGTCGCTTACAGTTCCGCCTTTCACAATCATGTCTTGTCCAACGTTATATACTTTTTTATCGAGCTTGATTTCTACGGTAGAGCGCTCGGCGCGGATTTCTACGGCATCCAGCATTTCGGCTTCGGCTTCTAGGGCAACAGTTCCGAAATCTTTGTCTTCTTGGATTGCCAGCTGTTTCATTTCTATCGCCTTGAAGGAGATAAATTCAAATTTCACATCATAGGTACCTGCATTCGCCTCTATCGTAAATACTCCGTTTTCATCAGTCATTCCGCCAGTAATAATGTCAGGACGCTTGCTGTTTTGGAGGGTTACAGTCGCATATCCTAACGGAAGGGACGTAGATTTTTCGGTGATTTTTCCTGTAATCTTTACTTTTTTAGCCTGCGGCCTTTCTTGGGCAAGACTTAAAAGCGAAACGGAGAGCAATAGGAGGGTTATTGCAAATTTTAATTTTTTCATTAACTAGAATGTTGATTATTTAGCTTAAGACCGCAAAAGTAGCCTTTGGTTTAAGCCTGATTTCATAAAGGTTTGTTAAATACTGTCATTTAACATTCTTATACTATGTCGAGGATTTTTTCTGGCGGGCGACCGATGACCGCTTTGTTTCCGTTGATGACGATCGGCCTTTCGATTAGTATCGGGTTTTCAATCATGATCTTGATGATTGCTTCGTCGGATACTTCTTTTCCTTTGAAATTTTTCACCCAGACATCTTCTTTTTGGCGGATAAGCTCGATTGGCGCTATGCCCAACAGTTTGATGATGGTTTGTAATTCTTCAAAAGAAGGCACGTCGGTAAGGTATTTTACGACCTCAAATGCTTTTCCCGATTTTTCGACAAGCTCGAGTCCTTCTCTAGATTTTCCGCAGCGTGGATTATGATAGATTTTGATCATGATTTTTTCTATACGCAGTTTAGTGAGCTGCAAAGAAATGAAATGCAAATTAAAAATAGGCCAATATGTTGTAACAATTGAATAAATTAGGGGTCAAATAAATTCAAGCACAAAAAATAAGGATATGTTTATAGCACAAGGTTTTAAGAGTAAGGACAACGCGTTTTGGAAATATATAGTCGGTTCGATATTGATCATTATTGCTTCTACAGCAGGACAGTTTCCGTGGATTATTGCGATCGGGATAAAATCGTTGACAGAAAAAGAGGAGTTTCCGCAAGATCAAAACACAATGATGACCTATTTGAATTCGAACCTGACTTTGTTTTTCATGCTGATTTCGTTTGTCTTTGCCATGCTTGGGTTGTATCTGATCGTGAAATATTTCCACAAGCAAAAGTTTATCGAAGTGGCGACTTCGCGAAAAAAAATGGACTGGTCGCGTTTTTTCTTTTCTTTCGGACTTTGGGCAGTGATTACCACAGTCGTAACCATTGCAACGTATTATGCTTCTCCAGAAAACTATGAAATTAATTTTCAGCCGGTTCAGTTTGCGGTTCTTGCCATCATCGCAATAGCCTTGATTCCGATACAGACCAGTACGGAGGAATATGTTTTTAGAGGATATTTGATGCAGGGATTTGCGCTTTTGGCAAAAAATAAATGGTTTCCGCTTATGATGACGTCCTTGATTTTTGGACTGCTGCACATCATGAATCCGGAGGTCGAAAAGATGGGCTACATTATCTTGGTCTATTATATAGGCACGGGATTGTTTCTAGGTATTGTAGCGCTAATGGACGAAGGTATAGAGCTTTCGTTGGGCTTTCATGCCGCGAATAATCTGATAGGAGCGTTGCTGGTGACATCGGATTGGACGGTTTTCCAGACGCATTCTATCTTAAAAGACCATTCAGAACCGACAGCGGGATTTGACGTTTTGCTTCCGGTGTTTGTCATTTTTCCGATTCTTTTGTTTATCTTTAGTAAGAAGTATAAATGGAATAACTGGAAGGAGAAGCTCACAGGAGTTATTGTTCCTCCAACAGAAGACAGTTTTCACGAAATTAATGAATTAGGAAAAAACGATGAATAACCCAACCTACCATAGCGTCCACAACCGTTTTAAACTGAACGGCTTTCATCTTGACAAAGATGACTTGTGCCGTGTGGCGTATAGCTTTATCAAAGAAGGAGAAGCTTTTGAACGACCTGTCGGTATCTTCATACTGGATTGGTTTGATGAAAAGGAATATATCGAAATGACGACTTCGGGAACGACGGGAGCGCCTAAAAAGATTAAGGTAAACAAGCAGGCCATGGTCAATTCGGCTTTGGCGACAGGCGATTTCTTTGATCTGGCACCCGGAAATAAAGTCCTTCATTGCCTTCCGGCACAATATGTGGCAGGCAAGATGATGTTTGTCAGGGCGTTTATTTTAGGACTGGATCTCGATTTTGTAGAACCTACATCAACGCCTTTAGAAAGGAATGATGAAACCTATGATTTTGCGGCCATGGTACCGCTACAGGCACAGCATTCTTTAGCACAGCTTGGACAAATCAAGAAATTGATTATTGGCGGCGCGAAGGTCAGCTCGGCTTTGGCAAATGAACTGCAGCAAGTTTCTTCGGCTATTTTTGAGACGTATGGTATGACGGAAACGATAACTCATATTGCGGCGAAAAGAGTAGGAGAAGAAGCCTTTCAAGTCCTGCCAGGCATTACGGTTGCAGAAGACGAAAGGCATTGCTTGGTCGTAACGGCGCCTACCATTACAGATGAAGCCGTGGTGACGAACGATGTCGTAAAAGTCTTGAATGAGAACGAATTTATCTGGCTGGGACGTATCGATAATGTGATTAACAGCGGAGGCGTCAAGCTTTTTCCAGAACAGATTGAGGAAAAGCTGTCGCATAAGATTGAGCGGAGGTTTTTTATAGCCTCTCAGGAAAATGAGGAGCTTGGCGAAAAATTAGTCCTAGCAGTCGAAGGCGACCCATTTGTTATAGATGATGCTGCTTTTGGCGAATTAGGGAAATATGAAAAGCCGAAAGTAGTACTGTTTATTCCTAAATTTTTAGAAACACCGACAGGCAAGGTCTTGAGAAAAGAAAGCTTGTCGAGCGTATAGAAAAGAGCGCCAATTGGCGCTCTTTTTAATTATAATTTACTTTTATAAGAAACCTGTTGCTGTCAAACTTGACCGCTTCTTTGGTTTTCTTTATTTTGTAGGATTGCCAGTCATTAGTGGCTTCAAGCCTAATCTCTGTATCATTTACGAGCAGGACTACAGGCATTGAAAAATTAGTGACATCGGTATGCCATCTGAATTTTACTTCTTTCTTTCCTATTTCTATATCCAGCTCAGGAATGCTTTTGTACTTTAGGTATTGCTCAAAAATAGGAGAGAGATTTCTGTTGGTTTCGGCATTGAAAAAAGCAATGACCGTTTCGGTATCGATTATCTTATGACGGTAGGTTTCAGAATATTTCAATAGTATTTGCCACCATTTAGGATCGTCATTTACAATATGGCGCAACGTATTCAGCAGTAATGCTCCTTTATAATACATGTCGTTTGAGCCTTTGTCATTGACGCCGTAGGTTCCGATGATCGGAGCTTTGTTGGAAATACGGTTTTTCTGTCCGTTGATATACTCCATTGCCTTTTCATAGCCGTACAAGCATTCTACAAAAACAGATTCGGAATAGGTCGTAAATCCTTCATGAATCCACATGTCGGCGATATCTTTAGAGGTAATGCTGTTCCCGAACCATTCGTGGCCGCTTTCGTGGATAGTGATATAGTCGAAAAGCATGCCTATGCCTGTGCCCGAAATATCGCTTCCCATATAGCCTTTCCTGTATTTATTTCCATAAGCCACAGCACTTTGGTGCTCCATACCTAAATAAGAAGTTTCGACTAATTTATAGCCGTCTTCTGCAAAAGGATATTTGCCGAATTTGGACTCAAAACAGTCCAGCATCGGTTTTACTTCTTCAAAATGCTGTTTTGCTTTTTCTTCGTTTTCACGTAAGATATAATAGTCAAGATCTAGTCCGTTGTGGGTGTCGTGCAGATGTGCATAGTCGGCAACGTTTATGGTAATGTCGTAATTGTTGATCGGATTTTTTACTTCCCAGTCCCAGCGCGTGTAGCCGTTTTTGAGGTCTTCACTTCCAATGAATCTTCCGTTGGAAACGTTCATCAGTCCATTAGGCACGGCGACTTTTATCGTAGCGCCCAAATCCGGCTCGTCATGTTGGGAGTCTTTGACAGGATACCATAAGCTGGCTCCCGTGCCTTGTACGGCAACCCCAATCCAAGGCTTGCCTTGGCTATCGCTTTTAAAGACAAAGCCTCCGTCCCAAGGTGGATAGTTTGCAATTAATGGGTTTCCGGAATAATAAAAACGAATTTTCTTATTTAGTCCGTCAACCGTTAGTGGTTTTTCAAAAGAAATAAAAACAGCTCCAAATTCTCTTTTATAGTTTAGTTGCTTTCCTTCAAAAACAATGCTGTCGATTTTCATATTTTCAAATAAATCGACTTGGATTTGCGACGCCGTATTTAAAATCTTAAAAGTAATGTCGTTATAGCCGACGATGGATTTTTTTTCTGGGTCTATGGTGATATTCAAGTCATAACGCTGTACGTCATAGCTGATTCTTTCTAATGAAAAACCGCCACGCAGTGAATCTTTTCTGGTGAATTGTTGGGCTGAAACTTGCAGTCCAATAAAGAAGAGAAAATAGGGAAAGAATTTTACCATGCTTGATTATGGTTTTACTGCCTTGATAATTGTAAACGTGCGGATTTTTTTATCGCCCGTGTTGCTCAGGACTTCTTCTTGCTCTGATAGCGTATTTGCAATCGTAAATCCCGCATTCTGCAACAAAGCTTTTGCTTTTTCATTAACATAAAGTTCAAAGCCGTATTTTGAAAACGGAATCTTTTCCATGACCTCTTTGGGAATAAAAGCCAGGATAAATTCGCCTTTTGTTTTTAGGATTCTAAAAATCTCTTGTATGTATTCTTCTGGGTTTTTCCAGAAATAGATGGTATTTATAGTAAAGATGCTATCAAAGGCAGCATCGGGATGGGCTATTTTTTCTCCATCGGTCCATTCAAAAACAGCCTTATCGGTATTGGTAAATTCTGAATTAAGCTTTGTGGCTTCTTCTACCATGAGTTTGGAAACATCAATTCCATAATACTTTATGCTGGAATTAACTTCAAATAAATATTTGATATGTGCACCGTTGCCAGGCCCGATTTCCAATAGGCTAGAATTATCCTTGATTTCGATTTGGGCAATGGCGTTGCGAATCATATTATCATTCGCAACGTTCATGCTATAGGCCGTCTGTATGCCATTTTCACCATTAGGATGGCTCAATTGGCTGGCTAGTTCTTGTAATTCTTTTTCGTCAAGGTTTCCCATATTGGTTAGACTTGGATGACACCTAGGTTAAATTTCTTTTCGATAGGAGCGTGGTTCGCGGCTTCGATTCCCATTGAAATCCAAGTTCTGGTTTCTAGAGGATCGATAACAGCATCGGTCCACAAGCGTGAAGCAGCATAATAAGGAGAAACTTGTGCGTCGTATTTTGCCTTGATCTTGTCAAAAAGCTCTTGTTCTTTGGCTTCGTCGATTACTTCGCCTTTGGCTTTTAGGGAAGAAGCTTCAATCTGCATTAAAACTTTTGCGGCTTGGGTTCCGCCCATAACAGCTAGTTCGGCACTTGGCCATGCAAAAATAAGTCTCGGGTCATAGGCTTTTCCACACATGGCATAGTTTCCGGCACCATAGGAGTTTCCGACCACTACCGTGAATTTAGGAACTACAGAATTGGAAACGGCATTAACCATCTTAGCACCGTCTTTGATGATGCCTCCATGTTCTGATTTGCTTCCTACCATAAATCCGGTCACGTCTTGAAGAAATACTAGCGGAATTTTTTTCTGGTTGCAGTTGGCAATAAAACGTGTAGCCTTGTCGGCAGAATCAGAATAGATTACGCCTCCGAACTGCATTTCGCCTTTTTTAGATTTGACAACTTTACGTTGGTTGGCAACAATTCCGACCGCCCAGCCGTCAATTCGGGCATAACCAGTAATAATCGTCTGTCCGTAGCCTTCTTTATAGGCTTCAAATTCAGAATTATCGACCAAACGCTTGATGATTTCCATCATATCGTATTGCTCGGTTCTTAATTTAGGCAATACGCCGTAGATTTCTTTTTCATCAAGGGCAGGTTTTTCTGCTTTAATTCTGTTGAAACCAGCCTTTTCGTAATCGCCGATCTTGTCTACTATATTTTTTATCTTGTCTAAAGCATCTTTGTCGTCTTTTGCTTTGTAATCTGTCACGCCAGAGATTTCACAATGTGTTGTAGCACCACCAAGCGTTTCATTGTCGATGCTTTCGCCGATTGCCGCTTTGACCAGATAACTTCCAGCGAGGAAGATACTTCCGGTCTTGTCCACAATCAAAGCTTCGTCGCTCATGATAGGAAGGTAAGCTCCACCGGCAACACAGCTTCCCATGACAGCGGCAATCTGGGTGATTCCCATGCTGCTCATGATGGCATTGTTTCTAAAAATTCTTCCGAAATGTTCTTTGTCAGGAAAGATTTCATCTTGCATCGGCAAATAAACACCGGCACTATCTACCAAATAGATAATCGGCAATCTGTTTTCCATGGCAATTTCTTGGGCGCGAAGATTTTTCTTTCCGGTAATCGGAAACCAAGCTCCGGCTTTAACGGTCGCATCGTTGGCAACGACAACGCATTGCTTTCCTTTGACATACCCAATCTTGATTACGACGCCGCCAGAAGGGCATCCGCCGTGCTCGGCATACATGCCGTCGCCTACAAAAGCGCCGATTTCAATGCTTTCTTTTTTATCGTCAAGAAGATAATCGATTCGTTCTCGAGCCGTCATCTTGCCCTCTGCGTGTAGTTTTTCTATTCTTTTTTCGCCTCCGCCTAGTCTAACTTTTGCGAATCGTTGCTTTAAATCTGATAGTAAAAGTTTGTTGTGGTCTTCGTTTTTATTGAAGTTGATGTCCATAATGTATTTGAGTGTATTTTGCTTATTTTTTGAGATTGCTAAAGTACGAAAACGTTTGCAATAAAAAGAAACTGAGTTTGCAGGCAAGGCTTTTCCAATATTATCAAATCGTAAATTTTGATAACTGCTTATTTATGATTTGTTAATATTGCCTTAACATTAAAGAGATACATTTGCAGCAATAAATAACAAACCTATGTCTTTAAACAGTATTTTCCAGTTTTTAGTTCCTAAAGATAAAAAGTTCTTTCCTCTTTTCGAACAAGCTTCACAAAATTTAATTTTATTAGCTGAAACATTGCACGAGGCTGTAAATGCTCCAAAATTAGAAAGAGAAAATTACTTTAGAAAAATTGAAGAGCTAGAAGCTATTATTGAGGAAATTACGCATAAGACCCATCTTGAGCTAAGCCGAAATTTTATTACTCCTTTTGACCGTGAAGATATTTTTGCCTTGGTAAAATCGATGGATGATGTTGCTGATTATATGCACGGTGCGGCGAGCAGAATGCGTTTGTATCAAGTAGAAAAAATTACAAAATCGATCCGTAAGCTAACAGAAATCAATCTTGAAGCTTGCCAGCACATTGGTGTTGCAATAAAAGAACTAAAAGATTTGAAAAATCTAAAAGCGATTTCTGATGCCTGCAAGAAAATCAACAAATTAGAAAGCAAAGCAGATAACGTTTTTGACAAAGCGGTTGCTGATATTTTTGAAAATGAAACTGATGCTAAAAACATCATTAAATACAAAGAAGTTTTGTCGGCACTTGAATCAGCTTCTGATAAATGCAAAAGTGTAGCAAATGTTCTAGAATCAGTGGTGGTTAAGCACTCTTAAATATCATTTTTGACTCAACAATCTTATGGATTTTACGATATTAATTGTCATAATCGTTCTTGCATTAATCTTTGATTATATCAACGGTTTCCATGATGCTGCGAACGCGATTGCAACTATTGTTGCGACAAAAGTGCTTACTCCATTCCAGGCTGTTGTTTGGGCGGCATTTTTTAACTTCTTGGCGTATTGGGTGTTTGGATTTGGAGTGGCCGATACGGTTGCAAAAACGGCCAATACGATGGAGATCAACTTAACGGTTATCTTGGCCGGAATCATAGCGGCAATTTGCTGGAATTTATTGACTTGGTGGCTGGGAATTCCTTCCAGTTCTTCTCATACGCTAATCGGTGGTTTTGCTGGAGCAGCTATTGCCCATGCTGGTTTTGACGTGGTTACTTGGTATAAAGCAGGAAGTGATGGAGGTATGCCTTCAGGTGTGGTTATCATTATCGCCTTTATTGTCTTGGCCCCTTTGCTGGGAGCCTTGGCCTCGTATCTGATTTCGATCTGGCTTCTCAATTCCTCGAAGAAAAGCATCTATCCTAAACTATTTACTGGAGCTTTGATGATTGCTACGATCGTATTTGTTGCATATCAAATGATTCCTTACGAAAAAATCAAAAAGCCTCGTTTTGATTCGCATTTTTGGAGTGTTGCTTTTGAAGCGCACAATATCAAGTGGTTTTTAGTGGCATTTATCATATTGTCTGTGAGTACCTTCTGTTTGTTTTTCAGTAGATTGAGCCATAGTAAAGCTGAATCTTGGTTGAAAAAAATGCAGCTTCTTTCTTCTGCTGCCTTCAGTTTAGGACATGGTGGAAATGACTCGCAAAAAGTTATGGGTATCATTGCTGCTGCTGTGGCTGTGTATATCCACACCAACGGTTTGTCTCAAGAAAGCATGCCGGAGTGGCTGAACGTGATACTTCCTAATGAAACAGGAGATTTCCATATGCCAGCTTGGATTCCGCTAGCGTGTTATTCTGCTATTGCTGCAGGTACCTTGAGCGGTGGTTGGAAAATCGTGAAGACGATGGGTTCTAAAATTACAAAAGTGACTTCTTTTGAAGGTGTTGCTGCCGAAACGGCTGGTGCATTGACTTTATATTTTACTGAGCATTTGAAAATTCCGGTAAGTACAACACATACTATTACAGGTTCTATTATCGGTGTTGGATTGACAAAACGTGTCTCTGCGGTGCGCTGGGGAGTTACTGTAAGCTTGATTTGGGCATGGGTATTGACCATTCCGATCTCGGCATTGCTTGCAGCCTTGATTTATTATGTTTTAAATCTCTTTATGTAAGTAAAGAAAAAAATAATACTAAGAAACCATTGCTTTTGCAGTGGTTTTCTGTTTTAGGTAATCCTTAACTAATTCCTGTTGGATAAATAGTTATTTTTAATAAAATTTGAGATATGACAAGAAACTTAATTATTCTTTCGATAATGGTAGCAAATACGGCTGTAGCACAACTAAAAAAGGTGGATTATAAAGATAATACGCAGGTGCTAAGCGGTATTTCTGTTACGCCTAAAAAAGCAATGGCTAATAAGCCTGGTGTTTTGATTCTTCCAGCTTGGAAAGGAATCGATGAGCATTCACAAGAAGTTGCCGCTGAACTAGCAGCTATGGGATATTATGTTTTTGTGGCCGATATCTACGGTGTTGACAAAAGACCTAAAGATGGAAAAGAAGCAGGAGAAAAATCAAGCTATTACAAGACGAATATCACAGAATACCAAAAAAGAATTTCGTTGGCTTTGGCAGAATTAGTCAAGCAAGGAGCTAATGCCGATAATATAGCCGTAATCGGTTATTGTTTCGGCGGAACTGGCGCTTTAGAAGCAGCTAGGGTGAACATGAAGGTAAAAGGCGTAGTGTCATTCCACGGTGGCTTGAGCAGAGATGCTTCCAGAGAAATTAAGGCTATAGCTCCAAAAGTCTTGGTACTTCATGGCGCTGATGATCCTTACGTTTCGGAGAAAGATATCAAGGATTTTCAAAATGAAATGCGAACTGCAAAAGCCGACTGGCAGATGAATTATTATGCTGATGCCGTGCATGCTTTTACAGAAAAAAGCGCTGGAAATGATAATTCTAAAGGAGCAGCTTATAACGAATTAGGGGACAAACGATCTTGGGAAGCAATGAAATTGTTCTTCAAAGAGATTTTGAAATAATTATTGATAGGCGCTTTCTGTTTCTTCTTCTTGCTTGAATATAATTGGCAACGAAATGAAAAAGGAAGTGCCTAATTCTTTTCCTGGGCTTTTTGCGAAAATTTGTCCTTTGTGTAATTCAACAAATGACTTGCAGATCGAAAGACCTAATCCGTTAGAGCTTTCTTTCCCTGTCGGTTTAGAGCTTAGTTTGGCGAATTTTTTGAAAAGCTTGTCAGCGTCTTCGTCATTTAAACCTTGCCCTTGGTCTTTGAATTCAATTTCTACAAAGTCGTCAATCTTTTTAGCGATAATCTTGATAGTAGAATTACTGTACGAATATTTGATCGCATTGCTCAAAAGATTGTGCAGCACGTCGGAAATTTTAGTTTTGTCAATGTTGATTTTTGGCAAGGAATCTTCAATCGTTAGCTCAATAATCTGATTTTTCTTATTGGCCAGCAATTCAAAATTGTTAATCAAGCGATCTAGCATTTCTTTTAGATCGGCTTCTTCGATAGAAAGCCTTTGTTCTTTTTCTTCATCTTCCGAAAGCTTGAGCAGATCGGCTAACTTATTTTGTATTGTGGCTACGCAGCGCTTGATCATGTCGGTCATCTTAGGCGTTTTTGACGTATCCATCCTCAAGATATCATTCGCAAGGCTTATAGAAGCTAGCGGATTTTTGATTTCATGCAGGGCAATTCCCATCAAATCATTTTGCGATTTGATAATTGTATTGTAGCGGAGCCTGCTTTCGAGCTTGTTCATGACGATATCGGAAAGCGTACGGAGCATTGCCATCTGATGTTCGGTTACTTCTTTTGGAACGCTGTCAATAACACAAACCGTACCCATAGAATAGCCTTCTGGAGATTTTAAAGGAGCGCCGGCATAAAATCGTATGCCATTGGTAGCGGTAACAAATGGATTTTTTAGCAAATCAGGAACGGAATGCGTGTCATTAAAGACCGTCATTTTTTCATCTAAAATAGCCAAAGAACATAAGCTGTCTTCTCGAGAAACTTCGCTGGCTTGGAAATCACCAATATTTGCCTTGAAATACACGCGATGTTCGTCAACAAAAGTCACGAAAGCATTTTTAGTATTAAATATCTGGGAAGCCAGCAAGGCAATTTTGTCGAAAGTATCTTCGGAATGCGTATCAAGAACTTGATAGTCATACAGCTTTTGGAGCCTTAAGGCTTCATTACTGGGTATAATAGAAATTGGTTTTTTGTAGATCATATCTTTTAAGATTCTAATTTTAAAACCAATACGTTTGATTTAAAAATCTTTTGATAAAGATAGGACTCCAATTCAAGAAAATTGTTACACTTAAACCATATTTCTTAAAAAAATATTAAAATTAGCGAAACAAAAAAGCGTGAGCATCGCTCACGCTTTCAAGATTATTCTTCTTCTTTTTGTCCCATCATCATCAAAAATGCTTTTAAGAACTCGTCGATTTCGCCGTTCATAACAGCTTCAACATCACTGGTTTCGTGGCCTGTCCTAACATCTTTGACCAATTTGTAAGGATGCATGACATAATTCCGTATTTGAGAGCCCCATTCGATTTTCATCTTTTTAGCCTCAATCTCGTCGCGCAACGCCTGTTTCTTTTTCAACTCGATCTCATACAATTGAGATTTCAGCAACTGCATCGCTTTGGTCTTATTATCTAGCTGAGAACGTGTTTCAGAATTCTCAATAATAATTCCTGTCGGATGGTGACGAAGACGTACAGCAGTTTCTACCTTGTTGACATTCTGTCCGCCGGCACCGCTTGAACGCATGGTTTCCCACGAAATATCAGCCGGATTGATCTCGATCTCAATCGTGTCGTCAGCCAAAGGATAAACATATACTGAGGCAAAAGAAGTGTGGCGTTTTCCATTACTGTCAAAAGGAGAAATTCTTACGAGGCGGTGCACGCCGTTTTCGCCTTTTAGATAGCCAAAGGAATAATCACCTTCAAATTCTAAGGTAACGGTCTTGATTCCAGCTACCTCGCCGGCCTGGAAGTTCAATTCCTTAATCTTATAACCGTTTTTTTCGCCCCACATCATGTACATTCGCATCAGCATCTGTGCCCAATCGCAGCTTTCTGTACCGCCTGCGCCAGCCGTAATCTGAAGTACAGCGCTCAAGGTATCGCCTTCGTCAGATAGCATGTTCTTGAATTCGATATTTTCGATGTGCGTATTGGCTAAATTGTATTGCTCATCTAATTCGTCGGCGGTCATTTCGCCTTCTTTATAGAATTCGTAAGCAAGTTGCAATTCGTCGGCAAGAGAAACGGCTTTGTTGTAATCTTCGACCCATTTCTTCTTGGAACGCAATACTTTAACATACGCTTCGGCTTCTTTTGGGTTGTTCCAAAAATCGGGAGCTAATGTTTTTTCTTCTTCGTTTGTAATTTCGATTAATTTCTTATCGACGTCAAAGATACCTCCTCAACGCACCAAGGCGCTCCACAATACCTTTAATTTGTTCGGTAGTTGTCATAAATTTTATACTTTTATACCCACAAAAATAAGGTATACTTTTGATATTATGGAAATAAATTTAGTAAGCGATACGGTAACCAAACCGACAAATGAAATGCTACAGCAGATGTTTCGTTCAAAAGTAGGCGACGATGTTTACAAGCAAGACCCGACCGTCAACGAATTAGAAGAAATGGTCGCAAATATATTTGGAATGGAAGCGGCGCTTTTTTTTCCTTCAGGCACGATGGCAAACCAGACGGCTATAAAACTGCATACGAATCCGGGGGAGCAGATCATTTGCGATAAATGGTCGCATATTTTTCATTACGAAGGAGGAGGGGCTTCTTTTAATAGCGGTGTTTCCTGCTGTTTGGTAGATGGCAAAAGAGGAATGATTACGGCCGAACAAGTAAGAGACGCTATCAATCCACCTGATTTTTACCATAGCCCGCTGACCAGCTTAGTCAGCATTGAAAACACTACAAACAAAGGCGGCGGAGCGTGTTATGAGATGGATGACCTGATAAAGATAAAAGACGTCTGTAAAGAAAATAACCTAAAATACCATTTAGATGGTGCCCGATTGTGGAATGCTTTAGTCGCAAAAAGACAAAATCCGAAGCATTTTGGAGAATTGTTCGATACTATTTCGGTATGTTTATCTAAAGGATTAGGAGCTCCGGTTGGTTCTGTTTTGGTTGGCGATAAAGAAACGATGAACCGCGCGTTGAGAGTTAGGAAAATTTTTGGAGGTGGCATGCGTCAGTCAGGTTATCTAGCAGGAGCAGGGATTTATGCTTTACAGCATAATGTGAGCCGCTTGCAGGAAGACCATAACAAAGCAAAAGAATTAGGCTTCATACTTAAACAATTACCTTGGGTTGAAAGTGTAGAGCCTGTGGAAACCAATATTTTGATTTTTGCGGTAAAACAGCAGTATAACGAAGCTGTAGTCATCGAAAAACTGAAACAGAAAAATATTTTTATCAGCTCTTTGGGTAAAGGAAAGCTACGAATCGTGACGCATTTGGATTACAGAGATGTTATGCATACGTATGTCATAGAAACCTTGCAGAAGCTTACTTTTTAGCTGTAGGCGATACGCTTTAGGCAGTAAGCAATTTGCATACAGCCTAAAGCGTATTGCGTAAAGCTTATTTAAACAGGTCCATTCCAGGAATGTTTGGCATTCCGTCTTTAGCAACAGCTCCTAGTTCTGCTTCATTTACATCAGAAGCCTTTTGTATGGCTTTGTTTATAACTAGCACAAGGTAGTCTTCCAATTGCTCTTTATCGTCTAATAAGCTGTCATCTATTTCTATTGATTTTACAGTGCGATTTGCGGTCAATGTTACTTTTAAAAGCCCGTCACTGCTTTGTTCGTCAATCAAAACGAAATCAAGCCTTTTCTTGGTCTCTTCTATTTTTTGCTGGGTCTCTTTTAGCTTGCCCATCATTCCCATTATGTCTCCAAACATTGTTAATAATTTTTATGATTTGTAACTACGAAATTACTAAATTGCATAGTCATATTCAAGTGAGAATTCGATGAAAAATAAATTAATTTTGTGTTGCCTTTGTATTATTTTTGCAACTTCATATTCGCAAAATACATTTCGTAAAATGTCTATAACAATTCCCCCTCCTGTTGCAAAAAAAATACCGAAAACGCTAGAAAAACATGGCGACAAAAGAGTAGATGATTATTTCTGGCTCAACGATAGAGAAAATAAAGAAGTTATTGACTATCTGAACAGCGAGAACCAATATTATGAGCAGACGACTGCTCATACGAAAGAGTTTCAAAAAAGGCTCTTTGAAGAAATGAAAGGAAGGATCAAAGAAGACGATGCTTCTGTTCCGTATTTCTTTAATGGATATTGGTATATAACACGTTTCGAATTGGGCAAAGATTATCCAATCTATGCTCGAAAAAAAGGAAGCCTTACGGCAAAAGAAGAAATTCTTTTTGATTGTAACGAATTGGCTAAAGGACATTCCTATTTTCAATTGGGAGGATTGAGCATCAGTCCTGATAACAAATATGCTTCGTTTGGAGTCGATATTGTAGGAAGAAGAATTTACACGGTTCAAGTAAAGGATCTTCAAACCGGAAAGATTTTTACGGATAAGATAGAAAACACGACGGGAAGCTCGACCTGGGCTAATGACAACAAAACGTTATTTTATACACAACAAGACAAGCAGACCTTGCGTTCGGATAAAGTTTTTAAACATAAATTGGGTAAAAAACAATCTGAAGATATCTTGGTGTATGATGAAGTAGACGATACTTTTAATGTTTCTGTAAGCAAAGAAAAATCAAAAAAATATATCGTAATCAGTTCTTCCAGTACGTTGACGACAGAGTTCAGGACGCTTTTGGCAGATAATCCTGATGGCGAATTTAAAGTTTTCCAGCCTAGAGTAAGAGGAATGGAATACAGCATAGCGCATTACAACGACAGTTTTTATGTCTTGACGAATAAAGATAATGCGACGAATTTCAAGTTGATGAAAACGCCTGAAAATGCGACTTCCCAAGAAAATTGGAAAGATTTGATTCCGCATCGCGACGATGTTTTGTTAGAAGATATCGAAATTTTCAAAGATTATTTAGTAATCGGCGAGCGTTCCAATGGCTTGAACAAAATCAGAATTATGCCTTGGAACGGAAAAGAGGAGTACTATCTTCCGTTTGGAAGCGAGACTTATACCGCTAATATTTCTACAAACCCTGATTTTGACACGCAGATTCTCCGCTATAGCTACCAATCTTTAGGCACTCCGTCTTCTGTGATTGATTTCAATATGAAGACCAAAGAAAAAGAAATCAAAAAAGAGCAGCAAGTCTTGGGCGGAAAGTTCGACAAGAACAACTATATCGAAGAAAGAGTTTGGGCTACAGCTCAAGATGGCACGAAAATTCCAATTTCTATGATTTATAGAAAAGGAATAAAGAAAGACGGTAAAAATCCTTTATTGCTTTATGCTTACGGATCATACGGCGCTACTATGGACCCATATTTCTCTTCTACGAGACTATCTCTTTTGGACAGAGGATTTATCTATGCCATCGCTCACATTCGCGGAGGCGAAGATATGGGACGATTATGGTATGAAAATGGCAAGCTACTTCACAAGAAAAATACGTTTACTGATTTTATCGACTGTTCGAAATACGTAATTAACGAAAAATTCACCAGCAAAGAACATTTATATGCAGAAGGTGGTTCGGCTGGAGGATTATTGATGGGAGCAGTCGTGAATATGGCTCCAGAATTGTATCACGGTGTTATTGCTCAGGTTCCTTTTGTAGACGTAATAACGACTATGCTGGATGATACGATTCCGCTTACAACTGGTGAATATGACGAATGGGGAAATCCAAATGAAAAAGAATATTACGACTATATGAAATCATATTCGCCTTATGACAATGTAAAAGCGCAAGATTATCCGAATATGTATGTTTCAACCGGACTTCATGATTCGCAAGTTCAGTATTGGGAACCGGCAAAATGGGTAGCAAAATTAAGAACCCTGAAGACCGATAATAATCTGTTATTCCTTGATACTAACATGGATGCGGGTCACGGAGGTGCATCAGGAAGGTTTGAAGCGCTAAAAGAATTAGCTAAGGAATTTAGTTTTTTGTTAGATTTAGAAGGAATTGAAAACTAATTAGATTTTTTTTGTTAAATTTGCAAGGATTTGAGGTCAATAAAAATTCAATGAGTTGCCTTGATTAACTATTTTTTTATGAAAGAAGAAATAAAAGCTTATAATAATGTATTGGAATTAATAGGCAATACCCCGCTTATTAAGCTCAATAAAGTCACTGAAAATATAGAAGGCAATTTCTACGCAAAAGTAGAAGCTTTTAATCCGGGACACTCCACTAAAGATAGAATCGCATTATATATTATTGAAGAAGCAGAAAGGCAAGGAATCTTGTCTCCAGGCGATACAATAATTGAGACGACATCAGGAAATACCGGTTTTAGTATTGCAATGGTGAGCATTATAAAAGGCTATAACTGTATCTTGGCAGTAAGTTCAAAGTCATCAAGAGATAAGATTGATATGTTGAGAAGTATGGGAGCCAAAGTGTATGTTTGCCCTGCCCACGTATCAGCAGATGATGAAAGATCGTACTACAATGTTGCAAAACGACTACACGAAGAAACAAAAGGATCGGTTTATATCAACCAATATTTCAACCAGCTAAATATTGATGCCCATTACAAATCAACCGGACCGGAAATCTGGGAACAGACGAACGGAAAAATTACCCACTTAATTGCCTGCAGCGGAACTGGAGGAACTATTTCTGGAGCTGCGAAATTCCTTAAAGAAAAAAATCCAAATATTAGAATTTTAGGTGTTGACGCTTTTGGTTCTGTATTGAAAAAATACCACGAGACAAAAGAGTTTGATGCGAACGAAATCTACCCATACAGAATTGAAGGTTTAGGCAAAAACTTAATTCCTACAGCAACAGACTTCGATTCAATTGATAAATTCATAAAAGTTACTGACGAAGAAAGCGCGCATGCGACAAGAGAAATTGCTAAGAAAGAAGGCCTATTCGTAGGTTACACTTCTGGAGCAGTTCTTCAAGCCATCAAGCAATATGCAGAAGAAGGTGAATTCGACAAAAACAGTAACGTAATTGCTATTTTCCCAGATCATGGCTCAAGATACATGAGCAAAGTATTTAGCGATGACTGGATGAACGAGCAAGGCTTTTTTGACAGTATTAATGTTGAAGAAGCTCAGAAAATAGAATTCATAAAGTAAGATTTACTTATATCACATAAAAAAACTCCAGAATTATCTGGAGTTTTTTGTTTTATATTCTTTTGGAAAGCTAGCTTTTTGATACTTTTCCTGAACCGTTAACATTTTTGTTTATTTTCTTAGGTTCTCCATTATATTTGACAGTTCCCGAACCATGTACGTTGGCTGTAAGAGTTCCTGTTGTAGCAGTCATTAGGTTTCCAGAACCGTGAACACTGACATCAGAAGTTTCAGAGGTAAATTCGGAAGCGTTTAGTTGACCCGAACCATTAACATTTCCAGTAAAGTTGCTTGTCTTTCCTTTAAGAGTTAGTTTCCCAGAACCGTTGATTTCTGCATTTGTTTTGTTGGTAGCCAAATATAGCTCAAGTTTTCCAGATCCGTCTAGTTTTGCAGACGTGTTGCCCGTACTGGCAACATTTAAATTGATTTTTCCAGAACCATTTAAAGATGCCGCAAAATTATCTGTTTTAATAGTAGCGTCAGAAGAGATATTTCCAGATCCTGATAAGCTAACTCCATCAAGCTTCTTAAAAGGAACTCTTACTGTTACACTGCCTCCTTTAAAGCTTATCTTTTTACTGCTTTCATAATAAATCTTCAAGGTATTTCCTTTTACTTCAGTTACAAGATATTGCAGTGATTTCTCATCGCCTTCAAGCGTAAGAGTATTTGAGTCACTTGATACAAGAATGATTTTAGAAGAACCGCTGGATTCAATTTTAGAAAAAGTGCCGATGGTTCTGTTTTCAGTTTTGGTTTGTGAATTAGCCGTTAAAACGAAGAATAGGCAAAACAGCCATAAGAATTGTGTTTTTTTCATGATGATTTGATTTAATGATTTGAGTAAATGTAAGGAATTCCTATAAAACAAAAAACTCCTGAGCAATACTCAAGAGTTTTTATTTGGATTTATATTTTTTTTGGAACTATTCTTCTTCTTCCATAGTATGATAAACGTTTTGAACGTCATCATCTTCTTCAATTTTTTCTAGTAATTTTTCTACGTCAGCCACTTGGTCTGCCGTAAGTTTTTTGGTCACTTGCGGAATTCTTTCAAATCCAGAAGAAAGGATTTCAATGCCTCTGTTTTCTAATTCTTTTTGGATAGCTCCAAAGCTTTCAAAAGGGGCATAAATCAAGATACCGTCTTCGTCAGCAAAAATTTCTTCAGCACCAAAATCGATAAATTCCAGTTCCATTTCTTCAATATCAATTCCTTCAGCCGGAATCCTAAAATTGCAGGTATGGTCAAACATAAACTCTACAGAACCCTGAGTTCCCATAGTTCCGTTACATTTGTTGAAATAGCTTCTGATATTCGCAACAGTTCGGTTATTATTGTCGGTAGCCGTTTCGATTAGGATTGCGATTCCGTGAGGTGCATATCCTTCAAATAAGACTTCTTTATAGTTTGCCGTGTCTTTGTCGGTCGCTTTCTTAATCGCTCTCTCGACATTGTCTTTTGGCATGTTTACGGCCTTGGCATTTTGGATAACGGCTCTTAGTCTAGAGTTAGACTCTGGATTTGGACCACCTTCCTTAACCGCCATTACGATATCTTTTCCAATTCTTGTAAATGCTTTAGCCATTGCTGACCAGCGCTTCATTTTTCTATTTTTTCTGAACTCAAACGCTCTTCCCATTTCTAAAATTTTTTAAACGTTGCAAAAATAAGCTTATCCTTTTTTATTTCAAATCTATTTTTAATCTTTCGGGACATGTTTTGAAATAAATTGTTCGCCGGCCTGTTCCCAATTTGTATTTACGGCGACTTTTTCTTGATAAAATTTGGCATTCAGCTTATTATAAGCTTGCGCTTCTTGGTTTACTTCTTTGATTAGGTTATTAAAATTGTCGATTTCTTGCTTTGTCCTGTTCTTCTCAAGTTTTTTCTCCAAAGATTCTTTGGTGTCTTCGGCTTGTTGGTTCAGCATCAGGAATGAAATTACTTTCGGTGTCAGTTCTAACGCTTCTTTTTTGTAAAATTCCAACGCTTTTTTGGTAGAGGCGATTAGGCTAGCATCCTTATTAAATGGAGTTGTTGCTTCAAGATTTTTTAGGCCTTCATTGGCATAGAGTTCTAAAGAAGAAGCATTTTGCTGTATGGCATTCAAATCCTTTTTTTCTATTGACTTCATCAAATTGATGTCGGTCACATTTACCTTAAAAAAAATAAGATACATTTCAGTATGGTATTTGAAAACTGCATTCGAAATCTTCATCTTTTTTCCAAGAACAGAATTGTCTTCGGTAATTTGAATGTTATATTTTTTTCCAAAGAGTTTCTGGTTGGCATTTAATTTTTCGACTTCTTCATTAATTTTTTCATTCACCAGATCACGGGCCATGATATAAGCTTCCATAAAATCATAGGATTGCTCGGCGACTTCTTGCATGTCGATAATTTTGCCGTAGTCGTCATTGATGTATTTTTCTGAGATGGCTAAATAGGCAAGGAGCTGGTCACGGTATTCTGTATCGCCTTTATAGCCTTCTTTAAGATTCGTAATTTTCTTTGTGGCATTTTGTATGGATTTCACCAGTGTTTTTCGAGTAGCGTCAATTCTTCTTGCGCTTTTGCTATGCGCTACAGCTTTGGTATAATTCCAGGTATTCCTTGAAATGGCATCCGTTTCTTTTCCGATAAAATTCAGATAGTCAATAGGAGTCTTGAAATCCTGAGCTTCAGCTACAATTAAACTAAACAGGGCAACAATGGTGAGGAAAATTTTCTTCATAAAATACTTAATCTTTTTGTGAAGCGTAGTAATCGGCAATTATGTTAATGCCTTCCAAGACATAAGCATTCGTTTTTAAGTCTTTGATTCGGTACTCACTAATATTCTTCTGAAATTCATCAAATTTTAAAATTTCATTTTCATACGATGTGTTTGAAATCTCAAAATCAATTGGTGTTTCTATAAGTTTTTTCACGGAGTCAAAAACCGAATCAATACTATGCACATCATTGAAAACGCTTTCAAAGTTCAATACGATTGGCGCTTTTTGCGAATTGTATATCGAATTTACTTTTTCATTGACCGCTTTTACTTGATTGAAATAGCCATTAGTGCCGATTCTTTTTTTGCTTGCTACAAGCAGATTTTCAAAATCACTTCTAGAATAAGGCGTAAATTTAGCTTTTGAAGCAATGGCATCATTTTTTAATGCAGTCTTATAGCTTTTTTCTCTTGAAATTATTCCGTCATATAAAGTCGGGATTGCGATATCGGGAACGACTCCTGTTAACTGGTGGCTTTTTCCGGTGATTCTATAAAATTTCTCGATGGTCAGCTTCACGAAATCTTGTTCATTACCTTCTTCAATCGGAAGAATCTGTTGCATGGTGGCCTTGCCTAAAGTAGTTGAACCAGCAATGATGGCGCGATTATAATCTTGCATAGCTGCGGCAAAAAACTCGCTGGCCGAAGCAGAATTTCCGTTTACCAAAACAATGACAGGCCCGTTATAAATTGAGCCCCTATTAAAGTCTTTGATTACTTTCTGTTCCTTTTTATTATTAACTAAGATAGAAACCGGACCGGCATCGATAAACATTCCAGAAAGCTTTATAGCTTCTTCCATAGAACCGCCACCATTGTCTTGCAGGTCAAGTATCAGTCCTTGGATGTTGTCTTTTTTCAATTTCAATATTTCTTTAGCAACATCGTCAGAAATGCCCTGGACGGTATTTTTGTCGAAATCAGTATAAAAGCTAGGGATATTGATATAGCCTATGCGCGTATCATTTTTTGAAACGATATAGCTGTAAGCCGCATGATCGTCTGCTTTCATGATTTTTTTCTGTAAAGTGACGTCGTACAAACTTCCGTTTTTCTTTCTCAATGAAAGCGTAATTTCCTTGTGCGTATCAGAAAAAATAATACTTCCGATGGTTTCTAGGGAGCTGCAGGATACCAAAAAATCTTCTCCTTTTTTAGGTGAAACTTTGATGACCTGATCGCCTTTTTCGATAATTTCGGTGCGTGCCGCTGGACCGCCTGGCACAATTTCTTGAACAACTAATTCGTCATTTTCGTTTAGGCTGACATACATCCCGAGCGAAAGATTGTCAGTAGAAAGTTCTGAAAGGAAAGATGATTTTGTATCGTATGAAAAATAGGAGGTATGCGGATCGAAATAAGAGCAGAAAATAGTATAAAAACTATTGCGTATGTTTTTTTCGATACCGTCTTTTGAATCGATTCGGTTGTTGATCTTGCAGAGCGCTGTCTCAAATATTTTTTGCTTTGAGATTTTTTCTAGACTTGCGAAGTTTTGTTTCAGCGAATCGTAATTTTTGCTGGCTTTGGCAATATCTTCTAGAATGTCGAATCGCAATCTTTTGGCGTATACTTTACTGACATCTTCTGCCTTTACATAAAAAGGGAAATCTTTTTTTGTAAAGCGTACAGTATCATTTGTAGTATAACTTAGTTTTTCTTTCTGCAGTTTTTCAATTGCCGATTTGCTTCGTTCTAATGCGGTCTTATATGTTTTTGCAAAATCTTCAAAAAAAGAACAGTCATTAGCAGCAATATAATTATCGAACTTGAATTTGTGTTTTGAGAGATAATCGTATTCCGATTTCAAGAAAATATTCTTGTCGGTGTCTAAATCATTCATCAAGGCTTCAAAAACATAAACCGATAGGCTGTCGTCTACCGGTTTAGGATTAAAGTGCTCGTTTTGTATGAGCGTATTTATTTTTATCAAAACATTGCAGGATTTACCACTGTCTTGCGAATAAGACACACAAGCAACAAACAGTAAAAACAGCCAGATTTTGTTCATGTTTTTTTTATTTTTTATAGAAAGGCAATTTAACGACTTTTGCGGGAATATCATTTTTTCTGATGCGGATAAAAATTTCGCTATCAGCTCCAGAAAATTCTGTCGTAACATAGCCCAGCCCAATTCCCTTATTCAAAGATGGTGCCATTGTTCCAGAAGTCACAACACCGATAATGTTTCCGTCTTTGTCAACGATTTCATAATCATGGCGAGGAATTCCTCTTTCGGTCAATTCAAAACCGACTAATTTTCTCAATACTCCAGCTTCTTTTTGCTTAAGTAGGTTTTCAGAATTGGTAAATTCTTTGGTGAATTTTGTAATCCATCCTAAACCAGCTTCCAATGGTGATGTCGTGTCGTTGATATCGTTTCCGTAAAGGCAGAAACCCATTTCTAAACGAAGCGTGTCTCTTGCGGCCAAACCAATTGGCTTGATTCCGTAAGCTTTGCCAGCTTCAAAAACTTTATTCCAAATTTGTTCGATGTCTGTGTTCTTCGCGTAGATTTCAAAACCTCCAGAACCCGTATAACCAGTTGCAGAGATGATCACATCAGAAATTCCAGCAAAATCGGCAACTTCAAAGTGATAGTATTTAATGGCTGCTAAGTCAACAGATGTTAGTGATTGCATCGCTTCTACGGCTTTAGGGCCTTGAATAGCAAGTAACGAATAGTCGTCAGAGATGTTTCTCATCTCGGCTCCGACATTATTTTTTGTAGAAATCCAGTTCCAGTCTTTTTCAATATTCGAAGCGTTTACTACCAAAAGGTATTGGTCTTCCTTCATTTTATAAACAATCAAATCGTCTACGATACCGCCATTTTCGTTTGGTAAGCAAGAATATTGCGCTTTACCGATAGTCAGCGTAGAAGCATCATTTGAAGTCACTTTTTGGATTAATGCCAAGGCATTCGGACCTGAAATCAGGAATTCTCCCATGTGTGAAACGTCAAAGACACCGACTCCGTTACGAACGGTTTCGTGTTCTGCATTTACTCCTTCATATTGAACAGGCATATTGTATCCGGCAAATGGAACCATCTTAGCTCCCAAACTCTCGTGAATGTGCGTTAACGCAGTATTTTTCATTTGTGTTGATTATAAAAATTAAAGTTGCTAATTTATTGTTTTTTTTGCAGTTTCAAAGGTGAAAGGGAGTGATTTTTTAGGAATATTATAGCTTGTTTTACTACAGCCGAATTATGGTTTTGTTATATTTGGCAATAATCTAAAAAGTAATCATGAGACTAAATATAAAGACAATTCTGCTGGCTGTTTTTCTTTTCCAATCAGTTTTCGCTCAGGCGCAGAAACAGATAGCCATTACCATAGATGACGTTCCTAATACAAAAAAGTTTCAGCAGGATCTATTCAAGGCAAAGCTTCTGAAAAAGCTAGATTCAATGCAGCTGCCGGTTGCTATCTTTATCAACGAAGGAAAGATTTATGCAACGGATTCAGTTTCAAAAAATTTCCAATTGCTCAATGATTGGGCGAAAAGGAAGTATATCACGCTCGGCAATCATACTTTTAGCCATCCCAGATACTCCGATGTGGGTTTTGATGCTTTTACGAGTGATAGTGACAAAGGAGAATCGATTACCAGAGAACTGGCAAAAAAGCTCGGAAAGCCCCTAAAGCATTTCCGATTTCCGTTTAATGATTTGGGTAAAGATTTGTTACAGCGTAAGGAAATAGAAAATTATTTAGACAAAAAAGGGTACCAGATAACTCCTTTCACCGTTGAAAGCACAGACTGGGCCTTTGATATTGCTTATGAGTATTATCTTGCTAAAGGCGACAAGGCAAATGCCAAGATAATAGGAGAGAAGTATGTTAGCAAGACAATAGAGATTTTTGATTTTTTCGAAGCACAATCTGAACTGCAATTTCATCGTCAGATAAGCCAGATTTATTTGTGTCATGATAATTCTTTAAATGCGGATTATCTGCCTAAAATTATAAGGCTGTTGAAAGCTAAAAAATATACGTTTATCAGCCTAGATGAAGCCTTAAAAGATAAAGTCTACCAGCAAAAAAACAATTACCAAAAAAAGTGGGGAATCTCTTGGTTCTACAGATGGATGACATCTCAAGGAGAAATTAGCCGCGTGATGAAGAAAGAGCCGAACAATGAGGAAATAGAAAAATTGTATCCTACGTTACTTAAGCAATAAAAGTAAAGGGCAGTCATAAAAAAATCCCGATTGTCAAACAATCGGGATTTACTGAATCAACTAAGATTATTTCTGATCGATATACGTTTTATTTCCGTTTTTGTTAATGTAATACTTGCCGCCTTTAGGTCCGGTATATACTTTTTTGCCGTTGTAAAACTCGCCAGACGCCTTATCTTTTACTTCTGCTGCAGATTTTTTAGTTTCCATTTTAGCAGTAGTAGCTTTTTCTTTGGCTTTTGCCGTTTCTACTTTTGCTTCAGCTTTTGCCTTAGCAGCATCCGTTTTAGCTTCTGTTTTTGATGTGGCCGCTTTTTCTTTCGCTTTAGCGACATCTTTCTTGGCCGTTTCTTCAGCTTTTTTAGCTTTGGCTTCAGCCTTGTCGGCTGCTTTTTTACTATCTGCTTTTGCTTGGGCTACTTCAGCTTTTGCCTTCTTTTGTGTTGTTGTTTCCTGTGCGCTGATGTAGCCGGAAAATAACAAAGCAATTCCTAAAACAATTAATTTTTTCATACTTTGTGTTTTTAATTTGATTTAAAATTAGTAAATTAATTAATACAAATGAATAGATTTGTATTGCAATTAAACTTTTCTACAGTTATGAGATCTCTACTGCTAATAGCGTGCCTAATTTTTATTTCGTCTTGTAAAAATCCGCAAGAAGTTGTCTACAGCGATGCGCTGCTATCGAGCAATCGGAAATATATCGAAGAAAATGCGGCACTTTTAGAAGCGGCCAAGATGAATATAAGCGATACTTCTTTTGTGAGCCTGAAAGAGTATGGAAAGGATTTCTTTTACGACATGAAATATGCGACCGAAGATAATTTTTTGAAAACAAAAGTGTATGACTGTCCGGAATGCTACCTTCGATTCAAGACTGTAAAGGCGTTAGTTAAAGCGAATCAGGCATTTGTAAAGCTAGGCTACAAGATCAAGATATACGACTGTTATCGTCCGTTGGATGTACAAAAAAAGATGTGGGCGATAACTCCAAATGCTACCTATGTGGCAGATCCTGAAAAAGGTTCCATTCACAATAGAGGAGGTGCTGTAGATATTACTTTAACGGATTATAGCGGCAATGAGCTGGATATGGGAACAAAATTCGACCATTTTGGCCCAGAAGCGGCGCATGATTATAAAAATCTTTCAGCCGAAGTTTTGGCAAACAGAAAGTTGCTGAAAGACATTATGTTAAGAAACGGTTTCAAGTCTTTTGCTTCGGAATGGTGGCATTATAACTTGACGAATGCTTCAACGCTGCCGATATCAAATTTTGTTTGGGACTGCAAGAATTAATTTAAGCATTTGAGGTTGTCGATAAAGAAATTTTCTGGATACGATTTCTCACCGTTTAATTCAGATACCAATTCTTTCTTCATCACATAATCGATAGTTTCTGTCGCATATTTTACGCGAATCAACGAAACGGGAGATTTTTCCAATTCTTCCATCGTATTTTTCATAAAAAGAAAAGAACCTGATGAGATTCGGATATTTGCGCTTTGCGCTTCATCGCGAACCATAGAACCACAATTACCTTCGTCGGAAATCAATAACGTAATAATCTTTCCATTGGTCAACTGAAGGTAAATTTTTGAATTTTTATCAAAACAATTGGCCTTGATAAAGTCTTTGCTTTTTTGGATAGATTGAAAATTAAGCAAAGGAATATCGCTGGCATTAATCAACGAAAAGAAAATATAACTTGAAGTTCCTGCAAAGTTTTTTTCGTGCACTATCTTTTGTACTGTTTCCTTATAGCTGCCAATAGAATCTGTAAAATTAGAACTGTATTCACATGGTTTTTGGGCATAAAGACCCATCTGGAGCATTAAAAAAGCAATTAAAAGCAATCGTTTCATTATTCTGTTTTTATTTTGGTGCAAAGTAATACTATTTTGTCATTATTCATATCTGTAGTAAAAAAACAATACAGGTTTCCTCCATCATTTATTTTCCATTTTTTTCTGATATGCTCTACAGTTTCAGGAAAATTGCGGGTTGTTATATTGGCCTTTTTGTTAGATAGAAATTTTTTCATTTCTCCCTTGGTGTAGCCTATCTTTTCTTCAATCTGAAAAATTCTTCCCGGAAAGTCCACTAACTCATCCGAAGTATAAAGATGCGAATGGGCATGAAGCTTGTCTAAATTGAATTTATTGCCGACGGCATCAAAAAATCCAGATTTCATGATAGCACTGTTCGGCTCGTAAAGGTATTTTTTAGGAAAGCCATATTGTGCATGTTCATTTTCGTCAAAGGTAAAATCCAGTTTTTCTGTTTTCTCTTTGGTAAGATTCACGGTTTTGACTGCTGCCTTTCCTTGGTGGTTTTTTGAAATTTCCCAAAGCAGTTCCTTGACTTCGTTCTCGACAGCAACAATATGGATTGCTCTTACATTGGAGAGTTCTGAGAGTCCGGCCGCGAGGTCTAGGATGGGTGCTGTTTTTATCAATAAGTTTTCAGCATAGTTGAAATAAAATTCTTGCAGTTCGGGAACATTAGGCAGACAGTCTTTTAAAAGAAACACTTTGCCTTTTACATCGCTTCTTCGGGATGGATCAATATAAATCCAATCAAATTTTCTGTCCAGCTTTTGCAAGATTTCGTAGCTGTCACCAGCAAAACACTCAATATTTCTAGCTTGAAGAACTTTAAAGTTATGCTTTGCGATTTCTGATAAGTCAGTATTCATTTCGCAATGCACGACCGATTTCATTTTTTTTGAGAAGTAATAGGCATCAACGCCAAAACCACCTGTCAAATCGATAAGGCTTTCTCCTGAGACAATTTTTGATTTATAAAATGCGGTATCTTCAGAAGAAGTCTGTTCTACTGATATTTTTGGAGGATAAACAATTCCTTTGGAGTTAAACCACGTAGGAAGCTTATGCTCTGATTTGCTTTTTGCAGCAATTTGGTTGAGCAGTAAAGCATAGTCAATAGAAGGAAATGGATTTTTTTGAAAAGCCAATTTTGAAATATCTTTTCGAATATTGGCTTCTATAAAATCTTGAACTTCGGATTTTAAAATTTCTGGAATCAAACTAAATGCCTCGGGTTAATATTTTGACAACAGGATTATTAGGGAAAAACTCTTTGGCAACCACTTTAGCAATCGTATAGAGCGGTACAGCTACAATCATTCCTAGTACGCCAAATATAAAGCCGCTGGCAAGAATTACGATAAAGATTTCCAAAGGATGAGAATTGACGCTGTTTGAAAATATCAATGGCGTGGTGATGTTGTTATCAATTATCTGCGCTACAGAATACCCAATCAAGACATATAATGTGGTCGAAAGCATTTCGCCTTGAGATTCCGGATCCATATGACCGAGCATCGTCAGTACGGCTACCAATATCGTTGCGATCAGCGGTCCGATATAAGGAATGATATTCAGCAAAGCAGTAATAAAAGCGATGATGAAAGCATTTTCTACTCCGAATATGAGCAAGACAATCAAATAACAGATAAATAAAATGGTTACCTGTCCGATTAAGCCAATAAAATAACGGCTTAGCAGATGGTTTATCTTTCTGAAAGAATTCAAAATCTTATCTTCATGTTCGTTCGGCAAAATCTTTTTGGCATTTACCGTAAATAACTTTCGGTCTTTTAAGAAGAAGAAAGTAATAAAGATTATGGAACCGATGGCAACTCCAATATTTCCAAGTATGGAAATCAGGGAGTTAAGAAAGTTCGGAATAAAATTTAAGTTTAGTTTCGAAGCTAAATTCGACTCCTTGACCATATTTTCAATATCGATATTATGGCTTGAAAAGTAATTGTTTAATTGTTCAGTCAAATTTGTCAGATCGGCTTCCAATTTGGCGGTATCCAAAAGCGAAAGATTTTCTCCTTGTGAAATAATCAACGGAACGAACATCATGATAAAACCTGCCAAAAGCAAAATGAAGAATAGGAGCGTCACGACAACTGCTACAATATGATTGAATTTCAGCCTTTTCTCTAAAAATTTCACAATCGGATTTCCTATCATACTGACGATTAGCGATATGAATAGAAAAAGAATGACGGACTGTATTTTATACAAAAGAAATAATAAAAGTAAAATCCCGGCAGTAATGGCTAAGGCTCGTAATATTCCGTTTCCGATAGTTTTTGAAGTCACCATATTTTTCTTTTTTGTAAGTCTAATGTAGTTAAAAAAAACGGAGTTGTCCTAATTTAAAAGCTTATAATAATTGTTTTGAGGGAATCGTTCTAATTATTAAAAATATAATAGATGATATTGGCGCCCATTTTTAAAGCTTTTTCCCTGACTTCTTTTGGGTCGTTATGGACTTCGGCATCTTCCCAGCCATCGCCTAAATCGGTTTCATAGGTGTAAAGAAGCGCTAGCCTGTTTTCGATAAAGATTCCGAAAGCCTGCGGTCTTTTATTGTCGTGCTCATGAATTTTTGGAATTCCAGAAGGAAAAGAATACGGTTTTTGGAATATAGGATGGTTTGCAGGAATTTCAACAAGATTATTGTTTGGAAAAACTTTTTTTAATTCTTTTCGGATGTATTCGTCCATTCCGTAGTTGTCGTCAATGTGTAGAAAACCTCCCGAAGTCAGATAGTTTCTAAGGTTTATCATTTCAGAATCGCTAAAAACGACGTTTCCATGTCCTGTCATGTGGACAAAAGGATAGGAAAGTAGGTCAGGGCTTCCAGGCTCGACAGTAGCTGGTTTTGAAGCAATTCGAGTATTGATGTTCTGGTTGCAGAACTTGATCAAATTGGGCAATGATGTCGGATTTCCGTACCAGTCACCACCGCCATTGTATTTTAATAAGGCAATTTCTTGGGCATTAGCTCCAAGCGAGAGACACAAAAGGAAAGCGAAATATATTTTTTTCATACGTTTAGGCTTCGGCCAAATTATTCGTTTATAAAAACAACGCTATGGCAGGCAACAACTGCTGCGGTTTCAGTTCTTAATCGTGTATTTCCTAAAGTTACGGGAATATACTTGTTTTCGAGCGCTAGCTTGATTTCCTTTTCAGAAAAATCACCTTCTGGACCAATCAAAATCGTTACATCTTTATTTGGTTTTACAACTTTCTTCAATGATTTTTTGTCGGTTTCCTCACAATGCGCAATCAAGTTCAAGCCTTCACTTTTTTGCTGTTTTATAAAATCTTTAAACAAAATAGGTTCATTCAATTTTGGAAGGTAATAATGCAAAGATTGTTTCATCGCCGACAATATAATTTTGTCAAAACGATCGGTCTTGATGACTTTTCTTTCGGAATGATCGCAGATAATTGGCGTGATTTCGCTGATCCCGATTTCGGTCGCTTTCTCTAAAAACCACTCGAAACGATCGTTCATTTTAGTCGGCGCTACGGCCAGATGCAGGTAGTATTTTGAAGGTTCGCTTTTTTCTGAACAAACAATTTTTACCAAACATTTTGAATCAGAAGCCAGTGTAATTTCTGTTTTGAATAAATATCCTAAACCATTGGTTACGTATAAATTATCACCTTCTTTTTTACGTAATACTTTAATTATATGTTTACTTTCTTCTTTATCAAAAGAAAAGATTTCGCCGTTTTGGGTAATCGTGGGGTTATAGAATAATTGCATACTTAAAAATCAATTCGTGCTTTAGAAACCACTGAGTTGTCTTCAAATTTTGAAGAAAGGTATTTTTGATATCCGACAATTCCAATCATGGCTGCGTTATCGGTTGTATATTCGAATTTAGGAATAAATGTTTTCCATCCGTATTTTTTTTCTGCTTCTTTCAGCGTTTGTCGGATTCCAGAATTAGCCGAAACGCCGCCACCGATGGCGATCTGTTTTATTCCGGTTTGTGCGACTGCAAGTTTCAATTTGTCCATCAAAATCTGGATAATCGTATATTGTATAGAAGCGCAGATATCATTTAGATTTTCATCTATAAAATTCGGATTTTCCTTTACATTTTTCTGAATGAAATATAAGACAGCCGTTTTCAGTCCGCTGAAACTGAAATCAAGTCCAGGTACTTTTGGTTTCGTGAACGGAAAAGCTTTCGGATTTCCTAGCTTCGCATATTTGTCAACCAAAGGCCCTCCAGGATAGGGAAGCCCCAATATTTTAGCACTCTTGTCAAAAGCTTCGCCAACAGCATCATCAGTAGTTTCTCCGATAATTTCCATATCAAAAAAGTTGTTTACTTTAACGATCTGTGTATGTCCGCCGCTGATGGTCAAAGCCAAGAAAGGAAACTCAGGTTTGTCATAGCCTTCTTCTTCAATAAAATGGGCCAAGATATGAGCATGCATATGGTTGACCGCAATCAATGGAATCTTTAAAGCCAAAGACAATGATTTGGCAAAAGAACTGCCTACCAACAACGATCCCATGAGCCCAGGACCTTGCGTAAAAGCTATTGCATTTAATTGATTTTTATCGATATTTGCTTTACGAATGGCCATCTCGATAACAGGAACGATATTTTGCTGATGGGCTCTCGAAGCAAGCTCGGGAACGACACCGCCATATTCGCCGTGAATGCTCTGATTTGCAACAACATTCGACAAGACTTTGTTGTCTTGCAGGACGGCGGCTGCAGTATCATCGCAAGAACTTTCGATGGCCAATATAAAAAGAGAGTTATTTCCCATAAAAGGGCACGGATTTTGAATTATATTTGACAAAAATAAAACAATTAAGAGTATCAAAAAATTTAAAAAAATAGTATTTCGTACCTTACTGGGTATAATCCTACTTTTGCTGCTACTCGGTATTGCGCTTTCGCTCCCTTTTGTACAGACTAAAATTGCACATTACGTTACCGAAACTTTAAACGAAGATTACGGAACAGATATTAACGTTGATCAGGTTGCTGTTTCGATTTTCGGCGGTGTAAAGCTGAAAACGGTACTCATTAGGGACCATCACAAAGATACGCTGATTTATGCAAATTCCATAAAGACCAATATCTTAAGCTTCAAGAAACTAAAATCTGGGGATTTGATTTTTGGAGATATTTATGCAGACAAGCTCTTCTTTAATCTTAAGAATTATAAAGGCGAAAAGGAATCCAACATCAATGTTTTTGTAAAATTATTTGAAACAGGAAAGAAATCTCCGAAACCTTTCCAGCTGAATGCTGATAATATCTATCTGACCAAGAGCCATTTTAAGGTAACGAATGAAAATGCTGTCACTAAAACAAGCGTCGATTTTACGAAGATGGACGCCAGTGTGCGCAAGTTCAAGATTTACGGAAGCGACATTACCACAGAAATAAAAAAACTAGCATTCCAAGACCATAGAGGGCTGTTTGTCAAAGATCTGACAGGAAAATTCAGCTACTCGAAAGAAAGCATCTTGTTGAAAGAACTTAACCTTTTTACAAAGGAATCCAACTTGAAAGGCAATGTCGTACTGACTTATAAAGAAGGCGGGCTTGCCGACTTTGTGAATAAAGTGCATTTTGATGTAGATGTGGATTCGGCTTCGATTTCCACAAATGACTTGAACCATTTCTACAATGAGTTCGGCAAAAACAAAAAGTTTAATTTTTCTACGATCTTAAGCGGGAGCATGAATGATTTCTATACCCGTAACCTGAAATTGGTGGTAGACAATCATTCTCGAATTGTAGGAGATATCAACTTCAAGAATCTTTTTAATCCTGACAAGAATGCTTTTCTTATCCGAGGAGATTTTAAGCGACTGTCCTCTGATTATGCTAACCTGAAAGGCATTTTACCAAGAATTCTTGGTGAAAAACTTCCTTCTTCGTTGGAATATTTAGGTGATTTTGATATTACAGGAAATGCAGAAGTTACCAAAACGGACGTAAAAGCGGATATCTATCTGACAACTGCCATTGGGGAGCTTGCGGCAGACTTGCAGCTTTTTGACATTGATAATATTGACAATGCTTCGTATAAAGGGAATATAAATTTCGAAAAATTTAATATCGGAAGATTTTTAAGACAGAAAGATTTTGGCGCTGTTACGCTGGATTTAGAAGTAGAAGGAAAAGGATTCACGCGAAAATTCTTGGATACAAAAGTAAGCGGTACCGTCTATAGCCTAAATTTCAAAAAATACAACTACAAGAATATTGAAATCGATGGAACTTTTAAAAATCCTTTATTTCAAGGAACGGTACTCGTAAATGATGAAAATCTTAAAATGGATTTCAAAGGCTTGGTAGATTTGAGCAAAAGAGAAAATCGTTATGATTTCCATGCTTTAATCGATTATGCCGATTTAAACAAGCTGCAGTTGGTCAAAAGAGACTCTATTTCGCTTTTCAAGGGAGATATCATGATGCAGGTTACAGGAAATAGCATCGACAATATGTACGGTGATATTGCTATTTCCCAGACGTCTTACCAAAACCAAAAAGACATTTATTTCTTTGATGATTTTACAATACAATCACGCTTTGACGAAAATAGGGTGCGTACTATTTCGATCAACTCGCCTGATATTATCAAAGGGCAGATTGTCGGAAAATACGAATTCAGACAGGTCCCGAAAATTATAGAAAATGCAATCGGTAGTTTATATACCAACTATAAGCCCAATAAAGTCAAGCCAGGGCAGTTTTTAGATTTTAATCTTTCGATATACAATAAACTTGTAGAGGTTTTTCTTCCTGATGTCTCGATAGGAACCAATACGGTCGTTTCTGGAAAAATGACCTCCGACTCTAATGAGTTCAAGATGAATTTTGATTCGCCAGAGATTGAAGCCTATGGGAATTATTTTGACAAAGTTTCGTTGGAAATTGACAATCAGAATCCGCTTTACAATGCGTATATCGAAATGGACAGTATCAAGACCAAACGATACAAGATTTCGAATTTCAGTACTATTAACGTAAAGTTGGAAGACACGCTCTTTTTTAGAACAGAGTTTAAAGGAGGCAAAGAAAGCAAGGACTTTTTTAATCTGAACGTCTACCATACGATTGATGAAAAGAATAACAACGTTGTCGGTATCAAAAAGTCGGAAGTAAATATCAAGGACTATATGTGGTTCTTGAACGAAAATGATGCGAACGACAACAAGATTGTATTTGATAAGAAGTTTAAAAATTTCTCTATCGAAAACATCTTGATGACGCACAACAACCAGCGAATTGAACTAGAAGGTATTATGCGAGATAGTACCTATAAAGATATCAAGCTGAGCTTTAATGATGTCAGTTTAGGCAAGTTATTGCCTTCGATGGACAGCCTTCGGGTAGAAGGAAACCTGAATGGAGAAATCGACTTTAGGCAAAATAAGACAGTCTACCAGCCTACATCAACAATCACTATCGACAGCCTGCATGTCAATGAGATCGCCTTGGGTGACCTGTCTGTAAAGATACAAGGAAATGAAAACCTGAACCGTTTTAGCGTCAACTCAGTATTGCAAAACAACGACGTAGAAAACTTTATTATTACAGGGGATATCGGCATATTGAATAAGCAGACGCTTTTTGACCTTGATTTTAAGTTCAACAGATTTAACCTTGGAGCATTGAGTCCGCTAGGCGGAAATGTTATTTCAAGGATTCGAGGATTTGCTTCAGGGAATGCCAATTTTGCAGGAACCTTAAAAGATCCACAGATTAATGGAAGGCTATTCTTAGACGAAGTCGGACTGAAAGTGCCATACCTTAACGTCGACTATGAGTTTGACGAACGTTCGATCGTTGACCTGACGGAAAACCAATTTCGTTTTAACGATGCCAGGATGACCGACACCAAATACAATACAAAAGGTTATCTGACGGGAAGCATCAAACACCAAAATTTCAAAAAATGGGTGCTAGATCTCAACATAAAGTCGGATAGGTTATTGGCTTTGGATACGAAAGATTCAGACGATGCCATGTATTTCGGTACGGCCTTTATTGCCGGAACAGCTTCTATAAAAGGCCCTACAAACGGATTGTTGATTACGGTTGATGCAGAATCCAAACAAGGGACTGCAATCAAAATCCCGATCAATAGCGCATCGGGTGTGGGCAATAATACTTTCATAAAGTTCTTGAGTCCGAAAGAAAAATACAATCAAGAAAATGGAATAGTCGAGCAGGTCGTGAATAATTCGGGTCTTGAGCTGCAGTTTGACTTAAAGATTACGCCTGAAGCAGAAATAGAAATTATCATCGACAGAAATACTGGACATGCGCTGAAAGGCAAAGGTGATGGAACCATGAGGCTGGAAATTAGTACGCTCGGAAAATTCAATATGTGGGGCGATTATCAAGTGAGGGAAGGAGAATACAACTTCAAATACGGTGGTATCATTGATAAAAAATTCTTGGTGAAGAAAGGAAGTTCTATTTCTTGGGACGGAGATCCGCTTCGTGCCCGTCTGAATATCGACGCAATTTATAAGACGCAGGCAAACCCAGCCGTTTTGCAAGATAATGCTTCGTTCAACAGAAAAGTACCAGTGGAAGTCGTAATCGGACTTACAGGTAACTTGATGAATCCTGAGCCCGATTTTACGATTAATTTCCCAACGGTAAGCTCGGTATTGAAATCGGAATTGCAAGTAAAGCTTGACGATAAAGATACGCGTGTCAACCAAGCGCTTTCGCTTTTGGGTACGGGTAATTTCTTAAGTTCTGAAAATGCAGGAAGCGCAGTTTATGGAAGCTTGTTCGAAAGAGCGAGCGGATTGTTCAATGACCTTTTCCAAGACGAAGACGGTAAGTTTATCGTGGCTTTAGATTACCAAATGGCGGATAGGACGCCGACTGCCGAAACCAGCAGCCAATTTGGCATTGCTATTTCTACGCAAATCAACGAACGAATCTCCATAGATGGAAAAGTCGGTGTTCCTGTTGGTGGCGTAAACCAGTCGGTTATCGTAGGTAACGTCGAAGTAAAATATAGAGTAAACGAAGACGGAACTTTAAACTTGAGGGTATTCAATCGTGAAAATGACATTAACTATATAGGAGAAGGCATCGGCTATACGCAAGGGCTTGGGGTTTCCTATGAAGTCGATTTTGATACCTTAAAAGAACTGTGGTATAAGATTTTCAATATCAAGACTAAAGAAGAAAAAGAAAATGCTGCCGATCATGTTCCTGATTCTGACCTATCGCCAGACTTTATTCAATGGACTCAGGACAGAAGAAAAAAGACCGAAAACCCAAAAACGGAACAACAAAAAGTTCCAGAATCGGAATAAACATGCTCCAATTTTCCCTTTAATTTACAAAAATTATCAACTTCTAAGAGACGGAAATAAAAACTTATCAACGAAATCGATTGAAATTCTAATTGTTTCCTAAATTATTAAAAACCCTACCTTTAAAGTAATATATGTTTGCTAATTTTACATTATTAATAGCAAATAAATGTCAAAAACAATAAAAAAAATCGGCGTGCTGACTTCTGGAGGAGATTCCCCTGGAATGAATGCCGCAATCCGTTCTGTAGTCAGAACCTGCGCCTATCATAATATTGAATGCGTCGGGATTTACAGAGGATACCAAGGAATGATTGAAGGCGATTTTAAGGAAATGGGACCTCGTAGCGTAAACAATATCATTAACAAAGGAGGAACGATCTTAAAGTCAGCCCGCTCGAAAGAGTTCATGACCGAAGAGGGCAGAAAGAAAGCCCATGCCAACTTAGTTGATGCTGGAGTGGAAGCCTTGGTGGTTATCGGCGGTGACGGAAGTTTTACTGGTGGCCTTGTTTTTAATAAAGAATACGGTTTCCCTGTCATCGGAATTCCTGGAACTATCGATAACGATATATTCGGAACTACTCATACATTAGGCTATGATACGGCTTTGAATACGGTCGTAGAAGTAATCGATAAGATTAGAGATACGGCGAGTTCGCACAACCGACTGTTCTTTGTAGAGGTTATGGGGCGTGATGCTGGGCATATTGCCTTGAATGCAGGTATCGGTGCAGGAGCAGAAGAAATCCTTATTCCTGAAGAGGATTTAGGATTAGAAAGGCTATTGGAATCACTTCGCAAAAGTAAATTATCAGGAAAATCTTCAAGTATTGTAGTCATCGCAGAAGGCGATAAGATCGGCAAGAATGTTTTCGAGCTAAAAGACTACGTGGAAGAAAATATGCCAGAATACGATGTACGTGTTTCTGTATTAGGACACATGCAGCGTGGCGGGGCTCCTTCTTGTTTCGACCGTGTCTTGGCAAGCCGTCTGGGCGTAAAAGCTGTAGAATCTATCTTGGATGGAAAAAGCAACTATATGGTCGGGCTACTAAACGACAAGATCGAGCTGACTCCTTTGGAACAAGCTATCAAAGGACATTCGCAAATCGACAGAGAATTATTGAGAGTGTCAGACATCATGACAACATAATATTCCCTTCTTTGAAATACATCTGGCAGTGTATTTCTTTTCAAACAAGCAAAATAAACAAATTACATAATCGGCTAAAAGCGCAAGCTTGAAGCCCTAAGCAAGCAAAAAAATGTCAAAAGTAAAATTAGGAATAAACGGTTTCGGTAGAATTGGTAGAATCGTTTTTAGAGAAACCTTCAATAGAGATAATGTAGAAGTAGTAGCCATCAACGATTTATTAGATGTTGAGCATTTGGCTTACCTTTTAAAATATGATTCAGTACACGGCCGTTTTGCAGGAAAAGTAGAAGTAAAAGACGGAAAGCTTTTCGTAAACGACAGACAAATCCGTGTTACAGCAGAAAAAGACCCATCGACCTTAAAATGGGACGAAGTAGGAGTGGACGTTGTAGCAGAATGTACAGGAATCTTCACGACTCTTGAAACAGCCAATGCCCACATCAAAGGAGGTGCTAAAAAAGTAGTAATTTCAGCTCCTTCGGCAGATGCTCCAATGTTCGTGATGGGCGTGAACCATACCAAAGCAACAGCATCTGACACGATTGTATCAAATGCATCTTGTACGACCAACTGTTTGGCACCATTGGCAAAAGTTATCAATGACAACTTCGGAATCGTTGAAGGCTTGATGACAACTATCCACGCTACGACTGCAACGCAATTGACAGTTGACGGACCTTCTCGCAAAGATTTCCGTGGCGGAAGAGCTGCCCTTTTAAATATTATTCCAGCTTCAACAGGTGCTGCAAAAGCAGTAGGAAAAGTAATCCCAGAATTGAACGGAAAATTAACAGGTATGTCGATGCGTGTTCCAAACGCAGACGTTTCTGTTGTGGATTTGACTGTAAAACTTCAAAAAGAAACTACTTACGAAGAGATAATGAAAGTATTGAAAAATGCTTCTGAAACAGACTATAAAAACATTATCGGATATACTGAAGATGATGTGGTTTCTCAAGATTTTATCTCTGATTCTCGCACTTCTATCGTTGATGCTAAGGCTGGAATCGGACTAAACTCAACTTTCTTTAAAATTGTTTCTTGGTACGACAACGAATACGGATACTCAAGCAAATTGATTGACCTATCTGTACATATCGCGCAACTGTAATTAATAATTGAATTGTCCCGTCATTAATTTGGCGGGACTTTTTTATTTTTTCGGCAACAAATCAACACCGATTTATGCCAACTATTTTTTCCGTATTTTAGTTTCAGAATCGAACCGCTTATAGCGCAAGATTTGTTTAAAATTCGGAACCAGAAATAAGAAAGAAAGGTGTTCTTATTGCTGCCCATAATACGAAATTAACTAACGACCATAAATGAAATTATTAGTAGACAGTGGCTCAACAAAAGCAGATTGGATTGCATTAGATGATAATGGAAACAAGTTGTTCACCACGCAATCTTTAGGATTGAATCCTGAAGTTTTAGACAAAAAAGAAGTTATCGAGCGTTTGGAAGACCGTTTCGATATCTATCACAATAGAAAAGCAGTCACGCATCTTTTTTTCTATGGAGCAGGATGCGGAACTGACAGAATGAAAAATTCGCTTTCTGAGACTTTCAGGGAGTTTTTCCCAAACGCAGAAGTATCTGTTAAAGAAGATACGTATGCGGCAGCATATGCGACCAATCCGACCAACGAAAGATCAATCATCTCCATCTTAGGTACAGGTTCGAACTGCAGCTATTTTGACGGAGAAGAACTACACCAAAAAGTACAGTCGCTTGGCTATATTGCCATGGACGATTGCAGCGGTAACCGCTTTGGAAGAGACTTGATTCGCGCTTATTATTTTGGCAAGATGCCCAAAAAACTCGCTTCTCTTTTTGAAAAAGAATATGATTTGGATGCCGACGTAATCAAGAACCATCTTTATAAGCAGGCCAATCCGAACGCTTATCTGGCAACCTTTGCGAAATTCCTGATCCAACACAAGGATGAGGAATTTATCCAGCAATTGGTTTTTGAGGCCATGCAGACTTTTGTAGACAACTATATTACGCAGTTTGAAGATTGCCATGAAGTTCCGATTCATTTTGTAGGCTCCATCGCTTTCTATCTGAAAGATGAATTGAAGCTTGTCTTGGAAAAGAACGGCTTGAAAATAGGAAATGTTTTAAGAAGACCGATTGACGGACTGATAGAATACCACAGGATAAACTAAATTTTGGTTTTATACCGACATTAAAAAAGGCTCAATAATTATTGAGCCTTTTTGTTATTTTAAACCAGCGCTATTTATTTCATCGCTATCATCGAAATCTCGACATTCACGCCTTTTGGTAATCCGGCTACCTGCACAGTTTCTCTGGCAGGCGCTGTCTTTTCATCAAAATAGCTTCCGTAAACAGTATTTATTTTTGCAAAATTGTTCATATCCATAATAAAAATAGAAGTTTTTATTACGTTTTCAAAGGTCATTCCAGCTTCTTCAAGAACGGCTTTCATGTTCTCCATTACTTGTTTGGTTTCTGTCTCGATGTCGTCGAGTACCAAGTCGCCTGTTTCAGGATTGATAGCAATCTGCCCAGACGTAAAAAGCATATTTCCGAAAGATACAGCTTGGTTGTATGGCCCTATTGGAGCTGGAGCTTTTTCTGTAAAAATTATTTTTTTCATATACGATTGAATTAACGAAGTCTTTTATCCGGTTGTTTTCTCTTGTCCCATTTGATATCGCTCAATACAGACGACTTGATTCCGATAAAGAATCCCCAAGAAGTATAATCTCCAATCGGAATCCAGTTGAAATCCATCCTCCAGCTTAACAGGTCTCTTTCAAAACGAAGCTGGGTGAACGTGACCCCATCCTGTACGAAATCATATCCTGTAGAAATCCCGACTTTCCATCTCGGCGTCAGGTCAATATTTCCGGAAACCATCAGAGAGTTGTTGGTTATTTCGTTCTGTCGGGTCGAATTGCTATAGGTCAGCGAGTAGGCGAGGCGCAGGTCCCACGGGAGCAGGGCCTTATAAAAAGTCGTTCTTTTTTCGGCCTTTTCGGTATCTTCATCATTAAACTGGCTCTGCCTGCTGTCGCCTAAATCCCTTGCGGTTCCGAACAAATCATCTTCGCGACCTCCATTTCTCAAGCCTTGGTTTTTCAAAGGATCAGAACGGTCGTTTTCATCGGTACCATCTTTGCTAGAGAAAGAATAATTAATCGTGATGTTGGCGCTTGATAAACGGAATAAACTTCCTCCGTTGTCAATGTTGAACATGTCGATTCTTCTGTTGGCATTATCCAGCGCATAAGGATCAAGCGTTGCTGCAAAGTTGACATTCATTTTATCTTCAAGCAATGTTGTTCCACCACTTACTCTCAAAGGAGCTAGTTTAAGCGAATCTGCTGTCATGTCGTAAGAAGTCGAGAAGTTCAAATTGTTAAGCAACATTACTTTTTTAGGCTCAGTCTTAGTACTGTCTTTGTCAGTCACCTTCGCTTCAAAAGTATTGCTCAAGCTGAATCCGATGTTATTCGAAACACCTTTGCCTGGAGCTCCGTAAATTCCGCCTTCAAAACGGGTATATTCTTTTAGCATTGTGCCGCTTCCGTCGGGATCGTAAGTATCGTAATATTTAGCAAAGCTAGGCGTATAGCTATAAGAAACAGACGGTCTCATGACGTGGCGAATGGCCTGTATCTTCTTTTTCTCTCCAAAATTGAACGTACCGTAGATTGTCGTACCGATGCTGGAAGAGAAGTTATAGGTTCTGAAAGCATCAAATCCTCTGATATCGACATTATCGACTTTTTGCGTTGCTTCATTGAAGCGTTTTTCGATGGTTTTCATATACCATACTTCGTTGTAATTTCCTCCCGCAGAAACGCTGAAATACTTGAAAATCTTGAAGTTGGTACTGATCGGAATAGAGTGCTGGAAACCGACTCTAGCATCTCTAAACATCTGGGGCTTGAAAAACAACGAATCCTTAGTCGTAATCTGGTTTTGGGCGTTTAGGTTGTATTGAAAGTTGATGTTTTTTATAAAACCTTTTTTGATTTCGTCTTCTGAAGCAAAAGGAAAAATCCTGTCAACGCTTCCTTGAAATGTAGGAAGGGTCATGTTGATGGTTTCAGTCTGCGTATTTTGGGAGTGGGTAGCCGTAATCGACATGTTCACCTGCGGCACCGTATTAAAAGTCTTTGAAAAGGAAACAGAAGAACTCAGCGTATTATTCAAGGCAGAACCAACGTTAGACTGATTTAAAGATTGCTGGTAGTATTTACTGCTTCCCAAGTTGACAGAAGCAGAGAATCTTGAATTTGGATTGGACTTAGGATCTTGTGTATGCGACCACTGGATGTTGTACTGCGTCGTCTTGGCATAATCCGGAAAGCCTCGTTCGCTCTCGATCTGGTTTTCAAACCGTACGTTCAAATTGCCGCGAAACTTATATCGTTTGGCATAGCTTGACTCAAAACGCATCGCATAACTTCCGTTCGTATAGTAGTCGCCCATGACGGCTAAATCATAATTGTCTGAGAGCGCGAGATAGATTCCTCCGTTTTGTAATGAAAATCCCTGTCTATTCGAGTCGTTGGGAGAGGGAAGTATCAATCCTGAAGTTCCTTTGTTTGACATCGGAAAAAAAGCAAAAGGGATTCCCAGAGGAGTCGGTACGTCCGCAATAACCATGTTGGTCAATCCCACAACGACTTTTTTGCCGGGTACGAGCTTTAATTTTCGAGCTAAAAAATAATATTCAGGATCGTCAATATTTTTTGAGGTGGTGATTCTTGCGTTTTTGATGAAATAAACAGAATCGTTTTCTTTTTTCGTAATCTCTCCCTTGATATTCAATTCACCTTGAGTAGACCTTGAATTCCATACCAAAGCTTTTTTCGTTACCGTGTTAAAGCGAATCGAATCAGGCTCGATAACATTACTTCCTTGCTTAAAAACAGGACGTTGCGTGTAATTTCCGAGCGAATCTTTAATCCTTCCGGCATAAACTTCATTCTTTTCATAGTCCATGACGATAATTCCTGCCTTGAGCTCAAAATCTTGGTAATAAAGTTCTGCCTGATTATAAAGAGTAAGAAGTTTTTTCTTCTGGTCCATTTTTTCATAATCTACCGCCTTGCGTTTTACTTTACTTTCTAGAAAGGTTTTCTTCGGTTTTAGCGTATCTTGGGCAGTAGAATCGGCTGGTTTGATAATTTCGGAAAGGCTGACTTTTGTAGAGTCTTTTTTTGTAGAAGGCTGTTTTTCAGCGGGTATTGTCGTGGTTTTGTTTTTCCCTTCTTGTGAATATGCTTCTGCACTTCCTAATGTTAGGAAAATTGCTGATAAAACGATATGAAATAAGTTTGTGCGCAAAGGTTTAAATACTATTTTTGTAAAAATATGGCTTAATTTTTGACGTGCCAAACTTACATATATTTTTCATCAAAAATAAGGAAATATCAAAATTATAACCATAGCATTTTTATTAAAATTAACTTTAGCGAAATATGTACATCCATAAGAAATTCAAACGTTCGTTCGCCTTATTAGCCTGTATTGTATCTTTTGCCGCTTTTGGTCAATCCGGTGAAAAATTTAAAGTAGTTCTTGATGCTGGTCATGGTGCAAAAGATTTTGGAGCCGTAAAGAATAATTTTGTTGAAAAGAACATAGCGTTGGCAGTTGTCTTAAAAGTAGGCAGGCTGCTGGATAAGCAACCTAATGTAGACGTAGTTTTCACTAGAAGTACAGATGTATTTATTGAACTGGTAGAACGTGCCAATATTGCTAACAGAGCGAATGCCGATTTGTTTGTTTCGGTGCATTGCAATTCCAATCCAAACTCTGAAGCGTTTGGTACCGAGACGTATGTTATGGGTCTTACTAAGGTAAAATCGAATCTTGAAGTCGCCAAAAATGAGAACGAAGTAATCACGCTTGAAGCAGACTATAAGGTAAAATACGCAGGTTATGACCCGAAATCACCAGAATCTTTGATCGGGATTACGCTCATCCAAGAAGAACACTTAGACCACAGTATTGCTGTAGCTAGTAAGATACAAGATAATTTTACCCAGCAGTTGAGCCGTAAAAGCCGAGGCGTTAAGCAAGCGCCATTCATGGTATTGCACAAGACCTCAATGCCAAGCATCTTGATTGAGATGGGCTTTTTATCTAATAAGACAGAAGGGCAGTATTTGAATTCGGAAGAAGGACAAAACGAAATTGCAAAAGCGATAGCAGATGCCATCATGGGCTATAAAAAAGAATATTACGGAGGTACGTCTGTAGAAAACAAGATTGACAAAGAAGCTTTGAGAGTTGAAAGACCGAAAGAAGTTGTTACGCCTGTTAAGAAAGACAGCGCTAAAGCTCCAGTGGCGAAAGTTCCAGACACAAAGAAACCAGAGGTAAAAACTCCGACGGTTAGCACAGAAACAAAAAATGATTCTAAAGGAGTTATTTTCAAAGTGCAGATATCGGCAAGCGGTACCAAACTGGACTTAGTTCCGAGCAACTTTAAAGGATTAGAAAATATTTCTATGATTTCGGAAGGAAATCTTTACAAATACATGTATGGCGAAACCAGCGATTATGAGAAAGCAAAACAGCTGGTACAAGATGCCAAAGCAAAAGGATTTACTTCATCCTACCTTATTGCCTTTAAAAATGGCAAAAAAATCAGTATACAAGAAGCATTAAAGTAGCTTTTTGGAATGCATTTGAAATATTTAATTTAAATTTGTTTAAAAACACCAAAGCTTTGAAAATATCAAGAGAAGTCAAAACAGCCATTTTAGTAATTTCCTCAATATTATTATTTATTTGGGGATATAGTTTTTTAAAAGGAAGAGATCTTTTTAACGATTATAAGACATTTTACGCCGTATACGACGAAGTAGAAGGACTGGCTCCTTCAGCTCCTGTAACAATCAACGGTCTTGCCGTGGGCAAGGTGAATAGTATCACGTTAAGCGATAACGGAAAACTTCTTGTAGAAATCCAAGTGAAGACCGATTTCCCGATATCGAAATCTAGTATTGCTACGATTTATGAACCAAGTTTTATTGGCGGAAAAAATATTGCCATCATTCCAAATTTCAAAGATCCTTCAGAAGCAGAAGACGGACAGACGTTATCTACAAACATAAAACCGGGAATGCTTTCGTCTTTAGGCGACAAGCTTTCACCGCTTCAGACAAAAGTAGAGAAAACGGTTGTGTCGGCTGACAGCTTGCTGGTAAGCATCAACAACATATTTGATAAAAAGACACAAGAAAATTTACAAGCTTCTATTGCGGAATTAGCTTCAACAATGAAAGAATTCAGCCAAGCGGCCAAAGGAATCAATTCATTAATTGCGGATAACAAGACAAAAATTGATGGTACGTTTGCTAATTTAGACCATACGTCGGCAAACTTTTCGAAGCTATCTGATTCTTTGGCACAGGCTAACTTAGGCCAAGCCGTGAAAAAACTAGAAAAATCATTGGCGAATGTTGACAATATTATCAACGATGTGCAAGCTGGAAAAGGTTCTTTAGGAAAACTGCTTAAAGACGAAGGAATGTATAAAAATCTTGAAGGCGCGTCATTGGAATTGAAACAGTTGCTAGCCGACTTGAAAAACAATCCTAAGCGTTATGTGCATTTTTCTGTTTTTGGAAAAAAAGCAACACCTTATGTAGAGCCTAAAAAGGTAAAAGATACTATTAAAAATTAAGAAAGCTCATGGGCTATATAGATAATATATTATTTGCAGTTTTACTGGGTCTTGGTTTTGGATATTTCATATCAAACGTAAAAAAGCTTGTTCGCAATATCAAATTAGGTCAGGATGTAGATCGTTCTGACAATAAAAGCGAACGCTGGGCCAACATGGTCCGAATAGCTTTGGGCCAATCTAAAATGGTAAAACGTCCTATTGCAGGGATACTTCATATTATTGTCTATATTGGATTCGTAATCATCAACATAGAACTATTAGAAATCATTATCGACGGACTTTTTGGTACGCACCGTGTCTTTGCTTTTATGGGTACTGCATACGATGTATTGATCGGTTCTTTTGAGATATTGGCCATATTGGTTCTATTTGCGGTCATTACGTTTTTGATACGAAGAAACATTATCAAGCTTAAGAGATTTGTTCATAATGATTTGAAAGGATGGCCAAAAGGCGATGCCAATTATATCCTTTATTTTGAAATAGCCTTGATGGCTCTTTTCTTGTTGATGAATGCATCTGACTTGGCTTTACAAGAAAAAGGAGCGCCACATTTTATAAAAGCAGGAGCTTTCCCGATAAGCCAATTTATAGCACCGATATTCAGCGGTATGGAAACAGGCACGCTTATCATTCTGGAGCGAGTTTTTTGGTGGACGCATATTACAGGAATCTTGATTTTCATGAACTACCTGTACTTCTCAAAACACTTGCACATTCTTTTGGCTTTTCCAAATACCTATTTTGCAGACCTAAATCCTCTTGGGAAATTCAACAACCTTGAATCGGTAACAAAAGAAGTAAAGCTGATGATGGATCCTAATGCCGATCCATTTGCAGCACCGCCCGCTGATGCTGGTGCAGCTCCTACAAAATTTGGAGCCAGCGATGTACAAGATTTGAACTGGGTTCAATTGCTTAATGCCTATACGTGCACGGAATGCGGTCGTTGCACATCTTCATGCCCTGCAAACATTACAGGTAAGAAACTGTCGCCTAGAAAAATCATGATGGATACGCGTGACAGGATGGAAGAAGTAGGAAGAAATATCGACGCCAATAAAGGAGTTTTTGTTCCAGATAATAAGACTTTACTAAACGATTATATTACTCCAGAAGAGCTATGGGCTTGTACAAGCTGTAACGCCTGCGTTGAAGAATGTCCGGTAAATATCAGTCCGCTTTCAATTATTATGGACATGAGACGTTACTTGGTCATGGAACAAAGTGCTGCGCCGATGTCGTTGAATGCGATGATGACAAACGTAGAGAACAACGGAGCGCCATGGCAATACAGTCAGCAAGACCGATTGAACTGGAAAAACGAAAACTAAGAGAAGGCATTTCTGAATTGGTCTTCTTGAAAAACAATAAGACTTCCGCCCTTGCAGCTTGCAGGCAATACATCAAACTAGAATTTAGAATAATATGAAGACTGAAGATATCGATAAAAACTTAGTAGCAGCTACTCAAGACGGAGAGCAAATCAGCCCAATATTGCCTGAAGGAATTAAAAACTACCTTATTGATATTGACGGAACCATCTGCGACGATATTCCAAACGAACAACCCGAAAGAATGCTAACCGCTGAAGTGTATCCTGATGCGCTTGCTACATTAAACAGATGGTATGACGAAGGTCATATTATTTTCTTTTTTACGTCAAGAACCGAAGCACATCGCGAAGTGACGGAGCAATGGCTAAAAACACACGGCTTCAAGTACCACGGAATGGTAATGGGAAAACCTCGTGGCGGAAACTACCATTGGATAGACAATCATTTGGTTAAAGCTACTCGCTATAGAGGAAAATTTACAGACTTGGTGGACAAAGAAGTGACCATTCAAGTTTTTGATGACGGACAACACGAATAAATTTGGTTATTTGATTTTTAGGCGAATTTAACGCCTGCCAATCTAACAATCTAACAATAAAATATATGTCAGAAGTTTTATCAGTGCCTACAATGGCCGAAATGTTAGCTCAAGGAAAACAGCCAGAAGTTCTTTTCTGGGTAGGCTGTGCCGGAAGCTTTGACGATAGAGCAAAAAAAATTACCAAAGCTTTTGTTAGGATACTAAACAGGGCTGAAGTTTCCTTTGCAGTTCTAGGAACAGAAGAAAGCTGTACAGGTGATCCTGCTAAAAGAGCCGGAAACGAATTTCTGTTTCAGATGCAGGCCATGATGAATATCGAAGTTTTGAACGCTTACGAAGCTAAAAAGATAGTGACGGCTTGTCCGCACTGCTTTAATACGTTGAAAAACGAATACCCTGAATTAGGAGGAACTTACGAAGTGGTTCATCATACGCAATTTTTGAAATCTCTTTTGGATGAAGGAAGGCTGACGATTGAGGGTGGGCAGTTCAAAGGAAAAAGAATTACGTTTCACGATCCTTGCTATCTTGGAAGAGCCAACAAAATCTATGAAGCACCACGCGAATTGATCGAGAAGCTTGATGTTGAGCTTGTCGAAATGAAACGTTCCAAAGCCAATGGCTTGTGCTGCGGAGCAGGAGGCGCCCAGATGTTTAAAGATGCCGAGCCAGGAAATAAAGAAGTCAATATCGAACGAACCGAAGATGCTCTTGAAACCGCTCCGCAGATTATCGCTGCTGGTTGTCCGTTCTGCAATACGATGCTTACGGATGGTGTCAAAAATAAAGAAAAAGAAGCCGAAGTTAAAGTTATGGATATAGCGGAATTGATCGCAAACGCTAAAGATCTGTAAGTCATAAACCCAATTACACTATGAAGAAATCACTACTCGTATTTGCATTTGCATTATTTTTCTGTAATGCCCAAAGTCAGGATATCCTTGATATAATGGCTAAAGAAGTTTGCTCTTGTGCAGGCGGTAAAAAAGAAACGCTTAAAGGAGCCGATTCGCAAAAAATGCAGATGGAATTGGGATTGTGCATTATCTCAAGCTTTTCAAATCACGAGAAAGAAGTGACTGCAAAATACGGAAATGTAATGGAAGCTAACGGTGCTATGGAAAAACTCGGAGGCGATGTAGGAATGAAAATGGCCGGAATTTGTCCGGATGTATTGATGTCGCTCGCAGAAATGGGCATGTCTGAGATAGATTCTACAGAGGTAGAACAAGAACATTCGACTGTCGAAGGACGTATCGTAGAAATAAAGCCTGAGCAATTCCTTACAGTAATAATCAAGGATAATTCAGGAAGAAACCATACGATGTTGATGCTGACATTTTTTGAAGACTCCAATCTTCTGATCGAAAATAAATTAAAGAAAAATGATAAAGTTTCTGTGGATTACTGGGAACAAGAATTTTACGACGTAAAAGCCAAGGATTTCAGATATTACAAAGTAATCCAAGGCATAAAAAAAATATAATTATGTACATTCCTTTTGAAAATTTGCCAGACGAATCACGAATCTGGATTTACCAATCAAACAGAAAATTTTCAGATGATGAGATGGCTGAAATTGAATCAGACGTAAAAGCTTTTGTTGAAGGCTGGGCGGCTCACGGAACGGGCCTAGAAGCTTCTTATCAGTTGCGTTACAATCGATTCATCATATTGGCTGTGAACCAAGAAGTTCAATCAGCAACAGGCTGTTCTATTGATAGTTCAGTACAATTCATACAAGAATTAGAAAAAAAATACAATGTTGATTTGCTGGATAAGATGAACGTCACGTTCAAGCTTGGCGAACACATTGCACACAAACCTTTGGTCGAATTTAAAAAAATGGCTAAAGAAAAAGCAGTTTCTGCAAATACAATTGTTTTTAATAATCTCGTTAATACTGTAGGGGAATGGCATGAATATTGGGAAGTTCCAGCACATGAAAGCTGGCATAGCCGTTTTTTCTAAAAACAAACTTTTTTTGAATGAGATATTTTATTATTGCCTTACTGTTCTTCAGTCAGATTGCATTTTCACAGCTCCATGAACCTAAATTAAATTTAGACAGAACCAAAGAAATAATCTGGGTCGACAGCATCTATAATAAAATGACGATGCAGGAAAGAATAGGGCAGCTTTTTATGGTGGCAGCCTATTCCAATAAAGATAGCGTACACACGAATGCTATTGACAAACTCATAAGAGAACAGCACATTGGTGGCGTGATTTTCTTCCAAGGCGGACCAGTACGCCAAGCAAAACTTACCAACCGTTTCCAGTCCAAATCGAAAGTGCCGCTTTTTGTCGGAATTGATGCCGAATGGGGACTAGCAATGCGTTTGGATTCTGTGATACGTTATCCTTGGAACATGACGCTTGGTGCGATCCAAGACATGAAGCTGATTGAAAAGGTAGGCGAAAAATACGGATTGCAAAGCAGAAGGATGGGAATACAGTTTAATTTTGCACCTGTTCTAGACATCAATACCAATCCCAAAAACCCAATTATCGGAAACCGTTCTTTTGGCGAAGACAAGATGAACGTTACTGAGAGAGCACTTGCCTTGATGAAAGGTATTCAAAATCAAGGCGTTTTTGCGACAGGAAAACATTTCCCAGGACATGGTGATACAGAAACCGATTCGCACCATACGCTTCCGATGGTTAACTTTTCAAAACAAAGAATTAATGATGTTGAGTTCTATCCCTACAAGAGATTGTTCAGGGAAGGATTGGCGAGCGTTATGGTAGCGCATTTGAACGTTCCTAGCTTGGAACCGAGAGAAAATTATCCGACATCGCTTTCCTATAATGTAGTTACCAACGTGCTTCAAAACGAGCTTCATTTCAAAGGACTTATTTTTACTGATGCCTTGAACATGAAAGGAGCAACGAATTTCAAACAGCCGGGAGATATCGATTTGGAAGCCTTTTTAGCAGGAAACGATATTTTGCTTTTTGCTGAAAATGTTCCGTTGGCTTTGGAAAAAATCTGTGTTGCTATTCAGGATACGGTTATTTCTGAAAAAAGATTGGAGTATTCCGTAAAAAAGATATTGCGATATAAATATATGGCAGGACTGAACAATTATAAACCAATCGAAATTCCATATTTATATGATGATTTAAATAATGCGGAAGCACAGGCATTGCAATATCAATTGTATGAAAACGCAGTTACGGTATTAAAAAACGAAAACGAAATCCTTCCGATCAAGGATGTTGAAAACGAAAAGATAGCTTACGTAAAATTAGGAGACGATACCAATTCTTCTTTCCTAAGCACGCTGAAGCAGTATACTGAAGTGACAGAAGTTTCTAATGACAGCTTGCATCTTTTGATGAATGAGCTGAAAAATTATACCACAGTTATAATCGGATATCATAAGGCAGATGGTGCTTGGAAAAAGCACGATTTTACGGTAGATGAGCTTGTCAAGATACAAGAGATATCTAAAAACAATAAGGTCATTTTAGATATTTTCACGAAGCCATATTCGCTTTTGCCGATTAATTCTTTCACTGATATAGAAGGCTTAGTTGTTTCCTACCAAAACAGTGATGTGGCGCAGAACGTTTCCGCGCAGCTTATTTTTGGTGCTATCGAATCAAAAGGAAAGCTTCCGGTTTCTATCGGGACTAACTTTAAGGTGAATGATGGCTTAAAAACAAAAAAACTCAACCGACTTGGATTTACAATTGCTGAAAATGTAGGGATGAATTCAAAAGCATTGGAAAAAATCGACCGTATTGCTAATAATGCGATCGAAAGGCAGATGACACCTGGAATACAAGTTTTAGTAGCCAGAAAAGGAAAAGTTGTCTACCAGAAATCATACGGATATCACGATTATAAAAACGAAGTGAAAGTTAAAAATTCAGATTTATATGACGTGGCTTCTTTAACAAAAATGGTTTCTACTCTGCCTGATGTCATGCAATTATACGACCAGAAAAAAATCACTTTAGAGACAAAATTGGGGACGATGCTTCCTGTGTTTGCAGATACCGATAAAAAGAACATCACGTTTAAGGAATTGCTATCGCATTATGCCAGACTGCAAGCTTGGATTCCGTTTTATCAAGCTACTCTGAATGCTGACAAAAAACCAAGCGAAAAATATTATAAGAATACATTGACTCCTGAATTTTCAATGCAAGTAGCAGAAAATTTATTCTTGAGAAACGATTACGAAGATACGATCATAAAGAAAATAGCCGAGAGTAAGCTCTTGCCTAAAAAAGAATACAAATACAGCGATTTCACATTTATAATCCTAAAAGAATATCTTGAAAAAGAAACTGGGAAAAAGCTAGATGTGCTCTCTGAAGAAAATTTTTATAAAAAACTTGGCGCCAATAATACGACTTATAATCCTTTGAGGAAATTTGACATGAGTATCATTCCACCTACAGAAGTAGATAATTATTTCAGATACCAGACGATTCAAGGTTATGTGCATGATATGGCTGCGGCCATGCAGGACGGTGTCGGTGGTCATGCCGGAATTTTTTCAAACTCAATGGATCTCGCCAAAATAATGCAGATGTATCTTCAAAAAGGAAACTATGGCGGCGTGCAGTTTTTCACTCCAACTACTTTTGATGCCTTCAATACCTGCTATTATTGCAAAGAAGGAAATAGGAGAGGACTAGGTTTTGACAAACAACAATTACCTGGAACTACAGGTCCGACATGTGGCTGTGCTTCGAAATCAAGCTTCGGACATACCGGATTTACAGGTACGATGGCTTGGGCTGATCCAGAAAATGAATTGGTGTATATTTTCCTTTCAAACAGAACCTATCCGGACTCCAACGCTCCTAATACGTTGTCGAAAGAAAATGTGCGTGAAAATATCCAGAAAGTAATTTATGATGCGATAGAGAATTAAATTTTAATTTTTTAGAAGATGCAGTCAACAGCCAAAAATCCACAAGAATATTTAGACAGCCTTCCTGATGATAGGAAAGAAGCTATCGGAAAACTTCGAAATAGTATTCTTGAAAAACTTCCAAAAGGATTTGAAGAAAGTATGAACTATGGCATGCTTTGTTACAACGTTCCGTTTTCAATTTATCCTAATGGGTATCATTGCAATCCAGAAATGCCACTGCCTTTCTTGAGTCTGGCTTCCCAAAAAAACTTTATAGCTTTATATCACATGGGAATCTATGCTGATCCAGAATTGCTCAATTGGTTTGTTGCCGAATATCCTAAACATTCGAAACAAAAGCTTGACATGGGCAAAAGCTGTATCCGTTTCAAAAAAATGGATCAGATTCCGTATGAGTTGATTGCTGAATTGCTCGGAAAAATCACTCCGGAAAAATGGATCGAGATGTATGAGAGTGCATTTAGTAAATAAAAAATGAAAAAAGCCAATCCATGAAGACTGTGATTGGCTTTTTTATTAAAACTAAAACAAAACCTTGCTTTTAAAAATCATATTCTAATTTCTATCAGCTAGATATACTTTATTAGGATACAATAAGTTGTTTTAGGTTGCGTGTCATTTGGTGAAAATCATGAATTTAACGGAAACTTTATCCTAATTTAAGGCTATATTTTTATAAAAATAACTTGGCTTTTTCAAAGATTGTATAATCGTTAATTTTATGGGAAATTCAGTTTTGCCTTACTTTTTTGAGTACTTTCGTTATTCATTTTAGGATTAATTATGAAAATTGCAATTGTATGTTACCCGACTTTTGGAGGTAGCGGTGTAGTAGCCACAGAATTAGGCCTTGAACTTGCCAGAAGGGGACATGAAATACACTTTATTACGTATAGCCAACCTGTGAGGCTGGCCCTTTTAAATCCGAATATCCATTATCACGAAGTTAATGTTCCTGAATATCCGCTGTTTCATTTCCAGCCTTATGAATTAGCTCTTTCCAGTAAGCTTGTCGATATGGTCAAACTCCATAAGATTGAGCTGCTCCATGTACATTACGCCATTCCTCATGCTTATGCAGGATATATGGCCAAACAGATGTTGAAACATGAAGGAATCAAAATCCCAATGGTCACGACACTACACGGAACAGATATTACGTTGGTAGGAAACCATCCTTTTTACAAACCGGCAGTAACTTTCAGCATCAATAAATCAGATATAGTGACATCTGTATCTCAAAGTCTCAAAGATGAAACGTATAAGCTTTTTGATATCAAGAAAGAGATTGAAGTGATTCCAAATTTCATTGAAATCAACAAGAACAGATTAGACGAAAATGCGCCTTGCCAAAGAGCATTGATGGCTTCCAAAGACGAACGAATTGTAACCCATATCAGTAATTTTAGAGAAATAAAAAGAATTCCTGATGTGGTAAAAGTCTTTAACGAGATCCAGAAAAAAATTCCAGCCAAGCTGATGATGGTAGGAGAAGGTCCAGAAAAAGAAAAAGCAGAAATGCTATGCGAGCAACTCGGAATTAGCGATAAAGTTATCTTTTTTGGAAACAGCAATGATATCGATAAGATTCTTTGCTATACCGATTTATTCTTGCTTCCTTCAGAAACAGAAAGCTTCGGTCTTGCTGCTTTAGAAGCAATGGCCTGTAGCGTTCCTGTCATTTCAAGTAATTCTGGCGGACTCCCAGAGGTTAACTTTAACGGAGTTTCAGGTTATTTAAGCAATGTGGGAGATATAGACGATATGGCAAAAAATGCCCTGTCAATTTTGGAAAGTGACGAAGAATTGAGTAAATTTAAGCAGAATGCCTTGAATGTGGCAAAACAGTTTGATATTTTAAACATCATGCCTTTGTATGAAGCCATTTACGAAAAGGCATTAAAAAACAAATGATATGAAAAAATTAATTCTAGTGCCGTTTATTGTCCTGCTTTTTTCTTGTGACAGCACAAAAAAGACAACTGACCAAAAACCTGCAGCTGATGGTAAAAAAAATCCCTCTACAGCTTTGTACCAGATTTTAAGCGAATCAGCTTATCAGGGTAAAACAGAGAAGTCCTATGAAATTATAAAAGATAATGCTTCGTTGGTAAAATTATATGAAGCTGTCAATGATCCTCAGGTTCCGAAAGTCGATTTTTCAAAAGAAAGAATTGTTGCCTTGTTTATGGGAGAAAAAAGTTCGGGTGGCTATGCCATCAAAGTAAAAAATGTTTCTGAAAAAGGAGGGAAGATATATGTAGCTGTAGAAGAAACCAAGCCCGGTTCTGGCGATATTGTCACCATGTCTTTCACGAGTCCTTATACGATAGTCAAGATTAATTCGACCAAGGAAATTATCTTTCAATAAAAAAAACATCCCGATAATTCGGGATGTTTCTTTTTATAAATAAAGGTATTTTTAGAATGTATATCGGATACCTAAAGCGATATCTGGTCCAAAGCTATCATCTCTGAAATCATCATGATTGAAATAAAGTTCAGGTCTGAAGTCTAAAGAAAGCATCAAAGGAATGTCGAATTTATATTCGATACCAATGTCACCAGCAGCAAAGAAGAATGTACCGCTATCGTCAGCTCCTCGATAATCGTAGCTCCAAGTACCAAGACCTCCACCAACGCCGGCATACCAGTTGAAACCACCTTCGATATTCCATACCCATTGGTAAACCCCAGTTAATTTAATAGCATCAACGTGATTGCTATCTCTCCAGCCTAAATCTACTTCCAGACGGTTGTTGCTAGATAAACCTCTTTGATAAGAAATCTCACCACCAAAACCATCATTGTCACCAAGACGCAAACCTAATGCGTTCTTTGAAATTTCTTGTGCCTGTGCGCTAAATGCCATCCCAGCCAGCATAAAAGCCGATAAAAACAGTTTTTTCATAAAATTTTAATTTAGAGTTTAATACAAGGTAGCAATAATATTGCCAAAAAACGTTAAATTGTGAATTTTATAACAAGAAAAAAATGATTTTTTTTGTAAAATACTGATAACCAAACAAAAATAGAATGCCTTTTTTCTGCCTTATTTTGAAAAAATGAAGCCAGAAATCAGTTTTTCACTTAATTTCGTTTCCATTTCGAGATAGTCTTCTTCAACAATTTCTACATTTTCGGAATGCCTGTAAAGTTTCCAGCGCTTCTTGTTATATTCCAATGCTGTTAAGTTTTCGACCCAGTCGCCAGAATTCAGATAGACGGTCTTGCCTTTTTTATTAGTCTGGTTTAAAATTTTTGGCTCATGAATATGGCCACAGATTACATAATCATATTTATTTTCAATAGCCAGATCTATAGCAGCCGTCTCAAAATCTGAGATAAATTTTACAGCAGACTTTACACCAGATTTTATTTTTTTAGAAAAAGAGTAAGGCTCTTTCCCCATTTTTTTTAAGCACCAATTAAAGAAACGATTAAGAAGAATAAGATAATCATAACCGATGCCTCCAAGTTTAGCAATCCATTTGGCATGTTGTACAGAAGAGTCAAAAATATCGCCATGAAAAAACCATCCTTTTTGTCCGTCTAAATCAAGGACAAGCTTGTCAATAATCGAAAAATTACCGACTTTAGAATCACTGAACTTTCGTAACATCTCGTCGTGATTTCCAGTGATATAATATACTTGCGTGCCTTTTGATGCGAAGTCTAAAATTTTTCGGATTACTTTTAAATGCGATTTCGGGAAATAAGATTTTCGGAACTGCCAGATATCGATTATGTCGCCGTTTAAGATTAATGTTTTAGGCTTTATTGTGCAAAGATAATTATGAAGTTCTTTCGCATGGCAGCCAAAAGTGCCCAGATGAACATCTGAGATTACTACTAAATCAACAATTCTTTTTTTCAACGTATTGTGCTTTAAAGTTTAGCAAATAAATAAAACATCTATGAATAGATACTTACCAGAATGTTAACATATAGTGATGATTTAATTAAGTTTAAATCTCCGTGAGAATCCCTACATTTGTTGTAAAATAAAGTAAAAATGGCAGGAAATAGTTTTGGAAATTTATTTAGAGTAACGACTTTCGGAGAATCGCACGGCGAAGCCTTAGGTGGCATAATTGATGGATGCCCGCCAGGAATTGCTCTAGATTTTGAAGCCATCCAATTTGAGATGTCACGCAGGAAGCCTGGACAATCGGCTATAGTAACGCAACGAAGAGAAGACGACGAAGTACAGTTTCTCTCTGGGATTTTTGAAGGAAAGACTACAGGAACTCCGATAGGTTTCATCATACCCAATACAAATCAGAAATCAGACGATTACTCTCATATAAAAGACAATTACAGACCCAGTCATGCCGATTATGTGTATGAAAAAAAATACGGAATCAGAGATTACAGAGGTGGGGGAAGAAGCTCAGCAAGAGAAACGGCAAGCAGAGTAGTGGCAGGCGCGATTGCAAAACAAGTTATTCCAGATATCAAAATCAATGCTTTTGTTTCGTCTGTAGGAGATATTTTTATTGACAAGCCTTACCAAGCGTTGGATTTTTCTAAAACAGAAAGTAATCCCGTTCGTTGTCCAGATGAAGCTACTGCGAAAAAGATGGAAGATTACATCAGAGAAATTAGGAAAGAAGGGGATACTGTAGGAGGCACTGTAACATGCGTCATTCAAAACGTTCCGATTGGTTTGGGCGAGCCTGTTTTTGACAAACTACATGCGGAACTCGGAAAGGCTATGCTGTCTATCAATGCCGTAAAAGGTTTTGAGTATGGGAGCGGATTTTGTGGCGCAAAAATGAGAGGAAGTGAGCACAATGATCTTTACAATCCAGATGGAACTACACAATCCAATCTTTCGGGAGGTATACAAGGAGGAATAAGCAATGGGATGGACATTTACTTTAGGGTTGCATTCAAGCCAGTGGCCACAATTATGCAAAAGCAAGAAATGTTAGACGCACAAGGAAATATAGTGGAAATGCAAGGAAAAGGGAGGCATGATCCGTGCGTAGTTCCTAGAGCTGTTCCTATAGTAGAAGCGATGGCAGCATTAGTTATAGCAGATTATTATCTATTTAATACAATTTAATCAAAAAATATTCTTTTAACAATATCAAGCATACAATTTTAACAATAAAAATTGTATGCTTGTGTGTTTTTATTGTTAATTTCGTCACCAAATCATTAATTTAAGAAATATGAAAAAACAATTACTTTTTGCGGGCCTTTTGTTTGGCTCATTTTTTAGCCTTAATGCTCAGCAGTTACAAGCAGAGAATTTCAATGCTTTGACAATAGGAAATATTGGTACTGATTTGACAGGAGCTACTCCAGGGCAAGGAGGTTTTTACACTGGCAACGCTGCTGGAGGAACAAACTCTAACAATAGTAACTATCAAGTAGTTGCTGGAGATGCTACACACGGAAACACAATGCAAATTGTTGGTTCTAATGCGGCTACAGGAAATAGATTCTTATGGAAAGGTGGTTTAGAAACTGTTTGGGCTACTAGAACTGCTGGAAATGATATAATCGAAGTTGAATTTGACTATTACACTGGTGCAAATAACACGAGTGCAAATTCATTCCGTGTTTATGTATATAGCGATGAAGAAACTCCAAGAGTATTAGCTGGTATTGGAATTACAAAAAGAGCTACTATTTCTTCTGTAGTTTACACAAACGTTGTACAAGGCTTTACGACTTGGACATCAACTCCTGGTACAGGAACATATAGTTTTGGTCTTGGTCCGTCTACAACTGAGCCTCAAGTAACTTTACCTGAAAACACATGGGTAAGACTTGGATTTAGCTTTAATAAAGGTACTGGTGAAGTAATCTGGAAAGGCCCTGGAATTGCTGCGGCTTTCACTGGAAATGATACTTTCCCAACTACAACTACTGGAGCGGATGCAGGAGAATTGGATTTTATTGTAATCGCGGGTACTGGAAATACGATTCCTACTACTTTCGTTTTTGACAACTATATTTCAAGAGCATCAAATACTGATACATTATTATCTAATGATGATTTCTCAGCTACTTCAAAATTCTCTGTATATCCTAATCCATCTAATGGTTTAGTAAATATTTCTAGCGATTTGAACTCTTCTTTGAATTCAGTAAGCATTACAGATTTGAACGGACGTACAGTTAAAACTGTAGAATTGAACGGAGATTCTTCTGCTCAAGTTAATATTTCTGATTTGTCTGCTGGTGTTTACATGATGAACATCAACTCTGATCAAGGGTCTACAACTAAAAAAATTATCAAAAACTAATTTATTGTTTAGATAAAATCAAAAAGCCAAACTTTACAGTTTGGCTTTTTTTATTATAAGAATTTAGCTTTTAATTCTGGCGTAGGTATCATGCAGGCGTCTTTTTTTCCATACCACTTATATCGGTTTTTAGCGATATAATCATACACAGAATTGGTCAGAAACTTAGGAAGAATACCAAACCAACTAATAGCTGTATAAATTCCGCCTAATTCTTTTGCAATCTTTAAAGCAGCTTCAGCTTTATAATAATAGGCTTTGCCTGGCTCATACAACAGAATCGAATCTATTTTAGAAGTATCCACACCAATATGTTTAATTATTTCCATACCTATTTCTGACTGCAGCGCCACGAAACGGAAAAGGTCTTTCTTGTCATGCTTGATAATAAACTGTATGGAAGAATCGCAGAGATTGCAGACTCCGTCAAACAGGATTATCTTTTTATCTTGTGGTAAGTTTGTCATAGCCCTTATTTCTTAGCTTCTACTAATTCCAATGTTTCTAAATCTACTTTTGAGGTAAATATGCCATAATTGACCGTAACTTTGTTCTTTTCGATCTTATCAATCGTTCCTATCGCTTTTCCGTCGACCATCCTAACGCGGTCACCCAGCTTTAAGACAGGCTTAGGCTTATTGGCTTCCTGCTTGATGGCTTTGATTTTCTTTTCTTTCTTCTCTTCTCGGATTTCTTCCACTTTTACGGCTACTTCTTGAATGATTTGCTTTTGGATTATCTCCTTGGCCTTTTTTTCCTTCACCGTTACTTTTTTCCTTTTGGAATTTTCTATCTCAACCATTTTCAAGAATTCCCCGATAAGATCTTTCTTGTTCTTATTGTTGAAGTACTTTTCAGAAATATCATCCAGTTTTTGTCCCATGTAGATCAAGCGCTGGTTGGCATCATATAATTCCTGATAGCGTTCTAGCTTATCTTGGATTTTTGAATTGATGTTTTCCATCTTCTTGCTTTCTTCACGAGCTCTGGTTTCTTCTTCTTTCAGATTTTGCGACGTTTTCTCTAGTTTAGAACGTTCTTTTTGGAGCGTAGCAATTGTCTTGTCGAAACGTACTTTGCCGCCTTCGATCTTTTTCTTGGCACGATTTATTAATCCGTACGGAATGCCATTTTTTTGCGCTACTTCAAAAGTAAAAGAACTTCCGGCTTGACCGAGAATCAGTTTATACATTGGTTCCAATGATTTTTCATCGAACAGCATATTAGCATTGGAAGCGTAAGGCAATTCGTTGGCTAAAATCTTTAAGTTGGAATAATGCGTAGTTATGATTCCAAAAGCTTCTCTGTGATAAAATTCTTCTAGAAAAGTTTCAGCCAAAGCACCTCCTAATTCTGGATCAGAACCCGTACCAAATTCATCAATAAGAAACAAGGTCTTCGCATTGCACTTTTTGAGAAAATAGTTCATGTTCTTCAATCGGTAGCTGTAGGTACTCAAGTGATTTTCAATGGACTGATTGTCTCCAATATCGGTCAGGATTCGGTCAAACAAGAACGTTTCGCTTCGTTCATGAACAGGAATCAGCATACCGCTTTGCAACATCAGCTGTAATAATCCGACGGTCTTTAGCGAAATTGTTTTTCCTCCGGCATTTGGACCCGAAATGACAATTATTCTGCTTTCGTTGGTCAGTTCGATGGTCTGCGGAAAAGTGACTTCGTTCTTCTTTTTGTTGTTCAGATAAAGGATAGGATGGAAGGCTTCTCTAAAATAAAGTCGTTTCTCTTCAGTAATATTTGGCAAGATTCCGTTGATTCTGTTTGCGTATTTGGCCTTTCCAGCTACTACGTCAATATCGCTTAGGAATTCTTGGTAGGTCTTCAATAATTCTAAAAACGGACGGATATCATTCGTCAGCTGTTTTAAGATTCTTGTGATTTCTTCTTTTTCTTCGTATTCCAAATTGTTCAGCTCTCTTGAAAATCTCAACGTGGCTTCTGGTTCGATATACGTAATGCTTCCTGTCTTTGAATTTCCAAGAATTGTACCTTTTACTTTTCGCCTGTACATCGCTAAAACAGCGAGTACTCTGCGATTTTCTACGATACTTTCCTTAATGTCATCCAAATAGCCAAGTCCGTTATATTGGCTCAATGCCATACCGAAGCTTTGGTTTATCTTGCCGCGAACCATGTTCATGTTTCTGCGGATATCGACCAAGGCGGGTGATGCGTTATCCTTGATTTCACCATATTTGTCTACGATCTCGTCAATTTTTTGGGAGATAAATTTGGTTAACTCTACTGTGGCGGCTTTTTCGCTCAGTGTAGGATAATAATCGCTGAATTTCTTGAGGAAAAGCAATAATACGTTTACGGTATCTGAAATTGCCGCAATCTTTCGAAAGCTGCCAACTTCTAAAAAGCTGTCTTCTATGGCAAGAAATTTTATTTCATTGCTGATGGTTTCGAATCCGTGGTTCGGAATCGCATTATTATTCGTGAATGAGGAAACATATTCTGAGGTCTGATGCAAGGCATCCATCAAGTCCTTTTTGTTTCGAAAAGGCGTGATCTGTAATGCTTTTTCCTTTCCGATATCTGTATTGCAGATTTCTGAAATGGCTTGCAGGACGGTGTTAAATTCTAAATCTTGTAATGTCTTGTCTGTTATGCTGGTCATTTTATCTTTAAGCGAATTTTATATACAAAAGTACAAAAAACAAAGCCATCGGGACTTACAAAGTTTTTGCCTTTTGTGTGAAATGAATTATATTTTTAGTTTGTTTTCTGCTAAACTTTCCGAAATTTGTAACCAAACCCGCGTTATATGCAAGTAAAGATACATCCTTCTTGGAAAGCTGTTTTGGCTGGAGAATTTGAAAAGCCTTATTTCCATCAACTTATTGACTTCGTGAAATCAGAGTATGCCCAACATACTTGTTATCCTAAAGGAAGCGAGATATTTGCTGCCTTTGATCATTGCCATTTTGACGATGTTAAGGTCGTAATTATCGGGCAAGATCCTTATCATGGTCCAAACCAAGCCAATGGTCTTTGTTTTTCTGTGAACGACGGAATTCCTTTTCCTCCTTCTTTGTATAACATTTTTAGGGAAATCGAAAGCGATTTAGGAAAGCCTCTGCCAAAAACGGGCAATTTGGAACGCTGGGCTGATCAAGGCGTACTGCTTTTAAACGCAACATTGACTGTCCGAAAAGGAGAAGCAGGAAGCCATCAAAAGAAAGGCTGGGAAACCTTTACCGATGCCGTGATTCAGAAAGTCTCAAGTGAAAAGGAGAAGGTTATCTTTTTGCTCTGGGGTGGTTTTGCCCAAAACAAGAGAGCTCTGATCGACACTTCTAAACATTTGATTCTTACCTCGGGACATCCTTCGCCTTTGAGCGCCAACAGAGGACTGTGGTTTGGCAACAAGCATTTTAGCAAGGCTAATGATTACTTGAAGTCGTTAGGCAAAAAGGAAATCGAGTGGTAGATGCTATTGTACGGTAAAATTATAATAGCCTCCCGATACGTTATTGGCTGTTGTCTGTATCGTCAGAAAAGTGTCTTCAGACGTGCTGTTGTTTGATGACAGTTCTAATTGCGATACTTCTGTAAATCCAAAAACCAATCGATACTCGCCAGCCTGTGTTAGCGGAATTCCGGCTCTAAACTTATAATTTTGCGAAGCAGGATCATAAATACTTTCAGCAATCACAAAATAATTGACTACAGCATCCCCTTCATCTTCTATTATATTTTGGATATCAAGCTGCGTCCACGTGTCAGTTCCTGTCTTTTTCTCCAATCCATACACGAAACTGAAGGAAGCACCGCCAGTCGTCCTAAAAAGGTCTAACGGGGTCGTCTGGTTGGGCTCTGGTTGGTATCTTGAGAAATTCGTATTTACCCAAAGCACATCGCCGACAGCAAAACTGTTTTGGTGTTCTATCGCTATCAGATTTGGTAAAGAAAGGTATTTGGAATTGTAAAATTCGTCATCATCACCGCAGCCTGCAAACAGTGCGAGTCCGATAATTGCGAGTAATAAGTTCTTTATATTTTTCATAGTATTTTTTATTAAAATCGGTAGCCAAAGTTTAAGCCGACGCGCGGTACTACTTCAGGACTTTTGTCGGTATTGAAAAGATTTTTTCCCATTCCCAGAAACAATTCAAGCCCGAACTTTTCTTGGATGTACAGCTTATATCCTACAGCACCGCCAATGGCTACATCTGTATAATTATCTTCAAAAGTGTCATAATAACCGTTGCCAGCTTCGTCTACAAAACGCTGTAATTCTCTATACTTCCCTCCATTTGCTGAGACAAATAGTTCTGCAAAATAGAAGCTTTTTTGGCTTTGTGACAAAGAATATCTTACAAAAGGATTGATCTCGTATTTCGGCAGCGTACGATCATAACCTTTATCGAAATCTTCCTTCGCATTCTTGCTGTCTTGGAATCCGCCGCTAATACCGACAGAAAAATCTTCATTCAAGAAGCGCTCATAGCTGATATGAATTTTAGAAAATGCGATAGCAGACAGCACATCAAACTTGACTTCGTTTTGTTTGGAAGCAAGGATATTGGAACCGTCTTGAGCATTTGAAAACTGGAAGGCGATTAATGCAATGAAGAGCCACTTTTTCATAGTCGTGTTTTTGAAACTGTCTGTAAATATAGAAAAAAGATTGCCTGATTTTGAGCAGACAGTACATAAAATAAATTTACCAAATTCCCTTAATTATATTGGTATGGATTAATTCAAAGTCAAAGCACCAAGAATTTCTTCAGACATAAACGGTCCGCCGGGATAGGTCGCAGTATAATCAAGGTTGAGCCAAATCTGGCCGCGTTCGTCAATATGATAATGAATTTCCTTGCCCTTGCTTTCTTGCTTGAAAAGCACTTCTTTGATTAAATAGTTGATTGCTTCTAAGTCTGCCGTTTTGTTTCCGATTAAGACTTCGGGATAGATATGTCCTCCAGTGTGAATCAGCCTTGGCGTACCGCCTACAGCACGAACACAGGCTGCCATAAGAATCGCATGGTCATCACAATCACCTGAAAAGTGAATCAAGGATTCTGTCGCGCGGGCAATATATTCTTTTCCCTTCGGATCACTTACATAATTCCAACGACTCTGTATTTCCTTGAAAACCGCAAAACTCTGGATTTGACGTCGGTATTCGCTATAGCCTTTTACATTCCTGAAATATTTAGTAGTAGCCAGCAATGCAAAGTTTCGCACTTTCGGATTGTCATATTCGATAGCGTTTAGAATTTTTGACTTATTCGGAAATGGCAATAATTTTGAAATAATGATGTCCTGTGGATTTGGGTCTTCAGACATACTATAGACCATAGAACGATAGTCTTCGAAAACACTGTTGAAGCCATAGTTACCAAACAAGCTACCATAAATCAAGGCAATCAGGTATAAGGCGATACAAAGGATAATAATAGTTTTCATCAATCTCAGCACCAATTGAATAGCTACTACTACGGCCAGAAAAAGCAAAATCCTATCGATGTGGAAATACCAGTTCGGGTCAATAATGTTTTGGTGGATGATAATAAAAACTGGAATAGCAATCAAAATATTCAGCACAAAAATAATGACGCTGTCCCAAGGTTTTTTGACCTGAAGCTTCTCCTTTATTTTTTGAAAGTCTATGTTACTCTGTTTTACCATATCAACCCAAAGGCCAATCTACGATTAGATTTTTGCTATATCTGCAAAAGTACCTTTTTTATCAATAAGAGAAAGTTCCAATAGCTGATTTTGGACATTGTTTAACGTTTTATTATCCAAGGGCTTTTGCGACCATTCTGTTAACGAAAGCCATTCTCGGATGTCTTCGATTTTCTGATTGTATCGAGAAGATAAAGTCTTGTCGATGCTTGGAATATCCTTGAATTCTTCGGTCGTTTGGTTGATTACATCCAACGATATTTCGATGCTACCTGGATCATTTTCTAGTATTTCATTTCGAACGGCAATTACAAAACAAGGCCACGGAGTAGGACAGTCGGCTATTCTGCGGAATGTGCCCTTGTCAACCAAGGGTTTGGTCATGAAACGTTCCCACATAAAATAGTCAGCTGTGCCGCTTGATAATGCTTCAACTGCACCATCTATAGTATTCACGATTTCAAATTGCAGGTTTTCTGTTTTCCATCCTTGATTATGGGCATTGACATAGGCCATAAGCTGAGATCCGGAACCAATCCTGCTGATGGCAGCTTTGGTGTCTTTTAGGTCAGAAAGCTTTTTATGGTCAGAAGCAGCATCTACATGGATGCCCCAGATAAGAGGCGACTGTACGTATACCTGAACAATCTTACTTGGATTTCCAGCTACAATATCTTTGATAATTCCTTCTGTCAAGATTACGGCAATATCGGTTTCGCCATTGCGTAGCATCTGGCACAACTTTCCGGTTCCTTCCGGAACATCAGTCCATTGCAAATCAATACCTTGTGCTTCAAATTCTCCATTTTCGATACAAAGGTGCCAAGGTAGATTGAAATGCTCTGGTACTCCTGCTATTTTTAGTGTTTTCATCTTTTTTAACTAGTTGCTTTTTATTTGGTTGATATGGTGTTCTAGGTGGTCAACATAATCGGTCATCAAGAATCTTAAGTTGACGATTGACTTGTCGTTGAGCTCGATTTCATACTGCAGTGTTTCCTCACTTGCAGACTTAAAAACTCTTAAAATCTGCTTGTTGATCGAAAGCCATAACTGTGCTAATTCCTCAATATCGATTTCTTGATAACGATTGATTTTAACCAAGTCGTTCTGGTTGTAAGTTCTGTAAACATAAGGCTTTGCAACATAATGTATTTCCGTAAATCGTATGAGATTATGGATAGCAGAATCAACTAAATGTCCCAAAATTTCTTTTTTAGACCATTTATTTTCTGGTTGGAATTCTAAAATTGCTTTGTCTGCCTTCTTGATATAGTCAAGATTTTGGTCCAGCAATTTCTCGAATTTACGAATTACATCTTGCATCATCAGGAGCCTTGTGCTATTTTGTCTAAAGTATAAGCAATCAGTTCGTCTACAGCTTTATAAGGATCTTCGCTAAAAGTACCGCTTGCACGGTTGGCGATGATAGCGTTTAATGACAAAGCATTATGGCCGAGCAGGGCAGATAATCCGTAGATAGCGGCTGTTTCCATTTCAAGATTGGTAATCCTGTTATCGTTGAAATTGAAATTATCCATCTTGCCGTTTAGCTGAGGGTCTTGGATTTCCAAGCGCAGTACGCGTCCTTGGGGACCGTAAAATCCTCCGGCAGTTGCGGTAATTCCTTTAAAGATTTTATCGCTTTCAATCAGTTTTTCCAGTGTTTCGCTGCATCGTATCACATAAGGTTTTCCTTTTCGGATGTCCCAATTTGTATGGTGAATAAAGGCCTCTTCTATAGCATCTTCCGAAATTCTGTCGATTAGGTAGGAGCGAAGCATATTGTCTAGGCCGAGTCCGAATTTAGACATGACAAAGCTGTCTACAGGAATATCCTTATGTAATGATCCTGAAGTTCCGATGCGTATGATGTTCAGCGATGTCAGTTCTTCTTTCGGCTGACGGGTTTCTAAGTCGATATTGACCAAAGCATCGAGCTCGTTTACTACGATATCGATATTGTCAGGACCAATTCCTGTTGACATTACGGTGATTCTTTTTCCTTTGAAGATACCGGTCTGCGTCTTAAACTCTCTTTTTTGTGTAGAAAATTCGATCTTGTCGAAAAACTGCGTTATTTTCTCGACGCGGTTTTGGTCGCCTACAAAGATGATATCGTTGGCAATATGTTCTGGTTTTAGATTCAGGTGGTAGACGCTGCCGTCAGGGTTTAATATTAATTCTGAGGATTGTATCATTTTTTATAAGTTGCTAAGGCAAAGTTGCTGAGTTACTAAGTTTTTTGTTTGTAAATTGAGGTCGTTCTTATCCGCCAACACGTTTTACCTTAAAGCCTTTTTCTTTAAGGATAGCCATAATCTTATCGCGGTAATCGCCTTGAATAATAATGGAATCGTCTTTAAAAGTGCCGCCTACACTTAATCGGGTTTTTAGCTCTTTGGCTAATATCTTGAAATCTTCGTCCGCGCCGGTATAACCTTCGATTATGGTAGTAGGTTTTCCTTTTCGCTTTTCAAATTTGCAAATCATCGGCTCGTTCTGTACCCAGAGTTCTTTGGGTTCTGCGGCAGTTTCTTCAATTTCTTCAGACGGTTCGTGGTCTGGGAATAGTTTTTTTAGTTGGTCTTGTAAGTCCATATGCATTTAATTGGACGCGGATACGTGCTGATCGCACTGATATTCGCAGATTTTATTTTTGGTAATTTTCGTAGACTCGTCTCATAAATTCTGCTTTTTTTCCAAAATTCAAGACTAATCCAACTTCACAATCTGTTCCTCTTAGATAGTTTATGATTTGATAATGATGTTCTTTTGCCAAGCTCTCTACGGCTTTTAATTCTAGAATCACACAGTCGTTTACAATAAGGTCGGCAAAATAATCTCCGACCATGATTTCTTTATAGTAGACAGGAATTCTTTTTTGTGCTTCGACTTTATAACCATTGGCTTTTAGCTCATAAAACATAGCGTTTTGATAAACTCTTTCAAGAAAACCATATCCCAGTTCATTATAAACTTCATAATATAATTTTAGTATGGCTCCAGTCAATTCTTTGTGGAGCAATTCATCTGTTTCCATAATTATTCTAAATTTACGTGGCTAATAATCAGCGGATATCGGCGTGATTTGCCCAGATCTGCGTTCTGAAAAAATCAAAAAGACATCAAGCAAAACTCAATGTCTTTCTAATTAAAGTATAAATGTAAAACTTATTTTTTGATTAATCCCAAATCAACCAGACGTTCGTGAAGGAATTCTCCAGCCGAAATGTCTTCGTATAGTTTTGGATTTTGGTCATCAATACAGTTTTCCAAACAGTCCAATCGCATGTCGCTTACTGGGTGCATGAAAAACGGAATAGAATATCTCGAAGTTCCCCATAATTCTCTTGGTGGGTTGACCACTTGGTGGATTGTAGATTTCAGCTTATTATTCGTATGTCTTGAAAGCATATCGCCTACGTTAATCACCAATTCGTCTGGTTCTGCAATAGCATCAATCCATTCGCCATTGTGGTTCTGAACTTGAAGGCCACGTCCTTGAGCGCCCATAAGAAGGGTAATCAGGTTGATATCACCATGAGCTGCAGCACGAATCGCGTTTTCAGGCTCTTGTGTAATTGGCGGGTAATGGATAGGTCTTAAGATGGAGTTGCCTTCTTCTGCATATTTATCAAAATAGAACTCATCCAATCCTAAATGTAGGGCTAAAGCTCTTAGTACATAAATACCTGTTTTTTCAAGCATTTGGTAAGCTTCTTTTCCCACAACATTAAAACGAGGAAGTTCTTTTACTTCAACATTGTCTGGATATTCGTTAGCCCATTTGGAATCTTTGTCTACATACTGTCCGAAGTGCCAGAATTCTTTCAAGTCACCTTCTTTTCTTCCCTTTGCATGTTCTTTTCCAAAGGAAACATAACCACGCTGTCCTCCAATTCCTGGAATTTCATAACTATATTTGGTTTCTAATGGCAGGGCGAAGAAATTTCTGATTTCGCCATACAATTCATCTACCAATTGGTCATCTAAAAAATGACCTTTTAAAGCCACGAAGCCAATGTCTTCAAAAGCTTTTCCGATTTCATTTACAAATTTTTGTTTACGTTTCGGGTCATCCGAAAGGAAATCACGCAAGTCAACACTAGGAATATTTTGCATACTCTTTAAAAATATATGTTAATAACTTTGCTAGGCGTCAAGCCTTGTTATCACAAATGTATAGATTATTTTGAGAATTTAATTTTAAAAGTTATCAACAATTGAAAATTCTGTAACATTACGAGTTTATGCTGTTATTTTTTTATACTTTTGGACAACTTAAAAAAACACGCAAACCTTTTCGTAACTATTATGAATTTCGACAGAAAAAACCTGACCAACGACCAACTGTTAGACTTATATAAAAGAATTTTAAAGCCCCGACTGATTGAGGAAAAGATGCTCATCTTGATCCGCCAAGGAAAAGTTTCCAAGTGGTTTTCCGGAATCGGGCAGGAGGCAATCGCTTGCGGCGTTACTGCCGTTTTAGATAAAGACGAATACATTCTTCCGATGCACAGAAATCTTGGCGTTTTTACAGGAAGAGATATCCCATTGTATCGCTTGTTTTCGCAATGGCAAGGAAAAGCTAATGGTTTTACAAAAGGACGCGACCGTTCGTTCCACTTCGGGACACAAGAATATAAGATTATAGGAATGATTTCGCATTTGGGCCCTCAATTGGGAGTTGCCGACGGAATCGCCTTGGCAAATAAATTAAAGAAAAACGGAAAGGTAACAGCAGTTTTCACAGGCGAAGGCGCTACCAGTGAAGGCGATTTTCATGAAGCACTGAATATTGCGTCGGTTTGGGAATTGCCAGTAATGTTTGTAATCGAAAACAACGGTTACGGACTATCGACACCTACGAACGAGCAGTACCGTTGTGAAAACCTGGCTGATAAAGGAATCGGCTACGGCATGGAGTCGCATATTATCGATGGAAATAATATTCTGGAAGTTTTTACTAAGCTTTCAGAGCTTAAAGCTTCAATGATCGAAAAGCCAAGACCTGTGCTATTAGAGTTCAAGACGTTCCGAATGCGCGGCCATGAAGAAGCCAGCGGTACTAAATATGTACCTCAGGAATTAATGGATTTATGGGCGATCAAAGATCCGGTAGACAATTACAGAAAATACCTTTCGGAAACAGATGTGCTTACTTCTGAACTTGACGAAGAAATTCGTGCCGAAATCAAGAAAGAAATTGATGAGAATTGGGCAATGGTTCAGGCCGAGCCAGAAATTGAAGCTACTTATGAAGGAGAGTTAAATGATGTGTATAAACCTTATGATTTTGAAGAAGTTACTCCTTCGGATAAAAAAGTAAATATCCGTCTGATCGACGCTATTTCAACCAGTTTGAAGCAGTCGATGGAACGCCATGAAAACCTAGTGATCATGGGACAGGATATTGCGGAATATGGCGGTGCTTTTAAAATTACCGACGGCTTTGTGGCGCAGTTCGGAAAAGAAAGGGTCATCAATACGCCAATCTGTGAAAGTGCTGTAGTTTCTGCAGGAATGGGACTTTCAATCAACGGGCATAAGGCCATTGTAGAGATGCAATTTGCCGATTTCGTATCGACAGGCTTCAATCCAATAGTAAATCTTTTGGCAAAATCACACTACCGCTGGCTCGAAAATGCTGATGTCGTAGTACGAATGCCTTGCGGTGGCGGAACTCAAGCCGGGCCTTTCCACTCGCAGACCAATGAAGCTTGGTTCACTAAAACGCCTGGCTTGAAAGTAGTTTATCCAGCCTTCCCGTATGATGCTAAAGGACTTTTAAATACGTCGATCAACGATCCGAATCCGGTATTGTTTTTTGAGCACAAGCAATTGTACAGAAGCGTATACCAAGACGTTCCTAAAGATTATTATACATTACCGCTAGGAAAAGCATCATTGCTGAAAGAAGGAAAAGACGTAACTATTATTGCCTTTGGAGCTGCCGTGCATTGGGCTTTGGAGACTTTGGCAAAAAATACGGAAATCTCTGCAGACTTATTAGATTTGAGAACATTGCAGCCTCTCGATACCGAAGCTATTTTTGCTTCTGTAAAAAAGACAGGAAAAGCAATCATATTGCAAGAAGATACAATGTTTGGCGGCGTTGCCAGCGACATTTCTGCCATGATTATGGAGCATTGTTTCGAATATCTTGACGGTCCTGTAAAACGTGTAGCGAGCCTTGATTCGCCGATTCCGTTTACAAAAGCGCTCGAAGATCAATTCTTGGCAAAGAGCCGATTTGAAGATGTTTTGAAAGAGCTGATGGCGTACTAGATTTTAGATATAAATAAACAAGGTGTAGCGAAATCTACACCTTTTTGTTGTCTATTTTTTAGGTAAAAGGTTTTGAATCAACTGAATCTGCTCTATAGAAGGCTTGGCGCTCCATGACGTCGAACCATGCAAACTAATTGTTCATGTCTTTCTTTTTTTACTTATTTCAATTTTATTCCGACGCCAATACCCACATTCCATTTTCCATCTGCCGTACTTGTCTTGGCATTATAATACAGAGGTATCTGTAGGGCTAGTTTTTTATAGCTGTACGTAAGTCCCATTCCGAGCGTAGGCATGACAAAAGAATTTTTTACTTGTGATTTGTCTTCCTTGAAGCGCAGCGAAGGAAGCATGCCTAGCAATAGTTTTGATTTTCCGGAAGTCAAGCTGACGTTTGGTCCCGTAAAATTCAAGAAACCGCCTTTATCTACATAGCCTGCGATAACAGTTCCTTCAAAAAAGCCAAATGTCACTTTAGATTCTTTAGGAATTGGATGGACTGTTTCGATCATTTGCGCCATTGCGATTTGGGTAACAAAAAGGATAAGGAGGAAGAAGGAAAGCGTAATTTTTTTCATGATTAAGTTTTTAAAAGCCCGTAAATTTAGAAGCCGTTACAATACTACAGTTGAAAGTGAAAGAAGCGGTAAGTATTTTGTAATGAAAAGAAGAAAAATTGAATCGAATCTGTTTGTTTAAAGATGTAGTAATAATTCTACTCACCGGGACATCATGAATTTTAATAAAAACAATACATTTAGCTGTTGAAAAAGTAAAAGATGGTCGTTTCTCATATATTGAAAAAACATGAACTTTTGTAAGTTCCTGCATCCCAAAAGCAAAGTAGAAGGGCTGAGCAAAACGTATAAAGCTTGGGAATTCAGGCCGAGCAGATTAGAAATATTACCCGTAACCGACTTGGTATGCATCGCCTGCTCCCTGTTTTTACCCAAGCGCTACAGCCTGGTGTATATTGCCTATCATAGAGACATGATGGAGTTTATGAAAACCGATCTTGGAGACGGCATCATCTATTCTTATTTTTTTATTCCTGCCGGAAACAAACCTAACGCCGAACTGATTATCCAAGACATAAAACTGCAATATCCCTGTAAAAATTAACCGAACACTACCACTTTTTTACAAGTAGCCTATTCAAAAATTTCCTGACTATTTTCCCTGGCCACTCTTTTGAGTGGCTTTTTTTATACTCGAAAAAGCTATGTCTGCTAAACAATAATGTCCATAAAAAGTATAGTTATTGAAGGTTTGAGCAGTTACTTCTTCAATCTAAATCATACCAAAAATCCACAATTGCATTGGGGAATTGTGTTGTTCTCTATTAAAAAAATCTACATTTTGTGGAAACGACAAGTGCTCTAAAGCCCCTAATTATAAGGATAAGCCAAATGGCACGAGGCTTGCTAATCGTGTTGCTGTACGTGCTTACTTACATTTCATTACGGTTTTCCTCAACAGAAAATTAGGAAGAAAAAAAGCCTTCGTACGACACACCACCAAACCCATTATTAATTTAAGTAGTATAGCATGAAAAGTGAAACAATTACTTCTACAAAATTTTACCCCCAAAATGATATCCATGCCGACGAACAAGGATTGACCAGCTTTATTTTTAAAATCAACAGCCTGATCCTAGAAAAAATGCTTTTTTTGAGATATCCCAGAAAGGCAAACATGATGGTACTAGCAGGTACTTTCGTGTTACTGATGGTAGGTGCCTATCTGGCGTATGAATTGCAGCCCGAATTTTACGAATTCAATATCGAACGTCTAAATTCGGTCATAGGCTTTCCTTTCTTGGTTCTTGCCAGCGTATTGCTATTGTTCAAGGCGGGCTTTATGCTCTATAATATTTACCTTTATTTTCGCTACAAGCCAATCAAGTCTGTAACCGATGAAGAACTGCCGACGTGCACTGTAATCGTTCCGGCTTATAATGAAGGCAAGTTGGTATGGGATACGCTACTGAGCATAGCTGAAAGCGATTATCCACAAGAAAAACTACAGTTGTTAGCAATCGATGATGGAAGCAAGGATGATACTTGGTATTGGATGCAGGAAGCCAAAAAAAGATTGGGCGACCGATTGTCAATTTATCAGCAGCCCGAAAACAAAGGAAAGCGACATGCGCTTTACCGCGGGTTTAATATGGGTACAGGAGAAATTTTTGTAACGATTGATAGCGATTCTATCGTAAAGACCGATACTCTTAGAAATTTGGTCAGCCCGTTTGTAGTGGATGAAAACTGCGGTGCGGTGGCCGGAAATGTTCAGGTATTGAACAATGAGAAAGCCATGTTGCCGAAAATGCTCAACGTGAGCTTTGTGATGAGCTTTGAATTTATACGTTCGGCAGAAAGCAGAGTCGGCTCTGTGCTTTGCACGCCAGGCGCATTGGCGGCTTACCGCAGCACGGCCGTATTTGCCTGCCTTGAAGAATGGATCAACCAGACGTTTATGGGACAAGCTTCAGACATAGGTGAAGACCGTGCCATGACCAATATGATCTTAAAGCAAGGCCATCATGTGCTGTTCCAGAGAAATGCTTACGTGCTTACAAACGTGCCAGAAAAATACCGTGGCTTGTCAAAAATGTTTATCCGATGGGGCAGAAGCAACGTACGAGAAAACCTGATGATGTCGAAATTTGTCTTCACGAATTTTAGAAAAGGCTCTAAAGTAGGAGCGAGGCTGTTATTTCTCAACCAGTTCTTGACTATTGCTATGGCCTATCCGTTCCTGTTATTCATGTTGTATTTTATACTGATACACCCCGTACTGTTTTTTAGCTCAACGCTTTTGGGCATCCTGATCTTATCGAGTTTCCCTGTGTTTTTCTATGCAAAACGTCATAATTTTTCGGAATCATTATGGGCCTATTCTTACAGTCTGTTATATACTTTCGGATTATTCTGGATTATGCCTTATGCGATAGCTACGGCGGGCAGGAGAGGTTGGCTGACGCGTTAATTTCAAAAAACAAATAAAAGTTCAAAACAGCTGCTTGTAAAAGCGGCTGTTGCTGTTTAATAATACAGCCTAAAATCCAACACCTTGCAGGCTGCATAATATTTTTCATGTAGTGCTTCTACAATTTCGACTACATCATCTTCATCTTGGCACAGACTGAAGAAAACATTATCGAGCTGGCTGCTCGTGGCCTTGCGGGATGTGATTCCATAGCCCGAAACGGCTTTAGCTCCCGTAATATCTAAGAAATATTGCGCTTCTTCTTCACTTAAATCCAAAGGCTTTGCATTAGCAAAATGCAGAATCTTGCCCTTCATTCTTCCTTCAAAGATTTCGGCTATCTCTTCGAGGCTGTAATAATAATTGTTCAGACAGATCGTATTTCCTTCACCAGGCATGATCAGGTAGATGATTTCATAATTCTTGAAATTATGGTCTTCATAAAGCAAAACGTTTAAGCTTTCTTCCAGTCCTTCAATCGTATCGCAGGTCTTATAGATGCTGTCAATACCTGTCTGTAATGCAAGTTTTTCTAGGCTTTTAAAAACCTCGGTCGTAGTTTCTGTCTCGATATCGGGAACAGCTTCAAGGCAGAAGATAAATTTGTCATAATCCATAGAAATTATGTTTTTGAAGGAGTAGGGCAAAGGTAGGATTTTATTTGAATCAGAAACTAATGTCGTGTTTTTACAAGTATGTTCCGACTGACTTTCCGTACCTGCCAGCAGCCTATTTATATAGGAAAACTAAAATAGGATTCGCGAATTGCGACACTAAAACTCTCCAAAAAACTAATCAATACCGATTGTATATAAAACTAGTATAAGGGTAACACAGTAAGCTATTTATCTAAAAAATAAAATCTATTTGTACTTTGTATTGAGATTTTTTTGACGCTAAAAAAATTAAATTATCGCAAATTGAAAGTCAAAATTATAAGAAAACAATGTGCGAAGCCACGTAAATAAAGGGTTTTTAAAAGTATTCTTTTTCTTATTAAAAAAATATTAATAAATGTTAATTTTCGTTAACTTAGCTACCCTAAATCCAATCGTATGAAAAAAAACAAACACATGACAAAACAGCTTTTATTAGCATTTTTGATGCTGATGAGCTTTTTTACAGGTTATTCTCAACGGGGAACCATTCCTATTGAGTTCGAGCCGAAACCTGTATTATTTGATCCAAAACTGTCACCAGAGGGCGTACTTGAAAAAGTATACGACCGATATGGTAAAGAGTATTCTCTTTCGGACATTATGATCATTACTCCAGGAAGAAGGATGTTGCAAAGAGCGCAACAGATTACCTGCTCTTCGACTTCCTACTTTAATTTATACTTTGAAGACGGCTGTGGAATGGAAAACACAGCGGATCCAGTTCACAACGCCCGTAGGGCAGTGGTCTGCAAAGTTTTTGAAGACCTTTCCAATTTTATCAATTCCCCGCTGACGGCTAGCGGAAAAAAAGTAAACATCTGGGTGAAAGATATTGCTTCTGGCTCTGCTCCGGCAGGAGTTTTAGGCTCTGCATCTTCTTACTACATCGCGCCTAGCAATAATAGTATCACCACTGGAGGTATCTTGGATGGCGAGATATGGAAGACCATACATCTTGGCCAAGATTCTTATACCAATTTAGGCAGTTCAGTCAATCTGTATCATGGGGAGATTGCTTTTAATTTTGCGGATGCCAATATTCAATGGCATACTGACTTAACAACCAATGCGCCTAGCAACTTGTATGATTTGTACACTGTAGTACTTCACGAAGTAACACATGCTTTAGGTTTTGGTAGCTTTATCAATCAGAATGGAGCTTCTATAACAGGAGCGGGCTATTACAGCAGATACGATACTTTTTTAAGAACGAATGCCAATGTGCCTTTGTTGACAATTGGAGGTTGCTCTATGTATAACGTAAATTTCAACTCTGCCGTATCGCCAACAGTATTGCGTCCGGGTTGTACATTGCCAGACAATTTGGGTACAGGCTCGCTTAACACTACGGTTTGCAACAATGCTATAAGATACGTAGGATCGTCTACCGTGCCAGTTTATACGCCGACTTGCTTTGAATTAGGAAGTAGCTTGAGCCATTTTGAAGACATGTTATATCCTTCATGTGCCAGTCCTAATGGCAATGATACATATTTCGTAGTAAGCAATAGCATCGCGAAAGGTGTTACAAAAAGATACCTGAAAGCAGAAGAGAGAAGGACTTTGTGTGATATGGGCTATAGCGTAAAGACTACTTACGGTTCGAGTACTACAAGCGGCGGTTTCTTCAATTATGGAGGAACAGTTTGCGGGGGTATTATCGTAGCAGGTTTGAATGATGGTGTAAGTGCAAACGGCTCCTATACTTTTTCAGGCGCAATCACTACAACTGGTGGTACTAGTACAAATGTGGCTATATCAGGAAACATACTTTTGTCTAATGACGTAAATGCTACAGGATTTGAATGTCTTCAAGACATTACTGGAGCAGCGACGCTTTCTGCTACAGCCGGTACTTCGGGTACGACAGTCAACTTTACGACGGCAGTTCCTGGTTTGCATTTGTTGCGTTATGTTCCGATAAATGGCACACAGCGAGGTAATATTACCTATTTATATGTTTATATCATACCGCCGCCAAATCCTGGTGGATGCAGTCCGACACCTACTGCCTGCAATATGGTAATGAATGGTGATTTTGAGCAATATTCTACATTGCCTACTCAAATTAGCCAAATAATAAGAGCTTGTGGGTGGAGCTATCCAAATGCCAATGCGCAATATTCTCCATCTTACTTTAATGGGCTTGTATTGCCAGGCTCGACTACTTTTGCGTCTTGGGTTGGTGTTCCTTGTAACATATTTGGATTTCAAGCAGCAAACAATAATATCGGTAACGGTTATGCTCAAATACGAACTAGCCGTCACGGAGGCAAGGAGCATTTGTATACAATGTTAAAAGCACCTTTGTCGGCCAACACTACTTATCAGCTAAGCTTTGATGTGTCTCTATGTGATGGAATGAGCGGCTATGCAGGCTATTTGCAGGCTTATTTGTCCAATACTGCTGTGTTGCCTATAAATTCTAATATGGATGTAAGCATTCCGAATCCGGCTAATCTGCTGACTTCCCCTTCTATAATAAGAAATAGTGGTGGTTGGGATACGATTACCTTTACCTTCACTACAACTACAGGAGGCGAACAATACTTATATTTAGGATTGCTAAACAATGCAGGACTTGTAACCAATACTGCTGCAGTAAATAACACAAGTTGTACTTATAATAACAATAACCAAGGTCCTGATGATTATCAGCAACACTTTAGAGGATACTATCTAGACAATGTAGTGTTGATTCCTACTAACGGTGCAACATTTGAACTTCCAACTGCCGTTTGTAGCACACAAAGGCTGAATGACTTGAGCATCTATCTGTCTGACGTAGATACAGACGGAGTTTTCTCTGGTCCTGGCGTATCAGTAGCGGGTGGTATTTATTCTTTCAATCCTTCGGTAACAGGCGTAGGCACTTTCACTATTGCGTATACGTATACCAATTCGAGCGGCTGTCCTACGACATTGTATGACACAATCAACGTAACTACAACATCTACGAACACGATTCCTGTAGACGCTGTAAATGACAACTTCTCAAGCATACCAGTAAATGGCATCACAGGTGGACTTACTCCTAGCGTCTATTCAAATGATAACTATAATGGCGTATTGTCTATTCCGGCATCTTTATCAAATGTTTCTTTTGCTTTGGTGAATCCGATCTCTATTACTGGAGCTAGTATTGACGGTACTGGAGTGATTAATGTTCCTGCTAATACTCCATCAGGTACATATACTTTGACATATTCATTAAGTGGCACAGGAAACTGTAATGCAACAGATACGGCAACAGTTGTTATCGTGGTGAATGGTACGAGTACGTTGCCAGGCATAAGAGCTAACAATTCGGTTAATAATATCGGATTGCAGTCTACAGGCAAGATTATCATTTCAGGATACTTTACGACCTACAATAACGTGTCGAAAATTAATATGGCCCGATTGAATACCGATCTTACTTTAGACCCTGCTTTTACCTATACAGGAAACCAAGAAGCAAGAGGAATGGCGATACAATCTGACAATAAAGTTATTGTTGTCGCAGCCAATCCTATATTTGGAGGCACTTCATGTGTAGCAAGACTATTACCTGATGGAGGTGTAGATACCAGCTTTAACGTAGGTGGTGTAGGCACGGCAAGACATCCAAGTCTTTCTAACAATATCGGTCATGCAGCGGCTATTCAGACAGACGGAAAAATTTTGGTAGGAGGTGACTTCTACTATTATAATGGCGTACAAAAACTAGGAATTGCTAGGCTTCTGTCTAACGGTACAGTAGATGCTACCTTTAATCCTACAGAATTGAATACCTATTTCAGATCGGTTGTTCATTCGATAACGGTACAGCCTGATGGAAAAATCATTTTACTAGGTGTATTCTCTCCTCCGGTTGCAGGCGCTACAGCAAAAAATATCGTTCGATTGAATGCTAATGGTACATTGGATGCTGGATTCTTGGCAGGAGATACTGCTGGTACGATAAATTACCAAGATCTAGACGTTTCTATATACAGTCCATTGACAAGAGCAACTGTGCAGCCAGACGGCAAAATCGTAGTTGTGGGTGGCTTCACTAAATACAACGGTACCAATACAAAATGTATCGTGCGTTTATTGTCTAACGGACAGATTGACCCGACTTTTAATACTACTACAGGTGTAGATAGAGGGATCAATACCGTAATCATGGAACCGGTTACCAACAAGATCATTATTGGCGGTGAGTTTACTACGTTTAACGGAAGTGCCGTGAAAAAGATGATACGCCTAAACACCAACGGAACATGGGATACTACATTCAGTATCGGCTCTGGAACAACAGACCTGCCAGGTTCTTCTAGCTGTCCGTTCTGTTACAACCATATTAGAGCGTTAAAACTACAGCCAGACGGTAAGGTAATCGTAGGCGGAAGGTTCAAAACATTTAACGGATTATCTGCAGGATTTGTTACTAGAATTTCTGGCGATGCAGGATTGCAGTCAAGAGGTACAGGCGTAGTATATGTAAGCGAGCCTGAAATCGATACCAATCCAACTTTCAGCAACATAAAGGTATATCCAAATCCAAGTAGCGATTTGTTCAATATCGATTTGAGCCAAGAAAGCGCACCTTATTCTTCAATTAATGTGTACAACCTATTGGGTGCAAAAGTATTCACTGCAGCCCTGACTCCGAAAGAGAATAACGTAATTGATCTTTCACATCTGTCAGCGGGTTATTACACGGCAAAACTAGAGAATGGTGCAAGTACTGCGACTTTCAAATTGGTTAAAAACTAAGTAATACCAATAGGAGCAGGGAAAGCTAGATAAACCCTGAACCTAAAAATTAAAATCCCAAGAGAATTAGTTCTCTTGGGATTTTTTATGTTCGTAAGACATAATTTTATTGGCAATCTGCACTATAATGTCTAATTCTTATTTGGCTTTTCTTTTTGTTGCATTGCATATGACTCTATACTGACTCTATAGTAAGTCTATAGTGAGTCTATAAGAATAATGTTTTTTATAGAGTCACTATGGAGTCATTATGGACTCACTATGGACTCACCTAGAAGAAAAGTGCAAGAAGACAGTAGTAGAATAAGTGATATTATAAGATTTTATGTAATGAAAGCGTAAAAAAAATTAAGATTAAGATAATAGGCAATTTTTTTGATATGTATGCTTAATTTATAGCTTTGGATGTTATTGCATATTAGTTTGGTTCTCAATAAACAATGCATCACCATAGTCGATAGTATGAATTATTGTTATTCCGTTTTCTAAATGGAAGATTAATTGGTCGTAATCATCTTTTATTAAGTTTGTTATTTTTTGGTTTTTAAAAATGATATCCTCGGATAGTTCCCAATTATAATTTGTTAAGACAATCAATTCTTCTTTACCATCCCATTCCACTATATAGTCATTCCCGAAGCGGAGTTTTGTGCTATTGTCCAGTTCCATAACAGTCCAAAAATAATAAGCAGGCGATATTCCAGGCATATAATCATAGGGGCCGTCTTGTTTCGTGAAAAATAAGTTTGTCAGGACCCTGCCTATAACCATTTTTCTATATTCTTCGAATTCTGTGATAGACATGTTGCTGTTGGTTAAAAAGATGTGTGATTGCCGTTTATGACGCTATGCTTATTTTTTATAGTAAATATCAAAATCAATAAATAGTGCTATCGTGAGATTCCCAAGCATATAAAATGCTAAAGGCGTATCAGCTGGAAGTAATTTTAAGAAAAGACAAATAAGCCAAATGATAAAAACATACAAATTAAATACACCTGCAAAAATATAAAAGAAGTTGGCTCTCAATTTGTCTTTTCGCTTTTTCTTAAAATAGAAAAGTCTCAAAAGAATCAGGGTCACTCCAAGAACTATGCAAAAAAAAATACTTTTAACGAAGAAAATGAATAATCCCGTTTCGCTAAATATTTTATGTCTTGTAACAAAATAATCAAAAAAAACATACAATGTCCAGATGTTTATCAAGACAAAGGATAGGGTAGTGTATTTATAATGTTGTTTTTCTTTCATACTGTCAAAATAAGGAATGGCTATTTGTTAGTGTTGACTTCCGGCAAATGCCACAAATCAAATATACTAAAAACAAGCCACTGCCCTTCATTTGCATGCTTATTCTGCATGCTCATCTTCCAGCTGTTTTTTTAAGTGATGGAATAGGATAAGCCTAGCAATAACTTGATTAATGATTTGCAATATTTCCAATTTTGGAGCGAATATATTCATTAAATTTATCTAACGAAATTACTCCTTTTAGATTTCTATAAAACCTCAAAATAATTTCAACCTCATAAACATTTTCCTATCTTTAGGCTTTAATTTATTCCTTATATGAAAAGAACATTACTTTCGTTAGTTGTTTTAGGTTTGCTTTATTCCTGCAACAAGACCGCCAAAGTAGAGGCCGATGAGTTTGCAGATATTCACTTTGAAAACTACAAAGAACATTTTGTCGATGAGCTATGGAAGCTTAATCCTGGTTGGGCTTCAAGCCAAGGTTATCATAAATACGATAGCGTTTTGGTGATTCCTGATGAGGCCTATGAGAAAAAACAGCTGGAGTTTTCCAATTCGCAATTGGACTCGCTAAAGAAATATTCGCTCGAAAACCTGTCAGACAACAATAAGACCGATTTCTATATGATCAAGAATCTTTTAGAAAACGTGGTCTTTACTATTAAGGAAGTAAAATCAGACGAATGGGATCCTTCTTCCTATAACGTGAGTAGTTCTTTTGCTGAAATGCTGAATGGCAATTACGATTCGCTCGAAGCGCGCTTGAAAAACATCAGCCTTAAGATGGACAATATTCCGGCCTATTATGCCGCGGCGAAAAAAAATATCAAGAACCCTACGGTAGAACATACGCAGCTAGCGATAGCGCAAAACTTAGGCGGTATTTCTGTTTTTGAAACAGACCTTAAGGCAGCCGTAGACAAAAGCAAGCTAGGCAAGGAAGAGAAGGATGCTATTCTTGAAAAAGCGACTACAGCCGTAACAGCCATCCGTGACTATGCCGACTGGCTTCAGAAGCTGGACAATAAGACACCGCGCTCTTTCCGACTCGGAAAAGAACTGTATGCCAAGAAGTTTAATTTCGATATCCAGTCGGGCTATAATGCCGAACAGATTTATCAAAAATCCATCAGCCAGAAAAAAGAACTGCACGACAAGATGTTTGCACTGGCAGATAAATTATGGAGCAAATACTTAGGCAATGCGCCAAAACCGACAGATAGGCTAGACCTAATCAAGCAAGTAATTGACAAGATTTCACTACAGCATACGACGCCTGAAAAGTTCCAGTCGCAGATTGAAATGCAGATTCCAGAACTGATCTCTTATGTAAAAACAAAAGACCTAATTTATATCGATCCGTCCAAGCCTTTAGTCGTTCGCAAAGAACCAGATTATATGGCGGGCGTGGCAGGCGCTTCTATTTCGGCACCTGGCCCTTACGATAAAAACGGAAATACCTATTATAACGTCGGAAGTCTTTCAGGCTGGTCGGCAGAAGATGCCGAAAGCTACCTGAGAGAATACAACGACTATATCCTACAGATTTTAAACATCCATGAAGCGATTCCTGGACATTATACGCAGCTGGTCTACAGCAACCAATCGCCGAGTATTATCAAGGCCATCCTAGGTAATGGTGCAATGATTGAAGGCTGGGCAGTCTATACCGAAAGAATGATGCTAGAGAGCGGTTACAAGAATTCAGACGAAATGTGGCTGATGTATTATAAATGGAATCTGAGAACAATTTGTAATACTATTTTGGACAACAGCGTGCATACCCGAAATATGTCTAAAGAAGAAGGAATCCATCTGCTGACCAAAGAAGCTTTCCAGCAAGATGCTGAAGCAGAAGGCAAATGGAAACGCGTAACCCTGTCGCAAGTACAGCTTTGCTCGTATTTTACAGGCTATACTGAAATCTATGACTTTAGAGAACAGCTTAAAAAGGAGCAGAGCAAAAGCTTTAACCTAAAGCATTTCCACGAGAAATTCCTTAGCTATGGCAGCGCTCCTGTTAAATATATCAAAGAATTGATGCTAAAAGAAAAAATGTAGACAAGCTATTTTTTTATTCATAAAAAAAACTGGGACATGTATTATGCGTGTCCCAGTTTTTAGTTTAGAATTGTACTGTATTATTCAAAAACAACACCCTGTTTTTTAAAACCGTCATACAATGCAATCCTTGCTTCACTGATAGCCGTTTCCGTCCTATAAATATTGCACCAGAATTGAATCTTAAGCTGATGCTTGGTATCCGAAATATAACTGTAAAAAAGCTGTGGCTCTTTTTCAGAATAGATTAGCGGGATAGTACTGATGCAGTCTATGATCGTTTTCTTGATTGCTTCTTGAGAAATCTCTCCCTGCAATGTAAAACTCAAGTCAACCAGTTTAGAGTTATTAGTATACGTCCAGTTTACGATATTTTGTGACAATATATTTCCGTTCGGAACGATGACTTCAGCGCCATTAGACGTATCGATTTTGGTCGTCCTTAATCCGATGGTCTTGACTTTTCCGGTTTGGGCACCTACATCAATTACGTCACCGATCTGTATCGGCTTGTCAAAAATCAGGATAACGCCCGAAACAAAATTGTTTACGATATTCTGAAGTCCCAAACCAACACCGACACCTAGTGCTCCAAGTACGATGGTAATTTTGTCTAAAGGAATTCCGGCTGCCGAAATAGCCAATAGATATCCTAATATCAAAAGCAATAATCTTGTGATAAGCAGTTTGGAATGTTGTTTTTTGTTAACGCTTTCTTCATCTTCATCGTCTATTTCTCCAAAGAAATAAGCTACATATTTCTGGATGATATGGGCTATCCAGACAATCAGCAAGAAAAGCAATATATTACCGACGGTGAAGGTAAAGTTCCCGATTTTGTTTTCTGTCGTTACGATCGAAGTGATGACATCATAAAATACGCTAGAAAGGTTGAGGTTCGAAGCGATAACAATGACCCACAGATAAGTAATAAGAAGCATGAAAGGTTTTTTCAAGTTCTTTTCAAGGTTCTTGAAATCAAAAATCTTGTCAATGCCCCTTCGGATACGAATCGTATAAATCTGCAACGTAATTATTTCTAAGATAATTTTCAAGAAAACAGAAAGCGCGATTACTTGCGTCAAGGCGATGATAGCCGCTAGGCTCAACGTATGGGCTAAAGATACGCGTCCGAAAAGATTAAAAAGTACTGCAAGGATGTTCAAGCTGATAAACAAGACTTTGGCATATTTTAAAAGACCCTTGATATACATTTCATCACGGATAGTCTGCAGGTAGGCAAATCCGAAGCGAATACAGGCAAGGTTTACCAGCACAAACAAGCAACGCTGTAACTGACTGATTTCTACAAAAAGATCGAGGAAGCAGAACAAAGCGAAAAGAACAACCAGCAGCAGCCAGTTACGGAATGCCTTTTCTGACCATATCTTTTTGAATAGCACAGTCAATGTTGCCAGAAGTGCCAGGTGCATGAATTCAATAAACAGGGCAGGAGCATACAGGTTTATGGCAATCGCTATATTGAGTCCTATCACGATGATAGGGAATATAGTACTATGATTCAGATAGCGGAACTGGAATACATTTAAGTTTTCAAGCCGCTGTGCCTTTTTTAGGGATTTTAAGTTGAAATTAACCCACCACCATAACAGTCCGGCAAGCAGCAGGAGCATGAAAGTACTGCCCAAGCTGTAACTAAAATAATAAGCTGATGCTTTCTGCTCGGCATTGAATTTATCTTTTAGATAAGCCTGCATTTCTTGCGTTTTGGCTTTTTGGTCGGTGCTCCATAAGTTAGGATGTTCACTGCCAAAAAGAGAAACTCCTGATTTGTTCAGGCGTTCATTCACAAGGATAAGGTCTTTGGAAATCAGCATTCTTTTTTCAGTAATGCCTTTTTTCCAGCTGTTAAGCGAATCGATATTGGCTTTCAGCAGGCTATCCGTTGTAATCCATTTTGCTTTTAAGTCTTTCAGCTGCGGACGAAATTCATTAATACGCAAGGTGTCTTTTATCAGCTTGGCAAAAACGGTATCCTTAAGAATGCTTTTGTTGCCTTTTCTAATTTTCACAATCTTTTCATCGTTCTCATTCAGCGCTTTCCAGTAAATCTCGAACTTTTGCTGTAGTTCCAAAAGCACTTTTCGGTACATCTGCTGGTTGCGCACGTTACCGTTATTTTGCGACCCAAGGTTCGAATCGATAAGCTTTAAGGCTTCTTTGGTCTGATGGACTTCGCCCAGCAGAAACAATACGCTCGCATCAAGCGCTCCTTTATTTTTGGCATCGTCCAACAGCTCTCCGGCTCTTTCTATGGAAGCCAGATAATCGCTAGAAGCCAGTTCATCGTCTGTAAAGATAGAAGGCTTGCCTTTCTCTGCTACAGGCCTAGCGGGTGCTGTTGCTTTTTCCTGAGCGAAAGAATAGATTCCAGATAGGAGGAAAAAGAGCAATAGAAATTGTTTTACGAAAGAAGGCTTTAGGATAAAGGGCAGCGCGGCGTAGCTATTTTTTTTCTTGCTCATAAGATTGGATTAAAGGCGTATGGATTTATTCTAAAATTTCTCGGATTTGCTCTTCCAGATCGGAAAGATTTTCAAACTTCTTGAATTGCAGTTCTTTGTTCTGTGATTGCAGTTCTGTAGCGATTTCCAGCAACAGTTCCAGTGCATCGATTTCGTTGCCCAGCTTGTTCTCGTCAAAATCAGTTCCGGCTAAAAGGCCTTCGTTGTACATTCCGACACACCATTCTTCTATAAATTCTGCCAGCTGGATTTCCGACGGTTCGTAGGATTTCCATTTGTCTTTGGCACAAGCCCTAGCGCCGTTTTTGTCTGACCAAAAGCACATGACAGGCATGGACTTTCCGTTTTCGTCTTCGTAATTGGCGGAGTCTAAGGTGGCAAACCCTACTTGGTTTTCAAGGCCGTAAACTTTTTCGGTCTTGCAGATTTTCTTTATAAATTCCTCATGGCGTTGCTGTAGCTGTAGTATGTCCTGGATCATAAGTAGGTCTGTTATAGAGGGTAAATATAATTGATAATTTTAAGTCTAGGGACTAGAATTTGTTGTCGCCATCTAAAAGGTTGCCGATACCGCCTAAGATACTGCCCTCGTCTCTGCTTTTGCCGCCACCTTGAGGTGCCGATGCCCAGACTCTTCCCGCCAATCTGCTGAATGGAAGCGATTGTATGTAGACAATTCCAGGACCTGTGAGCGTCGCATAAAACAATCCTTCGCCTCCAAAAATAGTATTTTTGATACCGCCAACAAATTCAATATCGTAGTTCACGTCTTTGGTAAAGCCTACGATACAGCCAGTATCTACCTTAAGGGTTTCTCCCGAAGCAAGTTCTTTTTTAGCCAAGGTACCTCCAGCGTGAACAAAGGCCATTCCGTCGCCTTCCAGCTTCTGCATGATAAAACCTTCGCCGCCAAAAAGTCCGCGCCCTAGTTTTCTTGAGAATTCAATGCCTACGGAAACGCCTTTTGCGGCGCACAAGAAAGCATCTTTTTGGCAGATAAAACGCCCGCCATATTCGGTCAGGTCAATCGGAACAATCTTGCCAGGATACGGAGAAGCAAAGCTTACTTTTCGCTTGCCATGGTATTGGTTCAAGAATACGGTCATAAACAAGCTTTCTCCGGTCAGGAGTCTTTTTCCTGCTGAAAAGAGTTTGCCCATAACGCCTTGGGTCTGGTTGGAGCCGTCTCCAAAAATAGTATCCATGGCAATGCCGCTGTCCATCATCATAAAGCTTCCTGCTTCTGCCACGACGGCTTCTTGCGGATCTAGTTCTATTTCCACATACTGCATTTCTTCGCCATAGATGTGGTAGTCAATTTCGTGTGCTGTCATTTGTATCGTTTTTTGGTTTGATTACCTTATGAGTAGGAGAGGCCGCCAAAATGTTACAGTCCGTCCTTGAAAATTAAAGGTATAAAAAAATGGAGCAAGTTGCCTTGCTCCATTTCTAAAAAGATAAACAAAAGTAGTACTTATTTGATGCTGATAGCAAAACCTCCGCCTGGTGCGATAGGTTGCTGCAGTTTGGTCTTAGAGGTTACTTTGATGGTTCTGATAGCATAGCTTTGCGGGTTCTTGTCGTAGCTGGCATCTTTTCCGTCGGCATAAATTGTAGCTGTATAGGTTTTTCCTTTTGGAAGGTAGTCAAAAGTGACGTTAGCCGTTCTTGGATTTTCATCTGAAATTCCACCTACAAACCATTCGTTCTTTCCTTTGGCTTTTCTGGCCATGGTGATGTAATCGCCTGGTTCGGCTTCAATCACATAGGTATCGTCCCAGTCAACCGCCACATCTTTGATGAATTGGAAAGCATCTAAGAATTTGTTGTATGTTTCTGGCAAGTCGGCAGCCATCTGCAACGGACTGTACATGGTTACGTACAATGCCAGCTGTTTTGCAAGAGTGGTATGCACGAAAGAATTGTTTTCCGGATTATAGGCGCTGATTTTAGTCTGGAAGATTCCTGGCGTATAATCCATTGGGCCGCCCATCAATCTTGTGAATGGCAATATCGTAGTATGGTCGGCATTATTCCCTCCAAACGATTCGTATTCTGTTCCTCTTGCGGCCTCGTTGCCAATCAAATTAGGATAAGTACGGCTCAATCCTGTAGGACGTACGGCTTCGTGCGCATTCACCATGATTTTGTATTCTGCCGCTTTTGTGATGGCGTATAAATAATGGTCGATCATCCATTGGCTGTAGTGGAATTCTCCTCTAGGAAGGATGTCGCCCACATAACCGCTTTTTACGGAGTTATAACCGTTATCAACCATAAATTGGTAGGCTTTGTCCATGTGGCGCTCGTAGTTTCTCACAGAGCCAGATGTTTCGTGGTGCATCATCATCTTTACATTTTTAGAGGCAGCATAACGGTGCAATTCCTGTACGTCGAAATCAGGATACGGTGTCACAAAATCAAAAACATAATCTTTCGATTTTCCGAACCAGTCTTCCCAGCCTTCGTTCCAGCCTTCAACAAGAACGGCGTCAAAACCATGCTTGGAAGCAAAGTCGATATATTCTTTGACATGAGCTGTATTAGCCGCGTGCTTTCCGTTGGGTTTGGTTTTGGAATAATCGGTTACGCCCAATTGTACACTTTCTAGGTCATTATACGCCCAAGTGCTTTTTCCGGTAATCATCTCCCACCAAACGCCTACATATTTCACAGGCTTGATCCAAGAAACGTCTTTGTATTTGGTAGGTTCGTTTAGGTTCAATATTAATCTTGAAGTCAAGATATCTGCAGCTTTGTCGCTTACTACAATGGTTCTCCAAGGTGATTGCGTAGCGGCCTGTAAATAACCTTTGTCGCCAATGGCATCTGGCGTCAGCCACGATTCTAAGATCATGTTTTTGTCGTCCAGATTCAATGACATGCACGAATAATTGATCAATGATGCTTCGTGTATGTTGATGTAAAGTCCGTCTTTGCTTTTCATCATCAAAGGCGTCTGCAATCCTGTTGGCGAAAACGTAGTCTGCGAAGCATTAGGCGTTACGGCATCTTTCATCTTTCCCCTCACTTCAGAAAGATTGGAAGTCACCGTACTGTATTCCTGCGTGTCATAATCGCCCGGAAGCCAAAAAGCCTTGTGGTCGCCTGCAAGAGCAAACTGCGTCTTTTCTTCTTTGATTACGAAATGGTTCAAGTGTTTTTGTTCTGGAAATTCATATCGAAATCCCAATCCGTCGTTAAAAAGACGGAAACGAATACGGATATACCTTCCGTTTACAGCTTTTTGGCTCAATGTTACCAAAAGCTCATTGTAGTGGTTGCGTATGTTTTTTTGTTCACCAAGTATAGGTCTCCACGTTTCGTCAAAAGAACTCTTTTCTGATTTGTCGATTTGGAATCCGTCAAGGAAAGAAGGGGCGCCTTTCAGTTCTAGTCCAAGCTTGCTGGTCTTGATGACGGCTTTTTTCTTATAAGAAAGTTCATAGGTAGGCTCTCCTTTTGGAGATAAACCGAATTTTAATTCTAAGTTCTGGTCGGGTGAGGCAAGCTGCTGGGCATTGGCAACGCAACACGCCACGAGTAGAAAGGCTGACAGTAGTCTTTTCATAGGATTTTAGTTTGTTAATAATAATGATGATTGTAATCTCAAGTCTCTAAAAGTGTTCTTCAAAAAACTTCCTCATAAGTATGATAAAAAACTGCGAGCCTATTGGATAGTACGTTCTGCCAAAAATACTATAATTCAAATAAATAATGGCCTTTATGACATCAGACAGGAGTATTTTTATCAATCTTGCCTTAAAACTCCAAAAAAAGTAAACGGAAGTATTTTTCTAAAATCGTTTTAACACTTTATTAGTGAAGTACTCAAAATAAATCTCTAATTTTGGAATTACTTTTTATGGACAAATGAGAAAACTTTATTTCATACTGCTGGTCGTCCTCGGAATCTTCTTGATACCGGAGTCTTCATGGGCTTGCAGTAAAGGTTCCCATAAAAAAGCCTGCTCTAAAGAAATGGTTTCCCACAAGCATAAGAAAGACAGCTGTGAAAAAAACAATAGCTGTAAAGACAACAATCATAAGAATTGTAAAGGCAAATGTGGACATTCTTCATGTATATGTCCCGTTTCTTCTGTGAGCGCTGCCGTTTTTTTTAATGAGGAGTTTTCCAATAATGTGATTTCTTCCACAGAAAAGAAATTAAAATTTTATTATGCAGCAACCAACTTTGCTTCTGGTTTCTATTCCATCTGGTTGCGTCCTAAAATAAGCTAAGACCCTTTTATGACAGCCATACGTCTGTCTTTTTGAAAACGATTTATAAGCTTACACATAATACTCATTACATAAAATTTTCACGATGAAATCATTATCCAAAATAATGGCAGTTATTGCCATGGTATTTACATTTACGGCCTGTGAGGCACAAATTAAAAACGAGAAAAAAGAGACTGTAAAAATCTACGGCAACTGCAACATGTGCAAAAGCACGATTGAAAAAGCAGGAAATGTCAGCAAGACTGCCAAAGTAGAATGGAACAAAGACACCAAGATGGCTTCTATAGCCTACGACCAAAAAACAACCAATCTTGATGACATCTTAAAACGTATTGCCTTGGCCGGCTATGACAGCGATGCCTTTCGTGCTCCAGACGACGCTTATGCCAAGCTTCCAGAATGCTGCCAATACGACCGTCCCATAAAAACAATGGCTAAAGCAGAAACGGCCCATGCTGGACATGCTATGCCAGCACCTACTGCAACGCAGCAACAAGGACAGCTTAAATCCGTTTTTGATAGCTATTTTGACGTAAAAGATGCTTTAGTAAAAACAGACGGAAAGATGGCGTCAGAAAAAGCAAAATCCTTAGTAAAAGCGATCGGTTCCGTAAAGATGAACGAACTGAAAGCAGATGAGCATACCGTTTGGATGAAAGTCTTGAACGACCTGAAGGAAGATGCAGAACACATTTCTGAAACTGCCGATGCAAAACACCAAAGAGATCATTTTATGACCCTGTCTAAAAGTATCTATGAATTGCTTAAGGTTTCAAAATACGAAGTACCTGTCTACTACCAATTCTGTCCGATGGCGAATGACAACAAAGGTGCCAATTGGCTGAGCAAAGAAAACGCGGTAAAAAATCCGTATTATGGTTCGCAGATGCTCACGTGTGGAAAAACAGTTGAAACGATCAAATAGGCAAGTGCCATGCAGAAGCCTCATATTTTGCATGGCAATTACTTTAAAAGATAGCAAAATGACAAAAAAATATAATCATGCCAAGGCAGGAATTATAGCGGTATTCCTATTGCTTACAGCTGTTCATCTGCAGGCACAAAAGGTCGTGCGTTACGACTTATATGTGCGCGATACGCTGGTAAACTATGCCGGCAAAGAAAAACGGGCAATCGCAGTAAACGGACAAATTCCGATGCCTACACTAACGTTTACAGAAGGCGATACGGCCGAAATTGTAGTACATAATGAATTGAAAGAAAGCACATCATTGCATTGGCACGGCGTATTTTTGCCGAACAAGGAAGATGGCGTGCCCTTTCTTACGCAAGAACCTATTCCGCCTGGAACTATTTATACTTACCGTTTTCCAATCATACAAAACGGAACGCATTGGTACCATTCCCATTCCGGTTTGCAGGAACAGATTGGGATGTATGGTAATTTTGTGATGAAGAAACGCAATGACGATACAACCTTTCGCAAAGGAATAGACGATCTTCCAACCGTTCCGATTATATTAAGCGAATGGACCAATCTTAATCCCGACAATATCAACAGAATGCTCCATAATGCTAACGATTGGGCGGCTATAAAAAAAGGAGCGACACAATCCTACGCAGAAGCGATAAGAGAAGGCCACTTCAAGACCAAACTCAAAAACGAATGGAAGCGCATGATGGCGATGGACGTAAGCGATGTCTATTATAATAAGATATTGATAAATGGAAATCATTCTACAGACCTTAAGACCGTTGATGGCAAAACATTAAAGGCAGGCGATAAAGTACGGTTGCGTATTTCAAACGGCGGCGCATCATCCTATTTCTGGCTTCGTTATGCAGGAGGCAAAATGACGGTAGTGGCGAGCGATGGGAATGACGTCGAGCCTGTAGAAGTCGATAGGCTGATAATTGCTGTGTCTGAAACCTACGATGTGGTAGTCACGATTCCCGAAGAAGGATTGGCTTATGAGTTTTTAGCAACTACAGAAGACCGGACGCAATCCGCAAGTTATTTTATCGGAAATGGTACCAAACAGTTGATTTCTCCGCTTCCTAGACTAAAATATTTTGAAGGTATGAAGATGATGAACGATATGATGAAAATGAATGGTGACCTTGACGATATGGGAATGAAGATGAGCCTAAATCAAATGGATATGAATGTGGTAATGTATCCCGAAATCACAGGAGAAGCCAAGCAAAAAATGGATCATAGCCAGCATGAAATGAATAGGGATAATGATCCAAATCAATACAATTCCAACGCTTTAGGTGATATAGTAACTCTAAATTATGCCATGCTTCAATCGCCTCACAATACGGTGCTTCCTAAAGAAGCGCCGATACGGGAATTGAAATTTGTACTTACTGGAAATATGAACAGGTATGTCTGGAGCATGGACAATAAAATCCTTTCAGAAACCGATAAGATTCCAGTAAAAAAAGGAGAAGTTCTACGAATCACCATCTATAACAATTCCATGATGCGACACCCGATGCACCTGCATGGTTTTGATTTTAGGATAATCAACGGCAAAGGCGAAAATGCACCGTTAAAGAACGTTATGGACATCATGCCGATGGAAACCAATACGATTGAATTTTTGGCTAATGAAGAAGGTGACTGGTTCTTTCACTGCCATATATTGTATCATATGATGGCGGGGATGAATCGTGTTTTTGAAGTAGGCGATTACGAAAACCCTCTGCTTCCAAATAAAGAAATGGCTTATAAGATGCTGCAAGAAGAAAGCAATATGCCGCATTTTATGGCTCAAAATGATTTTGCAATCAATGGCAATGATGGCGATGCCATGTTTCAGAATGCACGATGGTCTGTAGGTACAGAATGGCGTCTAGGCTATAACGATATGCACGGTTATGAAGTAGAAACACATGTAGGCAGGTATATTGGCAAGATGCAATGGCTGATGCCTTTTATAGGTTTTGACTGGCGCTACCGCAAAATGGGAGAAGACGAGCATGAGAAAAATATATTCGGACAAAAAAATAAAAAAGACAGCCGAAGCGCCGTAAGCTTGGGAGTCATGTACACCTTGCCGATGCTGGTCAACGTTCAAGCAGAAGTATATCATGACGGCATAGCACGACTATCTTTGATGCGAGAGGATATTCCAATCTCAAAAAGATTGAGAGCCGGTTTTATGGCCAACACCGATTTAGAATATATGTTCGATCTCCGATATATAATCAATAAAAATATGGGCATCCGTACGCACTATGATAGTGATATGGGCTTTGGTGTCGGAGCAGTCTTCAATTATTGATAGCATCCAGCCTAAAAATAAAAAGCCTTCCGAGCAATCAGGAGGCTTTTTATTTGTCTATTTTTTCTTTAGCACGAAGATATCTTCAATCTTTTTGCGGTCTTTTTCACTAAGCTTTGATGATTTTTTCAGCTTGTCAGTGAATTCGGCGACTTCTTCAACGGTAGCGGGACAGCCGAGGTTTTCGCCTTTGGCATTAAACGAATCAGCCAATAATTTTCCATTAGCATCATAAATCTGCCAAAAAGGAATGCCGCTGTTGTCTGCCTTGTATTTTTTCAGGATGTCTTCCGCACCAGGGTTTTCAAGATTCTTTTTATCTTTAGATTCCTGCACTACCAAAAAAGTCGTCACGTAGCTTTTGTCAAAAAAAGGCTTGACGCTCGGGTCTTCCATATTGTTTTCCATCTTTTTGCACCATTTGCACCACGAAGCATGATACATCACAAAGACGTTTTTCTTTTCTTTTTTTGCCTGTGCAAAAGCTTTTTCGAGAATCTTGTCGGCACTTTCTTGTGCAGTTGCTTGTGTCATGGCTCCCACAAAAAGCAGGCAGAGCAGTAAGGTTTTTAATTTCATAATGTTGTAATTAGTGTTCTACGAGTTAATTAAGGATTGTAAAAATCCTAGAAGTTGGTTAATAACAAACTTAATTATTAGCCGTCACATTTCCTTGCCTTTTTATAAAAATTAACCAAGAGCAATAATTTGGACCGAACAAAAAGTTAAAAGATATTCCAATCCACGAGCATTGGCTAACTTTGTTATCGTATAGAAACCCAAAACACTTATCGAAATGGAACAATTACAAGGAAGAAAAGCATTAATAACAGGAGGAAGCCGCGGACTCGGAAAAGCCACCGCATTAGCATTGGCAGCCGAAGGCGTTCACGTAGCAATTACAGGCAGAAACGAGGCAACGCTGTTGGAGGCTGTGGCCGAATTACAAGCCTTTGGCGTAAAAGCAATCTACTCCGTTTTTGATGTGTCCGACTTTGAGCAAGTAAAAAAAGGAATTGCCTATATACACGAAGCTTTCGGAACCATAGATATCTTGATCAACAATGCAGGCATTGCCTCATTCGGAAGCTTTTTAGAAATGGATCCGGACCGATGGCAAGAAATCATGAACGTCAACGTCATGGGAATCTACCATGTGACACACCAAGTGCTTCCAGGGATGATTGCTAGAAATACAGGCGATATTATCAACGTTTCTTCTACGGCTGGCCTTCGAGGAAATGCCAACACTACGGCTTATACCGCTTCAAAATTTGCAGTGGCCGGACTTTCAGAAGCGCTGATGATGGAAGTAAGAAAACACAATATCCGCGTTTCTGCTTTGATGCCGAGCACGATTGCTTCAGAAATGTCGCTGTCTTTAAATATCACGGACGGCAACCCAGAAAAAGTACTGCAGCCAGAAGATTTTGCCGAATTGGTCGTAGCCCAGCTAAAATTGAATAGAAGGGCATTGTTGAAGTCTGCTTCACTTTGGTCTACAAATCCTTAAATAAAAAAATCCCTTCAAACGAAGGGATTTTTTTATTTTAAAGATAGCCTAACAGCCAATAAATGATAAAGAATAAGATGATAGTGCCGAGGCATCCGCCTCCAAGTTTTTTGGCTCCCCATCCGGCCAGTATGGTTTTAAAGAATCCGTTCATGGTATTAGGTTTTTAAGGTTTTCCTTAAAGTTAGCTATTTCCGTTCAAGTTCTTTAGTATTTTAAGATAGAATTATTAATATTTTCCGCTAAGCAGTGCGCCTCCGATAGGTACTTTCGTATCCAGTCCTAGCTTTTTCATCATTTCATAGGTGGTACAGATAGCAGCAGTAGTCACAGGAATGCCTATTTCTTTTTCGATTAGGTCTACAGCTTCCAACGATGGCATCTGTACGCAAGCCGATGCTACCAATACATCCACATCTTTTAAGTTCAGCTGCTTGTAAATCTGCAACAAGTTCATCGGATCTTGTGCTGCTACCTCAAGATTATCGGCTATTTCCAGCGCGACAAAATCTACGACTTCAAACCCTTGGTGTTCGATATAATCAACGACCAGCTGCGTCAGCGGTTTCATGTAAGGTGTAATGACGGCTACTTTTTTTGCACCCAAGACTTTTAGTCCGTTAATAAGTGCTCCAGCGCTCGTCACGATAGGAGTAGGGAAGCCGTTGTTTACGGTCTCTTCATGCAAGTTGGTTTCCGAAACGCAGTGGTAACCGCGTCCCATGCTCATAATAGCGACAAGACAGGCATAGCCCATAACGTCTACCTGCGCATCCGAAAGTTCTTGAGCACATTTCAAGCTCATGGCATCCATGGCTTCCAGTTCTTCTTTGGTTACTTTTTTCATTCGCATCCTACTCGAATGGAAGGTGAATCGTTCTGGCGCTATCGTTTCTCTGGAACGAAACAACGCAGGAATCTCCGTTTCCATAGTTACGTTTGAAGAAGGAACGATTTGGCCTATTTTATATTTTTTCATTGTTTTTTAGTGTAAGGTTGTAAAGTCTAAAGTCATAACGTCAAAGGTCATAAAGCGCAAGGCTTACTGGATTTTTTTGATGGTATTGACAAGCGTTCCGATACCTTCTACAGTAGCTTCTACCACATCGCCGTCCCACATCCATTCTTGTGGATTTCTTCCTGCACCGACTCCGGCTGGCGTTCCCGTTGCGATAATATCTCCCGCTTCAAGCGTGAAGACAGTGCTCAAGTCTTCAATCAGGTCTGGGATATTGAAAAGCATGTATTTCGTATTGGAATTCTGCTTTTCGACACCATTGACGGTCAGCGACAAGTTCAGGTTGTGCGGATTCTCAATTTCGTCTTTGGTTACCAAAATAGGTCCCATAGGCGCAAAAGTATCTTGTCCTTTAGAGACAATCCATTGTCCTGCACGGCGGCAGTCTCTGGCACTGATATCGTTGATGACAGTATAGCCGAAAACATAATTCATAGCATTTTCTTTGGCTACATATTTTCCTTTTTTGCTGATGATTACGGCCAATTCTACTTCCCAGTCCAATTGCTGTGTCAGTTTGGTATTGTGGAGAATGGCTTCACCAGTTCCGATGACTGCTGTTGGCGGCTTAGAAAAGATAACAGGCTGCTGCGGCAGTTCTTTTGACGTATCTAATGTCCTTGCCGATTCCGCTACGTGTTCTGTGTAATTCAGTCCGATGCCGATGATGTTTTTTCTAGGCTTCGGAATCGGTGCTAGCAGCTTTATTTCGTTCAAAGGAAGCGAAGCTGAGGCTATGGCATTTTCAGAAGAAGTCTTTACTATTTCGGCAATTCTGCTGACTTCTTCCAGTCCCTTATCGATAAGTTCCAACATGGTCGTTGGAAACTCCTCATTGTGCTTGTGCCCGAAGGCTTCAAGATCAAGAACCGTATCATTATTGAAAATCCCAAGCTTCGGATCTGAATTTTTATGCGTGAAAGTAACTAATTTCATTTTATTGTAGTACTAAGGTTTGATTGTATCGTATTTTTCTTTTCTCTTTTGGACTTTTCAACTTTCCAACTTTTGACTTTAAGACTTTTGACTTTAAGACTTTTAATTCTCCACTACCTGAAACCCTCCATTTTCTTCATAAGCCCTTTCTTGGTATAATCCCAAAGATTCGATGACAGGTAAGTCATTAAAAGAGAACAAGCAGGCATCTTCCGTTTCTGATAGGTTTACATGCTCATGCACAGCCCAGGACGGAATGCAAAAAATATCCCTTTCTTTCCAGTCGTAGCGTTTTCCGTTGATGATTGAATAGCCTTTCCCTTTGGCGCATTGGTACACAAAAGAACCTGTATGCTGGTGTGCTTTTGTATGCTCTCCGGCACGCAGTAACTGCATCGAAGCACCCATAGTCTGCATGACATGTCCTCCGGTTACTGGGTTGGAATAGTGCATCAATATGCCGTCATATGGCGATCCTTCATTTACTTTTGCGGCTTCTAGCAGGGCAGGATAGACCGTTTTCCAAGAGTATTTAAATAACGGCGAATAGGGCTTATCCCAGATTTTGTCTGCTGGTAATAATCCTGAATTTCCGTATGTTAGAGGTGAAAAGTTAACAGGAAACTTTAAGTCTTGTTTTCCGTCGTATACAGCATAGTCATTCGCTTCGAGTGCATTGATTAGCGGAATATCCAGGCCGTCCTGCCAGATGCAAGTCTTTCCGTCTTCTGCGACACCATGCTCGTGCCACGTACTGTTAGGGGTAATCACAAAATCATTGACTTCAAATGTAATCTTGTTGCCGTCTACCACAGTGTAGCCTCCTTCGCCTTCCATGATAAAGCGAAGAGCCGATGCCTTGTGTCGGTGGGCCGAAGTGCTTTCTCCAGGGCGCGTTACCTGTATTCCTGTATACAGCCAGCCTACTGCCGCACTGACATCTTTGCGCTTGTCGTTGACGAGATACACTACGCGGCGTCCGGCCTGTTCTGGTGTCACCAATTCAGAAGATTTAAGTACCAGCTCTCTCAGGCTTTCGTATTTCCAAAGCATAGGAACAGAAGAAGTACGTGGCTCCCATGGCTCGATGTCGTTGGCAACGGTCCATAAGGCTCCTGCACCCAAGGTTTCTAGTTCTTTATAATAGGCTTCCAATTCCGGAGTGGTCTGGACTCGGGCTCTTCCGATTACGTCGTCGTTGAATTTTGATTCCATATTTTTTTGTTTTTTAGTCTTCTATTTCGGTATTCGATACCTACCGCCCACCACCCTGACAGGGTTCAAAACCCTGTCAGGGTGGTAGGTATAACTAGATGTATATTTATTCTATTATCAAATTATCAATATCAAACAAATTTTGATCCTGATTATGATAGGCTATAAAATTATCTAAATCATAAAAAGCATCAATAACTTCTTTTCTTTTTATTTGCGTCGGCTTCTCAGAAACAATGCTTCCGTAGGAAGACCATGGATACTCGCTTATATTTTTACAAAAACCATGATGCACAGGGTTATTGTGGATGTAATAGATCAGTTTCTGGAAATAATCCTCAGGCGATACCAATTTTCTATGAAATGGCCTTTCAAACAAGCTCCCTGTTCTTTTGAAACGCTTGTTTATAGCCTGAGTGTATGCATTGAACAGATGCGAAAACTGTTTGGATGCATTGACGACCTTCGGCTTTTCAACTGTCGAATATTCCAGCTTGCTGGTATCGATCTCATCTTCTGTTTTTATATATACCAATAAATGAAAATGGTTTCCCAGCAGGCACCAAGCATAGGTGTCTGCTACCGGATTCATATATTTTTCATACAATCTTAAAAAATGATAGTAGCAATCTGTATCATAAAAAAGATCAATTCCATTATTTCCACGATTATAGACGTGATAGAACATTCCAGGTTCTAGCGGTTGTATTTTCATTTTGTATGGCGTTTAAATTATTTTTTGCTATTCACTTTCCTTTTGGTACCGATATTCTACCCTGACAGGGTTCAAAACCCTGTCAGGGTAGAATATCGAAGAAAAGGGATATTTATTTTTTATGAAACTCCTCATGAGTATCAATAAAAGTAATCTTTCTTGTCGGAGCGACGTTCACTCTCAAGTCGAAAATATCAAAACGATTGTAATGCCCCAAGATGTCATGCATCTGTTTCGGCTGTATGCATTTCGATAAATCGATATCGGCATATACGATTCCCTCTTCGTCAATCAGCGGTTCGCCTACTACGGCGCCATTTGGACCTATAATTCCAGAAAAAGCAGAATTCTTTCTTGTCAGTAGTTCTTCTACATTCGGTACATCTTCTTTCAATGCGTCCATGATTTCTTTAGAAATGGTAGAACAGGACACGACCGTGAACAGCTTTCCTTCAAAAGAATGCGCTGCGGCACGGATTTTTATAGCTTCTGCCATATTGTAATCAGGCGGCGCTACAGGCAAGGAAATGTAATTGGCAATATGGATAAGCTCGCCTTGCGATAATAGCGTAAAACGCGCCAAAGTATTCGTGTTTTCGCCGCAGGCCAATGTGCCAATCGGACCTATCTCCGTGTCATAAACCTTTAAAGAAGAACCATCACCGCTTGTCCATGTAAGCTTTTCTGCCCAAGTAGGAACTAATTTTCTGTGCTTTCCGATCAGCTTTCCTGTGTTATCTATAATCAGATTCGTATTGTAAATCTCGCCGTAGCTAGTGCCTCTTTCATTGATCCCAATGACGATGTGTACATTATGTTCTTTGGCTGCCTTGCACAATTTTTGTACTTCAGGACCATCAGTAGTTACGGAGCATTTGTAAAGCACTTCATACCATTTGCTGCCTTGTACCGGAGTCATAATCCAGTTCCAATATGGATAGCCGGCAATAAACACTTCTGGAAATGCGACAAGAGCAGCTCCGTTGGCAGCGGCTTCCTTGATGAACGCGACAGCTTTGTCTGCCGTGGCTCCTGCATCGAGGAATACCGGAGAGGTCTGTACTGCGGCGGCTTTGAATTTAGGGAACTCCATTTTTTTAATTATGAATTATGAATTATGAATTATGAATTATGAATTATGAATTATGAATTATGAATTATGAATTATGAATTATGAATTTGCTTCTTAAGATTCGGATACGATATAAGGCGTTATTTTCTCTTTCATGTCTTCGGAAAAAGGCTCGGCTTTGATAGCGTTTCGGTCTTTGCTGATAGCGACATTCACTAAGGTGACTTCGCCTTCAAGGCAGATATTTCCTTCTGCATCCTTAAATCGGAAGCCGCAGTTTACGGAGGCGCCACCCAGATTTTTGACCCATAGGTATTTGGTAAGAGTCTCTCCGAGGCGGGCGGCCTTTTTGAACTGTACTTTTAGGTCGACGGTCGGAATGCCATTCGTTTCATGTATGGTTGAAAACGGACGCTCTAACGCTTCTTCAAACCAATCCTCAACCAATGCGTTTAGCATTTCCAAAAATCGGGGATAAAAGACAATTCCTGCATAATCAATATGTTGGAAACGTATCTTTTCTTCTTTTATAAAATAATTGCTCATATTCTCTAATCCACTACATAGTGGGTTTTATGTTTTTTATTGTTCTTAAAAACTTTCTGCTGTGGCTTTCTTCCAAAAATAGCGGAAGCTTTCCGGAAGCGCATTCTCATCCAACAGACAGCCGCTGTCAAGCTCTGGATACGTTTCTGCAAATGTCTGTATCTTAGTCCTGTCAACTCTCATGCTGACAACATTTCGGTCTACCTCATCCGGATGGCAGATTCCAGCCGATGCCATCAGTTCCATAGCGCTTTTTACGGTTTCGTGCTGGAAACGGGCAACGCGGATGCTCTTTTCTTCCGGTACCAGTCCTTTTACTAACCTCGGGTCTTGTGTTGCGACTCCAGTAGGACAGGTATTCGCATGACATTCCAAAGCTTGGATACAGCCCAAGGCAAACATCATTCCTCTGGCAGAGTTGCAGAGATCGGCTCCGGTTGCCAATGTCTTGATGATATCAAAACCGGTAATGACTTTGCCACTGCAAATAATCTTGATCTGGTCTTTGATGCCAAAGCCTTTTAGACAGTCGTATACAAAGGCAAGCGCATCTCTCAACGGCATGCCGACGTGGTCTGAATATTCCTGTGGTGCTGCTCCGGTTCCGCCTTCACCGCCGTCTACGGTAATAAAGTCGAAATAGGTTTTTGTCTGTACCATGGCTTTGCAGATCGCAATAAATTCAGACTTATTCCCGATACATATCTTCATGCCGATAGGTTTTCCGCCCGATCCCTTGCGCAACAGCTTGATAAAATCCATCAGTTCCAGCGGCGTAGAGAAAGCGGAGTGGGTAGGAGGCGAGATAATGTCTTTTCCTTTGCCCACCAAACGTATGGCGGCAATCTCATCGGTTACTTTTTCTTTTGGTAGGATACCTCCGTGTCCTGGCTTGGCACCTTGCGAGAATTTGATCTCAATCATCTTTACGTTATCCAATACGGCTCTTTTGGCAAACTGCTCATAAGAGAAATTTCCGTCGTCGTCACGGCAGCTGAAATAGCCCGTACCGATATTCCATACGACATCGCCGCCTTCGAGGTGGTAAGGTGAAAGTCCTCCTTCACCTGTATTATGATAGAATCCGCCCTGCTTGGCTCCGGCATTCAGTGCCTGTATGGCGTTCTTGCTCAGGGAACCAAAACTCATGGCGCTGATATTGTAAAGGCTGGCATCATACGGCTTTTCGCATTGCGAAGACCCGATGCGTACTCTCGGATTGCTGTTGACCTTCGAAAACGGAATGGCCTTGATACTATGGTTGATCCATTGGTAGCCTACTTCATAAATGTCTAATTGGGTTCCGAAAGGGTTAGAGTCGGTTTCTTTTTTGCTTCGCTGGTAGACAAGGCTGCGTTCCAGACGGTTAAAAGGCTTGCCGTCCAAGTCGCTTTCAATAAAGTATTGTCGCACGCCCGGTCCTAGCGACTCGAGCAGGTAGCGCATCCTTCCCACAAGCGGGAAGTTTCTTCTGATGGTTTTCTTGGACTGGAACATGTCATAGAAGCCCATGATTATCAAAGGAATGAATATCAATAGCAGGAAGCTTGCCTTCCAGTTGATGTAGGTCATGATGCCAATAATGGCCAACGACGTGATGCTGAATACTACAAATACTTTTCTCATATACTCTCTCTGTTTTATTATAAATTACCAGCCATAATATTAGTAATTTTTAATCAATTTCCCTTGCTAATTGCCTTCAATTTGTATCGCTGTATTTTTCCTGTTTCGGTCTTCGGAAGGTTGTCTAAAAAACGCACTTCTCTAGGATATTTATAAGGTGCTGCATTCTCCTTAAACCAGTCCTGCAATGTCTTGGCAAATTCGTCGCAGGCCTTCGATTTATCGGACAAGACAATATAGGCACATACGAGCATGCCGCGGTTTTCATCGGGCAGTCCTACCACCGCGCATTCAGAAATGTCGTCGTGCTTGAGCAATACGCTTTCCACCTCGATGGCTGCAATATTGTAGCCCGAAGAAATAATCATGTCGTCGCCTCGTGCTACGAACCAGTAGTAGCCGTCTTCGTCTTTGCGGAAGATATCTCCAGTCAGGTTCCAGCCGTCTTGTACGTATTCTTTCTGCTTGTCGGTGCGGTTCAGGTATTTGCAGCCGGTAATTCCTCTTACGGCCAGCCTTCCCGGTTCGTTAGTACCGAGTTCGTTGCCTTTTCGGTCTACAATACGGGCCTCATAACCGCGTATCGGAAGTCCGGTAGCGCCTTTTTTCATGTTGTCTTCGTTAGAAGAGATAAAGATATGCAGCATTTCCGTAGCGCCGATGCCGTCGATGATTTTCAATCCTGTCGCTTCATACCAGTCTTCCCAGACTTTTTCAGGCAACGTTTCTCCAGCGGATACGCATTTGCGTAATGATGAAATATCGTAGTCGGCTGCCTTGGTTGCCAATATTCTCCAGGCTGTAGGTGCCGTGAATACGATAGAAACTTTATGGTCTTGTATCGCCTGCAATAGCAGTTCTGGCGACGGCTTTTCGATAAGGAAAGTAGATGCTCCGAAATAAAACGGAAACAGCACAAGGCCTCCTAATCCGAACGTGAATCCTAATGGCGGACTGCCCGTAAAAATGTCTTCCGGCACGGGCTGTAGCGCGTATTTAGGAAAGGCCTCGCAGATCAGCAATATGTCTTTATGGTAATGGGATGTCATTTTTGGGTTTCCGGTAGTTCCGGAAGTAAATCCTATAAGCGCGACCGAATCGGCTTTGGTTGGGAAATTCTGGAATTCCTTCGGCTTGTTGTGCATCAGGGTTTCCAGCTTCGACGTGCCATTTTCGGTGCCGTCGAATGTAATGGACTGCTTTAAGAAAGGAGATTTTACGGCTGCCAACGCTTCTTCCAGACGATAGTCGCAGAAGGCGTGTGATATTTCGGCACTGTCGATCATCACTTCCAGTTCTTTTTCCCGCAACAGCGGCATGGTAGCGACCACGATGCCTCCGGCTTTAAGTATCGCAAACCAGATGGCCACAAACATCGGGTTGTTGGCAGAACGTATCAGTACGCGGTTGCCAGAAACCAATCCCAAATCATCAACCAAGACGTGTGCTATCTGATTGGCTTTTTCGTACAGGTCTTGATAAGTCCATGTCTTCTCGAAAGTACGGATGGCGATATGGTGGCCGCGTCCTTCCTTGATATGGTTGTCCAATAGCCTTTCTACGCAGTTCAGGTTTTCAGGAAGCTGAAAATCAGGATCGCTGTAGATGTACTCTGGCTGCAGCTTTTGAGAAGGGAGGTGCTTGTGGGCGAAATTATCTTGGTACATTTTAATATGATTTATGATGTATGAATTACGATTTATGACGGTTCTGAACTCTAAAATCGAAATTCTTAATTCCTAAATTATTTTTTATGGCTTTCCGGTTTCAACGCTTTCTTCATTCCTTCTACAGCTTTTCTTTCGCTCAACTTATACGGATAAAGGTGTGAGACTCCTGCTTCGTACTGCTGCGGGATGTCTTCTGTGGGATATTGTTCGTAAGCTTGTGCATTTCTGACAAAGCCTGGATCTAGCAATAACGGTCTTCCTAGGGCTACCAAATCGGCTCTTCGGTTCAGGATGATGGTGTTGATCTGATCGATGTCTTGTATGGACCCCGCCGTAATCGTCGGTACGTGAACAGAATTTCGTACGGCATCTGAAAAAGGCGTCTGGTACATCCTGCCATAGGCGGGTTTTTGATGGCTGACGGTATATCCTGAAGATACGTTGATGATGTCGGCTCCGGCTTTTTTAAAGGCTTCGGCTATTTCCAGCACTTCTTCTGACGTGATGCCGCCTTCGGCCCAGTCGGAAGCAGAAATCCGTACGGATATCGGACGGTCGGTATTAAAGTTTTCTCTGATGGCCTGGAATACTTCTAACGGAAATCGCAGTCTGTTGGCTGTGCTTCCGCCATATTTGTCGTTACGGGTATTCGTCAGCGGCGATAGGAAAGAGGCGAGCAGGAATCCATGATGGGCCTGCAGCTCGATCATGTCGAATCCGGCTTGCTCGGCATTTTTTGCGGCTTGTGCAAATTGTGCCAGTACAGTATCCATATCCTGTCGGTCCATTGCTTTCGGTACAGGCATCTTGCTGCTGTATGGAATGGCAGAAGCAGACAGCAATTCCCATGGATTTTCTAACGGTTCGTTATAGCCTTCCCATGGCATTTTTGTAGCGCCTCTTCTTCCAGAATGCCCTAGTTGGATGCCGATCTTGGCCTTGCTGTTTTGGTGTACGAAATCCGTAACTTTTTTCCAGCTATCTATCTGTTGTTGAGTAGTTATCAGTGGACAACCTAAAGTAACTTTTCCTTCTTCAGAAACGGCTACGGCTTCCGTAAGAATAAGGCCGACACCGCCTATGGCACGGCTGCCGTAATGTACCAAATGCCAGTCAGACACGAGGCCGTCTTTGGCAGTATATTGTTCCATCGGAGCCATGACGATTCGGTTGTTCAAGTGCATCTTGCGCAACTGGTAGGACGTAAAAGCCGGAGGGGTTTTTAGGTTCTCGCTCGCTACGGCCGTATTGAATTCCTTAAGCACGGCATCGGTAAAAGAGTCATCCCTGATGGCAAGGTTCTCAAAAGTGACTTTCTTGGAGCGGGTCATGACGCCAAAGGCAAACGGCAAGAAGTCTTGCTGGATGTGCCTGTCGATGTCCTCAAACCATTCCAAAGAAACCTTGGCGGCATGCTGTATCATCTCGACGCGCTTGCGTCGGTTCTTTTCGTAGGCTTGGAAAGCCTGCGGGATGTCGTTCGGATGGGCTGCAATGGCATCGGCTAACGCAATGGCGCATTCCATCGCGAGCTTGGTACCCGAGCCGATAGAGTAGTGTGCGGTAGCTTTGGCATCACCCAGCAGCACGATATTGTCTTTGTGCCATACGGCATTGGTAATAACCGGAAAGTTCCTCCAGTGCGATTTGTTGGAGATCAGCCCGTGGCCGTCGAGTTCTTTTTTGAAAAGTTCTGACAGTTTCTGGATGGTATCTTCTTCGTCTTCGGTCACAAAACCTGCCTTTTCCCACGTCTGTGGCGAAGTCTCGAATATCCAGGTACTTTTTCCTTCTTCGTACTGATAGGTATGGGCCACGATAGGACCGTAAGGCGTATTTCTGAAAAAATAGGTAAAGGCATCGAGCGGACGGGTAGAGCCCATCCAGACAAACTTGTTTTTCTGCAGCACCGAAGTAGTGCCAAAATCGTCTGGGTATTGGTCGCGTATGGCGCTGTTGATGCCGTCGCTGGCCACGATCACGTCAGAATCCTTAAATTGCGACAGGTCGTCGACATTGTGGTCGAAATGCAGTCCGACGCCTTCTTCTTGGCAGCGCTGCTGCAGGAGCTGCAATAGGGTCTTGCGGGAACAGCCACAGAAGCCGTTTCCGGTAATGCGTACCTTTTCGCCGTCGCGCACAATATCAAGGTCGTCCCAATAAGCAAAGCGGCTGCGGATCAGCTCGTAGGACTTAGGGTCGCGCGTAAGGAACTCGCTCAGCGTCTCGTCCGAAAAGACCACGCCAAAGCCAAAGGCATCGTCGGCCTTGTTGCGTTCGTAGACGTCGATCTGGAATTCCGGATTGGCTTTCTTGGATAGTATGGAGAAGTAGAGTCCTCCGGGACCGCCACCTATTACGGTTATTTTCATTTTTTTATCTTTTTAATCTTTACCCGTACCCTGTCAGGGTTTTAAACCCTGACAGGGTACGGGGTAGGTTTGGTTGGATGATGTTTTATTTTATCCTCTCTTGACCGCGAACAGTTCTCCTAATTTGGAGTAATTGGCTCCTGCGAGCCTCGATACCGGCCTGTAGACGTCTAAGTTGATCTTATGGTCTTCGAGCAGCACGGCTTCGTCGAAATGGAACATGACGATTCGGCCGACGACCATCGTAGCGCCTCCGTATTTATGGTTTTCCAGCGAATAGTGGTGCACTACCTCGCATTCAAACGTAATCGGGCTTTCTTTTACTCTTGGCGGCTTGATCTTGACCGAAGGCAGGGGCGTAAGCCCGGCCAGCTCGAATTCGTCTATGTCGGAATGTACAGACTGTGCCGTGGCATTCATGGCTTCTACGATTTCTTCGGTAACCATGTTTACGACAAACTGCCCGGTTGCCAAGGCGTTGTTCAGGGTGTCTTTTTTATGCTGGTTGCCGTGTGCCGTAGAGAACATGACATGAGGCGGATCGTCGCCAATGACGTTAAAGAAAGAAAAAGGGGCAAGGTTGGGTATGCCTTCCTCGCTTATGGTTGAGATCCAGCCGATCGGCCTCGGGATGATGGCTCCGGTGATGAGCTTGTAGATGGCTTTTTGGTCCAGTTCTTCAGGGTTGAATTCCATTTTATTTGCGTTTGTACAAATTAAAGGAAATTTTTAGAATTATTTTTAAGGGAATGTATTTTTGGGAAGGGAAAATTGTGAAATGTGTAAAATGATTTAGGATTTATGAATTAGGATTTATGGTTGAGGGCTGGGATGCAATAAAGGGGCTGGTTGTGGCGTTTTGGTTGAACGAATTTTACCCCACTTAATATTAAATATATGCAGCAAAATGGAAAAAAACAACATCCCCAAAAGAACTGACATCGGCGACTACTGGCTTGACAGCTCGGATGTCAAAAGAATGTTCAACATCAGCGACAGCACCCTGTACCGCCTGAGAATCAGCAAAGAAATTCCTTTTACAAAGATCGGCGGCAAGTTCGTCTATCCGAAAAGCTTTTTCGTAAGCACGTTGGGCAACAGGTGCCGAAATAAAGGCCAAGGTTTCTAAGCTTCTTGTCTCACAGGACAGCTTCTCTTCACAACCTTCGGCTGACCATCCCAAACACTTCAAGCGATAAACAAAATTGTATATAATACACCGTATTGTTTATGATTATTGCTTATCCTGCTCTCCCCATTCCCAAATCCTAAATCCTAATTCCGAAATCATAAATCATAAATCCTAAATTCGTAATTCCTCATTCCACTTTTCTCCCACCTTTCTTCGCAAAAACACCTCTTTTTCCGAACGTGACCAAAACATGACCAAAACATGACTGGAACAAAACGGCCTTTTTTCTGGAACAACCGGTCAAAATCGGTCAAAAGCAGCCAATTTCGGTCATTGCCCGTCAAATCATTTCAATACCGTTCAAAACCCGTCAGGGCCTTTGTTTGCCGTATCGGCTGCTGTACTTTCGTTTCAGATAAGCTCCACGAGGGGGCTTTAGTAACCCTAAAAAATAGATAAAAATGGGTACGTACAATAAGGGAATTTTAGGTGCCTTTTCAGGCAAGGTCGGTACGGTAGTAGGTGCCAATTGGAGAGGCAAGGACGTGATGCGCAGCTTGCCGAAAAAGACGGGCCGCATCGCGACGGACAAACAGGAGATGCAGCGCCTGCGTTTTCGTACGGTTGCGAATTTTTTACACGATTTGAGGCCTGTCATGGGACGTTATTACGGAATAGCGATGGGCGACAAGTCGAAGAACAACTTGGCGACTTCGTATCATATGAAGGAGGCGCTGGTGCAAATCGACGACAGCGTTGAGATTCTTTTGAACCGAGTGCAGATTACGCGCGGCGTGCTACTGGGATTGCAGACGCCAGCGGTTGCTGCAGAAGCGGGCGGTATCTTGAAGTTTTCTTGGACAGACAATTCGGGACAGGGAACGGCCAAAGCAACCGACCGACTGCTGGTGGCGGTCTATGATCCGATAACCGACAAATTTGAGACGATGGAAAAGGCGGGATTGCGTTCGGCACTGTCGGCTTCTGTAACCCTGCCGGCGCCTTTTGTCGGTTCGCAGGTGCACTGCTGGGCGTCTTTTGTTTCGGAAGACGACAGGCTGTATTCTACCAGCGTATATCTGGGTGAGATTGAAGCGGTGTAGTCGGTTGTATAGGGGTACGGCGGGAAAAGCCTCGGAGGAAACTTCGGGGCTTTTTTTGATGTCTCTTATTGAAATTTTAACTTTTTTTAAGAGAATGAGGAAAACCGTAAGGGATATTTATTGGCTATGCGTACTATTGCAATAAGCAGTACGCATGTACTGCAATTGCTACAAAAAGAAAACAAAGCTTACCCTACGTATCGAGATTAATTTATTTATAAACTAAAACTCTAGAAGTTATGAAGCGGTTATTGTTTTTTTTAGCAGTAGTGTGCTGTCCTTTTTGGATGTGTGGCCAAAAAGAAGGAAGCAAGAAATTTAAGGATGTTCTAGATCTTGATGCCATCAAATCAGATCAGGAATTTTATTCACAGGCCATTATCCAGTTCCAGATCTTGCAAAAGATTCTTCCCAAATACAGTATCATCAAGCATCTTCCTCCTAAAGAGCTTACTAATCTTCCGCTCAAGAGGACAACGGCAAGAGACAAGCCTGCCTTTGATATCGATAACGGAGCGGCTACCGTGATATTGTTTCCTAATTCTGATGATTCTGACGATACAAACTACGAAACGAATCCGGAACTTAATTTATTAGGCGTAGATCGCTGCGAATATAAGCTTCCATTAAGCCTCAGTGATCTTGACGGCGGATTCCAGTTCAATCATTATATGTTTAAATCGTCTAACGAGGCCGCAATCAATGCGTTTGGAATTTTAAAAAACGGCTACGAGTCGGAATCGATTTATATCGTTATTGATTACATCCAATATAAGGATAATTTCTGCACCGGACTTCCTAAGATACGCTATGGCGTAGGAATCCGCAGCGAAATCCGCATCAGCAACTGGAGCAATAAGACGGACATTAAAGAGAGCAGTCTGGCCAGTCTAGCGGCTAATGCAGAAATCAATTCTCTTAAAGTCAATATTACCGTCAAGACTATCGGAATTACTGGATTGGGGTCTAAGCTGAATATTCCGAATAATACGAGTTTTAATGTAGATACGTATGCCGATTATCAAAAAATCATTGATTTTATCAGAACATTCGACGAAAAGAAAAAGGATTCTAAAGAAAACAAAAAGCTTCTTAGCGGAAAAGAGGCAATATATCCGGCTTCCGTCGATTCTACTATCGTATTCAAGCCGCAGCTGATTCCTGTAATGGATGAATACCGTACTTCTATTACCCAATCCTTTAAGCCCTATTATGCGGCCTTAGAAGATTTAGAAAAACGCCTTAAAAAACTACGAAGGGCAAAGGGTAGGTATCAAAAGTATATAAAAGGAGATACTAAGATTGATACTGCGATGGTGACTATCTATGAAGAAAAAATCAATTCTGTGATTAAGGAAATGGAGATTATCAGAGACCGAAAAGAAAATTTGCTTAATGCGAATATTTATAATGGTGATCTTGAACGATATGTCAAATTGCTGATGATATTAAACCGCACTTCTGATAAAAAGATAAAAGAAGTAGTTGCAGATACTACGCAAGCTAATAAGCTTATAAATATCAAAAGCAATGATGTCAATTCTACATTTGGCTTATCAGACAAGCGAATTGAAGCCAATTATTTTAAGAATGAAGGGTATAATTTTTTAATAGCCAAAGATATTAACAAGGCAATCGATGCTTTTCAAAAGGCTGAAGATACTAATAACGGACATGATAATGTGTATGAGATTTTACTTTATCTAAAACCAATTCAGAAAAAAGGAGGGACTCTTGACTGGAAGGCTATTTATAATAAAATGCATGTTTCTTTTGGTTGGAGAATGCCGAGGGAGATTAAGGATAAATTTAAGGAGTTGGAGGGAGTAAATTAATAAAATATAAGGTTATAGTTCTAAAATCTAAAACCAATCATTTAATTAATTATATTTCAACTCTTTTTTAATTAAAATATAGTTTTGATTAATAAGTACCTATGAAAAGCAAATTAAGTGAATATTACAAGTTAAGTGAATCAGAAATCAAAGAGCATTGGGAAAAAGATATTTTCTGTTTTGATGCCAATGTTTTATTAAATCTATATCGTTATTCTCCAAAAACAAGAGAGGCTTTTTTTAGTTTATTAGAGAAAGTTAAAGACCGTATTTGGATTACATATCAAGCTGCCTTTGAATATCAAAAAAATAGACTCGTTGTAATAAATGCACAAAGAGAAGCTTATAAAGATATTAGGGAAACCCTGACTAAAAAGAAAGGCGAAATAGAAGCTAAACTCAATAGCTTTAAAAAACATCCTTATTTACAAACTACAGAACTAAAAAAACAAATTGAATCTGCTTTTGATTCTATAGGTCGTGATTTGGATAATCTTGAAGGCAAGCATCCCGATTACTTAGAAAATGACCCAGTTTGGGATAAACTAAGTACTTTATTAAACGGAAAAGTTGGAGACGATTTTTCTAAAGAAGAGTTAGAAAAATTATATCGAGACGGAAAAAAGCGATATGATGAAAAGGTTCCTCCCGGATATATGGATATGAAAGAAAAGCAAAATGAGGGTAATCGATCATTGTATGGAGATATAATTGTTTGGAAACAAGTAATTGAAAAAGCTAAAATACTAGATACTTCCATAATTCTTATTACCGACGATTTAAAAGAAGATTGGTGGTACAAATTCAAAGGAAAAACTCTAAGTCCAAGACCTGAATTAATCAAAGAGTTTAAAGAAGAAACTACAAAAAGAATCAATATTTATCAAGCCGATAAATTTCTTGAAATGGCTAATAAAAACTTATCTCAACACACTACAAAAGAAGCCATTCAGGAAGTTAGAGATATACGCATAGCTGATGAACAAGACATTGAAAAGACTCTTAAAAAAATATTTAAAAATATAACTGAGAATTTTTATGAAAATACTCCAGCGCAATTTAAAAACAAAAAAAGTGATTTTGAATTGGCGATAGAAGAAAATATAAATAACAATAAATCTGAGACTAATGAGTGATTTTGAAAACATTATAAATTCTTTTCATGAAGACCAACCAAAAAATGATGCCAAGGAATGGTTTTCTAAATTAATTCAGGAAGATCAATATATTGGCGATTTATATGCTACTAATTATGAAGAATCTAAAGTTTTGGTACATGACACCTATCGAGAAAAGGTAGGTGGAATACCTAGTCTTTGCTTCTTAATAGCAACACGAATCAATCTCAAAGAGGACATTGATTATAAAAGAGAAGATGCTTCAATAATTCTATTAAGGGTAGTTGATTCTACCACAATACCGCAGGATGGAGAAGTAGAAAGAGTAAGAGTACAAACAGCTCAAAGAGTAACAGGTTTAACTGATAAACACTGGGATCATTCAGAATACATGGACGAAAAAACCCGATCTGTTTTTGGGTTTGCGGGTATTGCCTGCAGAATTGTAGGAACATTTTTTTTAGAGAAAAATAATAATGGAAACTTAGAATTAAAATTTGGAACAGATCTTTCAAATTTCTATTCAAACATGGCACTAAAAGTATATAAGCCAAAGGGAGATGCTTTAGGAGTTTTTGCAAATTATGTTGATCCTAAAAACATAAAAGACCACAAAGATGATTTTGGAAATACCCAATCAGTCAAGTTAGGAGAAATTCGATATGCTTCTACAAATAGAAAACATCAGGGAATCGATAATGTAGCAACTTATATTTTCCCGGCAGATTTATTATCGCAAAAATCAGCTTTGTTTGGAATGACAAGAACTGGAAAATCTAATACGACAAAAATTATAGCAAAATCAGTTTATGAATTAAGACACCCAAAAGACACTAATACAGATAAGCCTTTACGAATTGGACAAATTATTTTTGATCCTAATGGTGAATATGCTAACGAGAACGTACAGGATAATAATTCAGCATTAAAGAATATTTGGCAATTGTTACCAAAAGGGAAAAAGGAAGATGAAATTGTTACTTATGGTATTCATTCACACGATAATGATCCTGATAGGAAAATGATGCTTCTTAATTTCTATCTTGATGACAATCTCCCAATTGGAAAGGATATAATAGATGCTTCATTCAGAAAAGGAGAAGCAAAGTTTATCGAAAACTTTAAACAAGTTTTTTTTGAAAAACCGGAAGAATCTGATAAAAGTGCAACAACAAGATATAATCGCAGAGTATTGGCTTACCGCTCATTACTTGCAAAAGCTGATTTTGAAATCCCGTCTAATCTAAATTTTTCAACTGCAGGCTTATTCAAAGCAGAATTATTTGATGGACGTCCCAATGCTAGAAATACATCTGAACGTTTTAACGGAATGCTAAATGTTCAATCAGATACAAATAATGCAGCGAAATATCAATCAGCAGCAAAAATATTTCAGTCCAATGATTCATCGCTTAAAAGTCTTGCCACTGCATTTTCTACACTTTATGATTTCATGAAGACTGAAGAATATAAGGCATTTGATAGATGGTATATCGATCAGAGCTCGACAGGAGAAAGTTGGGCAGATGGAGATTTTGAAAAAATTCTTGAAATGCTTTGGAGACCTAATGGAGCGAAACAAATCGGAGCAGTAAGAGATAATCATTCATCTTCTACAACTTCTGATTATGCTGAGGACATTTACAATGATTTAGTCAAGGGTAAGCTTGTTATTATTGACCAGTCAAGTGGGGAGCCTTTATTAAATAAATCATCTGCAGAGAGGATTATGTGGTATATATTCAGAAAAAATCAAGAAGCTTTTAGATCAGGTCAATTACCATCTGAAATATTAGTATATGTTGAAGAAGCACACAATATTTTACCTGCAGGAAGTGATTTGGATTTAACAGACGTTTGGGTTAGAACAGCTAAAGAAGGATCAAAATATCATATTGGGATGGTTTATGCAACACAGGAAGTTAGTAGTATTCAAAAAAATATTCTTCGTAATACAGCAAATTGGTTCATATCTCATTTAAACAATACTGATGAGACAAAAGAATTGGTAAAGTATTATGATTTCATTGATTTTGAGCCATCAATCAGGCGAGCACAGGACAAAGGTTTTCTAAGAGTAAAGACATTAAGTAGTCCTTTCATTGTCCCTATGCAAATAGATAAATTTGAAATTAAATCTGATGAACAACGAAAGTAATTCTTCTCACAGCTCATATGAACCATTACGAAGGTTAATATCTGATGCAAAAATTTCTGAACTTCGTTCCCAAATAAAAGTTCGAGCTGATATAGAGGATATTGATTGGAATGAAAAAACTATTCCTCTTTCTTCTTTGGAACAATCATTTTGGAAACCCCAATTGATTATAGCAATTGATGGTGACTATAGTAAGCAATCAATAACTAATGGGTTTCCTGGAGCTGAAGTTGGGTATATAACTATTTCTACAGTAGTTATTTTAATGGATAAGTTAAAAAAACTAGAAAATAGTCGTTTTGTCGATCCTAAACTTTTTAGAGAAACAGAGAAAACCAGATGTATTGATAGCCTAATTGTGGGTTGTAATGTTGTTCTAAATGGTGAAACATCTGCCAAATCTACAATGAGGAGAATATTATTTAATAAGTTGAAAGAAGAAAAAATATTTGATAATACTGAGACTTTACTTGATACTTATGAACATCTCTTAAAAATTAAAAGAGAAAGGGGAAACTCAAATGCTCCTGATTGCCCTAATGATAATTGTGACGCAAAATTAGAAGATGGGTATGGAGAATATACCTGTAAGAGTTGTGGAGGAAAACTTTACTCAACAGATGCTTTAAGATTACATGAGCTAATGAAACCATCCGGCACAAATGGAGAAATGTATGGACAAATTATGGAAACAATAAAAAAACTCCAGCTCATCCATTTATTAAGATCATTTGAACAAACAGAAGATTGGTTTACAACATTAAAAAATATAGCATTTTTTATGGAGGGAACTTTAGCCGTATTTAGTTCTTCTTCATGGCTAGCCAAATGTTTTAGAATAGAATTAGAGCGAATCAACAGTAAAGTAAAAGAAAATTGTGGACAAGATCTATTAATTATGGGTATTGAAAGAACAGGGAATTTTGTAAATCATTTTGAAGATATAGATACGCAAAAGGATGGTCGTGATGATAATTTCCCAAATCAATCTGCATTTCTTTTAACGAATGATTATATAAAAAACAATATTGTTTTAAATGAAAACCCAGATTTTATCTATTTAAAAGACACTTCATTTGGGCGTAAATTCTTTTATAAAACAAAATCAGGATATAGAGTTGTACCATCTATAGCTACCTTTAGTAACTATCAATCTGAAGTCTCAACCGCATACACTGCTCAGTTTCCGAGATTAGCAGATTGTTTAGCATTACTAGACAAACTGGTATCTGCAAGATATAATAATTCTGTGATGCCTTTAGCAACAGCACATTCAGAAGCTGCTATACCACTTAACTTAGGCAAAACAATTTTTGACGAAATAGCAAGAGAAATAAGAGCAAATTCATCCAACAATGATTAAAATTGACGACATCGTAAAAGGACAGCAAACAGCTGAATCACGTTGGGCAAAATTTGGCCCATATTACGCTATGTTCCCAATAGATTTTGCATTCAAAGTAGTAAAACAGTATTCCAGAAAAGGAGATTATATTATTGATCCATTTGCAGGCAGAGGATCCAGTATTTTTGCTGGTGGAGTACTTGAACGATATAGCTTAGGAATAGAAATTAACCCTGTTGGGTGGCTTTATGGGTCTACTAAACTCAACCCTGCAGAACAACAATTAGTTCTGGATAGATTAGAGTCTGTTTACAAATTAAGAAATCGTTATACAAAATCAATAGAAAAGCTTCCTGAATTTTATAGGTTGTGCTATTGTGACGAAGTTCTAAAATTTTTGTTGGCTGCAAGAAAAAATTTGAAATGGCAAACAAACTCAGTAGACGCGACATTAATGTCTATTATTATAGTCTATTTGCACGGAAAACTTGGAGAAGGATTGTCTAATCAGATGCGGATGACCAAAGCTATGGGAATGAACTATTCCATTGAATGGTGGAGAGAAAAAGGTTACTTATCCCCTCCTGAAATAAATCCTTTGGAATTTCTTTCTAAAAAAATAAAATGGCGGTACAAAAAAGGAACTCCCAAAATTGTTGACAGTTCTATATTATTTGGAGATAGTACAGATGAATTAGAGAAAATTACACAAAGAGCAAAAGATTCTGAAATAAAATTCTCATTATTATTTACTTCTCCACCATATTGGTCTATAACAGATTACTATGCAGATCAATGGTTAAGATTATGGATGCTAGGAGAATCAGCTATTCCTAGATCTAACTCACACAAGCATAAAGGCAGGTTTGGTTCTAAAGTAGAATACTATAACCTTTTAGACAACATTTTTGGCTACTGCTCGCAAATTATGGATCCGGAACGTAGTACAATATATGTTAGAACCGATGTCCGAGAATATACTTTTAATACCACGTTGGAAATACTAAAAAAACATTTTCCATTGCATACTGTAACAATCAAAAAACAGCCTTTTAAAAAGAAGACTCAAACACAACTTCATGGCAATACTTCTAAAGAAAATAGCGAAGTAGATATAATATTGACTAAAAGATAATTATGGAATTTCTATACATCTACATTAAACAGTATAAAGGAATCAATAATATAGGAATCAACCTGAGTAATGAGTTTAAATTTAGGTTTGATGAGGATAAAAATGAACTTATTATTTCAAGTGCAGAACACTATATACCTGATTTTTTTGGAAAAAACATCACTAATCTAACAGCAATTATTGGTGAGAATGGAGCCGGAAAAACAACTGTTTTAAGATATATTGTAGAATATTTATCTGCAGGAATCCATAATCATAATGATGAAAATGGTATTGTGTTTCTTAGGGAAAGAGGTCAATTATTTTATTTTAGTATAAATGACATTATCATTTCATCGCAAGAAAATATTAAAAGTCCAAAAAGAATCTTCGATCCCGAAGACATTAGATCTTCTTTAGTAACTATTTTTTTGTCTAATGTTTTCGATCCAACTTCTTATTATACACATGATTATCTTCAGGGGCAGCTAGCTGGAACTAAAAATCTGTCAACACAATATTTGTTATATACTGATTATCAAAACAGAACCGGAGAAGATGCTATGAGAAGAGACCTTACATATGATCAACGTTTTTCTGCATTTGCTGCGGAAGAAATGATTAGGATGGTAAGACTTTTAAGATGGATAGGTCAGAAAGAAGAGAAAGGAGTTCCATTTCCGGTAAATCTTCCATCCCATCTCAATATCTCTTTAGTTTTTAATGAAAATGAGGAATATCAAGATATACTCAAAGAAATCAGATATGCTTCCGAAGGTTATTTTAACATAAGAAGAAGCGAAAGAAACATGTTTTTGATTAACGCATTTATTGCTTCTATTGCATATATTCTAAATGAGACTAAGTTTATTGTGGGTCCAGAAATAGTTGCTCATAAATATCGAAGTGTGCCTGAAAGAGTATTAGAATATCTGAATACACATAAATACAGAGATACTAAAAATGAAAACTCTATTGTACCAGAAATACATGATATTTTTTATTCTGTTTTAAGAGATGATGAATTTCAAATATTAAACAAAACAATTTCTTCTATACAAGGATTTTTAGAGGGACTAGATAAATTTGTTCATGGAAGAAATATCTATACATCCAAAGATAATAATTCAATTTCAGTAGAACTTACAAAAGTAAATAAAGGAAATCTGGAGACTTTAATTGATGAATATTATGACACTAAAGGAATCTCTAGTTATGTAGACTTTTTCTTTAGCCACTCACCAGGTACAAATTCTTCTTTGAGTTCTGGTGAATATGCATTATTATTAGTTTTTTCAAGATTAAATAGTATTAAAGTTGATTCTAGAAAACCTTTAATCATTTTAATTGATGAAGCAGAATTAGCGTTACACCCTCAATGGCAAAAACAGTTCATTAGTCATTTTGTCGATTTTATTGAAACCAGATTTAAAAATCATAAGGTACAAATTATTCTTACTGCACACTCCCCTTTTATTCTTTCAGATCTTCCGTCAAATTGCATTGTTTTATTAAAAAAGGAAAATGGAAAGACAATTACATTTGATAGTCTCCAATCAACAAAAGAAACATTTGGCGCAAATATCCATGAATTATTCACAGACGCCTTTTTTCTACAAGATGGATTAATGGGAGAATTTTCTAGAAAAAAAATTAGTGATCTTATTAATGAGATTAATCAACAAGAACAAATTACTATAGAAGATTTTGATAGTAAATATAAAAACAGGATTGAAATTATTGGAGAACAATTTTTAAAAGCGAAAATATTGGAATTAGTAGCTGAAAAATCTGACATTCAGCTCATAGATAAAATTATTGACAGAAGAAATAATGAGATAGAAATATTACGTCAAATTAGAAATCGCAAAAAGGATGATTAAAATAATACACCCTAATCTCGAAAAAATAGCCGAAAAATATTTTGATGATATAAAAAATAAATGCATTGAAAGAGCAATATATTTAAGGAAGAATCTAAATGTAATTTTTAATGGGCTTTCTCATATTGATCTTAGAAATGATCCATTAAATGGTAATTCAAAAAAATCGCTTTCAAATTTGCTTTTATTACCAGCAAATAAATTAGAGGATCAAAACAATTATCATCAATTAGTTCTTGCAAACTGTCGCCCTTGGGTCGGCACTTATCAAAATGCTATTGAATTAATTACTGATTATTTAAGTATTGAAGATAATCTTAAAGAATTAATCTTGTGTTCTCCTGAGAATTCTATACAAATTGAAACGGACATTAAAAATCATATAGGTGTAAATAATGTTAGTTATGAAGCTATCTCATCTGTTATAAATAAAATTATAGATTATTCGTTGTTTGATGATCTCGCTTATGGCATATCGAGTGAACTAGGTTATAATACTTGTCCTTATTGCAATCGTAGTTATATTCATACTATTATTGACAAGCGTAAAAAAGGATTAATTCGTCCAACTTTTGATCATTTTTTTTCACAAACAGATCATCCTTTATTGGCATTGAGTTTTTACAATTTAATTCCTAGTTGCTATTATTGTAATTCCAGCCTAAAAGGAGATAGAGTAATGGAATTAGGCACTCATTTGCATCCTTATTTGGAAGGTTTCGGAAATGATATAAAATTTCACATTCTAATTAAAGACAATAAACCTGATAAAAGCCATCCCGAAAATTATCATTTATTCTTAGAAACAGAACTAGAGGATTTTCAACCAAAATTTCAAAAAACATTTTTCAGTAGGACTCCTAATATTGGTGAACACAGAGGGAATATTAATCTTTTTAAATTGAATGAAATTTATAATGCTCATAAAGATATTGTTGGAGAACTAATTGTAAAATGTGATAGTTTAAGTATGGGCTATGCCGATTCTTTAAATGGATTTTTTTCTTTACTTAAAACAAATAAAGCAGAATTTTATAGATTCTATTTTAGTAACTATTTTCATGAAAATGATTTTCATAAAAGACCGTTAGCTAAAATGTCAAAAGATATTGTGAGCAAAACATTACCGTATTTTTTATAAGATTATGAGTAATAAAAGTTGTAAATAATTGGAATATTTTTTACTCTCTCAAAATCTTCTCCATTGCCTTTCCTTTAGCGAGTTCATCAATCAGCTTGTCCAGATAGCGGATCTGCTGCATCAGCTTGTCTTCAATGTCTTCTACGCGATAGCCGCAGATAACGCCTGTAATTTTTGACGCATTGGGAGGAATCTGGGCATTGGCAAAAAAAGTTTCGAAATTGGTCTTCTCGTCAATAATCTGCTGCAGTGCCTTTTCATCATAGCCCGTAAGCCAAAAGATGATGGCATCGACTTCCGCTTTGGTACGTCCCTTTTTTTCTGCTTTGTGGATATAATGCGGATAGACGCCCGCAAAAGACATCTTAAATACTCTAGTGTTGTCCATGGGTTGGTGTGCTTGATAAGGCAAATTACAAAAAATGTGGCACTATAAAAAACAGGAATTGCATTAAGTTTCGTGTCAATTTAGTACATTGCATAGAGGATAGCACAATATCTTATGGTAAAATACGCCTTATTCTTTATCGTCTTTTTTACTGCTTTCTGCCAGGCGCAGACTGCTGATTCGATTCCTGCGGCTGCAACCGCTATAGAAAAATACAGCGACCACGTTAAGCTGCGTTTGGGATTCAGCAACAGCTTTAATTCCTTCCATATCAAAGACGCGGCAAGCCGTCTCGATTTTACGCTGTCGCCCAACCAGCGGCTGCGGTCAACGCTTACGCTGATGTATAAGTTTATCGAGATCGATTTGGGCTATACGCCGGAGTTTATTCGTTTTAACAAGGACGATGCCATCCGAGGGCGCACGAAGTTTTATAATTTTGGGACGCGGTTTTACTTGGGTCCTTGGATGCAGGAACTACAATATGCCAAGACCAAAGGCTTTTATGTAGATCGTGACGACATAGGGTCGGACGAAAACATCTTGTTTCCGCATTTCCAAGTACAGAAGATAGGAGGGAGCAGCTCGTATATCTTTAATCGGGAGTTTTCATTCCGCGCTATCTTTCTGCAGAGTGAATGGCAGCGAAAAAGCGCGGGCAGCTTTGTGCCCAGCATCAGCTATTATTTTACGACCATTAAAAATAACGATCCGAGCGAAGACCATATCCTTGATATTGCTGTAGGTCCCGGTTATTATTACAATTGGGTGATCCAAGACAAGTTTCTTGTTTCGGCAGGCGGCTATGGCGGCGTGGGCTATAATAGGTCCAAGACCGTTTATAGCGACGGCACGCCCGACGAGACTTTTGACGGGCTTTCGTTTCAGGCCCAGTTTCGGCTTACGCTAGGCTATAATTCGGAACGGTTTTATGCGGGCGCTGCTACGAGCCTGAACTCATTTTCATACAGTTCTGAAGCGAAGATTCATGTACAGGATCAGCAGCAGTTTTTGGAGTTTTATATCGGGTATCGTTTTAAGGCGCCGGAGAAGGTGAATCGGTTGTTTGGGAGATGATAGTGGATAGTGGATAGTGGGAAATTGATAGTGGAAAGTGGATAGTTTGGGGTTGGGTTGGAAAATAAGAAATGGATTACGAAAGTTGCTGTTTGTTAAAAAATCTTTACCATAACTTTTATAGTTTTTCTTTTTTATGATTTTTTTAAGATATATTTACGGTAAATATTCTGTATGAAAAAATTGTACTTTGCTGTTTTAGGGTTCTGCTGCTGGCATGGAATGAACGGGCAAGGACTTCATATACCGGATTCAAATTTTAAGTCAAAGCTGCTGTCTGCCAGTACAGGCAATAAGGTGGCCAAAAACTTAGAAGGAGAGTTTGTGTCGATTGACGGCAACAACAACGGGGAGATTGAAGCTTCAGAAGCCAGTGCTGTTGCTTACCTGAATATTGCTTCATCGTCTATTGCCGATTTGTCTGGTATCGAATATTTTACGGCATTGAAGTATCTGGCTTGTAATGACAATGAGCTTATGTCGCTGGATGTAAGCGGTTCGCCTGATTTAGAATACCTGTACTGTTCTACTAATGTACTGACTCAACTGAACCTTTTGGGATGCAACCGCCTTCGGGATTTGGAGTGCAGCCATAACCGCCTGACGTCCTTAGACGTATCTGGAAAGGCTTCACTGCGTGACGTGAAGTGTGATACGAACGAACTGACATCATTAGTCCTTGCAGGCAGTCCGATCAAGGAACTGCACTGTGGCTATAATCTTCTTGTCCAGCTGGACCTTTCGGGTCAGACAGCTCTGGAATCGCTTAACTGTTCAAACAACCGACTGACAGCCTTAGACCTTTCGGGGTTGGCCAGCCTAGAACGGCTGCTGGCTCAAAACAATAGATTGATAACGATCAGCGACCTTGTAGGATTTCGCAATTTGAAATCGGTACAGGCAGGCAATAACCGCATGCGTTCGCTCGTTGTTTCATGTCCGCTGCTCTCTGAATTGGGCGTACAGGACAATCAGCTCGAAAGCCTTAAGGCGTATGGCTGCCCAGCGCTTAGTCTTGGTGAACGCGGCCTGAATTTTAGGAATAATCCATTAACACTGCTGGATGTTCGAGGCTATGAAGGACTGACTTCTATTGCCTGCAATAACTACGGACTGACGGGCGCCTTGACGGTCATGGCCGACCCAACAGTAAGCTCGATACTTTTTAACGACAACAGGCTGACCTCGCTGGACGTTTCTCAATGTCTTGGTGCAGAAGTGCTGAGTTTTAAATCCAATCCGCAGCTGGCTACGCTTTTTATAAAAAATGGAAAGAACAACCATTCGTCTGTAGCAATGGCCTTGCCGACCGTACCGCGTCTGCGTTATATCTGTGCAGATGAAGGGGCAGAGACGACACAGCTGCAGCACTTGATTGCTGCTACGGCCGGACGCCAATGCGAAGTGAATTCGTATTGTTCTTTTGCACCAGGTGGACGTTATTATGCCGTAGAAAGCGTCACTGCTTTTGATAACGACAATAATGGCTGTGAAGCAAACGATCCTGGCTTTCCTTTTGCCGGATATAAGGTCGTTAACGGAACAACAGAAACGATCTATCTGTCGGATCGTACCGGTAAATACAACCTGCCATTGCAGTCTGGCAATTCGGTCATTACGCCCTTGCTGGCTGATGCTTCGTATTTTATGGTTACGCCGCCGAGTGCCTCGGTTACGTTTCCAAGTCAGAACAGCGCACAGAATCCGCATTTCTGCATTAGCCCTAAAGGGAAATATGCTGATTTGGAAATCGTGATGCTGCCTTTAGGGGATGCTATTCCGGGATATGCCAGCAGTTATAAGATTATGTATCGAAACAAGGGAACCGTCGTACAGTCGGGTAGTATAGGATTGCAGTTTGACGCTCCTGTCCTTCGTCTGGGTGTTTCAGTGCCGCAAGCGGTGCAAGAAAGGCCAGACCGTCTGTCATGGACTTTTTCTGAATTGATGCCTCTTGAAATGCGTACGATTGTGTTGAGCTTTACTCTGAACACGCCGACAGATACTCCTGCGTTGAATGCTAACGACGTCCTGAAGTATACGGCCAGCGTAACCACTCCAGCGCTCGATGCATCGCCAGAAGATAATGTCATTTCCTTACGCCAGAAAGTAACCAATTCTTTTGACCCAAATGACAAGACCTGCCTGCAGGGAGACCGGGTTTCTACAGAGTATATAGGACAGTATGTGCACTATATCGTCCGTTTTGAGAATACCGGAACGGCCATCGCCAAAAATATCATAGTAAAAGACATTATCGATACAGATAGGTTTGATATGAGAAGCTTGGAGCCTATCGAAAGCAGCCATCCTTTCACGACCAAGATCAGCAACGGGAATACGGTTGAGTTTGTGTTTAAGGATATCGACCTTCCTTTTTATAACGACTTCAACGACGGCTATGTGGCGTTCAAGATCAAAATCAAACCCTCGCTGGCTGTCGGGGATACTTTTAGCAACAGTGCCAGCATCTATTTTGATTATAACCTGCCAATCTTGACCGACCGTATTGTTACGACTATAGAGTCGCTAAGTACGCCAGGCATTGATTTATCAGACCGTTTCTCAATCTATCCGAATCCGTCAAAAGGACTGCTGCATCTTGAAAACAAGGACAATATTGTGCTAAAGTCAATTTCGGTATACAACATGATGGGACAGCCTGTACTAATCATAAGTAATGCAGCAGCTGTTAACTCTGTGGATATTTCTGACTTGGCTTCTGGAAGTTATGTAATGAAAATCTATTCGGAACAAGGCAGTGCCGTTGGCAAGTTTGTCAAGGAATAAGGATAGAAACATAATAATTATTACGATCAATGTATGGAACAGGATTGGAATTTCTACCAACCTAGTTCCGGTTTAAATAAAATAATAAAAGCCTTTTGAGGAAATTGGAAAGGCTTTTATGAAAGTAAGATTGGCAAAAAATCGAAAAGGCTTATATTTGCAATACGGTCTATACGTACTGAAAAAGTCCGAAGCATACAATCTTAAAGATAATGAAAAACTACAGCATCCTTTTTTTGAGCGCGCTACTAACAACGGCCAGCTCTTGCAAGCCAACCAACACATCCACTGCAAAAATACCTGCTATTGAAGTACAAGGCCATAGGGGAGACCGCGGTCACTTTCCAGAAAACAGCCTTGAGGCTTTCCGAAGCGCTATTGATAAAGGCGCCGATGTCATCGAATTAGACGTGGTAATTTCTCAAGACCGAAAAGTGGTAGTTTCGCATGAGCCTTTTATGTCGTCTGAATATGTACTGCTGCCTGATGGGACGCCCTTGACACGCAAGACAGAAAGAGGGTATAACTTGTATTTGATGGCGTATGACAGCATCCGAAAATTTGATATCGGTTCAAAAGGAAATGTACATTTTCCGGAACAGCAAAAAATAAAAACCTATAAGCCGCTGCTTTCGGAACTGATAGACGATATGGAAGCTTACACTGCCAAGAATAGAAAAAACAAGCCTATCCGCTATAATATAGAAATCAAATCAGGCGCCGATCAATATGATTTATCACAGCCGCAGCCTGATGTATTTGTAGATTTGGTGATGAAAGTCGTCAAAGAAAAAGGCATCCAGAGTAAGATCAATATACAGTCTTTTGACGCTCAAATATTGAATGCGCTCCATAAAAAATACCCTAACATCAAGATTGCCTTTCTTACTGGAGATAAAGGACTGGCTAAGAATTTGGCCAAGTTGAATTTTAAGCCAGAGATTTACAGTCCGCATTACGGACTTGTAGACCAGGCATTAAAAGATTCGCTCAAGACATTGAAAATGCGTCTTATTCCGTGGACCGTAAACGAAGAGAAAGATATCGACCGAATGATCGAGCTGCACGTAGACGGCATCATTACGGATTATCCGGAACGGGTGTTGAAAAAGCTCTAATACGATGATTATATCGTCTTGATTTCCATTATCTTATCCTCAAATACTTCTTTGTAATCGGATTTGCTTTTTATGCGTGCCTTATACGTGTATATGGTTGATACGGAAAGTTCTAGAAAGTCGGCCATCTGGCTGGAATCTTGGATTCCCAAACGATAAAGGGCAAAGATTCGCAATTCTGTATTGAGCAACTCGCCTTTTTTGATAATGCTTTTATTTTCAGGAGAAAAGAGTGCGTTAAAATCAGTAACGAAAGTAGGGAAGAGCTTTAAGAAAATCTCATCGAACTGGTGGAACAGGTGTTCGCGTTCTAGCCTCACATCGTATCTCTTGAGGCTTGCAATAACCTCATCGGTTTTTTTGGAAATGATTTTCTGTATGGTGCTCTTCTGGATATGATCGATCTTATTGATCAAGTCGGAAGTCGCTTTTATAAAATACGTAATATATTCTTCCTTAATCGTATTGGCTTCGCTGAGGCTGATGTTCATTTCCTGCAATTTGCTGTAAGATGCTGCCATGGCTTTTTTGGAGGCATTCTTCTCTTTAAGCTGCTTAAAGATAATTACGAGAAAAAGAATAATAATCAGGGCTAGGACAGTAAGAAGGATTACGATTTTTTCGAGCATGTCGTTTTTATCGTTTACCTTATTCAGTTGTGCCTTTTCGATAATCGGAAGTATAGACGATATTTCGATTTTTCGGTGTCTTGCATTATAAAAAGTAGCATCGTCCATAGCCAAGTTGATGTATTCGTTGGCTTTTTCTAGATGGCCCATCTTAAATAACTCGTTAGCCAGATTGCGAAGCGCTACGGTTTCTTTGGTCGCATTCTTTACGTCGGCAATGGCGGCAAGTGCCAGGTATTCTATCGCTTTTTCGGTAAATCCTCTTTCCGAATAGATATAGCCAAGGCTGGAAGTAGCAATTCCGTAGTATTCCGCAGGTAGCTTAAAATTATTGATCCAATAGCTGAAGGCAAATTCGGCACCTTTCCAATCTTGCTGCTTCATTCTTTTTAGGCTTTCTGTAGCCCAATATTCGTTGGTATTGGTATTGATCAAGGCCAATGCTTTTTCAAGATAAAGATTCCCGTTCTGCACATAATTGATGTTGTAGCGCTGGTCTTTGTTATAGTCTGCCAGATCGTAGTAGGCGCGGGCTTTTACCGAATAATAATCAAACTTGCTGTTCTGGTCAAGCTTTGCGGCATCAATACTGTTGAGCGTATCTATGGCTTCTTTAAACAGTCCTGACGAAAGCAACACAAAACCTTCCTTAATCTTTGCCTTGTCGACCAATTGAAAATCTTTGAGACCTAAGGCTTCCGATTTGGCTTTTTCGAGATAATAATAAGCCGAATCATATTTAAAAGAGCGGTATTCGTCAAACAGCAGCATGTAATTAGAATACAGATTTTTCTTGTCGCGGCTCAGGGTAAATTTGTGGATATTGATCTTGAGCGCTTTTATCTTCGCATATTTCTGCTTCATATAAACTTCTTTGTGAAGAAGCGCCTTATCCAGATCCTTAAGCACGGGGTTTATGTCTTTAGCGGCAAGGGTAGCTCCGCTTAGAAAAAAGAATAAAATAAGTAGTCTGCACATGGTCATGTTTGGCTAGGGCTGTGCCCATTTTTAAGCTGTTTTCAATTTAAGTGGTGTTCTTGGCCAGCGGGAAATTATTGAAAGAGATTGTGTTATCCTTTTCCGCTTAAGATTGCCAATAAAGTGTTTTGGTTTTGCTAAATGTACAGCAAAATTTTATAATTCTATAAAAAATTGCGGATATATATGTGTTATCCAAAAAAATAAGCTTCTTTAATTTTCATATTGTCATTAATTTAAGTTTTAGAGGGTCTTTTTTACCTATACAGCATCTTGATTTTTTTTTGACTCATTATTTGTAAATAATTGATTTTAAAAGTGTTAATTCAGATGTGTAGTCTTTATAACCTTGATTTTTCTCCTATCATTTTCTTAAGACTAATTTAACATCTAGCTTCGTTATGATTCTTTTTTGAAGAATAATACTACTAACAAAAAACCAAAAAACGTATGAGATGTAAAATTATTTACCTGCTGGCTTTCGTCGGTTTTCTTGCGCTCGGATGCAACGAAACAGATGACGGAAATCCTACCGATCCGATTACCTTATATGAAAAAGTAAACGGAGAGTGGGGACTGATGAGCCTGAAGATGGTCGATGAGTTTGCGAAGTCAAATGCTGTAGAACCCTCTGAGCAAAACTTGAGCACACTCTTTAATTATGAGGATTTCAAGATCCGATTTTCCGTTGACTCTAAAATGGAGCCTACTACTTATGAAGTACTAGGCGACGTGCCTCCGTTGTTCGCGCCAAGCGGCTATTGGAAACTAAGTGCCGCTTTCCAGCCGGCCCGTGCCGAAGGAGTACTGATCTATCTGTATAGCGATGCGGCCAAGACGCAGCTGAAGGATGAGCTGCGTCTTATCTCAGTTCCGGGAAGCAACGAAGAGATGGAATTCCAGCTGACGCGAGTTTCTAACGGAACTGCCTTTGTGTCCTATTTATTCAAATTAAGCGCAATCCATTAACGATATGAAAAAAATTATACTTCTATTGCTGTTTATTGCCATGATGGCTCCAAGCCAAGCAATTGGGCAAGAAGCTGCTGGTCCTATAGCTTCTATTTCATCCTATCCTGTGATTTATAAATACGATGAACAAGTTACATGGTATTTTGATCTTTCAAGCACCACATTTGCCCCTGAAAGCGATGTGTATCTTTGGATCTGGTCGCCGACCGAGCCTGATGCTGGCAACTGGGAAAACTCTTCTGAATTTGCCAAGCTTACGTATGAAGGCAATATGGTTTGGAGCTTTACGCTCACGCCAACAGCCTATTTTTCTACAACCGCTGAAGCCATTGCGGCAAGCGCCGGATTCTGGTTTCGTTTGAAAAACAAGACAGGTACCAAACAGAGCGACGTGGCTCAGGTAGCCTATACTAGCTTTTCATCTTTTTATACGGCCAATGAGCTGATCCGATCGTATCCGACAGCACCTGTTATAGACAAAGGATTAAGTATCTTATTTAACTCAAACTTGGTTCCTGGGTTTGCCGATGCGACAAGTGTGCATTTTCATAGCGGACTTAATAATTGGGCGGTATTGCAAGAATACCAAGCCTGGCTGCCAGATGTCGTGGAAAAGACCAAGCTGAAAAATTTAGGCGATGGTTTTTATAAAATGGATCTTATCCCGTCTGAATATTACAACACCGAAGACGGCTATGTGATGGACAATATCGTCTTTTTGATGGTCAAAGACAATTGGGCGGCAACCACTCCAGATCAGATTATCCATGCAGGAGAATACATTCCGCCGCCACCGCCGGAATTCCGATTCTTTCCGATGCAGTTAAGCCAAAAAGACTTTTTGGGCATCATCAGGAAAAATAACGAACCTGGAATAAACAAGCTCATTTATACAATTACTGCGGGCAGCCGTATCCTCACAGGAGAATTTACAGGCGGTACCAGCGAAATCAAAGGTTTTGTGAATCTGGTTTCTGAACTCAACGGAGTACAGGGACTGAGCGAGATCCATGTCTTGGTCAAAGACAATACAAACAGGACTATTTCTGACACCAACATTCCTCTCAAAACCACCGACTAACAGCAACTAAAACTAATTCTAATGAATAGCAAAAATACTAAAGCGGCCCAATCTGAATGCGGGTCAAACCAATCGTTGGTATTCCTGATTTTCATGCTTTTTCTTTCTGCAGGACTGTTTGCACAAGGAAAAAAATTGATTTCGGGTACCATCTATGATTCTGCCGGCGGCGCACTGCCGGGTGTTTCCGTTCTAGAATCAGGCACCACCAATACCACAGTGACTGATTCTGACGGAAAATTTGTGCTGGAGGTTACTCTCGGAAACACCATCGTAGTTTCCTATATAGGTTTCCTGACCCAAAATATCACCGTGGATGCTACTACGGGTTCTGCATTAATCCTTAACATGCAAGAAGACGTACACATGCTTGAGGCTGTCGAGCTCGTTTCTGTAGGATACGGAACCATGAGGAAGTCAGACCTTACTGGAGCAATTTCGACTGTTACTTCGGAAAATCTTGTAAAAGGGGCTATTCCTTCAACGGAATTGGCGCTTCAAGGAAAAGTTGCGGGATTGACGATTATTCGAGGCTCTGGCGACCCGAGTAACGGCGGGTCGATACGATTAAGAGGCGGTACTTCGCTAACGGCCAGCAATAGCCCGCTGATTGTAGTAGACGGTGTAGCAGGAGTAGACATCAACGTGGTACAGCCTTCCGACATCAAATCGATTGACGTATTGAAAGATGCTTCAGCCACCGCGATTTATGGTTCAAGAGGAGCTAACGGTGTTATCATCATTACGACCAAAGGAGGCTCTAAAGGCTTGTCTATTGTTTACAACGGCTATACAGGATTGAGCGAATCGTCTAACCATTTGGATATGCTTTCTGCCAACCAATGGAGAAGCCATGTGCGTCAAAACTCTCTGACGGATGCTATCGATTATGGAGGAAACACCGACTGGCAAGATGAATTAGAACGTCCGACAGCCGTAACACAATCGCACACATTGAGCATTTCATCAGGAAATGAAACCAGCGGCCTTCGTACGTCTTTATCGTATTTTGATAGCGAAGGAGTTATCAAAACGACAGGATTGGAAAGGCTGAGCGCTAATATCAGCACCTATCAATATGCACTAGACAAAGCATTAAAGTTTGATGCAGGGCTGTTTGCCAATATCGACAAATGGCATCCGCTAGATTATCGCATCTTCGAAAGAGCATTTAATTTGAATCCTACAATTCCGGTCTATGATGAAAACGGCGATTTTACTTCAGTTGGAGGAACGCTTTATGAAAATCCAGTTGAGATATTGACTAACAGAACTGTAGATAATGAACGTCACCGTGTATTGGGTTATTTTAAGACGGAAGCTCAGATCTTTAACGACTTTCAGGCTACGGTAAATTTATCGCTAGAACATAACGCAATGCAGGGAAGTACCTACAAACCTTCTTATGCAGTAATGGAAGGTAGGACAGAAGGCGGTTATGCCCAAAAGACCTATGCCGAATATACTACGGCACAAATCGAAACCTACCTCAGCTATAGCAAGCTAATCGGTAAACACAGCATCAATGCTTTGGCGGGCTACTCCTTTTTTGAAAACATCTACGAAGGTTTTGGAGCACAGCGAAGCGGCTTTGAAACAGACCTTTTTAGCTATAACAATCTTGGAGCAGGGTACAACTACCGTTTGGGCGATGTGTATTCGTATAAAGGAAAATCCAATTTGGTTTCCTTTTTCGGCCGTGCGAACTATTCGTATGACGGAAAATATATGGTAACGGGAACTATCCGTAGAGACGGATCCAGCCGTTTCGGGGCTAATAACAAATGGGGTGTTTTTCCATCCGCTTCTGTCGCTTGGAGAATTACAGGAGAAGATTTCATGAGCTCGACACAAGATTGGCTTACAAACTTGAAGCTGAGAGCAGGATATGGTGTGACAGGTAACCAAGACGGTATTGGAGAATACAAGTCGCTTTCCATACTAGGAGTGGGGCAAGACAGCTATTACGACCCTGTAACCGGAACTTGGAGCTTGGCGTATTCGCCGACACAAAATCCGAACCCAGACTTGAAGTGGGAATCTACAGAACAGCTAAACATCGGTCTTGATTTCGGGCTTTTTAACAGAATAACCGGAACTCTTGAGATCTATTCTAAAAAGACAAAAGACTTGTTATACACCTACCAAGTGCCACAACCGCCGTATCTTGTAGGAACAATGCTTGCGAATGTAGGAGAATTGTCCAATAAAGGCGTTGAGCTTACTTTGAACGCCAACATCATCAACAGAGACAAGTTTACTTGGGATGCCAATGTCGTATTTGCAAAAAACAAGCAAAAAATAGAAAAGCTTTCCAACCAGATTTATGAAACAGAAGCCATCTACAGTGGCTCTCTGCACGGACTTTCTGGAATGTCAAACCAATTCTCCCAGATTATTGCCGAAGGCTATCCTGTAGGAACTTTTTGGGGTGTTGAAAGTTCTGGCTTGAACGAAAACGGAGAATTTATCTTAGGTACCGAAGAAAAGGCGATAGGCAACGTACAGCCTGACTTTACGCTAGGTTTGGGAATGAATTTTACGTACCATAATTTTGATTTCGGATTTACAGGTTATGGAAGCTTCGGGCAAGAAGTGCTGAATGCCACAAACATGATGCTGTATGATCCGAACCGCCTTCCAGCGTATAATGTTCCTGACGGTTTTTTGGGCAGCGGCATTACTTCCGCACCTAAATTTTCAAGCTATTGGATAGAAGATGCTTCTTTTTTCAGACTGCAGACTGTTTCTATAGGATATACGATACCGTTTAAAAACAAAGGTTCTAAACTAAGACTTTACGTGTTGGGTGAAAACTTGGCTGTCTTTACCAATTATAATGGTGTAGATCCTGAAATCGACCTGACTGGATTAGCCAATCCTGGTATCGACCGATTCAACAACTATCCAAGGCCAACGACCATTTCATTCGGGCTTAATTTCACCTTGACGAATTAAGCAACTTGATAACCTTAAAATAAATTAAAATGAAAATCAAAATAAAAGCAGCATTACTCCTGAGCCTTCTCTTTACTTTTTCATGTACAGATTTGAGCGAAGACCTATACGATAGGGTCGAGGATGATGATTTTGGAACAACTCCTAACGAGATCGAAGCGCTTGTAGGCGGGGCTTATTCTTCTTTGAGAGGCTTCAGCGACGGAATTTCTAATTCTTTCCCGACCTGCGAATATGTATTCTTTTTGAACGAGGTGGCTTCAGACGAGGCTACTATTCCGACCCGAGGTACCGATTGGTACGATGGCGGAAGATACCAACAAGTACAGACACATACATGGGATGCGAGCAATGGTATGATATTGTCCGCATGGCGCTACTGCTATTCGGGAATTGCAAAAATCAATGCGATCATCTACCAGATTGATAAATCAGGTTTGAGCGCAGAGGCCAAGGTGCCGATTTATGCAGAATTAAAGTCTATCAGAGCCTACTATTATTATTTGCTTTTAGACATGTTCGGAAACGTGCCGATCGTGACCAATTTTGAAGAACAGTCTTTGCCATCGAATTCATCCAGACAAGAAGTGTATGATTTTGTGGAATCTGAATGGCTAGATGCATTGCCGCATTTACGTCCGAATGTGGTCTATTCAAAGTTTACTAAAAATGTAGTTTATGGCCTATTGGCGAGACTTTACTTGAATTCAGAAGCTTTTGTTGGAACTGCCCGTTGGCAAGATTGTATCAATATGTGCCAAAACATTAGTGGCTATTCGCTAACGACAGACTTCTTTGCCAATTTTGCTACCACGAACCAGACATCGAGCGAAATTATCCTTTCGATTCCGTATGATTCGAACGCAGGAACTGTAGGCAATTATCTTTCGTCCATGAGCTGCCATTACTTACACCGATTCACGATTTCGGCTACTGGAGATTATCCATGGAGCGCCAACGGAATCTGCGGACAGCCAGGATTGTATTCTAGTTTCCAAGATACGGATAAAAGAAAAAAATGTATGATAGAGGGCGACCAGATCAACTTGGCAACAGGCTCAGTCATCATCATGGACAGCGGACAGCCGTTAACCTACACAGAAGACATCGTGAATTTTACAGATGCAAAACAAAACGAAGGCGTAAGGCTGGGCAAATACGAAATAAAAGCAGGCGAAAAGTGGGAACGCGATCACGATTGGGTACTCATGCGCTATTCAGAAATCTTGATGATGCAGGCAGAATGTTATGTACGATTAGGCTCGCCTGATCTTGCGGCTCCGTTTGTACAGCAAATAACTTCGCGTGCCGGAACAGAAATGCCAGCTACTATCGACCTTAACTTTATCGATAAAGAATTGCTTCGTGAGTTTACGTTTGAAGGCAGAAGAAGAACCGACAATATTCGTTTCGGTACCTTTTTCCAGCCATGGTGGCAGAAAGGCGCTACGCCAGCGTCAAGAGCGATATATCCAATACCGACAACGGTGCTGGCTACCAATTCAAACTTAGTCCAAAATCCCGGATATTAGGTTGGCAAATGGCAGTCTTCTGTGTTGAGTTAGTCATAGAAGGCTGTCATTTTTAATAATTAATCGAATTACGATGAAAAAATATCTATTGCCCTTATGTATCAGCATTCTCAGTGTAACTCTTGCGTCGAGCTGTAGCAAAGACGACTCCAATTCCAATCCTCCAGATTCAGAGCCTCTGGCTCCTGTGGCGGTGGCGAAGACAAACGATACCAAAATCTACATGCATTATATGCCTTGGTTTGAAACTAATGAAAGCAGTCCCAACAACCAATGGGGCTATCATTGGACCATGGCGAACAAAAATCCGAATACTGTTGATGCCAACGGAAGAAGGGAAATTGCTTCCCATTATTATCCGCTAATCGGTCCGTATCATTCTGGCGACAAAGAGGTCATCGAAAACCATCTGCTGCTGATGAAATATGCCGGAATTGACGGGATATTAATCGACTGGTATGGCACGTATAACCTTAACGATTACAGAATACTTAAGGAAAACGCCGAACAGCTTATTGACATGCTCGATGAAGTAGGCCTCGAATATGCCATCGTTTACGAAGACCGTTTCTTAAACGATATTGTAAATGCCGGACTTGCTCCGACAGTAACTGGCGCGGCCAAAACAGACATGAACTATATGCAGACCCATTATTTTGGCGATGCCAATTACATAAAAATCAATAACCGTCCACTGTTGCTGAATTTTGGTCCTATAACGCTGACTACTCCTGCAGCTTGGACAAGTACTTTTAGCGGACTCAATCCAAAGCCTACTTTTTTGACTTTGTGGAACGAGTCTGGCGAAGCAGGTACAAACGCTTCTGGCGAATTTGCTTGGGTGTATCAAAACAATAATTCACTTAGCAGCTTTTATGCTTCCAACCTTCCAAATCTAGGAGTTGCTTTTGGAAGCGCCTATCCAGGTTTTAATGATTTTTATGAAGAAGGAGGTACGTCGACAACTATTGGCTGGACCATCAATCACAATAATGGGGCAACGCTTGACGAAACGCTTTCGATGGCTCAAAATGCTGGAGTAGATTACTTGCAGCTCATTACATGGAATGATTTCGGAGAAGGAACCATGATTGAGCCGACAGTAGAATTCGGTTATTCGTATATCGAAAAGATAAAAACATTTGCAGGAGTCCAGTATTCAGGAAACTATTTCAGTGCCATCAGCAGGCTCCATACGTTGAGAAAAACCTACAGAAATAATGCTGCCATCCAGCGCAAGCTCGACCTTGCTTTTAATTATTTCGTCTCCATGCAACCTGATAAAGCCGCTGCGGTACTCAATGAAATTCAATAAGCACCTAAATTAATGCAAAATTCAATAATGAAAAATAATCTATACCGTTTCTGCCTGATAGCCCTGGCTTCTATCTTGCTTATATCCTGCAGTGCTAAAAAGACCTATATCGTAAAATCTCCAGGGCAAAATAACGAGCTCATTTTTAATCTGACCCAATCTGGACAGCCACAATACCGATTTTCTTCTAATGGGAAGTCAGTAATCGAGCCTTCTTTATTAGGATTTGAATTTGAAGGCATCCGGAAAATGACCGAAGGCTTTGAAGTTGTAGCCACAGAAATCAACACAGCTGATACTGTTTGGGAACAGCCTTGGGGAGAATTTAAAAAAATTAGAGATCATCACAATGAGCTCATCATTCACTTGAAAGACGGAGAAGGAAGGCTGGTCGATATCATCTTTAGGGTTTTTGACGACGGCTTGGGCTTTCGATATTCTTTCCCGAAACAGCCAAATCTGGACAAAGTGAAGATTTCCAACGAGATTACGCAGTTCACATTTCCTTTTGATAATGATGTCTGGTCAATTCCGGTACATTCTGATAACAGCTATTATGAAAGCTTTTATAAAAAAACTCCGATGAGCCAAACCGATACCATCAATACGCCAGCTACTTTTGAAACCAAGAATAATCTTTTTGTAGCAATACACGAAGCCAACCTGACAGATTTTGCCTCGATGACCTTGCTAAAATTGCCAAACAATCAGTATAAAAGCGAACTGGTGCCTTGGGCAGACGGCGTAAAAGTATATGCGCAAGCTCCATTTGATACACCATGGAGAACCGTAATTGTAGGAAAGACTCCTGGTGATTTGGTGACTTCAACATTGATGCTCAATTTGAACGAACCTTCTAGGATTAAAGACATTTCATGGATAGCCCCTTCAAAATACATAGGCATCTGGTGGGGCATGCACTTAGAAAAATATACGTGGGGACAAGGCGACAAACATGGTGCTACTACAAAAAACACTAAAGAATACCTCGATTTTGCCGCAGACAATGGTCTTGATGGAGTTTTAGTAGAAGGCTGGAACCAAGGCTGGGATGGCGATTGGACTGCCGACGGAACTGCTTTCAGTTTCGTAAAACCGTATCCTGATTTTGACCTTGACGAAATAAGTAAATATGCCGCGATGAAGAACGTCCGTCTCATTGGCCACCATGAAACAGCTGGAGCTGCCAAGCATTACGAAAGCCAATTGGACGATGCTTTTAAATTGTATAATAAGATGGGTGTCAATACCGTAAAGACGGGTTACGTAAACAAATATTTGGATAAAAAGGAATGGCACGACAGCCAATACGGCGTCCGCCATTACAGAAAAGTAATCGAGACTGCGGCCAAATACCATATCATGATCGACAACCACGAGCCTGTAAAAGGGACAGGATTACAGCGTACCTATCCAAATTTTATGACTCAAGAAGGGGGAAGGGGGCAAGAATACAATGCCTGGTCTGCAGACGGAGGCAATACGCCAGCACATACAGTTACGTTGCCTTTTACCCGAATGCTTTCTGGTCCGATGGATTATACGCCAGGCAACTTTGATTTTGATTATAAAACAGCGGCTGGAGCAAAAGTGCTGACTACGCTCGCGCATCAATTGGCGTTGTATGTTGTTCTTTTTAGCCCGTTGCAGATGGCTTCCGACTTGCCGGAAAATTATGTCGGCAAGCCTGAATTTAAATTCATAAAAGAAGTTCCATGCATATGGTCGGATACCAAAGTACTCGATTCAAAAATAGGAGAATATACTACAATTGTCCGTAAAGATTGGGATGGACAGAACTGGTATTTAGGTTCTATTACCAACCAAGATGCTCGAAAGCTGAAAGTGTCTTTGTCTTTCCTAGATTCTGGAAAGTCCTATAAGGCAGAAGTGTATGCGGATGGAGACGGAGCTGATTATAAGACCAATCCTTATCCTGTTAGTAGGTCTTCCAAAACGGTAAACAGCACTACGATATTGGATATAAATCTGGCTGCGGGTGGAGGAACAGCTATAAAATTCACGCCTATTCCATAGTTGATTCTAAAAGTATTTTCATAGATTTTGTATATTGTGATTAGCGGAGCTCAAGGGCTCCGTTATTTTTTGGTGAATTTTTTTACCAATCGAAAATCAGTCACACACCTAGGAATCCAGTATCAGCCTATTGATAACGCGATAGTAGAGGCCATAGAGTATTTTAAATCTTTGGAGAAAATAAGTGCTTGTCACGACCAATCATGATTGTAGGATTAGTCCCAATTGTTAAGGTATGGCTAAAATAGGAACTGTTCTAGCTCAAAATGCCTAACTTTAATATGCATCCTGTCCAAGACTTAACAGGAGCAGAACTAATTCCTTTTAATTTAAAATCTATATCATGAAAAAGGTAAGCTTACTAATTTGTACACTTTTTATGGCGCTTACAGGCGCGAAAAGCCATGCCCAAGAGTTTTATATACGCGGCGGCGTGGGTTATGTTACCGAATCAGGAAAGACTGAGTTTAATAATGCCGATCCAAATGGGCTGACAATGATTCAGCAATCGACGGATATTACTATAAATCCGGATGGAAGCGCTAGGATAAAATCATTGAGCGGTACGCTTGGCGGCGGTTTCAAGGCAAACATCACGGCAGGTTATATGTTCAATCCCTATGTAGGAGCCGAGGTCGGATTTAATTACTTTTCTGGATACGACAAGACCATCGGAAAATTTACCAGTCCACAGCTACAATCAGAAGAAATTGCTTATTTGAGAGGACTCGATATTGTTCCAGCTATCTATCTTACACCGGCTTTTAGCAAGCTGAATCCTTATGCTAGAATAGGACTTATCATTCCAGCAGCAGGAAAATTACACATCGAAACAACGGCCAACCAGACCGATGGAGGCGGAGCGGGCACCGATATACATATTAATGCAGAATCGGAGGTAGAATCTAAGTTCAGCGTTGGCTTTGTAGGTGCAGTAGGTGTCACGTATCCTATTGGACCAAAACTTCAGGTTTTTGGAGAGCTTGAATTTAAAAATTTAAGCATCAAAAGCAAGTCAGCCGAAATAACCAAATATGAAACCACAGCAGTTACAGACGGGAATGCCGTATTGGTTCCGGGCCAACAGCTAGCCGATCTGCCTGTAAACGAAAAGAAATTTATTTTTTCGGATACTTTTACACAAGGACCTCCAGATCCTAATTCACCACGAAGAATTCCGACGCAATACGTAAATGCTAGCGGCGTGGGTATCAATGTAGGAATCCGTTATAGTTTTGGAAAATGAAAAAGCTACTAGTATATGGTATTTTTCTGCTATTCGTGGGAATACAATCTGGACAATCCCAAACAGTTACCGGAAAATGGAAAACATTTGATGATGAAACCGGAGCGGCCAAGTCTATTGTCGAAATTTATGAGAAAAATGACAAGATTTATGGCAGGGTTTTAGAAATCCTTGAAAAAGGCAAAGAAGACAAAATCTGTGAAAAGTGTAAAGGAGCTAAAAAAGACAAGCCTATAAAAGGGCTGGTAATTATTGAAGGCCTTACCAAAGACGGCGATACTTGGGAAGATGGCACAATCCTCGATCCTAAAAACGGAAAAGAATACAAATGCCACATTACGCTTGAAAGTGCAAACAAACTAAAAGTGCGGGGGTACATAGGCGTTTCGCTCTTAGGAAGGACGCAGTATTGGACTCGCGTTGATAAATAAAACTAAAAAGCTCTCTAATTTGGGAGCTTTTTTCTTTTTCGCTTTCTAAGGATTGGGACGGCAGGATATTTCCTTTTGGGCGTCAGGTTGTTGAAAATCAGTGCAACAATTAAAAGAATAAGCGCACCGCTAAGTACAGGAGAAATGACATAAATATATCCCAGCTCTTTGATCTGCGCACCGCCTGTAACAGCAATTAACGCCGTAGCGCCTCCAGGAGGATGCAATGTTTTGGTAATCTGCATGAACACTATCGAAAGTGAGACAGCCAGGGGAGCAGCAATCCATAAAAGATCAGGAACCAATTTCTGTACTGAGACTCCAATCAGAGCAGAAACCACATGTCCGCCGATTAAGTTTCGGGGCTGCGCCAATGGACTCTGAATGACTCCATAAACTAAAACGCACGAAGCTCCGAAAGAACCGATCAAGAACACAAAATCCGACTCGTTCATTTTGCCATATTGTAGATAGGCGATTAGTCCCATTCCGACAAACGAGCCTATGAAGGCCCAAAAATGTTCCCTGAAATCGACAAGAGTTTCTTTGTATAGGACATATCTTGTCTTGCGATAAGTGCGTTTTATTTTTCGAATCGGCATCATACGGTTTTTTGGACGTAAGTGTATACGGTGTAAGGACAAAGCTTTTGAGCTACGTATCTAGACACTAAAGAAACGACCAAAATGGGCCAGAATAAGACATAACTTCCCACGAGTCCGCACACTAAAAATAACGCCGTAAAAGGAGCGCTTATACTAGCACTGAGCATGGCTGCCATTCCGATTACCATAAAATTCAACGGAATAACACCTGCATCAAAAAATCGATTGGATACAAAAGCAAACAACAATCCGAGCAAGGCTCCAATAAAGATGCTAGGAGCAAAAACGCCACCATCGCCGCCAGAAGACAAGGTAACAGAAGTCATTACAGGTTTTAACAGTATACATGCTGCCAATGTCAGAAGCACCGAAACTGCGGGAATAGCCGTATGGGATGTTATAATGTTTTCTTTTACAGTATGATAGCCATCACCAAATAATTGAGGGAAGGCAAATAATCCAATTCCGACAATTACTGCGCCAAGTACAACTCTGTAATACGGCGTTTGTATTTTTAAAAACAAGGATTTTATCTTGAGTACACATTTTGTAAGATAGACCGAATTCAGACCTGCTACAATTCCGAGCAAAATAAAATAAGGAATAGCATGGTAATGCCATTGCTCAAGACCTACGGCAAACAGTGGTTTTTCGTCTAAAAAGAATAAAAACAATCCTGCAACGCCCACGGCTATAGCAACTACAAATAAAAAAGACTTGGATAATTTTTTTGAGATGACTTCATACGCAAACAAAAGCCCGGCAATCGGACTTGCAAACAAGGCAGCCACTCCAGCAGCTACTCCAGCACAAATTAATTCGGTTTTGTATTTCTTCAAAAAACTTTCTTTGGAATGGGCAATCGAGCCTACTGCTGCAGAAGCTACGACTGTAGAAACTTCGATACCTGTAGAGCCGCCAAAAGCGACGGTAATCAAACCATTGATAAAATGGGAAGGAATTTTATAAGCAGGAAGGCTTTTGCCTGGCTTTGTGCTTTCAAAAACTTCCTTAATGCCTTTGTTTTCTTTGTTCTTGAATAGATACAGCCTTAAAAAATAGATAACAGAAAGTCCTATAAAAGGGAGTATCAAAAGCAGAAAGCTGTTTTTTTCTGTCCTCCTGAAGAAAATTTCTTCATAATGCTCTGTAACGTGTTTCAATGAAATGGCAAGAAGAGAAGCAAGAAATCCTACTAAGGATGCGGCAAGGGCAAGCTTCAGCCATTTTAATCCAATTACTTTTTTGCGAATTTGCATTTCTGGAATGTGATTTATTCAAAGATAGTCATCAATATTCGTTTGTTTCTTATTAAATTCTTAAAACCTTTGAAGGTCTAAAGTTTTTGTTTTTCTGTTACAAAAAACTTCAATATACATAAAGAGAGCAAAAGCTTACGAATCATCAAGAAATTCAGAATAAAATTATATAGTGTGTAAAAATATTTTAATTTTTTAATCATATTCTTTATTGATATTTGCTAAAATAGTATATTTATGCAAAATTTATATACATGGAGATTTTAGCCTGCCCAAAATGCCAACGGAATGAAATTGTAAAAAGTGGTGTCATCAAAGACAGACAGCGGTACTTATGTAAAAAATGCAATTATTATTTTACTGTTAATAAGATCGGCAAAAAGATAGATAACTACTATGTTACCAAGGCACTTCAGCTCTATCTTGAAGGGCTAAGTTTTAGGGAAATTGAAAGAATTCTAGGCGTGTCGCATGTAACCGTCAGCAATTGGATCAAGGAGTTTAAAGTCAAAAAACCATCTCATGCAGATTATCATCCTACTTATAAGATATACAGTCATTTAGAGTTAGTTGAGTTTCTTAAAAACAAAGAACAATTGTCAGGTGCAGGAATGATTATTACCGAGCTAGGGGATAAGTTTATGCTCATAAAATGGGAGCGTTTCAAAGATTAGCTATACCACTTTACAATTATATATATCTATATTTTTTTCATCGTTTCAATTATTGAATTTGGTACTCCAATAAGCGAAGTATTAACACAATAAACTAACTAGATTATGAAACGATTTTTTTTGATTGCAGTAGTTTTATCGGCCTCCCTGAATGGTTATTCGCAAGGCGCTCCCGATTATGGTAGCGGTCTCAAATTCAACTTGAACGAGGAAGGCTCAAAATACCTCAGAGTATTGGCGTGGAACCAAATCTGGTTTCGTTCTTCAGAAATGAACCCCGGAACAATGATTAATGGCGAAGAAGCAACTACCAGTACCGATATCGGAAACCGCAGGCTTCGAATACTACTTCAAGCCCAGCTTTCAAAACGCTATATGATCGTGACCCATTTCGGAATCAATAACCAGACTTTTACCAACGGAGGAGCAGCTGGTACTACTGGAACCGGAGGGTATGGACAAGGCAAAAAGCCAGGATTATTTTTTCATGACGCATGGAATGAATATGCGATAGTACTGCCAGAAGCTGATAAAAAATTCAGTCTTTCGCTTGGTGGAGGATTGCATTATTACATGGGACTTTCACGTTTAACAATGGCTTCTACTTTAAATTTTTTGACTATCGATTCACCTATTTTTAGCTGGCCGCTTATTGAAAACTCAGATCAGTTTGCACGTCAGATGGGACTTTTCGCAAAAGGGAAATATGGCAAATTCGAGTACCGCGTAAGCTACAATAAACCATATGCGACCAATATTGCTCCCGTAGATGTAGCATCTTCTGATTTAGCGGTTGCCGTAGATAACAACGGAAATACCAAATGGTCTAAAGCAGGTTATTTTGAATATCAATTCCTAGACACAGAGTCGAATGTTTTGCCGTATAAAGTAGGTTCGTATCTAGGAACTAAAAAAGTGTTCAATTTAGGAGCAGGATTTTACAACGCTCCAGACGCTACGCAGACTTCTGTAGCAGGAAATATTGATAAGCACGATATTACGTTGCTTTCTGCTGATGTATTCGTTGACATGCCGATCGGCAAGCCAGAAAACAAAATGGCTTTGACGGCTTATAGCGTATTCTATAATTATGATTTCGGTCCAAATTATCTTAGAAATTTAGGTATTATGAACGTAGGTTCTGCCGATCCAGATTTTACTGGAGACAGAGCGCTTGCCGGTGCTGGAAATCTCCAAGCGATGATGGGAACTGGAAATATTTGGTATACGCAAGCTGGTTTTTTATTACCGACTGCGCAAGAAAAGCCAAAAGTAAGAATCCAGCCTTTTGGAGCGTATACCTATAAAAATTTCGAAGCCTTAGACAAAGCCAGCAGTCAGTTTGATATCGGAGCAAATTTCTTTATCGACGGACATCATGCAAAAGTAACCACACAATATTCTACACGTCCTGTTTATACTTCGCCTGATACTATCGAAGGGCAGAAAGGCGAATTTATCGTTCAATTGCAAATCTATTTATAAAAACTAAAAACTATTTTTATATGAGTACAACATCTACAAAAGGAATTTGGAAAGTAATCACAGCCTCCTCGCTGGGAACCTTGATCGAATGGTATGATTTCTACATTTTTGGAAGTCTAGCCGTGGTTATTTCTACCAAGTTCTTCCCCGCAGACAACCCTACTGCTGCTTTTCTATCCACATTAGCCACCTTTGCTGCAGGTTTCGTGGTGCGTCCCTTTGGAGCTTTATTCTTTGGACGATTGGGCGATTTGATCGGCCGTAAATATACTTTCATGGTTACGCTTTTGCTCATGGGAGGGGCTACCTTCTTGATTGGTTGCGTTCCTAGTTATGAAAGTATCGGCTTTATGGCACCGCTTTTAGTATTGGTGTTACGTCTATTGCAAGGCTTGGCACTTGGTGGTGAATATGGAGGTGCGGCAACTTATGTAGCGGAACATTCACCGCTGGGTCAGCGTGGCTATTGGACATCTTGGATTCAGACTACAGCAACTTTTGGATTGTTTATTTCCTTGATGGTTATCCTTTTGACAAGAAGCGTATTGACTCCGGAGCAATTTGACGAATGGGGCTGGAGAGTGCCTTTCTGGGTATCTATCTTGATGGTATTTGTTTCTTATATTATCAGAAAGAAAATGGACGAGTCGCCTGTTTTTGCCAAAGCGAAAGCCGAAGGAAAAACAAGTACCAATCCGTTGAAAGAAAGTTTTGGGAATAAATACAACCTGAAATTTGTCTTGCTGGCCTTATTTGGTGCTGCAATGGGACAAGGAGTCGTATGGTATACCGGACAGTTTTATGCCATGAGTTTCTTGAAAACGGTAATGTTTGTTGATTCTTCGCAAGCCGATGGTTTACTGGGTCTCGCTTTATTATTCGGAACGCCTTTCTTCTTGTTCTTTGGTTGGCTGAGTGATAAGGTAGGACGAAAAGCCATCATGATGTTGGGAATGCTCTGCGCAATATTGCTTTACAGACCGATTTACAAAATGATGTATGAAACGACAGATGTAAGCCTAAAGACAGAAATTGTTGACAAAGCAAAGCTGGTAGCCATAACTAAAGAAAATAGCCATCAGCAATTGGATTCGATTTATACCGCTACCAAAGAATTTGCAGACGGAACCAAATGGACTCAGGTGAAAACGATCCATCTTCATGACGGACAACCTGTTCTTGATGATAACGGAGCTGTGAAATCAGATACAAAAACCACGGTAAACATTAATGATACCGACAAATGGACGCTTATTTTTCTTATTTTTATACAAGTCATTTTTGTGACGATGGTATATGGCCCGATTGCCGCTTTCTTGGTAGAAATGTTCCCTGTGAAGATTCGATATACGTCGATGTCGCTGCCCTATCATATCGGTAACGGAATTTTTGGAGGACTGCTTCCCGCCATATCGACTTACTTTGTTACCAACGCTAAAGAAAATGGCGATCCTCAATTTTATCTAGAAGGATTATGGTATCCGATTGTAATCGCTGCTATCAGTTTCTGTATCGGAATGGTCTACTTGAAAAGAAAAAACAATATCGAAAACGAATAAAAAACTAAAAATATGAACGCATTAAAAAGATTTCTCGGAATAATATGGCTGGCCTTGGCCGCAGCCGCAGCTTATTTTTGTATTTTTGAGTTTGGCTACCCTAAATTCGTTTCTGACAAGCAGGAAGACTTGGTATTCGGGATCATTATCCTTTTTGTACTGACTCCATTGATTGTATTGGGACTGGGAACTTTTGGGTATTATGCCCTTACTGGCGAATATGACGAAAGAAAATAATAATAGTTTTTAATAAGGCGATAGCTCTTGGGATTCCTCAAGGGCTATTGCTTTTTATCATTACCTGTGTATGAAAAAACGACACGAACAAAAATTAATCATTGTTTCGCTAATCCTATTGCTAGGCTTCAACATGCCATTGATGCTGTTGTTTGACAGCGCATCATCAATAGGAGGGATTCCTCTGATTTATATTTATTTTTTTTCTCTGTGGCTTTTTTCGATTTTAATTTCTCTTCTCGTAATCAAAAGATATTATGAGTAGCTTCGGACTTTTACTAATTCTTTCAGTCTATCTGGGCTTGCTCTTTTTGATTGCACATTGGGCAGAGAAAAAAGGCAATACAAAATGGACTAACAATCCATATGTCTACACGTTATCACTCGCTGTGTATTGCAGTGCTTGGACGTATTACGGAAGTATTGGAGTTGCTGCTACATCCGGATTAAATTACCTTCCAATTTATGTAGGGCCGATAATTATCATTCCCGCTTGGATTATTATCCTTCGGAAAATCATCCGCATTTCAAAAGTCAATAAGATTTCAAGCATTGCCGATTTTATTTCGCTCCGCTACGGAAACAGCCGTTTTTTAGGCGCATTGGTAACATTGATCAGTATTTTTGGAATCCTGCCTTATATCGCTTTGCAATTAAAAGCCATTGCAGAGACCTTTCATATAGTAAGCAAGACTTCTTCACAGTCAAATATTTTTAGCGATACGACTACCTATGTAGCAATAGCGTTGGCTTTGTTTGCTTCTTATTATGGGACACGCTATGTTGATGCCTCTGAAAAAAGGAAAGGTATCGTGACCGCTGTTGCGATGGAATCTATCTTAAAACTTTTCTTCTTTATTCTCCTGGGAATTTATGTCACTTTTTTTGTGTTTGATGGTTTTGAAGATATTTATGCCCAAGCCAGTGTTTTGGAAAATTTTAAAGAAAAAAATACGATAGGAGGGATTCCGCAAGCCATTAACTGGTTTTTCCTTTGCGTGCTTTCGCTTTTTGCTATTTTCTTGTTGCCGAGACAGTTTCAGATGTCAGTCGTCGAAAATAATCGTGAAAATCATATCAAAACAGCGGTATGGCTTTTCCCGCTGTATTTGCTGCTGTTCAATATTTTTGTCTATCCTGTGGCATGGGGTGGCAATATTCTTTTTGAAGGTAAAACAGTCAATCCAGATACTTATTCGTTATTGATTCCGCAGTTTTTTAATAACCAAGTCGTAACCATATTGGTATTTCTTGGAGGATTTTCAGCTGCTATTTCCATGATCGTAGTTTCTTCCATAGGATTATCTACGATGCTCAGTAACAATCTTTTAATTCCCTATGGATTTTTAGGACGATTGCAAAGCGGTTCCCAAGAAACAAATACCAAAAAAATCGTGCAGATTCGAAAAGTCGGTATTTTTCTGCTGATTATTCTTTCTTATTTTATTTATAGGATTTTTGTGTTGGAATACAATCTGTTTTCTATAGGAATGGTTTCTTTTGTAATCATTGCGCAGCTAGCACCTGCATTTTTTGGCGCTATTTTGTGGAGAAGAGGATCAAGAAACGGAGCAATTGCTGGAATGATTGCTGGTTTTTTTATCTGCGGTTACACACTATTAGTTCCGTATGCCATCGGAATTACCAATTTTGATAACAGTTTTATTACCAATGGTCTTTTCGGAATCGAGTTATTAAAGCCTTTCCAATTATTCGGAATTGATTATCTAGACCCAGTGCCACAAGCTTTGTTCTGGAGCATACTGTTTAACTGCTTGATTTATTTGGCAGTTTCTGTAAGTTTTAAAGGCAATTATAGGGAACGCAATTATGCCGAAATGTTCGTGGACATTGACAAATATATTACAATGCATGAGAATGCATTTATCTGGAAAGGAACGGCTTACATCAGCGATATTCAAAAAGTATTAAAACGCTTTTTGGGCGAAGAACGTACCAAGAGAGCTTTGAATCTTTTTAGCCTTAAATATAACATCGACAAAAACCAAGAACTTGCAGATGCCAGGCTTATCAAGTTTGCAGAAAACCTATTGACGGGACATATCGGAACGGCTTCAGCGAAGATATTGATTGCCAGTGTAGTCAAGGAGGAAAAAATTACGTTGCCCGAAGTTCTAAAAATTTTAGAAGAATCGAAGGAAAACATTATCATTAACAAGAAACTTACCGAAACGTCACGCGAATTAAAAGCGATTACCGCACAGTTGAAAATGGCGAACGAAAACTTGGTAATAAAAGACAAGCAAAAAGACGAATTCTTGGATACGATTTCGCACGAATTGCGAACGCCAATAACCGCAATCCGCGCTGCGACAGAGATTCTCCATGATGATGACGAGATTCCGCAAGAAATGAGAAAGCAATTTCTTCAAAATATCATTTCGGAATCAGACAGATTAAATAGACTGATTTCCAAAATATTAGATTTGGAGAAATTTGATTCAGGAAAACAGAAAATCTACGTCACCCGTAATAATATCTACCATACCATTTCTGAAACGGTAAAGCAGCTGAACCAGCTTATCGAGAACAAGAATATCAAAGTAGATATTGTTTCGGAGAAAAATATCGTCAAGGCGTATTATGACGAGGATCGGATTATACAAGTACTTCATAATTTGCTTTCAAATGCCATCAAATTCTGTCCGAACCAAGACGGAATAATTACTATCTTTATCAAGGAAAACGAAAAGTATATTGAGGTTGCTGTAGCAGACAACGGTAAAGGAATTGACAAAAATGATTTCGAAGCCATCTTTGACAAGTTCTATCAGTCGCAAAACCAAAACATTAAGAAACCTATCGGAAGTGGCTTAGGATTAGCGATTTGCAAAAAAATAATTGAACACCATCAAGGAAAGATTTGGGCTGAAAATGCATTAGATTCAGGAGCCAAAATACTGTTTACGATTCCAAAATACACGAAAGAATAAAACCATTGCCATGAAAAAAATATTGATTGTAGATGACGAGCCTAATATTGTCATGTCGCTAGAATATACGTTTAAGAAAAACAATTTTGAAGTATTTATCGCCCGAGACGGACAAGAAGCTCTCGACATCCTGCAGACAGCCCAGCCTAATATTATCATCCTTGATATCATGATGCCGAATGTTGACGGCTACAACACTTTAGAACAGATTAAAAAAGAAGAAAAACTAAAAGACACCAAAGTCATTTTCCTTTCTGCCAAAAACAAAGAAAAGGATATTGAAAAAGGCCTTTCGCTTGGCGCCGATCTCTATATGACCAAGCCTTTTTCTGTCAAAAAACTAGTAGAGCAGGTCAATTTGCTTCTTGAAAAAGAGTAAAATAATGTATATCTATTTTGCATAAATACATATACAGTTAGGACAATGTTTAGTATATTTACATTTATTCAATACACATTATAATTCCCTTACGATTATGAGCTATTATCAAGTCAAAAATCTTGAACAATATTTCAAGCACTATAATAAATCCATCCGCGAACCTAGAAAATTTTGGGATAAAATTGCGGATGAAAATTTCACTTGGTACCAAAAATGGGACAAGGTGGTGGAATTTGACATGCAGGAGGCCGATGTGAAATGGTTTCTAAACGCGAAAGTTAATATTACTAAAAACTGTATTGACAGGCATTTGGCGAAAAGAGGCAATAAGACAGCTATTATTTTCGAGCCAAATGACCCGAAAGAAGAAGCACAGCACATTAGCTATAATGAATTATACGACAGAGTTGCAAAGATGGCCAATGTTCTTCGCGAGCAAGGCATCAAAAAAGGGGATAGAGTTTGTATTTATCTTCCTATGATTCCCGAATTGGCTGTTTCTGTTTTAGCTTGCGCACGAATAGGAGCGATACATTCTGTTGTTTTTGCAGGATTTTCCGCTTCAGCGGTTACATCAAGAATTAACGATTCGCAATGCAAGATGGTCATCACTTCCGATGGCGGTTATAGAGGAAACAAATCTATTGACCTTAAAGGAATTATTGACGAAGCCCTTGAAAAATGCCCATCAGTAGAAAAAGTGCTTGTCGTAAAAAGGACTCATGCTGAAATCAATATGAAAACTGGCCGTGATTTGTGGCTGCAGCCTTTATTAGAAGAAGCTATTCCTAACAACGTAGCTGAAATCATGGATGCAGAAGATCCCTTATTTATTCTTTATACTTCAGGTTCTACAGGAAAGCCAAAAGGAATGTTGCACACTACTGCCGGATATATGGTTTTTACGGCCTATACCTTCAAGAATATTTTCAATTATGAAGAGAACGATGTCTATTGGTGTACCGCTGATATTGGCTGGATTACAGGGCATTCTTATATTTTATACGGTCCGTTATTAAATGGTGCGACTACTGTAATTTTTGAAGGAATTCCTTCTTATCCAGATTTCGGACGATTCTGGGATGTAATTGACAAACATAAAGTTACGCAATTTTATACAGCACCAACGGCAATCCGTTCTTTGGCTAAAGAAAATAGCGAATGGGTGGAAAAACACGATTTGTCTACATTGAAAGTTATCGGTTCAGTAGGGGAGCCTATCAATGAAGAAGCTTGGCACTGGTATAATAATCATGTAGGAAAGAAAAGATGCCCGATTGTTGATACGTGGTGGCAGACGGAAACGGGAGGTATCATGATTTCGCCATTGCCTTTTGTAACGCCAACAAAACCAACCTATGCTACTTTTCCTTTGCCTGGCGTTCAGGCCGTATTGATGGATGAAAAGCGTAATGAAATTGAAGACAACCAAGTCGTAGGAAGCCTTTGTATCAAATTTCCATGGCCGGGAATGGCACGGACAATATGGGGCGATCATCAGCGATTTAAAGAAACTTATTTTACCGCTTTCCCTGGGAAATACTTCACGGGCGATGGTGCTTTAAGAGACGAAGTAGGTTATTACAGGATTACGGGTCGTGTAGACGATGTAGTTATCGTTTCCGGACATAACCTTGGAACAGCACCGATCGAAGATGCTATCAACGAACATCCGGCAGTTGCTGAATCTGCTATTGTAGGATTTCCGCATGATATCAAAGGAAATGCTTTGTATGGCTTCATCATCTTGAAAGAATACGGAGAGTCGAGAGACCGAGCCAATTTGGCAAATGAAATCAATCAGCACATTTCGGGGCATATCGGACCGATTGCAAAATTAGATAAAATTCAATTTGTTTCTGGACTGCCAAAAACGCGTTCTGGAAAAATCATGAGAAGAATTCTTCGAAAAATTGCCGAAGGTGACTTCTCTAATTTTGGCGACACATCAACATTGCTGAATCCTGAAATCGTTGAAGAAATCAAGAACGGAAGATTATAATTTTGATTTAAATATTTAATTGTTGGAACAGCTTCAATCAAAATTGGTTGAAGCTGTTTTTTTATCTAGTTTTTTAAATCTAATGTTTTTACATCTCCATTAGGCGTAATAATATGGTATATTTTTTTGTTTTCCTCTTTGTCTTTTTTCTCCTCCTTTTTCTTCGTTTTATAAGTAATACTAAATTCCATTACATATTGGATACTGACAATCGGAGACTCAGAATTCATGACTATGTCAAAAGAATCAGGATCAATGCCATCATAATAAAAAGTCTTGCTTTTTCGCTGTTCTTGCCTCACTAATACTTTGTTGGAATTGTAATAGTCGTTATAATAGCTCACATCGGAACTTTCAAAGGCAGTATAATTTTTGTACTGTTTTCCAGGCTGGATGCTATAAAAATTGATCGAAAGTTGCGGTTCATCTTCAAAATCTCTTTTCCCGAATGTATCATAAATTTTGCTTCTGGATTTTAAAAGCTCATTTGCCTGCACAAGCATTTCATTATAGATTTTTTCGGTATCGCTTTTTTTATAATCTACTTTTATGATATTATAAATTTCGTGTTCCGAAGCCAGATCAATCACCTTGTCAAAGAAGCTTATTTCTTTCAGCTTAATGATGATATTCTTTTTAATTTCAAATCCTTTATCGACCTGACTTACATTAACTTGATTCGATGTTGAAGTTGATTTATAGTCGTAAATTTTTGTTTGAGAGATAAAATCTATAAAAATTTCATCTTCCTTAATTCCCATCTTTTTCAGGGCGTTTTTAAAACCATCCAACCGTTTATTAATCTTTGCATTGCAATCTTTTACGGATAAAGATTCTTCGTTAAGTCCGAGAGTAACTACATAAGAATCAGGTATAACATTATTCAAAATATTGATTTTATACGTAACTCCTTCTGAATTGTAGACGACCTTTCCTGCATTTTGTTGAACAATGCCTACGTTTTTATAATTATAGGAATTTTGATTCTCATACAACTGATTAGCGCCATGTTGAGAATAGACCATGCCAAAAAATAAAAGGCTAGCGGCAGTGATTTTTAATTTCATCTTGATTGTTATTTAAAGTTTATGTCGCAAGATTACAACGAGATCTAAAATCAAGTTTGGCAAAACCACTTTCCTTTGGCTGTAACCTTTTTACAATCTTTTACAGTAGATTTACAGTAGATTTTTATATCTTTCAAACTACATTTGAACCTATTTTTATTGATGTCCGAATTAGAACTATTCCAATTTTTAAAACAAGAAGTGCTTTTGACCTATCAGAAACAGTACCCTTATTTTCAAGGAAATTGGAAAAGCTTTTCTTCACAAGATATCCAGAATCTGATTGAGTCTATAAGCGAGAAAACAAAGCAAAGCATCAGCGAAAAATGGATTTATACTCATTTGAAACCAGAGCTAAATTCAAAATTGCCTAGAAAAGATATGTTAGACATCTTAAGTCAATTTTCTGGATTTTCTGGTTGGGATGAATTTGTTTTTAAGAATAGGGAAGTGGCTTTTGAAGAAAAAATAAAATTGCCTAAAAAAAGCAATAAAAATTATTTTATCATCGTTGGAATTGTAGTTGCTTCAACTATTGCTGGACTTCTTTTATATTCCAAGAAAAAAACGACTCAAAAGTTCCAATTAAAGAATCAATTTACAAATGAAACTATTTCAACAAAAGAAGTAAAAGCCTATACGATCGAAAATAACAAAAAAGTTGAAGTTCCCATTCAAAATGCCGAAATAGAAGTCGAGCTTAAAGATGAAAAAACAAAAGTTGTTATTCAAAGTCCGTATTATAAAAAACAAGAAGTAGAAATTGCTAAGGTTTCTGGAAAAAACGAAATTTTATTGCAGCCGGATGATTATGCGATGATGCTCAAAGCTTTTATGAAATCAGACATCAAGGATTGGGAAACGAGAAAAATTCAATTAGATAAAATTTTATCCGTAGACTTAGAAGTAATTGTAATACTCAAAAATGATTTGGGAATCGAGTATTTCAACAAAAAAGAATTTTCAGAAAAGCTAATTGTTCCGACCGAATCATTGAAAAAAATGCAGATTTTGGAAATAAAAAACAATGAAGCAGGAAAAATAGAATTTATAAGAATCAAACAATGAGATATTTTGTCGTCATAGCCTTCTTTTTTTGCAATTGCCTTATTGCGCAAGAGGCAAATAACAATATGATTAAAAGCGATATAAAAGCTAATTTTTCAGTGAATGTTCTAGAAGCGTATGAAGAAAATTCTTTTTTGAAAGTGAAAGATTTTTATCAATTTTTAGAAATCTATTCTTCTAAAAATTCTTCAGAAGCTTTACAAAAACAAGTAAAACAAAATATTTATTCCTTATTTAAAGAGAACGTCCTGGTTTCCGACTTCTTTACTTCTGATAAAATTACAATAGAAAAATTGTTAGAGAAGATAGCTTCTAAAGGACTAAAATTTGAACTACAAAATATTCAAAAAGAAGCAACATCAAGTAATTTTTGGACAGCTTCGTATGCGTTGACAATTTCTCGAGATAAAGAAACATTGCAAAAAAACGTACAGCAAAAGATATATTTTTATCCAGAAGAAAAATCTTTCGGCAGCAAAAGAAAGGAAATCTGGAGCATTCTTTTGGGAGAAATCCAATAAAATAAAAACACCGGTTGGGTAAACCGGTGTTTTAAAAAAGTAATTGTCTCAAACGAATTTACTTAATAATCATGTATATTCTCAATTACTTTAATTCAATTAAAAACTATTTATTATTGATTACAGAAAAGACTGTCTTTTTGAAATTTCTGTATTGATAAAAATGAGCTTCAATTTTTTCTTTGAATTCATTATGTGAGTTCAGGAAAAAAGTTTCACATTGAAGGTCTTCACATTCTTTCAATACTTCTAATTTTCGGTCATAGGCGATTAATTCTTCTTGAAAAGCTAGATTATAGAGCTTAAACTCGTTCATTCTCTCCATAATATTGGAATATAATTTGTCATTTTTGATGCCTAACAAATTAGAAAATAAAACAATTTCTTCTTCTATAATAGCCACTTCATCGTTCCATCGATCTACATCTCTGTTGATAAAAAATTTCTGCAGATCGTCTTGGTCCTGATGTACTTTGATTACCTCTTTTTTCATAAACTATTCTTTTTGCAAAGCATCCGGCTGTTCAACGTTCAAAATTTTGATGGCATTGATACCAGACGGAAACTGCCACATGATTTCATCAGAAACAGCATATCCGAATAAAGCAAGTCCCATGGGCGCTAAGATGGATAATTTATTTTTTGAGATATCGCTTTTATCTGGCGTCACGATTTGGAAACTTTTAGGTTCGCCAAAAGGCATCTGTACTGTTACAATCGAATTAAATCGGACAACTTCTATCGGCATGTTTTCGTTATTGATAATCGTTGCCGATTTGAGTTCATCAGTTAATTTTTCGATCGAAGCTTTATAGGTTTTGTCTTTATTATGATCTGCATTAGAGATAATCTGTCTTAGCAATTCATATTCTCTTTTTTCAATGATTATTTCTTCGTATTTCATAATTATTTTCTGCTATTAAGGGAAAATGCCACGTTGCACATAAGCGGTTTCGATTCTAGAAATGGCCAAGATATAAGCTGCGGTTCTCCAATCTACATGGCTTGTATTGACGGTATTTTGTACTTTTTTATAACTTTCCGTCAGCTTTTTTTCAATCTTGGCCATTACTTCATCCAAAGGCCACAATTCGCCGTTACGGTTTTGAAGCCATTCGAAATAACTTCCGATAACGCCTCCAGAGTTGCATAATATATCTGGAATGATTGTGACACCATTTTCTAATAAGATTCTTTCTCCTTCGTTATCTGTTGGTCCGTTTGCACCTTCAGCAATTACTTTTGCCTTGATATCATACGCATTGGCACCTGTAATTTGATTTCCTAAAGCGGCAGGAATTATGAAATCGCAATCCAAACCGAAGAAATCTTTAGGATCCATTTCTTTTGCGCTTGAAAAGCCTTGGATGGAACCTTTTCTGGGCTTAGAGTGTTCGTATAAATCATGGACAGAAATTCCTTCGTCATTAATAATTGTAGCATGTGCATCTTGGACGGCCAAAAGCAAAGCTCCTTCTTGTTCTAAAAAGTAGGAAACCCAGTATCCTACATTTCCAAATCCTTGCACGATGAATTTTTTTCCAGACAAAGATTCCTTTTTGTTTTCAAAGAAAAGCTTTAAAGTCAGGTAAACACCGAATCCTGTAGCACGGTCGCGGCCTTCTAAGCCTCCAGAACCCACAGGTTTTCCGGTTACGACGTGTTTGTTGTTGGATCTTTCGGACGGGGATTTCGTAGACATATAGGTATCTGCAATCCAAGCCATCGTCTGCTCGTTTGTATTTACATCCGGGGCAGGAATGTCTAATTCTGGCCCGATATTTTCTCCTAAAGCATAAGTAAATCTGCGCGTGATGCGTTCTAATTCTGAAAGAGAATAATTTCTAGGATCGATCTGGATACCGCCTTTGGCACCTCCATAAGGCAATCCGGCCAACGAAGTTTTCCAAGTCATCCACATTGCCAGCGCTTTGGCATCATCCACATCCATAGTGGGGTGGAATCTCAAGCCGCCTTTATACGGACCGAGGGCATTATTATGCTGTACTCTGTATCCGGTAAAAACTTCAACTTTCCCATTGTCCATTTTTACAGGAAAGTGGATAATAATTTCATTATTTGTTATGGATAAAATCTTCCTGATATCAGGATTCAGATTGATAATGTCAGCCGTCTTATTGAACTGTTCCATTACATTTTCATACATGCTTTTTTTCGCAGGTTCTTTTATAGTGATCATAATTTTATTGATAGTGTTCGCAGGATATTTTTTTGTTTTCTTGCCAGATGCAGTAATTATTTCTGTCGCAGTTGATACACAGTCCAATTTTTACCTGATGCTGTAAAAATTCTAGACCGCATGATTTGATGCCGTTGAAAATATTCTCTGTACAAGTGATAATAGGAAGCGCAACATTAGGAGGATGTCTTAAAGAAGAATCCTGTAGTTTTTTTGACATGATAATTGTATTCAGTTTTTATTGTGCCATGCTATTGACAAACTGCATGCCATTGTAAAAATGAATTTACAGATGTATTGATAATCAGTTTGTTATATGCTATATTAGTAATTAAAACGAAAAAATGCTGGAGAGAAAAGAATCAATCGGGTAAAAATTACTCGATTTTAAAGCAGTTTTTGACGTAACGTTTTTCTGTCGATCTGAAGAATTTCTGCCGCTTTTGTCTTGTTATCGCCGACAGCATGAAGTACTTTTAAGATATGCTCTTTTTCAATATCTTTTAATGTTTTTAGGAAATCGCCTTCGGTAGGATGCTGGTATTTCAGATAGTCTGGAATGTCTGAAACATCAATTTCTGAATCGCTCATAATAATCATTCTTTGGACGATATTTTCCAATTCACGTACATTTCCTGGCCAAGAATGACGAACTAAAATCTCGATGGCCTTATCTGAAATCGTACAGCTTGGTTTTCCATATTCGGCGCCATACTTTTTTAGGAACATCGTAATCAAAGGATAAATATCGTTTTTTCTTTCCCGTAGCGGTTTTGTCTCGATGCTAACGACATTTAATCGATAGTATAAATCTTCACGAAAACTTCTTTTTTGAACCATACCGTAAAGGTCATTATTTGTGGCAGAAATAATCCTTACATCAATTTTTTGGGCTTTTTGAGATCCAATCATTGTGACTTCTTTTTCCTGCAAGACCCTTAAAAGCCTTGTCTGTACTGCCAATGGTGCAGTTCCGATTTCGTCTAAGAAAATAGTTCCTCCATTTGCAGCTTGAAACAGACCTATTTTGGTTTCGTTGGCGCCTGTAAAAGCTCCTTTTTCATAGCCAAATAATTCCGATTCCATCAGGTTTTCTGGAATACCGCCACAGTTTACAGCAACAAAAGGATTAGAAGCAAAAGCGCCTTTGAAATGAATCGCCCTTGCAATCAGTTCTTTTCCCGTACCGCTTTCCCCTTGGATGAGAACGGTCGCTTTGTTGTTTTTTACACGTTCAATAACATCGACTAAGTTTTCAAATTGTTCAGAATCACCGACGATTCCTGCATAATTTGTCAATTTTTTGTCTGAATCAGAAGCAATAAAATTAGCTTTAGTATTTATTTTTCCTTGAAAAGAATTTTGCACTGCTTTTTTTAGTTCTTCACTCGTAAATGGTTTTACCAAATAATCTAGGGCACCCGATTTTACTGAGTTTACAGCAGTATCAACAGATGGGAATCCTGTTATAACCAGTTTGGGAATTTTAGGAAAATGTTCTTGAGCAAATTTAATTAGTTCGATTCCGTTTAAACCTGGCATTTGCAGATCGGTAATCAGCAAATCAATAGGAACCACTTTGAGAATATCAATAGCTTCCAAAACGGATGAAGCTTTATACGTATGAAAGTTTTGTGCCTTTAAATTACGCTGCAATAATTCCAGCATATCATAATTATCATCAACGATCAATATGTTTTCTTTTTTCAGCATTTTTATGAATTTAAAGGTAATCTTATTTGAAAAATAGTGCCTGTGGGCTGGTTGTCTATGGCAATGATATCGCCCTTGTGGCTTTTGATAATTCCGTGGACAACACTTAATCCGAGGCCTGAACCTTCACCGATTGGTTTTGTGGTAAAGAATGGCTCAAATATCTTGGATTTTATTTCTTCAGGAATACCACTACCTTGGTCGGCAATTTCAATAAAGAAATTTTCAGGATCCGAAATTACTTTTACAGTTATCAGGCTGTTTTTTGGAGCTACATAAATCGAATTGATTAAGATATTAAACAGCACTTGAGTAAGCTGGATATTATCAATCTGTGCTTTTAAATCGGGATTGTCAAAAATCAGTTCATAGGAAACATGTGCCTTTCTGAAATTTGGACCGAGCAGCGACAAGGCTTCCACAATGATTGGTTTTATCGAAACGACTTCCATATTTTGAGGCATTTCACAGGCAAAGAACATTAGCTTTTTGACAATTTCTCTTGAATAAATCGCGGCATTGATGATTTTTGAAACATCTTGTGAAACCTGGCGGTCTATGTTTTGCTCATTGATCAATTCTGCAAAGCCAAGAATATTTCCTAATGGCGTATTTAATTCGTGAGCAATTCCTGCGGTTATTTCTCCTAAAATAGAGAGACGGTCAATGCGTTCGACACTTCTTTGAAGTTGTTTTTCTTTTTCTTTGATACTATTTTTTTCAACAAAACCACTTATTTCTAGCGCTACTTTGTCTAATAGCTTTTGTTCTTCGTCTAAAAAATAAGTTGTGTTTTCTGAAGGATAATGCACTTTTATAAAACCCGATTCTTTTTCAAATATAAAAACCGGACTCGCTTGAAAATTAGAATCTTTTGGCAATTCTGATGTGCAGAAATAAAAATCATTGAGATTTAATTCAACAATACTGGCTTCGTTGAACCTCCAAGCTACCTTTACGATACTGCAAATCTCTTTTAAAATTGCTTCAGAACAAGTCACGTTGCCGCTTATCATCTTTGAGATGTCATAAAGACAGCTGAGCTCCTTGATGCGTTCCTTGAGTTTTTCTTCGGTGGATATTTCAAGCATAAGTTCTGGTTTTTAGAGGAAATTTAGGCTCGTGAAAAAGCCAAAGTTACTTATTAAAGCAGAAGGAGGAAAATATTTGCGAATTTTAAAATTAGGGAAGAAGCAATTTGAATCTTATAAACATAACCTATTTGGCCAAAAGTAAGGCACAAAATATAGTTCATGAAATAGAAGAAATTTAAAAAAAATTATAGCCCTAAGCGTTGTTTTAATCTCTGAAATAATAGTGAAATAATAAAAGCATCGCCAGAAGCCGTATGCCTGTCGCTTTTAGAAATCTTAAACGACGCACTCAATTCATCTAAGCTAAACTGCTTGTCGTCTGGCAATTGCTTCCATTTGTGGAACATGACTTCTACATCTAATGCTTCATTTTTAAGCTTTCCGCAATGCAGCTTTTCTAAAGCTTGGTTGATTATCGCAATATCGAAATGAATGCGATGTCCGACCAAAACAGCATTACCTAAATAATTGACAAAGGCTTCAATGGCTTCTGCTTCTGAATGTTTTTCTTCAGGACTGCCTTTTAAGATTCCGTTTTTTATGGCTACTTCGGGATTGAATTTTTCTTGAAAGATTAGTGCCTCAAAACTGTCTTTGACCACTATAGAATTATTCTCAATTCCCACAGCTCCGATAGAAAGGATAACGTCTTTTTCTACATCCAAGCCTGTGGTTTCTGTACTGAAAGCCACAAATCTTCTGGACTTATTCTCAAATTTTCCGAGATAGTCTTTCCAGAATTGTGGGTAATCTTTATTTATTTTTAACCAATCCAGCATAATTATGAGAAATAGGTGAGCTTGAATCGGCTCTTTATCAATTCTTGAACTTCTTTTATAGGGATAAAACAATTCTTCAGCTTTACCTTATCAGTTTTTGAAAGCTCTTCCAGATTTATAAACTGTCCTGAACTGTCATTTTTCAAACCTTCTACTGTCCTGAACTCGGAAAGTGTCAGAAAGGCCTCGGCACAATTAAGAAACAGCTCTGAGTTTCTAGGATCGGCAATTGCCAATTGCTTGAAGCGCATGTAGGTGTTATTAATTCCTTTTATATTCTGCTGCAAGATAAGCAGACGGCCCGCATCAATCAGCGGCATTAAGGCCCTGGTCTTGATATCAAAAGTGTCTTTATTTTCGCCTCCTTCTTCAACTAAAAACTGACGGAAGAATCCTAGTGGTGGCGGTTTTTTCAAGGCATCATTTCCTAAATAGTCAAAGAAAAGCTTGTTTCCTTTTACGTTTTTAAAGATGATTTCTGTAATGGCTTCTTCGATAGAAGTTTCTCCGAAAGCTATTTCATAATCAAAGAAAATACTATTTATCGCTTCGCTATTTTCGCCTGGAGTATTAATCCAATTGTTATATTGTTTTATCCAGTCTGTCAATGATTTACACCACATCATATTGCTTGCTACAGAACCATCTGGACTCAAGAAATAACCTACTTTTTCTAAAGTAGAAGTAGTCCTTCTAGCCAGACGTAAAAAGTAATCTTTTACATCTCTGTATTTATCTTGGGCAACGTCTTCAAAAACTAGAAAGCTGTCTTGGTCTGTCAATAAAAGCTGTTCTTTTCTTCCTTGGCTTCCGATACTCAGCCACGCAAATCGGGCAGGAGGAGAGCCCATTTCCAAAATGGCAAGATCAATTGCGCGTCTTGTAATGGCCGTGTTAATCTCTCCGGAAATATTCATGATATGAGAAAGCGGAATGTCTTTGGTAATCGAAGTCTGTATCAGTTCTGATAATTTTTCACGGATACGCTTCAAATCTTTAGCGGATTGAGCACGCTTGACCTCTTTAATCAATACGCCTGGGTTGTTCGCTTGGGCCACGACCAAATCATTTTCTGATATGATTCCTCGAACCGAAGATCGATCCGAACCATCTTCTGTCACGCATAGGTAATCGACATTATATTTGAGCATGTACAACTGTGCTTCTGCCAAAGAAAGGTCTTCTGGAACTGTAATTACAGGCGAAGTCATGATTTTAGAAGCTGTCGTCGTGATCTGAAAATGTCCTGTAGCAATTTTAGAACGCAAGTCTTTGTCCGTTACGATGCCTATTGGAAAACCGTCGCTTGTGATAATGACGCTGCCAATCATCTTATCAGTCATCATTTGGGCAATATCTCTTACAATTGCTTCTGGAGCAGCAGTAATCGGTTCTTTAGAATAATGAATGGATTGGAAATATTGTATGTCGGCCTGCTGTTCCTTATAAATAATATTTTCAGAAATCAATTTACCACGGTGTTCCTTGTCGTAAGGATTTCTCGTATTTGAGGCGAAGCTTTCTAGCAAAAAGCTCAGCACATCAGGATTTGCCGTCACATAAGGCTGGAAAATATGAATCGGAATTGCATAAACGATACTTTCTTCACGGGCTTTAGCCGTCATGAGATAGTTATTTTTTGCAAAAAACGGACGCAAGCCCAAAATATCACCTTCGTCACATTTATCGATTAAAGTTTCTTCCGCATCAGAAGTGACAGAAAGTCCGATAGCGCCTGAGGCAACAATATAAAAACTATCATGGCAGACATCGCCGATCTGAAAAAGAATCTTGTTTTTTTCCAGATAAAGCACGCGTACCTCTGTAGCGATATGCAATAGTTCTTGATAATTTAAGCTGTTGAAAGGCGGATAATTCTTGAGAAAGTCGACAATCCTTTCCGCAATCGGGTTTTTCATAAAATCTTGTTAGCTAGATGATAAGTAAAAATAAACTTTATTCCGATTCTTTCCAATAAAAGAAGTTTAAAAATACTTCAATTATTCGCAAATTACGATGCCTGTAATTGCGACAGCGTTATGAAGACTATTGACGCCAAAGCTAGGATGATGCCGATGTAGTTTTTCAGGGAGACTTTTTCTTTAAAAGCTATGATTCCGACTAAGCTTCCCAAAACGATCACTCCTAAATTCATGGCTGCAAAAACAGTGGAAGGATTTTCAGCAAATTCCTTATGCGCCTTGAGATAAAACAAAATATTGCCAAAGTTTAGTATTCCTAAAAAGGCACCGATAACTAAATTTTGTACGCGTATTTTATTCTTTTTGATTGCAATGGAATAAACCGAACAGCATAAAGCTATAATCAAGGCACCACAAAAGACTACAAATAGGGAAGTGGTGTACGGAATGTTTTTTTGCAAAGCAATTTGCTTGAACAAGATGTCAATAATTCCGAAACCAAGCAAGACTAATACCGGAAAAATCCATTTATTTTCTTGAGTATCTGCATTATTTTTTTTAGATAATGTCAAAAATATGGCAGGAAAACCGATGACAAGACCGATTAATTTCAGATTACTAAAATCTTCTCTAAAGATAAAATAGGCTGCCAGGATGGGTATGAATAATGACATTCTCTGTGCAATATCGGTCTTGACAATTCCGATATGCTTTATGGAAGCAGCCAGGAGTAAAAAAACAGAAGGCAGCAAAATAGCCAATCCAATGTATATTTTCCAAGGGGAGCTACTGTCAATAGCTGAAACATCTGGATTAAATGTAAAATAACACAAGAAAAGCGCAAAAAGATAATTTACGGCTATGACCTGTACGATATCAAAAGAATATCTTTTTGAAAATTTAAGCAGGGCGCCGACAGAAACACTACAAATGATGCTTAAGACAATATAGAACATTTCCTTACCTTTTTATTTGCAAAAATAGAGAGAAGGTTTTTATTATGCCCAAAAACATATTATTTTCTGTGTTAAAATTCTTAAAAGAATTATAATAGAAAATTAGACAAACACTACTTTAAGTATCTTTACTTACCAAAAATCATAACAAATTAACAATCAACACAAAATGACCATGAAATTACAAAGAAAAATCGGAGTATTTTTAGTAGCAGTATTCATGACTGCTTTTGCACATGCTCAAGAAAAAAAGGCGAGTCCTGCTGAAACAGTGACAGGAAAAATTAACGGCGCTACGATTACGATTACTTACGGAAGCCCGTCAGTCAAAGGAAGAGCTATCTGGGGAGAACTTGTTCCATATGGCGAAGTATGGCGTGCCGGAGCGAATGAAGCTACTACATTTGAAACAGATAAGGAAATTACTATAGAAGGAAAAAAATTGCCAGCAGGAAAATATGCTTTTTTCGTAATTCCTGAAAAAGACGCGGCGACAATCATTTTCAATAAAGAATGGAAACAATGGGGCGCTTATAAAATGGATGCGAAGCAAGAGCAGTTGAGAGTAAAAGTGACTCCTAAAAAATCTGCTTCGCTGACAGAAAAACTTACTTATAAAATCAACAAGGACAATGTCACCCTAAGCTGGGAAAACTGGGACATTCCTGTAAAAGTAAAATAGATTTTTCAATACTTAATTTAGCTTGAAACACTGTTCGAAAGGGCAGTGTTTTTTTATGTAACGATGTTGTGATAGTGCTTATTATTTCTTAAATTTATGAAGCATAATAATTGATAACTATGGCATTTATAGACTATTACAGCGTATTGGAAATTGATAAAAAGGCAAGCATTGACGAAATCAAAAAAGCGTATCGAAAATTAGCGCGAAAATACCATCCTGATTTGAATCCAAACGATGCAGATGCTAATAAAAAGTTCCAGCAGATTAATGAAGCCAACGAGGTTTTAAGCGATCCTGAAAAGAGAAAAAAATATGATGCTTATGGCGAAAACTGGCAGCATGCTGAAGAATATGAAAAAGCAAGGCAGTCGCAATCGCAATATCAAGATGGCGGAAGCTCGTTCTCTGATTATGGTGATGCCTCATTTGGAGGCGCTGATTTTTCTGATTTTTTCGAATCTATGTTTGGTGGGAAACGAGGTGGAAGCAGGCAACAGATGGGATTTAAAGGTCAGGATTACAATGCAGAATTACATTTAAAACTGAGAGATATAACCAAAACGCACAAACAGACCATTACTGTAAACGGAAAAAATCTAAGGATCACAGTTCCTGCTGGTATAGCCGACGGCCAAGTTATCAAATTGAAAGGGCATGGAGGACCAGGAGCAAACAATGGTCCCGCTGGAGATTTGTATATTACGTTTCGGATCGAAGAAGATGCTGAATTCAAGCGGCTTAATAATGATCTTTATAAAGCAGTCAGCTTAGATATTTTTACAGCAATTTTGGGAGGCGAGATTACAGTAGAAACGATGGATGGCAAAGTAAAATTAAAGGTACCGCCTGAAACGCAGAACGGAACCAAGGTTCGATTAAAGAATAAAGGGATAGCGGTTTATAAGAAAGAAGGTTCTTTTGGAGATTTGATTATATCGTATGACATAAAAATACCTACAAATCTGTCGGAAAAACAAAAAGAAGCCTTTACCGAATTGTCAAAACTTTAAGCTGAAGAAAATGAAAATAGAAAGAATCACCATATCAGACTATTGTAACCATTATAAAATCGAGACCACATTTATTGACATTCTTGATGAAATGGGAATCATTCAATTTGAGAATAGAAATAATGAGAAATTCTTAGATACTGAAAAGTTGCATGATTTAGATCGCTGCAGGCAATTGTATTATGAGTTGCATATAAATCCAGAAGGAATTGACGTAATTTTAAATCTGCTACAGAAACAGCAAGAACTTCAAGACGAAATTCAAGATTTAAAAAACAGATTGCGACTGCATGAATAATTATTTGCGCTTCCTAAAATATTTTGGAACATAGAATAAAAGAAATATGACCAAGAGTATAAATAAGTATTCCATAATAAGTTTTTAGCAGTGCAAATATAGATGATTATAGTTAGCCTGAATATATTCTTGATTTAGAAACTAAGTAGTAGGCTATTTTACGCAATTTCTTATTTTACATAATATAAATTATAATTCAAATTATATACGGTTTTTAAAGCGTGATTTTATGCATAATTTCGCTATAACTTTCTGAACAATATACTTTCTCTGTTCCAAAGTATATAATCGCTTTGCCGTTTTCATCTTCGAGTATGTGCGTAATCTTATTGATAAAAACCAAACATCGTTTGCTGTTAGATGTACGAACAATCAAATAATTTTCCATATCCAAATTATCATTTAATCCATGTATTAAAAAGAATTAAGCAAGCTATGATAAATACCACAATACCAGTGACTATTAGTTTTGAATTTTCTGCAACAACGTCAGACTTTTTTCTAAAAACTAAAGAATGAATAATCATAAAAAATATCCAGGCGATTATCGCAATTAAAATATATATGCCGTAAAATAAATCTGTTAAATCATATCCGCCGCCGCCGATACTATTAGTATTTCCTTCAATAAAAGGAACGCTAGCAAGGATGATAATGGGAACAATCAATAAAAACAATTTTACATAGAAACTTTTTGTTTTCATAAGAAATATGTATCAGCCTCCACTAACAAGCCTTTCGAGTAACAAGTCTAAATTTACGGTGGCAAATCCGGAACTATGGTCTGATAAGCCATAAGGAATTATCAGGTCATTATTATGTATAATAGAACCACAAGAATAGACTACATTAGGTACATAACCTTCTCGTTCATCAGGATTTGGCATAATCAGAGGCTCTTTTAATCGGCCGATTTCTTTTTCTGGATTGTTGATATCTAATAATGACGCACCAATACAGTAACGACGCATCGGCCCAACGGCATGAGTCATGATAAGCCAGCCGTATTTGGTTTCTATTGGAGAACCGCAGTTTCCTATTTGTACCAATTCCCACGGATATTCAGGGCTTTGTATTTTTATCGGATTTTCCCAGATATTAATATGGTCAGAATACATCAAATAATTATTCCAGCCGTCAATGCGCGAAAGCATTGCATATTTGCCGTTAATTTTCCTCGGAAACAGCGCCAAATTTTTGTTTTTTGCACCCGATCCATTTAGCGGACTGGTCTTGAAATCATAAAAATCATACGTCTGTAGCAATTTCGGCATTATATGATGCCCATCGTAAGCAGTATAGGTGCAATAATAGATTACTGTTCCGTTTTCTTTTTCAAATTTTACAAAACGAGCATCTTCAATTCCATTACTTTCAAAGTCAGAAATTGGGAAAATGACCCTGTCGCTGATGTCTGTATCTTTTGAAAAGCTGATTTTTCGATAGCTATCAGACAATGCCAGAATCATATTATACTGCGTGATTATCTTTTCTTCTTTTGTTTTTTCTTTCGCTTCAATAACGACTTTTTTCAAGCTCTCATAATCAAAACGTTCTCCAAGCTTTTCGTCTACATCTTTCAAAAAATCATTATTAATATCGGCCTCTTGTGCTTTTTTCAGGAAAAGTTTTTTGTTATACACCATATTATGGATTTTTTCGGCCTCATCAATATAATTACCTGCTGGAATTACAGAGATATTGCTGAATTTGTCAATCATGGCGCGACGAAATACTACAGAAGAAACATGCCCCTCTCCCACTGCCCTAAAGCTTATTAATACCCGAAGCTGACCTTCTTCGAGATTGCTCTGGTCAGGATCTGGAACGATAGACGGATTAAAGAAAGCGGCTGATTCAATAGAATACTCATGAGTAAAATAGGATCCTACCAGTAGTTTTGTATATTCATCAAGCTTTTCATAATTTCCTCCGGCTTTTTCTATATAAGCTTTGACCTTATCACAATGCTTGAGCAATTTTTTGGTAATATTTCTGTGTCTTTTTGAAAAGTCTTGTAATAAAGGCGATATGAGCCCAAAAACCGTTTCGTTATCTAACTGTAATATCTTTTTAATCAGCTCTACAGCGCGCTCTTCACCATTGAAAAAATATCGGGCGATGACACGTCCAGAGTCAGGATATACTTTTATAGGTTTACGTTCGACGGACAATCTCATAGGCAGTATTTAAAAGGATTTGAATGAATTTTATTGAAATTTTATCTGATTAGTACAAAAGATAAAATAATTTTTCACTCTAAAATACAATTTTAAATCTACATAAGAAGGAACTCAAATGCTAAAATTAACCAAAATCAGCAGACAAATTTAGATTCACCTTTTAAAATTTCATAAGTTGCGCCTTTATTTTATCCATTAGGTCATTAAAATTCAAAAGTTTTTTAATTTTAGCATGAATTTTGTAGAAACTGTCTATCAAAAAGAGTCCATGAAATCTATTGCATTACTATTTATAATCTTTTTTTCTTTCCAGATGTATTCTCAGGTTGACTATAATAAGTCGATTTCGATTCCGTCTTCCAATACCAATACAACTATTTCTGTTCCTGCGGTAGATCCTAATTATGGCGTAACAATTCCGAAATCATTACCTAAATCTGATAAATATAAGGTTGGAGAATCAAAAGGCGTCAACTTTGGACAAGGCGGCGAAGAGTTTGGAAATCCAGGAGAGAAATACGAAAAAGAGCTTAATAAAAAGCAAGGCGGTGAATCACAATCGGCTGTCAAAGGGAATCAGTTTTTTGGAGAATTTAAAAATAACGGAGATTTGGTAAACATAAAATTCCGTGACCACGAATATCCTGATGGCGATATGATAAAGATTTCTGTAAACGATGTCGTAGTCGTCTCTTCAGTTACCTTGTATTCTCAATTTCAAGTATTGGATTTGCCATTAAAGCCTGGTTTTAATAAAATTGATTTTGAAGCCCTCAACCAAGGAACATCCGGTCCAAATACAGCAGAGTTTCATGTCTTTGATGACAAAGGAAAACTTGTAGCCGCTAATCGTTGGAATCTGGCAACAGGCTTTAAGGCGACCGTCATTATCATAAAAGAATAGCTTTTATCTGGCAAGCCATTCTCTTCGTAAAAGAGCGTATTGAAATTCGCTTCCCCAGCTTCCTTTGAAGAAAATATTTTCAATAAAATGACCTTCTTGACGAAACCCAAGGCTTTCTAATAAGCTTATTGAAGCTCTATTTTCAGCATCGACGGTTTCTACAATTCTATGGATGTTATGTCCTGCAAAAAGGAAATCCATTATCCCAGAAAACGCTTCTTTTGCATAGCCTTTTTTCTGATGAAGGTGAGAAATGGTCATCCCTACTTCGGCTATTCGTTCGTCAGAACCATTTAGTTTTATGGCGCAATCACCGACTAGTCTGCCGGTTTCTTTGTTTTCGATAGCATATTGGACCCACTCGCCAGGCTTGCCAAATAACTTATCTTCTTGTCTTGCTATAAATTCTGATGCTTCTGAAAGCGTCATCACGTCAAAACCTTGGTATTTGGTGACTTCAGGATTTGATCGATACGTATGAAAATCATTTAAGTCTGCTTGCATAAGATTCCGAATATGCAGCTTTTCAGTATGTATTGATAGTTTTTCCATTTTCCATAAATAGTTACGGCCTCAAAGATAGAAAAGCCTTTCCTAAATTTTCAATTATATCTGAAGCAATAAAAGCTTCATAGCCCATAACTTTTGAAGCTATATCTGCCGTCAATCCATGAATATAAACGCCAAGAATTGCCGCGTCAACTGGTTCATAGCCTTGAGCCAAAAAGCTTGTAATAATTCCGGAAAGCGTATCTCCGCTTCCTGCCGTTGCCAAGGCTTGGTTTCCTGTTGCGTTTTTATAAACGGTATGGCCTGCAACAATCATTGTTGGAGCCCCTTTTACTACAATAATTATCTTTTTAGATAGAGAAAATTCTACGGCTTTTTCTATTTTCTCATCTTCGGATTCCCAGCCGCCTAGTAATCTTTGGAGCTCTTTTAAATGTGGTGTCAGGATTGTTTTTTCTGGGACATGATCAAACCATTCTTGATTTTTTGAGATGATATTAATTCCGTCAGCATCAATAAGCAGCGGTTTCTTGTTGCTTTTTAAAAACTGAAGGAAAGCCTTTTGAGTTTCTTTTTCTTGTCCCATTCCCATGCCGATGGCGATGGCATCCGGTTCTAGGTCAAATTCAATTGCTGCTATATGTTTTTCAGTACTATCAGTCATAACCATTGCCTCAGGAAATGAAGTCTGAAGAATTTCATAACCGCATTTTGGAATAAAAGCTGTGACTAAGCCGCATCCTGATTTCAAGCATGATTTAGATGCCAAGACTATAGCCCCTATTTTTCCGTAACTTCCACCAATAATCAAAGCATGCCCTTGTGTTCCTTTATGAGCTTTTGCCTGAACCGACTTATAGCGTTCAAGAATTTCTTTTTCATTTATAAAAATTGTGTCCATTAGATTTTTTTGATAGCAATACAGCTTCTGTAGAGTAAAGATACAAATACTGAAGCGATACATTTTAAGAAAATAATACTGGAAAAGTTTCAATAAGTAGCAAAAGCCATCCAAAAATCGTTTTTCTATATGACTGACTGTTAATGTTTTTAATTTTTTATGCAAAAAAAAGATAAAAAAACTAACGAAATAGTTGGTATTTATAGAATGATAAGTTACATTTGCAACCGCAAAAAAGGATAAGTTCTTTGTAATTTCAGGAGAGGTGCCAGAGTGGTAATGGAGCAGATTGCTAATCTGTCGACGAGCAATCGTCGCCAGGGTTCGAGTCCCTGTCTCTCCGCTTTTTTTGTTTTCGGGGTGTAGCGTAGCCCGGTTATCGCGCCTGCTTTGGGAGCAGGAGGCCGCAGGTTCGAATCCTGCCACCCCGACGAACTTTCTCAGAAAGTTATTGAAATAATGGACGCATAGCTCAGCTGGATAGAGCACCTGCCTTCTAAGCAGGCGGTCGAAGGTTCGAATCCTTCTGCGTTCACAAAAAGCCTTGTTATTCATTTAACAAGGCTTTTTTGTTTTTATCTACTTTACTTCTTCCCTACTTTAGTTAATTTTGAATTTAATTCAAAAATCCATTTCTGATTATTCAAAAAATAATTAAATTCGCAAAATAAACAAAGAACTAAACAATTATGAATAAAAAAGTTGTAATCGTATCTGCTGCCAGAACCCCGATTGGAAGTTTCATGGGAGCTCTTTCAACTATTAGTGCTCCTCAACTTGGAGCTGTTGCAATCAAAGGCGCTTTAGACAAAATAAATCTAGACCCAAAACTTGTTGATGAAGTTTATATGGGTAACGTTGTACAAGCGGGTGTTGGACAAGCTCCAGCGCGCCAGGCGGCACTATTTGCGGGATTGCCTAATACAGTTATTGCTACAACTGTAAATAAAGTATGTGCTTCAGGAATGAAAGCAGTTATGATGGGCGCTCAAGCTATTATTAGCGGTGATGCAGAAATTATTGTAGCTGGTGGAATGGAAAACATGAGCTTGATTCCACATTATGTTCACTTGAGAAACGGATACAAATTTGGTCCAGCTTCTATGGTTGATGGAATGCAGAAAGATGGCTTGACAGATGCTTATGACCATAATGCCATGGGTGTTTGCGCCGATTTATGTGCTACTGAGTATAAAATTTCAAGAGAAGAACAAGATAATTTTGCAATCCAATCGTATGAGCGTTCTGCAAAAGCTTGGGAAGCAGGAAAATTTGACAATGAAGTTGTTCCAGTTCCTGTGCCTCAAAGAAAAGGTGATCCGATCATGGTAACCAAAGATGAAGAATATACTAATGTTAAGTTAGATAAAATACCAACCCTAAATGCTGTTTTCACAAAAGACGGAACTGTAACTGCCGCTAACGCCTCTACAATCAATGATGGTGCTGGAGCTGTTGTCTTGATGAGTGAAGAAAAAGCGAAATCTTTAGGATTAACGCCATTGGCTTATATTAAAAGTTACGCTGATGCAGCACAAGAACCAAAATGGTTTACTACTGCACCGGCAAAAGCATTGCCTAAAGCATTAGACAAAGCAGGAATTACGATCCAAGACGTAGATTTCTTCGAATTTAATGAAGCTTTTTCTGTTGTAGGACTGGCAAATGCTAAAATCCTTGGATTAGAGAATGATAAAGTAAACGTTAATGGTGGTGCTGTTTCCCTTGGGCATCCTCTAGGATGTTCTGGCGTTAGAATTATCATTACATTGCTAAATGTATTGGAGCAAAATAATGCTAAAATTGGTGCTGCTGCAATCTGCAACGGCGGCGGCGGTGCTTCTGCTATAGTGATTGAGAGAGCTTAAGAAAAAAGCACAATTATATTCTATAATGATGGATTTTGGATTTAAATGATTTCGTATCTTTAAAATCCGAAATTCATCATTTAATTTAAAGCAAACCCTAATGTTTGGAATTTGTAATTTAGCCATTATACCTTTAAGATTTGAACCTAGCGACAGAAGCGAAATTGTATCCCAAGTGCTTTTTGGCGAACATTTTAGGATTTTGGAAAAAAACAAGCAATGGTCAAAAATTCAGCTACATTATGATGATTATGAAGGCTGGGTAGACGAAAAACAATTCCAGGCTATTTCTGAATCTGATTACAATTTGTTATGCAATGATGCTATAATACTTAATGCTGACCTGATTGAATATGTAAATTCTCCTAATAATTTATTGATGCCTATTCCACTTGGAGCATCGCTCTCCTTTCTCAGCAATGCCGGAATCAATAAAGGCAATCTTGATTTTGAGGGAATGAAAATTAGCGGTATCAAACCGAAAAATAACTTGATTAATACTGCGTTTATGTATCTCAACGCTCCCTATCTTTGGGGCGGAAAGACGCCTTTTGGAATTGACTGTTCTGGACTAACGCAGATGGTTTATAAATTAAACGGATACAAGCTTATGCGGGATGCCTCTCAACAAGCAACTCAAGGTGAGGCCCTAAGTTTTATTGAAGAAAGCGAACCTGGAGATTTGGCTTTTTTTGATAATGAAGAAGGGAAAATTATTCATGTAGGAATCATAATGGATGATAATTATATCATCCACGCTAGCGGCAAAGTCAGGATTGACAGGCTGGATCATCTAGGAATTTATAATGCGGAAACCAATAGACATACTCACAAACTGAGAGTCATCAAAAAAATAATATAAAAAAAACCGAAGTTTAATACTTCGGTTTTTTTATTCTTGTTGCTATCTCAAATTAATTATTTTTCGCGGCTTTCAGTGCTTTAGCTTCTGAAGTCATTTCCAAATAATTGTATACGTTAAGTAATGTTTTATAAACATCCTCATTCTTTGGATTTAGCTTATTTGCTTTTTCTAAGTATGGCAAGGTGCTTTTAAAAATTTCCTCTCTTTTTGCTTTTAATACTTCATATCTCTTATTGTCTTTTTGCGAAGTGCCTAATTTGTTTATTTCTTCAACAATTGCAGTGTCGCTTTCTAATTTGAGTACAGAAAGATTTAAATAAGCATCGACATAATTCGGATCTAACTCAATGGTTTTTTTGTAATATTTTTCAGCTTCAGCATTTTCTTTAGCTTGAGCCGAAAGAACACCAAGATTGTAAAACAAAACTGGATCGGTTGGGTTTTTTTCAATAATTTCTCCAACTAACTTTTTATAGTTAGCAACATCATTACTTTTTAAATACAAATCCGCTTGAGTCATTGTAAGGGAAATATCATCAGGATTCGCTGCTCTTGCATCAGTAAGAGCCTTTTTAGCTGCATCAACATCACCTTTGTTGTTGTAGATCAAGGCGATATTTCTGTAAATCTCTCCTCTTTTTGATGGTTCTTTTTCTGTTTTTGGCGCTTCATGCGTTCCAAGTTTTACCATCTTGTCTCTTTCAGCCGCAGTCTTAAAGTTTTGGTATTCACCATTAGCTTTACTTTTAGCTGAATAGATTGTTGCTTTTCCAGAGTAGTTTATTTTTTTTAGCTCGTCATAGTATTTAAGAGCAGTGTCATACTCTTGACCGTTTACGGCACTTGACGCAGCATAATAAAGATAAAGCGTATCTTTTTTGTCTAACAAATAAGTTTCATATAGCTTCTCTGCTCCTTCTTTAAATCTTTTTTGCTTATTATCGTCAATTGCCATATTGATTAATTGATTTTTCACTTTTGCAAGTGACGCTTCAGCTTCTTTTGTATATTTTGACTTTTTAGAAGCCTGTTCTGTAGCAATCAGTTGATTGTATGATTTTGCTGCTTGTACAAGATTATTGCCTTCATCGACTCTTTTCCCGGCAAGGCCTAGGTAAGCATTTCCTTTTAGGAAATAAAATTGCGCTTTTTGAGACTCGTCAGCATTAGAAATAAGGCTTTCTGCTTTCTCTAATGATGTTTTTGCTTCAGCAGGATTTCCATTTTTCAAGGCTTTTTCTGCAGCCTTCATCTCGTCTTTTTGAGCAAAGGACATGCCCGAAATTAGAAAAGCTGATGCCAGCAATAGATATTTACTTTTCATATTTTTCAATTTTTAGGTTATGGTTTATTCTTCAGTGTTTTCTGTTTCTTCGGCTACATCTCCGTCAGCAGATGTTTCAAGAGTGCTGTCTCCTTCTACATCGTCTACTATTTCTTCTATAGCCTCTTCTTCACGAATAACTTTTGTTACTGCCGCAATAGAGTCATTTCCTTTAATATTGATTAATCTAACGCCTTGAGTCGCTCTACCCATAACACGCAGGTCAGAAACCTCCATACGAATAGTCAATCCAGACTTATTAATGATCATCAAATCATCAGCATCAGTAACGTTGTTTATAGAAATCAGTTCTCCCGTCTTATCAGTAATACTTAGTGTCTTCACACCTTTACCACCTCTATTCGTGATTCTATAGTCATCTAAAGAAGAACGTTTTCCGTAACCGTTTTCAGAAACCACCAAGATTTCGCTTTCCATATCATTTACAGAAACCATACCAATAACTTCATCTTTGTCGTCTCTTAGTGTAATTCCTCGAACTCCAGAAGCACTTCTTCCCATCGGACGGGTTTTTCCTTCTTCAAAACGAACCAACTTACCAGACTTTACAGCAATCAAGATTTGGCTTTCACCATTTGTCAATTTTGCTTCTAGCAACTCATCGTCTTCTTTAATCGTAATTGCGGCAATACCGTTTACTCTTGGGCGAGAATATTGCTCTAATAAAGTTTTCTTCACCTGACCTTGTTTTGTAGCCATAATTACATAATGTGAATTGATGTAGTCTTGGTTTTTCAAATCTTGTGTACAGATAAAAGCTTTTACTTTATCATCATTCTCAATGTTGATAAGGTTTTGGATTGCTCTTCCTTTGGATGTTTTTGTTCCTTCAGGAATTTCATAGACTCTCATCCAGAAACATTTTCCTTTTTGAGTAAAGAACATCATGTATTGGTGGTTGGTAGCTACGAAAAGATGCTCTAAGAAATCTTGATCTCTTGTTGCCACTCCTTTTTGGCCTACTCCTCCTCTATTTTGTGTCTTGTATTCAGAAAGATTGGTTCTTTTGATATAACCAGCATGGGAAATGGTAATGACCACATTTTCATCAGCAATCAAATCTTCAATACTAACATCACCGCCTGCGTATTCAATTGTAGAACGACGGGCATCGCCGTATTTCTCTTTGATTTCAGTTAATTCTTCTTTGATAAGCGCCATTCTCAAGTCTTTGCTTGCTAATAATTCTTTCAAATGCGTAATCAACTTCATAATTTCTTCGTATTCTGCACGCAATTTGTCTTGCTCAAGACCTGTAAGCTGTCTCAAACGCATTTCGACAATTGCTTTTGCCTGGATTTCAGAAAGGTTGAATCTTTCGATTAATTTTTCCTTAGCCTGGTCAGTATTGCTTGAAGAACGAATTAATTGGATTACTTCGTCAATATTGTCAGAAGCAATAATCAATCCTTCTAAGATATGTGCTCTTTCTTCTGCTTTACGCAATTCGTATTGAGCCCTGCGAACTACAACTTCGTGACGGTGCTCTACAAAATGGTGGATCAAATCTTTCAAGTTCAGCATCTGCGGCCTTCCGTTCACCAGCGCAATGTTGTTTACGCTGAAAGAAGACTGCAGTTGCGTGAATTTATAAAGCGTATTCAATACCACATTCGGTACTGCATCACGCTTTAAGATATAAACGATACGCATTCCGTTTCTATCCGATTCGTCACGGATATTTGAAATGCCTTCAATTTTCTTTTCATTTACCAAGTCAGCTGTCTTTTTGATCATGTCTGCCTTATTGACTTGGTACGGAATTTCAGTCACAACGATACATTCTCTTCCATCAACTTCTTCGAAGCCGACTTTAGCACGCATCACGATTCTTCCTCTTCCTGTCTTGAACGCTTCACGAACGCCTTCATATCCATAAATAATCCCTCCAGTTGGAAAATCCGGAGCTTTGATATGATTCATCAGTTCGTCAATCTCGATATCATTATTGTCGATGTACGCCAAAGTTCCATCAACAACTTCTGTCAGGTTGTGCGGTGCCATATTGGTTGCCATACCTACAGCAATACCAGAAGCACCATTTATTAATAAAGTAGGGACTTTTGTAGGCATGACCTTTGGTTCTTCCAAAGTATCATCAAAGTTCAATTGAAAATCAACTGTCTCTTTGTCAATATCTGCCATTATTTCCTCTGCAATCTTGCGCATTCTAGCTTCCGTATAACGCATCGCTGCAGGACTGTCGCCATCTACAGAACCAAAGTTACCTTGGCCGTCTACTAAAAGGTAGCGCAAACTCCATTCTTGAGCCATACGGACCATCGCATCATAAACCGATGTATCGCCGTGTGGGTGATATTTTCCTAAAACTTCTCCAACAATTCTTGCGGATTTTTTGTGTGCTCTATTAGAAAAAACTCCTAATTCATACATACCATAAAGTACTCTTCTATGTACGGGTTTCAAACCATCTCTAACATCAGGAAGCGCTCTGGAAACAATTACCGACATCGAATAATCGATGTAAGATGATTTCATTTCGTCTTCAATGTTAATAGGAATCAACTTTTCTCCTTCAGACATAAGTATTTATATTAAAAAATTAAATTTGTTTCAAAACGTGCCAATATACGCATTTCAGAACTTTTTCATCGCATTTTTTAACACTAATTTCAGTGATTTATCAACATAAAAAAGCTACTTTGTAGTTGATAAATAAATTTTCAGATATTTTTTTATTTCTGAGTATTTTTTTGTCACTTAGCTGTCAGTACTTATGTCAGGGTATGATTTTTGTATTTACTCAACAAATTCACTAAATTTACAAGACCAATATTTTATATTATGGATGATAATTTTTCACCAAGAGTAAAAGATGTAATCACTTACAGTAAAGAAGAGGCGCTCCGTTTGGGCCATGACTTTATTGGAACGGAACATCTAATGTTGGGGATATTAAGAGATGGTAACGGTAAAGCAATAAATATACTGAATAATTTATCAATAGATTTAGAGCATTTGCGCAGAAAAGTCGAAATATTAAGCCCTGCAAACCCTAATGTTGAAGCCAGTAATGAAAAAAAGAACCTTCATTTGACCCGTCAGGCGGAAAGAGCCTTGAAGACGACTTATCTTGAAGCTAAAGTTTTCCAGAGCCCTTCTATTAGTACCGCACACCTATTATTGTGCATTTTGAGAAACGAAAATGATCCCACAACCAAGCTGCTGAATAAGATGAAAATCGACTATGACGTAGCTAAAGAACAATACTTGAATATGACACCAAACAGCGAAGAAGAATTTTTGAATGACTTGCCAAAAAACGAATCTTACAATGATGATTCAGGACAAGATGACAGCTTAAAAGAAGGTGCTTTCAATACGCCGGCGAGCAAATCCAACAAAAAATCAAAAACCCCGGTTCTTGATAATTTTGGACGTGATTTGACCGAAATGGCAGAAGAAGGAAAACTAGATCCTGTTGTTGGACGTGAGAAAGAAATCGAGCGTGTTTCGCAGATTTTAAGCCGTAGAAAAAAGAACAACCCTCTTTTGATTGGAGAGCCTGGAGTTGGTAAATCTGCAATTGCAGAAGGACTTGCTTTGAGAATCATCCAAAAGAAAGTATCTCGTATATTATTCAACAAACGCGTCGTAACACTTGACCTGGCTAGCTTAGTTGCCGGAACAAAATACCGCGGTCAGTTTGAAGAACGTATGAAAGCCGTAATGAACGAACTTGAGAAGAATGACGATATTATTCTTTTTATTGATGAGATTCATACTATTGTAGGTGCTGGCGGTGCTACAGGATCGCTTGATGCTTCTAATATGTTTAAGCCAGCTTTGGCAAGAGGCGAAATCCAATGCATTGGAGCTACTACGCTTGACGAATACCGTCAATATATCGAGAAAGATGGCGCTTTAGAAAGACGTTTCCAAAAAGTTATCGTTGAACCGACTTCTGTTGCAGAAACGATTACGATTTTGAATAACATCAAAAACAAATACGAAGATCACCATAACGTAACTTATACAGATGAAGCTATCGAAGCTTGCGTTAAGTTGACTGACAGATATATGTCAGAGCGTTTTCTTCCGGACAAAGCGATTGATGCTTTAGATGAAGCGGGTTCTCGTGTCCACATTACAAACATTGATGTTCCAAAACAAATTTTGGATTTAGAGCGTCAGTTGGAAGAAGTGCGAGAATTGAAAAATACTGTTGTCAAAAAGCAGAAATATGAAGAAGCTGCCAAGCTTCGCGATGATGAAAAACGTATCGAAAAAGATTTGGCAATTGCCCAAGAACAATGGGAGGAAGATTCTAAAAATAACCGTATCCAAGTAACCGAAGATAATGTTGCTGATGTTGTTTCTATGATGTCTGGAATTCCTGTAAACCGAATTGCTCAGACTGAAAGCAATAAATTAGCTAAATTACCAGAACTTATTGAAAATAAGGTAATTGGACAAAAAGAAGCAGTGCTAAAAATTGCTCGTTCTATCCAAAGAAATCGTGCGGGATTGAAAGATCCTAACCGTCCGATTGGTTCTTTTATTTTCTTAGGACAGACAGGTGTCGGTAAAACACAATTAGCTAAAGTCTTGGCTAAAGAATTGTTTGATTCTGAAGATGCTTTGGTTCGCATTGATATGAGCGAATACATGGAGAAATTCGCGATTTCTAGATTAGTTGGAGCGCCTCCAGGATACGTTGGTTATGAAGAAGGCGGTCAATTGACAGAAAAAGTGCGTAGAAAACCATATTGTGTTGTACTTCTAGATGAGATCGAAAAAGCACATCCTGATGTTTTCAACATGATGCTTCAAGTTTTAGACGATGGATTCTTAACGGACAGCTTAGGTCGCAAAATCGATTTTAAAAATACGATCATCATCATGACATCAAATGTCGGTGCGCGTCAATTAAAGGATTTCGGACAAGGCGTTGGTTTTGGAACTGCCGCTAAAATTTCTCAAACCGATGAGAACTCTAAGAGTATTATTGAAAATGCTTTGAAAAAAGCTTTCGCTCCAGAATTCTTGAACAGAATTGACGACGTTATCGTATTCAATGCTCTTGAAAAGGAACATATCGATTTGATTATCGAAATCGAATTGAAAAAACTATATGCAAGAATCGCTGAATTAGGCTATAACCTAGAATTGTCTGACAAAGCCAAGGCGTTTATTGCTGAGAAAGGTTTCGACAAACAATTCGGGGCTAGACCTTTGAAAAGAGCGATTCAGAAATATGTTGAAGATGCGCTTGCAGAAGAGATTATCACTTCTAAAATAAGCAGCGGCGACCTAATCTTTATGGATTTGGACGACACTTCTCAAGAACTTACTGTTGAAGTCAAAAAAGCTGAAAAACCTACTAATTAAGTAGGTTTCTTTTTATAATAATTACGGAAATTTATTATTTCATTCTAAAATAAGTAGTACTTTAGTTTATTGTTTCAATCAATATTTACTATGTCCGCAAATAAAGTTATCCTTGGAAGCGAAGAATGGTGCTCGTTTCCAGAACTAGGAATTCCTACCATTAAAGCCCGCGTTGATTCTGGCGCAAAAACTTCTGCCCTTCATGCAGTTAACATCGCTCCTTTTGTTAAAGATGGCGAAAACTGGGTAAAGTTTGATATCAACCCGATCCAGAACAATCTGAAGACGATTATTCATTGCGAGGCACCTTTGGTTGACAAACGAATTGTAAAAAGCTCCAGCGGATTCCGCGAACAGCGCTATGTCATCCGTACAACCTTAGATTTCGGAGAGAATAAATGGCCTATTGAAATGACTTTGACCAATAGAGACTCCATGGGTTTTCGTATGCTTTTGGGTCGTGAAGCCATGAGCGGACGTGTCTTGGTCGATCCGGAACAAAAATATTTATTGGGACAGCCTTCCAGCGAAACATTAAAAGAGCTCTATCACAATTCTGAAAAAGCAAAGACAGGCCTTAAAATAGGACTTCTGGCTAGCAATCCAGAATTATATTCGAACAAAAGAATCATGGAAGCGGGCGAAATGCGAGGCCATGAAATGCATTTCCTAAATATTAAGGAATGTTACATGAAGTTAGATGCGACTAAGCCAGAAATTCATTATCGCGGCGGAAAAATATTAAGTGATTTTGATGCCGTAATTCCTAGGATTCGTCCAAGCATTACTTTCTATGGTTGTGCTCTGACACGCCAATTTGAGGCGATGAAAGTTTTCTGTTTAAATTCCGCTTCTGCAATTACGCAATCGCGCGATAAGCTATATTCGTTGCAATTATTGCTTAATCATGGCGTTGATATTCCGACCACAGGATTTGCTAATTCGCCTTTAGATACCGACGATTTGATTAAAATGGTTGGCGGTTCTCCCCTAATCGTAAAATTATTAGAAGGAACGCAAGGAAAAGGTGTCGTTTTGGCAGAAACCAAAAAAGCGGCAGAAAGTGTTATCAATGCTTTTAAAAGCTTAAATGCAAATATATTAGTTCAAGAATTCATCAAAGAAGCCAACGGTAAAGATATTCGCTGTTTCGTAATTGACGGAAAAGTAGTGGCTGCCATTCAAAGAGAGGCTTTGCCAGGAGAATTCAGGGCAAATATTCACCTTGGAGGTACTGCTTCGATTATCAAAGTAACTTCAGAAGAGAAAAGAATCGCTATCAAAGCTGCTAAGGCAATGAACCTAAAAGTTGCTGGCGTCGATATTATTCGTTCTTCAAAAGGTCCGCTTTTGTTGGAAGTAAATTCCTCTCCAGGATTAGAAGGTATTGAAGGAGCTACCAATAAAGATATTGCCGGAGAAATGATCAAAGCGATTGAGAAAAACTTCAAGTGGAAATAATGAATCCCTACCTTGACATAATACTGAGAAGCATCGCCGTATATTTTTTTATGGTTATCGCCTTGAGGGTTTTCGGGAAAAAAGAATTATCGCAGTTAAATACAGCCGATGTCATCTTGATTTTGCTCATCAGCAACTCCGTCCAAAATGCAATGGTCGGAAGCGATACTTCGCTTTGGGGCGGACTTATAGCGGCAGGCGCTTTATTCCTAGTAAATTTTATACTGAAAAAGTTGATGTTCCGCTACAAAGGATTAAATAATTTATTGCAGCAAAAACCAGAAATATTAGTCCACAACGGAAAGATTGATTTTAAAACCTTAGCTCGACTGGATATTACTTCTGAAGAATTGACCGAAGCGATGCACGAACACGGAGTTGAATATTATAAAGATGTAAAGCTGGCGATTTTAGAAATTGACGGAAACATCAGTATTATCTCTGGTAATGAAAATTTGAAACAGACGCATTACAAGAGAAAAAGAAACCATAAATCCTTAAACGGAATAGATTAAAAATAAAAAAGTTGGCTTAAGCCAACTTTTTTTATAATGCTATGTTTTTAGTTTTGAGCACTTTCATCTATCTGGAAGCTTTTTAAAAATGCGATAGTTTTTTCGATATCATAATGCAAGATACGATCTTCACTAACTAAAGGCACTTCCTCTCTGTAGGTTTTCAGGAACATTTCGATAAAATCGCTTGATTTTAAAGGCTCTCTGAAGTGAATTGCTTGCGAAGCATTCATCAATTCTATAGCTAAAATTCGCTCCAGATTGTCCATGATTCGTAATGCTTTTGTTGCTCCGTTGGCTCCCATGCTCACATGATCTTCCTGCCCGTTTGATGAAACAATACTATCAATGCTTGCAGGAGTTGCTAGCTGCTTATTTTGGCTTACGATACTGGCCGCAGTATATTGCGGAATCATAAATCCTGAATTCAAGCCTGGATTATCAACTAAAAAGGCTGGCAAGCCTCTCAAGCCAGAAATTAATTGATAGGTTCTTCTTTCAGAAATGCTTCCTAGTTCAGCCAAAGCAATAGACAAGAAATCTAAAGCTAAAGCCAATGGCTGCCCGTGGAAATTACCTCCTGAAATGATCTGGTCGCTTTCTATAAAAACATTCGGATTATCAGTAACCGAATTGATTTCTGTCTTAAATACTTTCTTCACATAATCAATTGCATCTTTCGAAGCACCATGTACTTGTGGAATACAACGGAAAGAATATGGGTCTTGTACGTGTTGTTTCTTTTGGGTAATGATTTCGCTTCCTTCTAGAAAATCAGCCACTCTTTTTGCAGTAACAATTTGTCCTTTGTGTGGACGGATAAAATGAATCAATTCATTAAAAGGCTCGATTCTTCCATCAAAACCTTCTAGAGAAATGGTTCCTATTAAATCTGCCAGATAAGAATACTTTGCTGCTTTGATCAAAATATGCGCACCATATGCATTCATAAACTGTGTTCCGTTTAGCAATGCCAGACCTTCTTTCGATTTTAACTGAATCGGACTCCATCCAAAATGATTCAAGACATCGATAGCATTGTGCTTTTTATCATTAAAATACACTTCCCCTTCCCCTATCAAAGGCAGAGAAAGATGAGCCAAAGGCGCTAAATCTCCCGAAGCTCCTAGCGAGCCTAGTTCGTAAACAATAGGAAAAACATCATTGTTGTAAAAATCAATCAAGCGTTCTACAGTTTCCAATTGTACGCCAGAATAACCGTAACTCAATGATTGGATTTTCAGCAAAAGCATCATTTTTACGATTTCTCTTGGAACCTCCTCTCCTGTCCCGCAGGCATGAGATTTCATTAGGTTTTCCTGTAGTTTGGTAAGATTTTCGTTTGAAATTTTTATGTTGTATAAAGAACCGAAACCGGTATTGATTCCATAAATCGGCTCTTCATGAGATTCCATCTTTTTGTCAAGATATTCGCGGCATTTCTGGATATTGACTTTTGCTTCTTCAGACAAGGCCAATGTCTTATTATGGTTAATAATCTCGTCTAAATTTTCTATAGAAAGTAACTCTGCGCTTATATAATGTGTATTGTCCATTTTATTTGATTATTGATGCCTCAAAATTCCGCAAATACTATCAAAAAAGCAACTATTGTGGATAAGATTATAGCTATTTGAGAGGAGATTTTAGTATTATGATTTAATTTCAATATTTAAAATAGTAATACCGTAAAATAAATAGCTAAAAACAAATATATTACTAAAAACATATGTTAATTTAAAAGTAATAAATCAAAGTATTATATTTGTTTTGAATAAATTCTTATATGTTAGTTAACAGCAACACAATCACTTCACAATTTACTGCCTCTTCTTCGGCAGTAACGACTGTTGCTACAACTACAACAACCCCTTAGGGGTTTTCTATCTACATACCATCGCGACCTGTTTTTATTTTTTTCAAAATAAAGACTTCAACTATTTATTCATTCTCAACATACATCAAGATGAAAGTATTAAAATTCGGAGGCTCATCCGTAAATAATGCCGAAAATATACAAAAAGTCATTACTATTTTAGAAAACGAAAAAGAACCTTTGGCCGTTGTCGTTTCTGCCTTTGGCAAAGTAACCGATTTGTTATTAGAGGGCTCACTTCTCGCCGCTTCAAAAGATATTCAATATAAAGAAATTTTAAAAACGATCGAAGACAGGCATATTCTAGCGATAAAAGAACTGATTTTAATTAACGATCAAAGTGCGATTTTAAGCCAAGTCAAACGAATGCTCAATCACGTAGAAACCTTGCTAGACGGTTGTTTCTTGCTTGGAGAAGTATCGAATCGCTCTTCTGATGCCATCTTAAGCTTTGGAGAATTGCTATCGTCCTACATTATTTCCGAAGCTGTAAAGCAAAAAAACAAAAATGCTATGTTCAAAGACAGCCGAGAACTGATTATTACGAATAAGCATTTTGGAAAAGCTACTGTCGATTTTTCCTTAACTAATGATTTAATAGCTGATTTCTTCAAAGAAACTAAATCTGAAATTGTAATTCTACCAGGATTTATTGCTACTTCTAATGACGGACATGTAACGACGCTAGGTCGCGGAGGTTCCGATTATACAGCCGCTATTATAGCTGGAGCTATTGATGCTTCAATTCTAGAAATATGGACCGACGTAAACGGAATGTTTACAGCCAATCCGCACATTGTGAGCCAAGCCCAATCTATCGGAAAGATAAGCTATCAGGAAGCCATGGAATTATCACATTTCGGGGCAAAAGTGCTCTATCCGCCAACCATCCAGCCCGTGCTGAATAAAAACATACCGATACGTATCAAAAATACTTTCGAACCTGTGCTTGACGGAACTTATATTTCTTCTGAAGCCAATGCTGGCAATGGAAACCCGATTAAAGGAATCAGCAATATTGGCAATATTTCGCTTTTGACAGTAGAAGGTTCTGGAATTATAGGCGTTGCGGGCTATTCCAAACGATTATTTGAAGTGCTTTCAAAAGAAAATATCAGCGTAATTTTTATTACGCAAGCTTCTTCTGAACATTCCATCTGTTTCGGAATCCAAGATGCTGATACAGAAAATGCCAAAATTGCTATTGATACAGCTTTTGAATTTGAAATTTCTCAAAAGAAAATTGATCCTTGTCTTGTTGAGAACAATCTGTCTATTATTGCTGTTGTTGGAGAAAATATGAAAAACCATCAAGGATTGAGTGGCAAGATGTTCAGCACCCTAGGGAAAAACAACGTGAATATTCGTGCTATAGCACAAGGCGCTTCTGAAAGAAATATTTCTGCCGTAATTGCTCAAAAAGACGTTAAGAAGGCGCTGAATTCTCTTCATGAAAAGTTCTTTGAAGACGATATAAAACAGCTCAATCTCTTTGTCATGGGAGTTGGGAATGTCGGAGAAAAGTTCATTGATCAAATTTATCAGCAGCAAAAATATTTAAAAGAAAATTTACAGCTAAATCCACGTGTTATAGCACTTTCTAATTCAAGAAAAATGTATTTTGATGAAGAAGGAATTGCTCTAAAAGATTGGAAAACGATTCTAGACTCAGGAGAAGCTGCCGACAAAGAAGTTTTCATTGCTAGAGTCAAAGCACTAAATTTACGCAATAGCGTTTTCGTCGATGTTACGGCCAATGAAGCAATATCGCAGACGTATGATCAATATTTAAAACAAAATATTTCGGTTGTTACCTGCAATAAAATAGCTTGTTCTTCTGCGTTTGAGAATTATAAAAATCTAAAGAAACTGTCACGGAAATTTAACGCTCCTTTTTTATTTGAAACCAATGTTGGTGCGGGATTGCCAATTATTGACACACTAAAAAATCTAGTAGCTTCGGGAGATAAAGTCAATAAGATCCAAGCTGTTTTATCAGGCAGCTTAAACTTTATTTTTAATAATTTCAGCGAAGAAAACTCGTTCTATGATGTTGTAAAACAAGCACAGGCTGAAGGCTATACTGAACCCGATCCTAAAATTGATTTGAGCGGCGTTGATGTCATGCGCAAGATCTTGATACTGATTCGTGAAAGCAATTACGAGATGGAAATTGATGCAATTGAAAACAAGTCTTTCTTGCCTAAAGAATGCCTAGAAACAGTTTCAGTGGATGATTTTTTTGAGTCATTGAAAACATACAGTTCTCACTTTGAAGATATTCTTCAGGAAGCAAAAGTAAAAGATTGCCGACCGAAATATGTTGCTGAATTTGAAAGCGGAAAAGCAAATGTAAGCCTGCAATTTATTCCGAAAGACCATCCTTTTTATAATCTGGAAGGAAAAGACAATATCGTCTTATTTTACACAGACCGCTATGTAGACCAGCCTTTGCTCATAAAAGGTGCTGGCGCTGGTGCTGCGGTAACGGCTTCGGGAATTTTTGCAGATGTAATCAGAATCGGAAATAATTAATCATATGAAAGAAATTAGACTTTTTTGCCCTGCTACAATTGCTAATCTTTCTTGCGGTTTTGATGTATTGGGCCTGTGCTTGGATACTATCGGAGATGAGATGGTTGTTCGGAAAATCGTTGAAAAAGGAATCAGAATTAGTAAAATTGTTGGAGCTGACCTGCCTTTTGAAACAGAGAAAAACGTAGCCGGAGTCGCTGCCATGGCAATGGTTTCGGGATTGGACTTAGATTTCGGATTTGAGATCGATATTTACAAAAATATAAAAGCGGGCAGCGGAATCGGAAGCAGTGCCGCCAGTGCCTCAGGTATTGTTTTTGGGATTAATGAATTATTAGGAAAGCCTTTTAGTATCAAAGATTTAGTTCCTTTTGCAATGGAAGGTGAAAAATTAGCAAGCGGAAGTGCTCATGCCGATAATGTTGCTCCCGCACTTCTCGGCGGCTTTGTCCTGATTCGAAGCTACAATCCTTTAGATATCATACGAATTGAAAGTCCGGAGAAATTATATGCAACCGTAATCCATCCGCAGATTGAATTGAAAACATCTGATGCCAGATCAGTCTTAAAACAAAATGTGACCTTAAAGCAAGCGGTAATACAGTGTGGCAATCTTGGAGGACTAATCAGCGGACTTTATACAGAAGACTATGATTTGATCGGAAGATCATTACAAGATGAAATTGTGGAGCCTTTACGAAGCATGCTGATTCCTGGATTTGATAGCGTAAAAACAAAAGCTTTGGAAGCGGGTGCTTTAGGTGGCGGTATTTCAGGTTCCGGCCCATCGATTTTTGCTTTGAGTAAAGGAAAGCATACTGCTGAAAAAGTGGCCAAAGCGATGAGCAAAGTGTATGACGAAATGAATTTGAAATATGAAATACATGTTTCTAAAATAAATGCTGGAGGGATAAAAACTATAAAAATTCTAAATTAAAAGAAATGAACTATTATAGCCTCAATAAAAATGCTCTAAAAGTAAGCTTTCGAGAAGCGGTCATTCAAGGACTAGCACCCGATAAAGGATTGTATTTTCCAGAAACAATTACACCGCTGTCTCGAGTTTTTTTTGATTCAATTGAAAAACTTTCCAATCAAGAAATCGCCTTTGAAACCATCAAGCAATTTGTCGGAAAAGACATTCCAGAAAATGAATTAAAGAGAATAATCGAGGAAACATTGTCTTTTGATTTTCCTTTAATTCAAGTGGATGAAAACAGCTATTCTTTAGAACTTTTCAACGGTCCGACGATGGCTTTCAAAGATGTGGGTGCCCGATTTATGTCAAGATGTTTGGCTTATTTTAATCGTGATAAAAATCAAAAGAATACGGTTTTAGTCGCCACTTCAGGCGATACGGGTGGAGCGGTAGCGAGTGGTTTTCTAGGTATAGAAAGTGTTGAAGTCGTAATACTATATCCAAGCGGAAAAGTGAGTGATATTCAAGAAAAACAACTGACAACTTTAGGTCAGAATATCAAAGCATTAGAAGTTGATGGTGTTTTTGACGACTGCCAAGACATGGTCAAAAGAGCTTTCCTTGATGCCGATTTAAAGTCTAAAAAACTGACTTCGGCTAATTCTATCAATATTGCAAGATGGCTTCCGCAGATGTTTTATTTCTTTTTTGCTTACAAGGAATTAAAAAAATACAATAAGCCGCTGGTAATTTCATGTCCTAGCGGTAATTTCGGAAATATATGCGCCGGAATCCTAGCCAAGAAATTAGGATTGCCAATTCATCATTTTGTAGCTTCAACTAACGCAAACGACACGGTTCCGGAATTTTTAAAAACGGGTAAATACATTCCAAAACCTTCAAAAGCGACAATTTCAAATGCAATGGATGTCGGAGACCCAAGTAATTTTATACGAATCCAAGAGCTGTATGGAAATAATCCGGATAATTTTGAAAAGGACTTCTCCTCCTACAGTTTTACAGATGAAGAAACTAAAACAGCCATCGTAAGCCTGTACAAGACTTCAAAATACATTGCCGAACCGCACGGAGCCATTGGTTATTTGGGATTAAAAAAAGAGCTGGAGAATAAGCTGGATGCTATTGGAGTCTTTTTAGAAACAGCCCATCCTATAAAATTTTCAGAGACTGTGGAAGAAATACTTTCGCTTACGATTCCAATTCCTGAGCAAATTAAAAACGTTTTGGATAAAGAGAAAAAAAGCTTAAAAATCAGCAGCTATGAAGATTTGAAAGCTTTCTTGTTATCTTAGATTATTTCTTTTTGAACTTTTTCTTTGGCTCATCTGTTTTTGCAGCAACTGGATTTTTAGTCTGTAAAAGCTGATGGGCTAATAATTTTTCGATCAGCTCGTCTTTAGTCAAGTGATGAAAAACAGTCTTGATCTTATCTTTAAATTCTTTTGAAACCTCGTGGTTTGGTTTGGTCTTGAAAATCTGTTTCGCCCATAAAAAAGCGGTATTTTCTTCAAGACTTTCGGCCGAAGGTTTTTTGAACTCACTGAATGTAATTCCTAATTCTTTTTCAAAATTAGCCATTTCGGCAACTTCTTCGGGTTGCAAAACTGTCAATGAAAGTCCCTTGGCTCCTGCCCTTGCCGTTCTTCCGCTTCTATGCACATAGGTTTCATACGTATCAGGAAGATGGTAGTTTACAACATAAGCAATTTCTTTCACATCAATTCCTCTTGCTGCTAAATCAGTAGCGACCAGTATTGAAATATGTCCTTCTCGGAACTGTTCCATAATGCGATCGCGTATCGGCTGCGTCAGGCTTCCATGCAACGCTCCAGAAGAAAAACGATTGATTGCTAAATTTTTAGCCAGTTTGTTTACTGCCGCTTTTGTCTTGCAGAAAATAATACCGCGCTGTCCTTCTTTTGAATTCAAGAAGTGCATAAGAACGTCTAACTTTTCTTCAGGCTCCACGACAATGTAATGATGGTCGATTCCTTGATTTCCGGAAGTGGTCATATCGGCACTCACTTGGACGATATTCTTTGACATATATTGCTGTACCAATTGTTTCATTGGGCCAGGCATCGTAGCTGAAAATAGCCAGGTTCTTCTATTTTTTGGAAGTTCATGTACAATTTCATCCAAGCCTTCTTTTAGGGCAGCCATCATTTCGTCAGCTTCGTCTAAAATTAAAAATTTACAGCTTCTAATATCCGCAGCTTGTCTTTTTATCAAATCAATCAATCTTCCAGGCGTAGCTACAACAATGTGGCCCCCTTGAGAAAGACGTTCGATTTGAGGTTTGATAGGGATTCCTCCACAAACTGAAGCAATTGAAACTTCAGGTAGAAACTGGGCAAAAGCAGTTAAATTATCAAAAATCTGATGCCCTAATTCTCTCGTAGGCACTAGAATTATAGCTTGTATGCTTGTAGTTTTTATATCAATCAATTGAAGCAAAGGCAATCCGAAAGCGGCTGTTTTTCCTGTTCCTGTCTTGGCAAGACCAACAAAATCTTCTGTTGTATCTAGTAAAACTGGAATTGCTTTTTGCTGGATTTCCGTCGGGATAGAAAATCCTAATTTTTGTATTCCTTTAGTAATAGCGGCTGAAAAGCCAAAGTCTGAAAATGTGCTAGCCATAATTTTTATATTTTGAAAGGCAGATAATTTGTTAGTCTTCGTTCATGATTTTTTCACGGTATTTTTTACCGATCAACAAAAGCAATTTGGTCTTGTAATCTTCTACGAGCCATTCGCGGTAGTTTTTACTGCTCTTGCTCAAGCAGTTGGTGTAGTAGCGGATACGACATTCAACATCTTCCTGAAGTAATTTAGAAAGATTTTTTGCTTCGTTTAAAGTTTCCGTATTATCAACGCACATAGAAGCATGCTGGTCTAACGATTTGTCTAAAACTACTTTTGAACGAAGGTTTTGCGAAATGGCAAGCCTGTGTTCTTCTTCTACATCGAATTCAACAACAGCCGTTTTGCTGAATTTTGCTCGGACATCTGGCGGCATCTGGTATTTGAAATGCATCTCGATTTCGGCATCATTTCGGAGATTTTCGAGATAGAATTCAGGCGATTTGAAAATGTGCTGCCAATCTATAGGCTCGCTCCATAACCCAAATCGAGCGGCATTGTTCCCTAAATCAATTACTGTAAAGTTATCTTTGTGCGGCAATTTTCTAGAGCCACGCCCAATCATCTGAAAATACAGCGTAAGCGATTTGGTTGCTCTATTCAAGATGATGCTTTCTACCGTTGGTTCGTCAAATCCTGTAGTTAAAATTCCTACTGATGTCAGAATGGCGTCTGGCGTATGTTTGAACCAAGTCAAAATATCTTTTCGTTCTTCGTTGGAAGTGGTATTATCTAAATGTTTTATAGGATATCCGGCTTCCTTAAAAGTTTCGAAAACGTATAAGGATGTATTGATTCCGTTATTAAAAATCAAGGTTTTTTTTCCGAGTGACTTTTCAGTATAGGCATGCAAAAGTTTTTCCTGCATGGCCATATTTGTATATAAATCGTCTGAAGATTTAACGGTATAATCACCATTAATTCCCACCTTAAGCGAAGTCAGTCCAACATCATAGCTATAGGTTATTGCTTTGGCTAAAAATCCGTTTTCTATTAATTTGTTGATCGGGTCGCCCACTATCAATTCATCATAATTTTCATTCATCGGAAGCTTAATGTTCGAACTTAAAGGCGTAGCTGTAACGCCGAGTATGAATGAATTTTTGAAAGACGAAAGCAATTTTCTGAAAGAATTGTAATGCGCTTCGTCAATAATCACAAGGCCTATGTTTTCAATCTGAAGTTTCTCGTCATTCAGCCTGTTTTTAAGCGTTTCAACCATCGCTACAAAACAAGAATATTCGTCCTGATCAGGCAGTTCCTTAATTTTGCTGTTGATGATTTTATTCTTAACATTAAAGCCTTTGAGCATCTTAGAAGTTTGCTTGCAAAGCTCAATTCTATGCGTCAGAACCAATACTTTTTTATCATTATAAGAAAGATATCTTCTTACGATTTCAGAAAATATTACGGTCTTTCCTCCTCCTGTCGGAAGCTGATAAAGCAGATGATGGTTGTGAGGAGCATTATTGATTCGTTCAAAAATGGCATCAATATCCCCTTGCTGATAGGCATAAAGTTCTTTTTTTTCTTCGATCTCTAATTCTAGGTTCTTTTGGGACATTGCTGTTTTGAATAATTTGCAAAAGTACGTACTAAAAAGGGTTAAATCGAGGTTTTAGCGGTTTAATTTGAAAAACTTTATATAAATATTAGCAAAAGATATAACGCTGTTCGATTTTAAATACTCTAATTTTGAGAAACAAGCGCATCATCTCATCCATAATACAATTTTCCATGCTGAGTTACGACGATTTTACTATTGAAATGGCAACCCTTCTTCAAAATAAGATGAAGGAGGATATTTCTTTAAATACGCGTAACAAAAACATCAGAACCGTTGCCGGTGCTGATATTTCGCATGATGTTGGCAGTTCTAGATTATTTGCAGGAATTGTGATTTTAAGTTATCCTGACATGATACCACTATCCTATTCTTTAGCAGAAGGAAATTCCAATTTTGAATATAAAGCTGAATATTTGGCTTTTAGGGAAGTTCCGACGTTAATGAAAGCCTGGGAACAAATTCCGATAAAACCAGATCTGCTGATTTTAGACGGACAAGGAATCACGCATCCTAGAAGAATGGGAATCGCGTCTCACTTCGGACTCCTAGCTGACCATCCAACAATCGGTTGTGCTAAAAATATGCTTCATGGAGAATACAGCGTCTTGGAAGATGAAAAATTCAGTTACAGTGCTATTTTTAAAAATCAAGAAAAACTGGGCTTTGCGTTGCGTACAAAAACAAATGTCAAGCCTGTCTTTATTTCACCCGGACATCATATATCTGTTGATGACAGCCTTGAAATCATGACTAATACGATACAGAAATATCGGATTCCGGAGCCTACGAGACATGCTCATTTGATGGTCAATCTGTTCAGGACAGGACAGCGCCAAGCTGGTTTTCATGAATTCAATAACCAGCTTCCTTTATTTTAAAGCCTAATCTATCAGGTCCAGCGGTCTTTCAAATTCTTTTTTGTTTTCCCAATTTTGTTTAAAAGCAACATCTTTTATCTCAAAAATTCTGTTTTTATATTCAGAAATCATTCCATTTTCAATACTAAACTTTACAACCTGCTCGAAAGAATTCAGCATGCTTTTGTAAAAAGAAGTATAGCGCATTTCTCGTCGCGCTGAATATTTTTGTGCTACTTCAATATTATAAAGCATCAGATCGGCCACGACAAAAGGATCTACACCCAAACTCAAAAAATGCTTGATGTATTTTTGGGCTACAGAACGTCTCAATTTCGGGCGCTTGCTTCTTAAAGGGAAATATTCGTTTGAAATCTTGAGCTTGGCTTCCTGGAGTAATTTTTCTTCTTTAGGATTAAATACAAAATCGTAATATACTTTTACGTCAGAGAATTTCTCATATAGCTCCAACAGCTGTTCTTCCAGCTGTTCTTTATCTAATTCTTTAAGATATTTTTTTAGATCTCTCTTGCTCATTTTAGAATTCTCTTTTTACAAAGATAGTATTATGCGATAATTTAAGAGACTATATTAAAATTATTAGATCGTCACGCTCAAGTTTTTAATCCTCGTCAATATTGCTTAAATTTGACAAATCTCAAAAAAGACTCGATGGATGATCAGCTAAAAGCAACCCCAGCAGAGAAATGGATTATCAACCCTCTAAATAATTTCATAAGTAAATCTACAACAGGAGGAATTATTCTTTTTCTGGCCGCTGTAGTGGCTGTCTTTTTGGCAAATTCTCCATTGAAAGACTGGTATCATCATATTTGGGAACATAAAATCGGCTTGACGATTAATGATGAATTGTATCTAAATTACACCATTCATCATTGGGTAAATGACGGCTTAATGGCTATTTTCTTTTTTGTTGTTGGTCTGGAATTAAAAAGAGAAATCATTGGAGGCGAATTATCGCAGCCTAAAAAAGCAATGCTGCCTATAGTAGCAGCAATTGGAGGAATGGTCTTCCCTGCCCTGATTTATACTTTATTTAATTTTGGAACTGATTCAGCACATGGCTGGGGAATTCCAATGGCAACAGATATTGCCTTTGCTTTGGGCGTTTTATATCTTTTAGGCGATAGGATTCCTGCAACTCTGAAAATATTTTTGACGGCTTTGGCTATTGTCGACGATCTTGGCGCTGTTTTGGTCATCGCATTTTTTTATACTGCTTCTATTAATTTTATCGCATTAGGCATCGGACTGGGAGTCCTTCTATTTTTATTTGTCTGCAGTAGATTTGGCATTAGAAATATTCTGTTTTATGCTATTATCGGAATTGCTGGCGTTTGGCTTCCTTTCCTCCTTTCTGGCGTTCATGCGACAATCGCAGCAGTATTGGTTGCCTTTGTCATTCCGGCCGGTTCAAGAATAGACGAAAATTTATTCATTTCAAAAATCAAGACTAGGCTGAACCAATTCAAAGAACTTGATCCTACGGATTCTCCTGTCTTATCAGAAGATCAGTTGCATGTGCTGCAAGATATGCGTAAACTGTCAAAAGATGCCATGTCGCCGCTACACCGACTGGAACACGGACTGCATCCTTTTGTAAGTTTTATTATCATGCCTGTTTTTGCACTGGCTAACGCAGGAGTAACTTTTTCTAGCGGAATTATTGAAAGTGCAGCAAGTAATGTGACATTAGGTGTTGTCTTTGGACTCCTAGCAGGAAAAGTAATAGGTGTGTATGGTGTATCTGCGCTTCTAATAAAAATGAAACTGGCAAGCCTTCCAGATGGCCTTACCAGCAAAAGCCTATTTGGTGTAGGATTCCTTGCTTCTATCGGGTTTACGATGTCACTTTTTGTTACGAATCTGGCTTTCCATAACCCAGAGCATGAACTACAGGCCAAGTTAGGCATCTTTGCAGCGTCTTTGATTGGTGGTATATTAGGTTATGTCCTTCTTGTCAAGAAAAAGAAAATTTCAATTAATTCATAAATTCTATAACTTTTACAATGCTTAAACTTTTTAAAATCGTCGCCATACTAGAAGGAGTGTCCTATCTGGTTTTATTTGCAAATATGCTATTCGTTAAAAATAGCAATCCTGAACTTTACAAAACGCTTTTATTCCCTATTGGAATGGCGCATGGACTTTTATTTATCGGCTATATCATCTTATCTATCATGCTTAAGATTGAATTAAGCTGGAACTGGAAAAAATTCGGCATCATCGCCATTGCTTCTGTAATTCCTTTCGGAACTTTTTATGTTGAAAAGAAATATTTAAGCACAAGCACAAATTAAGACATGATTGAAAAAATATTTAATTGGACATATAAGCTTCTGAAAGGCTGGGGCTACAGCGAAACGGTATCTTCTTACGTGAATGTTGCCGTTAACTTTGTATTACTTGCCATTTCTGTATACATCATACATTATATATTCAAGAAAATATTGATTGAGATATTTAGCAGCGTAGCAGAAAGGACAAAAACTCAGTTTGATGATTTGCTGGTTACTAATAAAACCACAAAATATATTGCCTACCTGATTCCGCTTCTTTTTGTAAATGTAACCGTTCCGATCATTCTGAAGGATTTTGCCTATTGGGAAGGATTCTTCAGAAAAGGATTGGAAATTTATATCGTCTTTTTGGTCCTCTGGATTATACGAAGCATCCTCAATGCCGTAAAAGATTATCTTAAAAGACTGCCTGATTTTAACGACAAGCCGATTGATAGTTACATTCAGGTATTTATGATTGTGCTTTGGATTTTTGGAATCACGACCATTGTCATGATTCTTTTCGAAACTTCGTTTATAAAACTATTTGCAACTTTCGGAGCCATTTCAGCTATTGTTATCTTGATTTTCAAGGATACAATTCTAGGATTTGTAGCCAGCATACAAGTCTCTGTAAACGATTTGGTGAGGATTGGCGACTGGGTCACTTTTGAAAAGTTCGGCGCCGACGGTGATGTAATCGAAATAAATCTGGCTACAGTAAAAGTGCGAAATTTTGATAATACTACAACTACGATTCCGACGTATAGCTTGATTTCTGATTCTTTCCGAAACTGGCGCGGGATGCAAAATTCAGGAGGAAGGCGCATAAAAAGATACATTTTGATTAAGGCTAACAGTGTTCGCTTTTTACATAATGACGAGCTAGAAGGCTTGAAAAAAATACAGCTTGTTTCGTCGTATATCGAACACAGGCAGCAGGATATCGAAAAGTACAATACAAATAACAACATCGATAAAAGCCTGACGATCAATGGCAGAAACATGACTAATTTAGGATTGTTTAGAAAGTATATCAACCAATATCTGTCAAACCATCCTGGAATAAATAAAGACATGACCATGATGTGCCGCCACCTACAGCCGACAGAAAAGGGTATTCCTATTGAGATTTATGCCTTCTCAAATGACAAGAGATGGATTAACTACGAATATATTATGGCCGATATTTTTGACCATATCATAGCAGCCGTGCCTTATTTTGATTTGGAAATATATGAGCTTCCTTCAGAAAAAGGAGTCTTTTCAGAATAAGAAAACTATTTCTTCATCCGGTCGCGGATAAATTCAATGGAAGTTTTTCCATGCATCGAAGGACGTCCAAAGCTATCCAGATTTACCATTGTTATAGAGTTAACAGTAATGATGGTTTCTTTGGTCATGATATTTCGCACTTCGCATTTCAACGTTATAGAAGTCTTTCCAAACTTTACCACATCGATACCAATTTCAACAATATCTCCTTGCTTGGCCGAACTTATAAAGTTAATTTCGGACATGTGTTTGGTAACAACACGTTCGTTTTCTAATTGAATTATGGAATATAAAGCTGCTTCTTCGTCGATCCACGATAAAAGTTTTCCTCCAAATAGCGTTTGGTTAGGATTTAAATCCTCTGGTTTGACCCATTTTCTTGTATGAAATCTCATAGTCTTAATTTGTAAGGCAAAATTAACGATTTCTCTGTCATCCTAAGACAATTCTTGCCAATCATTTAGCCTAAAATCTTAAGTTAATCTTGCAAAAACAAACTGGAAACACGTCCAATTCTTAATAAATGTTAATTTTTTTCTTAGAAATTCCCTCTTAATGGTCCTTTCTCAATTTTATAGTTCCTACTATAAAAAAGCCAAAACTCAAACTTAACTATTAATTTTATTTAATTTGTAACTCTCTGAAATACATAGTATTTTCTAGGAAATACAAGAGTATCAACGATTAAAAAAGAGATTTATAACCGTCATAAAAAAAAGTTATGGAATTATTAAAAAAAATATAAATATGGGAATTATATAACAAAAAGCCGGAAATGTTAAAATCTTATGGTCTATCTTTGCCTCATAATTTTAAAGTTGTAAAGAACAATTTAAATTAAAACTTAAATAAAATCCATTAAGAATTATGAAAAAGAATTTACCATTACTATCGTTTTTATTGCTGGCTTTTGCTTCGGCGAATGCACAAGAATCCGCAGCCGTTGTGGAAAAAGCACCAGCAGATGACTACAACAAATGGTCTATTGAGGTAAACGGAGGGGTGAATAAGCCAACTAGAACAATGACCGATGGTTATTATACATCAACATTAAACCTTTTCCATGCTGATTTAGGCGTAAGGTATATGTTTAATCCAAAATTTGGTTTGAAACTGGATTTCGGGTATGATAAATTCCAAGAGCATGATGACAGCGCTCCATTTGAAAGCACTTACCTAAGAACCAGCTTGCAAGGAGTTGTCAATTTAGGAAGAGTCCTAAATTTTGAAGACTGGACAGATACTTTCGGCTTATTGGCGCATGGTGGATTTGGTGCATCTCAGCTGACTTCTAAAGATGGTTTTGATGGCGAAGACTACATGGGACATGGTATCTTGGGTCTTACTGGACAAATTAAATTAAGTAACAGTATCGTATTGACAGGTGACCTAACGGGAATCGTTAATGGAAAGCAAAACTATAATTTTGATGGCCAAGGAAATACAACTACTGGAGCTTTTGATGGGACCTTGCTTAATGCTTCTGTAGGTTTCACTTTCTATCTAGGTAAAAACGAGAAGCATGCTGACTGGTATTCTGAAGATAAAAGCGATGAGCTGAAAGCACTTGAAGACAGAGTTGGAATGATTGAAACTGGATTAGCTGATTCTGATAAAGATGGCGTGCCAGACATGTATGATCTTGAGCCTAATTCTATTGCTGGTGTTGCTGTAAATACAAAAGGCCAGTCAATCGATAGAAACCAAAATGGTGTTCCAGATGAGCTAGAAAGCTATTTAGACAAGACTTACGGACAAAATGGTAAAGCAACAGCATCTAACAGCACAATTGAAGAACTAATCAATGGCGGTTATGTAAACGTGTATTTTGACTTTAATTCTGCAAAACCAACAAATTCTTCTCTTTCAGGTGTTGATTTCTTAGTGAAATATTTGAAAGCAAATCCATCGGCTAATGCTGAAATTATTGGATATGCTGACGAAATTGGTAATTCAGACTACAACAAAGAACTTTCTCAAAGAAGAGCTGATGCTGTAAAAGCAATTGTTACCAACTCAGGAATTGATGCTTCAAGATTAACTGTTATCGGAAATGGTGAAGATGCTTCTGTGAATAAAAATTCTAAAGAAGCACGTCAAATCGTAAGAAGAGTTACTTTTAGAGTAAAATAATTTCTTCATAAATATTTTAAAACCGCTGTAGCAATACGGCGGTTTTTTTTTATCTTTAAAAGAAAAACCATGGAAAATAGAGACGCTTTCATTTCTGAATTCAGAGGTGAAACTTTAGGAACAGTCACAAGTCAGTCTTCATCAGATGAAATTTTTCAAAACCAGGTCTTACGCCCCATCTTAAAACTGCAGAATGATCTTTTCATCGACGTTTTTAGAAATTACATATCAAAGTACAAAAATGATTTTTATGCCTATTCTGTCGAAAAGAAATTAGCCTATATCGAAAACTCGATCCAAAAAGATATCAAGTTCAGGAATTCGCTAAAAGGAATCGTCATAGGATTGTTTACAATTGCCGAATACAACGAATACATAAAGAACTCCTCTTCTCTCAACAAAAGAATGATGAACATGCTGATTGAAAGGCTGAAAAATCAAGTACAGCTTTTTGAAATGCAAGAATAAAAAAAGAGGCAAATGCCTCTTTTTGTTTGTATAGAATATTATTCTTTTTTTCGAAATATAGCCTTTGTTCCTTCCGGATTGAAAAGATAAAGCTTGTTGTCTTTAATCTCGTAACGCGTCGTGCTCTGCAAAGCTTTCACAAGCAGTTTTTCTTTATCATAGTTGGGACACATCATTTCAGTTGTAAAAATATCAGAAAAGCGTAATATTTCTTTTTCATAAAACAACTTCCCTCCCATCCTATTACAGCCGGCAAAACCTGTAAATTTAGCCTCGCTTGTATTTATTTCTACATTGGGAAGCTCTTTCTCAAAATCTTTAGCATCAATTGTTTTGCCCTCTAATTCTTCTAAAACCCAAGTGCCCTGCAATTTTTGATCAACAACATAATTGCCGCAGCCTTCTAAAAGCTTGAAATCTTTATCGCTTCCTCTTTTTAAAGACGCTTTTACTTTGTAAGCATATTGATTATTAGACATGCCATCAGAACAAGCACCGTGCTGGATCGTGAATTTTAAATGAATACTGTCGGATTTTGCTTCATAAGAAATAACATTAGCATCCATCGCCTTATTAGGCTTGCCGTAAGCTAGCGTAAAATTCTTTTCCGTTTCCGGAGTTGTAAAACGAATAGAATCATCTGAAATTTCGATTCCCCAGAAAGGTTCCGTTCCTGTGGCTTTGAAAAAAATACCGCCTGTTTTTTTAATCGAAACTGCTGTATCCTTCACTGTGGAAAGAGAATCTACGCCAGAAACCTCTTTTTCAGCTGATTTCGGCTTGCAGTTGATACATAGAAAATACAAAGCCGTTAACGCAATTATAAACTGTTTTTTCATCTAACTATTTTTTCTTGAAACAAAGTACTTTACTACCGTTCCCGTCATATAAATTAAGCTTATCTCCTTGCAATTTAAACTTTTGTACAGAATTGAACAATGTCATAAACTTACCTTCTCCAGCTCCTTGACAAGCCATTTTTGTCTGTGCAATAGGTCCAAAAGTAATTTTATCTTCATTAATAGTATAGCTTCCTGACATAGAATTACATCCTGAATTTCCTGAGATACGGCTTTCTGCCTTATCAAAGTTGAGTGCCGGAATTTTAGCGAATTCTCCAGGATCAATTGATTCTCCGTTCATTTGTTCCAATTCCCAGCCACCGGTAGAAAGTTCGGCAACGGCTTCCGCTCCTTTTTTACAGCTACAAGATTGTAATCCCACTAAAATTATAGCACAGATTACATTTAAAAACTTAGTTTTCATAATTTGTTTTTATTTGGTTGAAGCATAAATTTAGTCATTTCAGCCAAAAAAACATATGAAATTGAGAAGATTTTGTAATAATTAAAGAGCAAATTATTACAGTAGTCCGTGGTATTTCCTGATAAACCATTCAGCAGCTAAAGTAATTGCTATAAAAATCAGTAGCCATATCCAATCCACTAAAGGTGTTTTTTTGACAATTGCCTTTTGCACAGCTTTGTAATCTTCGTTTTGGACTAGCGATTTTATGAGCTCATCAACTTGATTGGGATGAAACACTTTGCCCTGTGTCTGCGAAGCTAATTGTGTCAGCTTGCTCAAGTCGGGATTTACGAATTGCTTCTCAATATCAAAATCAAGAACTTCAAAGAAGCCATTATAAGTATTTTTTGACTTGGCCTCTACAACTTTAAAGCTATACTCTCCTGCAGATAGCCCGTCGAGATTGACTTTATAGGAATTATTACTTTTAAGTAGGTCGTAATTCTTCGTTTGTTTTGTTTTTTTATTCGTAAGCGAAATCGTGAGTCTTGCGTTTTCATCAAACTCATAGTTTTTGTTGAAATATTGTGCGGTAATCTCAATTGCTTCGCCAGAGTTATAAAAGCTTTCATGGTTGACAACAAGTGATTTTCTCGCATTGTTAGATGCTAAAAATTGAATCGTCTTGTCGATAAACACATCAAATTTTTCATACGATTGGTTGTCAATATGGCTTTGCAGTCTCCATTTCCAGATATTTTCTCCAAGAAGAAAAGCATTTCTCTTCCCTTGATTTTCAGAATAAGCTAGCAAAGGCATATTGGTATTAACATTTCGGATTCGGGAAGAAAGCAATACATCTATATTTCCTTTTACCGCTAGATTACCGAAAGCATTTTGCAGCGGAGGAAGATTTTCAAAACCGATATTATCAATCGCAAATAGATTAAACTGAGAACTAAAATCTGATAAATAATCTTCTTTTTGATTACTCATCTTGAACTGTATTATATCTTGTTGCTGATTTAAAAAATTAAAATCGGTATTGGTTCCGGTAACAATCCAAGTATTCATATTGGCTGTTTTATTGGCTTCAAAAACAGATTTAAATTCTCCGGTAGGCTGGTATAAAATCAAAACATTATAATCTTGTAATGAATTGATTTTATTCGGATTGACTATAGTTACTTTACGTTGAAGATTAGTTTCTATGGCTCTTTTTAACGCACCAATATCTGGGTGATTAATTGTGGAAACGATTGCAACTTCTGACTTTTGATCAATAACTTCAACTGCAAAATTTTTGATATTATTATATGTATTTTTTTCAGCTTCTTTAGATGTCAGAGAAGCTTTAAAAACTTGTACTCCTACTTTATCGGCCGGAAGTAAAAGATTGAGCACGGTTGCTTTTTTAGAAGAAGAAAAAGAAACACTTTGCTTGCTCAGGACAGAATTTCCTTGAGATATGCTAAAATCAGCAGTAATATTTTTGTTTCCAGAATATTGAAGAAATACTTCTACTGGGAATTTATTTTTATGGAATGCATATTTATTGACATTCAGCTGATTGATTTTTAAATCTAAAAAAGTAGTCGTATCTCCAAGAACTACTGGGAATACTTTGTTGTTAGGATTGAAGCTGTAAACGTAATCGTTACCCGAGGTTTGGTTTCCGTCTGTTAAGATTATGGTTGGAAAAGCAGTGTTTTTGTTGATGCTTTTGAGATTCTTTGCAACTTCATCCAGATTGGTCTGCGTTCCTTTAAAACTGAAATTATCTGAAAGCTCAAATTCGTTAGAAAATTGATACGACTGGACTTCGAATTTATCTTGTAGCTCCTTACTTGAAATTAGCTTTTTATAAACTTCCAAGGCAGTTTCGTTAGCTTTCAGCTCTGCAATAGAACTTGAATTATCGACAACAATTGGCAAAGGTGTTTTTGCTATCTCAAAAGTATTGGTTGTAATTTTTGGATTTATCAGAAGTAATAAAATTCCAAAGATGGAAAAGAAGCGCAAAAAAGCCAACAACAGATTTGTTCTTGATTTGTTTTTGGCCCTGAAATAGTATTGAAAAAACGACAGACCTCCTGCTATTAGTACTGAAAGTAAGATTAATAGGATTGTGTTTGTTGTCATTTTTTAGATTACAAGGTTTAGAAAAAATTGAAATGCTCTATTTTGAAATTAACGAAGAGACATCCCTTAAAAAAATTAGGAATTACGCATATCAAAATTCGTAATTCCTAATTTAAAATTCATAATTGACTATGTCAGCATTCCTCCGTCAACGTTCATCACTTGTCCTGTCACATAAGCACTCATGTCAGAAGCTAAGAAAAGGCAAGCATTTGCAACGTCTTCAGTTGTTCCGCCACGTTTCAACGGAATAGCATCTCTCCATCCTTGAACAACATCTTCATTCAGTTTTCCTGTCATTTCTGTTTCAATGAATCCTGGTGCGATAGCATTGCAACGGATATTTCTGGAACCCAATTCTAAAGCTACAGATTTCGTGAATCCGATAACTCCAGCTTTTGATGCGGCATAGTTTGTTTGTCCTGCGTTTCCTTTAACTCCAACAACAGAACTCATGTTTATGATGGAACCAGCACGGTTTTTTAGCATTGTTTTTTGAACTGCTTTCGTCATGTTGAAAACAGATTTCAGGTTTACTTCGATTACTTTGTCGAAATCTTCTTCAGAAATACGCATCAAAAGGTTGTCTTTTGTAATTCCGGCATTGTTGATCAAGATATCGATGTTTCCAAAAGTTGCGATAACATCGTCAACTAATTTTTGCGCTTCGTTGAAATCAGCAGCATTTGACTGGTAGCCTTTTGCTTTCACGCCAAGTGCAATCAATTCGTCTTCAAGAACTTTTGCAGCTTCTGCAGATGAACTGTATGTAAATGCTACGTTTGCTCCGTGTTTTGCAAAAACTTCGGCAATTCCTCTACCAATTCCTCGGCTAGCGCCTGTAATAATCGCTGTTTTTCCTTCTAATAATTTCATTCTATTTTAATTTAGTTTGCTCTTGTTAGGTTGACAAATATAAGAATTCAATTGCAATGACGTAAGGTATCTCTTTAAACTTTCAGGAATTTATTAATCCTTTTATCCCAAGTAGTGCTATAAATTGCGATTATCGTAAATAGCAGCAAAATGTAAATGTACCATGCATTTGAAATTAGTTCGATTACATTTAATTTTCCTTTTGCAAAGTTTAAAATAAGCAAGACTTGTGCTCCATAGGGAAGGATTCCTTGGACAATACAACAGAAAATATCTAGGATTGCGGCAGTCTTTTTTGGACTTAATTTATATTCGTCATTAATTTCTTTGGCTACAGCTCCCGTAATTACTATAGAAACGGTGTTGTTTGCTATAGCTAAATTAGTAATGCTAACTAAAGCTCCGATTCCCATTTGGGCTGATTTCTTGCTTTTAATCTTAGATTTGATTTTTCGTAATACGTAATCGATACCGCCCGCTTTTTCGACCAGAGCCGCAAGACCTCCTGTTAACATTGAGAAGAGAAAAATGTCTGTCATGCTGAGAAAACCTTCGTAGATTTTTTGCGTAAAGTCCAAAAGAGTAAAATCGTTTCCTGCAAAGCCTATAACTCCAGCAACTAAGATTCCAATCAGCAATGTAGTGAAGACGTTTACACCAGTGACTGAGAGGACAATCACAAGAATGTAAGGCAGAATGGCAATCAATTCGTAGTTTTCTTTTTGCATAGCAACTGAATTTACCTCAGTATTCAATCCCAAATAAAACAGCAAAACAATAGTGATAATTGAAGCGGGTAAAGCAATAAAGAGATTGACTTTAAACTTGTCCCGCATTTCGCAGCCTAACGACTGTGTAGCTGCGATTGTCGTATCAGAAATAATAGAAAGATTGTCGCCAAGCATAGAACCTCCTAATAAAGATCCTGCAATTAATGGCATCGAGGCACCGCTTTTATCTGCCAAACTGATTGCGATGGGTCCTAAAGCAACGATTGAACCAACAGATGTCCCTGTCGCAGTTGATAGAAAGGAAGCGATGAGAAATATCCCTAGGGGGAAATATTCTGTATCGATATTATTGATTCCTAAATTCACGACTGCATCTACGGCTCCCATGGCTTGCGTGACTGCAGCAAAAGCTCCAGAAAACAGATAAATGAGACACATTGTAATGATTTGGCTATTGCCACAACCCTGAATTAAAGTATCTATTTTTTGTTCTGTGGAATGTTTGAAAATTATAAATGCAACAATAATTCCAAGTGTGACAGCCACTGGCGAAGGCAAAGCATAAAAATCATTTAGGACAATTCCTGCTCCGAGGAAAGTAAAAATAAATACAAAAAAAGGTAATAAGGCAAAGGCAGAACCTTGAATTTTGAGATGTTTCATCATCGATAGCTTAAAAATTAATAAAGCTCACGACGATAAGCAAACCGAAAAGAAAGTGTGATGACAACATTTTTTCCAAAGGATTTGGCTTATCGTTTTAGCACCTTGCTTGTTGTTGCAGGTTGCTATCTCTTTATGAGATTCGTGATAACGGAGGCAAAGATAAAGCTTAAAATAAATTATATTCAAGAAGATATTTATTTTTATCAATTTAAAGCAAGAAACATATTAAAAATGAAGGTCTTATAAAAATAAAGCCTCTTGATTGAATTATCAATCAAGAGGCTTTTAAATTATTGTAAATTTATTTATTGAGCTTCAGGCATCATGACATAACTATCATCTCCTTTAACTTTTGGAAAGCTCTTTTTCCTCCATCGTTCTTTTGCTTCTTCTAATTTTTCGTTGCTGGAAGAAACAAAATTCCAGTAAATAAAACGCTCTTCTGGAAGCTGTTGGCCACCAAATAGAATAATATGTGTATTTGGCAGTAGCGTCATTGAACAAGCATCATCTAATTTTGACACGAGCATATTACCTTTTTCTACATGATGTTCACAGGCTTGAATGGCACCTTCAACAACACAAATACCGATTTCACCAAACAATTGACCTTCAGTATGTAGCAAGTATTCATCTTGAGTTTTTATTTCAACCATAAACAATTCAGAATGTACCGGAACTGGCGATTCTTTTCCATAGCCTTTTCCAGCTACTAAAGTAAATTCGGCTGTTTCGTCTTTCCAGCGCGGCAAATCATTTCTGTCAAAATGATGGAACTCAGGCTCCATATCTTCTTTATCTTTTGGCAGCGCCACCCAGATCTGATAACCATGCATCATATATTCGGAACCATGTCGTAGTTCTTCTGGAGTTCTTTCTGTATGTGTCACTCCATTTCCTGCAATCATCCAGTTGACAGAGCCTGGAGCGATTTTTTGTTCTGTTCCAATACTGTCTTTGTGCATGACTTCTCCTTCTAGCAAAAAAGTTAGAGTTGCCAAACCAATGTGCGGATGCTGTCCGACATCCATATAATGCTCGGGTCCCATTTTTGTAGGCCCCATATGGTCAATGAAAATAAACGGCCCTACCATTCTTTTTTTACGAAAAGGCAATAATCTTCCGACTAAAAAATCTCCGATATCGCGTGGTCTTTCTTCTATAATTAAATCTATGTTTGACATTTTTTTTATTATTATGGGTTATAGTTTCTAGAAATTTAATTTCTCCATTGGAATTCATCTTTCGCCTTTTTCTCAATACCCTCTAGCAAGTATTTTTCTTCAAAATTTATTTTTTCAGATTTAGCTTTCTTGAATTCCTCATATAATTTATAGAGTATAAAATAATTCCAGTTAAATAATTTATTCACTACAAACTTTTTATTATCATGCGATTTAATGACTAAATAATAATAGCAACTAACTCTAGTATATTTTTTTCTTATAAATATATCTAAATTTTTAATTTCAATTTCTGTAATCCAATTTTTATTGTATTGCTGTCCTAAAACACTAATTTTGTTAGCATCAATCTGAATTTCATAAATATAGGTTACTGATCTGTGAATTGATACCAATAGGGTGATAAAAAGATAGATTATTCCTAAAGCTAAAAATAATTTTATCATGTCATACTTAGAAAAAAACATTATAACAACACAAACAATAATACTAAAACTTACCAATTGTAAAGTAAGTGAAAAGCGCTGGTAGAAACTCAGTCTTTCGGTTGCAAAGGTGTTAATTTTGTCAGTCACAAATTAATTTTTAAACTTCTAATAGATTACAAATTTAATTAAAAAAGATTTTTTTCGGAAAATGAGCTAATTCAAGGCTTCCATGATTTCTTCCCACTCTTCTAATTTCTGCAGAAAGCTTTTAGAAGCATTAGCACCGCTTGGCGAAGGAAGAATTGTGTATTGTATGTCTTTTCTTCTTCCTACATATTTATCATAGAAGTTAGAAGCATTTTTGCTGGAGAAAAAGACATGTTTGATACTTGGATATTTTTTATAGAAGCTTTCAAAATCGTTCGCTTTTTCGTTCTTGATGTTACTATCAAGGCTTCCGGTTCTTTCGCAGTAGGCCAAAACATCCCAAAGCGCAATGTCGTTTTCTTCTAATAATTGTTTCTTTTCAGTATACGTTGCTGGCAAAGGTTGGTCAAATAATGTAAAAAGTAATTTCCAAAAACTGTTTCCTTTATTTCCATAATATTCTTGCAATTCCAAAGATTTTTCGCCTGGCATTGTTCCGAGAATTAAGATTTTAGAATTTTGATTTACTAATGGCGGAAAGGCTTTTTTCATCTTTTAAATTTATGAAAAAAATCAAACATTGTAAAATATTAAAAAAGAGAAACAAAATTCCAATAAATAAAAAAGCCCTGCAGTTTTTGCAAGGCTTTTTATATCGTTTTACGGAAAATTATCCCATAATTTCTTTTACTTTTTTACCAATTTCTGCCGGAGAGTCAACAACGTGGATTCCGTTTTCTCTCATGATGCGTTTTTTAGCTTCCGCTGTATCGTCAGCACCACCAACAATAGCACCAGCATGGCCCATTGTTCTTCCTTTCGGAGCAGTTTCACCAGCGATAAAACCAACAACTGGTTTTCTGTTACCGTCAGCTTTTACCCATTTAGCAGCATCCGCTTCTAATTGCCCTCCGATTTCACCAATCATGATGATACATTCTGTTTCTGGATCGTTCATCAATAATTCAACAGCTTCTTTTGTAGTAGTTCCGATGATTGGATCTCCTCCGATACCGATTGCTGTAGTAATTCCCAAACCTTGTTTTACTACTTGGTCAGCTGCTTCATATGTTAAAGTTCCTGATTTAGAAACGATACCAACGTTACCTTTTTTGAAGACGAAGCCTGGCATGATACCTACTTTAGCTTCACCTGGAGTGATTACACCTGGGCAGTTTGGTCCGATTAGACGACATTCTTTATTTTGAATATAAGCGTAAGCCTTGATCATATCTGCAACAGGAATTCCTTCTGTAATCGTGATGATAACTTTGATTCCTGCATCAGCAGCTTCCATAATTGCGTCAGCAGCAAAGGCTGGCGGTACGAAAATAATTGTTGTGTCAGCTCCAGCTTGGTCAACAGCATCTTTAACTGTGTTGAAAACCGGACGATCTAAATGTGTCGTTCCTCCTTTTCCTGGAGTTACTCCACCTACAACGTTTGTTCCGTATTCAATCATTTGAGAAGCGTGAAAAGTTCCTTCGCTTCCTGTAAAACCTTGAACAATTATTTTAGAATCTTTATTGACTAAAACGCTCATAATATATTTTTTAAATTTATTTTTTGAAATGGTGATGCAAAAGTAAGGTTTTGAAGCCTAATGGGAAAGTTTTTAGGCTGAAAATATTTAATGAAATCAAGACAATTGGCTCATCTGGAATCCTCTGTAGAGTTTGTTGTCTTTTATTTCCCAGATTACCATAAAATGGGCTAAAAGCATTTCTTCTCTTGGATTTTCAAATGTCTTTACATAGTGAGAATATCGGACAGAAACGAGGTTTCCTTCTTCTAAGATATGGCTGATCCTAATTTTTGATCTTATGTAAGCGACGCGAAGTTCTGCTGACAAAGCCAGAATTTCAGATCGGTTCATCTGCAAGAAGCCTTTCGAACTATTCCAATCTAAAATAACTTCAGGATGCAATGAAGATTCCATGATATTTTCATCTAAAAGTGCATCTGACTTATAAAAATTCTGTACGATTTCCTTTGCTGTCATTATTGTTTCAATTTATTGAGAATTTCTGGTATTTTCTTGACGTTGGCGAACTGCTTCAGTTTTTCACGAGCTTCATCGATAGGAGTTCCGAAATAGACCTTATCTCCTTCTATTGATTTTGTAACTCCGCTTTGGGCCATGACAACAGCTTTTTCTCCAATGGTAATGCTGCTTATTACGCCTACTTGTCCCCATAAAGTTACTTCATCCATAATCTTTACACAACCCGCTATTCCTGTCTGTGCTGCGATAAGACATCTTTTTCCTATTACCGTATCGTGCCCTACATGTACCTGATTGTCTATTTTTGTTCCTTCTCCGATAGTGGTATCGCCAGTAACTCCTTTGTCAATTGTACAAAGTGCTCCAATTCCGACATTATCTTCGATAACAACTCTTCCGCCAGAAAGCAATTGATCAAATCCTTCTGGGCGTTTTTTATAATAGAATGCATCGGCTCCCAAAGTAGTTCCAGCATGAATAATCACGTTATCGCCTATTACTGTATGGTCGTAAATAGAAACATTGGAATGGATGATGCAATTTTTGCCAATCTTGACATGGTTTCCAATAAAACAATTAGGTTGAATATAGGTTCCTTCGCCAATAGTAGCACTCAAAGAGATGGAAGTATTTATAGCTCTAAACGGCCTAAAATGCCTTGTAAGTGTATTAAAATCCCTGAACGGATCATCGGAAATCAACAATGCTTTTCCTTCTGGACATTCTACTTCTTTATTGATCAAGATAATAGTAGCCGCAGATTGTAATGCTTTGTCGTAATATTTTGGATGATCGACAAAGACAATATCTCCAGGTTCCACGACATGAATTTCGTTCATCCCATGAACCTCAAAATTTGGATCGCCAATATATTTGCTGTCGATAATTTCGGCAACTTCTTGTAACGTTTGTATTTTAGGGAATTTCATATTGGTCGTCTCATTAGAAATTATAGCAATAAGAAAATGAGATAACTATCAAGCTATCTCATTTCCAAATATACCAATTAATTATTCTTTTACGCGCTCCATATAGGCTCCTGTAGCCGTATCTATTTTAATTTTGTCACCTTCGTTGATAAACAAAGGAACGTTTACAGATGCTCCAGTTTCTACAGTTGCAGGTTTTGTTGCATTAGTAGCCGTATTTCCTTTAACGCCTGGCTCCGCATAGGTCACTTCCAAAATGATTGAAGCCGGCATATCTACAGAAAGCGGCAAGTCAGTTTCAGTATTAATCTGAATCATTACGTTAGTACCTTCTTTTAATAAGTCTGGAGCGTCCAAGACATTTTTATTCAAAGAAATTTGTTCGAAAGATTCAGCATTCATAAAGTGAAATTCATCTCCTTCAGCATATAAAAATTGGAACGTATGAGTTTCAACACGAATAGTATCAATTTTATGTCCCGCAGAAAAAGTATTATCCAAAACTTTACCTGAAGTCAAGCTTTTTAATTTTGTTCTGACGAAAGCTGGTCCTTTTCCAGGCTTTACGTGAAGGAATTCAATAATTTTATAAATATCGTGGTTGAATTTGATACACAATCCGTTTCTGATGTCTGCAGTACTTGCCATTTTGTTTGTTTGTTATTTCGTTTTTTGTAAAATTTTTATTCTTGGGAACTAATAAATCCCTGTATATCCTTTCATTACTCCTCTTGATGAATTTCTGATAAACAGAATAATTTCATCTCTTTCTGGAGTTGCTTCCATTTCAGCCTCAATAATTCCCAAAGCTTGGGTTGTATTGTAATTTTTCTGGTATAAAATTCTGTAAATCTCTTGAATTTCTCTGATTTTTTCTGTTGAAAAGCCTCTTCTTCTCAGACCTACTGAATTGATTCCTACATAAGAAAGCGGTTCTTTTGCGGCTTTAGTATAAGGAGGTACGTCTTTTCTAACCAAAGATCCGCCAGAAATCATAGCATGGTCTCCAATATTGATGAATTGGTGCACCGCCGCCAGACCTCCAATAATTGCATAATTACCAACGGTGACGTGACCTGCCAATGCTACACCGTTAACGATAATTGCATTGTCGCCGATATGACAGTCGTGAGCAATATGTGCAGTGGCCATGACCAAACAATTTTTGCCAATCACAGTCTGTCCAGAAGCAATTGTGCCTCTATTAATGGTAACGCATTCTCTTATTGTTGAATTGTCGCCGATAATAGCTAGTGAATCTTCACCTCCAAATTTTAAGTCTTGCGGTACTGCAGAAATTACGGCACCTGGAAATATATTACAGTTCTTCCCTATTCTAGCGCCTTCCATGATTGTAACATTAGAACCAATCCAGGTTCCGTCGCCAATTACTACATTATTATGGATTGTAGTGAACGGCTCTATTACAACATTTTTAGCGATTTTTGCGCCAGGGTGAACGTATGCTAATGGTTGATTCATAAATTTCTTTTTAGTTAATTTTTGCGATTTGCGCCATTAGCTCGGCTTCTGCTACTAACTTTCCGTTAGAATAAGCATTGGCTTGCATGTGGCAGATTCCTCTTCTGATCGGAGAAATCAAATCGCATTTGAAAATCAGGGTATCTCCAGGCAATACTTTGTGCTTGAATTTTACGTTGTCGATTTTCATAAAATAAGTTAGGTAGTTTTCAGGATCTGGAACAGAACTCAATATCAAGATTCCTCCTGATTGAGCCATAGCTTCAACTATGATAACACCTGGCATTACAGGCGCTCCAGGGAAATGCCCTACGAAGAAGCTTTCGTTCATTGTCACGTTTTTAAGTCCTACAACGTGCGTGTCAGACATTTCGATAATCCTGTCGATGAACAAGAATGGCGGCCTGTGAGGCAAAATACTCATGATTTTATGAATGTCCATCAGAGGCTCTTGGTTCAAGTCGAAAACAGGAACTTGATTTCTTTGTTCTATCTTGATAATTTTAGACATTTTTTTAGCGAATTGCGTGTTTACAAAATGTCCAGGCTTGTTTGCAATAATTTTCCCTTTAATGCGCGTTCCGATTAAAGCCAAATCACCAACAACGTCAAGCAATTTGTGACGGGCAGCTTCATTAGGATAATGCAAAGTCAGGTTGTCTAAAATTCCGTTTGGTTTTACAGATATCTTTTCTTTTCCAAAAGCCACTTTTAGGTTTTCCATAGTGCTTTCAGAAATTTCTTTATCGACATAAACGATGGCATTGTTTAAATCGCCGCCTTTAATCAGTCCGTTTTCTAATAAAGCTTCAAGTTCGTGCAAGAAACTGAACGTTCTAGCATCCGCAATTTCTGTCTTGAAATCGGCAATGCTTTTCATAGTAGCATTTTGCGTACCTAAAACTTTGGTGCCGAAATCTACCATTGCAGTGACTTGATAATCGTCTGAAGGCATTACCAAAATTTCACTTCCGGTAGCTTCGTCAGTATAAGAAATAACTTCTTTTACGACATATACGTTACGTTCTGCGTCTTGTTCTTCGATTCCTGCTTTTTCGATAGCTTCAACAAAAAACTTAGAAGAACCGTCCATAATCGGCGGTTCAGAAGCATCCAATTCAATGATAACGTTATCAATATCACAGCCAATGAACGCTGCCAAGACATGCTCAGAAGTTTGAATTTTTACTCCTTTTTTTTCTAAATTAGTGCCTCGCTGTGTATTTACTACGTAATTGGCATCTGCTTCAATAATAGGCTGTCCTTCTAAATCTACTCTTACGAATGTAAAACCATTGTTAATTGGAGCAGGCTTAAAAGTCATTTTTACATCTTTCCCAGTATGCAATCCCACACCTGTTAGCGAGATTTCATTCTTGATGGTTTTCTGTTTAACCATTGTTTATGCTATTTTCGTTTGTTATTTGTTTTTTTAATGCTTCTATATCGGATACAATTTTTGGCAAGTTTTTGAAATGGACATACGATTTATTAAAATCGGAATATCCGAAGCTCGGGCTTCCTTGGATTACTTCTCCTTCTTTGATGTTTTTTCCAATTCCAGATTGCGCTTGGATTCTTACACCATCCCCTATTACCAAATGCCCTGCAATACCAACCTGTCCGCCTATTTGGCAGCCTTTTCCTATTTTAGTTGAACCGGCAACACCTGTTTGGGCGGCAATAACCGTATTTTCACCAATTTCGACATTATGAGCAATTTGTATCTGGTTATCCAGCTTTACGCCTTTTCGGATTACGGTAGATCCTAAAGTCGCTCTGTCTATGGTTGTGCATGATCCAATATCGACATTGTCTTCGATGACAACATTCCCGATTTGAGGCACTTTGCTATATATTCCTTCTTCATTCGGAACAAAGCCAAATCCGTCAGAACCGATGATAGAACCTGAATGAATCGTACAATTCTTACCGATTACAGTTTCGGAATATATTCTTGCTCCTGCAAAAATAATAGTATTGTCACCTATAGATACATTATCGCCGATAAAACTATTAGGATAAATCTTTACGTTTTCGCCAATAGTCACATTTTTTCCAAGGTAACAAAAACTTCCCAAATAAAGGTTTTCACCGTAGGTTACATTTTCGGAAACTACAGAAGGCTGTTCAATACCTGACTTCATCAGCTTTACCTGATTATAGTATTCTAATAGTTTGGAAAATGATTTATAGGCATCTTCTACCTTGATAAGTGTAGTTGTAATTTCTGACTCAGGAATAAATGTAGTGTTTACAATCGTAATCGTTGCTTGAGTCGTATAAATATAATTAAGGTATTTAGGGTTGGCCAAAAATGTCAAGGAACCTTCTGAACCTTCTTCGATTTTTGACAGCTTGTAAACCTCCGCATTGGGATTCCCCACTACTTCACCCTCTAAAATGCCTGCTATTTGTTCTGCTGTGAATTTCATCTTGACAAAAATATAAAAATTTGATTTTATTTATGAATTTTCCGCAAGTACTTTTGGAAAACAAATAAAATATTTGGTTACAGGCTTCGAGAGCGCCTTTAAATTTAGCTGGTCTGAAGCTTCTACGACATCTTCAATCGTCTTGTCTTTCTTTAATATTTTGATAGGCTCTACATCTTTGTTATAGGCTTGGTTCTTGATTTTTCCTTTGAATATAAAATAAGAAGCTTCTTGCTGTGAAATTCGATAAAAGTTAGCCAATTTTGACTTTAATTCTTCTACATCTTCTGGCGTATATTTTTCGCTGTTGAGCTTGATTTTTAGCAAGTCACGGTTGATAATCATTTTACTTAGAGCACTCAATATAAAATCGTTGTGGTGCTGCCATGCTTTTAATGCTGAAATAATATCTGAATCGTCTAATTGCGAGAATTTTTCTAAAACAGCATCGTCAAAATCATCTAATTCAACCTTATGTTGCATAAAATACAACAATGGTTCACTGCCTGACAAAATTGTTCCTTTCTGAGCTAGTTCTTTTGCTCTCTTTAGCACCCTAACGAGCATATTTTCGGCAACAAGGCTTGTCTTATGCAAATAGGCCTGCCAATACATTAGCCTTCTTGCCATAAGGAATTTTTCGACCGAGTAGATTCCTTTTTCTTCAATTACCAAAACATCGTCAACCACGTTCATCATCTGAATCAGACGATCGGAATTGATATTTCCTTCAGCAACGCCTGAATAAAAGCTATCTCTTTTCAAATAATCCATCCTATCCATGTCCAATTGGCTTGAAATCAGTTGCAGCATGAATTTCCTATGATATTCGCCTTTAAAAACTTGTATGGCCAAAGTAAGCTGTCCACCAAATTCTTCATTTAGCTTGTTCATAAAGAGCATGGATATGGCCTCATGGTTAACATTTTCTACGATACTATGCTCCATAGCATGAGAAAAAGGCCCATGTCCAATATCATGCAACAAGATGGCAACGTACAAAGCTCTTTCTTCTTCATTGGAAATAAGGACCCCTTTATATCGAAGCACTTCCACTGCCTTTTGCATAATGTGCATGCAACCCAAAGCATGGTGAAAACGAGTATGGTGCGCACCTGGATATACCAAATAGGACAATCCCATCTGCGAGATTCTACGCAACCTTTGAAAATAAGGATGCTGAATCAAATCATATAAAAGCGTATCCGGGATAGTTATAAATCCATAAATAGGATCATTAAATATCTTTAATTTATTGGTATGGCTCACTGTTGTTAAAATTGGAGTACAAATATAAGCAAGTTAGGCAGTTTTCAACTAAAATCCTATAATTAACACTATTTAGGATAGGCAGTTAAATTGCAGTTAATTGAAATGCAAAAGAGTTAAGAATACATTTTTATGACGTAACTTTAAATATACAAAAAAGCTAAAAAAAAGAAATCATGAAAAAGTTATTAATAACCGCTGCCTTTTTTGCAAGCATTGGATTTGCTTCAGCACAAGTTGACAAAGTCGATGACCAACAGCCAGATCAGGACCAAATACAGCAACAACCACCAAGAAATACTCAGTCGGAAGTAGAAAGAGCTGCTCGGATTGATGCTGAAAAGAAGAAAAATGATGATGCCATAGAAGCTGAAAAGAAATCGAAAGATAAAGGACAGTCAAAAAATTACACGAAAGTGAATCCCGACAAATTGTCGCCTGTGAGAAAAGACAGCACTACTGGCGTACAACCTGTTAAAAAACCAAGAAATAAATAGCTTTCTATTTAGAGTATTGAAGAAAAAGGTCTCCTAGTAGTTCAGGAGACCTTTTTTAATGCTAAAAATTGTATAAAAAAATTTTATTTAAATATAAAATAACAAGCTTTATGATTTTATAACTTGGAAGAAACAAAAACAAAATCTTATGAAAAATTCAATGAAACTCATTTCTTCCTTGCTATTATTGTCATGGGCATTTATAGCAAGCTGCAGCAATTGTGACGATGGCAGTGCAAGTGACAGCAACCAACAAAAAAATAATGTCGTAAGTGATAGCACTTACGTCAAGTAAAAAGAGAAGGCTCACATAAATAGTGAGCCTCTTTTTTATAGTTTCAATTATAGCACAAGAAATAATACTATCAGATCTGATACTTAGCATATCTTACATTCTTAGATTCGCTTTGGCTTATCTATCTGGAGTATTTTCAGTAATTACTCTAGCTTCCGGTGTTCTCAAAGAGGATCTGGTAAAAGAATGGGGCCTATAATCTACATGATCTTCTTCTAGGGATTTTTCAAACATTACCTTTGCTTTTTGATTGAATTCTTCAGATTCAAGATACTTCAGATTTTGCATATTGTTGAAGGCAACGGTAGAATTTCCACCAAACCATTCTACATCCCATTCCTCAATTGTTTTTTTGCTGTTCGTGTCCATGATTGCTGAGATTTAAGTTAATAAAGTAAATTATCCTCTCAAATTTACAAAAAAAACCAATAACTACAAATTAAAATACTAGATTTAAATGAATTATAATCATTTTTACATGCTAGAAAATATCAATCTAGCGCTTTACTGTTTTAAAAGTTGAAAATACAGCAATATTTTTTGTTTTATCCTCAATAATTCTTTGAAAATATCGTTGTCCATTTAGCACGTTTATTTTACATAAATTTTAAGATATTCGAATGACAAAAGTGTTAAATTGCGACATAATAGCTAAGATAACTACACCCTAAAATATGGACAAAATAAAGATACTCTGGGTTGATGACGAAATTGATCTGCTCAAGCCACACATATTATTTCTTGAGAAAAAAAACTACGATGTAACCACATGCAATAACGGACGCGATGCCATCGATATCTTTGAAGAAGGCAATTTTGACATCGTTTTCCTAGATGAAAACATGCCTGGAATGAGCGGTTTGGAAACGCTTTCGGAAATGAAAGAAAAAAAATCTGCTACTCCTGTAATCATGATTACGAAAAGTGAGGAAGAATATATCATGGAAGAGGCCATCGGATCAAAAATTGCAGATTATTTGATCAAGCCCGTAAATCCTAACCAAATTCTTTTGAGCCTTAAAAAGAACCTAGACAATACTAGGTTGGTTTCTGAAAAAACTACGCTCGATTACCAAAAAGAATTCCGAAAAATTTCTATGGAATTATCGATGGTTAATTCTTATGAAGACTGGATAGAACTCTACCAAAAATTACTTTATTGGGAATTGGAGCTTGAAAATATTGACGACCAAAGCATGTTTGAGATTTTAGAATCCCAAAAAGTCGAAGCAAATTCACAATTTGGAAAATTCATCGAGCGCAACTACGAAGATTGGTTCTTGCCAAAAGCTGATAAACCTGTGCAGTCGCATACGCTTTTCAAAGAACTCGTCCTTCCTGAATTGAAGAAAAAGGACCGCCCTATCCTATTCGTCGTAATCGACAATTTGCGATACGATCAATGGAAGGCTTTTGAAAGCGTGGTTAGCAATCATTACAAATTAGAAAAAGAAACGCCGTTTTTCTCCATACTTCCTACAGCAACACAGTATGCTAGAAATGCTATCTTTTCTGGATTGACGCCATTGGAAATGGAGAAGAAATACCCACAATATTGGAAAAATGATGTAGAAGACGGCGGAAAAAATTTATACGAAGCCGAATTCCTGACAGAACAATTGCGTCGCCTTGGAATGAATATCAAGCAGGATTACTTTAAGATTACGAATTTTGCTGGCGGCAAAAAACTTGTTGATAATTTCAAGACTTTAAAAAATAACGACTTGGTAACAGTTGTTTATAATTTCGTTGACATGCTTTCCCATGCCAAAACAGAAATGGATGTAGTTAAAGAATTGGCTTCCAATGATAAAGCGTACCGTTCTCTTACCTTGAGCTGGTTTAAAAATTCACCGCTTTTAGAAATCATCCAGCAAGCACAACAGATGGGCTTTCGTCTCATCTTGACAACCGATCACGGAACAATTAACGTAAAAAATCCGTCAAAAGTTATTGGCGACAGAAATACCAGCCTAAACCTTCGCTACAAGACAGGAAGAAGCTTGACCTATGAAGACAAGGACGTATACGCTGTAAAAGATCCGAAAAGTATCCAGCTGCCTGCTATAAATATGAGCAGTTCTTATATTTTTGCAAAAAATGATTACTTTTTGGCCTACGTCAACAATTACAATCATTATGTCAGCTATTACCGAAACACCTACCAGCATGGCGGAATTTCCCTCGAAGAAATGATTATTCCGTTTTTGGTGTTCAACCCAAAATAGATTTTAAATAAATGGAAATACAATTCACGCTTGAAGAAATCCATCAAGCAGCTCAAAAAATACTGTCTCAAAAATTACATAAAGTTGTATTGTTTCACGGCGATATGGGCGCCGGAAAAACAACTATGATTAAGGCGCTTTCTAAAGCATTGGGAGTTTCGAATGCGACTTCCAGCCCTACTTTTTCATTAGTAAACGAATACGAAACTGATAAAGGTGAAATTGTCTATCATTTTGACGTATACCGACTTAATAACGAAAGCGAAGCTTATGACATGGGGATTGACGAATATCTCTATTCTGGCGAATGGTGCTTTATTGAATGGGCTGAAAAGATTCCGAGTCTTATTCCATCAGAACATTCGACCGTTACTATAAAAGTCGGAAAAGACGGAAAGAGAAAGCTTACCTTAAAATAGAATTATTGCTAGCCCTGCTTGCGTTTCGTGCCTTAGCAGGGTTATTAATTTTTATAGCATTGAGTTCTTGCAACTTCACAACTTTTTCTTAACTTAGACCTTTAATTCACAGCAGGAAATATGTCATTCACACCCTTTACAAAACAACAGTTGATGCCTCAAGAGGAAAAACTGGAAGTTGCACGCAAAAAAAGCGACCTGTTTATTGGAATACCTAAAGAATCTTCCTATCAGGAACGTCGAATTTGCCTGACACCGGATGCTGTGAATTCCTTAACTTCCCATGGACATCGCATCTTAATCGAAGCTGGCGCAGGCGAAAGCTCAAGCTATACCGACCAAGAATATAGCGATGCTGGTGCTGAAATTACTCAAGACACAAAAAAAGTATTCAAATGCCCGATGGTGTTAAAAGTCGAGCCTTTGACGATTGCAGAAATCGAAATGATGAATAGCAATTCACTTGTCATTTCGGCCCTACAGATAAAAACCCGAAAAAAAGAATACTTTGAAGCCCTGGCCAAAAAGAAAATCACAGCCCTTGCTTTTGAATTTATAAAAGATGACGATGGCTCCTATCCTGCTGTAAAATCGCTAAGTGAAATAGCAGGGACAGGTTCTATCTTGATTGCAGCAGAATTGATGATTAACAATCAATTCGGAAAAGGCTTGTTGTTTGGCAATATTACAGGAGTACCTCCCACCGAAGTCGTAATTATTGGCGCTGGAACCGTAGCAGAATTTGCAACGCGAACCGCCATCGGATTAGGTGCCAACGTAAAGGTTTTTGACAATTCCATCACAAAATTGCGAAGATTACAAAACAACTTGAATCAAAGAATCTTCACTTCCACCATACAGCCCAAGTCACTACTAAAAGCGCTACGTAGATGTGATGTCGCCATCGGAGCCATGAGAGGAAAAGACCGATGCCCAGTCGTTGTAACAGAAACCATGGTAGAACACATGAAAAAAGGAGCCGTAATTGTCGACGTCAGTATCGATACGGGCGGATGTTTCGAAACTTCTGAAGTTACTACGCATGAAAAGCCTACTTTTATCAAAAATAATGTAATCCACTACTGTGTACCAAATATTCCTTCAAGGTACTCAAAAACTGCTTCGCTTTCTATTAGCAATATCATTACGCCTTATTTATTACAAATTGCCGAAGATGGTGGTATAGAAAGTGCCATTCGCTGCAATAAAGGATTAAAAAACGGCGTATATTTATATCATGGCATTTTAACCAACAAAGCTATCGGAGATTGGTTTGATTTGCCAGGAAGCGACATCAATTTAATTGTTTTTTAATCTTATCTTTGCGCCAAAATTAAGATATAATGAAGTTTTCACAGCGCCTTGCCTATTATTTAGGAGGATTATTATTAGGAACCATAATCGTCGTTTATTTCCTTCAAGCAAAAGCCGAATCAAGAAATGTAAATTTCTGCTATTTCCCAAACTGCCGTGTTTTACAGGATTTGAGAAGCAAGCCGATGCATTATTCTCCAGAATCTGAAGCAATATTAAAAGAAAATTGGGTAACCTTACAAGACGTGAAGAATTGCATGCAATATGGCGATGTAGATTTTTCAATTAGCAATAAGCCCTTTGAGCACGGAAAAATTTATTTTATCAAAGGAAAAAACACTAAAGGTGAACCTATTACGGTTTCAATGGTCAATTACTCTGACAAAGTTATTTTAAAGGAGATAAAAAAAGATTAAAAAAAGCGACAGAAAACCTTGCAAATACAAATAGTTCGTGTATATTTGCACTCGCAATCAGGGCGATTAGCTCAGTTGGTTCAGAGCATCTGGTTTACACCCAGAGGGTCGGGGGTTCGAATCCCTCATCGCCCACAAAAAAGCCGAAACGAAAGTTTCGGCTTTTTTCATTTTGTAAAACTACTAAACAAACTTTTTTTAAGAGCTAATTTCAAGCCTATATCCTTTACCGCGTATAACAACAATTTTTATATTTGGATCAATTTCCAATTTTTTTCTAAGCTTTGATATGAACATATCCAGACTACGCCCCACAATAACACCATCATCTTCCCAGATTTCTTTTTGCAGTCGGCTTCTCTCTATGGTTTCATTGGGAGACAACGCAAAAATGAGCAATACACGAGTTTCAGTTCCAGTCAGATCTATTGTCTTTTCATTTATGAAGAGTTTCTTATTTTCCGCATCAAACAGCACCGAGCCTAAAGTGAACTTATTCGTGTGATGATTGTCACGCAAAACTCTTCGTGGTTTAACCGATTTAAAAAAAACAAAACCGACAAATGCTAAAAATGGCAGGCTGGCCAGAAGGTACCCATTCTTAGCTGTATTTATACCAGTTGGTTTGAATTTAATATTGATTATATAACATGCTCTGGGTTGACTTCTTCCCGTACAGGCTACAATCTCATCTTCCTTATTTTTTGATATAGCATACCCATAAGCTACACTGCCATTACTACAGTTCAGAACGTTAACAATATAATCACCTACGAGCGGAGCTTTGTCTAAAAAACGCCTAGTAGTATTCATTAGCGAGTCCGGTTGAAAAGTTAGATCATTCTCAAACGTAATCTGGTACTCATTTTCGGCGATCTTTTTTACAGGAAGTACTCTTGAAGTATTGTCTCCCGATTGTAAAAGTAACTCATGTCCGATTTTACGGAGCAAAACTTCTCTTTTGGCTATATCAAAATCGTTACTATCCTCCGTACTGAAAGCCACGCAGATTACTGAGACAAACAAAAGTAATATCAATCCGAATAGGTATTTGCGTTTTCCAAAGAGGTGATTTCGACTATGATGCATAGTGTCAAGTTTTTATTTACAAAGTTTACAATTTTATTTACAATTCAGATCTCTTAAGCTGAAAAATTTCAAAGTAGCTTCGCACTATGAAGGAAAGACCCTCACAAGTTTTTAAGATGCAACCAGTCAGTAATAATATGTATACCTCGTTTTAAAATCATTTAATCAATTATTAATCAATAAATTTTGCAGTATGAACAACAATCTATCAATCAATTACTTAATTTTAATTATCACTCCTTTACTCTTCGGTTGCCATGGAACTGTAAAAGAGGAAAATAAAAACAATACTTTGGCGAATTCCGTATCCCTACACGTTGGAAATGAAGAATATTTCACAATAGATCCAAAAGAAAGTATTATAATGTGGAAAGGTGGAACGTTAAATGGCTTAAACACTCACACAGGGTATATTTCTATATCAAAAGGAAAATTGATAATTGAAAACGGCCAACTTATAGGTGGTACAGCTGAAGTCGACATGAATACGATTGAAGACGAAGCCCATAAGAGTGATGATGGCCTTATTAAGCACTTAAAAGATCCTGATTTTTTCGATGTTGAAAAATTCCCCTTTTCTACAATTGTACTTAGCAAAGCCATACCAATAAATGGTGAGAATAAAAGAGTTACTGGAAACTTGACCATTAAAAATATTACACACCCAGTTAGTTTTCCAGCCAAAATCGAAGTTAAGGATAGTATTGTCAAAATGAATGGCAAATTAGTCATTGATCGAACAGCATGGGATATTCGCTATAAATCGAGAAAATTCTATGATCTTTTAGCTGATCAAACTATATCAGATTCTATCGAATTCAATATAAATATCATAGCAAAAAAATAAACAGCTGTAAGTTTAGGCACGTCCAATCTTTGCTAAATAAAACAACAAAGCCGGTTTCTTAGAAGCCGGCTTTGTTTTGTAATCTAAAAGAAAGTTTATTTCCCTTTCCTCCTATCTCTTTCTGTTTTAATAAGATTTAGTTCTCTGCTGGTCTGTCCTGCAACGGAAGTATTTTCTTCAGCTCTACGAATCAAATACGGCATCACATCCCTTACGGGACCAAACGGCAAATATTTGGCAACATTATAGCCATTAGATGCTAAATTATAGCTGATATTATCGCTCATTCCATACAATTGTCCGAACCAAACTCTGTGATCGCCTTTTTCAATTCCGTTTTCATCCATAAGCTTCATTAGCCTATAGGAGCTTTCCTCATTATGAGTCCCTGCAAAAATTGACATTTTTTCTAAATGTTCCACCATATACATCACTGCATCGTCATAGTTGATATCGGTAGCTTCTTTCGAAATACAAATCGGAGAAATATAGCCTTTTTCTTCAGCGCGTTTGTTTTCTTTTTCCATATAGGCGCCTCGAACCAGCTTCATTCCGATATAGAAATTTTCGATTTTTGCTATTTCGTGGATCTTTTTCAAATAATCCAATCGATCCCAACGATACATCTGTAACGTATTAAATACGATTGCTTTTTCCTTATTATACTTACGCATCATTTCCAGTACCAAATCATCTGCTGCATCTTGCATCCAGCTTTCTTCACCATCAATCAGTAAAGCCACGTCTTTCGCATGCGCTGTCTTGCACACTAAATCAAATCGTTCAACTACACGCTTCCACTCTGCAGCTTCTTCCACAGAAAAAGTTTTTCCTTCTCCTAGCTTTTCGTACAATTCAAACCTTCCAAAGCCAGTCGGCTTAAAAACAGCAAAAGGAATAGCAAGTCTTTCTTTTGCAAATTCGATGGTTTTTAGGGTCATTTCTAATGCTTGGTCAAACTGCTCTTCTTCTTCTTTTCCTTCAACAGAATAATCTAAAACAGACGAAACGCCTTTCGTAAACATTTTATCTACGACTGACAGGCAGTCTTCTTCGTTTACGCCTCCGCAAAAATGATCAAAAACTGTAGCCCTAATCAGACCTTCCACTGGTAAATGTGCCTTTAAGGCAAAATTTGTAACTGCCGTACCAATTCGTACCAAAGGTTCCGATGCAATCATTTTAAAAAGAAAATAAGCCCTATCAAGTTCAGTATCACTCTTTAGCGCAAAAGCAACTTGTGTATTGTTGAAAATCTTTTCCATTCGTTTGTTTAATAATGCTGCAAATATAAATAGAGCTAAGTGATTTTTTCTTAAAAATTGCCTTATTTTGCCTTTTAAAAGTTAGAAATAAACAATTTGCCATAACTACTAATATGACTGGGTATTCTCATACGAATACTGCTTAATTTTTATGGCACGAAAAAATACCTTGATGAAATCAATCCAAGCTAACGGCTACCCGATACATTTTAATGAAAACGCCTACGAAGCATTAAACAAGCATCTTGCAGAAAATAAATACTCTGCCATTTTTATTTTTGCCGATAGCGATACCAATGAGCACTGCCTTCCTCTATTTCTTCCTAATCTTGAAACGGACTTAAATATTGAGATTGTCGAATTTGAACCAGGCGAAAGCAATAAGAATATAGAAACTTGTATCGAGCTTTGGAATGTGTTGACAGAACTGGGCGCCGACAGAAAAAGCCTTATAATTAATGTAGGTGGCGGTGTCGTGACCGATATGGGAGGTTTTGTGGCTTCGACATTTAAAAGAGGAATCGATTTTATCAATGTTCCTACCACATTATTAGCAATGGTCGATGCTTCCGTTGGAGGAAAGAACGGTATCGATTTAGGAAATCTTAAAAATCAGATCGGCGTTATAAACGTACCGCAAATGGTTTTGATCGATACGCATTATTTAGCCACACTTCCTCAAAACGAAATGCGTTCAGGACTAGCCGAAATGCTAAAACACGGACTGATTTTTGATAAAAGATATTGGTCTTTATTTTTAGACTTAAACAACTTAAATACAGACGATTTAGATACTTTAATTTATCAGTCAGTTGAAATAAAAAACACGATTGTAATGCAAGATCCTAAAGAAAATGGTATCCGAAAATCGTTAAATTTCGGACATACCTTAGGACATGCAATCGAAGGTTATTTCCTTGAAAATGAAAACAAAACCACGTTACTCCATGGCGAAGCGATTGCAGCAGGAATGATACTTGAAAGCTATATCTCCTTAAAAAGAAATCTAATTTCTGAAGAAGAATACGAAGAAATAAAGACAGGGATTGATGCAATTTTTGAACGCATCGTTTTTGAAGAAAAAGACCTGCAACCCATACTGGAATTACTTGTTCATGACAAGAAAAATGAATACGGAACAATCCAATTTGCACTTCTTGATGGAATCGGAAATATAAAAACAGGACAAATCATTGATAATGAACTTATTGTAGATTCGTTTTTAGAATACAATTCTTAATATATTTTTAATAAAAATCGTTGCATATCAGTTATAATATTTTTTACATTTGCCCCAATGAAAAAAAGTCAAAACGCGATTCCTTTTTCCGCCTGCGGTAGCGAAAACAAAGCAGCTTTTCAGTATTTCCTGAAAGGTTCTTTTGGCATAAAAAGCATCTTAAATTTTGATATTTTTCAATACTCCAATACATACCAGGAAAAGTTGCCAATCATTTATGCAAATATTAGGGTTTGAACTTTAGATTAAAAAATTATTTTTTCTTATTTTTAATTTAAAATCCTGACAAATAAATGAATACAAAATATTTTGATCTAATCAACCAAACTTATTATTTCCCTCAAGACGAGTTCAAACTAAATAAAGACAACCTTTTGTTCCACAACATTGACCTTATGAAAATTGTTGAGCAATACGGCACGCCTTTAAAATTTACATATCTTCCTCAAATTTCCAACAATATCAACCGAGCAAAAGGTTGGTTCAGAAAAGCGATGGAAAAAAACAAATACGAAGGAAAATATTACTATTGCTATTGTACTAAAAGTTCTCATTTTGAATTTGTGATGAATGAGGCTTTTAAAAACAACATCCATATCGAAACTTCATCGGCTTTTGACATCAATATTGTCGAAAACTTATTGGAAAACGGTAAGATCAATAAGAGTACTTATGTAATCTGTAATGGTTTCAAAAGAGACCAATATATTACCAATATTGCACGACTAATCAATAATGGCCACAAGAATGCTATTCCGATTATCGATAATTATGAAGAATTGGATCTTCTTCAAGCTGAAATAAAAGGAAAATTCAAAATTGGAATCAGGATTGCTGCGGAAGAAGAACCTAAATTTGAGTTTTATACTTCAAGATTAGGAATAGGGTATAAAAACATCGTAAACTTTTACAAAAAGCAGATTCAGGAAAATAAAAATCTGGAGCTTAAGATGCTTCACTTCTTTATCAATACTGGTATTAATGATAATGCCTATTATTGGAATGAGCTTGTAAAATGTATCAAAGTATATATCGCTCTTAAGAAAGAATGCCCTACTCTTGACGGTCTTAATATCGGAGGAGGATTCCCAATAAAAAATTCTCTAGCTTTTGAGTACGATTACCAATACATGATTGACGAAATTATCAATCAGATTAAAATTGCTTGTGACGAGGCAGAAGTTGACGTTCCAAACATTTTTACCGAATTTGGTTCGTTTACAGTTGGCGAAAGCGGCGGGGCAATCTATCAGGTGTTATACCAAAAACAGCAAAACGATAGAGAGAAATGGAACATGATTGATTCGTCTTTCATCACCACGCTTCCTGATACTTGGGCTATAAACAAGCGTTTTATCATGCTGGCTGTAAACCGCTGGAACGACCAATATGAAAGAGTCCTTTTAGGAGGAATGACATGCGATAGCGATGATTATTACAACTCTGAGCAGAACATGAACGCGATTTATCTGCCAAAATACAATAAAGAAAAGCCTTTATATATTGGATTTTTCAATACAGGAGCTTACCAAGAAACCATTGGAGGTTATGGAGGATTGCATCACTGCTTGATTCCACAGCCAAAACACATTTTGATTGATCGCGATGAAAATGGAATTTTGGCGACAGAAGTTTTTTCTGAGCAACAAAGTTCAGAAGATGTTCTAAAAATATTAGGATACGCCAAAAAATAATTTATTTTTGAAAAATAATTCGAGACTATTTTGTCTCGTATCAAAACCATCCGATTAACCACTTTTCAAAAATCCAAATTTTGAATCGATTCGGAGCAAACATTGAAAAAGAAACTAACAAAAAACAAAATGAGTAAAGGACCAATCAGTCAGTTTATTGAAAAGTACTACCTGCATTTCAATTCTGCAACTGTAGTTGATGCAGCAAAAGCTTATGAGCAACAATTACAGAACGGTGCAAAAATGATGGTAACTCTTGCTGGAGCTATGAGTACAGCCGAAATTGGAAAGATTTTCGCTGAAATGATCAGAAAAGATAAAGTTCAGATTATTTCATGTACAGGAGCCAACCTTGAAGAGGATATCATGAATCTTGTCGCGCATTCTCACTACGAAAGAGTTCCAAATTACCGTGATTTGACGCCACAGCAAGAATGGGATTTATTAGAAAGAGGATTAAACCGTGTTACAGACACTTGCATCCCTGAGCATGAAGCTTTCAGAAGATTGCAAAAACACATCCATAAAATCTGGAAAGATGCTGAAGATGCTGGAGAACGTTATTTCCCGCATGAATTCATGTACAAGATGCTTCTTTCTGGCGTTCTGGAAGAATATTATGAAATTGACCTAAAAGACAGCTGGATGTATGCTGCTGCTGAAAAAAACCTGCCTATCATCGTACCAGGATGGGAAGATAGCACAATGGGTAATATTTTTGCTTCTTATGTAATCAAAGGAGAACTAAAAGCATCTACCATGAAATCAGGAATCGAATACATGACTTTCCTTGCTGATTGGTATACTAAGAACAGTAACAACGGAGTTGGCTTCTTCCAAATTGGTGGAGGAATTGCCGGTGACTTCCCTATCTGTGTTGTTCCAATGCTTTATCAGGATATGGAAATGCATGATGTTCCTTTCTGGAGCTATTTCTGCCAGATTTCAGATTCAACGACCAGTTATGGTTCGTATTCTGGAGCAGTTCCAAATGAAAAAATTACTTGGGGTAAATTAGATATCAACACTCCAAAATTTGTTATTGAGTCGGATGCTACCATTGTGGCGCCATTAATTTTTGCTTACCTACTAGACTTATAATAAAAATTTATGAAAAGAATTATTGTAGATTATTCTAAACTAACCAACGAAATTCTGACTTTGCTCGTCGAAAAATTTCCTGATGGATATGATGATTCCAACATCATCCGCTTTAGGAATGCCAAAAACGAATTGGTTGAGGCTGTCGAAGTTAGAACAGAAGACACTATCTATCTGGTAAAAGTGAGTACGAAGCTTGCCAGCAGAATTGAAAACTTTGATGAAGATGATGATCTTGAAGATGTAGTAGTGCCAATGGACGCTATCAAAGATCTTGATCTAGATGATGATGCTGACGATGACGACGAGGATGAAAAAGAAGAAAAAATAGAACTAGACGACGAAGATGAAGACGACAGGGATATTTCTGATATCGCTGACGATGAAGATGAAGACGACGAAGACTAATCACTTTCTCTATAAATAGAAAAGGAGCTCCAATAGAGCTCCTTTTCTATTTTAAATCAAATCTTACAAACTTTAATTTTAACAATTTACAAGATAAATACATGTAATTTATCGTTTATTTTTATACTTATAGCGACATTTATCTTAAAATAAATAGAATTTTTATATTTTTATACTCTACCACCAATCTAAACATATCATGCATTTATTTAGAAGCAACGGAAAAGAGAAACATTGCCAGGAATGGTTTGACTTTAAGACTTTAATCGCGCTAAAAATAATCTTCTTATTGTGGGGCCTTGCCATTTTAGGAATCTATTTAAGAATGTTTGAAATCACGCGAGGTTTCAAACTTGTAGTACCTATAGCTTTCCTCCTATTTGTGATATCGCTATTTTCAAGAAACAAACACGTCAAAGAAAAAGGTATCGTTCTGTTTTTATTTGTATTTATCTTGTTTGCAATTGTACAGATAATCGATATCCTAACAGGAACACGTTATTTCTCCAAGCTATAAATAGCGTTCCATAAATATTCTCTGATGGTGTTTTTGGTGTCCTATAATTATAACTCCTAAAGCACGGACTGATACGTCATATCCGGAAGCTACGCCAATTCTTTTCAAGACATCTTCACTAAAAGTCTTGAATAAAGCTATAGTCGATTGCCTCACGATTGCCAGTTCTGTCAATAAATCCCGAATGCTTCTTTGATTGGCACCTGCTATTGCTGCATACTCATTTTCTTCGAATGAAGCCAACGGAGTCTTATCATTTCTGGCAATTCTCAAAGCTCTGTAAGTAAAAATCCTTTCTGAATCCATCAGATGTTGGATAATATCTTTTATGGTCCATTTTCCTTCAGCGTAGCTGTAATCATATTTATCTAAAGGGATATTTTGTACAAATTTTATAAATTCGTGTACCGAAATTTCAAGTTCTTCAACTAAATCGGCTTCTTCTACTTTTGAAATATAAGTAGCGTAATAAGGAGCATATTCTGTCTGTAACAGTTGGCTTGTTTTCATAGTTTAATATCTTTTTAAGCGGAATTTCTGCTGGCATTAATATTTCCGAAAAGAGAACGCATTACAATCTTTTCGTATATTTTGAGCAGTTCGTCTTGGTTTTCATTACCCATCTCGTTAATCTTTGATAAGGCATATTGCTGGATCGTCAATAGCGGAAGTACGATCTGCTCTCTCATCTGTATAGACGCTTTTCCGTCAGGATAGTTTTCCATAAGCGACTCAAAACCAGATATCTTTAAAAGCAGTCTTTTGGTTTCTTCAAATTCGTTAAATATGATCTCCCAAAATTCACCAAATTCAGCATCTTCTTTCATATAAGCCGTAAGCGGGAAGAAAGATTTTGCTAAAGACATCATACTATTTTCAATCAACGTCTTAAAGAAAAGCGAATGCGCATACAGATCTTCTACCTGCTGCCAGTTGCCGTTTTCTTCAAAATGTCTCAGCGCAGAACCTACACCGAAAAAACCTGGAACATTTTGCTTTAGCTGACTCCAAGCTCCAACGAAAGGAATCGCTCTTAGATCATTAAAATCAAGCTGTGCCGACTGGCTTCTTTTTGAAGGACGGCTTCCTATATTTGCCATCGCATAATATTTAAGCGCACTTCTTCTTTCGAGATAAGGAATAAATTTCGGATGATTTTTAAAGTCTGTGTATTCTTTGTAGCTGATCTGCGAAAGTTCTTCCAAAATCTGTTTTTCTTTTTCAGAAAGTTCGTTTTCTCCTTTATAAAAGACTTGATTCGCCGCACCAGCACTCAACAGATTCTCCAAATTATAGCGACAAGAATCCAAAGTCCCAAAATTAGAACTGATCGTTTGGCCCTGTATGGTAATCTGAATTTCATTATTTTCGATATTCGGTCCAAGTGAGGCATAAAACTTATGCGTCTTACCTCCTCCTCTCGCTGGCGGTCCGCCTCTTCCGTCAAAGAAAACTACTTCAATTCCATATTCTCTTGAAATTGAAGTCAATGCTTCTTTAGCCTTATAAATACTCCAGTTGGCCATCAAATACCCTCCATCTTTTGTTCCGTCAGAAAAGCCTAACATGATTGTCTGTTTATTGTTCCTGCGTTTTAGATGTGCAGAATACGACTGATTTGTATAAAGAGTCTTCATAACTTGCTCAGCATTTTCTAAATCATCAACTGTTTCAAAAAGCGGCACAATATCTACTGCTGGGTCTTCCCAACCGCACAATTGAAACAAGGCATAAGCCTCCAAAACATTCAAAGCGCTTTGGTTATTGCTGATAATATAACGGTTTGCCCCTAGTTCGCCATTCTGTTCTTGTATTTTCTTGATTGCATAGATTGATTCAACTGTTGCTTTTGTTATATCGTCTTCGAACCATTCGGAATCCAACTTTGCTTTTGCTTCAGTGATTATGGCAATCTTTTCTTTTTCAGCTAATGAAGTATAGTTTTCAGGAAAAAGCGACAGTTTTCGCTCATTAGTGACTTTAACTATATCCTTAAAAACGGCATCATGGATTTTACTGTTTTGGCGGATATCCAAAGTCGCGAAATAAAAACCGAAAAGATTTACTTTGTTGATGAATTCATCCAGATCGTCCAGATATAACGATTGGTGATTTTCGATTATTCTGCTTCTTACTTCCTGCAATGTCGTTTTCATCTCATCAAGCGTGATATAAAGATCGCCTTCAGAATAAAATACGGAACGGTAAATCTTGTGCTCTAGTTCTGTCCATAGGTTATCAACCTGATGGAAAGTGAGCTTTCTTTTCAAATTTCTGATGTCCTTATAATAGCATTTCAAGATAGATGTCCGTAACCTTTCTGTCACCTGCAAAGTGATGTCGGTCGTCACAAAAGGATTTCCGTCACGATCGCCTCCTGGCCAGAATCCTAAATTTAATATCTGATTTTTTGGTAATTCCCCTTCAAAGATGTTTTTCTGAAAGAAATGCATCATTTTTCCGGCTGTTTCATAAAAGACATTTTCCAAGTACCATGTCAAGCTCACAGCCTCATCAAACGGAGTAGGCTTTTCTTTTTTAATAAAAGGTGTTTTTCCTAATTGAGCCAGCAATTCTTTAATCCTTTTTAGATTATTGCCTTTGATAGCTTCTTCGAGATCTGTAATGATACCCAAAACTGACCCTGGATAAAACTGTGTAGGATGCGCCGTCAGTACCGTACGGATTTTAAATTCTTCAAAAAAAGCTTTTAGTTCTTTGAGATTGTCTTTGGATTCAGCCTTATCTTTTGTATTTCTAAGCGAATTTGCGCCATCTAAATTGTTGACGGTTGAAAAAGCAGCGTCTTCAATGGCATCAAACAAAACAACCTGCCTTTCTACATATTGAATAAACCGGAACATCAGATCGATTTTTTCTTTTTCAGAAGCATTATCTAGGTATTTTTCTGAAAAATAGTCGATTATCTGCTGCGGCTTCCATTGCTTTTTGAAGCCAGACTCACAGACTTCGGCAAAAAGCGGCAACAAGATTCCGGTATTGCCAATATTATCGAATGGAAGGGTAATTAAAATACTATTGTATATCTGATACTTAGCAAGTACGTTTTCTTCAAATCTTTCTAATTTTGGGGATGTATACATTTCAATAATTTTGCCTTAAATTAATAAAAAAACCCTCAAGTTTTCACAAGAGGGTCTTAAAAAATATTTTATCAAAAGATTACATATCCTTGAAGATAGTGTGCATCAGACGTTTTTTATCATTGATGCTCTCATCAAGAGAAATCATTGTTTCTGTTCTGTAAACACCTTCGATATCATCAATCATAAAGATGACTTCTTTAGCATGTTTTGTATCCATTGCGCGGATTTTGCAGAAAATATTGAATTTTCCTGTAGTAACGTGAGCTACTGTCACAAAAGGAATTTCGTTGATTCTTTCCAAGACAAACTTAGTTTGTGATGTATTATGAAGAAAAACTCCCACATATGCAATAAAAGAATATCCTAATTTCTCGTAATTCAACGTCAAAGAAGAGCCCATGATAATACCAGCTTCTTCCATTTTCTTAACTCTCACGTGAACTGTTCCTGCAGAAATTAATAATTTTTTTGCAATATCTGTAAAAGGAACTCTTGTATTGTCAATCAGCATATCTAATATCTGATGATCAACTTCATCTAAACGAAACTTATTCATATAATTTTATGTTTGTATTTGTTTTCAAATTCGACTACAAAAAAATTAATTTTTTTTCAATAAAAAAAGTAAATCGTTAAACATTTGGCAATCCATTAACAATTTTAACTTTTTCTGATAAATAAAAATCAGCTTTTTGACCTAATTTCGGAATATTATCATTCTGATCAGAATATGCAGCACCTTCAGCATCATATTCAAAATGTCCGAAATTGTGATGCAATTCTCCGATTTCAGCAATTACGGCCACGAACTTTATCTCGCCTTTATCTAAAACTTCCGAAAATTGAATTGCAAAATTCGTAATAATTTGTTTATTATCATAGCGAATTTTGATATTTTTATAAATCAAATCATAAAAAATAGGTTTATTTTGAGGAATATTGAAATATTTATTTGTTTCGTTACGAACTATATCGTTTTCGTAAATGAATTTCAATCCTGAAACAAGCGCAATAAAAATAAATTTTCGCGTATTTTCTCGCTGGTAATCTTCTTGATAATGTCCAGCTTCAAACAAAATCGTCGGCGCGCCTAAATAGGTAAAAGTATCACCGACACAATTTAGGTTGAATCCATCATCAAACCGCCCTACTTGGTTTGGAATAAATTCTTGCAAGACAGCATCCATTGCAACGATTACCTCCATTGCTTTTTCACGCACACTATTAACGCCTCTTGCTTCATTAAAAGAAGGCGCTAAAAAGGAAACTGTTGCTGGTTTATTTGTATCTCCAGCTGCAAAGATTGTACGCTGATCGTGGAGATTATAGCAGAAATCGGGCTTAAAATCTTCATAGACCTTCCTTAACAACTGGCTTTCGGGCTGTGTCAGTTCTTGAAAGTCTCGATTCAGATCAATTCCATTGGCATTTATTCGGGTATAGCTTGCAGCACCGTCAGGATTAAGCATTGGGATAGCTAAAAAAGTAAAACTTTTCAATAACTCAACTGCAAGATCTGAATTACTATTCAGCAATTTTAATAAGTCAAAAAGCGCCTTTGTAGTCGTGCTTTCATTCCCGTGCATCTGCGACCATAAAAGTATTTTGGTTTTGCCGGTTCCAATTGTATAGGAATAAATTGGATTTCCTAAGACAGATTGTCCAATTATATGTAGGTTATTATTTTTGTTTAGGGCCTTCAGCAACGGCTCTATTTTTTCAAGAGTTATATATCTACCATATAATGATTCTTCCTTACTATCCTTGAAGAGTTTTTCGAAATCCATTGTTGAAAATTTAGATTTACAAAAGTAAACATCTTATTTTTTACAATTGTAAATTGATTTTTTACCACTATAGTTTAACTATGTAAACAATTAAGTATGGCTAGATAGTTTACTTTTGTATAAACTTTAACATTCGTTATTTCACTTTATAAATAATAAACTAAATTACATTTAATCAATTACTTACATATAGTTAATTAAAGCTGTATTGTTGCGTTTCTATCTCGGTTACAATTGTAAACTACCTCTGAATCATTATTATGTTTACATTTGTAACTCTTATTTCTTTAAAAACAAATTCACAATGGTAAACATTGAAGATTTCATAAAAAGGCTAGAAAAAATACTTGACTATTATAGCCTTACTGCTTCTTCCTTTGCTGATAAAATTGGCGTACAGCGCTCGAGCATGTCGCATCTTTTATCAGGAAGAAACAAGCCTAGTCTTGATTTTATATTAAAAATTTTGGAAGTTTTTCCCGAAGTAGATTTGTATTGGATTTTAAACGGAAAAGGAGATTTTCCAAAAAATAACAATACTCAGTCAGAAGTCCATGCTCCTATTTCAAATCCGACCGAACATAAAAATCAATCTGATTTTAAGAAAGATGCGCTTTATCCCGTGAACTTTTCCAACGATGATAAAGTGGAAAGGATTATTATCTTCTATAAAAACGGGACTTTTAAAGAATACCAGCCTCAATAGGACGTATAAAAAACGGAAAGCCTTAACTCACCACAAGAGCTAAGGCTTTCCAAACCAATAAAACAAACACAAAGTTTAATCCCTTCTTAAGTATATTCCGGTTACACCTGGTTCTAATCTTACTGTTAATGGTGTAGCATCTGCTTGAGCAGTTGTTGGATAAGCAAAACTTAATACTTGTCCTCCACCGTTAAGCCTTTCAGCTACATAAATCTTATTTGTTTCATCATCGTAAGAAACATCTACTGGGTTTCCTAATAATGAATTCGGACCGTAAATTCTTTTCTGATTGGACAAAGAAATAGTTCCTCCAGATGCTGTTGAAGAAAAAACAAAATTGAAATTTTCAATTACGACAATACCTCCATCAGTAGCTGAAGTAGCTAAACCTACATCTGTTAAAATCATCGTGTTATCATCATCAGAATAGGTAATTCCGTGCGTTCTAGTTAATCCTTCGATAGTGACTCTTTTGTCTGGCGACAGCGCCCCTGTTGGTTTTGAAAAAACAGAATTGAAGACAGCAATATCTCCGGTAAGATCAACTACAGCGTACAAGTTTCCGTCTTCGATATCGATTCCCCAAAGCTTAAAGCCGATAGTAAATGTTTTTTCTAACGTAAATCCTGTGGAAGTTCTTTGATACACAAAAAGCTTGTTCACATTTCCATTGATTTCGGCTTGGTCTTGCACGACAACTACCCTGCTTCCATCTACAGCAATTTCTCTAGCATTGGTAAAATCGCCAGTCGTACTGCTTGCCGTCATCGTTAAAGATGTTACAGGTGTCAACAATGTATTCCTAAAATTGCCATAAACCTCTAGCCTGTTGTTTGTTCTTGAAGCAATAATTACTTCATCGCGATCATCATCAAAATAAATACCATCAGCATCTACCGAACCTGTAGTAAAAGCTCTGGCTGTAGGCATTGACGCTAATAAATCGGTGTAAGTAATCGTTCCGCTGGTATTGCTTGAAGCAAATAATTCAAGTTGCGGCGTAGTAGAGCCTCCATTAGAATCGTCATCACTTGTACACGAAACAAATCCTAGGCTTCCAAATGACAATACAGTTAAAAATAAATTCTTTTTCATAATTTTTTGGTTATTAAATGGTTGGACATAACCTTAATTACGAAAAAAAATAAAGTATGGTTTTATTTAAACTTCAAATCCGTATTCTGGAATTCTTCCTACTACACCTTTGTAGTTATTTTTCAACAATAAGAAGTCGTTTTGTATATCGCCTGTAGGATAAAAAGCATCATGAAGTATGACTTCTTTTTTTGAATAATCAAAAGCAACTGGAACTATCGGAACTTCTGCTTTTAGTGCGATATAATAAAAACCTGTCTTCCAGTCGGAAACTTTTTTCCGGGTTCCTTCTGGAGCAATAGCCAATCGGAAAATTGCTCTTTTTTTGAAAATTTCGGCAATGGCTTCTACAGTATTTTGTCTGGAACTTCTGTCCAATGGCGCCCCTCCCATCCATCGGAAATAAAATCCGAATGGAAATTTGAAAAGTTCTTTTTTCGCAACATAATGCATTTCAAGACCGATTATTCCTCTAGCAAAAAGACCAATATAAAAATCATGCCAACTAGTATGAGGCACCACTATAATTATACATTTCTTGATTTCGGGATCCATCTTTCCTTTGATGCGCCATCCCATCATATTGAAAAAAATAATTTTATAAATAAAGCGCTTCATGCCGTATTATTTTCTGTAAATGTAACATTTATCCTTATTTTTGGGCAAAATAAATTTTGTGCTAAAACGATTATTCAGCTACATCATCCCCATAAATATCCATAAGCAAAAGTCATCCGTGAGTAAAAATCTAGAAATCACATGGACTAATGGCGAATTGGTATTAGATTCTAAAAACACGAATTACTCCTATGGAAGCCTACAGAGAATTCTCCGTAAAGGATTAGACAGTATCGGTTTTAAGACTATTTTAAAAATGGAACATATTATTGTTCTTGGAGTTGCAGGCGGAAGCGTAATCAAAACTTTAACTGAAGAAATCAAGTTTAAAGGAAGAATTACGGGCGTAGAAATTGATCCCGAAATAATAAAAATTGCCAACTCTTATTTTAATCTCGACAAAATTTCTAATCTGGAAATCGTCATTGATGATGCTTTTGAATTTGTCTTGAAAACCAAAAATAAATACGATCTGATTATTATTGATATTTTTCAAGATACGACGATGCCTAATTTTCTTTTCGAAGAATTTTTCCAAAATCGCACTTGCTTTCTTTTAAAGGATAAAGGAATCATTCTTTTCAATACGATGTGTCTTTCTGACAAAGACAATCTCCGAAATAAAAAATACCTAGAAAACGTAAATACGGAATTATATACTGCCCGAACGATTCCAAGAGTCGAAGAGCATAATGAGCTGATTATTTTAGAGAAAAAATAGCTACACTAACTTCCTCGCTTTTTCTAAATCCTCAGCTGTATCAATTCCGATTCCGACATGTGTGGTTTCGACCATTTTTATTTTCTTGCCGTATTCGAGATAACGAAGCTGCTCTAGTTTTTCTGAAGCTTCTAAAGATTTCATCGGAAGGCTGTAAAAATCCAACAAGGCCGGCTTTCTAAAAGCATAGATGCCGATATGCTGAAAATAGCGAACACCTGCATTTTCATCTCTTGGATATGGAATTACGGAACGCGAAAAGTATAACGCCAATCCGCTTTGGTCAACAATTACTTTTACGTTGTTGGGATTTGCAATTTCTTCCTTATCTTTTATTTCACGCATCAAAGAAGCCAAATCAATCTGATGTGACGCATCATTTCTAAAAACATCTAAAAGCTTTTCGAGCGGTTCTTTATTGATAAAAGGCTCATCGCCTTGCACGTTTACGACAATATCAACATCCAAATCTTCAACAGCTTCTGCGATCCTGTCACTTCCGGATTCATGTTCCTTCTTGCTCATAATGGCTTTGCCTCCATTGGAAACAATTTCATTAAAAATTAAATCGGAATCCGTTGCTACAAAAACATCATCAAACAGATGAGTAGAAACCGCTGCTTCATAGGTTCTTGTAATTACTGTCTTTCCTCCCAAATCCTGCATGAGCTTGGCATGAAATCGTGTTGAAGCGTAACGCGCTGGAATAACTGCTATTATTGTCATTAACTTGAAATTATCGTTTTAAAATTTTTGATTTATGATTTTAGATTTCTGGCTATCAATTATCAACTATAATCTATCAACTATAATCTATCAACTCTCTATAAAATTTTCATCCTTAAAACCAATCAAATACAACTTGTCTTTTGCTCTCGTAATTGCCGTATATAGCCAGCGGATATAATCCCTGTCAATTCCGTTTGGCAAATAAGGCTGTTCGACAAACACCGTATTCCATTGGCCACCTTGCGATTTGTGACAGGTAATTGCGTATGAAAATTTCACCTGCAACGCATTGAAATACTTGTTTTCTTTTACTTTTTGAAATTTCCTGTAATTGCTTCTTTCGTCCTCATAATCCAGCATTACTTCTTGATACAGTCTGTTGGATTCCTCATAAGTCAATGAAGCCGATTCGCTGGTCAAAGTATCTAAAATCAGTACCGTTTCAAAAGGAATCTGGTTCGGATAATCCACCATTCTTATTTTTACAGTTGCGAATTTAAAACTGTATAATTCTTGTATCTTGTAAATTTCCAGTACTTCAATGATATCGCCGTTGGCAATAAAATCGGTTTCAGTGGAATCCTTGAGCCAAAAATAATTATTTTTTACGACCATCAGGAAATCTCCAGTAGAAAGTTCACTTTCCTTATCGAGAATCCTGGTCCTGATCTGCTGATTGTAAGCATTGGCCCTTTTGTTGGAACGTACGATAAATGCAGTGTCTTCCAATCCGTAATTACTATATGCTCCATGAATCGCATCTTGGATATCATAGCCGTCTGTCAGCCGTACTATATCTTTAAAATGTTTTACATCAAATTTAAAATCTTCGAAGAAGTCATCGTTGAGCTGTTCACGAAGTTCTGTGGCGTTAAATAAAATCCCAGAATTCTCTTCCTGACGCATCACTTCGTCAAATTCGATATGAGAAACCTCCATATTATAGTTCCTATTGAGCAAGTCAATGTCAAGCGCTGGAGAAATATCAAGATTTACAGGCGGCAGCTGCGCGGTATCACCCAAAAGAATCATCTTGCAGTTGGTTCCAGAATACACATAATAAATAAGATCGTCGAGCAACGAACCATTTTCATAAATACTCGTTTCGTTGCTAGAATCTGAAATCATCGAAGATTCATCGACAATAAAAATAGTATTCTTGTGCTTGTTCTGCTGTGTCGTAAAACTGACTCCGCCTGCTTTTGTTTTCGGGTAATAGATTTTCTTGTGAATCGTATGCGCTGGCTTTTGAGAATAGTTGGCAATAACTTTCGCCGCACGACCCGTTGGCGCCAGAAGCACATATTTTTTATTTATCTCAGTAAGGTTATTGACCAACGTTGAAATCACGGTTGTTTTTCCGGTTCCAGCATATCCTTTCAGTACAAAGATTTCGTCTTGTTTGGTATTGGTCAAAAATTCAGCAATTTTCTGGAAAAAAATATCCTGTTTAACCGTAGGATTAAAAGGAAACTTTGATTTTAGAGTTTTGTAGAAAAGTGCCGTATTCATGGTTTGTTATTTGGTGTAAAGTTATAGCTTTAAGACAAGTTTTGCTTTATAAATATGAGAGCATGACGCAAAAAATTGTAAGTTTGCGAACATCAGTAAAATTCAATGTCGGCTAACACAAACATAACAGAAAAAAAATACAGAAAACTTTCGATTCAAGTATCTTTGAATGGATTTCGGTTTTGCTGTTTTGACACTCTGAATCAGGTTGTTTTGTTCGTAAAAGAAGTTGATTTTAATGATTTTGAAAAATCAATCAAGGTTGAAGATCACTATTGGCAGGCTTTTGTCAACTATCGAGAGCTCACGACAACCTATGACGAAGTGGTAGTCATTCACGAAAATAATCTTTCTGCATTTGTGCCAAAAGCCCTATTTGATGAAAATTATTTGGGAAGCTACCTGCAATACAGTACAAAAGTTTTTGAATCTGATTTTTTTGCTTTTGACACTTTAGAGCCTTTTGATATGGTGAATGTCTACATTCCATATGTGAATTTCAACAATTATCTGCTGGATCAGTTTGATAGTTTTGAATATTTGCACGTGAACAGTATTTTAGTTGCCAAGTTGCTAGAGAGCTCAAAAAATATTTCGGAAACGCAGATATTTGTCCATGTTGGAAAAGAGCATTTTGAGATTATTGTGATAGAAAACCAAAAACTGTTACTGTTTAATTCTTTCGAATACCAGACAAAAGAGGATTTCATTTATTATATACTTTTTACAGCCGAACAGCTAAAGCTGAATCCTGAAAGTCTGAAATTACAACTTCTGGGAGAAATTTCAGAAGAAAGTGACCTGTTTAAAATTGCCTACAGATATATCAGAAATGTGTCGCTGATGAATGTATTTCATACCCAAAAGCACAACGATTTTTCAACAGCAGAAAATTTAAAATATTTTATACTATTCAATTCATAAATGAGAATCATATCCGGGAAATATAAAGGAAGAAGAATTTCTCCACCCAAAGGCCTGCCAGTCCGTCCAACGACAGACATGAGCAAGGAAGCGTTGTTCAATGTATTGAACAATTATTTTAGTTTCGACGGATTAAAAGTTTTAGACCTGTTTGCAGGTACTGGAAATATCAGCTATGAATTTGCGTCGCGCGGCAGCGACAATATTACTTGCGTTGACGGCGATTTCGGTTGCGTAAAATTCATCAAGCAAACAGCCGATGAATTTGATTTTAATATTGCCGGCATCAAAAGCGACGTATTTAAATTTGTGGAAAAGAACAAAAGTTCATACGACATTATTTTTGCTGATCCTCCGTATAACCTAGACCAAGCTACTTTTGAAAAATTGGTCGAGCTTATTTTTGCAAACGAACTTCTGCAAGAAGACGGAATGATGATTATCGAGCATTCAAAATACACAAAGCTGGACCACATGATCAATTTTTCTTTTAAGAAAAGTTATGGCGGTTCCATTTTTTCATTTTTTGAGATGAATGGTGATGATGACGAAGAAGTAAAAAATGAAATCGACGCTACAGAAGAAGGCTAAGATAGAGCAACCCACGAATTCGCTAGTTAAGTTAACTGTTTGTTTTGTGATTGATTGATGTGTGAATCCGTGGCATTACTTTATCCTACTTGAATTTTCGTTTACTTCTTTTTCTTTAAAAATCGAATCCTTTACTTTCCCTAAAGTGTATCGGATTGCAATTGAGAATTCACAATTGTCCACAAAGAAAATAGCTCTAGAATTCACTTTACTGACTTCAAAATTTTCAGTAAACGTCCTATTCTTGAATACATTATTGTAATTTATAGTACAAGAAAGGTTCTTGAAAAAAGTCTTTGAAACCGCCACGTCCATTAAGAAAAAAGAATTTCTTTGGAAAACGCCTTCATTTCGGTTTGTGAGTCCCCAGCCTGTCAACGAAAACTGCCATCCGTTTTGGAACTTAAAAACATGATTGGAATAATAGTACGCATACGGCTTGGCACTTCCTACAACAGCAGAGGCATCTTGAATCTTGTTCAGTATAAGGCTAAACGTATTTGCTGAAGTCCAGAATCCCTTGCTAAAAGGCAGTGCCGCTTCAAGAGTATGTCCTGTTTCTTTATCAAAATTTTCAGGCCTGTATAACAATAAATGCTTCGGTTCCTCATATAAAAATCCGTAGTTGATCACATCCCTATTTTCAAAATAAACGAACTTTACCGATTTGTCTTTGTATTGAAAGTTAGCCGAAATTTCATTAGTAATAGCCGGATTCAAGTTGATATTGCTAGAAAAAGCAAAATAAGGATTGATATATGTAAAACCTTGGCTTGTAGAGGAATAATCAGGTCTAGAAATACTTCTGGCATAATTGAAACTTAACGTTTTTGTACTGTCAATAGGAATCGTTATCTGGGCTTTTGGAAAAAGATTGGTATATTTTTTATCAACAGAAGTTGCTGATTCATCTGCATAGCGACCTGAAATTATCGTGTTCTCTGCTCGAATTCCTGCCGTCCAAGACATCTTCATAAGCGTTCCTGACAATTGAGCATAAGCTGCTGTATTCTTCTCTTTGAGCCTGTATTTTGAATTTAGATTGAGATTCTGTTCAAAATTCTCCATATCAAGACTCGTATTTGCAACGGCTGACGAATATTGGGTTCCCAATTCTAGTTTTATTTCGTTATGGATTTTTTTCTCAAAATCAATTCGGCCAGCAAAAACATTTACATTAAAATCATCGTTCAATTGCTGGAAAGGTTTATAAACGGTTTCATTATAATTATTTGATGAACTATTAGCAGATACTGAATTGTAATTGGAATACTGTAATCCCGCAAAAAAAGAAGCGTCCCATTGGGTTATCTTTTTATTGTAATTGAGAAAGGAATTGATAAATCCTTCATCGCCTTTGGTTTTTCCTAAAGTCTTAATATTGTTTTCAGCTTCATCAATTTTGCTATGCGTCGCAGTGGAAAAATCAAAATCATCTTTTTTAAAACTTCCGTTTGCCGTCAACGAAAAATCTTCGTTCTCATTAATCTGATGGTAAATTCCTGCTCCAAAAACATATTTATCGCGTTTTGTATAACCTGCAACCAGATAATCGGATTCGATATTGCTACTCGGAATCCTGTAATCACTGCCGTTGCTTTCCCAAGGATTTAATTTATTATAATTGAAATTTGCTTTGAATTCGGTCTTGCTTAATTTCAAGCTGGAGTTTACTCCTAAATAATTGTTGAATTTCTTTTTAAACGCTACCGTTTCAGAAAAAACAAGCTGAAAACCTTCTTTTTTGCTTAATTTTCTGGTGATGAGAATAACCGATCGGCCTTCGGCTTCATATTTAGACGATGGATTCTCAATGATTTCTATCGTTTTAATATCTTCCACAGACAAAGCCTTCAGGTCGTTCATTTCTACTTTCTGATTGCCGATATAAATCAATGGAGTTCCTTTGCCTATGACCGAGATTTTTTCTAAATCTGGGCTTATCTGGATTTTTGGAAGTTTTGACAGAAGATCTAAAGTATTCGGAACAGTCTTATAAATAGAATTTGCCACATCTACTTTAATGTTTCCGTTTTTATAAATAAAAGTCTTGGTATTCCCTTCAATCACGACTTCATCCATCTGGTTTAAAGTATCGTTTTCCGTTGTATTTTGGGCAAAAGAATTGCTGCTAGCCAAAGCTAGGACAGCTAAAAGAATAGTATATCTCATCTTATAAAGTATGAAGCCATTTTAACCAATCCGCGGCTATCGTATCCCAGTTGTAGATTTCTTGGTTAACTGTTCCGTCATTGTTGATCGGAAAATAATTATGCTCTAGATTCAGATAGCTTTTAAAAGTGTAATTGTCTTTTTTCTCGCGAATGGCCTCGATCTGGAATAAATCATTGAAGGAAGCCGACCAATCTTTTGTTCCGTAAGAAACTAGGACTGGAATTATCAAGTTCATCAGATTTTCCTTTTGTGGCAACGAAAAACTGTAGGTTGTTTTATACGAATCTCCATTTGTCGCATTGATTTCATTAGAATGTGCCACGACTTTTTTCCAATATTCGATGGTGTTGTTTCCTTCGTTTATAGAATCATTGTCGAAACTTCTGCTTTGCGCCAAAATGTTCATAATTCTTCCGTAAGGATTGCCACCAGAATAAATCAAATGCGTGATTTTTTTATTAATCGAAGCCATTTTAGAAGCAATCGTACTTCCTTCAGAATGTCCTGCCACGACTAATTTCTTGCCTTTTACCCAGCGTTCTTTAGCTAGCTGCTTCAATACGAAATTGTTCCGGAATACATAATAATCTAAATAATTCCTTTCGGTATACCCTTTCGGAGCAATTTCCTTTTCAATGTCTTTTAGGTACATATAATTGGGACCTAACTTATTTACATCCGAAATTATAGGAATGAATGGCTTACCGACAATAACAATATGGTAGTCTTCTAGAAACGGATTTTCGTCAAAAGGCAACGTACTAAACAATCCTTTTTCGTCGTATTTTACAACTGGCTGTGGCAGGCTTCCTTGGCAGAAAAAGAAAATAGGCTTGGCAATTTTTTCTTCCCCTTTCTTAGAAATAACAATAATATCGACGGGTTCGTCTTGATACTTCATAGCGATGTGCCTGTAGCCGAAATCTTCTGGGACTTTTTGAGAATACGAATAGATTTTTGAGAATAGTAACATAACTAGCATTATTATATTAGTTGGCATTGTCATTCGATTGTTTATGGCAAAATTGGTTCAAAAACAGATTGCGAAAGTTAATGCTGGGTTAATGCTGGGTTAATGTCTATTTTTAAGAAGAAATCGCTTATTTTTGGCTTGTAATTCATTAAACATGAAGAAAAAGATAAACTTATTGATAGGATTTTCGGCTGTTATTTTGGTCGTGCTTTCTGCCATACAATATTATCTGGTCAAAACGACTTATGAATATAAAGTTGAGCAGTTCCGTTCAGAGATCAAGGCGAAAATTGCCAAGATAACGAATGATTACAGCGACATCGACACGACTATTTTCAACAAAAAAGACTTGTTATACAAACAGCTTGCAGAAAATTATATTCGGGATAAAAGCACTCGTTTTCACATCAAAAATGCTTTACTGCAAAACGAATTCAAAAGCGAACTGACTCGAAAACTACAAGAAGAATTCCAAAATGAGATTCCAGATTTGACCATAGACTTTGCCATTGTCTTGGACAAGTTTGTCATTTATGACGCGACAAAAGAAGCCGATACTATTTTTGCCGAAAAGCCTTTTATTGAAAATAAGTTATATGGTGATTTGGCTTCCTTAGACGATGCTTTCTTGATTCGGAATTATGTCGGAACGACTAGCGGTTCATTGAAAAAGCAAGAATTAAGTTCTGATTATAAACTTTTGACTGAAGACACTTTATATGTCTCCATCAAAAACTGGGAATTTATCGTTTTGAAAAGAATGACGCTACTTTTGGTATTGGCTATTTTCTCAATATTGACCTTAATTACTTTATTTGTGATTGCCTTAAAAGCACTTATAAAACAGAAAAAAATCAGTGATATCAAAACCGATTTTATCAACAATATTACCCATGAATTAAAAACGCCTTTGACGACACTTTCTGTCTCGACGAAAATTCTAGAACGAAAAGAAATTCGAGAAAATGATGCGACTTTTTCTACTGTTTTAGGAACAATCAATCGTCAGAATAACCGATTGCAGAATTTGATTGACCAAGTAATGACCAATTCTTTGGGTTATGAAGAAATCGAACTTCACAAAGAAAAAGTATCGATGCCCGATTTTTTGAATTCAATCGTCAATGATTTCCAAATTGCCTATCCTAATATTTCGATTGCAAAAGAGCTTGATACGCAAAAAATCAGCCTCAATCTCGATAAATTCCATTTGACAACAGCAATAACCAATGTCTTGGAAAATGCCGTAAAATACGGTTGTAAAAACATTGCTGTCAAAGCTTCGTTACTCAATAATGAGTTTTCGATAAGCATTTCAGACGATGGAATTGGTATTTCAAAAAGCAAGCATTCCCTCCTATTTGATAAATTCTACAGAGTGGAACAAGGTGATCTTCATGACGCCAAAGGCCTTGGTCTCGGACTTTATTATGTCGACCAGATTATAAAAGCACATCAGGGAACCATTAATGTGGTAAGTGATTTAGGGAAAGGAGCTACTTTTGATTTGAGATTTTTGATTTAAATTTAGGGTTATTATTGAAACTACAGGAACGTGTCATACATAAAAAGAAAAATACTTTTAGCGGAGGATGATTTTGATTTTGCGATGATTTTAAAGCACTATCTCGACATCCATAATTTTGAAGTTTTTTGGGCAAAAGATGGTGAAGAGGCTTTAGACATTTTTCAAAAAGAAGATTTCAAGATTTGTATTTTCGACGTGATGATGCCAAAAATTGACGGATTTACCTTAGCCGAAAAAATCATCAAGATCAATCCTGAAGTTCCCTTTGTATTCTTGACAGCCCGAAAACTGAAAGACGACAAAATCAAAGGGCTCAAGTTAGGAGCCGACGATTATATCGTAAAACCTTTTGAAGCCGATGAATTGGTTCTTCGTTTGAACAACATCTTAAAGAGAAGCGAACAGAAAACAAACGTATTTTCTTCAGAAGAAATCCATATTGGCGATTATACCTTTAATCCGCAGCGTTTGGAATTAAAAATGAATGGCTCCATTCAAAGACTGACGGAAAAAGAAGGTGCTCTTATCTCCTTTTTACACAAAAATAAAAATCAGCTGCTCAAACGTGAAGAAATCTTAAAAGCGGTTTGGGGAAGCGACGACTTTTTTTCGGGAAGAAGTATGGATGTTTTTATCAGCCGACTTCGAAAGTATTTTAATGAAGATTCCAGAATCGCGATTGAAAGCATCCGGAATATCGGATTGGAATTTAAGCTGAAGCTATAACAAAAAAATGCAGACCTATAAGCCGGGTTCTGTATCCGCGAAAGCGAATCCTTATCATTTATCTAGATTTGGCATTACTGCCAAACTCAATCTACCTACCCTTCGGCAACGGACGAGCAATCCTTAAATGCCGATATACTTGGTATTTCACCGCATAGAGTTTACCTGGTTTCACTACAGCATTACCTGTACATACTTTCTGTTGCACTTGTCCTCCCAAAATTGCTTTTGGTGACGGGTGTTACCCGCTATGCTGCTCTATGGTGCCCGGACTTTCCTCCCTCTTTATTCAAGACGGCGATAAGGCGGCCTGCGGTGCAAAAGTAAGATAATAAATTTAAGATTTGAGATATAAGATTTCAGATTGTGGCTCGCCTTCTATTTTAAAAAGAGTATAACTATAATTTCACCTCATAATCTTGTAAACTCTATTAACATTCTATTGGCAGGTAGCGAAAAATATAAATTGTAAATTAGAAATAATAAAAACCAACTATAAAAGAAAAAGTCATGGACCATCAAATGTATCATTATGCCACTGTTTCTAAAGCCTTAGAAGAATTGGCTGAAAAAGGATTTACAGTAGATTTTAATTTAGAGTCAGATCGTATCAAAGAATGTGGCGATTGTTTTGAAATTGTACATATCTATCGCTATGAAGGAGCTTCTGATCCTGGAGACGAAGCTACCGTTTATGGCATCAAATCAGACAAAGGAGAAAAAGGAGTCTATGTTTCTGGGGATTTATCTTTTTCAGAAGACGAAGCCGCAAAAACATTACACGAGCTAGTCATCAAAGGCAGACAATCTTCCAACTAAAAGCATGAACCGATTAGAAGCAAAACTCCAAAAAATAGGCAGTGACCCTAAGATAACAGCGAAAGCTGTCGGATTGCGGTATTCGTCTCCTACACATAAAGGTTATTATCGCCAAAAAGACAAGAATAATGTTTTTATCTACAAAGATGAAAACAATAAAACTGTCAAGGACAAGCTTACGATCGAAAGAATAAAAAAGCTGGTCATACCGCCGGCTTGGGAAGAAGTTTGGATTTCTCCCTATGAAAATGGGCATCTGCAAGTCACCGGAATCGACGCCAAAGGAAGAAAGCAATACCGCTATCATCCGAATTGGAACAAGATCCGGAATCAGTCTAAATTTTACAGATTGAGACGATTTGCAAATGCCCTTCCTATGATACGAAAACAGATTGACAAGGATTTAGAACGTAAAGGACTTCCGTATGAAAAAGTCGTGGCTTTGGTCGTAAAGCTTATAGAAATGACCAACATTCGTATCGGAAATGATGCTTATAAGAAGTTATATGGTTCTTTTGGACTTACAACATTAAGAGATAAGCACGTCAAGTTTTCTAATTCTACCATCTATTTTGACTTTAAAGGAAAAAAAGGCGTCACACATAAAATAAGCCTGCAGAGTCGGAAAATGGCCAATCTCGTCAAAAAGTGCAAGGAAATTCCAGGACAGGAACTCTTCCAATATTATGATGACGAAGGAAAACACCATTCAATTGGTTCTGCCGATATCAATAATTATCTTAAAGAAATTACGCAAGAAGATTTTACGGCCAAAGATTTCAGAGTTTGGGCCGGAAGCGTGAATGCCTTGTTTGCTTTTCAGGAAATCGGTCGGTTTGAAACCGAAACAGAATGCAAAAGAAACATCGTGGCTGTTGTAGATTGTGTGGCCAAAAAATTGGGCAATACAAGGACTGTTTGCAGAAAATACTACGTCCATCCTACTGTTATCGCTTCGTATGAAAAAGGTTCGATTTGGAATTACAAACTAAAAAAGAATATCAAAAATAATAAGCTAAATCCTGAAGAAGAAGCATTAGTAAGGCTTTTGAAAAAAGAAACCATAGCTGAAGTTTTAGGATAATAAAAATACAATTATGAAAAAAATCGCTTTAGCTTTGATTGGAATAAGTCTTCTATCTTGTTCCGATAAAAAAGCTTCCGCTGTTGAAACTGAAAAAACTTCCGACAGTATCGTGAAATACGTTTCGCCAGAAATAACAGATCGCAAACAGCTCATCATTCCAGGGAAAAGTATTGGTCTTACTCAATTAGGACAAAACGCCGAAACGCTTTCATCTTTAGGAAAACCCGATTTCTCCGATGCGGCTATGGGCAAGGCTTGGGCGACTTGGTATTCAAAAGATGGTCAAAAAAAGGAATTAAATATCTACACTACATATAAAGATTCCGAAATGAAGGAAAAGGTAATTCGGCAGATTCGTATTACTTCTCCTGAATTTAAAACTTCGGAAGGAATTGCGATCGGAAAATCGCTAATCGACATTCAAAAGAGCTATCCAGAAATAAAACTGGTCGGAAAATATAATGCAGATGGCAAATCAATACAATTGTATGATGCTATGGATTCAGGCATTGCTTTCGAAATTGAAAATGATTCGTGTATTGGTATAATTATCCATGAAACAAATAAGAAAGTAACCGAAGAATACATCACGCTACATCCCGATATGGAACGATTTTAGGTGCGAAGATTAATTTTAAAATTTCTTTTTAATCTTTAAATTTAAAACTATATTTGTCCTCCAGTCAAATTTCTATGGAACATTTCGTTGTATCTGCCCGCAAATACCGTCCGCAAACATTCAAAGATGTTGTGGGTCAGCAGGCTATTACAAATACTTTATTGAATGCCATAGAAAATAATCACCTTGCTCAAGCTTTACTTTTTACAGGCCCTAGAGGTGTCGGTAAGACAACTTGCGCCAGAATCTTGGCGCGAAAAATAAACCAAGAAGGTTATGACGATCCTACAGAAGATTTTGCATTCAATGTTTTTGAATTGGATGCGGCATCAAACAACTCAGTCGACGATATCAGAAACCTAATTGACCAAGTTAGAATCCCACCACAAACTGGACAGTACAAAGTCTATATCATTGACGAGGTACACATGTTGTCACAGGCTGCTTTCAATGCTTTTTTGAAAACGCTGGAAGAACCGCCTAAGCATGCCATTTTTATCTTGGCTACGACTGAAAAGCACAAAATCATTCCTACGATTTTATCGCGCTGTCAGATATTTGATTTCAAGAGAATTACGGTAAAAGATGCTAAAAACCATTTGGCAGATGTAGCGCAAAGCGAGGGAATCACTTTTGAAGACGACGCGCTTCATATCATTGCCCAAAAAGCAGACGGCGCTATGCGTGATGCTTTGTCAATTTTTGACAGAGTTGTAAGTTTTTCGGGTAACAATCTTACGCGTCTAGCGGTTACAGAGAATTTAAATGTGCTCGATTACGAAACGTATATCAATATGACCGATCTGATTTTGGAAAATAAGATTCCAGAATTGCTGATTGCATATAATGAAGTTCTTTCTAAAGGTTTTGATGGCCACCATTTTATAGCCGGACTTGCTTCTCACTTTAGAGATTTGCTGGTTTCAAAGACACCAAGTACTTTAGCTTTGTTAGAAGCTGGCGAGCAAGCTCAAAAAATGTACGGACTGCAGGCTCAAAAGGCTTCGCAAGATTTTCTTTTAAAAGGAATTGATTTGGCAAACGATTGTGATTTAAAATTCAAATCGAGCCAAAACCAGCGTTTGCTTGTGGAACTCTGCCTGATGCAATTGGCCTCTATCACTTTTGATGGAGAAAAAAAAAAGTTGACGGATATATAATTCCTCCAAATTACTTCTACGGAAGAGTATTCGAAATTCCTGTAAAATCTCCAGAAATTATTCAAGTAGAGACCGTTCCTGTTGTTGAAGAAACTGCTCCTACAGAAGAAAAACAGCCAGAAAAAGAAATCATTGTTGTTCCAAAAATCGAAACTCCCGTTGAGAATAACTTGCCAAAAGTTTCAGCGCTTTCGCTTTCTAGTATTAAGGCGAAACGCGAGTTGGAAAAAGCAAATAGTGCTATTGTAAAACATGAGGCCGAATTGCCAAAAGAGCCTTTTACCGAAACCGACATGCTTTTGCAATGGAACAAATATGCACAGCGTTTGGGTGATAAAGGTCAAAAAATTATGGAATCGCTTTTACTAATTAGTGATCCTAAATTAAAAGGAAACATTATATATCATGAACTGCCAAATGAAGGTTCTAAGATTGATTTTGAATCTGAGAAACATGATTTATTAGGACATCTTCGCGGAAAACTTCATAATTATGATATCCAAATTGAGGTCATCGTTAACGAATCTGTAGAAAATAAATTTGCTTTCACGCCGCAAGACAAATTCAACAGATTGAATGAAATCAATCCGAGCTTGGATCTTTTGAGAAAGACCTTTGATTTAGATTTCTAGACCAAATTCTCTAAATTTTATTGTAATACATCGCTTTTACTATACCGTCAGACAGTCCAATTTTTGGAACATAAATATTACGGGCACCGCTCCATTTCATCGCATTCAGATAGACTTTTAGCGCTGGAATAATGACGTCGGCACGATCGGCATTAAGACCTAATTCGGCAATTCGCTGTTCGTACGAAAGTCCATTAAGAAAAGAAAATTGCGAATTCAGATACATATAAGACAATGGTTTTTCCTGCAGTTTTCCTGACATCTTAAAGACTTTATTGATATTTCCGCCAGAACCAATCATGTTTATCTGCTCGTAATCTTCTGTCACGTGCTTGATCCATTTTTCGATTTCTTGCCATACGATGTCATTGACCATATTATTCAGCAAGCGAACCGTTCCGATCTTGAATGATTTTGAAGCTACGATCTTTCCTTCAGCAAAAAGCGAAAATTCCGTGCTTCCGCCGCCAACATCTACATAAAGATACGTCTGATCGGTTTTTAATAAATGATGTAAATCTGTAGAAGCAATTATTGCGGCTTCTTTTTTTCCGTCGATAATCTCAATTTTTATATCCGCTTTTTTCTTGATCAGTTCTACGACTTCTTTTCCGTTATAAGCTTCACGCATGGCCGAAGTCGCACAGGCCATATATTTTTCGACTTTATGTACCTTCATCAAAAGCTTGAAGGCTTTCATGGCATCGATCATCCTTTCGATATTTTCATCGGTAATTTCTCCTACCGTGAAAGCATCCTGACCGAGACGAATCGGAACTCGGACAAGGGAACTTTTGCTAAATTGTGTTTCTTTTCCTTTTTGCTCGACAATATTTGCTACAAGCAATCGCATTGCGTTTGAACCTATATCTATTGCCGCATATTTTTTTATCGTAATCATAAATTCTTTTATAGCATTTTTAAATGGAACCTTGAGAAATGATAGCTATTCTTTAGGTTCGATTACAGTTCCCGGAGTCAGTTCTTCTGATGATATGACTTCTAACTTGTCTCTGTAATAATTGTAGGTTTCTAATTGTGCCCTGAAAACGCGGTCGTCTTTTCGCATTTTATAGAGATTGTCTAATTTTTCGGAATGAAGCCTCACTTTTACATTTCCTTTCCAGCCGATATTGAACGTATCGATCAATTCTTGTTTTATGTTCTTATCGTAAATCGGACAGGTAACTTCTACTCTTCCGTCTAGATTTCTGGTCATAAAATCTGCTGAGGAAATATAAACTTCGGGATCGCCTTCGTTTCCAAATATGTATACTCTAGAATGTTCTAGATAATTATCTACAATACTGATAGCCTCAATATTATCGCTCATGCCAGGAATACCAGGAATAAGAGAACAAATCCCTCGAATTATCAACCTAATCTTGACTCCCGCCCTGCTGGCATCGTATAACTTATCAATCATTCCGTAATCTGACAAGCTATTCATTTTTAAGCTAATGTAGGCTTCTTTTCCAGCCAACGCATTCTCAATTTCTCTATCGATTAGCTTTTCAAAGCGCGTTCTTGTATAATGTGGCGAAACAATCAGGTGTTTGTAGCGATGTATTCTATAATTAATATCAAAAAAGTCGAAGATTTTGGCAACGTCTTTTAGAATTTTAGAATGGCTTGTAAATAACGTTACATCGGTATAAACTTTAGCTGTGGATTCGTTAAAGTTTCCAGTAGAAATCAGTCCGTAGCGTTTTACTTTTCCTTCTTCAAGGCGTTCTATGACACATATTTTGCTGTGGACTTTGAGGCCTTTTATTCCGAAAATCAGTTCTATACCTTCAGTCTGCATTTGTTCTGCATAGGAAATGTTGCTGGCTTCATCAAAACGCGCCTGCAACTCAATCTGAACGGTTACTTTTTTGCCATTTTTTGCCGCATTGATCAAGGAACTGATAATTTGGGAATTCTTTGCCAGCCTATACAAAGTGATTTTTATGGAAACTACTTTAGGATCAAGAGCAGCTTCTCTCAAAAATTTAATCAGATAGGAAAACGACTGATAAGGAGCATTTACCAAATAGTCTTTTTCGGCAATTTTTTCAAGCATGCTTCCTTCCAAGCTAAGTCCATCGACGGGCAGCGGAACATTCGATTGGTATAATAAATCATATCTTCCAAGATTCGGAAAGTCCATATAATCACGGCGATTATGGTACCTTCCTCCAGGAATGATACTGTCAGTCGAGTCTATTCCCATCTTATTCAGGAAAAATTTCAGCGTATCTTTTTCGATCGATTGGTCGTAAACAAAACGAACAGGTTCTCCGATTCGACGATCTTTTACGCTCGAAGAAATCTTCTCCATCAAACTCTTGCTCAAATCACTATCGATATCCAACTGGGCATCTCTGGTAATTTTTATCATGTGAGCCGAAATGCTTTCGTAATCAAAAATATTGAATATGCTGCTGAGATTGTATCGAATTACATCGTCTAACAATATGATATACTGCTTGTTATTGCTCGACGGAAGTACTACAAAACGGTTTATCGTTTTCGGGATTTCGATTACGGCATAACGCACATCTTTTTTAGGCTTCTTAATTTTCAGCACTGTATCCTTTACGACAATCTTGGTGATTGCTTTTGGCTTGGTCATAACCAATTTAATGGCAAGATAGCCTGAAGTATCTTTCAGCACCGGAAATTCAGCCAAATCATTCAAGATGATGGTTACTAGAGCCGGGCTTACTTTTTGAATGAAAAAGTCTTTTATAAAATTCTCTTGTTCCCTAGAAATTTCGGTCTCATTAATGATGAAAATGTTTTCGTTTTCGAGTTCATTTTCAATATTGCTCAAAATCCTAAGGCTTTCGGACTGTTGCTGGATAACGATTTCTGTAATATCCTTAACCAATTGCTGAGAACTGATACCTCCTAAAAGCTTCTCTCCTGAAATACCAGAATGGCTCAAGCGGCGGATAGCGGCAAATCGCACCCTGAAAAATTCATCGAGATTATTTGAAAAAATTCCTAAAAAACGGAGTCTGTCTAATAAAGGTACATTTTTATCGGCGGCTTCTTGGAGTACTCTAGCATTGAAAGCAAGCCAGCTTTTTTCGCGATCAATATAACGGTAATCAATTGGTTGAATCATATTTTCTTAAATCTCTAGGAAAAATCACTTTTTGTGTTTTGCCTTTATCGATCGACTGCCAGTCATTGCTCTGAAAATTGATAGAAACAAATCCTGATGTAGGAACATTATCGATAAAAACGTTCCCAAATTTATTAACAAAATTTGTTATAGCATCATTATGACCAAAAAGAATAACATTGTCATAATCATTATTACACGATTTTATAATTTTTTCGAGCTGCCTTTCGTCAAATGTATAGAGTTCATCCTTAAAAATGATACTTTCAATTGGGCAGGAAAGATTTTGCGCAAAAATAATAGCCGTTTCAGAGGCTCTTTTTGCAGTACTGCTCAGTATGATAAATGTTTTTGGCAGGTGTCCGCCAATTTCCATAGATACTAAATGAGCATCATTCATTCCTCTTGTCGCTAATGGACGGTCTTTGTCTAGAAGTGGGGCATTCCAGCTTGATTTTGCATGTCGTATTAATATCAAATTTTTCATGTACTGATAATTTTAAAACTAGTTAAACCTCGAAAAACACTTCTATTTATAAGAACAAATTACAAAAAAAAGTTTACTTCACAGAGTTTTTAAGCACTTTTATCGAAAAAACTGAGGTTTTGGATTAGTTAAATATTTATTAATATACATTCGTCCTATAAAAGTCAATCATAAAACTTTAGAAGCTCACCACAAGCGACAAAATTTGAATAGCAAAACTTAATACCACCTTGAAGTTTTTCTATTGAGTCTGATTGCAAAATTTCCCTCAAAACGAAAACACTAAGTCGTCCAAATATCTGGGCCTTTTCGTCATGCTTTAGATTCAATAAAAAACAATAAACAAGCCATAAAATTAATAATAACTAAAAAAACTAATCGAATTATGAGCAAATTATACAATAATGATACTTTAACGACTATTTCTGCTATTCACGGATAAAATTGTTTATCTCAAAAACTAGATGCTAATTTTACCCGTTGAAGTGATTTTCTAATCTTATTTTTTATCCAAAATAAGTTCTCGCTTTAAAAATTTTACCCAAAAAAATACGTACATGAAAAATTTTACGCTGCATGAGGATATAAAAGCTACACATACTTTTATATCCAAAAACCAAAATGTCTGCTTAAAAAAACTGGCCCGATTAAACGCCTTGGTAACAATGTCTTGCAAGTTGGTTACAGTAACCTTTTTGCTTTTGTTGTCTGCAAATTCATTTGCTCAGCAAAAAGAACTTTTTAATACCAGGGTTACAAAGCCAAACATTCCATACACTCCTGAAAAGAAGGCAAAAGGCGGACTTGAGTACCAAACTTTGGCCGTTGCAGGATCTATTTCTGTGGCCGAAAACGCTACTTACAATGCTTATACAGCCGAACAATTAGTAAAAAATCTTTTTGTAACGGGATGTCTGTCTGCCAGCAATGTAAGATTCGGATATTATCGAAGAAACAATAATACCTACACTTGGCAGAACCATAGCTGGCCTGCAACTCCGGGTGACCGTCAATTGGCTTATTTCAATAAAGCAACTTCTACCTTCCCAATCGAGGAAGGATTATTGCTGACTACTGGAAAAGCATCTTCTGCAATGGGTCCGAACAATACTGGCGGAAAATCAGACGAAATGGTAGACGCTGCTAACGATCCTGATTTGGTTTCTATTTCAGGACAAACAATCAAGGATGCTTCTATTCTTGAATTTGATTTTGTCCCTGCTGGAAATACGCTAGAATTTAAATATGTTTTTTCCTCTGAAGAATATCTAGAATATTGCGAAACAAGCTATAATGATGCTTTTGGATTTTTCTTAAGCGGTCCTGGAATCTCAGGTCCATACAGAAACAATGCCATCAACCTTGCGCTTTTGCCAAGCAGCAATATACCGATTTCTATCAATACGATCCATTCAGCTGGAACTAATGTTGATAACGTTAATTTCCCAGCAGAAAACGGTCAATACTATACAAATAATGCTAACGGTTCAACAACTACCCAATTTGACGGGAACACTGTTATCTTAACCGCTACTTATCCTGTTACTCCTTGTTCAACTTATAGAATCAAACTGAGTATCGGTGATGCAAGAGACCAGCAATGGGATTCTGGTGTTTTCTTGGGTGCCAGAAGTTTTAATTCTGAAAATATTATCCTTACGAATTACGGAAACCTTATTGAGAACCAGAACAACCTTTTTGAAGGATGTAATAATAAATTCAGAGTACAAAGAACAGGCAGCGATATTTCGCAGCCATTAGTTGTTAATTTGCTTTTGTCAGGAACCTTCACAAATGGTGTCGATGTTCAAACAACTGGCGGACAACCTTTCCCTACGCAAGTAACAATTCCTGCAAATGCAACGTATGTTGACATTCCTTATACTACGATAGCAGATGCCATTTCAGATAATGGCGAAACTTTTATCGTAAGGACAATTACAAGCTGTCCTTGTTCAACAGATGTCGTATATGTTACGCAGACTATGAATATATACGAAACTGCTGTACTCAATTCGATTAACGCTACTAACGCACAATGTAACGGACAAAATAACGGAACGTTGACAGTTAACGTTTCTGGAGGTTCAGGAAGCTATTTATATTCTATCAACAATGGCACTAACTGGCAAAGCATAAATACATTTTCGAATTTAGCTCCTGGAAATTATACGGTAGTTGTAAAAGACCCAGGTAGCTGCAAGCCAAATATTAGCGGTACTGCAACTATCGGTAACCCTACTCCTATTGTTGCAAACGCTGGACCAGATGTTACTATCTGTCCTGGTGGCAATACACAATTAAGCGGAAGCGGCGGTGTCGTATACAGCTGGAGTCCATCTACTGGGTTAAACTTTAATAATATCGCAAACCCAATTGCTTCTCCAACTACTACAACAACATATACACTTACAGTTACGAATGCTAGTGGACAATGTACATCGACTGATCAAGTAACGGTAACTGTAGGAGCGCAACCTGTCGCTCCTACAGCTGCAAGTGTAAATAACAATAATTTCTGTTCTAATGCTGGCGGAAATATCATTCTGTCTGCAACTGGAGGATCGGGTACCAATTTAAAATGGTATACTGACAGCTGCGGAGGTACATCAATCGGTACAGGAAACAACTTATCTATAGCAGCTCCAACACAAACAACAACATATTATGTACGTTGGGAAAACAGTTGCGGAAACTCTTCTTGTGCACAAGTTACTGTTACTGTAAAACCATCTGTTAATCTGACAGGACCATCTAATAGTACTATAGAAGGGTGCAGCCGAACCAGTATTTCTCCTTTAGCATATAGCGAGACACCTGTGTCAATTACGTTAGCGCAATTTTTAACTGCTGGAGGAACTACATCAAACTCTGGGTTAGCACACACTATAACATATAGAGATACTAGCACAGGCAGCTGCCCTACTATTGTAACTCGAGTATTTACTGTAGCTACAGATTGTACATCAGCCAATTTTACCCAAACAATTACAATAAACGATACGACTGCTCCTACATTCGATGGTATTCTTCCTTCTAATGTAACAGTATCTTGTAACAATATCCCAGCAGCTGCAGACCTTAAGGCAACTGATAATTGCGGAACTGTTATGGTAAAAATGCTGGAAACAAGAACCAACGGAAGCTGTGCCGGAAATTATATCCTTACAAGAGAATGGACAGCTACTGATACATGCAGTAACACCGTAACTCACACGCAGACAATTACTGTAACCGATACAAACGCACCGACATTCAATGGAACCCTTCCTTCGAACATAACAGCATCTTGCGGAAACATCCCGACAGCGGCAGTATTGACCGCTGCAGACGCCTGCGGAACTGCAACCGTAACATTTGCGGAGACAAGAACAAATGGATCATGCGCCGGAAGCTACACGCTTACAAGAAAATGGACGGCTACCGACCTTTGCGGCAATACTGCCGTACATACCCAGACAGTGACCGTGGCTGATACGCAGGCTCCTGTATTTGCAGGAACATTGCCTGCTGCCAGCATAACTGCTGCTTGCGGAAACATTCCGGCTGCTGCTGTATTGACTGCAACCGATGCCTGCGGAAGCGCGACTGTGACATTCGCCGAGACCAGGACCGATGGTGCCTGCGCCGGAAGCTACACCCTTACAAGAAAATGGACGGCTACCGACCTTTGCGGCAATACTGCCGTACATACCCAGACAGT
>NZ_RBLC01000003.1 GCF_003634455.1 Flavobacterium endophyticum | reverse complement strand
CCTGCGCAGATGGTACTGCAATCCTGTGGGAGAGTATGTCGCCGCCTTCCTTTGAAAGAGTCCTTACATATCGTAGGGACTCTTTTTTTTGCATATATGCAAGACATCTTAATCAAAATGGCGTTCTTTGCAACATGCATAAACTAAAACTTTTAATAATAGGGCTTGTCTTTCCTGAGCCAAATTCTTCGGCAGCTGGCGGTAGGATATTGCAATTAATCCAATTGTTTAAAGAGATTGGATATGAAATTACCTTTGTTAGCCCGGCTCAATATAGTAAATATCAATTTGATTTAACTTCAATAGGTGTTCACGAGCAAATTGTCAACTTAAATGATGAAAGCTTTGATGATTTTATCAAGGATTTGAATCCAAATATTGTATTGTTTGATCGTTTTGTAATTGAAGAACAATTTGGCTGGAGGGTTACGAATTGTTGCCCGGATGCTCTAAAAATTCTGGATACAGAAGATTTGCATTGTTTACGTTTAGCTCGGCAAAATGCTTCTAAAGAAAAAAGAGGATTCGTTACTACTGATTTGTTTAACGATACTGCAAAAAGAGAGATTGCAAGCATTCTACGATCAGACATTTCCTTAATCATTTCTGAATTTGAAATGAATCTCTTGATTGAAGAATTCAAGGTAGACCCTTCCTTGCTGTTTTATCTTCCTATTTTTGCTACACCAGTTTTGGATTTTCTTCCTTCTGAAGAAAGAAAAGATTTTATGTTTATCGGCAACTTTTTACATGAACCCAATTGGAATGCTGTCCGTTATTTGAGAGAAATCCTTTGGCCTATAATCCATTCACAACTTCCAGATGCTAATTTGTATATTTATGGTGCCTATCCTTCGGCTAAAGCTTTGCAATTGCATAATGCGAAATTAAATTTTCATATTATGGGTAGGGCTGAAGAGGCTAGAGAAGTTATTGAAAAGGCAAAAGTAATGTTAGCACCATTACGATTTGGTGCTGGAATAAAAGGAAAGCTTCTAGAAGCGATGCAATATGGGACGCCTAGTATCACTACAACAATAGGTGCGGAAGGTATGCATCTTAATTTGGTTTGGAACGGCTTTATCGCCGATAATCCAGAAGATTTTGCAAATCGGGCTATACAGCTTTATCAAGAAAAAATCACTTGGGAAAAGGCTCAAAAAGAGGGTATGGTCATTTTGCAAAATAAATTTTCTAAGGATTTATATTTAAAAGGTTTTATAGAAATGATAGAGAAACTTCGAAAAAATCTACAACATCATCGAAATAAAAATTTCATTGGGCAAATTCTACAACATCATACGCTAAAAAGCACTGAATACATGTCGCGATGGATTGAAGCTAAAAATAAATTGCAATAAAAAACCCGTCTTAAACGTAAGACGGGTTTTTTATTTATAGAGAATTAGCTTATGCTAACATCGTAACTGGATTTTCTAAGTATTGTCTTAGCGTCTGTAAGAATTGTGCTCCAGTAGCTCCGTCAACGGTTCTGTGATCGCAAGCTAGCGTTACTTTCATAGTATTGCCGACTACAATCTCGCCGTTTCTGACAACTGGTTTTTCAACAATTGCTCCAACAGAAAGAATCGCAGAGTTTGGCTGGTTGATGATTGAAGTGAATTCAGTAATACCAAACATACCTAAATTTGAAACGGTAAAAGTACTTCCTTCCATTTCGGCTGGCTGTAGTTTTTTGTTTTTGGCTCTTCCAGCAACGTCTTTTACATTTGCTCCGATTTGAGACAAACTCAATTGGTCAGCAAATTTTAACACAGGAACAACCAAACCGTCTTCAACAGCAACAGCAACTCCAATGTGTACGTGATGGTGGATTACCGTCACATCCTCTTTCCATTGGGAGTTTACTTTTGGATGTTTCTTCAAGGCCATTGCACAAGCTTTGATTACCATATCATTAAATGAAACTTTCGTGTCAGGCAATGAATTGATTGTATTTCTAGAAGCTATGGCACTGTCCATTGCAACTTCGATTGTCAAATAATAATGAGGCGCTGTAAATTTAGACTCTGATAAACGCTTAGCGATAACTTTGCGCATCTGTGAGTTTTTGATTTCTTCTGAATAGGTTTCGCCAGCTGGAACAAAAGGTTTTACAGCAGGAGCAGCGGCTGTTTCTGATTTAGCAGCTGTTTCTTGTGGAGCTGTTGTTTGAGAAGTTGCAGCAGGCTTGAAGTTTTCGATATCGCTTTTTACGATACGACCGTTTTCTCCTGTTCCTTTAACTTGTGAAATTGAAATGCCTTTCTCTTCGGCAATTTTTTTAGCCAAAGGAGAAATGAAGATTCTTTTTCCGTCTGAAACAGTTTCTACAGTTTCTTCTTTTGATTCGGCTGTTTCTGCTTTAGGTTCTTCCGTTTTTTCTTCTTTTGATGGAGCAGGAGCTGCACCGCCTTTTTTGAAGTTTTCTGCGATACCAGTAATGTCAGTTCCTTCTGGACCGATGATAGCTAAAACGCTGTCAACAGGAGCTGTTTCGCCTTCTTTGATTCCGATGGACAATAAAGTTCCAGAATTGAAAGATTCGAATTCCATTGTTGCTTTGTCGGTTTCGATTTCAGCAAGAATGTCGCCTTCGTTAATTTTGTCTCCAACTTTTTTCAACCAGGTCGCTACCGTTCCGTCGGTCATGGTGTCGCTTAGACGCGGCATAGTTACAACTACAACACCTTTTGGTAAAGCTGTCGTTGTGCTTTCTGCTTTTGGAGTTTCTTTCGTTTCTTCTGTTTTTTCTTTTGGTACTTCTTCGGATTTAGTTTCTGCCTTAGGAGCTTCTTCTTTTTTGTCTGAAGAACTTCCGCCAGCTAATAAATCTGAAATATCTTCGCCTTCTTTTCCGATGATTGCCAGAAGTGAGTCAACTGGAGCAGATTCTCCTTCTTGGATTCCGATGTGCAATAAAGTACCTGAATTGAAAGATTCAAATTCCATTGTTGCTTTGTCAGTTTCGATTTCAGCAAGGATATCGCCTTCGTTAATTTTGTCTCCAACTTTTTTCAACCATGTGGCTACAGTTCCTTCTGTCATCGTGTCGCTTAAGCGAGGCATTGTGATTTTTGTTGCCATAATGATTAAAGTTTATGAGGTAAAAAAGGATAGTTTTCTTGTTCGTAAACAACATCGTAAAGTTGTTGTACTTCTGGGAATGGTGATTGTTCTGCAAATTGAGCGCATTCTTCTACCAAGTCTTTAACTCTTTCGTCAATTGCTTCAATTTCTGCTTCGGTAGCATACTTGTTTTCTTTGATCACATCTAGAACTTGGGTGATTGGGTCGATTTTTCTATACTCTTCCACTTCTTCTTTAGTTCTGTATAATTGTGCATCAGACATTGAGTGTCCTCTGTAACGGTACGTTTTCATTTCTAAGAAAGTCGGTCCGTCGCCTCGGCGTGCTCTGTCAATTGCTTCGTGCATTGCTTCTGCAACTTTAACAGGGTTCATTCCGTCAACCGGTCCGCAAGGCATTTCATAACCTAAACCAAGTTTCCAGATATCTGTATGATTTGCTGTTCTTTCTACAGAAGTTCCCATCGCATAGCCATTGTTTTCTACAATGAATACTACAGGAAGTTTCCAAAGCATGGCCATATTGAAAGCTTCATGCAAAGAACCTTGACGTGCTGCTCCATCACCAAAATAAGTCAATGTAACGCCGCCAGTATTAAAATATTTATCAGCGAAAGCGATACCAGCACCTACAGGAATTTGAGCTCCAACGATACCATGGCCTCCGTAGAATCCTTTTTCTTTTGAGAATATGTGCATAGAACCGCCCATCCCTTTTGATGTTCCGGTAACTTTGCCCAGCAATTCTGCCATAACGGCTTTAGGGTCAACGCCCATTCCAATTGGCTGAACGTGGTTTCTGTAGGCAGTAATCATCTTGTCTTTGGATAAATCCATTGCGTGCAAAGCGCCTGCCAAGACAGCTTCCTGACCATTATATAAGTGAAGAAATCCTCTTACTTTTTGCTGAATGTATAAAGCGGCTAATTTGTCTTCAAACTTTCTCCAAAGCAGCATGTCTTCATACCACTTCAAATAAACTTCTTTTGTAACTTCTTTCATTGTTTGTTTTTTGCTAAACGTTATTGTGCCAGTAAATTGCTAAAAATAATAAGACGCAAAATAGTTTCCTCACACAAATTTGCGAAAGGCAAAAATAAGACATTCCAACTTAGAAGTAAAACTTAAAAGGTAAATTTTAGGTTTTTTTATAAGAAGTTTTTATCAAACATAAATGGAAGCAGATTTTTGAGAGAGTCTGATTTGTAAACGGCTCCCGTTTCTCCCATAAAATAAATTTCAATCGGATAATCCTGCTTGAATTCGTATTCGGATATGGATTGGCGGCAGGCTCCGCAGGGCGGAATAGGGGAAGTGACCGGCTTTTCATCGGATGTAGCGGAAATCGCGATTTTCAAGATTTTAGCATCCGGATAAATAGCTCCTGCCTGGAATATGGCAACTCTTTCGGCACAAAGTCCAGACGGATAGGCAGCGCTTTCCTGATTGGATCCCAAAACAACTTTACCATTATCTAAAAAGATGGCGGCTCCGACTCTGAATTTTGAATAAGGCGCATAGGCTCTTTTTCGTATTTCAATAGCTTGATTCATCAGATTTTGCACATCTTCTGGCAATTCTTCTTTGTTGTCAAATACTGAGAAAGTGGTCGTAATGTTGATTTGTTTCATAAATGTTTTGAGGAAAAAAAATCCAAATTACTAATGAAAGCAATTTGGATTTTTTAGACTTTAAATTATATACTAATATTCATCATATTGATCTCCGAAGGCAAAGCTAAGAGAAAAACGCAATGTGTTTTCTAATGGGTTTCTGACTTTTGAAGCAGAGAATAAGTACGATACGTCTAATTTTACGATATTGTATTTAAATCCGGCCCCAAGCGAAATGAACTTTCTGGCTCCTTTTTCTTTACTTTCGTTAAAGTAACCTGCTCTTACAGCAAATGAATCTTGGTACCAATATTCAGCTCCTAATGCCCAAGTAACTTCTTTTAATTCTTCTTTTATTCCGTCAGGCGCATCTCCAAATGATTTGAAGATTCCTTCTGTCCATCCGATGGAACGGTAATCTCTATTGTTTTGTGCTCTTTCCTCATCGGTGATGTCGCCGTCACCATTTAAATCTGGATTCTGTGGAGTTGGAACCAATAGCTTGTTTATTTCTGCATTTAAAGAAACCTTGTTGTATTCGTCAAAGATAAAGTCGAATCCTCCTCCAAGTTTCAAGTTTGATGGAAGGAAGTTTGAGCCTTCATCTGAATCGTCTAAGTCATAATTGATTTTTGGACCTAAATTTTGGAAATTGAAACCACCTCTCCATCTTCCGTTAAAATCTTCGTAGGCTACTTCTTCAGATTGATAGTAACCAGAAATGTCGACTGCAAATGAGCTTGCTGCCGAAGCATCATTGCTCAATTGCGCCAATCTCAGGTTGGAACGAATGTATCTTCCGGCAACCGACATAGAGAATCTTTCACTTAATTTCAAAGAATAAGATAAGTCTACGGCAAATTCGCTAGGATTTACTTCCACCGCTGGATCGTCTGGGTTGTCGTTTCTGAATTCGATAACTCCAAGGCTGAAGTAACGCAAGCTTCCTGCAAAAGCACTTCTTTCGCTGATTCGGTTAAAATAAGTCAACTGGCTTAAGGAAATATCATTTACAAGTTCTGGAAGATAAGGTGTATAACTTACAGAAAAGCCTTGTTTGTCTAACGAAAAGGCATATTTTGCAGGGTTCCATTGCTGTGAATAAGCATCTGGAGACGAAGCAACACCGATGTCGCCCATACCAGCAGATCTTGCATCACCAGCAATAAGAAGAAAAGGCACTCCTGTCGTAATCACTCGGCTTTCTTCTTGGGCATTGGCTATGTTGAATCCTAATATGCAGATAATAAATAATGCGGTTTTTTTCATTCTGAGATTGGTATTAATTGAATTGAACAAATATAGTATTTTATTAAAGTATAACAAGTTTTTCGTATTTTTCTGTTTTTTTGTTAGTCAGGGTCGATTTGACTGTCAGCTTATAGACATATACTCCTTTGCCTATCTTGTCGCCAAAATCATCTTTTCCGTCCCAAGAAATCTCTCTAGACAAGAAGCCTTCTGTCGTTACTATCTGATTGATTGTCTTTACGATCTTTCCAGTAATGGTAATGACTTGTACCTGTACTTCTAGCGGCTCATACGGGCGGTTATGGGTGAACCAAAACTGCGTGTAGCTCACAAACGGATTAGGATAGTTCAGTACATTTTTTAAGGTCACGGTTTCATCTCCAACTACAATAAATTGTATTTCTGCTGTGACCGGATTGTTATATACGTCCCAAGCCTTGAAGGTAATTGTGTGCAATCCAACTGCTAAATTTCGGAAAGGAAAGCGTACTTTTCCTTTCGTATGATTGTCTAATTCGGTTTCGTAATAGTCATTAAGTATGTACGGATTGTTCTCGTCTCCGTCTAAAATTGCGACAATATCGTGACCGATTCCGCTGGCGGTGTTGATTCCGTTTTCATCTTCCAAGAAAGCCAAAAATATAGGCGACTCGTTGGTAATGCCTCCCGAAATAAACGTTTCGTCGTTCATGTACAATCGCACTCTCGGGCCTATGTTGTCGGCGACGGCATTCGGATTGATTCCTCCAATTTTAATATCAGTATTGTATCCTGTCTGGTCTTCGAGGACTTGGTTCTTTTTCGCGTAAAAGCTGATTCTTCCGTTTCCGACAGGTATAGAAATGTCTCTTGGCACTACAAAATTAAATTCAAACTGTCCGTTGGTAACCGATGCGTTGCCGCGGAAAACAGTTTCTCCTAATAACACAAAATCCATCAAGATTAGGTTGCCCGTCCCATCGGTTATGCCATCGTTTCCTAAAGTGGTTCGCTGTACGTTTTTATCGAATATATTTACGGATAAATTGCCGTTGTAGTTTGGAAGTATAGCATTTCCGTCTACGTTTCTTACCTCACCTGACAATTTTACCGGACTCAAGGCATTAAAAACAAAAGTAGAAGAAGCTACTGGCTGGTCGTTTATTTTGGTCAAGACGATCGTAGGCTTAGGGATGGCTAATCTTAACGCAGGGTCGCCGACATATGAGACCATCAAGGCCGTGCCGTTGTAATTGTTTTTTGCAACCCTTAGAGCTTCTGATATTGGAACATTGCTCGTGGTACCGTAGCCGTATAATTCACTAGAAAAAGCTTCATTAATATCTTGTCCGGTTGTCACGCTTATCTGTCTCGTGGTCGTTACCATTGATATAGCACCGCCTTTCGGATTCCAATACGTATATTCTCCGGCCGTTGGTCTAAAAGGATTATCAAATCTTGTGAATTCACAAGTCACGGTCACAAACAGCGGATACTTATAACGGTTGTTTAGGTTCTGAGCGTCGGCTTTTTCAAAAATTCTTTCCTTTGCCAGTCCGTCTTCACCGCCATGTCCGAAATAATTAAAGACCAAAGCGCCTTGGTTTATCGCATCCACAAAATCCTTTCTGGCTTTTGGATAACGGAAACCTCCTGCCGAAGCTTCTTGTACATAAGAATCGGTGTGTATTTTTTCTACGTTCACGAATGGTTTCTGTGCTGCAATCTGGTTTCCTAAAGCATCAATTCCAGTTTGGATTGAATTTTCCCAAGCCACATCCACGTCGTCAGAAACCAATACAAAGTTGTTTCTCCATTTTCCATACGATTCAATGGCGTGGTATTCGATAACTTTAGTGACCATTTCTTCTGCTTGTCTTGCATCCGAAACGAGCATTCTTCCAACAGCAAGTTCCATATCTTGGACAGATCCGCTCAAGGTCATTGTTCCTTCGTTATCGTCTAGCATGGTAAAATAATCGTCGGACATATAAGAGCCGCCTAGTGAAAAACTGTTCAGCGCTTGGAATACGGGTACGATGTTCGTATTGTTTGAAATCCTGTTTTTGTAATCGAAAGAAGCATCTCCAAACAAATTCAGGTATTTGATTCGCTTGGTAGGAATCGATCCGTTGTTATAGATGTATTTTACAAAATTTCTGATTGCTCCGATATCTTGCTTTCCAGAAGAAAACTCTTCGTAGATATTTTCAAGATTGACAACTTTTACGTTCAATTGCGAATGTGTCCTGTGGAAATTTGCCAATCGTTCTGCTTGTGAATTCAGAAATGCAGGAGTCACGATTAAGTAATCGACGTCTTGAAATGCGCCTTGAGAATTTTTAAGGATAGTTCCTTTCAGGTTCTGATTTGCTACGCGGGTTTTGGATTCCTTTAATGGCGAGTAATAATCAGAGGCATCAATGGCAATGTATTTTCTGTCTTCGCCCAAATATGCTTTAAAAGCAAATGTGGCCGCTCCGTTATTTTCTACTTTTCTTACATTATAGATGTCTGTAATATCCCATATCTGCGTTATACCTGCCGCGTTCGAAAGCTGGTATTGAATTACTCCCGTGTTGACATCGGCATCATTATATTGGAATCGGAATTGTTTTCCATAACCTTGCAGGTTTCTTTTGGCTTCTACTATAATGTAGTCCAGATAAGCGTCGGCGCTAGGAACGCCTCCGTTATTATAGCTTAATTTTACTGCAACATTTTCTGCCGCAGGGAAATTGCCTGTAAGGCTTCGTTCAAATGCAACATCGCCATCAGTACTTGTAGGTGGGAAATTCATCGCGCCTATGTTTTGGCTGTTAGCAGTAACGCTCATAGTCGTTGCCGAAAAAGCAGCTGCGGCTGTGTTAACGGTAAGTTTTATCTGGGTTCCTGTAGCAATATTCGGGAACTTGAAATCAAAAGTCTGCTCGTTTTCGATATTAAACCGTTCTCCAAACCATTTTCTTCCTAAACGGCCTATGTTTGTCTTGTCTTGCTCGTGATATTGGTAATCGTCAAAAGTAGTAGCGTTAAGTGTCGGATTGTCGTTAATAACGTCCATATTTCCGATTCTTTTCCCCGGTCCACCTTGTGCTGTTACATAATAATACGACCGGTCTGCATACAAATTGTTGTGTGTATGGCTTTCGCTGTTCCAGTTGTCAAGTCCTTCGGCATAAAAAAGAATGTAATCTTGGTTGTCAAGAGAGCCGTCGTTTTCTCCTATAATAGTAATGGCGTTTTCGGCCAAATCTTCGGGATAAAAAGTTCCGTTGAGCAGCGGCAGCATTCGACCTCCGTTGCCATAAATTTTTATGTTTCGGGCATCTACGCCATTCAGGTTCATGCCTAAACTCTGCAAGAAACTCCTTGATATTTTATATACTCCAGATTTTAGGACGTAAAATCGATACCAGTCACCCGAACTCAAGACAGAATTTGAAATAGACGCAGAACTCTGGGTAGAATAACGGCTCGGCCTGTTGGCGGTTGTCGTAAATGAATAGGTGAACGATTTTACTCTTTGAAAACCTGTGCCCGATTTAATGATAGGCGACAAGGCAAGCACCGCTCTTTGAGAAGCAGCGTTGTTCATATTCGTGATAGTCGCTCCTATAGTAGAAGGAATTGATGCTGTTCTTAAATCGCCCAGCTGTTCGCGACTAATCGTTTCGTAAACAATATTGGTAATCTGCAGGCTGCTTTCGTCGGCAAAACCCGATACAGGGATTTTAATATTGAAAAAAATAGCTTTCTTGTCATAATCATACTGAAAGCTGGACGATTTAAAGATAGGTGCTTTTATCTGGATCTGCTCCGAATAAATACCTGAGTTGTCAATCCATTCAATGGAAATATTGTCTCTCTGCTGGGCAAAAGAAACATAAGAACACATAAGCAATAAGAGGAAGGTAATCTTTTTCATTAACTTGAATAACGCTGACTGCGCTTAATTATTACGAAAAGTAAAAATAATTTTTTTAACTTAATATTAAGTACAATAAACCCATTAAATTTGCGTTCTTAAAAAAGGCTTTTAACAAAAAATTAGTTTTTTATTAATATTTGAAAATTGTTGTTGCAGTTTAATGGTTAATTATTATATTGCGGCTCGAAATTTATTACCTACTGAAAGTATGAAAGTAAACAAAATTATGGCTTTGAAGCTGATGCTGTCCTTAGCATTGGTTATGGGTTTTACTAGTTGTAGTAAAAAATCCAGTTCAAAAAACGCATCTTCTGCCACGGGTTGGAAAATCAATGACAAGAAAGGCGGGTTCCAATACAACTCTAAATTCAAGAAGCAAGAGACTGCACCTGGATTGGTTTTGGTTGAAGGAGGAACGTTCACTATGGGTAAGGTTCAAGACGATGTGATGCACGATTGGAATAATACTCCTAACCAGCAGCACGTTCAGTCTTTCTATATGGATGAGACTGAAGTTACCAATCTTATGTATATGGAATATCTTGACTGGTTAAAAAGAGTTTTTGATCCAGAAGATGAAAATTATAAAAATATCTACGAAGGTGCACTTCCTGATACATTGGTTTGGAGAAATAGATTAGGTTATAACGAAACAATGACCAATAACTATTTGAGACATCCTGCTTATGCAAACTATCCTGTAGTTGGTGTAAACTGGATCCAAGCTGTTGAATTCAGCAAATGGAGAACAGACCGTGTTAACGAAAATGTTCTTGAAAGAGAAGGCTACCTTAAAAGAGATGCTAAAGTTACAGATGCTAAAGGTGACAACACTTTCAGTACTGAGACTTACTTGAATACGCCGACTAAAACGTACGGTGGTAACGAAGAAATCGTCTTGAAAGGAAGAAGAGGAAAATCTAAAGACAGTGTTAACCTATATGCGCAAAGAACTTCTGGTATCATACTTCCAGAATACAGACTTCCAACTGAAGCTGAGTGGGAATATGCTGCTGCTGCTGATGTAGGAAACAGAGAATACAACCTTTACAGAGGTCAAAAGAAATATCCTTGGAAAGGAAACTACACTCGTTCTGGAAAAAGACAAGTTAGAGGTGACCAATTGGCTAACTTCAAACAAGGTAAAGGAGATTACGGCGGAATTGCAGGATGGTCTGATGACGGTGCTGATATCACAAACGTAGTTAAATATTACCCACCAAACGATTTTGGATTGTATGACATGGCAGGTAACGTTGCAGAATGGGTTGCCGACGTTTACAGACCGATTGTTGATGATGAAGCAAACGACTTCAACTACTACAGAGGTAACGTCTACATGAAAAACAAAATCGGCGAAGACGGAAAAGCTGAAATCGTTACAGGAGAAAACATCGCTTATGATACGCTGGCAAACGGTAAGATCATCGCAAGAAACTTCCCTGGACAAATTGCTCAAGTTCCAGTTGATGAGAAAGAAACTTACTTGAGACAAAATTTCGACAAGTCTGATAACAGAAACTATAGAGATGGTGACAAGCAGTCAACTAGATATTATGACTTCGGAAGTTCTGAAGACGGTGAGAAAGTAGATGATTCTAAAAGAATGTACGATTCTCCAAAACATAATGTGACTACTGACAGTTTAGGAAATATGGTTCGTAAATATGACCATTCATCAAAAAGAACAACTTTGGTAGATGATAACGTTAGAGTTTACAAAGGTGGTTCTTGGAGAGATAGAGCGTATTGGTTAGATCCAGCTCAAAGAAGATATTTCCCTCAAGATATGGCTACTGATTACATCGGATTCAGATGTGCAATGTCGAGAGTAGGTCCTAAATCTGACAAAAAGAAAAAAGCAAGAAACTAATTTTCTATACTAAATTCTACAAAAGCCCTTTTATTAGGGCTTTTGTTTTTTTAAACCACTTGTAATGGAAATTAAAGACATACACGATTTATTTTTAAGATGCACTTCCGTCTCGATCGATACCCGAAAGATTGAAGATAACTGCATGTTCTTTGCTATCAAAGGCGAGCGTTTTGACGCCAATACTTTTGCCGCAGAAGCCTTAGAAAAAGGAGCTTCATTTGTTATTATTGACAACAAGGAGTATTTTATAGACGACAGGACAATTCTGGTTAGCAATACTCTGGAAACATTGCAGGAAGTAGCTAAGTTCCATAGAGATTATCTAGGACTGCCGATTATTGGGTTGACAGGAAGTAATGGAAAAACAACTACTAAAGAACTAATCAATGTAGTGCTTTCAAAAAGATACACTACAAAAGCTACGATCGGAAACCTAAACAATCATATCGGTGTGCCGCTCACATTGCTTTCTTTTAATTCGGATACTGAAATCGGAATTGTAGAAATGGGAGCCAACCATCAAAAAGAAATAGAATTCTTGTGTAGCATTGCCCGTCCTGATTTTGGCTATATTACCAACTTCGGAAAGGCGCACTTAGAAGGCTTTGGAGGAGTAGAAGGCGTTATCAAAGGCAAAAGCGAGATGTACCAATTTCTTTCCGAAAACAATAAATACGTCTTTGTAAACCTTGATGATACTATTCAAAGAGAAAAGACAGAAAAAAATCTCCGCATTACATTCAGCCATTCCGACAAAAATGCTTCTGTCTTGATTAACAAGATTACGGCGAATCCATTTGTTGCTGTTGAATTTGATGGAATAAAAGTCAAGTCGCACCTAATTGGCCTGTATAATGCAAACAACATCAACGCTGCCATTACGATTGGCCGTTATTTCAAGATTTCAGACGACGAAATAAAAGAAGCCATCGAAAGCTATATTCCAGAAAATAACCGCTCGCAGATGCTGGTCAAGAATTCTAACGAAATCATTCTAGATGCCTATAACGCCAATCCGAGCAGTATGGAAGTAGCCATCAAGAACTTCTTGCAGCTCGACAAGCCAAATAAGGTTGCCATTTTAGGCGATATGTTTGAGCTGGGTAAAGAGAGCTTGCGCGAACACAAGCATATTGTAGCTTTGCTTAAGAATGAAAAAGAAGTTATTACCTATTTTATTGGCAAAGATTTTTATTCTAACATGCTAGACAAAAAAAACCTGTTCTTTTTTGAGACATTCGATGAATTTTCTGAAGCCTTTAGACAAGAAAAGATGGAAAATAAAACGATGCTGATTAAAGGATCGCGAGGCATGGCATTAGAAAGAACGCTAGAATTGTTATAGACGAAAGGGCAATTAGAGAGGACAAAGAGATACTATATTTTAAAAACTGCCGTTATACTTTTAAAACTAAATAAAAAACTTATTTTTGTCTTGAAGCAATAAATGCTTTACGATTCAAATAACCAAAATTCCGAACGATATTTATGATATTTTCAACCATTTTACTGCAGACTGATACCATTGCAAAAGCTTCTACCAATACAGTAATTGAGGGAATCGCAAAAAATGAAGAAATGAATCTGTTTAGTTTCTTGATGAAAGGAGGAGCTTTCCTGGTTCCGATTGTCATCCTTCTTTTTTATACCATCTATCTGATTTTCGAAAGATACCTTTCGATCAAGAAAGCAACCAAGCAAGATTCGCACCTGATCAAGGATATCAGCATACAGTTGAATTCTGGAAACATCAACGCTGCGTTGTCTTTGGCCGAAAGATCAAACACAGCCTCTGGCAATGTATTGAGAGAAGGAATCCTGACCATCGGAAGACCGATTTCTGAAATCGAATCCAACATGGAAAGAGCTGCCAATATCGAAATTGGCGAAATGGAGAAAAGAATGGGACACTTGGGGCTTATTGCCGGTATTGCACCGACTTTAGGTTTCGTAGGTACGATTTCTGGAGTTATCAAAATTTTCTACAGCATTTCGCAGACAGAAGATATTAGTATCGGTAATATTTCTGGCGGTCTGTATGAAAAGATGATCAGTAGTGGTGCAGGACTTGTTGTAGGAATCATTGCCTATGCAGGCTACCACTTGTTCAATGGGGTGATTGATAATTTCTCCCTGAACGTCCAAAAGCAGATATTGGAATTTGTAAGTATAATCCAAAGACCTAACGATGGCTCTAAAACGAAATAGAAGATTTCACGCGGAAGTAGCTACTTCTTCCCTAAGTGATATTATGTTCTTTTTGCTGTTGTTCTTTTTGATCATATCAACACTGGCAAATCCGAACGTAATCAAGATGACGTTGCCTAAAACGCAGCAAAATGATAAAACGAACAAGCAGCACATTACGCTGTCGGTTTCGGAAGAGAAACAGTATTATGTAGACAAGCAAAATGTTTCTTTCGAAGAATTGGAAGCGACGCTATTAAACAAAATGGGCGATGCCAAAGACCAGACCGTAATTGTAAGAATACCGTATAACCTGCAAGTACAAGACTTGGTCGATCTGCTTCAGATTGGTGTCAAGAACAACTTAAAGTTTGTCATTGCGACAGATAAAAAATAAAAAAAACGCTTCGGGAAACCGAGGCGTTTTTTGTATAACTAAATTTGCTTTTGAAGCAAGCTGGTCATTTTTTTAATTAAGAGACATATAAATAGCTTTGTCCTGAAATCTTCTTTTGTTGCCCAAACAGGATTCGTTCTGTTTTTAGTAAGCAATTTGTTTTTTCGGCATGTTTAGCTCCTCCTGTCCACAATCTATAAATTCCTCCTCCTTTAAAGGCAGCAATCCAATTTCAATTCGGGCCTTATTGGTTGCTTCTTTGGTCTGAATACAAGGTTTTCCAAATTCTGAACCATAAAAAACTTTTCTTTTCTTTTTATTAGGACTGTTGATCCAATAATATTTATCCAATACCGATGCGAAAAAGTTGCTGTCAATGTTTCCTTTTTTGACTTCCTTTAGAAACAGGTCAAAATATACTTTTTCGTTTACGAGTCGATGCGGATTATGTAGCAAGATGGCAACTGCTGCAGATTCCACACATTCTTGCTTTATATTTCTTTTTCCCAGTAATGTCTCTGTAGGATAGCCGTTCTTGGTAACAAAATTGACAAGATTAGCAAAAGAAATAGAATCGACCTTAGGCATTAATTCTTTTTTGTTGAATGTCAGTTTGCTGTCTCTGATGCCTTGGTCAAAACCATACATTTTGCATAATTCAAATGCCAGGCTGTCTTGTTTGAATGTGATTTCAGAAATCGCAACGTTTGTTTTAGAAGTATGCTTGCGGCTGCAGCCATAAAATGCAGTTGCTGCTATAATAATCGGAATTATATTTTTGAAGATGTTCACAGTATGCATTATTTTGACAATAATTTTAGGGATAGCCTGAAAAAAAACTCGGTTTCCCGAAGCGTTTATTATGATTTATTTACATCTTGAGGAATACTCTTTAATGACATCCAAATAGAATTTCAAATTGTATTCCGTATCCATGTCATCTGCCATTTTTCTTCTTTCACGATTATTTTCTATCTGTTTCAGCTTTTCTTTTTTATCCTTTTCATGTTCCTTAAAGTCGGCTAAGCGTTTTTTTCCATAACCTTTGCCATTATATTCAGCTTTCTTCTCCGCAACATAGCTTAAGAATTCAGAACAATCTTTCCCAACTTCTTCAAAGGCCCTAAAGAACTTATCATCAATCTTTCCTAAGTTTAAGAGATTTACTCTGTTATAGTCAACAGGAACAAACGCAAACTCATCATTAGGCTTCTTTACATAAGTTAGTATCCACATTAAAGTACAACCCGGAGAGCATTCATATACTCTCAGCCCGTACACATTGATTTTTCCTTCTTTAATAAGCGGAGCCATTATTTCGCGTTTCAGGTCAACCAATTCTAATTTAGAATTGATTGTTTTTAGTTTTAATTTTTCATACGTAATAGTATCCTCGCTTTTTAAAGTAATCGATTGGATGGTGCTTAAATCTATTTTTTCAGAAGTGCTTTCAAGAGTTTTCTTAAAGTTGAATTTTGTCCGGTCCAGACGCAGTTCAGACTCAAGATTAGTACTAAAAGAAAACTCCGGAAATTCAACAGCATTTGGCACATTAAATTCTTTAATATAACCTGTGATAATTTCTCCGTTGGTCAATTTTATTTCTGCTGGAATAAAATCTTTTTTTGCAGTATAAATTAAAACGGTCTGACAAAAATGAGTTTGCCAAACAAGAATCATTGTCAATAATAATAGTTTTTTCATCTTTTATTTTCTAACCTTATTTTTATAGTTTTTTACAAGAATATAAACAGAAAACACAAAAACTACTAAGTAAATAATACCTAATCCAATATTTTTAAACTTTAGATTTTCAAAATCGAATTCCTTATACAATGCCGATCCTACAATGATGGCTATAATGCCAAAAATAAATGATGATGCTTGTTTGTTTTCCATGTTTTTAAGGTATTATGCGACAGAAGTTGATTTTAAAAAGTTAAGAAATAGAATAAGTAAATAGCGACTGATTATTTATGCTAAAGATAAAATTTTTCATCAAAAAAATATCAAGACGAGGGTTGCTTTTCTTTTCTTGGCTCATAATAAAGGATAATTGCCCCGCCGCGAAAGATTTTTGTTTTTATGAGCTTAAAGATAGTGCTGTCGTGTATATTTTCAAATAAAGGCAAACTGCCTCCCCCAACAATCGGATAGACACAAAGCTGGTATTCATCAATCAGATTGAGTTTCATTAATTGCAGAATCAAACTCCTACTGCCCACAAAAATAGCTTTGCCTGATTGCTGCTTGAGCTGTAAAACTTCTTCTTCAAGGGTTTGATCAGACAATCTAGCGGTATCCCAATCTATAGCTTTTAGCGTATTCGAAAAGACAATTTTGGGTATTTTGTCTATAACAACGGCAAAATCATTCATTGATTTTTCTTCCGAAGGTTTTTCTAATAGCGTTTTCCAAAATTCCATAAGTTGGTAGGTTTTTCTGCCATACAAAATGGCATCTCCGTGACTTAGCAGCTCTCTATAATGTTCATGTATTTCGTGCATTTCTTCCTCTGGAAGTGAAACAGTATGATCGCAAAATCCGTCAATGGTCAAATTGATTGTTGCAATTATTTTTCTCATAGCTGATTTAGATTTGTTGTATGCAGACAAGCATTATAATGATTGAATAATAAAATTACATAAAATTTTCAGTCACAGTTAGTTGATTGCAGTTTTTTGTTGACGATAGGGACGAAGAAAATATGTCGAAGCTGAATAAGCACTAGCTCTTGCTTAAAATTGCTGTAGTAAGTTAATTTTTTATTTTATCTAATATTCCTGGCATTGTGGGACTTGATTCTTCTTTCAATAAACCGGTATCCGATCTACTGAATAATGCCTGCAACACCAAACTTCTATCTTCTTGTGTAATTGTACTATCTTTAATTAAAGACAAATAAAAAACGGTTAATTTTTCACGTTCTTCTGCATCACGAGCTAGATGATAGCTTGAGAACATAGCTTTTTTTATAGCTTGTATACCAACAAATAATAAAGACATTAACGTTATAAAGATTATTGACCACCTAATAGCTTTTGAAGGACTACCAGAAAAAATACTTTCTAGCATATCTTCAGGTGTAAACCAAAGTAAAGAGAATAAGATTAATATACCTAATATAACAAGTCCTATAAGCCAACTAAAAAATTTCTTCCCTTCTGAATTAAGGAATGTCGCTCTTTCTTTCCAATATTCTGCAGGAGCTTGAAATCTCATTTGTTCTCTGTATGCTTGTTCTAGTTGAATCTTTTTAGTGAGAGATTTTTTAAGGAGTGCTTTTCCTGCATCATTACTTTTATCTATTTGATTGTTCGCCAAAGATTGTAATTCGGTCAGATGTGTGCTGTATTCTGAATCCCAGGAATCAAATAATCTTTTTAGATTTTCAACTTCTGAATCTGCCTGAGTTTGAGTTGTGTTAACTAAATTTTCAAAATTACTGAGAATGTCGATTTTTTCTGTTTCAAATTCAGTTTTGAATTGCATAAAAGATTTTCTATCTGCTTCTTCAGATGATAACGTGTCGGTATTTTGTGTGTCAAATTTTAATGCTAAAAAAACACCTCTAAAATAATCAGCCTTCCCAAGCTGACCATATTCAATAGAATTAGTCATTACAGCCATCGCTCCAGTAAAATATTGGTTATAGTTGGAATGTAAATTTTGAAGAAACAAAGATTTTGAAGAATCTGGAAAAAGAACATTTTTTGTTACTCTATCCAAGCTATTAATAATATCCTGATGAAAGCTACCATCTGTTTGCTGATTTCCGATTGCAGCTTCTATTGAATTGAATAAGTTATTGAAAAATTTCAGTGAATTTGAAAACTCAGTAATATTAATGTCTTCTTCCCACTTTTTCTTTTTTTCTCCAATAATTTTATGAAGTCCAATCAAATCATAATTGTGGTCGTAATTTTCAGAAGGAATTTTAAGCGAATAGTTTTGGTTTAGTAAGATGCTATCCTCTGGCTTTAGATGAAGAGCTTTTTTAAATTCTGAATTTTTCATGATAATTTACCGTTACACTGTTGTTAGAAAGCAGTTTTTTATTTTATAATCTCAATATTCTCAGCCTTCACATACCCAAAATTCTCACTTTTTGTAATCGATACAAAAACCCATCCGTCAATTACGCTTCCAAGTATTTGTCCGTAGTCTGTCTTATGAAGTTCCTGGATGGTATCATAAGTTATACCTGGCCCACTTCTAAGATTCAGTTTAGTTCCCTTTATCATAAAGAAGGAACCTTTTTTTATTGGCTTGTAATCCTCTGTGTATGATTCGTGATTACTTGTATTTGTATTAGAATTCGAGCCGCTATAAAAATTATTAGCGGGCCTTACCTTTTTTGTTTTCGGTTTCTTTGCAGTAGATTTTGATGGAGTGTAATAAGTTGTAGTACTATATGATCTTGAAGGAGCTGATGATGCACATACACCGCATGAACCGCCGCTATTACAATATTTGCAGCCACTACAGTTTGTACATGCCGTGCAATACGCACTTCCTGTACAGCGGCCTACTTTTTTTGTATCACAACATGATGCAACCAACTTTGCGTTTTGGGAATAGGAGAAATGTATTGCGAAAAACAGAAATAAACAATAAAGACCTTTCAATACGTTTGTATCTTTCATTAGCTAGGGGATTAATCAAAAAAATCCACATAACCTACCTCTTTGAAGAAAGTAGTTTATCTGGATTTTTAGTTTTTTAGCAAATGTGGTTTTTGCTTACGTCAAATATAATAATTTTTTAACATAATCGATATTTAATCAAAAAAGTTGAATTGACTTAGGCCTTATTACAAATTGTTTACTTCCCAATCAACCTCTCCAACTTCTCAATCATCTCATCCTTTTCTTTTAACATACGCTCATAAAGTTCCACCATCTTATCAATAGGATTGAAGGATGGTTGGTAATTAAATCCTGAGGCACTGGCATTATCTTTAAAATCTTGAAAAGAATAAGTATTCGCAATAATATTCACAGCCTGTTCTTCATCAAAATTCTCAAAAGCTTCTACAGGTACTTTTAATATTTTAGAAACCTGAGCGAGTATGTTGGCTTCTACGGTTTCTTTCTGCTCTAGTAAAGATATTTTCTTTTGGTTCCAGTCGTCACCCAATTCAAAAGCTAGAGCTTCTTGCTTGATGCCCAGCATTTCGCGAAAGCGCTTGATGTTTCGGCCTTGGTGTATTTTTTTGTGTGGCATGTCGTTGTGTATCATAATCGTAAGTATAAAATTTTTGTTAAATATAGAAAAATATAGTTTATAGTCGACAGTGAATAGTGGATAGTGGAAAGTTATTAAGATTGGAACTGGAGGCTACAAACTGGAGCAAGTAACCTACCTTTTGTTCTTGGCCGGCGTCACTATATCTGCTGAACGATGGGATGATTTTTAATCTTCTTCATAATGATTAATTTTTAATGTTAGTATAAAATTTCTGAAACTCCGTATAATATCTTATGATGCAGCATAAAATCAGCTCGATACGGCATAGAAGAACTTTTTGCTCTCTACTATTTGCAATTGCAGTATTACATCTGCTTGGCGCTGTTTGCAAAAGCTTTTTGCTAGATTACATTTTGCAATTGTTATATTACATTGACCAGATGTAGTCATACAAAAAAACCTTTCGTGCATGCTGTTTTATAGTTGTTGTTTTACATTTGTCTAATGTTGTATTACAAAAGCTCCTTGCTAGATTGCATTTTGCAATTGTTGCTAGCATCTGCCTGATGTTGATTGCGGCAACTTTTTGTAACATGACATTTTGTAATTGCAGGACAACATCCGTTCTATGCACGCTGAATCGACATACTGTAATGCTCATTTTTCTGTATGTTCTGATCAATAGCTCCATCTACGCTTTTTTTATCACGAAGCAGTCCAAAGTCGGACTACTTCTGTTTTTCTTGATACAATACTAAAAGTTCAATCGGAAAAACGCAACCGGAAAGTAATAAGTGGTCAAATACGGGCGTAAGTGGTCAGTTTTTGGGTGTAACTGTTTTTTTGACCTGGCTCAAATTGGGAGAAAATAGGGTAGGATGAAGTTTGGTGGAAGTAAAAAAAGTAAATCCGATAATTCAATAAATTATCGGATTGTAAATGTATGAATACTAGATTTAGGACATCTTGCCTTTATTTCATGTATTCGACTTCTCTTTTGTATTTTGAAAGCTCATAACGCTGTTCCTTTCTGCCGTCTGCAAGATGATGTGTCACCAGTTGCTTTTTTTTCATTTCGATTGCGTTTCCTTTAGCGTCAACTGTATAATCATATTGCGTACTTAGCACATCTTCTTTATAATAGACCGAATAGGTTTTTAAGTTGCCATTCTTATCATAGGCAAACTCATGACGCGATTGCATGCTGCCATCGGGATTAAAATTAATGGTCTTTATTTCATTGCCTTTGGCATCATAATACACTTGCTTTTGTATGTAGGTTACATTTTTAAGTACGTTGGTTGTATTAAATTCTGTATAACCGTCTTTCGCTGTACGATTATATTTTTGGTGAGATTGCAACGCACCATTATGATACGTCAAAAATTCGGTGTTATTGCCTTGCTTGTCATACGACCAAGTATATTTATATTCGCCTTCTTTTGGCCTATTGATTGTTTGGCCTATCTGTTTTCTTGCCTTGTCATAAGTATTTAGGATGGTTTCTTCCAGATTTCCGTCAAAATCATACCGTTCTTTCTTTATCTCGTTATTGGCAGCATCATGCCACAGCCTTACTTCCGATGTCTTATAGCCCATTTCAAAATAATTGCTTACTACGGCTGCATTGCCGCGTTTGTCGAGCTGTGTTATTTTTACAAACTTTGTAGGTTCTTGCCCTGTGCCGTATCCTCGCATTTTCTTAAGTTCGGCATTATCTCGTATTTCAAATTTTTTTATAAAAGCATCAATATCCTTGCACTGGCAGCTGTAATTGGTGACGGTAGTGTCGTTAAAGATATTGACCTCGTTAGATTGGCTCCCTCTCTCTGTTTCGGCAAACGAAGTAAGCAGGCGGTCCTTTTTATCATACGTTACTTTCTTGACAACAACCGAAGAAGGGTTTAGGCTGTCGCCAAAAAGTCTGTAGGTTGTATAGGATTTGATTTTTCCTTTTAGCGGAATCTTAGAAAATTCATCTTGTGCAAAAAGGCTAAACGGCAGCAGTAGGAGCAGAGCAAATACGCCTATGGTTTTGAAGGATTTCAGTTTTTTGCTTTTGGCCATTTCAGTTTATTTTAGGCAAACATACCATATTTTTTAACATGTAAGCATCCAATTGCTACTGGCACTTAGTAGTATACTCTTTCCTTAACAAACGTAGTTATTAAAAATGTTATAAATTTTCAGTAAAAGGAGTCTGTCTTGCTTAATAAGCTGCTTTTGTTTGAAAAATTCTTTTTTGTTGTATAATTAATTATTTTTTTATAAATTGCCCTCGTATTAACTAATTTTTATGAAGATGCATTGCTTGCTTCTAGGAAACTAAAAGGCATGATTTTTACTTGCGAAAATATGCCTCCAAGTAGATTTTTTTAGTCTTTCTAGAGTATCAAAATGTATTTTATTATTAATTTTTTAATACTTTATTTTATGAAAAAAACGCTACTTTCTGTTTTTTTACTTTCTGTTTCAGGATTCGCTACTGCTCAAACCGTTTACAGTTTCGGTTTTAGTGGCACCACAGCAGAAATGGAGACCGCCGGATGGATGAGGACTAACCAAAGTAATCCTATAACAACAGCATTATGGACGATTGCCTCTTACACTCCTGTTACTGTAAATACTACTGTAACACCCCAAATTCAAGGCAATCCATTCAATGACAGGGTCTATACTAACGGTGAGGTAAGTCCAGTTCCGAATGGCCAATCGGGAGGGCCTAATTCCTTTGCTTTGGTTAATTTTAGAAGTACGACTGGAACTGGAACAATCAGCAACTGGTTGATCAGTCCTGTGGTTACAGTACAAAATGGCGATGTTGTTTCTTTTTGGTCTAGAAAAGGAACTTCGGCTACAGACGATTATCCGGATCGTTTGGAACTAAGGATGAGTACGGATGCAACGCATGTCAATCCAACCGGAGGCGCGACAGATGTAGGATCATTCACTACTGTTGGTGTTACTGTTAACCCAACATTGGCTGCTGGATTTGTGTATCCTAAAGTTTGGACACAGTATAGTTTTACAGTTTCAGGTCTTTCGGGTCCAACAGCTGTGAAATTTGGATTTAGATATTTTGTGACAAATGGAGGGCCGAGTGGTGCCAATTCAGATATTATCGGAATTGATACTTTTGATGTAAACAGGGCATTGAGTACGGATGATTTCTTTGCAAATAATTTCTCTGTGTATCCAAATCCATCAACGGGGATAGTAAATTTAACAGGCAAAAACAACATGGCTATCAATACCATCCAAATCACAGACTTGAACGGACGTGTCGTTAAAAATGTCAATGCAAAAGGTGTTTCTGAAACTCAAATCAACATCTCTGACCTGACTACAGGCATGTACTTTTTGAATGTACAGACCGATTCTGGATCAGGAACTACAAAAATTATAAAAAACTAATTTCATTACGTTAATATAATAAGACAAGCCCGCTCCTAAGAGCGGGCTTTATTGTTTAAAGCAAAAAATAAAGATGTGTTATTGATAAGACTGAACGTGCAATAATAAACTACTTCTTAAAACCAATCCTTGTAATACCTTGTTCAGGGAATTCCTCAATAAAAGGAGTCAGCGAAATATGCTTTTTCTTTTTATCGAATATCGTCATGTGCCATTTGTTCATCTTTCCTGCAGGAACATTTACATAAAGCGAGTTGGCTTTTTTTATTAGATATCTCGTTCGATATTCTTCTTCAGGATTGTAAAACTGCGAGGAATCAATCCCAATAATCAGTATTTGCCTGAATAGGGCTTCAACCTTTTTTATGTCATCGTCATTTAGTCTCATAATACAAATTTAGGATTATTTCAGATAATTGTGGAAACCCGTAAGGAACTTATAAATAATAAGTTAACTTTTGTGAGGTTAACTTTTAAAAAACTACCAATTATTAATTAACCTTATTTTTATGAAAGCAAAATTATTATTTTTCTGCCTTGTCCTGTTTGCTGCAGGCACGCAGATGGCATTTTCTCAATGGATCCATAGGAACGCCGGAGAAGGCATCATCGTCAAATATGGCGTCCAGTTGAATGTCGCTAACCGTGATACCGCCATGGTCATCAGTTTAAAGATCAAGGATGATGTCTTGAGAAAGACGATCGATTATGGCAGCATTTCCTTAACGCCGTCAAATGTAAAAGATACTGTTGCCTTGAATGCGATGTTAAAGGACAAATACAGAACCCTTTTTAGAGCAAATGGAAGAACTCCGGTATTAAGACATAGTGATTTCGTGGAGACTATGGCTCTTTCTATTCACGATACGACAGATGCAAAATTCCAGCGTTCTTATGTCTATCAGGGATTGCTCATGTTTAGTTCCCTGCTAAAAGGTGCCAGACGAGATGTGGCCAATACAGGAAGCGTCAATTATAGAGTAATGGAGACTTTTCCTGTTGTGGTTTCTGGATTTGTATGCGAGCAAGACGTGGTTATCAACGCTGCAGAATTTAAAGCGTATCTTCGTGAACGCCAGCCAGACGATCCTACTAATGGAGGTATACAACATTATCTCAATGCACTCGAATATTTGAATGGGAATATGACCATGTCGCAAATTAGGGTACAGCTGAATAATTATTTTATGACGAGCAGATGGCCCCAAGGCGGGGAATGTGGCTGTTGCGGTAATTATAGTGGCAATTGCTATTATTGGAATGCTGGCTGTCTGGCACACGATATGGCATGCCAACGATGCCAACATTCATGGTGCTTCAGCGGCTGTAAGCCAACCAGCTGTTCGGGCAATACTATTGCGTGGTATTGGTTTGCAGTAAAAGTAATAACACCTTATCCATGATACTATGAATAATGTACATCAGGGAAGAAGCAGGCTAAGGATGGCTACTGTTCTTCTTGTCATTTTGCTTCTCTTGTTCCTGTATTGGTTTATAGGAACGCAGGTAAACGTATATGACAGGGCGAGCGTAGGAGCTGTTTTCGAGATTCTATGGTTTCCTGCTGTTGTTCTCACATTTTTTCTGCCGATTTTTTCTGCCTTTCAATGGTATAGAGACAATTGGAATATAAAATCTATTTTTTTGCTGATAGTACTCTTATCTATAGCATTGCTTTTGTGGCTTGCTGTTTGATAAAAGCAAATAGAATACAAAGACGGCGGCCTAAGGCCGCCGTCTTTTTTTTGTACCCTAGTACCTCATGAGTATCTTTTTAGATTCTATCATTTTTTTATGAAAAAATACAGAATCAAGACCCAGCAGAGCAATCAAAAATCAAACTTCTTTGGGAAAAGTATATGGAACACTCAAAAGAAAACAGCCAATAAATCCAAAAGCCGTCAATCTTAATGTTTTAGTAAAAATGCAAATCGGTTTTATTTGTATGTTTGCGCTCAACAAACATTTTCTATACAGCTCTTGGCAATTTTCTTGTTGGCTGTTCAGATCGATACCCCTACAAAATGCAAAACTATTTTAGATTGCTTATTTTATTGGTCCTTTCAGGCCTTGCTCCAAACCTGTCATCGGCGCAGACCACAATTCTAGACCAGACGTTGCTTACGGCACAAAGTTTTAATACGTTTAGCGCTTTTAGTGTTACGGGTTCGCAAAACTGGTCGCATAGTACGATTTATGGAGCCATGTGCAACGGGTATGCAGGTGGACAAAGCTTTGAAAACGAAGACTGGCTTATCAGTTCGGCAATGAATCTGTATCAGACAGATAACGTAAAGCTCACGTTTAACCATACGCGCGGCAATGCTGGCGTCCTAAATGTAGGCGTGGCAGAAGGCTGGTATAAAGTTTTTGCTACAGCTAACTACACAGGCGATCCGGCAACAACAACATGGATTGAACTGACAGGATTGAACCAAACGGTTCCTACTGCCTGGCAATATGTGTCTTCGGGACAGCTTGTGATACCAGATGCTGCGAAATCAGAAAACTCACGAATTGCTTTTCGCTATAAAAGCAGCGCAACCCAGAGCGCTACATGGGAAATAAAGAACGTAAAAGTTGTAGGTCAACCGCAAGCAACAAATCCGAATGCCGGTGTTTTTAAAATTACAAACTGGAATACGGAATGGTTGGGCTGTACTTCATTCGGGCCGACTAACGAAAGCCAACAGATTGCTAATGTTGCGGCGGCCATGCTTTCGATGAATTCGGATATATACTGCATCCAAGAAGTTTCCAACTCTGCAGCAAATCCTTCTATCGCAACACTCGTGTCGCTTTTGGGTAGTGACGAATGGGAAGGCAAGATCGTGCCTACAACAACAGGCGATTGCGACCAGAGACAAGGTATCATCTATAAAAAATCAAAAGTGCAGTTTGTGAGCGCTACGCAATTAAGCAGCGGCAGTCCGTCGCAAGGCAACTCTTATAATTATAATTGGTCTGGCGGACGCTATCCTGCGTTGTATACCGTAAATCTTATTTCGGGAACTACATTAGTTCCGGTATCTATCGTAAACATTCATGCTAAGGCTGAAGACGGTAATGCTACTAGTTATACGCGCCGACTAGGGGCTTCACAAGCCTTAAAGATGATTCTTGACGGAACTAGCTATAATTCAAAGAACCTGATACTGATTGGAGATTTCAACGATTATCTTATCGGAACAACAAGCGATGCGTGCGCCTGTACGCTGTCGCCCTATAAAAACTTTGTCGACGATGAGGTCAATTACAACAGCATTACCAAAAACATGGTTGATGTGAACCAGACTTGGGGAGCGCACCCGATTATCGAAAACATCATCATTTCTAACGAGCTGTCCGCCAACTATGTTTCGAGTAGTACGGCTCAAGAAGCGGCGATAGTGCAAAATATCAGTAATTATTATAATACGACTTCCAACCATTTGCCGGTAAGTGCGACTTTCCAATTTTCGGTACTGGGAACTCCAGAATATACTTATACTCAAAAAAGCCTATTGTCGATTTATCCGAATCCTGTAAAAGAAGAATTGAAGTTTGATACGGCTGGACTAGAAGACAATGCGATAGCACAGATATTAGACCTGACCGGCAGACAGATGAGTTGTCGTCAAATAGATGTAAATACAGTCAGTGTTACTTCTTTGCCAGCCGGAATTTACATTTTGAAAGTGGGTAATAGAAGTGGAAAGTTTGTGAAGGAGTAGGGAAGATATTGTAAGTTGCGAAGCCGATAAGAATTACACGACCTTCAACTTTATGAATACGCCAAAACTCGTCGTTTCTGCCAATCTCAAAGAGTACGAAACGATGCTTTCGCCGTACAGCTTTTTACGCACGCACAAATCGTACTTGATTAAGATGGCGTATTTTGACCATTTTATCAAGGCTGATGGTGGTATACAATCGTGATGCAGAACAAACCCAGTGTGTCGCTATCCGTACGTAAAAAAAGAAGAATTCCTCTTGCTGCTCGAAAGTCTGTCTTATATCCTTAAACGCTTTTCCTCTCATTGCCGACGATAATCTCGCAAAATAGCGCGTATGTTCATCGGCCAAAAATTATATTTCTTTTTGATTTAGTATTGCAATACAGTTCAGAAACGATGCTGTTTATGGAACTGTGCAGACTTAACTTTTTATGTAAACTAAATCAATTAAAAAAGAACATGAGAACAGCATTACGAATTTTTGGAATCCTTGTCATTTTATTTGCATTACTATTTGGAACCATGTCAATCTGGAGAGCCCAGCGCGATAAGGATGATCTTCGCGAAAGTCGCATGGAAATTGTTGAAGCGGAACAAAGCCTTTCTTTATTAAAAGAAGAAGCAAAGAACATGACAGGCGAATCAAAAACGCAAATGAACCAACAGATTGCTACGGCAGAAGAGGGTTTAAAAAAACTTCCGTCAGAATCAGTATATACGACGGTACAAATGCTACTTGGTTTTCTTGTCGTAATTTCATTAATACTAGGCGTATTTCTTTTTCGCCCGAATTTAAATTTTTCCAGAATGTTACTAGTGTCTTCTGTAGTGCTTTTGTTGGCGGCCTATTTTGCTTCTCCTAATCTCGAACGAAGTGAATATTCTGGACTTCCAAGCAGAACATTGGCTCTTTTAACAGGGATTCCGGTAGTCATCGCAGCAGTGTTCGCGTTTTTAATTGCCAAAAATAAGCGCGCTGAAAGCTTACGCAGTGGCCGCTAAACGAAATTACTAACAACTTAATATTTTACTTATGAAATTTAAAAATCTAATGCTCGGACTAGTCATTGCGCTGGCCGTATCTTGCGGGTCAAAAGAAACTAAAGAAAACGATGCGGTCACTAAAGACACCACTGCTACTGAAATACCAGCAGCTGAGACGCCTGTATCGGTAAAGGAAACATTGACGAAAGTTTGGGTCTTAAACGACATAGACTATAAAGTAGGACTTAATGCTGCCGAGGACAAAGAGGCATATAAAGCCAAGCTTGAAAAAGTACTGGCCGATATGAAAGGCAAGAGTGAATTAAACCTTGGCGCCGACGGAAAAGTCAGCGTTGAAATGATGGATCACACGAATACGATCAAAAACTACAACGGTACTTGGTCGCTGACCGATGAAGACAAAACGCTGAACGTGATGCCTGCTGGTTCGCTAGATCCGCTTCAATGGACGATTTGGGAACTCACTCCTGATAGCTTATCACTATTGATCAATAATACGACGATGAAATTCGTTCCTAAAAAATAATTCAATATCTTACTTAATTCAATTGTAAACCACAGTCATATAAGGCTGTGGTTTTTTAGTAAATAGGCTAAATCTTTTCAGACTTTGTAGAATGCAAAAAGCCGAAACTTACGTTTCGGCTTTTCTTGTGGGCGATGAGGGATTCGAACCCCCGACCCTCTGGGTGTAAACCAGATGCTCTGAACCAACTGAGCTAATCGCCCTGATTGCGAGTGCAAATATAGACTGTTTTTTTATATCTGCAAATTATATTTACAAAAATTATAAAATTTCTGCTACTACAAATGTGCTTCCACCAACATAGATAAAGTCAGATTCCAAAGCATTTTCTAGAGCGTTTTTGTAAGCTTCTGTAACAGAGTTGTATACTTTTCCATTGAGTCCGAATGATGTTGCTTTTTGCTGTAAAGTCGAAGCATCTAATCCGCGAGGAATATCAGGCCTGCAAAAATAATAAGTAGCGTTTTTTGGGAAAAGAGGCAATACATCGTCTAAATCTTTGTCGTTTACGACTCCCAATACGATATGAAGCTTGTCAAATTTCTGATTGTTTACTTGATTCATTACGATTTCAAGTCCGTGTTTGTTGTGTGCCGTATCACAGATTACTTTTGGAACTTCTTTCAATTGCTGCCAACGGCCTTGCAGTCCGGTATTTTTGACCACATTCCAAAAACCATTTTTTATATTTTCTTCCGAAATTTGAAATTGTTTTTGAGATTGTAATACGCGAATCGCTTGCAGAACCGTTTTTTTGTTCTGCTTTTGATAATCGCCAAGCAGCACCGAAGGATAGGTTTCTTGGATTATATCGGAAGCAAAGAAAATTTCGGATTGGGTTTCACTCGCTTTTTTCTCAAAAACTGGCTTTGTTTTGGAAGTGTATTCTCCGATGACAACTGGGATTTTTGGCTTGATGATTCCCGCTTTTTCAAAAGCGATTTTTCCCATCGTATTTCCTAAAAACTGCACATGGTCCATTCCGATATTGGTAATGACAGAAAGGAGAGGAGTAATAATATTTGTAGAATCTAATCGTCCGCCCAGACCGACTTCGATAATCGCGATATCAACTTTTTCTTGGCGGAAATAGTCAAACGCCAAACCGACAGTCATTTCGAAAAAGCTCAATTGGTTTTCTTCAAAGAAGGATTTGTTTTGGGCAATAAAGCTTACAATAAAATCTTCGGAAATGTCTTTTCCGTCAATCTTTATTCTTTCGCGAAAATCTTTTAGATGTGGAGAAGTGTATAATCCGGTCTTGTATCCCGCTTCTTGTAAAATCGATGCTAAAAAGTGCGAGGTAGAGCCTTTTCCATTTGTTCCAGCAACGTGAATTGTTTTGATTTCTTTTTCCGGATTATGCAGGTGATTTGCTAATAAAATAGTGTTTGTCAAATCTTCCTTATAGGCAGAAGCACCTTGTTTTTGGTACATTGGCAACTGGTTGAACATCCAGTCTAAAGTTTCAGGATAGGTCATTTTTCAGAATTGAAAATGATGAATATACGTTTGAATATTAATTCAAGCTGAAATTATATACGATTGTTCCGACTTGTTTTTCGGCGGCATCATTGTCTGAAGACCATTTGGTATTCATTGCGGCAATTTTTGCCTGATCCAATAAACAACGTGCAGCATTAGTTGTTCCTTTTACGCCAGGAACAGCACCTATTGTTTTTCCGCTTCTGTCAACAGTCACTTGAACAACAACTTTTCCTTCTTCATTGCATTTGTAAGCAGGAGCTGGTTTGGATATGGCTTTTCGGTTTCCTAATGAATAACCGCCGCCTGTTCCTCCTCCAGAACCTGGTCCGCTTCCAGGGCCATTGCCTGGTCCGTTTCCAGGACCATTACCACCGCCTGTTCCTCCTCCAGAACCTCCATCGCCATAATAGTTGTTTGAATTTTTATCGCCATTGAGTTTTCCTTTGTTTCCAGCAACGCCATCGTCGCCATCACCACCTTTGTTATTTCCGCCTAAGATATTCGCAAGCGCATCATTAGTGGATTTTGAAGGTTTAGGCTTTTCAGGAACAACAACAGGCTTATCCGTTTTTTTAATTTCTGTTTTGACTGGCCTTTTATTTTCAACCACAGAAACCGCGTCTTCATCATCAGAAGCCTGAGTCAAAATATCTTCTTGAGCACTCGCGGATGATTGCGGAGCTGATTTTGCAGTTTGGCTTACTTTTAAAACCTCGCTCGTATAATCAGCTCCAGAACCAAACTCGCTGTCTCCAAAGTTTACAGTTACACCGCCTCCACCGCCTCCGGCAAGTTCTTGGATTCTCTCTTCGGTAGCAAATTTTATTAAAATCAAAAGCAGGATGAAAATCACAAACAATACAGTTGTGATCGCCAACGACTTTTTTTGCTCTTCAGAAATGGTGTAACTCATAGCTTTAAAAAATTATTCTTTATAAAAGTATCATAAAGATAACGGAATTATTGAAAAAATGTTATCTGAACTACTATAATCAATAATTAGACCAACTGTTTCAAGGCAATCTCGAAAGCAGTCGCGCTGATGTTTTTCTTGTCAGAATTTAAGGCGTGTGCCTTTTGGATCGCATTTTTGATTATTTCAGAAGTATCGTTAAAGATAGCTTCATCAGTCATGTGAACTTTTTTCTCCATAAAATAAGCAAATACTCTGGCCATACCGCAGTTAGAGATAAAGTCAGGAATCAAGCTTACTTTTTTATCGGTCGCTTCCATAATCGGACCGAAGAAAATTTCTTTGTCAGCAAACGGAACGTTCGCACCGCATGAAATGACTTCTAATCCAGAAGAGGTCATATTGTCTAATTGTTCTTGAGTAACCAATCTTGAAGCGGCACATGGCGTGAAGATTTCTGCTCCGATGGCCCATATTTTTTGGTTGATTTCTTCAAAAGGAATCATATTGTCGGCTACCAGCTGGTTTCCGTTTTTGTTTACAAACAAGTTTCGGATTTCTTCAAAAGTAAATCCGTTTTCATTGATAACACCGCCGTTACGGTCGATGATACCCACAATTTTTGCTCCAGAATTAGCTAAGTAATAGGCTGCTGCTGAACCTACGTTTCCGAATCCTTGAACGATAGCTTTTTTTCCTTTGATGCTTCCGCCATAGATATCATAAAAATGACGCACTGCTTCGGCTACGCCAAAACCAGTAATCATATCGGCTACGGTATATTTTTGGTTGACATCTGGAGAATAAACTGGATTTTCAATCACTTTTACAACGCCTTGACGCAATTGTCCGATTCGGTTGATTTTGTCAGCTTCAGTCGGTTTAAAATGTCCGTTGAAAACACCTTCTTGCGGATGCCAAACGCCACATTCTTCGGTCATCGGAATTACTTCGTGGATTTCGTCTACATTCAAGTCGCCTCCGGTTCCGTAATAGCTTTTCAACAACGGAGAAACAGCTTTGTACCATCTTTGCAAAACGCCTTTTTTTCTTGGGTCATTTGGATCAAAGTTGATTCCAGATTTGGCACCGCCAATAGCAGGCCCAGAAACTGAAAATTTTACTTCCATAGTTTTTGCCAAAGAAAGAACTTCGTTCATGTCCAATCCTTTTCTCATTCTTGTTCCGCCACCTGCAGCACCACCGCGAAGCGAATTGATAACTGTCCAGCCTTCTGCCTCTGTTTCGGCATCTTTCCAGTTGAATACTATTTCAGGTTCTTTATTTTCAAATTTCTTAAGTAAATCTTTCATTATGTGTACTGTTTGTATGTATTGTTTTATTGGTTTGCAAATATAGTTTTAAAGCTTCAAAAGAGCAAAGTTTTGAGAATCACAATCCTAATTTAAGGCAAGAATATTTTTCCGGAACTGTGATCGTGTTTGGCACCGGTCACGCTTGCCAACACATTGATTTCGTTTCGCAATTTCAAAACGCCTAAGAGTCCGAAAATTAGCGCTTCCTTATATTGTATGGTTTTGTCGTCGGGAATTTCAAATGTCATTTGCGGAAGATGAAAGGCCATTCTTTCGAGCAAGAAATCATTATAAGCGCCGCCGCCTGTCGCCAAAAGCCTTCCCGATTTTTTTGGAACGGCCAAAGCAGTCTGGATTGCAATGTGTTCTACAAAAGTCCGCAATTTGTCTTCTAACGGGATCGGATGTTTTTCAATCATCGGAAGAACGATTGTCTTTACGAATTCAAAACCTAAAGATTTAGGATAGCTTTTCGAATAAAAATCAAGGGCATTCAGTTCTTGCAATAGTGCTTCGGAAACTTTTCCGCTTCGGGCTATTTTCCCCTTATCGTCATATTCCAATTCTGCTAGATCAGCATAATAATTAAGGACAGTATTTACGGGAGAAATATCAAAGGCAATTCTAGTGTTGTTTTCTTCAAAAGAAATGTTTGAAAAACCGCCCAGATTTAGGCAGTAATCATAGTCTGAGAATAAGAATCGGTCGCCGATCGGAACAAGAGGAGCGCCTTGTCCGCCTAATTGAACATCCTGCACTCTAAAATCGCAGATTATTTTTTCTCCGACCAAGTTCGCAATGTTTGGAAGATTTCCAATCTGCAATGTGAAGCCGTTTTGTGGCTGATGCAAAATAGTATGTCCATGCGAACAGACTGCATCTAAATTTTCCAATTGATTGTCTTTAATAAAGCTGGAAATCACGTTCCCTAATAATAAGGTATATTCTTTATTTAAAATCTCGAGTTCTGCAGTTGAAAAATCCACGGCATTTTTAAGCCGGGCTATCCAATCTTCAGAATAAGGGATAGCAACAGCTTCTTTAATTTCAAAGCGCCATCGGTTCTCATGGCGGCTAAGAAGGATATGGGCCAGATCGATACCATCTAAGGATGTTCCCGACATAACCCCGATAACGTTATAGTTTTCTTTGACCATAGGGCCAAAATTAGGCAATCTTATTGAAAATTTGATAATTAATATTTACATTTGGGCACAAAAAAACAACGAACGGCAAATAATACCTTTACAAATTATGGATTTTAAATTAACCGAAGAACACCTAATGATTCAGCAAGCGGCAAGAGATTTTGCTCAAGCAGAATTGCTTCCAGGTGTAATTGAAAGAGACGAACATTCAAAATTTCCGACAGAACAGGTCAAAATGATGGCTGAACTAGGGTTTCTAGGCATGATGGTTGACCCTAAATACGGAGGTGCTGGATTGGATAGCGTTTCTTATGTTTTGGCAATGAAAGAAATTGCAAAAGTAGACGCTTCGGCAGCCGTAGTAATGTCTGTTAACAACTCTTTAGTTTGTGCAGGTATTGAAAAATATTGCAACGAAGAGCAAAAGCAAAAATATCTTGTGCCGTTGGCAAAAGGTGAGGTAATTGGTGCCTTCTGCCTTTCTGAGCCAGAAGCAGGAAGTGATGCAACTTCTCAAAAAACAACAGCAATCGACAAAGGTGACCATTATCTTTTAAATGGTACAAAAAATTGGATTACGAATGGAGCTACCGCTTCGACATATATCGTAATCGCTCAAACTGATATTGAAAAAGGACACAAAGGAATCAATGCTTTTCTTGTTGAAAGAGGATGGGCTGGATTCGAGATCGGTCCGAAAGAACAAAAAATGGGAATCCGCGGATCTGATACACATTCATTAATGTTTACAGACGTAAAAGTTCCTAAAGAAAATAGAATCGGAGAAGATGGTTTCGGATTCAATTTTGCCATGGCAGTATTGAACGGAGGAAGAATCGGAATTGCTTCTCAAGCTTTAGGAATTGCTTCCGGAGCTTATGAATTGGCTTTAAAATATTCAAAAGAAAGAAAAGCTTTTGGGAAGGAAATTTCCAAACACCAAGCCATTGCTTTCAAATTGGCCGATATGGCAACGCAGATTAGCGCGGCAGAAATGTTGTGTATGAAAGCAGCTTGTGAAAAAGATGCTGGACAAGATATTTCTCAGTCGGGTGCGATGGCAAAATTATTTGCTTCTCAAACAGCAATGGATACTACTATTGAAGCGGTACAAATCCATGGTGGTAACGGTTACGTAAGAGAGTATCATGTAGAAAGAATGATGCGTGATGCAAAAATCACTCAGATTTATGAAGGTACATCAGAAATACAAAGAATCGTAATTTCTAGAAGTATCTTGAACGGATAATTTCAATGACATTGGCATAGCCAAATATAAAAATCCAGCAATTTCAGCTGGATTTTTTTTGGAACAGATTATTTTTAAATACTATCTTTATCTCATGAGTCAGAAGCCGAGATCGTTAAAAGGTAAAGTTATTGTTGGTTATCTATTGCTTTTTGTAATAGCCGTTTTGTCTATTTGGTTTGTCTATTCTGAAATTTTAAAAATAGCAACTCCCAATAAAGATGTCACTGCTGACAATCAAAAGATTATCCGAATTAGTAATGCTATTGCGAGCTTGTATGCTTCTGAATCGGCAGGAAGAAATTCTATATTGACAGGTTCAAGAGCCGATTATAACGAATACAATAAACTGCTCGATAGCGTAAAGTCTGAAATCGAAGCGATAAAATCCGAAGCAGACAAAACACAACTTGCTAAGCTGGATACGATTCAATACCTGCTTCAGAAAAAGAAAAATAGCATCAATGAAATTATAAAATTCCAAAATTATGTTGATGAAAAATCAACTTTCAAGAGAGCCGTACGGAAAATTTATAATACCAAAGATTCGCTGGTCAAAAAAATAAAGCCGGTTAAGTTTTCCGGCCGACAGCAGTACAGGGCCTTTTTAAATGAAGTCCTTACGAAAAATCAATTAGATTCTTTGAGCAGGTTGCCACTTTCGAATGATTCGCTTACGATGGCATTTGAAGGCGTGCTGACAAAACTGCTTATAAAAGATAATAAACTGCACTATGAGCTGTTTGAGAAAGAACAAAAAATGCTGGATGAGAACCGTTTTATTTCTGATCAGCTAAGAACGGTTCTTTCATCTCTTGAAAAGCAGATATTGCAGAAATCGTATGCAAAAATCAATGAATCCAAACACGCAATTGATAATACTATTCAAACCATTGCCTGGGTGGGAGCCATAACTTTTTGCTTGCTGATTCTTTTTGCCTACATCATTATCAGGGACCTGACCATCAATCAAAATTATAGGAACCAGCTCGAGGTTTTGAATGCTGAAAAAGAAGATTTGTTACGAAGCAAGATGATGCTTTTGGCAACTGTAACTCATGATATACAAACACCTTTAGGAAGCGTTATCGGCTTTTCGGACTTATTGAAAAACACGCAGATTAATCCAAAGCAACAACAGTATCTCGACAATATAAAACATTCGTCTAATTATATATTAAAGCTTGTCAACGACTTGGTCGACTTCTCAAAACTTGAAAATGACCGTATTACTATAGAAAAGATCAGCTTTAATTTTAAAGATTTGATAGAAAGTACCTGCAAGCCGTTGGAGCCAAATGCCGAAAACAAAGATATCGAGCTGAATTGGGATGTAGAAGAAGCGCTTGATGATAATTTTGTTTCGGATCCTTATAGATTGAAACAGATATTGACCAATCTGGTTTCGAATGCGATAAAATTTACGCAAGAAGGCTCTGTTGAGGTCTTGGCGAAGATTGAAGCAAACAATATCGTGGTTTCGGTTATCGATACAGGAATCGGGATTGCCAAAAACAAGCAAAAAGCTGTTTTTAAAGAATTTACGCAAGCGCATGCAGGAATCGAGAAGAAATTCGGCGGAACCGGTCTCGGCTTGACAATTGCCAAAAGAATGCTATACCTTTTAGATGGTAGCATTGTCTTGGATAGTGAGGAAAACAAAGGATCGATATTTACGATTACTATTCCGGCCATCAAGTCGGGAATAAAAGCAGTAGAGGAAAGCGTGTCGATTTTAGATTCTGAAACGGAATTTTTACGAGACAAAAGAATCTTGATTGTTGATGATGATGCGATGCAACTTTCTTTGATGAAAGAAATTTTCTCGAATTATCCGGTATCAATAACCACGTTGGTCGATGCTTCTAAAGTAAGAAATTTGCTGGAGCATGAGCATTTCGATTTGGTCTTGAGTGATATTCAGATGCCGAATATCGACGGATTTGAATTGGTGAGGATTATAAGGAATAATAACAGTCCAGAAGTAGCATCTATTCCTGTGATTGCCTTGTCTGGCAAAAGAAATTTGAATCCGGAAGACTTTACAAGCAAAGGATTTACAGCTTTTCACCCAAAACCATTACGATTGGAAGAATTGCTTCTTTTGATGAAATCTATTTTCAATGGAAAGCCGATGGATGTTGCTGTTCAGGTGACCAATGCCAAAAAGGACGAGAAATTGTTTGATTTGTCCAGCTTGAACAAGTTTACGCAAAACGATCCTGTTTCTTTAAAACTAATTGTCGATACGTTTATAACCAGCGTTGCCGAAAATTCAGAATCGTTGCGAACAGCCGTTGCGGAAATGAACCATCAAAGGATGGCTGAAATAGCGCATAAGATGATTCCGATGTTGAAACAGATGGAAGTCTATACAATTTCAGATTTGCTGGAGCCGATAGAAGACCAAACTTTAGGGTATGACAAAGAGGACATGGAAAAGTATGTCGAAGTCGTTTTTCAAAAACTATCGGTACTAATTTCAGAGCTTGAAAAGGAAATTAACTAAAGGTCTATACTGTATAATTTCAGCTTGTTGTAAAGCGTTTTTCGGTCTATATTCAAAAGTTTTGCCGCCTTGGTTTTGTTGAAACCTGCTTTTTCCAAAGCAGAGCGAATTGCAGATTCTTCATTTTCTTTTGAATAATACGAAACAGCATTTTCTTGCTCAATAGCCGAACGCATTTCTTGAGGCAAGACATCAATAGGCACTGAATTGGTTTTGGTAAGCAATACAGATCGCTTGATTGTATTTTTCATCTCGCGAAGATTTCCTGGCCAGTCATAATTCATAAACAATTCAATGACTTCATCATCAAAGCCTTCAATGTCTTTTTCTAAATCTTCATTGGCCAAAGCTAAGAAATGATGCGCAAACACCATGATGTCATGTTTTCTTTCGCTTAATCTAGGAGCTTGGATGCAAAATTCATTGAGCCTATGATATAAATCTTCCCTGAAATCGCCACGCTTAACAGCTTCTGATAAATCTTCGTTTGTAGCCGCAATGACCCTGATATCTACTTTGATTTCGTGATTGCTGCCGACAGGTTTTACTTTGCGTTCCTGCAAAGCACGAAGCAGTTGGATTTGGACTTCATACGAAAGGTTTCCAACTTCATCTAAAAATAAAGTACCACCATTGGCCGCTTCGAAATGGCCCGTCTTGTCATTGATAGCTCCCGTAAAAGAACCTTTTATATGTCCGAAAAACTCGCTAGAAGCCAATTCTTTTGGAATGGCACCGCAATCTACTGGAATAAAAGGCTTATCTTTTCGCTTGCTTTGCGTGTGTATGGTATGTGCAATATATTCTTTTCCCGTACCGCTGTCGCCAATAATCAGTACTGACATATTGGTTGGCGAGACAAGGCTGATGTATTCGTGTAATTGGTTTGAAGTAGAACTTATCCCTTTCACAAAAGCAAGATCGGTAGTTTCTTTCTTTTCGCTTTTTGTGGCAACAGGTTCCGGTTTTTCAGCTCTCTTTTTTAAGGATTGTTCAATGGTATGAAGAATCTCGTCAGGATTGATAGGCTTTCCGACATAATCATAAGCTCCCATTTTCATGGCGCTTACGGCTGTTTTGATATCTGTATAACCGGTCATCAATACGACTTGGGTTTTGAAAGAAGTTTCTTTGATGGATTTTAGGATCTGGATGCCGTCGCTGTCAGGCAGTCGGATATCCGTCAAGACCACATCGAAAACTTGATTTTTTATTGCTTCTTCTGCTTCTCTTGCAGTGAAAGCATTGGTAACATCATAACCTTTTTTTTGTAAAAAGGTTTTCAGCATTACGCAAAAAGACGTGTCATCATCAATCACCAAAATTTTCGAACTCATAAGACAGGGGTGTAGTAATGTTTTTCACAAATTTAAAATTTTAAACCAATTTTAAGTGTTAATATATGTTATAATATAAAAACAATAAAGGAGATGCCCCCACATCTCCTTTAATATTGCGAAGAATATAAATTCTTCCTTCAACAAACTTAACTTAAACTATGCTTCTTTTATAAACTCACCTTTTGACGTGAAGTATGCAGTTACAGTCTTATCATCTTTTGACAGAATCAATTTGTACTCTCCATCGTCAGCTACGTGAGCTTCCTTTATTGTATATCCACCATATTTTGAACTGATGGTTTTTAACGCATCAGCTGGAATAGCAGATGGTTCAATTGGTTTATATTGTTTTTCCTGGATAACGGAAATTTCAGTTGTCGTTTTTTCTGATGCCGTAGCGTTTATTCCAAAACCTAATACTAATGCGGCTAATATTAAAATCTTTTTCATAACAATTTTTTTGTGGTATTGTGTTGTTTTCTTTTTCGATTAGTTAATAGAAATAAATGTGCCATTACGTGAAAGGTAATGCTGATTATGTTTAAATATCTGATAATCAATGGTTTTTGTTTGTTTTTATTTTTTGTTGCTAATGGGGAATTTGTGTAATTGTGTGGAAATCTAACAGAAAAAGTGTGGAATTCAACAAATTTAGTGGCGTTTTGAGAATGTGGAATCGCTGATATCAGATATAAAAAAATGCGAAATGACATCTTTGTGCTCTATTTTTAGAAAAATGCGATGTAATTGCCTCCTTATTTATCCTTTACAGATTCTCAATTATTGCCTTATTTTTTTTACTTTAGCCAAAGCCAACCCGTCAATTATAGACCGATGATTAAAAAAATAGTTTCTCTGTTTTTTTTGTGTGCCCTAGTAAGCTGCAAATCAAATTCCCCAGTTGTTGCTTATAAAGTAGAGCAGCAGTCAGTCGCTAAAACATTAGAGTTTCTTGCTTCCGACGAACTGCAAGGGAGAGCTGCGGGTTCACCCGGAATTGATAAGGCAGCCCAATATCTTGAAAAAGTTTTTTCAGAGAATTCCATCAAGCCGTATTTCTCCACTTATAAAGATACACTCTCCAACTATCCTAAAACCACTTATAATATTGTAGGTTATTTGGAAGGAAACGATCCAAAGCTTAAAAAAGAATTTGTAGTGGTCAGTGCCCATTATGATCATATCGGTTTGGCGGAAAAGGCAATTAGCGGAGATAATATAAATAACGGAGCAAATGATAATGCTTCTGGAACTACAGCGGTAACTGAAATCGTGAAATATTTCGGTAAGACAAAATCGAATAAAAGAAGCATTCTTTTTGTGTTCTTTTCTGCCGAAGAAGAAGGACTGCTAGGTTCAAAGCATTTGGCTAAAAAGCTAAAAGAAAAAAACTTTAATATTTATACGATGTTGAATTTTGAAATGATCGGAGTTCCTATGAAGCGTGATTTCACGGCCTATATTACAGGTTATGGAAAATCGAACATGGCTTCAAAATTCAATGAATATTCAGGCAAAAATCTGATTGGGTTTGTACAGCAAGAACTCACCTATAGGCTGTTTATGGCTTCTGATAATTATCCGTTTTTTACAGAATTCAATATTCCAGCCCAGACAGTTTGTACTTTCGATTTTGAGAATTTCGACTATTATCACCAAGTACAAGATGAGTTCAAGCTAATGGATACGGCCCACATGACTTCCTTTATCCAAGACATGCTGCCGGTAATCGAAAAAATGGCAAATACTTCTACAAAGGAAATTACCCTAAAAAAATAATGAATGCGGTCCGAAAGGGATCGCGAGTTTAATTGAAATGAAAAACATCATCATAACAGGAACAAGCAGGGGAATCGGTTACGAATTAGCCTTGCTGTTTGCAAACGCAGGACATCAAGTTTTGGCAATTTCTCGAAAAACGCCACAGGCACTTTTAGAAAATAAAAACATTACATGCTTGTCTGTTGATTTATCAATTGAAGAAGATCTAGCAAAAATCGAAAATTTCCTTTCTTCTGCGTGGAAGCAAGTCGATGCGATAATACATAATGCAGGAGCGCTATTGCTGAAGCCATTTTCTGAAACCTCTACTCAAGATTTCGAGAAAATTTATAAGGTAAATGTTTTCGGAGTTGCCTCGCTGACACGAATTTCTTTGCCTTATCTGAAACAAGGAAGCCATGTCGTTACCATCAGCAGCATGGGCGGAATACAAGGGAGCATGAAGTTTGCAGGTCTTTCTGCCTACAGTTCCAGCAAGGGAGCAGTAATAACACTTTCCGAACTGCTTTCAGAAGAATATAAAGAAAGAGGAATTTCTTTTAATGTCTTGGCATTAGGCTCAGTACAGACAGAAATGCTTGCGGAAGCCTTCCCTGGATATCAAGCTCCGCTTTCAGCAAAAGAAATGGCAGATTATATTTATGATTTTACCTTAAAAGGGAATAAGCTTTATAATGGCAAAGTCTTGCAGGTTTCTTCATCGACTCCTTAATTTGTTGTAAAAAGAAATAGCAACCTTTTTGGTGTCTATAAAAGTAATTACTTCTATTTTTTTACCCTTATCGACAATATTGAAGGTTATTTTATGCTCTTCTATTTCCTGTGGACTGTTTAGTGCGCAAACAATATGAGAACCTTTAATTTCGATTTTGAATTGTATCGGAAAAGGATTATTGTTTACAATTCTCAAATCTTTGTAGCCATAAACTACAGTAGCATCGGCACCTAAAGGAGTGAACCGTTCTTCTTCTGAATAGATATCGACGGAATGATTGTGCCTTTCCAATATCTTAAGATTGGCTTTCAATGCCGTATGATAGATGATCCCCGAAAGCTGGCAGAGTCCTCCGCCGACTTCTTCGGAAATTTTTTGGTTTACGATATTCCGCCCTTTTTTAAATCCGTTTCTTTCCGAAGGATTTCCAACTATTTTCCAAAAAGAAAATAATTCGTTTGGGAGGACGCAAATCTCATTAATGGCTTTTGAAGCCACCTGCAAGTTGTGGATTTTGTTTTCTAAAAAAGCTCCTTTTTTTATTTCCTGCTCGGTTGTGATTGAGAAGCCAGAAATATTTTCTAGTGGTCTTTTTTTTGCAAAACGATTTTTAGAAATAAATTCTAGATCAGTAATATACCTTTTTAGTATTTTGAATTTTAGCTTTACGACCGTCGGGATAAGTCTTTTCGCATTCATGTTTTTTCTAATTCAATAATGAGGTAAGAAGAATACTCTTTGAGAAAGGTCTTGCAAAAAAAAGTATCGATCTTTTGCAATAAGGGTCGGGTAGAAGAAGGAAACCGATGGATAGGAAAAAAAAGAATTCCCTGACGGTGCTTTATCTTCCAATTTGATTCGATCAAGTTTTCTATGTCTTTAATTGAGAAATCATTAGCGCCATGCCAGCCTTCGTTTTTGTATTTGAACAGTCTTCTTCTCTTTTTAGAAGGAAAGTCGAAAATCAACCGGCCTTCTTTTTTTAATTTTTGATGTGATTCTTGAAGAAATTCATTAACGATTGTCTTGTCAAGATGCATAAGCACATGAAAAGAAAATATGACATCGAAAAAAGCATCGGGATATGGAATTTCAGAAACACTGCCCAATCTGATTTCTTTATCTGAAAATTTGCTTTTTGCAACTTCAATCATTCTTGGACTAATGTCAGCGCCATGGGTTGCATAATCTAAAAATCTTCCTGTTCCGCAACCTAAATCCAAGATGTTGCTGGAATCAAGAAGAGGCAAGTTCTTTTTCAAGTAGGCTCTTTCTTGAGAATCGATATAATTTCCATACGAATTCCCAAACCTATTCTGATCATAAGTCGATGCTAATTCATCATAATATATTTTTATTTCTTCAATCATATCATAAATGTATAGCATTTCTACCAAAAATAAATAAATTTGTAATAATGAGTGAAGTCTTGTCAAAATATCTCCCTGAACACGCTGTAGAGCCGTGTTTCGAGTTAATTAAAGCCAACGAAGTCCATCTAAAAATTGTCAATGAACGTATGACACGCCATGGCGATTATAGGAAAGGAGCCAGTGGCAAACATGAAATCACTATAAATTCCAGCCTGAATAAATATAAATTTCTCATGACTTTGATTCATGAAATAGCGCATCTGGTCGCTTTTAAGAAGTTTGGCAGGAATATCAAGCCCCATGGCAATGAATGGAAATATACCTTTCAGCAATTGATGGTTCCTTTTATACGCCCTGAAATTTTCCCAAGCCATATATTGCCACTGATGGCAAGGCATTTTAGGAATCCGGCGGCAAGCAGCGACACGGATGCGACCTTGTCTTTGGCCTTAAAACAATTTGACGAAGGAAACGATAAGAATTATATATTTGAGATACCTTATGGAAGTTTGTTTAGAATCCATAACGGAAAGATATTTAAAAAAGGTGCTCAAAGGATCAAACGGTTTGAATGCCTAGAAGTAAGTTCAGGAAGGATTTATTTATTTAATCCGAATGCAGAAGTAGAACTTTTGCCCAGCTGATGTTAAATGTTAATTAAACCATTTTGATTTAAGTTTAGAATTAAGAATATTTACATAGATTGTAAAAATATAATCCAAATATGAATAAGAATTATTTTGCCATACTAATGGCTGGTGGTGTTGGCTCTCGATTTTGGCCAGTGAGCACTAGCGAATTTCCAAAGCAGTTTCACGATATGCTGGGGACAGGGGAAACTCTCATCCAAAAAACATTTAGCAGATTATCTAAGCTGATTCCGCCAGAAAATATTTTTATCCTGACAAACGAAAAATACAATGATTTGGTCTTGGCTCAACTTCCTGAAGCCAAACAAGAACAGGTTTTGTTGGAGCCAGCAATGAGAAATACGGCGCCTTGTATTTTATACGCTTCCTTAAAAATAAAAAAAATAAATCCGGATGCCGTAATGGTTGTAGCGCCAAGCGATCATTGGATTGAAGATGAAGGAGCATTCATAAACGATCTTCAGGTTGCTTTTGACTTTTGCGAAAAAGATAATGCTTTAATGACTCTAGGTATACAGCCGACTTTTCCTAATACAGGTTTTGGCTATATTGAATATGATAAATCGGATGAAAATCCTATAAAAAAAGTAAGCCAATTTAGAGAAAAACCAGATTATGAAACCGCCAAAGAGTTTTTGAAAAGCGGAAATTTTCTGTGGAATGCAGGCATATTTATTTGGAGCGTAAAATCAATTATCCAAGCCTTTGAGATTTTTCAGCCACAGCTGTATAGCTTGTTTATGAAAGGCTTTGAAAACTATAATTCTGATTTGGAAAAAGTCTTTATTGAAGAGAATTATGCCGATGCGGAAAATATTTCTATCGATTATGCGGTTATGGAAAAAGCATCAAATGTATTTGTGCTTCCGGCTACTTTTGATTGGAATGATTTGGGTACATGGGGTTCATTGTATGAGAAACTTCCTAAAGATAATCAGTTGAACGCTGTGATTAACGCTACAGTTTTTCTAGAAAATGCCTCAAACAATATCATCCGAACCGATGCAAAGAAATTGATTGTTATTGATGGACTGAATGATTATATAATCGTAGATAGAGAAGACGTATTACTGATTTATCCAAAGGATAAGGAACAAGAGATAAAACGAATTACAGCGATTATAAATAAATAAAAAAAGCCTGCTTCTGCAGGCTTTTTTTATTTATTGTTGTTTTCTTCTTCATCAGCATCAGCCAAAAGGCTTTCCCTGACTTTTTTGAATAGGTCTGATGAGTAGACAAACTCAACGATAGATTTGTTCTTAGTCTCTAAAATTTCTTCGTTGTTTCCTTCCCATTCTTTCAGTCCGTTTTTTAAGAAAACGATTTTTTCGCCAATTTGCAAGACGGAGTTCATGTCGTGCGTATTTATGACCGTAGTCATATTGTATTCTTTAGTAATTTCTTGGATCAGGACATCAATAAGGATAGAGGTTTCTGGGTCTAACCCCGAGTTTGGCTCATCACAAAAAAGATATTTCGGATTGTTTACAATAGCTCTTGCAATGGCAACACGCTTCTGCATACCTCCAGAAATTTCAGAAGGAAATTTTTTATTGGCATCCACAAGATTAACTCTTTCTAGTACTTGATTGACGCGATCGCGGATTTCGCTCTTTTTCTTGTTGGAAAACATTTTTAGCGGAAAGCCCACATTTTCTTCCACTGTCATGGAATCAAAAAGAGCGCTTCCTTGGAAAACCATTCCGATTTCTGTTCTTAATTCTCGTTTTTCATCTGGAGTCAATTCCGAATAAATTTTTCCGTTGAAAGATATAGATCCTTCATCTGGAGTGTGAATTCCAAGCAATGTCTTAAGCAAAACGGTTTTTCCAGAGCCGCTTCGCCCGATAATAAGATTGGTTTTTCCAGCCTCAAAAGTAGTAGAAATCCCTTTTAAGATTTGTGAATCGCCAAACGATTTTTTTATGTCTTTTACTTCGATCATGAGCTTAAAAGTAATTGTGTTAATATAAAGTTCATGAGAATAACCACGACACTCGTCCAAACAAATGAAACCGTACTCGCTTTACCTACTTCTAAAGCACCGCCTTTCATGTAATAACCATGAAAAGAAGGAATGGTTGCCAAGATAAAGGCATAGACCATTGTTTTTATAAACGCGTACACAATGTGAAACGGAATAAAATCGGTTTGTAATCCGGTAATAAACTCATCGCTAGAGGTCAGGTCGCCATAAACAGAAGCCATATAACCGCCTAAAATTCCTAAGAACATACTTAATGCAATTACGAACGGGTAAAGCATCAAAGCAGCTATTTTTGGGAAAACTAAGTAGTTTAGCGAATTTACTCCCATAACTTCTAAAGCATCAATTTGTTCTGTAACTCTCATTGTCCCAATGCTGGAAGTAATGAAAGATCCTACTTTTCCGGCCATGATGATCGAAATAAAAGTAGGCGCAAATTCTAATATTACAGACTGCCTTGTTGCAAAAGCGATCAAGGTTTTTGGAATCAGAGGATTGGTCAAGTTTAAAGCAGTTTGTATCGCAACAACACCACCAATAAAGAAAGAAATAAAAGCAACGATTCCTAAAGATCCGATAATCAAATCGTCTATTTCTTTTAAGATGAGCTGCTTCATATAGGACCATTTTGTCGGTTTATTGAAGATTTCCTTCAACATGATAAAATAGCGGCCTATTTGGGTTAAGTATCGAATTATCATTATACGTTTCTAAATTATGGCTAAAATACGAAATTTGTTATGAGTTGCTGGTTATGGATTATGAGTTTTTTTGAGAAACTGCTAAATAGATAAAAGCGATTGGACTAAAGATAGTCATGAAAATGGTAACGTACCATTAAATTAACTTTTCCTTCATTTTTTTCAGGCGGTAGCTTCTAATAAATCGGGCTTGTTCTTCTGTTACCAAAAGAGGTTTTTTTGCCGTTTTTGCCTTTAGAAAACCTTTGATGTAGTCAAAAAATAAGAAAGGTTTTTTCTTAAGCATTGCTAATTTAGCCGAAGCAATTGCCGTAATCAGAAACCCATAGCCTAAACTATAGAATGCTTCGCCTTGTTTATAACGGGCAATTTTGTTGTAGTTAGCTCCAGTCGGTTTGAGATGTTTTACTTTTAAGGAGGCGTCGGTTACTACTTTCCAGCCGTAGAATTTGCAAAGCAGTTCGTCTACAGTGTCCCAGCCCATAGCAGGCTTTAAAGTTCCGATCTGTAGAAAGCATTCTTTTCGATATGCTTTAAAAGCGCCACGTATATGATCTTTGTCGGTAAGGTTTTCAAGTATCCAATCACCGTTTTTTTCGATATACGCAAATCCTCCGGCCATGCCGATTTTTGAGTCCGATTTGAAAATAGTGATAATCGTTTCGAAATAATTTGCTGGCAGAATCAAGTCGGCATCCAGTTTTACGATTACATCATAATTTTCGTCCAACGTTTCATATCCTTTGTGAAAAGCCTGGATGACCTTGCTTCCAGGAAGATGGATGGCTTCAGAAGTTCTTTTTACCAGATGTATAAAAGGATATTTTGCAGCAAATTCTTGAACTATTTTTGATGTCTTGTCTGTCGAATTATCATCAACCACCACGAGTTTTGTAGGCAGGAGCGTTTGATCTGCTAAAGACTGCAAAGTTAAAGCGATAAAAGCTTCTTCGTTATGCGCTGGAATGACGATATAATAGTTCATAATGAATTATGAATTATGAATTATGAATTTTCTCAGCATAAACAATATAATATCTGTTCGTGAATCTTCGCAATAAGGGTCTGATTCCAAATTTCTTGACTGGATTTGTCCATTTTTGCCTGTCGATTATTTTCCAGCCTGTTTTTTCCAACAGCCAGTCGAGCTGCCAATCCTCAAATTCGTGATAATGGCGGTCCCACATATCAGTTTTGCTGCGATAGGCCGGTGAAAACCAAAGACGCAACGGTATAGAAATAAATAGCTTGTCGGATTTTATATTTTGCAATACGGTATAAGGATTCAACAGATGCTCGAATATTTCAAATGCTGTTGTTACAGTATAGTGCTCTCCCTGAAGCGCAGCCTGGTCATTGTCCAGATCTTCACCTGTCGTGTTTAGGACTTTAAAACCTTCCTCTTTCATGATTTTTGAGAATGGATTTTCCACTCCTAAATCGAGGATTGTTTCTGAAGTAGTAATATGCTTGTTTAAAAAATCCAGCGTATGCTTGAATCTTTTATTCGGAAACGTTTTTTCGTACATCGTGTTTCAAGTTTAAGGTTTCAAGTTTTCAAAGTATTGCAATGACAGCTTGAAACCTGAAACTGGAACTTTTTATAGTCTATAAGTAAATGCGTTGACATTCATTCCTGCGCCAACGGATGCAAAGATAATAACATCTCCCTTATGAAGTTTCTGATTTTCGATTTTTCCTTTCATTAAAAGGTCGTATAAGGTTGGGACTGTTGCAACGCTGCTATTGCCAAATTTATGGATGCTCATTGGCATAATGTCTTTGGGCGGCGTTTGCTGAAATAATTTATAAAATCGGTGAATTATTGCCTCGTCCATTTTTTCGTTGGCCTGATGTATAAGAATCTTTTTGACTTCAGAAATATCAATACCGCTTTTCTCAAGGCAGCTCTTCATGGCACAGGGAACTTGGCTCAATGCAAATTCATAGATTTTACGGCCGAACATTTTGATATAACGTACGTCTGGATCCAAATCTTTATTATAGGATTCTCCAAAATACAAGTAGTTGGCTTCTTCATATGCAAATGTGGCGCTTTCATACGATAATATTCCTTCGCTATCTTCCGTGCCTTCTACAATGGTCGCTCCGGCACCATCGGCATAAATCATCGAATCACGATCATGCGGATCGATAACTCTTGAAAGCGTTTCAGCTCCAATCACAAGGCAGCGTTTGGCCATTCCTGATTTGATGTAAGCGTTAGCTTGGAGCGTACCTTCAATCCATCCCGGACATCCGAAAAGAATATCATAGGCCACGCATTTCGGATTTTTAATCTGAAGCCTATGTTTGACTCTTGAGGCCAAACTCGGAATCATGTCTGACTGAATTTTGCCGTGTTTTACATCTCCAAAATTATGCGCAAGTATGATATAGTCAATTGTTTCAGGGTCAATTTTTGCATCTTCTATGGCACGTTGTGATGCCAAAAAAGCGATGTCGGAAGCAAGCAATTCGTTGTCGACATAACGACGTTCTTCTATTCCGGTAATATCTTTAAATTTTCCAATAATGACTTCTGTAGAATGAGACAAAGGCGTTCCATCTTCACTTAGAAAAACATGCTTATCAAAATCTTGGTTTGTTATTTTGATTTCTGGAATGTAACTGCCAGAACCAATTATTTTTATATTCATCTTGAAAGTTTATAGATTATGCTAATGTATTAAAAATTAATGGGCCGACAACAAAAAATGCTATGCATGCATATAATTATGATATCGTCATTTTTTTGAAAGAATATTAATGATATGCTTTTATTTTATGCTGATTTGTGTAATTTAATCTGCATAACGGTCGAAATGGATAAAGCTTTGGTTTTAATCCGTTCCGAATTTTCTCCTGAAAAGTTTTCATCAACAGTCAAATTAAAGGTAGCAAGCCATGTTTTGAAGTGTTCAGGCGTTAAATTTGACTTTTTATTGAGGTCTAAGTGAAGTTGGAGTACGTTATTTTTATAATTGCCTTTGCCAAACAAGCTCAGGTTCCAGAAATCTGTAATAATAGGAAGATGTTCTTCAAGGTTTATTTTGGCGATGTCAGTAAATAAGTAGCTTATCGTGTTGTCTTTAAGTAGTTTATTGTAGAATTTGGACATTAACATTACTAAATCCTCACGATTTTCAATATCTTTTATCATGTTATTTCGGAAAAGTTTAAAATTAGGTTAATATCTTGAGGATTAAAAAACAAATTATGTTTTTTTTGTAAGTAAAAATGTTATATTTGGCGCCAAAATCAACAATTAACTTAGAAAAAATGAAAAAAAGTATTTTATTACTGATGTTGTTAATGACCTCTTCATTAATTTTTGCACAGACTGACAAAATCTTCAAGCACAATGGAGAAACTGTTAATGGAAAAGTAATCCGCTTGGATGAATATGTTATCGTGTTTAAATATGATGGTGAAGATGCAGAAAATTCTATTGGTAAGTATGCCATTGAAAAAATCGTTTACGGAAAAAGCGGAAGAGTAGAAGAGGTTTCTGAAAAAATTATTGTGAACTCTGAAAAAGATTGGGAAAAAGTCGTAATCCTAGAAGAAAAATCGTATATCGCTGGATTGAAAAAAGGTGAAGAAGTTAGAGGAAAAACAGGTCTAATTAACTTCCAAACAGGAAATACAGGAGATAAAAAAGCAGAGAAAAAACTAAAAATGGAAGCAGCCAAACTTGGATGTCCTTTTATTTTATTAACTGCTGACAAGACTACTGTTGGAGCTAGTTCAAATTCATTAGGCGGCTCTCAAGCTATCAAAAAAGGAGTAGCTTACAAATACTAATATAAGTTTTCTTAATAAATCAAATGCCTCGAGAAGTCGGGGCATTTTTTTATGCTGTAATTTTTTATGTTCAGATATAAAAAAAACCGATAGATTTTAAAACTATCGGTTTTTATCGATCTATTTTAAGGAATTAACTTTCCATATAAGCTTCTATCGGAGCACAAGAACAAACTAAATTTCTGTCTCCATAAGCATCATCAACCCTACGAACTGATGGCCAGAATTTATTCTCAGCAATATATTCTAATGGGAAAGCTGCGTCTTCCCTTGTGTATGGAAAATCCCAAGTGTCCGCCGTTAGCATTGCCAATGTATGAGGAGAATTTTTCAAGACGTTATTTTTGTCGTCTGCAGAAGCGTTCTCGATTTCTTTTCTGATGGAAATCATCGCATCGCAGAAACGGTCTAATTCTTCTAAGTTTTCGCTTTCTGTTGGCTCAATCATCAAAGTTCCAGCTACAGGGAAAGAAACTGTCGGAGCATGGAAGCCGTAATCCATCAAACGTTTTGCGATGTCTGTTACTTCAATTCCTTTTTCTTTAAACGGACGACATTCGATAATCATTTCGTGAGCCGCACGTCCCATTTCTCCAGAATATAAAGTCGCATAATGACCGTTTAATCTTTCTTTGATATAATTGGCATTCAAAATAGCATGATGTGTTGAGCTTGTCAAGCCTTCAGCACCAAGCATTGTGATGTATCCGTAAGAAATCAAGCAAACCAAAGCAGAACCCCAAGGTGCTGCAGAAATTGCCGTGATTGCGTTGTCGCCTCCTGTTGCAATTACTGGATTTGTTGGCAAGAATTCTACCAAGTGTTTTGCAACACAGATCGGTCCAACTCCAGGTCCGCCACCTCCGTGAGGGATAGCAAACGTTTTATGTAGGTTCAAGTGGCAAACATCAGCACCAATAGTTGCTGGGTTTGTCAATCCAACTTGTGCATTCATGTTGGCACCGTCCATATAAACTTGACCTCCATTTTCATGGATAATTTTTGTCACCTCAATAATAGATGCTTCGTATACCCCGTGAGTCGATGGATAAGTTACCATCAAACACGCCAAGTTATCTTTATATTGAATTGCTTTTGCTCTTAAATCTTCAACGTCAATATTTCCGTTTTCAGATGTTTTTGTTACCACAACATGCATTCCTGCCATTGTTGCCGTTGCTGGGTTTGTTCCATGAGCCGAAGCTGGAATCAAAGCGATATTTCTGTGTGATTCGCCTCTTGACTGGTGGTACGCACGAATAACCATCAAACCTGCATATTCGCCTTGAGCACCAGAATTAGGCTGTAAAGTTGTTCCGGCAAAACCAGTCACAACGTTTAACTGCTCTTCTAATTTTTTAAGCATGATTTGGTATCCTTCCGCTTGTTCTACTGGAGCAAATGGGTGAATGTTATTCCAATTTGCCATGCTTAGCGGCAGCATTTCTGCTGCAGCGTTCAATTTCATCGTACAAGATCCTAATGAAATCATCGAGTGGTTCAAAGCCAAATCTTTTCTTTCCAGCATTTTGATGTAACGCATTAAAGCTGTTTCCGAATGGTGTTTGTTGAAAACCTCGTGTGTCAAGAAAGTACTTGTTCTGTTTAAGCTTTCTTGGTAGCTGATTTGTGTAGCTAATTCGGTTACTTTCACAGTTTCTTTTCCTGCAGCTTCAGCAAAAATAGCCACAATCGTGTTGATATCTGCCAAACTGGTTGTTTCGTTAAATGAAATGGAAACCGTTTCGTTATCGATATAATAGAAATTGAATTCGTTTTTCTCGGCAATCGCTTTTACTTTTTGAGCATCTGCTTTCACGACAATCGTGTCGAAGAAAGAAGTGTTCGTTTGGGTAATTCCGATTTTATTCAAGGCTTCTGCTGTAGTTACTGCCGAAGCATGAACTTTGTCGGCGATATATTCCAATCCTTTTGGACCGTGATATACTGCATACATTCCGGCCATAACAGCCAAAAGTACTTGAGCCGTACAAATATTTGAAGTTGCTTTTTCGCGTTTGATATGCTGTTCACGAGTCTGCAAAGCCATACGAAGTGCACGGTTTCCGTTCGTATCAACAGTCACGCCGATGATTCTTCCCGGCATGCTTCTTTTGTATTCTTCTTTTGTAGCAAAATAAGCTGCGTGTGGGCCGCCATAACCCATCGGAATTCCGAAACGTTGCGTTGTTCCAACAACTACATCAGCTCCCAATTCACCAGGAGAAGTTAATTTTACCAAGCTTAAGATGTCAGCAGCAACGGCTACTTTTATTTCGTTTGATTTTGCTTGAGAAATAAATCCAGCGTAATCATAGACTTGTCCAAATTTACCTGGGTATTGAAGAATAGCTCCAAAGAAATCATTTCCGAAAGTAAATTCTTCATGGTTTCCGATAACTAATTCTACGCCAATTGGAGTCGAACGAGTTTGTAGGACTGATAAAGTCTGTGGCAATATTTCTTCAGAAACGAAGAATTTGTTTGTATTGTTTTTCTTTTGGTCGCGTGTTCTTACGTCGAAAAGCAACGCCATAGCTTCTGCAGCGGCAGTTCCTTCGTCAAGTAAAGAAGCGTTGGCAATTTCCATTCCTGTCAATTCGATAACAGTCGTTTGGTAATTCAATAAAGCTTCTAAACGGCCTTGTGCGATTTCAGCTTGGTACGGCGTATATGCCGTGTACCATCCTGGATTTTCAAAAACATTTCTTTGGATAGCCGCAGGAACGATAGCTGGATGATAACCCAAACCAATATATGATTTGAATACTTTATTTTTATTTCCTAATTTCTGAATGTGATTCAAATATTCATATTCAGTCATTGCTGGTTCTAAATTCAATGGCGCTTTTAGACGGATATCATCCGGAAGCGTTTCATAAATCAACTGGTCAATTGATTCAACACCAATAGTTTTCAGCATGTGCTGCAAATCGTTTTCTCTCGGACCGATATGTCTTAAAGCAAAAGCATCTGTTTTCATATAATATTGTAGTGGGTTGTTTTTTGTGGCACAAAAGTACTTATTAATCTCAAAAATAAATCCTTTTTTAACATGGTTTTTTTAGGAAATTTTCAACGAAAATACCGTGTTGTTAACAGTTTCGTTATTTTTGCAGTATGCAGGCTATCAGACGACTATTTGATTTTTATATAAATGGAAGCATCCATGTAGCTGTTGCTGTTCTGTCGCTGGTTCTGATGACCAATCACATGTTCCAAAATAGCTTTGATTTACCGATGGCCGGCTTTGCGTTTTTTGGAACAATTTTCGGATATAACTTTATCAAATACGAAGATTTTTTTCGGAATAAAAAGCCATTACGATTTGAATTAAAAGCGATTGCAATAGTGAGCGTTATTTCGCTTTTGACTACTGCTTTTTTCTTTTTTTGTTTGGGCAGTGTTACTCAGATAACTGCGATAATCTTCTTTGGACTGACATTTTTGTATACGGTTCCCGTTTTTTCGAAGAAAAAAAATATACGGAATTGGAGCGGTGTCAAGATTTATATCGTAGCTATTTGCTGGTCTGGCGTTACCACTTTGCTGCCTTTGCTGAACGCAGGAACCGAAGTCTTTTCAGATGTAATTCTCAAATGCTGCCAGCGATTTTTATTAGTCATCAGCCTAATTCTGATATTTGAAATCATCGACTTGAAAACAGATGATCCTGCTCTGAAAACCGTACCTCAAAGAATAGGAGTGGAAAAAACCAAAATCTTAGGAATACTTATACTTATTCCGCTTTATTTCTTGGAGTTTTTGAAAAGCACAATCGATATTAACCAGCTTTTTGTCAATGCTATTTTGGTTATTACGACTGCTCTTTTTATGCTATTTGCAAATCAAAATCGTTCGAAATATTATACTTCTTTTTGGGTGGAAAGTATTCCGATTTTTTGGTTAGGGATGATTTATTTGGTTTGATTGTTATAACCCTGACAGCGTTTCAACGCTGTCAGGGTTGGTTATTTTAAATTCTTTAAAGCCATTTCCAAATCTCCAAATTCAAACTCAAAACCATTTTCTAATAATCGTTTCGGAATTACATTTCTGCTTTTTAATACTAATTCTGTTTCGGTACCAATGATTTTTGCTCCAAATTTCAAAAGCTTTTCATTAATCGGAATTCCGGCTGGAATGCCTAAACTTTTGCGAAGTGCTTTCATAAAAGAAGCATTTCGAATCGGTTTTGGAGAAACAATATTTACGACTCCGGTCAATTCTTTTTCAAGAATAAATTCTAACGCCCTGGCAAAATCCTTTTCATGAACCCAGCTGATAAATTGGTTGCCTTTTCCTTGTTTACCTCCAAAACCTATTTTCGCTAGATTTTTCAAAGGAAGAAATGCGCCTCCTTTTTTGCCTAATACTATTGAAGTTCTCAGCGCTGTTTTTCTAGTTGTTGGCGTTTCGGTTTCAAAAAAAGCCTTTTCCCAAGATTTGGCAACATTCATAGAAAAATCATCTCCGATTTCACCATCGACCTCATCCATTTGTTTGTCTAATGAATGCCTATATATTGTGGAAGTTGAAGAGTTTAGCCAATGTTTTGGAGGGTTTTGACAATGAAGAACGGCAAGATTTAGAATGCGAGTGCTTTCGAGTCTTGAATCGAGAATCTCTTTTTTGTTTTCTTCCGTATACCTACAATCTACAGATTTGCCTGCAAGATTAATAAGCACGTCGGTATTTTCTAATTCTTTTTCCCAACCAGAAAATGTTTTGGCATTCCATTTTATATAGTTGATGCCGTCTTTTATTTTAGAATCTCCTCTGGTAAGGATAATTATTTCTTTGAATTTATCTTTAAAATGATTCGCCAAAACTTGGCCTAAGAATCCTGTTCCTGCTGCGATTATAAGCTTTTTCATACGTATAAATTTAAGATGATAATTAAGGCAATAATCCTGTAGACTGCCCAAGTGTAAGAAAGATAGGGAGGGAGTTGTAGAATTTTAATTCTTCGGAAATGTTCGATGAACATCAGCAGAACGGTAATAGCGAACCAGCTTAGAATTATAATTTCTGGGATTTCTAGGAATTGATTTAGCAGTAAAACCGGAGTCAAAAGAAGAGAGCCAAATAGGGAAACTGTCATCAGATTTCCGACATAATTTAGAACAGTCTTTTTGTCGAATTTTAATAGAAATGGGCTTTGAAAAATAATTTGTCCGAAAGCTAAGATAGCTTCCCTGCTAAAATTCCCTTTTGGTAAATCTTGAAACAATCCTGAGTAATTATAAAGCGTGAAAGCCGTAATGATTATTGCAAAAAGGATGTAAATAATTCTGTATTTGTAATTAAAACTTGGAATGCATTGCAAAATATTCTGTTCTGTTTTTTTATTCGGAATAATTACTTTTCGGTTATAAGAGATAAATGAATACAGTTTTTTCAATAAGTATTTTATTGGAGAAATGTTTCCGACTTTTTCCATCCAAGGAAAAGAATTTCCAATCACTTTCAGCAAGCTGTCGATTCCATAAGTTACGGTTTTGTTTTGGTTATCGACTAAAGCAATTTCATTAGAAGCTCTTTTAAAATCAATGAAACTGTGTTCTTCATCAGTAAGTTTTGAGAAAGGTTTTTTGCCATTCTTATCCAACATTCCTGCTTTTATAAAACCTGTTGTATAGGCTTGACAGAGCGGACAGTCTTCGTCATAAAGTAAGGTTTGGTGCTCAAGTGTTTTCATAATCAATAGTTTTGATTAATGGTTATAATAGTATTTTAAACTTTCAGAAAAAAATGAAACTTTTAATTAAATTTTTTTACTTCATGATTTTCATAACCAAACGGCCAATCCAATTGTCTTTAAACTCAGTTACTTTGTCAATCATATTGTCGGCTTTTAAAACAAAATCGTATAGTTTGGAGGTCTGATCTACAAAATGCTTTGTTTCTTTGGTTTCGTTTCCTTTGATAGAAGAGACGTCTTTTAAGACTCTTAAGGCTGGCTTGATTTCTCTTTTGCTTCTTTCTTGTGCAATTTTTACGGCCAATTCATCTAGGTCTTTTTCGGCTGTAAAAAATTCTTTTCGTTCGCCCGATTTGTATTCTTTGTACACGATACCCCAGTCCATCAAGGCACGGAGGTTCATGCTGGCATTTCCTCTAGAAATCAATAATTCTTCCATGATGTCTTCCATAGAAAGCGGTTCTGGAGAAACCATCAGCAGTGCATGAATTTGAGCCATCGTTTTGTTTATGCCCCATTGTGAGCCTAATGCTCCCCACGTCTGAATGAATTTGTTTTTTGCTTCCTTGAATTCCATAGTCCAAAGGTAAGAATATATTTTTAAACTTTCAAAAATAATTGAAAGATATTTTATCTTCTATCATTTTCAAATTAAAAAGGCTGCCAGCAGCTACTGGCAACCTTTTATTTTGTGTCAAAAAGTTATCAATGCACTTCTCGATTCAGATAGACCCATCCGGTTTTTTCTTTTCCGTTTCGGAAAGAGATATAGTAGTAATAGGTTGCTGTTGGCAATAATTTTCCATCAGAACATTGGCCATGCCATTGGTTTACGTAGTTGTTCATCTCATAGACTTCCATTCCGTAACGGTTAAAGATTTTTACCCTCAAGATGTCGAGTCCGGCCAAATTCCATGTGTCGTTATCATTATCTCCATTAGGAGAAACTCCTTTCGGAATCTTGCAATAGCTTTTTTCAACAGGAATTGATATGGTTTCAGAACATCCTTCCTCATTTGTGACTACGACAGTATAAGTTCCTGACTCTAATCCAGTAATGTCTGTAGATTGCGTCGTGGCATAAAAATTATTTGGGCCTGTCCACACATAGCTAGCGGTTGACTCGTTAAAAGAATTATCGATTGCATAGGCAGAAAGCATATAGTGGTCGTCTTCACATTTTGCCTCGGCTCCTACGGAGAAAGTATCTGTGTTTTCCTCAACTTCAATTGCTTTCGAAAATGTACAGCCGTCTACATCAACAAGTACGTTATATAATCCGGGTTCGTTTACTTCAACTTCTGCAAAATTTCCTCCGATGACTTCTCCGGCTTCATTGCTCCAGAGGTAAGAAGCTTGTAATTCGTTAAAATTATCAGGAACAACTTTTAGCGAAATTTCTTGTCCGGAACAGATTCTGTTGTTTTCGTTAGCGAAATGGAATTCCGGCAATGGCGTCACAACCAATTCAAATGTTACGGGCTGCGACGGACAATTCACTAGATTGGCCGTGACAGAATAAGTTCCCGACATGGCTACGGTCGCATTAGGAAACACTGGAGCGATGCCCGTTGCCGTAAATCCGTTAGGTCCCGACCAAACATAATGGTAAAGAATATTCGGATTCTGGATTCTCAGATTTATCGGAGCTCCGACACAAACTGGCCCTATACTATTGATAATAGGAGCAGGTAAGATATTGAGGAAATGAATCGCTATTATGGCTTCATCCTCTACGCCGCAGAAACCATTTACAACATAGCTAAAATAATAAGTAGAACCCTGTTGGGCGCCTTCTGTACTCCATACGTTGGCAGAAAGAGTTCCGACTGGAGTGATTTGCTCCCAAGTACCGTTTCGGTCTGCATTATCTAATAGATAGTCAAATAAGTTGATAGAAGGTGGAATGTCGCATATATTAACCGTATTGTCTTCTCCTGCATTTGGCTGTATTCCTGCATTGATTTCGTAGCTCAAAGTCTGGTTCAAGCATGAATCAGGTTCTGCAGGATAGGTGACAGCTACATGATAAATACCAGAATTAGTGCTGACATTTAAAGGATTAAAGCTGAGGCTGGCATTTGTGCTCAATGTAACGTTTTCGGCACCTTGCTTATACCATCTGTATTGCAAGTAAGGGAAATTCGGAACAGAAAGACTGCTGTTCTGTCCGTCGCATAATGTGGCTGCTATAGAAAAGACAAATGGCGTTGTCACGTCATGAGTATAAGTGCTTGTGTTTTGGCATTCGTCAACTATTTGAAAGACGTATACTGCAGATTCTAAATCTGTAAATAAAGGACTGTTGCCATTTGAAAAATTAAAAGGGACGTCATTTTTTTTAATGATGCTAAAAGCATAATTTCCTTCACCTTCTACATTTAATAATACATCAGAAAGCGTGCCTGAACATGAAAAATTTAAGGCTCCCTTTATTTCTGGAAGGCTTCCTGTCTCAAATTCTTTGATTACAAATAAGCAATTGCTGCTAACGCCCACGCTACCATAAATAGATGATGCAGTTAGAACTCTGAAGCGCCCTCCGATAGCTAAATTCAGATTCCAAGCATTGTTGGCAATAGTAATTGAGTTATTACCATTTGGAGTAGTGTTTTCTGGATAGGCTACATTGGTGTTCGGATGTCCCCATTGGCCGGTTACCGGATTGAATTTCTGCAACCAATACCCAAGATTTGGAAAAGAGCCGTTGTTGTTAGTATGGTTGATCTTGAAATTAAACGAAGAACATCCTTCAACAATTTCAAAAGTTGTATTTCCAATGTATTCCTTAATCTGTAGCGTCAGTATATACTCGGAATTACAGGAATCTTTGATCTTGATGCGATAAGTCCCGACCGGAAGCGAGCTCATCATAAAATAGGCTCCCCGGATATTGCTAGAGACATTCATAGGACCGCTATAAGTACTTGGTACTGTTATGAACTCTGCGTCTAACAACTGCACATCCTGTGCGCCTCCAATATAGACTGAACCGAAACTAGGAGCACATCCTCCTAGATAATTAACTCTCGGAACATTGGAACTGGCGGGAGGTACCGTTATGGGTTTTGTATAAGAATTTCCACAATCATCATAAAGAATGATAGTATATTGGCCAGGGACCAGTATGCCCGAGATAAAAATAGTTCCATCTGGCTGAATATAAGCATTGACGTTATAAGGCGTAGGAAAAGCAAAATCTGAAGGAGCAATTTGTATAGTGGCAGAAACAATATCGGAGCCCAAAATTTCTCCGCTAATAGTTCCTGAAGCACCGCAAGAGCCCGTTGCTGTCACTTCGGCTGTGGTTTCATGGACAATATTTACCTCAGCGGTATCTGTTCTTCCGCAGGCATCCGTTACCCTAACCAGATAACTGCCTTCGGGAAGTATATTTGTAGTATTTCCATACGTCGGATCGCTAAAAAAAGTAGGATGCGATGGGTTATAGAGATTCGGATTAAAACCAGCTGGAGCAGAAAGAAATTGCACCGTAATAGGGTAGACGAAATTTGATGCTTTGACAGAAAATGTTTTTATGCCACAGTTGTTGATTTGCGTTTGTATGGATGCTTCATACATTTCAGTGACTTGATTACTTTCTTTTTGGAATTGATTGCCGCAGGCATCTGTAATCAATAAATTATAGCTGTAAGGTTGATCGTAATAAGGCAAGTCGGCCTCAAAACCGTAAGTATTTGGGTTAGATGTAAGGTCGGATGAAGTAAAATCTTCAATTCTGTTGATAGTAAAAGTTCTTATGATCGGTGCGCCGCCGCCCGGCGGATAAATAGTATATACAATGGTAAGGGGATAATTGATGATATAGTCTGGATTGACGCTTAATACATGTCTCACTCCAACCGAGCTGCACGCAGACAATTCTGGACCTGGAACTAAATGTTCCGAAATAGCAAGCGGATTTGATATACTTTCAGGCGTCACTAAAGTATACGATCGTGTTACCGCATTGCCACAAGAATCATATACTTTGATAAGGTAATTTCCGGCTACAAGATTGGTAAAAACATTAGATGGCTGTCGCGGCTTTATAATAGGTCCTGCTATAATTTCATATCCTGTGGGATTTCCTGAAGTAACAATAACATTGATGTTCCTATTAAGACTACAGGGAATATCACTGTATGTCATGTTGAATTGTAATGCAGTGACCGTGCTGTTGATGACGGCATCCTGCTGCTTGCTATTGCTTTCGGTTCCCAAGGTTTGGGTAGCAATGACCCTATATGTACCTCCAACAAGACCCGACAAGGTATTTGTGCTCACTGTTGCGTACGGAGAGGTTGTGTTCGGCAGCTTGTAAATAGTATAGATAATGTTAGCATTGGGATGTGTCCCGCTTACTGTAAAGGAAAGCATTCCGTTTCTATTACAAGTCTCATCAGCTGATGTGACCGTAAGAGTGAAATCTGGTAGCTGCCCGTAGGAGCTGATTACATTCAAGGAAAAAATTAACGCAAAGATAAAGTTCTGGTAAAGTTTTTTCATAAAAAGAAGTTAAGAAAGGTATCAAATATATGAAAAACTGTAAGAAAAATTATGGATTTCCATAATTCCAAAAGTTAAAGTATAGAATAAAAAAAGGGATTGCCTTATTTTACTGGCAATCCCAAATATTTTAAAATCAAATAATTAAAAACTAAAGCAGTCCTGCTCTTTTGAGCAGTGCGTCAGGTTTTGGCTCATTGCCTCTAAATCTCTTGTATAAAATCATTGGATGCTCCGTTCCGCCTTTAGAAAGGACATTTTCTTTGAACTTAGTAGCCACTTCCGGACTAAATATTCCCTGTTCTTTAAAATACTCAAAAGCATCCGCATCCAATACCTCAGCCCATTTGTAGCTGTAATATCCAGAGGAATAGCCGCCTTGGAAAATATGTGAAAAAGCAGTGCTCATAGCATTTTCTTTTATATCCGGATACAGCTTCGTCGAGGCAAACTGCTCATTCTCAAATTCCTTTACATCTTTGATAAACGTAGGATCCTGACCATGCCATCCCATGTCAAGCAAGCCGAAGCTCAACTGTCTCATAGTGGCTATGCCTTCTTGGAAACTAGCGCTTTCTTTTATTTTCTGGATGTATTCCGTAGGAATAACTTCTCCGGTTTGATAATGGCGCGCGAACAAAGCCAGTGCTTCCGGCTCATAACACCAATTTTCGAAAATCTGACTTGGCAATTCCACAAAGTCCCAATACACGCTGGTACCCGATAAGCTAGGATAAACCGTATCCGCCAGCATCCCGTGCAAAGCATGTCCGAACTCATGGAATAAAGTAGTCACTTCATTAAAAGTCAATAAAGAAGGTTTGGTTTCTGTAGGCTTTGTAAAGTTGCATACGATAGAAACATGCGGTCTTTCGTTGACACCGCCTAAAACATATTGCGATTTGAAAGACGTCATCCATGCACCATTTCTTTTCCCTTTTCTCGGAAAGAAATCCGCATAAAAAATAGAAACGAGATTGCCAGCAACGTCTTTTACTTCATACGTTCTTACATCAGGATGGTATTTCTCGATATCATTTATTTCTACAAACGTCAGCCCATATAATCGTCCGGCCACAGTAAAAGCACCCTCCAATACATTTTCTAGTTTGAAATAAGGCTTTAGCTTTTCATCGTCCAGATTGAACAACTGCTGTTTCAGCTTTTCAGAATAGTAGGCGCCGTCCCATTTTTCCAACTGCTCAATGCCGTCTAGTTCCTTAGCAAAATTTGTCAGCTGTTTGAATTCTTTTTCGGCCGCAGGTCGTGCTTTTGCGAGCAAGTCATTAAGGAAGGTAGTTACTTTTTCAGGACTTTCTGCCATTCTTTCTTCGAGCACGAAATGCGCATGCGAAGCATAACCTAAAAGCTTGGCTCTTTCATAGCGAAGCTTGGCAATCTGCAAAACAATTTCCTGATTGTCATATTCATTTTTCTGGAAGCCTTTAGAGCCGAAGGCAACTGCCATCTTCTTGCGCAGTTCCCTGTTATCTGCATACGTCACAAAAGGCACATAACTCGGATAATCCAGCGTAAAAACCCAGCCTTCTTTTTCTTGGCTTTGGGCCAGTTCTCTGGCAGCTTCTATCGTTCCTTCTGGTAATCCGGAAAGGTCTTTTTCATCGGTAATATGAAGCTGGAAAGCATGTGTTTCCGACAGTACATTTTCTCCGAATTCCAAGCTCAATCGCGAAAGTTCCTTATCGATTTCACGCAATTCGCTTTTTTTGTCTTCAGATAGATTGGCCCCATTTCGCGAAAAGCTTTTGTACTGCTTGTCGAGCAAGGTATCCTGTTCTGCCGTGAGAGAGAGGTTATTTTTATTGTCATATACGGCCTTGACCTTTTTGAATAAGTCGGCATTAAGTCGGATGTCATTCCCAAATTCAGATAATAGGGGAGAAACTTCCTGTGCTATCTTTTGAAGCTCGTCGTTGGTTTCGGCCGAATGCAGGTTAAAGAAAATATTCGATATCCTGTCTAACGTAGCACCGCTAAAAGCCATGGCTTCTATAGTGTTTTCAAAAGTAGGCTCTTCTGGATTATTGACAATCTCGTCTATTTCTTTTTTGGCATCTGCAATAGCCTCTTGGAAGGCAGGAAGAAAATCATCATTCTTGATTTGGGAGAAAGGTGCTGTATCGTATTTTGTCGTAAATTTTTTTGTAAGGACTGACATATAAGGTCTTTTTAATATTTTGAGAATAGAGAATATGTTTTTTTAGGCACGAAAATTATCTCTCGGCATGCTGTTTTCAAAAGTATAAAATTGATCGATAAATACCTATGCCGTTATGAAAACGTTACCGTTTAAAACAAAAAATCAGGCCCTTGCTTTATAGCTGGACCTGATCCTTTAAAATACTGTCGCATTATTATTTCAGCCCTTCCGAAGCCTTGATGACTCCTTCTTTTAAGTTTTCTTTGTAAGCGATGATTTTGTCTAATACAGATTTGTCGGAACTCCCGATAATCTGTGCGGCCAATATGCCTGCGTTTTTAGCGCCATTCAAGGCTACTGTTGCCACAGGAACGCCGCCTGGCATCTGAAGGATAGAAAGAATGCTGTCCCAGCCGTCGATAGAATTGCTTGATTTTACAGGAACTCCAATTACAGGAAGCGGCGACATTGACGCTACCATTCCCGGTAAATGTGCTGCTCCGCCGGCTCCAGCAATGATGACAGCAATGCCTCGATTATGGGCATTTTTGCTGAAGTCGAACAATTTCTCTGGCGTGCGGTGTGCCGAAACGATATCGACTTCCGTCTCGATTCCGAATTCTTTTAGTATGTCGATGGCTTCTTGCATGACTGGCATGTCTGAAACACTTCCCATTACGATTGCGATTTTCATTGTATACGATTTAATGGTTTAGATTCTTTATGAGTTGCTGATCACGCGTATCAGCTTTTTTACTTCCTCTGCAGTCTTTCTTGCTTCGGCTATATTTTCATTTACGATGGTCACATGGCCCATTTTTCTGAACGGTCTTGTTTCGCGTTTTCCATAAATATGAGGTGTCACGCCATCAATGGCTAATATCTTTTCAATGTTTTGGTATACGACTTGTCCGGAATGGCCTTCTTCGCCTACAAGATTCACCATGATTCCTGCAACCTTGCTGTCGGTGTTGCCCAAAGGCAAATCTAGGATGGCCCTTAAGTGGTTTTCAAACTGCGACGTGTAGCTGGCCTCAATACTGTAGTGGCCAGAATTATGCGGTCTCGGTGCTACTTCATTAATCAATATAGTATCATCTTCTGTCTGGAACATTTCAACTGCAAGCAAGCCTACATGTCCAAAGGCTTCAGAAACCTGCAAGGCAATGGCTCTTGCTTTTGCAGCTACCTTTTCGTCAATGCGCGCCGGACAGATGACATATTCTACCTGATTGGCTTCTGGATGAAATTCCATCTCTACCACAGGATACGTCTTGATGTCGCCTTTCGGGTTACGGACTACGATTACGGCCAATTCATTCTTAAACGGCACCATGTCTTCGGCAATGCATTCCACGTCGGGAAGATTCGCCAAGTCCGTTATAGATCTTGCGACTTTCACTCCGTTGCCATCATAACCGAATTCGGCACTTTTCCATACAAAAGGAAAGGAAACAGTAGTATTTTCTACAGCCGCTTTTAATGCTCCTAAAGCGTTGAATCTTTTGAATGGGGAAGTGGGCAGGCTGTTTGCTGTATAAAAATCTTTCTGCCTTCCTTTGTTCTGGATCTTGCGTAATGTTTTTGGAGAAGGATAGACTTTTAACCCTTCGGATTCTAATTTCTCCAAAGCCTCCAGATTTACGAGCTCGATTTCAAAAGTCAGGACATCTACCTTTTTTCCGAATTCATAAACAGTATCAAAATCCATAAGGTCGCCCTGAAAGAATTTATTGCATCCCATTCGGCTGGGAGCCTCTGCACTTGGGTCTAAGACATACGTCTGTATATCAAATTTTCGGGTGTCGGCCAGCAGCATCTTGCCAAGCTGTCCGCCTCCTAGTATTCCGAGCTTGAAATCGGATGAGAAGTAATTCATTGCTGTGTTGTTGTTTGCCACAAAGATAATCATTCTTTAGAATGATGGAATATCATCGTTTAGATTTAAATGCTTTCAATGCTTCCGATGCGATATCTCGGGTCAGTTGGGTAGGCGAATTGCAGTCGCAGTTGCTGAATCCGATGACATAAATATCCTCGCTTGGGATATACACTGCCATCGACTTGAAGCCGAAAATACTCCCGCCATGCTCTCTCGTTGCGGTTCCGTCCAGTTCCGTCAGATGCCAGCCATAGCCGTACTTAATGGGATCGCCATTGTTCAAGCTTTTTTTAGTGAAAGCCTTTTTTGCCGTCTTTTTATCCAGCAGCAGATTATTGTTTAGGGCATGCTGCCAATGCAGCATATCTACTGCGGTTGCCATCAGCGAGCCAGAAGAAAACGGAATCGTAAAGCTGATGCGCCCTTTGTTGACATACGCATTGTCTTTCTTGCGATAGCCGTAAGCCCTGTTTTTAATAATAGCGGTATCATCGGCATAACGTGAATCAGACATTCCGGCTTTTTCGAAAATGTGCTTCCGGATATAGGCCTCATAGGTTTCTCCAGAAACCAACTCGATGATATGGCCCAAAATCACATAACCCGAATTGTTGTATTCGAATTTTGCACCTGGCAGAAAATCAACAGGCTCATTCTTGAAGAAATCGATTATTTCTTTTGGCGTTAGGTCTTTCTGGGCAATCTGCTGCAGGGACTTCATTTTGGTGAAATCTTTAATACCCGAAGTATGCGTCAGCAGATGGTGCAAGGTAATCTTGTCGCCCGCAGGATAGTCTGGAATGTATTTAGAAATGCTGCTGTTGAGGTCAACCTTGCCTTCTTGTTCGAGCATCAGTATGGCAACAGCCGTGAATTGTTTGGTAATCGAGCCTATCTGGAAGACTTGGTCTGTGGTCATATTGACATCCAATTCCAGATTCGCTTTGCCAAATGCCTTATGGTAAACGGGCTTTCCGTCTTTTGCTACTAAGAACACGGCACCCGGCCCTTTTTTATCGGTAAAAACGTTCGAGATCAGGCTGTCGACCTTGCGTTCAAAATTTTGGGCAGGAGCAGCTATAAAGGCAGCAATAAGCAGTAGGGAAGTCGTTAGGAATTTCTTCATTTGTGAGAGGTTGATTTTAGCGCTTTGGACGACAAAAATGGTTACCCAGTTACAACCTCAAGACAAGCACTGCTGCAGTATTATATAAAAGGTGGCGTTATCTGGTATTTAAACGAAAATAAAACCAGTCCCACTTTCGATTTGATGCCGAACCGTTCAAACAAAGCTGTCCGGTACGATTCTATAGATTTTACAGACAATCCCATGCTGTCGGCCATCTGGTCATAGGTCAGTTCTCTTTCGTCGCACACCAGCTTTAAGAATTTCAGCTCTCTATCGGACAATAAGATCTGGCTTTTGGCGTCTTTGCTCGGAGATTCGTCATAATTCCGCATCCGCTTTAGTATTTCAGAAACGTTGTTGTAGCCGATTTTTACGATGTTGTCGATGGCAAACTTCAAATCGTGTGCGGTACAGTTTTTATGCAAAAAACCTCTGGCTCCGTGATGGTAGGCTGCATCGATAATCTGCTCGTCAAAATGCTGTGTAAGCAGCAGTACTTTGTATTCGCCTTCTATTTCTTCTAGCGCTTTCAGTACTTCTATGCCGTTCATTCCGGGCATGGAATAGTCCAATATAAACAAATCAGGCGGACTTTCTAAAGGGAGCGCCGCTAAAAAGTCGGCACCATTGTCAAATTCTGCCGTAATCGTATAATTGCTGATTTTTTCCAGCAGTTCTTTTAAACCCTGCCTGACGATCTTATGGTCGTCGATGATGCCTATGGTTGTCTTTTCCATGTCTAGGAGATTTTGTTTTCTGATAGCCGAATCTTTGTGCCTTCGCCGATTACAGAATAAATGTTTACGGAATAATCAATAATAGCGGCACGGCTGATGATGTTTTGTAGTCCCATTGTAGCGGTAGTGTCCTTTATCTTTTCATAGTCGAATCCCTTGCCATTGTCGGCAATGACCATTTCAAAACTCGGGCCAGTCCTTAAGCGAATTTCGATACGTCCGGCTTTTGAATGCTTGAAACAGTTATTCATGATTTCCTGAAAGATTCTATAAATCACGATCTTCTCATTCGTCGAAAATGCCCTTTTAGTGCTTCCTTTCTGTACAAGCTCAATAGGAATAGGCCCTTTCTGCAGGCGCAGTATTTCCGATTCGATAGCTTTTGTCAAATCCTGCTGTAGCAGTACTTGGTTGTTCAGGGAATGGCTGATGCTGCGTATGGACTGGGAAAGTCCGCTGACCGACTGAGACAGCGGCTGCAAGGTCTGGTTCAGCTCCGGCGAATCGAGCTTGAGATTTTCGATCTGGAAATTAATATAGGTGAGCTGCTGCCCGGCATCGTCATGCAGGTCTTGCGATATGTTCTGCAATACCTGTTCCTGTGTCTCGATGATAGCCGCATTCATTGCCTTTTGGAAATCAATATCTTTTTGGTAGATGACCTTAGTGTAGTTTTTGATTTTGCGGATATACAGCTTTACCAGTACCACGCAAAAGAGGATGAGGAGACTGATAAATAGCAGTCCGATAACGATTCCGAAGGCTACATCATTCACCATTTTTCAACTTTTTTTCACGATAAATATAAATGTTTATCAAAGAATAATAGACGATATTCACAAAGTAAGTAATAAAGGTATAAAGTTTTATATGGCCGAAAAGAAGGAATGAGGTAACGTTTTTGCTGTTGAAACCAAACATAAAGCTCAGTCCGAAGAAAAACAGTACGGGCGCTGTAAGCAGGATATATGTGTTAGACAGAAAAAAATCGAAACTTTCTTTCCTGAGCCTATAAGAACTCTCATAAATAAAGATGATTATATACAGAAAGGCACCAACGACAAAAGTATAATAGTTGAATTTTTGTGTCCCGTCAATAAAAAGAAGGCTGGCAATGGCAAAGAGTAAAAAAGCATATAGCAACAAGAATGCAGTTTTTTGAAAAACCGCATTCCTGGCTAATAGCCACAGCCATAATCCATGATGCAGGATAGCGCCAATTGTGGATTCCAAGACTATAGACTTTGAATAGAATAGCAATATTGAATTTGTCAATTCCATAAAAAAGCACACCAACAGAATTACGAGCAAAAACCGATGTGTGATGTTTTTCCATTTCAAGCTAGACAAAGCAAAAAGCAAAGTCAGCAGTACGAGAATCTTTAGGGGCTTTGAAAATTGATAAATAAACTCTACCATTCTTTAGTAAGATAATTAATTGTTGCTGTTTTAAAGCGGTGCTTTTTTGTATCCCGAAGCATCGATTCTAGGCTCATCAGAAAAGTCGAAAAAGGTTGCCGGGTTTTTGCCGTTCAAGACCCTGAAAATAATTGTCTCCTGCTTGCTGTTGCCGACTAGCGCCCACATAAATTCAAAACTGATGTCAAGGCCTTCGTTTTCTCTAGCAATACTCCTAAAAAGAGGAAGAGAATAGCAAACTTTTGTATCGCTAAATTTAGGCTCTATCTCAATGCCTGCAATTTCTTTAGACGCATCAAGCTTAAAGCCCACATATTTTTCATATGCTGAATAGGATTCTGTCAGCTTTTTCAAATCTTCCCATTTGATTGCAAAAGACTTGCCTGTACCGAGCTTAAACGGTGTGTGTTTTATCTCATGCGTTTCTATAGTACTCAAATAAAGCGTATCAATACATACAGCCTTCCCGTATTTTCTAAGCCAATCTGCCCTCAACGAATCTTTTTTTGGAGGCTCTAGCTTTAAATCATCAATTTTTCTATACTCTTCCAGTCCCAAGCATTCTTGCTGGTTTTTGGTAGCAGCCATAGCCCTTGTGTCGTCTTGCGTTTCTTCTTTCTCCTTGCATCCTATCATTGCCAACGACAGGAATAAGAATAGTACTGTTTTTTTCATAATTTAAATATTGGAGGTTTATAATTAAGTTCATGACAAAGTTGGCTCATATCCATTTCTGACTCAATAGGGTTTTCCCTATTTCGTCTGGGTTATTTCCCCATCGCACCATAGCCTAGCTAAAATATCACTTTTTTCTTAATAATTTATGTATTTGTTGCTATTTCAATGAGTTAGGGAAAAGCCTTTGGTGCAATAGGGTTTTCCCTATTGTTGCAGTCTAAGTGTCGCGGTAGCTTTGGCCTATACAACAGCAAACAGGCACATCATGAAAACAACCTCTTATATCCGATTACAAAATGTTCAGCAAGGTGCTGTCTTTTTATGCAGCTGTTTGCTCTTCATTTCCTGCACGATGAAAACAGATAAAATGGAAACAACCGAAGGATTGGCATTGCCCCAAGGAACGGGATATGCTTTGCTGGTAGGGGCAGCAAGAACCAGCCTTTCGGGCTATAGCAATGTGTTTACCGAAAGCGCACCCTATAATGTAGATGCCCTAGAAAGAATATTGCTGAAAAATGACTTCCAAGAGCAGCATATTGCCAAACTGCACTCGCCAAAAGCAGATGTGCTGAAAGCAAATCTCCTGTCGCAGCTCCATAAGCTCACGGAAAACGATCTTTTTGTTTTTTACTTTTTCGGGCATGGCGACCAAGTTCCTGATACCGGAGTTTTAGACGAAACAGGGGACAATAAAGATGAGGTATTGATTACGGAAGACAGGAAGCTGGTTGATGATGAGATATATGAAATACTGACCAGTATCAAGACCAAGGCAAGAGTGCTATTTATTGTAGATGCCTGCAACTCCGGCACCATTTATAAATCGATGCTGAGTTTCAGAAACAAAGGCCGGGCTATTCCAGCTTTCGGATTTCTTGAAGGGAAACAAGACAATGGAATGCAATTAGACTTCTTATACCTAGGAGCCACGCAAGACGGAAGCATCGCTACAGTATACGGTTCTACCAGCCCCTTCACTTCATTGATAGAGTCGGTACTAAAAGACAAATCTTTTGAAGGAAATTATAAAGACTATTTCGGCATCCTAAGCAAAGCCATGTGGGAAGATAAAATTTTTCCAACTTTCGAGACAGGCTACGCTTCGTCCCAATTTTTAAACCAACAACCTTTTAAAATCAATTAATTATGAAAAAAATCACCCCCCTTCTCGCAATTGTAGTATTGTGGAGCTGCTCCACGGTAAGGACATCGCAGCTGAATTCAGGAACAGCATCCAATGCAAACGGATTTTACTATGCCCTGCCGAAAACCATATTAACGGCCTCTTTTGAAATCGAAAAGAAGACTATCGAAGCAGGAAAATACAGCGAATATGCCCCATGCTTTGATATTGAAGTAGAAGAAACCGCTGGCACCTCCTATAAAATCAAGAATATGGAAATTACCTCTAGGTCTATACTAGATAAGACCAAAGTCTACCAAATGAATATGAGCCGAAATTTTTTGAACAAGAATGACTTTTCCCTTGAATATTCAAAAGATGGGGAACTGACTTCTTCGGATGTAAAAAACGAAAGCCAGATAGTACCGCTGATCAGCACCGTAGTCAATTATGCAACGCTGATTCCGGGGATAGCCGGATTAGGAAGCGAACCTGTAGCATCACTACATAGTCCATGCAATAACCAAGAAGAAAAGAAATACAAGCTGGCCAAGGAAAGCTACGATAAGATATTGATTTACCAAAGCATGCTGAAAAAAATTCTGGAGAATTCAGACGGCTCCAATAAAGAAGTAGTGGAGTTCAAGCTTCAAAAAGTCAATCAATTACGAGACGAACTGTTAAGCGATTTTACAGGAAAGATTACCATAAAAAGCGTAAAAATTCAATTTGAGATTGACCCAGAAGATATGGATGAAATCGGAAATGGAGCAAGCACCTACAACAAGATCAAGCTCTTTTCTATCGACAAGACCAAAGGAATCAAGATGGCGCCCGAGTTCTCCAATTATGTCACTACCGGATTTGAAAAAGAAGAAATTACGCCAACAGAAACTATCTATATCCAGCTTCATAAAATAGAAAAAGGGATAGGAGAGGTAGTCGCCAGCCATAATAAAAAAGACGATAAAAAAGCATCTTTCTATTATACTATTCCAGCCGAAGCGCGCTTCCAGATACTTAAAGAAACAAAAGACAAAAACACGGTCGAAAAACAAGTAGACCTTATGGTGCCGCAATACGGAATCGTAGCAGCAGGCCCTTCAAACATGAAAAACATGGTTTTTAAATTGCACCCAGGCCTCGGCTCCATCTTGTCCATTTCTGGAACGACTGCTACGGTAGATTTAGAAAAGCTTAATGCCGCCCCTGAAAAAATTTCAGGAATTCTGGACAAGTTTAAAAAAGAAGAGCCTGAAGATCCTAAAGACAAGCTGATCAAGCAGCTGGAACAAGACGTCAAGATAAAAGAGCTAAAAGACAAGCTGAATGCTGTTTCTGAATAAATATACCTCTAATGTAAAAACATACCGCAATGAAAAATAGCTTCTCCCTTATCTTTTGCCTTATCGCAATGGCCTCCTATTCTCAGAATACGCTCAATGCAGGCGGATGGTCTACTTCCGGACCGGGATCCTATACGCGTATCACCGCGACCAACAACCTTGACCAAAAAGTATATTCTATACAAAATACCATCCATATGGATGATGCGATTTTGGAATTTGAGATTATAGCAGACGGCGTAACAATACCGACAAAAATATATGAAGGCGGCGTTGTTGCTGTTGAAGGCAAAAGCATCTTTATCCGCCAGACCAAGCCTGGCAAGCAGATCAAGGGCAACTGGAAGACTATTCAGCAACCCGAAACAGCAGCCACGGTCATACCTTGGGTGGGCTATCCTTCGCTGAACAAAGAAATTCTTGTAGCCAGCCTCAAGACGGAGCAGGAATTTATTATCGAAATCCACGGCAGTCTTGACTGCAACGATGCGGCCTTTCAGGTATTTATTGATAATGTTCCCGTAAAAGACAGCAGCAACAATACGCTCACATTTTGGAACGGGAGCAGTCTTATAGGAAAAGGAAAATTAGTCGTAGTCAAGGTAAGCGGAAGCTGTACCGGCTCCAAGATCATAAGCGGCTATCTCAAGCTCAAGGCATAAAGACAATTCAGACCACTTTTAAAAAAGAAAACGATGAAAAAAATAATACAGGTACTGATACTGCTGGCTGTTTTTTCTGAAAGCGCTGTCGCGCAAGATCTGGCCCAACTGCAGGCAGGCAGTACGACCTTGTCTGCCGCTGCTACGGCTGAGTCATTAGACAATCTGGCATCCTGCTCGTTTGTACTGCCTTCGCTAGAATATAGGTTTGACGACCATCTAAAGCATGGCGTATTTTTAGGAATCAAAAAGGTAAACGCGCAAAAGAATTGCGATTGTTCTTCTACTATGGGCTCGCTATGTTATGCTGTGGGAGCTACTTATAGGGCTGCTGCAGGCTATTATCCTCATACAAAAACGGGCGATATAAGCCTTCATTATGGCTACCGATATTTGTTTCTGTATGGAGAATTGGGAGCCGGATATTCATTCAGTGCGAAAGAAGCTATGCCGGGACAGTTTTTTCATTTCGGGCCTTCCATAGGTTTTGACCTTCTTGCTATCCAAGCCAATGCAGGCTATTCTTTTACCACTGAAAAAATCAATGGGAAATCGGGAGCCTTTATGCTATCCATCGTATTCTCTCCAATAAGTTTGGAGAGAAATAAAGAATACAAAAGATCCGTAAAGACAATCAACAAATCTACTGCTACAGACAGGAAAAGCTTTAGGATGGATAAGGGATAATTGCACTTTTATTCTGCATAACAACATATTGCCTTTATAGTATGTCTATAGTGACTCTATAAAAAGTACAGTTTTTATAGAGTCACTATAGACTCATTATAGACTCACTATAGACTCACCTGCAATAAAACCCAAACAAAAGTACTATTATGACCAGCGTTTGTATGGCGCTAAACTATAGTAAGATCAGTATAAAATACCTTGTGTTAAAAAGAAAAAGCTAGAAAATATATAAGCCAGACTACAGTCTGGCTTATTTTTTTATGAATAAGAAAGAATATAATTTGCTATTTTTGATTGTCAATCATCAATCCAATCATCATGCGTTATGTTTTAGCTTTTTTTCTTCCTTGGCTCTCTTTGATATTGCAAGGGAAAGTTCTTTCAGGGATATTATGTCTTATTCTGCAGCTTACCATCATCGGATGGATTCCGGCTTTTATCTGGGCCGCTACCGCCTTGAACCGGATGTATGCCGACCGCAGGACAAATAGGGTCATACGTGCCATGAACGGCAACCGTTAAGGAAATTCTTCTCGGTTTGCCAGAGCCCCCGTTGCTTAGTTTGCAAACAGCTAGTTGCCGAACCTCATCTCGAATAAGATATAGTGCCGTATCCCGAATTCTTTGCCCCAGGTTTCGATGTCCTTGCCGCTGCTTTCAACCGCGCACCAGTATTTGTTGCCCTCTTTGTCTTCATACGGCAGTATATACGCAAAAGCATAGAACGGCTTGCCTGATACGATGGGGAAATGGGTGCCGAAATCCCTAAGGCTGTAATCGTCAGAACGCATGCTTTTGTATTCTTTTTGAATCTCGAAACGGTCAAACAGAAACTTTATCTTCAAGGACTTGTCCGATGATTTTTTTGCAATTACTGTGAGATTAAGGCTGTCATTTTCAATTTTTCCGATGTAGGAGTTTGTGGCCGAACTGAAGATCGTATCAGTCTTTTTTACCTTGCCATCCCAAATTTCTTTGGCTACCATATAATATTCCGTGCCCTTTAAAGCAGCTCCCGTAAATTTCGTAGTATAATAATCCATATTGTCGAAGCGCATGACATCCGTCAGTGCCTTGTTTTCGGAATAAGAATCGCTTTTCATTTTTATAGGGGGCAATGCATTTTCTTGCGCTGTTGCCGTAAAAAAAGGAAAAAAGAACCACAGTCCTGCCCAGCCTAAAGCAGCCGTTTTAATCGCATTTTTTTTCATCACTAAAGTATTTAGAGGTTATAGTGCAAAGGTAGGCTGGCGGTAAAGGCGCTGAGGTTAACCGCCCTGAATAAGGGTTAATTAGTGTTAATGAAAATGGCAAGGGCGCTTTTAAAATTTTATCTTTGGCTCGTATGAAGCGAAAGATACTATTGGCGTTTGTCCTGATGTCCTTTTGCGTTGCGGGAATCGCGGCGCTGCAGCTCTATTATAACTATGCGACCTATACCGCCGAGCGCAGGCAGTTTGAAAGAGATTGCAACGAGGCGCTTGAAGAAGCAGTCGACAGTTCTTTTGCCAGGCACCGCCGTATCGTGGTCGGAGAGTTCAAGGGATGGCTTTACGATCCTTCTTTCATCAAGATTACGGCCCGATGGAATCCAGATGCCAAGCAGACGGTATTTACGATAAAAGAAACAGAACCCTCGGCCATAGGGCAGAGTCAGTTTAGCATGGGCATCGAAGATTTTAAAGAAAGGCTGGATAGCATTACTCCCAAAGGTAGGACAGTGCTCGTCAACCACATGGCAAGGCAGGTGGATACTGAACTTAAAAAGGGCTATATTTGGTTCTATACCCAAAAGTTGGGAGACAGCCTTAACAAGCTATCGTATGACATGCCTCTGGAATTGGGAATCTTAAAGAAAGAATACCAAGCTTCGTTGCAGAAAAGAGGCATATCATTATCTTTTGACTTTAATAGAAAACCCGACGGCCAGACCTTTCAGACTAAAAAAGTAAACATTTCCTTGAGAAGGCCGCATAAGCAAAAGCTATTGCAGGCGACTATCGTCAACACCGACCTGTTCTTGCTCCGGCAGCTCAAATGGGTGTTGATAGGCTCGGTGCTGCTTATACTCATTACGCTTTCCTGCTTCTGGTACACCTTTAGGCTGCTGCTCACCCAGCACAAGATCAACACGATAAAAGACGATTTTATCAACAACATGACGCACGAGATCAATACGCCCTTGACCTCGATTGCTATTACTGCCGAAGCGCTAAAAAAGTTTAACCACGATAAGGAAACACAGGAGAATTATATTGAAATCATACGCCACCAGAGTGGCAAGCTCATCTCGCTTACCGATGAGATACTGGCTGCCGCGCGACTGGAAAGTTCAGAAATGGAACTAAAAGATACGATAGCCATCAGCACGCTGCTGCAGGAAATTGTTGCAGGGGCAGAAGGCAGCGCACAAATCTCTATTTCTTCTGAAGAGGATAGTGAAGTAAAAGGCAATAAAAAGCACCTGAGCAGGGCAATTGCCAACCTGATCGATAATGCGATAAAATATGCAGGATCAGAAAAGCCAATTATCGAGATACAAAGTTTTGCAGAACATAAACAGCTGACGATCAGGGTTGCCGACAATGGGCCTGGGATTTCTGATGAGCATAAAGAAGCAGTTTTCAGTCCGTTTTATCGCATACCGTCGGGCAACGTACATGATGTCAAAGGCTATGGCTTGGGACTGAACTATGTGAGGAAAGTAATAGCCGCCCACAAAGGCAGTATCAGCCTGAAAGATAATGTCCCGAACGGAAGCGTATTCACCATCAAATTGCCCTTGTCATGAAGCACACGATCCTTTTGGCAGAAGATGAGCCGTTCTTAGGAAAGGTCATCAAAGACAGTCTGGAAAAGGAGGGCTATGCAGTCGAACTGGCTCCTGACGGGAAAAGGGCGTGGGAAATCTACAAGAGCCATGCATTTTCTTTATGCATATTAGACGTGATGATGCCGTACAAAGACGGGTTCTCGCTGGCTTCGCAGATACGAAATGATGATCCGAAAATACCTTTGATGTTCCTTACGGCCAAATCGGATATAAAAGACGTGATGGCAGGTTATGCCAGCGGAGGGAATGATTATCTCAAGAAGCCGTTCAGTCTGGACGAGCTTTTTCTCAGGGTAAAAGAATTGCTCCGAAGGGCAGAACCAGAAAACGAGAAAAGCGACGAGCATCGGATAGGGAGCTATGTCTTTTTGCCGAAAAGGCAAGAACTGAAACATAACGGCGAGACCGTAAAGCTTTCTCATAGAGAAGCCCAATTGCTTGTCTTGCTATTGCAGCACAAGAATCAAGTGCTTGACAGGAAATCGGCCTTGCTGCTTCTTTGGGGCGACGATACTTTTTTTAATACCCGCACGATGGATGTCTATATAACGAAGCTTCGGAAAAAACTGGAAGGCGACCAAAGCATAGAAATCCTTAATATCAGGGGATTTGGCTATAAGCTGATTTGTTGATGTAAATACTCAGGAAACAGCATAAAATCTTTTGAAAAGAAGCTAACTTTGCAAAGCTAAAACCGCACGATATGGATACGAAAATGCCTGCCCGCATACCTGCTTCAAGCTTCGACTACCTCAAGATGCTCAAAGAGAATAACGATAGGGACTGGTTTAACGAGAACAAAGACCGCTACCTAAAAGAATACGACAGCCTAGAACATTTTGCCGATGCTCTGCTGCAGGAGCTCCGCAGTCATGATGTTATCGAGACTGCATCGGGCAAAAAAAGCCTGCACCGTATTTATAGGGATACGCGATTTTCTAAAGACAAGACGCCGTATAAGACCAATTGGAGCGGCGGCTATAAAAGAGCTACCGCACTCCGTAGGGGAGGCTATTATTTTCATATCGAGCCGGGCAACAGTTTTATTGCCGGAGGTTTTTGGGCTCCCAATACAGAAGACATAAAACGCATCCGCGAAGACATCAGTTCTGACCCCGATACGCTTCGGAAAATCATAGAGAGCAAGACCTTTAAAGCAACTTTTGGGTCATTGCAGGGAGAACAGCTCAAGACGACGCCCAAAGGTTTTGATGCTGCCGATAGCGCGATAGACTTATTACGTTACAAGCAGTTCCTACTCGTCAAGAGATTTACAGATGATGAGGTGCTGAGTCCTTCTTTTTTGAAAGAGGCCGACCAGACGTTCAAGAACATGCGTCCGTTTTTTGATTACATGAGCGAAGTGCTGACAACCGATGCCAATGGCGAGCCGCTTTATAGTAGCTAACTTGCAATAAGGTTTTATGATTTCTTTTTCTGTAACGCTTGCTTTTAAAGCGTTGCCATGTCGATAACAAAACGGTAGCGTACATCGCCTTTCAGCATCCTGTCATATGCATTCTGTATGTCCTTGATATCGATCATCTCGATTTCAGATACGATGCCATGCTCGGCGCAATAGTCCAGCATTTCTTGAGTTTCGGCTATGCCTCCGATTCCAGATCCTGCCAAACTCTTTCTGCCTCCTAACAAGCTAAACGCTGCTACTGGAGAAGGCTTTGAAGGAACGCCTACGCAGATATGTGTACCGTCTGTCTTCAATAAAGAAAGATAGAGGTTGAGGTCGTGTTCTGCCGAAACGGTGTCGAGTATGAAATCAAAAGAGTTTCGGGCTGCTGCCAGCTGTGCTTCGTCGGTTGTCACGACAAAATTATGGGCACCTAATTTTCGAGCATCTTGTTCTTTGTTAGGCGAAGTGCTCAATACGGTCACTTCGGCACCAAACGATACTCCGAACTTCACCGCCATATGGCCTAGTCCGCCCAATCCTAATACAGCTAATTTGTGTCCTTTTCCTACGTTCCAATGTCTAAGAGGCGAGTAGGTAGTGATTCCGGCACACAATAGTGGAGCGACAGCCGCAAGGTTTAATTTGTCTGAAACATGAAGCACGAAGTCTTCGTTTACGACTATGGTATTGGAGTAGCCACCATACGTTGGGGTCTTTCCGTCTTGTTCCAAGCCATTATAGGTCTGCGAGTTACCTTTCAGGCAGTATTGCTCTAAATCTTTCTGGCAGTTTTCACATTCGCGGCAAGAGTCTACCATACATCCCGTTCCGGCTATATCGCCTACCTTGAATTTCTTGACATGTTCGCCTACTTTGACTACGCGTCCTATGATTTCATGTCCAGGAACCATCGGGAAGATTCCGGGAAACCAGTCGTCTTTGATCTGGTGCAAGTCGGAGTGGCATACACCGCAATATTGGATGTCGAACTGTACGTCGTGAGGTCCTACTTCGCGTCTTTCAAAGGTCCATGGCGCTAAAGGACTTTGATTGTCCTGTGCAGCGTATGATTTTGTTGTTATCATTTTTGTTGTGTTTTAAGGGATTAGAATTCGTAACTACTAAGGTAGGGAAAAAAGCAATTGATTTTGTTAAGCTATTTTTAGCTTTTCTGCAGGCGTAAAAAAAAACCGCCCATGCAAGATGCACAGGCGGTTTCGGGGAACTATATTCACTTTAACCTAACTAATTATTCTCTCATCAAGCGTTTTACTTGAGTTCCTTGAGCAGTTGTTATCTTAACCAGATAAACTCCAGAAGGGAATCTTTCCATGTTGAACTGACGGCTTGAATGTGCAGTCTTGTTCGTGTCAGAAAGGATCAATTGTCCAGTGATAGAATATACTTCTATTTTTTCTGCTGTTACGTCTCTAGAGAATTCAACAGTCACCATTCCGTTTGTAGGGTTTGGATACAATCTCATTTTGATATCTCCAAATTCAGGAACAGAAAGACCGCAGAAATTGCTAGGGTCTGTAATAGTTACAGTAGCAGTAGCTGTTGCGACATTACCGCTGTTGTCAGTTACTGTTAATGTTACGGTATTCGCCCCAACATTACTACAGTTGAAAGTGCTAGGTGAAACAGTCACGCTTGCTATGCCGCAATTGTCTGTACTTCCGTTGTTAACCTGAGCCGCAGTGATTGTAGCAGCTCCAGCCGTAAGCGGTACGGTAATATTGCTTGTAACAACAGTCGGTGGTGTTGTGTCGGCAACCGTAGTAATTGTAAAGCTTTGCGTAGCCATACAAGAGTTAGCGTCGGTAACAGTTACTGTATAGGTTCCTGCTGCCAATCCTGTAGCCGTAGCTCCAGTGCCTCCAGACGGAGCCCATGAGAACGTGTAAGAACCTGTTCCTCCAGATACTCCTACTGATGCAGATCCATTAGAACCTCCAGTACAGCTTACGTTAGTCTGTGATGGAACGATAGCAATTGCAGATGGTGCTGTAATAGTAACCGTTCTTGTAATCTGACACAGATTAGCATCTTTTATAGTTACTGTATACGTTCCTGCAGCCAGTCCTGAAGCCGTAGCCGCAGTACCTCCTGATGGAGCCCATACATACGTATAGGTACCTGTTCCTCCTGTTGCTGTAACAGAAGCCGATCCGTTAGCACCGCCGTTGCAGCTTACGTTAGTCTGAGTCGTTGTAGCAGCAAGAGCAGCAGGCTCAGTCAAGGTAACCGTTCTTGTAATCTGACATGTATTAGCGTCAGTGATAGTCACAGTATAGGTTCCTGCGGACAGTCCAGAAGCCGTAGCTGCAGTACCTCCTGATGGAGCCCAAGCATAAGTATATGCACCTGTTCCTCCTGTTACTGTTACAGAAGCACTACCGTTAGCACCGCCATTACAGAGCAAGTTGATCTGTGATGTGGTAGCGGCAAGAGCAGCAGGCTCAGTCAAAGTAACCGTTCTTGTAATCTGACATAAATTAGCATCAGTAATAGTAACTGTGTACGTTCCAGCAGTCAGCCCTGTAGCCGTAGCTCCAGTACCTCCTGAAGGCGCCCATGAATACGTATAAGCGCCTGTACCTCCTGTTACCGTAACAGAAGCCGATCCGTTAGCACCGCCATTGCAGCTTACGTTAGTCTGAGATGTTGTAGCCGTAAGGGCCGCAGGCTCAGTTACCGTAACTGTTCTTGTAATCTGGCAAGTATTAGCGTCAGTAATAGTTACTGTGTATGTCCCAGCAGATAGTCCAGAAGCCGTAGCTCCAGTACCTCCTGAAGGGGCCCATGAAAACGTATAAGCGCCTGTACCTCCTGTTACCGTAACAGAAGCCGATCCGTTAGCACCGCCATTGCAGCTTACGTTAGTCTGAGATGTTGTAGCCGTAAGGGCCGCAGGCTCAGTTACCGTAACTGTTCTTGTAATCTGGCAAGTATTAGCGTCAGTAATAGTTACTGTGTATGTTCCAGCAGATAGTCCAGAAGCCGTAGCTCCAGTACCTCCTGAAGGTGCCCATGAATACGTATAAGCGCCTGTTCCTCCCGTTGCTGTAACAGAAGCAGTTCCGTTAGCACCGCCGTTGCAGCTTACGTTAGTCTGAGATGTTGTAGCGGTAAGAGCCGCAGGCTGGTTGACTGTAACGGTTCTTGTAATCTGGCAACCATTGAAATCGGTTACAGTTACGGTATAGGTTCCAGAAGCCAATCCTGAAGCAGTAGCATTCGTTCCTCCAGATGGAGCCCATGAATAGCTATAAGGCGTTGTTCCTCCAGTAGCCGATACGGTTGCTGTTCCGTTAGCACCGCCATTGCAGCTTACGTCTGTTTTTGATATAGTACCTCCCAATGCAGCCGCTGGCTGGTTGACTGTAACGGTTCTTGTAATTTGGCAAGCATTAGCATCTGTTACCGTTACTGTATATGTTCCTGCTGCTAGTCCTGTAGCAGTAGCTGCAGTTCCTCCAGATGGAGCCCAAGAATAAGTATAAGAAGGGGTACCTCCAGTTACGGCTACAGTTGCCGTACCGTTATTTCCACCATTGCAGCTTACGTCAGTTTTTGAAGCCGTTCCTGCCAAAGCAGCCGCTGGTTGGTTGACTGTAACGGTTCTTGTAATTTGGCAAGCATTAGCATCTGTTACCGTTACTGTATATGTTCCTGCAGCCAGTCCTGTAGCAGTAGCTGCAGTTCCTCCAGATGGAGCCCAAGAATAAGTATAAGAAGGTGTACCTCCAGTTACGGCTACAGTTGCCGTACCGTTATTTCCACCATTGCAGCTTACGTCAGTTTTTGAAGCCGTTCCTGCCAAAGCAGTAGGCTGAGTGATCGTAAAGCTTCGAGTAGCCTGACATGCATTATTGTCGGTCACAGTCACCGTATAAGTTCCTGCTGCCAATCCTGTTGCAGTAGCATTAGTTCCTCCAGACGGAGACCAAGAATAAGTATACGGAGGCGTACCGCCAGTTGGCGCTACTGTAGCTGTTCCGTTAGCGCCGCCATTGCAGCTTACGTCGGTTTTGCCACCGCCTGTTGCAGCTGATAAGGCTGTTGCTGGCTGGTTGACTGTTACCGTTCTTGTAATCTGACATCCGTTGAAATCCGTAACGGTCACAGTATAGGTTCCTGATGCCAGACCTGTTGCAGAGGCATTAGTTCCTCCTGAAGGCGACCATGAGTAAGAATATGGAGTTGTTCCTCCAGTCACGACTACAGTTGCTGTTCCGTTAGACCCGCCGTTGCAGCTTATGTCTGTTTTAGAAATCGTTCCACCAAGTGCAGCCGCTGGCTGGTTGATAGTAGTAGTTCTTGTAATCTGGCAGCCATTGAAATCGGTTACCGTTACGGTATAGGTTCCTGCTGTAAGGCCAGTAGCCATAGCATTAGTTCCTCCAGAAGGCGACCATGAGTAAGAGTATGGGGTTGTTCCTCCAGTCACGGCTACAGATGCTGTTCCATTAGAACCGCCGTTGCAGCTTATGTCTGTTTTAGTAATTATTCCGCCTAGTGCAGTTGCTGGCTGATTGACAGTCACAGTTCTTGTAATCTGGCAACCATTGAAATCAGTTACAGTTACGGTATAAGTTCCTGCTGCCAATCCTGTTGCGGTAGCATTAGTTCCTCCAGATGGAGCCCACGAGTAAGAATATGGGGTTGTTCCTCCGGTCACAGATACTGTTGCTGTTCCGTTAGAACCGCCGTTGCAGCTTACGTCTGTTTTAGTAGCCGTTCCGCCTAGTGCCGCCGCCGACACGTTACTTACCGTTGGAGAAACTGTACCAGTACAACCATTGGCATCCGTAATGGTTACCGTATAGGTTCCTGCTGCCAATCCGGTGCGGTCTTCGGTAGTAATACCGCCGCCCCAGTTAAAGGTATAAGGACCTACACCTCCAGTTGGTGTCAGGTTGATAGCACCTGTATTGCCTCCAAAACAAGCAATATTGGTCACTACAGTAACTGCAGATACGGCTGCTGCTGGTTGGGTTACCACAATGCCAGAAACGGTACCTGTACAGCCGTTAGCATCAGTAATGGTTACCGAATAGGTTCCTGCTGTCAATGTAGTACGGTCTTCGGTAGTGACACCGCCGCCCCAGTTAAAAGTATAGGGGCCTACTCCGCCTGTTGGCGTAAGGTTGATAGCACCTGTATTACCTCCAAAGCAAGCCACATTGGTTACTACTGTAGTTCCAGATACGACTGCTGCTGGCTGGCCTACTGTAATGCCAGAAACGGTACCTGTACAGCCGTTGGCGTCAGTAATGGTTACTGAGTAGGTACCTGCCGTCAATAAGACACGGTCTTCGGTAGTAGCACCGCCAACCCAGTTAAAGGTATAAGGACCTACACCGCCTGTTGGCGTAAGGTTGATAGCGCCTGTATTGCCTCCAAAGCAGGCAACGTTGGTTACTACTGTAGTTCCAGATATTGCTGCTGCCGGCTGGCCTACTGCAATGTTGCTAATTGTACGTGTACAGCTATTCGCATCGGTAATGGTTACCGAATAGGTTCCTGCTGTCAATCCGGTACGGTCTTCGGTAGTAATACCGCCGCCCCAGTTAAAGGTATAAGGACCAACTCCGCCTGATGGCGTAAGGTTGATAGCACCTGTATTGCCTCCAAAGCAAGCCACATTGGTTACTGTCGTAGTTCCATTAAGTACAGGAGGTTGTGTTATTGTAAATGATCTTGTAGCCGTACATCCGATATTGTCGGTAACGGTAACAGTGTAAACTCCTACTGCTAAACCAGCAGCAGTAGCATTAGTTCCTCCAGATGGAGCCCAAGAATAGGTATATGGACCTGTACCTCCTGTAGGAGCTACTGTAGCCGTTCCGTTATTGCCACCATTACAGCTTACTGTTGTGAAACTTCCTGATGTTAGTACAATGGCTGGGTTTACGTTTACTGTGATTGATGCACATGATCCTGGCGTCACACAGCCGCCTTCACCACGAACATAATAAGTAGTCGTTACTGTCGGGCTTACTGTAAAAGATCCAGTAGAAGTAGAAGTAACTGGTGTTCCGCCACATGATCCAGAATAGACATGCCAAGCGGTAGCACTGTTCAACGTTCCAGTAATTGTAATCGTTCTGCTAGAACCGTTGCAAAGTGTTGCAGTAGATGCTGTCAATGTAGGAACCGTTGGGTTTGTACAGTTGATGCACGTTACTGAAGGTGTCGGATAGCTAGCTGGCGTAATGCCATACACAGGCGTGTTAGCGCTTACCCAGTTCGCTGGATTGTTGATTGCCGCGCGAAGCGCAATAGAAGTTCCTGTAAGTGTTCCGTTGTATTTTGCATTTGCTAATTCTGGCCCTGGTGCCGGAAATAATGAAATACAATCTACTCCGTTTGTCAGGCCTGTTGGGACTGCAGAATCTGAAGTTGCCCAGTTCATGCTGCTTGCTGATGGTGGGTTCCATGTAGTTACAGGGTCGTACTTTGTCGAATTGAAATCGGCATGGATAGCTGCAATAAAAATAGGCGAAGCAGGAGCTACGCCAGACGTTGACTGATATGCAATCATCTGATCACCTCCAGAAAGGTTAAAGCCAGTACCCTGAGCAAAAGTAACAGCTCCGCCTCCGGTTACTGTAAGTACGTCTGCAGAAGTTTCTACAACCGAAATAATCTTTCCGCAGGTAATTCCGGATGGAATTACAAAGGACAGATGGGGTTCGCCGTTACCGGTCATCCATTCGTCTCCGTCCCATCCTTGTTCGGTGAGATAGAGTGTCTCGCCAGCTGGCAGGTCGTTCAGTGCAATAAATGCAAAGCCGTCCGGACCGCTGGTGTTGTAGCCTATAAAGGCGATATCGCCTTTTTGCATAGTCTGTGCTTCCGACTTGACTCCGGTCAGGAGGCAAATCATGAAAAACAGGCAGGCTTTAAAAAAAGTAAAGTTTGTTTTCATATGGTTAATTTAAGGTTTAATGACATAAATAAGCGTTATGCCAGCCGCCAGCCGCTACCGGCGTGCTGTCTGACATGATTTTTTGGATAAATTCTCCGTTGTTTTTCAAGACGGCTTCGATCTGTGTTTCGTCTTCTGTCATCTTGAAAATATAGTGGTCAAAACGGGTCCTGTTTGTATCAGAATGAAACTCCATTTTTCCTCTTGGGCCTTCAGGAGCGTCTTCCATTCTTTCTATCAGCCTATCCAAAGCAGGAATGCCGTCGGAGTCTCTAAGCAGCGACTCGACTATGAGTCCTGATTCGTATCCGAGCATGCTGAAAACGCTAGGTTTTTCATGGAGAATGGCTTTGTATTTTTCTATAAACAGGGTGTTTTTCTTGTTTTTAAGATTTTCTGACCAAGGGGCTACAACCAAAATATCGCCTTCAAAAGCGTCTTTGTATTCTTGTCTTATCCTGTCGCTTATCGAAAATGAGGTAAAATAGAAGGGGTAGTTTTGTGCCAGCTTGTTTTTTATAAGATAAGAAGCATGTTCTTCGGCATAAATGCCGCTATGAAAAGCAAAAATGGCTTCTGGTTTTAAAGGAGCCAACGTTTCTTGCATGCAGTCTGCTTCATTTTCTCTTGGATTCAGAGGAGTGATGTAATGTCCTGAGAATTCTGAATTGTTTTGATACAGTCCAATCTCTACGGCTTGATTGATGCCGTAGCCAGAATCATAGTAGGAAGAAGAGGTCGCAATGTTCTTGTAATTCTGGGCTAAGTACTGTCCCAAATAATAAGAAGACTCCGCTATGCCAAATGAATTGACATATACGCCTCGTTTTTTTTGTAGGGCATAAGGAAGATTAGAACCGATGTCTGTGGCTAACAGAAAAAGATCATGGCTGGAGGCATATTCATATACGCTCGCGATGTTGCGATGGCCAAAGAAACCGACAAAAAACCTGATATCTTCTTGAAAAGAGAGTTTTTGCATCTTGTCGATAATCATCTTTTCGTCTGCTCCAATGCCTATGCTTTCAATATAAAATTTAACATTTAGGCCATTCAGCTTAATACCGCGCATAAAATCGCGGTCAAGGAAAGGGTATTGCTTTGATTGGGGCAGCAACATTCCGATTTTTAGTTCAGAATTCATAATTGTAAAATAAAGGGGGATTTGACTCCCCCATTAAAATTAGTTTCTTGAAGGGAAAATTCCTTCTAGAGCAATGCTCATGTATATTCCTAAGTAAGGATTACGTATTCCAAAAGGCTGGCTGCCACCTGAAATGCTAGTAGAACCGCTGATAGCCGAATGAACGCCTCCCAAAGTAGCAGTTCCGCTTGGAGACTCTCTGTAGATTTCTGGCATACTGCCTGAATCTCCTAAGCCGTTAGCGCCACTGTCTACCGTGTTGCTTGCGCTAGTACTGTTGGTAGCCGTTATAACAGTAGTTACATTTGCCATTCCGTTAACCAATGCGTGGGCGTGCATAGGCATATTGCCTTGTGTCAAAGTCATGCTTTCAACTCCTCCAACTTGTCCTTGAACAATATTAGACAGCCCAGGTCCTGTTCCTGGATGAACAATAGATCTTCCTCTCAAATCAGGAAGCGCGAATGTAGTTTGCCCATTTCCGCCATAGGTAGTTCCTAAAAGTGAAAACAAAGCTGTGTTTGAAGCGATTGACATAAGTTGGCCATCGCAGAAAGCCCATCCTCTAGGAGGGAAGTTAAATCCATAAGCCTGAATTTGGCCAAGAAAAGGTTCGAACATAGTTTTAAAGGTTTTAAGTTAAAATGTTTATTGTTTGTTTAATTTTAAATCAATTGTGAGGAGGGAATTTTTGCACTGAAAAGCAGATTTTTCTTTCATCTGCCAGTCTTCTTGCATTTCATGAGGGTGTTGAAACGCAGCTATGTCGCATTTTATCCTCTTTTTTGTGAAGGATAAGGAGCGAAAGACCATGAAAATGCTTCGTGCAATTGCTAGTGTGGGAGTTTCTTGGACAGCAACAGTATACATAACAAAAGATTTAGCAGGTTAGTTGGGACTTTCTCTTCGAATGCTTTGTTTTTCGACTTTTCAAAATTGCGATTTTTAGAAATCGCATACAATACCACAATTTTGGTATATTTTTGCCTCACCTAATTTAGTGAGGTGATTTTGAGTGCTTTTTTGTACTAATTTTAGTATAGAAACAGGCGTAGCAAGGCATTTGCCTATCGAACGATGGTCGTTATGTTCACATTTTGTGAAGCCAAAAAAGGATGTAAGGAAAAGGGCAGGGATTTAAAAAGAAGCCTAATTTTTATAGAAGCTATTTTATTTCCATTCTTTTTGCTACATCTATCGATTTCGATATTCTGAAATCATAGAGGTTAATTAAGAATGCTAATCCAATTGTATTTTATTATTAGGAAAGAGAAAAATGTTTCCTGTAGGAAGTAATAAATCCGAAAATCTTAATAGGATTGGCTCTTTTTGTGATAATCGGGGTGATTCACAAAATTGTTTATTAGTTGTCGGAAGCGCTATCAGTGTTTTTGCCGAATTCTATTTTGGCATCGATTATCTTTTTTAAGAAATCTTTGTCGTTTCTTAAGTCTTCCACTTCACGTTCTAATATCTCAATTGTCTGGTTTTTGGCATCCACAACACTGCCTTTGTTGATAAGAAACTCGCTTTCAGGTTCTTTTAGCGTATGGTTGTCAGGCTGAAGGAAGTCATTCTCATAAATAGTGCCTTTTATAAAATAATAAACAGAAACGTTTACCGATTTCGAAATCTCAATCAAGAAATCTAAAGTGATTTCTTTCGATTTGAAACGGTTTTGCAAGTTTTGGGGAGAAATGTCTAGTCTTTTTGCAACTTCATTTAGTTGTATGTCAAGTAATTGCAATTTTTTCTTTAAAATTTTCCCGTCCATATGAAAATAAATTTGTTTATTATAAATAAATATGTTTACTTTGTGACATATAATAGACCTATCAGCTATTATTGTGATAAAACGCAAGAACCAATATAGAAAAATATGGCATACAATGGCATATTTAATAAACTTGCCATGGCTTTGCGTTTCTGCCAAAAACGTAAAGTTATTGTTTTTTTCGTATCTGCAATAGGCAAAAACTAAAAAAAATACCCTGATTTCTGTAGGCTATCAGACGGTACGTATTTTTGATAGCAGTGCGGACGCATTTTCTATGCAGTCGCTTATTTATTCTTGATTATAAATTTCTTACATTGCAGGAGCTATTAAACCCTAAATGAGTTCCTTATGAAGATAATTTTACTTTCTTCTCTTGTGTTTCTTTCGCTGTGCACGGCATCAAAAGCCCAAAATTTTACGTTAAAACCCACTCCTGATATAGTAGGGCTCCAATATAGTTCTGTTGATTTTGCGGATATCGACGGCGATGGCGATCTTGATCTTTTTACTGGAGGCGCCGATCCAAGCTACATACTAACGTCAAGGATGTATAAAAATGACGGCAGTGGGAATTTTACGCTATCGGACGGAACTACTTTTATCAAGATCCGTGAAGGTGCTGCGGCTTTCGGAGACGTGAATGGCGATAATTTTCCAGATTTGGTTGTTGCTGGTAATACGCCGGGTCCGACAACCAAGCTGTATATCAACAATGGTTCTGGAAACTATAGCCTTTCGACGGTGGAATTTACACAGAGCACCTATGGCGCTTTGGCTTTTGGCGATATCGATAATGACGGTGATAATGACTTGGTGGTTACAGGTTTTTCTACCAGCTTCTATGGCATTACGGAATTGTATAAAAATGATGGCAATGGCAATTTTACGCTACTTACTGCGGCCCAGAGCGGCTTTACTGCACCGGGTGTTTTTAGGAGTTCTGTAGTTCTAGAAGACTTTGACGGCGACGGCTTTCTTGATGTTTTTGTTACCGGAAATACCTCAAACAATATACTCGTGAACACTTTGTATAAGAATAACGGAAATGGCAGTTTTACGATACGTGCCACGCCGATAGCGCCTATCCAGACAGGTTCTGTTTCGGCAGGGGATTTTGATAATGATGGTGACAAAGATCTGCTTGTTGTTGGTGCGGATGCTGTAAGTGCGAAAGTGGCGCTTTTGTATAGCAATGACGGCAATGGCAACTTTACGCTGGTTCCTGACGTTCCTTTTATAGGCGCGCAGTACGGAAGAAGTGTTTTTGCCGATGTGAACAATGACGGCTATCCCGATGTTTTTATCTCAGGCTACAGGAATCCGAATAGGAGGGCTGATCTGTATATGAATAATGGCGCTTCGGGAGGATTTACTCCAGCGACAGTTCCTTTTCAAGGATTGAATAATGCCGATGTGGCATTTGCCGATGTGGATGGCGATACTGATTTGGACTTTTTGGTCACCGGACTGTCTGAAGCCGGAACGATATCGAAACTTTATCTTAACGAACTTTTTCTGGGTATAGAAAATCCGGAAGCAAAAAATATCCGCTTTTATCCAAATCCGGTTGCAGCATCGCTTTATATGACGCTGCCTTCGGGAGTACAAGCGCTGAAGGCTGATGTGTATTCGCTTTTCGGACAGCTTGTACATTCGGAAGATTTTGCAGACGGCATCAATCCAATCGTACACTTTGATGCTCTTGCTGCGGGAGTCTACCTTATGAAGGTAACAACCGATTCGGGAACACAGGTACAGCGCATCGTGAAATCATGACAATGCCAGAAAAGAATAATAGTATCTTAATGATTTAGTCATCCTAAATTAATATTTTTATATCTATTTTGATACTATATGATTCTGGAAACCAAGAGCAAAGAAGCTGGCTTAAAGCCTAATTTTTTTGACAGAGATGTCAGCTGGCTGTCGTTTAACGAAAGAGTGCTTCATGAAGCGGCTGCTGCTGATGTGCCGCTTTTTGAAAGGATAAAGTTTCTTTCTATCTACTCTTCTAATCTCGACGAATTTTACCGAGTGAGGATACCGTCACTGATGGCACTGAAGAAAATTTCTAAAAGCGAAGCCGAAAATGGTTTTGCCTATCAGCATATCTTGGACAAGATCCAGCATATCGTAGATGACCAGCAGCATGTTTTTGGGACTATAATATCAGAAAAAATACTTCCTGCCCTTAAGAAAGAAAAATTCCATCTGCTCTATAACGAGTCTATTCGAGATACTATTCACGAAGAAATTACCCATTATTTTTTTACGGAAGTACTGGCGTTTATACAAGTTGTCGACATGTCGGCTAAAGAAATGGATTTCTTTCCAGAAAATAATAAGCTGTATAAGCTTGTTGCGATTGAAGAAGGAGCCGACTTGTACAAGCTGTTTATCTTGAATATTCCTTCAGACGATTTGCCGCGCTTTTTTTCTGTAAAAAAAGGAACCAAAAACTATATTCTCTTTTTAGATGATATCATAAAATTTGGACTCTCGCTTATCTTTAAAGATCAAAAACTGCTGGCAGATTATAATTTCAAGATTACTCGCGATGCAGCCTTGGAACTCGATGACGAATATGATGAAGCCATGGCCGAAAAAATGGAAAAAAAAATTGCCAAGCGCGATTATAGCTTTGCGACCCGTTTTTTGTTTGATTATAGGATGCCGCCTCCGTTTTTGCAATCGCTGATTGATGCCTTTAAGCTAAAAGATGCTACTGTTGTCTTGGGCGGATGTTATCACAATCTGAAAGATCTGGCTTCATTGCCTTTGAAAAAAGAGAGCCTGTCGTATCCTAAAATAACGCCGATTTCTACAGCCGTGCCTTTAGGAAAAAATCTTTTTGAAGTTGTTGCAGAAAAAGACATGCTGTTTCACGTGCCTTATCAGTCGTATGACGGCGTGTTGCGCTTTTTTAATGAAGCATCTATAAACCAAGATGTCGAAGAAGTGTATGTAACGCTGTATCGCGTGGCCAGCGATTCGAAAATTGCCAATGCTTTGATCAGTGCGGCAAAAAATGGCAAGAAAGTTACGGTTGTGGTGGAATTAAAAGCAAGGTTTGATGAAGCCAACAATATAAAATGGTCTAAGCAGTTGAAAAAAGCAGGGGTGAAGATCGTCTATAGCATTCCGTCGCTAAAAGTACACGCCAAGATAGCGCTCGTAAAGTTCAAGAAACAGAGCAAACTAGCTCCTATAGGTTTGTTTGCGACCGGAAACTTGAATGAAAACACGGCACGATTTTATACGGACCATATCTTGATGACCGCCCATAAAGAAATGCTGAAGGACTTGGAGAAAGCCTTCCATTTACTGGCAACCATTAAAAAAAATCCCAAGAAATATAAGATTGATTTCAAGCATCTGCTGGTAGCCAAATTCAACTTGAGAGAGAAGTTTATTGCTTTGATTGACAACGAAATCCAGAATCATAAAAAAGGCTTGAGTTCCGGAATAACAATCAAGCTGAACAATCTGGAAGAAAAGAGTCTGATTGAAAAATTATACGAAGCGTCTAAATCAGGCGTAAAAATTCAATTAATTGTCAGGGGAATATGCTGTCTTGTTCCAGGAATTCCGGGTATGAGCGAAACAATTTCCGTAAGGCGAATTGTGGACAGGAATCTGGAACATGGAAGGATTTTTGTGTTTGATAATAATGGCGATCCATTGATTTATATGGGTTCTGCGGATTGGATGAATCGAAATATTTATAATAGGATTGAAGTCTGCTTCCCGATTTATGATCCAAATTTAAAAAAGGAATTATTGGATATCTTGGACTTTCAGCTTGAAGATAACGTCAAAGCGGTATGGATCGGTTCAGCGCTTCAAAATATTCCAGTTAGAAATGATAAGACATTAGTACGTTCGCAGGAAAAAATCTATGAATACCTGTCTGAAAAAGCTTGATGGGCTCCATCAAGTTTCAACACTGATTAATTCAATTCGCTATAGCCTGCATTTTTATCTGACTAAAAAATTCGTTCCTATTTTAGTTTCGTCAGGATTTCTTTAGAAGCCAATTTATAAGCAGCCGAATGATTCGGATAGTCTTGTTGCAAAATAACTTTCAGCTCCGGATAAACCCAGTCTTTCACTTTTCCAAAAGAATAAAGCGCTCTCATGGCATATGCTTTTGTTGCTACTTTTTGGTCGGTAATGAGCCAATCGAAGCAAGATTCGATCATGAGTTCAAGCTGATTGTCTGTCAGAAAGACTTCTCCTGATTTTAGCTTTTTGAGATGGTGGCTCGCCGAAAAAAGACAAATTTTTGAAACGGAACGAAGTGCGCCGTCATGCGAATAAGAAGAAAGCGTCTTGCAGAAAACATCCAGATAAGGAGAAAGCCAGTCGATTTTTCTTTCATAAACCAGTTCCGAAACCCAGCAGGCTTTATGGTGGCTCTTGTCTTTTATAGTAAAGAAAACGAACATCAAATCGTGCAATAATTCTGGGTTTTCGCAAACTTCGTTTGACAAAGATTCCCGACTTGGACGGTGCGCTGTGCTTTTTTCTAATTTTTGGATAAAATCAGAATTCATTTATGCTGTTATTTTGAGCTACTTGGCGTAAAAGTATTAAAATAATTATATTCTAAAAGCTATTTTTTAAAGGCTACTCTCCAAATGGTATTGCCGCTGTCGTCATTTACTAAAAGCGATCCGTCGTTCATGACGGTTACGGCAACAGGACGACCGTAAACCTCTGCTTTTTTCTCATCGGCTATAAATCCGGTCAGGAAATCTATCGGTTTTCCAGCAGGTTTTCCATTTTTGAAAGGAACAAAAAGCACTTTGTACCCGCTTAATATCGAACGATTCCAGGAACCGTGCTGTCCGACAAAAGCGCCATTTCTATACTCGGCAGGAAATGCCTGTTTGTCATAAAATGCTAACCCAAGCGATGCCGTGTGCGTGCCTACAGGAACGTCTGGAACAAGGGATTTGGCAACGAGTTCTTTGCCTTGGCCTTTCATTCGAGGGTCTTCAATCTGTCCGTAATACGAATAGGGCCACCCATAAAATCCTTCTCTTTTAACGCTGGTGATATAATCAGGAACGAGTTCGTCGCCTAAGTCATCACGCTCGTTTACGGCTGTCCAAAGTTCATTGTTTGCAGGATTCCAGTCCATCCCGACAGGATTCCTCAATCCGCTGGCATAGATTTTTTCTCCTGTGCCGTCTGGATTTATTTCAAGTATGTTGGCGCGCCTTTTTTCTACTTCCATGCCATGCTCGGCATTGTTGCTGGCCGATCCTACAGAAACATATATTTTTGATCCGTCTGGACTAGCCAAAAGGTTTCTTGTCCAATGATTGTTGTAGCCTCCGGCAGGAAGCTCCAAAATCTTCTCTCCGCTTCCTTGGAGCTTCAGGTCGCCTTGTTTATAAGGAAAGCGGTATAATCCATCGGTATTGGCGATATAAAAATAGTTGCCTAGGATGAGCATTCCGAAAGGCATATTCAGGCCTTCCTTAAAGATTTCTCTAGTTTCAAAAACACCATCGTTGTCCTTGTCTCGAAAAACTGTAATCTGATTGGCGCTTTTAAAAGTGCTGCTTTCCACCACAAAAATGTCATTGTTTGGAGCGATGTAGGTCCAACGCGGGTTCTTGAGACCGTCTGCAAATTTGGTGACTACAAAACCTTCAGTGGCTTTGGGTGTGACTCCGGCAGGCCATTCTTTCATCTGGCTTCTCTTGGTGACAGATTCAGAAGAATAGGGAGCAGGAAGCGTAAGGTCACCGATAGCAGTTTTTACGACAACATCGCCTTGTTTTGAGGCCTGTTTTTTTTCTTGTTTTGAAACCTGTCCATTACAAGATAGGAAAGAAAAAGCGATGCTTGTTATTAGGAGTGAAATTCTCGTTTTCATAGCTGGAAAAGTTTTAGCGGTTCTTTTTTCGAAGCTTGAATTTACTGATTTTAAATTTTTTATCCTCTGGACCTGCAGAATATTAAATATTATTTAACAAAAATAAAATTGTAATAAAACTGAAATAAATTGTAAAATAGCTGGATTCTATTTTAGTATATTTGCAACTTATTATTTAACAATATAATTGTGATACAGCTTCACGACAAACATTTTGTTCCTTTCATCAGCGCAAAGGAAATTGATGCTGCCATAGCCAAGATGGCGCAGGAAGTGGCAGAAGACCTAGACGAAGAGATACCCCTGTTTGTGGGCGTTTTGAACGGCGCCTTTATGGTTGTTTCAGACTTCATGAAACACTATCCAAAAGCTTGCGAAGTGAGCTTTGTGAAATTAGCCTCCTATGAAGGCATTTCTACAACCAATGAAGTAAAAAAACTCATTGGGCTTAATCAAGATTTATCGGGAAGAACCGTTGTCGTAATAGAAGATATTGTCGACACGGGAAATACTTTGGTCGAACTGAAAGCCATGTTTGAAGCGCAAAATGTAAGGCAGCTCAAAATCGCTACTTTGTTTTTAAAGCCCGAAGCGTATAAAAAAGATATAAAAATTGATTATATTGGTATTGAAATTCCGAACAGATTCATCGTTGGGTTTGGTTTGGATTATGACGGACTGGGAAGAAACATTCCGGAAGTATACCAATTGAAAGAATAATAAAATCTAAAGATTACAACATTTTGGATTGAAAAATCCTGGCATATAATAACTCACAACTAACACAATGATTAATATCGTATTATTTGGAAAGCCTGGGGCAGGAAAAGGAACACAGGCCGAATTCTTAAAAGGAAAATACAATCTGACCCATCTTTCAACGGGTGATATTTTTAGATTTAATATTAAAAATGAAACGGAACTTGGCAAATTGGCGAAGACCTATATGGACAAAGGTGATTTAGTTCCAGACGAAGTAACAATACAGATGCTTCAAAGCGAGGTTGATAAAAATCCAGAATCTAGAGGGTTTCTTTTTGACGGATTTCCAAGAACTTTGTCGCAAGCAGAAGCTTTAGATAAATTTTTGGAGTCTAAAGATGAAAAAATTACGGCAACGGTTGCTTTGGAAGCCAATGATGAGATATTGGTAAAAAGACTTTTAGAAAGAGGAAAAACATCAGGTAGACCTGATGACCAAGATGAAGAAAAAATCAGGAACCGTTATCAAGAATACAACGAAAAAACAGCTCCATTAATGGACTATTATAAAGCACAAAATAAATTTCATGCTGTGGACGGAATTGGTTCCATAGAAGAAATTACACATCGATTAAGTACTGTAATCGATAGCCTTTAACTTAATTTATAAATCTTGGAAATAGCTATAATTTTCTTTTTAATCCTTTTGAATGGTGTTTTTTCGATGTCGGAAATCGCATTGATATCAGCGCGAAAAAACAGATTGGAAACTTCTGCAAAAAAGGGGAATACGAGCGCTAAAACCGCACTGGATTTGGCCAATTCACCAAACAAATTTTTGTCGACTGTTCAAATCGGAATCACATTAATCGGAATCTTAACAGGTATTTATTCAGGTGATAAAGTCACTGATGATGTAAAGATTTTCTTAGACCAGTTTGAAGTCCTTCAACCGTATTCTGCCAATCTTTCTGTTGGAATTGTAGTTGTTGTGCTGACTTTCTTCTCATTGGTATTGGGCGAATTGCTTCCAAAAAGAATAGGATTGAATTATCCAGAGTCTATCGCAAAAACGGTAGCCTTGCCGATGAAAATAATCTCGGTTATCACGGCTCCGTTTATCTGGCTTTTGACCATTTCTACAGAATCGTTACTAAAATTATTCCGAATCAGGCCTACTGCCGATGGAAAAGTAACTGAGGAAGAAATCAAGGCCATTATCAAAGAAGGAACTGAGGTCGGCGAAGTACAAGAAATCGAACAAGATATCGTGGAACGTGTTTTCCACATTGGTGACAGAAAGGTAAACTCCTTGATGACCCACAGGAAATCGGTTGATTATCTTTCTTTAGAAGATGATTTTGCTACGTTAAAGCAAAAAGTTTTAGACGAAATCCACTCCGTTTATCCGGTATGTGAAGAAAGTTTAGATGAAGTAGTAGGCGTTGTATTGCTTAAGGATTTGTTCGCCAAATTTGAAAACGGCAACTTCAACCTAAGAGAAATAATGAAGGAACCGGTCTATTTGATCGAACACACTTCGGCTTATAAGGCGTTGGATATTTTCAAGAAAACTAAAGTACATTATGCTATCGTGACCGACGAGTACGGAATCACGCAAGGGATGATTACTTTAAATGATATCTTGGAAGCTCTAGTTGGCGATGCTTCTGATTTTTATCATGAAGAATTCCAGCTTGTAGCTAGAGAAGACGGGACTTGGTTAGTGGACGGACATTATTCGCTCCATGACTTTTTGACCTATTTTGATTTGGACGAGCTTATCAATGATTATGAAGTTACGACAGTGAGCGGCTTGATCATGACAGAGCTTTCCTATATTCCGAAACAAGGCGAAAAACTAATCTGGAACCTATTCGAACTAGAAGTTATAGATATGGACGGCGTTAAAATCGACAAGGTTTTGGTGCGTTCACTAAAAGAATAAATAAAATAAACAGTATAGAGTTTAAGGTTTAAAGTCAGCAGAATACTGTTGCTTTAAACCTTAAAATTTACACTTTAAACAAAGAAAATGACAGAGGGAAATTTTGTAGATTACGTTAAGATTTATGTTTCTTCCGGAAAAGGAGGAAAAGGATCGACGCATTTGCATAGAGAGAAATTTATTGAAAAAGGCGGTCCGGATGGTGGAGACGGCGGACGCGGTGGACACGTATATTTAGTGGGAAACAAAGGGCTTTGGACGTTGTTTCACTTAAAGTTTGCAAAACACGTTAAAGCTGGTCACGGCGGCGATGGTGGAAGCGCGAGAAGCACGGGTGCTGATGGAGAAGATAAATTTATCGAAGTTCCGTTAGGAACTGTTGTCCGTGATAAAGAAACCAACGAAATTTTATTTGAGATTACCGAACACGGCGAGAAAAAAATTGTTGCAAAAGGAGGAAAAGGAGGTCTAGGAAACTGGCACTTTAGAAGCTCTACCAACCAGACGCCAAGATATTCGCAGCCTGGAATGCCAGCCAACGAAATTGACGTAATCTTAGAACTTAAAGTTCTGGCAGATGTTGGTTTGGTAGGTTTTCCAAATGCAGGAAAATCGACTTTGCTGTCGGTACTGACTTCGGCTAAGCCAAAAATTGCCGACTATCCTTTTACGACATTAAAGCCAAATTTAGGAATTGTAGCCTACAGGGATTTTCAATCGTTTGTAATGGCCGATATTCCGGGTATTATTGAAGGCGCTGCAGAAGGAAAAGGACTCGGGCATTATTTCTTGAGACATATCGAAAGAAATTCAGTCCTGTTGTTTTTGATTCCGGCAGATGCCGACGATATCAAAAAAGAATATGAAATTCTTTTGGATGAATTACGTCGCTACAATCCAGAGATTTTAGATAAGGAAAGATTTATCGTGATTTCAAAATCAGACATGCTCGATGAGGAGCTGAAAGCCGAAATGAAAGCACAACTAGATAAAGATTTCAAAGGATTAAAATACCATTTCATCTCTTCGATAGCCAATCAAGGCTTGCTAGAATTGAAAGACAAGCTTTGGGAAATGCTGAATTCTGAAGAAAATCAGATTCAGGCTACTCCAGAAGCATAAAAAAAGCGACTCATTGAGTCGCTTTTTTATATTTTGTTTTCATCAATTCGTTTGAAAAACTCATCTCTATAGATAGCGCCTGTCGGCAGCATCTGACTGTAATTTTCTAGAGATTATTAATCAAATGTAAATTATTCGTTATTTTTGCGTGAATATATTTTGAGTCCCCCACCCGTTCTTCTGATACCGCAGAATCGATGCTGTATAAGCCTCATCTTCAGAAGGACACAATGGTTAGATTTTATGAAAATCAACTGGAAAAATGATTTTACTGTCATGGCATTGCGGCTTTTGGTCGTGTATGTCGCTTTTATGCTCGGAAGATTACTCTTTTATTATTTTAATGATGACCTGATCGATCCGATACGTGGAAAAGATATCATTTCGCTGCTCAGGGGAAGCCTGATGTTTGATACGGTTTCGATATTGTATCTGAACCTTCCGTTTATCTTTTTATCGCTAGTGCCTTTTCGATTTAGGGAAAAAGCAAATTACCAAAAGAAACTTTTCTGGGTTTATATGGGCTTGAATAGTCTTGGACTGCTAGTCAATTTTGCAGACGTATTTTACTATCCATACAAACAATCTAGACTGGTTTTAGGCGACTTGTTTCTGGTAAAAGAAGATAGTTTTTCGCTTCTTATAATCGATTTCATAGCCGATTATTGGTATGGCTTTATTTTCTATTTCATTATCCTCGGATTGCTCAGCGTGGGCTATAAGCTTATCGGAAACGGAAAATCGGTTCTTACGAATAATCGCGATTACTATCTTGTCAATTCGGCTTATCTAGGCGTAATGGTTTTCTTGACTGTATTTTTTGTCAGGGGAGCAAGTCTTTCTAAAGCTTCGTTTCCGATTTCCATGAGCGACGCTTTTCTTTATACGGATAATGCTTCTCATACTTCCTTGATATTAAGCAATCCTTTTTGCCTTTTCCGTACTATCGGCAAATCTAAGAAAGTCCCGAAACTTGAATATTTTGATAAACGAACTGCCGCGGCTTATTTGCCGACCACACACAAGCCTTCTTCTTCAAATATGTTTTCCATCGACAAGAAAACAAATGTCTTTATAATAATTTTGGAAAGTTTTGGAAAGGCGCACATCAAGAGTCTTTCGGACCAGTTCAAGCCGAAGCAGCCGACGAATACTCCTTTTTTGGATTCGCTTTTTAATGAAGGCTATCTTTTTACGAATGCCTACCAGAACGGCTACCGTTCTATGGATGCCCTGCCTGCTATTTGGGCTTCCATCCCGACATTTAAGGAGCCGTTTTTGTCATTGCCGAACTCGGTTGCAGATTATTATGCGCTTCCGGCTTGTATGAACGAAATGGGCTATCATACAGCTTTCATGCATGGCGCTGTAAAGGAATCGATGGGCTTTGTTTCGTTTGGAAAAAATCTTGATATTAAAGAATTCCAATCGAGAGAAGAATATGAAGAAGAAAGAGGCGATGATGATTTTGATGGCAAATGGGGAATCTGGGATCATAAATTCTGGCCTTTCGTGCATGAAAAGGTCAACCAAATGCCGAAGCCTTTTTTTACGACTGTTTTTACTTTGTCGTCTCACCATCCGTTTAGCATTCCAAAAGGATTTGAAAATAAATTCTCCGAAGGAACGCTTCCGATACATCGTGCCATAAAGTATTCGGATTATGCACTCAAGATCTTTTTTGAAAGTATCAGGAATGAGCCATGGTTTAAGAATACGTTGTTTATCATTACGGCCGATCATGCATCGGGAGCAGATTCGCCAAAGTTTTTGAAACCGCCGTATGATTACTCGATTCCGATTTTGTTTTATCATCCGGGCAAAAACTTCAGAGGAACAGATGACAAAATCATGCAGCATATTGACATCATGCCAACACTTTTAGGAATGCTTGATTACCACAAGCCTTATTTTGCTTTTGGAAAGAATCATTTTGATATCGAAGCTCAAAAGGATCATTTTGCTATCAATTTTTCAAATAGTGCTTTTAACTGTACGACAGATTCGCATTATTATCAGTTTAATGAAAAGGACGTACTGGTCAAGGCAGATTATAGAAAAGATCCGCTCTGGAAAAATAATCTTATTAAAAAGAAGACAGCGGAAGACGAAAAAGACATCAAGTATTTTAAGGCGTTCATCCAACAATACTATTTCCACTTGGGCGAAAGGAATTTCCTGCCTGAAAAAGCCGCCAAGAGAACCAAGGAGTTTGCGGATCTGTATAAGTAAGATCAGGAAGCAAATTTCTCTAGGGATAAGTCTAAAGTAAAAGTTAAAAATTGCGATAACGATTTAGTTTTCTCCTTGATTATAGGCCTAAAATTGTAAAATGAAGTATATTCGCATCGCGAAAATATATATGTTCGCGGTCAAAAATGTAACAAAAATGCATTTTTAAAGACTACTAGCATATATCTATTAAACTTTAAATACTATTCAATGAAAAAAATTATTTTATCCTTAATTACGGCGATACTGCTTGTTCCGACAACGGTAAAGGCTGACGAAGGAATGTGGTTTTTGATGTTCATCGAGCGTTTGAATCACCGTGACATGCAAAAAATGGGATTGCAGCTGACATCAGAAGAAATCTACAGCATCAACCATTCAAGTATCAAAGACGCTATCGTCCAATTTAATGGTGGCTGTACGGCTGAAATTATTTCTAACCAAGGTTTGGTTTTGACAAACCACCACTGTGGTTACGATGCGATTGCAGAAGTTTCTACTCCAAAAGAAAATTATTTGAGAGATGGTTTTTGGGCAAAAGACAAAAAGTCTGAAATCAAACCAAGCTCTCTTTATGTGCGTTTCTTTGTAAGAATGGACGATGTTTCTAAACGAATCCTTTCTAAAGTTACGGATAACATGAACGAGGCGGAGCGTGAGAAAGCGATCAACCAAGAAATTGCAAAAATCCAAAAAGAAAATGACGAAGGTGGAAAATATACAGTTTCTGTTCGTTCGTTTTTCCAAGGAAATGAATACTACTATTTCGTTTACCAAGATTATAAAGATGTTCGTTTAGTAGGAACTCCGCCAGAAAGCATCGGTAAATTTGGTGGCGATACAGACAACTGGGAATGGCCTCGTCATACGGGAGATTTCTCTATGTTTAGAGTATATGCTGATAAAGACGGAAATCCTGCTGAATATTCTGTAGACAACGTTCCGTTGAAACCAAAACACCACTTGCCAATCAGCTTGAAAGGTGTTCAAGAAAATGATTTTGCGATGATCTTAGGATATCCTGGAAGAACCAACCGTTGGATGCCAGCTGGAGGAATCGAGCAAAACGTGAAATTTGCATACCCTGCTTGGGTTGAAGGTTCTAAAACAGGAATGGACGCTATGAAATTCCACATGGATAAAAGCGACCAAGTTCGTTTGGACTATGCATCTAAATATGCTTCTGTAGCAAACTACTGGAAAAACCGTCAAGGAATGATTGATGCGTTGACTAAATTCAAAACTGCGGCTACTAAGCAAAAAGAAGAGGCTGAATTTAACAAATGGGCAAACAAGCCTGAAAACAAACAAAAGTATGGCGATGTTGTTGCTACCATCAATAAATATTATGCTGCAACAAACGAAAAGTCAAGACATGATAACTACTTGACTTCTATCTTGAGAAACAGCAGCTTGGCTGCAGGTCCGTCAAGCATAGGAAATGCTGCTACGGCTTATGCTAAAGAAAACGATGCTAAAAAGGCAGAAATGCTTCCAAGAATCCAAGCAATGGTTGATGGTATCTACGAAGGATTCTACCTTCCTGTGGAAAGAGACGTATTGATTGCTGAATTAAACTTATATGCTTCAAAAGCGGGTTATAAATTGGCTCCTTATGTTGAAGAATTGGCAAAAGTGAACAAAAACGATTTTACAAAATTTGTAGATGAGGCTTTGGCTGAAAGTGTTTTTGCTACGAAAGAAAAAGCAGAAGCATTCTTGAAAAATCCAAATCTTGAGGTTTTGAAAACCGACAAGTTGTACTTGCTTTCTTCTAGCATTTTGGCTACTTACAGAAACAAGCCTGAAGATCTTGCAAAATTGGAGAATGATTTCCAAAAATCATTCCGTCTACTTGTAGAAGGATTGCGTGAATCTAAATTGAACAAAATCCAATATCCAGATGCGAATTCGACTTTGCGTTTAACGTATGGAAAAGTTCGTGCTTTGCCTGCTGACAAGAGAAATGATGCAAAAATCAACAACTACACTACGCTTCAAGGAACAATCAAAAAGTACAAGCCAAACGATCAAGAGTTTGACTTGCCAAAAAGATTGATCGAATTGAACGAGAAAAAAGATTTCGGACAGTATGCTGACAAAAACGGGTATATGCCTGTTAACTTCTTGACAGATAATGATATTACGGGAGGTAACTCAGGTTCTCCTGTATTGAATGGAAAAGGAGAGCTTATTGGTGTTGCTTTTGACGGAAACATCGAGGCTATGGCGGGTGACGTAATCTTTGATTCGAAATTGCAAAGAACCATCAATGTGGATATTCGTTATGTATTGTTTATCATCGATAAATATGCGGGAGCGAAACATATTGTTGACGAAATGACAATCGCAAAATAATTTTTTAGATTAGTTATTAGTTCAAATAGTTTAAAAAGCCGTTTCAATTTTGAAACGGCTTTTTTTTATGATGTATTGAACTTGAGGGATGACGGGACTTCCGTAAGCGGCAAAAGAGCTTCCGTAGGCGACAAATTAATTTCGGAAGCGGAAAACAGGCTTCCGTAGGCGGAAAAAGGATTTTGGAAAGTGGCAAACGAATTTCCACAGTTGGAAAAGCAGCTTCCTACGGCGGAAAATAAGCTTCCGTAGCTGGAAAAGAAGCTTTGGAAGACGTAAAATGAATTTCGGAAAGCGGCAAATTAGCTTTCCAAAAGGTTATAAAAGTTTCCGTAGGTGGCAAAAAGGCTTCGAAAGACGGAGAAGCAGCTTCCTATGGTAGCAAATGAATTTCGGAAGATGAAATATAGTGTATTTAATTGACTGTATTTGGTTTTCAATAATTTATATTTTAAAAAAGGTAGCTAGGAAAAGGAGGCGAAATGCCTCCTTTTTTATTGAAAAATATTTTTTCTGCAAAATTCTCTTACGAATGTGTGCTGAAAACCACCGCATATATCTTCTCCTAGTTACTTAAAAAAAAATAATTAAAAATTGAAATTATGTAAATGTTTTTAAAACAAGGATATTTAAGTTTGAGGAAACTTAACGCTTGACATTATGTATAAAACTACCAATCACCCCCAAAGGTATGCTTACAAAAAGGAATTGCGATTTACGGCCTCCGCTATTAACGTTTTGTTCTTCTTTTTTGCCCTGTTGATCATGGCTTACCTGGCCATAAGAATTAATAGAAATATAGAAGAGTCAAGATCCAGAGAAATAGAAAAAGTTGCTAAAGTAAAATATAGGCAGTAATTCGAATTTATGTATTTGGACCGTTTCGGGTCCTGAAACTTTACATTGCTACCTGTCGAGTCAATTCTCTAATAAAGTTTTCTGAGAGTATGTCTCTGGAATTTGATGTTTTTGAAAACTATTTTATGCTATACTTAACGTATAAAAAATGCCTAGGATAAGACTAGGCATTTTTTGTTTTTACAATTGTGATTGTAGTTTATTCTTTTACTTTTACGCGGATTCCTTTACTATGACTTGAAAATTCTGGCGCATACATGCTTTGGATTGTCGTAATCCCATTTGAGAATTCACCTTGATTGTTTACTCGAACATCGTATTCGAGAATGTACTTCCCTTTGCTAATATTGTCAAAGAAAAAGTGTGTCGCTGCATCTTTTGTACTCATATAATATCCTAAGCCGTCTTGCCATTTGTATTGCGAAAGCACATCTACAGGTTCAAAAGCTTCATAAACCTTGCTCCAATGTTTATCTAAATTTTGGGCTGTTATTGAAAGGGAGAAAAATAGGATCAGTAATTGTATAATTTTTTTCATAAAAGACGTTTTATACTATGGAGCATTATTTTTATAAAAAGGTTGTAAAGGCCAGAAATAAAAAAGCAGACATAAATTTGTCAACAATATACTACTTTTCTTTATTCTCCCAAATCAATAAAATCCAGCCTGCTATTCCAAATCATTTTCCTATTTTTGAAACGCTAAAACAAAATCTATTGAAACGCTTTTTTTTAATTTTACTCTTATTTCCAATGGTCGTCTTTTCGCAATCAGAATATGCGAAAGGGGAGCAGTTTTTTAAGAGGGGGGAGTACGAAAAGGCGAAGGAAATCTTTTTGGCGATTTATCAAAAGAAGCCTAAGGATCTTGGTGTTATTGAGTATTTAGGGGACATTGATGGGCATGCTAAAAAGTGGGATGGGGCTTTTGGTTACTATGAGAAGTTAGTAGAGCTCAAGCCTTCGGAGGCTAATTATCATTATAAATATGGCGGTGCATTGGCGATGAAGGCTAAAGAGAGCAGCAAGTTCAAGGCTTTGGGGATGATTGATGATGTGGAAGATGCTTTTAAGAAGGCAATCGAGTTAAATCCAAAGCACATAGAGGCACGTTGGGCTTTGGTCGAATTGTATCTGCAGTTGCCTGGAATTATTGGCGGAAGCGAAAGAAAAGCGCAAAAGTATGCGGATGAATTGATGGTGCTTTCTACTGTAGACGGTTATCTTTCTAAAGGGCATATCGCGGAATATTTTAAACGGTATAAAGAAGCGGAGAAGTATTATAAAAAAGCAGTGGAAACTGGCGGATCAAAAACGACTTATAAAAAGTTGGCTGATTTGTATAAGAATAAGATGAAACAGCCGGAAAAAGCGAAAGCGGTTCTGGACGAATATACTGAAAAGAGCAAAACATAATTTAGGAACCATTCTAGGATTGCATTCTATACGATTCTAATCTGGTTCCGTATCAGACATTTAAATGAGAACACATTTTATAGCAATTGGCGGAAGCGCCATGCACAATCTTGCCATAGCGTTGCATGAAAAAGGTTATCAAGTAACCGGAAGCGATGATGCTATTTTTGAGCCGTCAAAAACGCGTTTGGAAAAAAGAGGGCTGCTGCCAGAAGAATTGGGCTGGTTTCCGGAGAAAATAACATCGGATATCGAATCTGTAATTCTCGGGATGCATGCTAAAGCGGATAATCCGGAATTGTTGAAAGCGCAGGAATTGGGCTTGAAAATTTATTCGTATCCAGAATTTCTGTATGAGCAGTCAAAGAACAAGACGAGAGTAGTGATAGGCGGATCACACGGAAAGACTACCATTACGTCAATGATTCTTCATGTGATGCATTATCATGGCATTAAAGTGGATTATATGGTTGGGGCTCAATTGGAGGGGTTTGATACGATGGTGCATCTGACAGAGGAAAATGATTTTATTGTTTTGGAAGGTGACGAGTATTTGTCTTCGCCAATGGACAGACGTCCGAAGTTTCATCTTTATCAGCCGAATATTGCTTTGATTTCGGGAATTGCTTGGGATCATATCAATGTTTTTCCGACCTATGAAAATTATGTGGAACAGTTTGAGATTTTTATCCAAAAAATAACGAACGGAGGCATCTTGGTGTATAATGAGGATGATGCTGAAGTGAAAAGAGTTGCCGAAGCCGCGACAAATCCTATTCGAAAGATTCCGTATTCTACGCCAAAATATACCGTAGAGAACGGAACTACTTTGCTCGAGACTCCAGAGGGCGCTATGCCCATCGAGGTTTTTGGCGCGCACAATTTGAACAATCTGGCCGGAGCTAAATGGATCTGCCAAAATATGGGCGTTGATGAGGCTGATTTTTATGAAGCGATTTCGAGTTTTAAAGGCGCTTCAAAGCGTCTGGAAAAAATTGGGGAGAGCAAGAAGAATGTGGCTTATAAAGATTTTGCGCATTCTCCAAGCAAAGTGGCGGCGACTACGAAAGCGGTTAAGGAGCAATATCCTGACAGAAAATTAATTGCTTGCCTAGAATTGCATACTTACAGCAGCCTTAATGCTGAGTTCTTGAAAGAATATGAAGGGGCTCTTGATTCGGCTGATGTTGCGGTAGTTTTTTATTCGCCTGATGCTGTAAAAATCAAGCAGCTTGAAGAGGTAACGTATGAACAGATTGCAAAATCGTTTAATCGTGAGGACTTGATAATTTATACCAACCCAGCCGCTTTTAAGGAGTATCTTTTCCATCTGAAATTTGATACTGAGGCTATTGCCTTATTGTTGATGAGTTCTGGAAATTATGGAGGCTTGAATTTTGATGAGGTAAAAACGTTACTGTAAAAAAAATAGATTAGGCGGGTCAGATTTGGCTCGCTTATTTTTTGAATTGATAATGCCCGGTTATTTTATACTTGAAAAGACAGTCTTCTAAAACTTGTCCAGCTCCTACATTATGGACAATGAGGTTGCGTTTTCCATCGGATGTTTTTCTGTTTGTCACGATTCCGATATGAGGCATTCTTTCGCCAATCATCCACGTTACTAGATCGCCTGTTTTGTAATCGGCAGCTGCATCTGTCACTTTTAGGCTTTTGCCAAAACGAGTAAAAAAGACTTGAAGGTTTGGAACCCTGCGGTGGTCGATATTGGTATCTGTGTTTTTTAATCCCCAGTTTTTAGGATATTTTGAGAAGTTCTGCTTCATGTCTTCATGTACTTCTTTCTGCAGGTCGATTCCTAATTTTCTGTAGGCTCGTATGACAACATCAGTACATACGCCTTTGTCTTTTGGAACATCTCCGTTAGGATATTTTATAGAAAAATAGCTTGAGTCGTAGGTAACTTTATCTTTTGTTAGCGTAATTGCTGCATCGGAAAGTCTTTCGGAAAAAGTCTTTTCGACAGTAATGGAACAGAATAGGAGGAGTGCCAGTGGATAAAAATACTTCATGAACTAAGTTGTTTATAGCTATAACGTTAAAGAGGAGAAATATTTTGTGTTGGATGAGAATTATTGCGGAAGATATTTGTTCTTCTACTATATTTGTATCTTATACTTCTATTTTAATTTAAACGCCATGCAAAGCAATAGACCTCCTTCTATCAAGAATTGGGCTGATGATGACAAGCCTCGTGAAAAACTAAAAGACAAAGGCAAAGAAGCCTTGAGCAATGCAGAACTTATCGCCATCTTGATTGGTTCTGGAAATTTTACTGAAAGTGCCGTCGCCTTAAGCAAACGCATATTAGCAAGCGTTGAAAACCTAAATGCTTTAGGAAAGCTTTCTAGAGAGCAATTGATAACTTTTAACGGAATTGGAGAAGCAAAGGCGATTACCATAATTGCCGCAATGGAATTGGGACGCCGTCGCCGTTCTGAAGATACGGGCAAGAATATCAAAATAACTTCTAGCAAGGTTGTTTTTGAAATAATGCAGCCCATAATAGGCGAGCTTCCGCACGAAGAATTTTGGATTATCTATTTGAATAATTCCAATGGAATACTTCACAAATACCAGTTAAGTAAAGGAGGAATAACAGGGACGGTCGTTGATGTCCGTCTTGTCTTTAAAGTGGCTATTGAACAGAATGCTACGGCAATAATCTTGGCGCACAATCATCCTTCTGGGGTGTTGTATCCAAGCGAAGCCGACAGGAAGATTACTAAGAAATTAAAGACTGCCGGCGAAAATTTGGATATCAGGGTTTTGGATCATGTTATAATTACCGAAAACTCGTATTATAGTTTTGGCGATGATGGTATTTTATAATAAATTTTTATTCTAAGCTAAAGGCAAACATAAAGTCATTGGAACCAAAAAAGTATTCTCCTGGAGCCAAATTTTTAGCTACTAGGTAATAATATCCGTCTTTTATTTTTTCTAGAGTGTAGCTAATCTTTTCGTAGGAGGTTGAGGTACTGGTAACTTTAGCTTTAGTGGTTACCAAAACTCTTTTGTCTTTTCGTACTTCAAATTTTACTAAGTCGAAAACAGAGGTTGGATCGGTTCCTGGATTTACCTTCACTATAAATTTTAGTGGGTTTTTATTTGCAATCTTGACGGAAGATTTGGTTCCGTTTAAATAGAAGCCTCCTTCTGCGCTAAATAATCCTTTGGCTTTGGCCATTGTATTGTACTGCGATTTTTCAAGCTCGATTAATTCGTTAGTGCTGGTGTTGAAATAGGCCGGCTTGTCATTAAATTCAGGTAATTTTGTCTGGGCCTTGCTGCTTGTGAATGCTAGTAGTAGGAGTACTATGATACTGTAGTTTTTCATTTTTTTAATATTACCAGCCCAAAAGGGCCTTGTTATTATTTTACGTTTGCATCAAATTCTTGGATGATTTTATAGTTTTTATCCTTAAGGATGATTTTGTACATGCCTTTTTCTAAAATGAAATCGGCTGTAGTTTGCTTATTTGTGATTTCAATAATATCGGCCGGAACTCCATTCTGCTCAACTTCATTTTTTCTGTAGGCAAGAGCCAAAATAGGATATTGGGTAATTTTAGATTTTGGAACGGTATGTGTTTTTCGTTGTCCGTCTATTGTCAACCAATCGGGACGGCCGTTTATATATTCGGTGATGGGATGAATTATCCTGCAATCTGTTTGGTCATTTGTTTCTCCGCCATTGAATAATTTTCCGTTTCCGTTAACTAGGACTACCGATTCTTTAGGATTGGCCATCAAGACATAAGGATTGGTAAACTTAGGATTGCCTTTTTCGGTATACGTCACTTGGTCAATCGTAAAAGGATCGATATTTGTTTTTTCTTTTAATCGGCCAGCCATAGCTTTCTCCCAATTTTTGTTGGTCGGGGTTCCTTCTATCACATGATCCCAGCCACAATGGATCAGAAATTTTGAATTTGGATTTTTTCTGATTAATTGCGCAATATTCTCTGCTTCTTCAATTTCTCTTTCTTTGCCATTCTTGCCGCTTGCTGCTTCATATTCAAATAAGACAAAACCGATTTTCAATGCTTCTTTTAATAAATTCGCCATTTGTGGTTCTTTTACATAGAAGCCGCTTTCCATGACTGGGAATTTTCGTTCGTTTATTAATGAGTCTGCAAGTGCTTCGAGACCGAAAAAGCGATATCCATTATCGTATAAGCCTTGTAAAAGCGAAGCGGTAAAAACTCTGTGCCTGTTGTTATGATGCGCTTCATTGATAATGATGATTTTTTCGTCTTTTGAGCGATTTATAATGTATTCCTTTGCATTCTTTTTCTGGAATGAATTGAAGTATAGGCTGTCTTCTTTGCTTATTTTTTTGATTGTACCTCCATTCTTATCCCAGGTTTCTAGAGCTTTTGTGTAATATTCACTGATTGAATAATCGGTTGCTCCCATCTGATATCTCCATGGCAGGGTATCTTTTTGAATTTTCGCTTCAATATCTTTTGAAAACAGATATGTTTCTTTATCAGCCTGAGCTGCAATTTTTAGAGTAAAAAGTGAAATGAAAATATACTTAAAGCTGTGTCTCATAATGGTTGTGATTTCTATTGGGCTAACCAGATAATTATTTTGCCATAAATATATTTTCTTTTACTTGATTATGTACTATTGCCTCATGCCTATATGTCGTTTTGAAAGTAACTTTTAAGGGAATATAAAAGTCAAGGTCTCAAAACTAAAGGAACCATTTGAATCTGCAATCTTGTTGCTTTGGCGCACGATGCTGTTGTTATGGTATATTTTTAAACTGACGTTTTGACCTACAACGCCAGGATTTTGTAATACGGCATTACCGCTGATTCCGATGCCTGTAACATTATCTTGGTAATTGATAGTTTTGCTCCATGGCAATGAAGTAATCGTTTCGGTCGTGTTTCCGGTTACATTATTATTGTAGACGATAAATATATGGCCGGTAAAGTTGCCTGTTATTTCAAATTTTGCCGTTTTATTTGGCGACGGATTGCCGCCATTGCCATTGCTATCGTCACTGCTACAAGAAATGGTTATTGCAATTAATAGGATTGCAAAAAATGCTGTTAGTCTTTTTTTCATAGTTGTATTTTTTAATTTAATAAATAAGTAATTCCAATTTTTCCTCCAGTGGTCACATTTCCACTTCTGAGTTCTAGGTTTACGGCAAACTTTTCATTAAAGAAATACCTTCCGCCAATTTGAACTCCAACACCAAATGGTTCGTCATCTACTAAATAGGTATTGGTATCTGAGTCTTTGAATTTCCAGTTGTAATAGTTTAGGTTAAGACCCGCATACGCATCCCATTCGTTTGAAATTTCTAGTAGTTCATTAAAATGATAATTACCATTGGCCTGTAGTCCTATAATGGTACTTTTGATTCCATACGTGGTATAGGACTGATAGGAAGCTTCCAGTCCGACGGTAATCGGATTTGAAATCATGTAATCTGCACCAAAATAAATTGGGGTTGACCAGTTGGATGTTCCGAAACCGGCATTTAGTTGAATTTTTCCTTTTTCGAGTGGGGCCTGAGCAAAGGAAGAAATTGTGAGTAAAAGCACAGATAAGTTGATAAGTCTTTTCATTTAATTTTTTTTAATTGATTTGTTTTTTAAGGTGTTGTGCAAATTTAGATAGGGCATTTAAATTCGAATTAATCATAAAAAGGTATAATTGAATACCTGAAATCAGGTAATTTTTAGTCTTTTACTGAAAATCCAGAGAATGGTCATTACATTTGTGGCTTATCTCAACAAAATGAAGCGATTGTATCTTTTTTTCTTGGTGTTTGCTGCGTATCTGGGGCATGCTCAAAAAATCAGTACATTAAATGATTATGAGATTTCTATTGATAGCTTGAAAAATGCTATTGCTGCTAGTACATCGGATAGCTTGAGATGCATCATGAACTACAGGCTGGCTTATATTTATACTAAAAATGTCGATAAAAAAGAAGTAGGACTTGCCTATTTAAAAAAAGGGAATGAATTAGTAAAAAATAATAGCTACTTAAAAGATGTATCGTACTATTATAATTCGCTTTTCCTTACTTTGGAAAAAGGGAATTTGGCAAAGTTTGAAAAAGCTGACGAAGTCTTAAAAAAATACAATAGCAAAGAGATATATGTAGTAAGGTCTAAAATACTTTTTAATATAGGGCTACTGTATCAGCGGGAAAACGAGCCTTTAAAAACAATAGAAGTCTTATTAAAACGGGCAATTCCTGTTGCAGAAAAAAGTAAGGATAGCCAAGAGCTGTCTAATTTGTATAAGCTAATTGCTGTTGTTTTTTATAATAATGAAGATATAGACAAAACGAAATATTATTTAGACCTGTCTATTAAGACTTTGGAGCAGGGGAAGAATAAAAAAAGCCGCTACAACGAAGATTTGATCGAATTGTATTTGTTTAATGTAGAGGTTTTGTCGGTTCAGAAAAAAACAAAGGAAGCTTTTGAGTATCTCGGAAAAGCTGAAAATTTATTACAATCGTATCCGCTAAAATCGCTATACATCGAATATTATTTTGCTAAAGGAAGCTTGAACCAAGAAATTAAAAACTATGACTTGGCGATTTCAGATTATGACAAGGGCATCAAATTATCAGAACGTAATGCCAATTCTACTTTAGTACAACGATTCAAGCTTATGAAGTACGAGGTTTTTATGCTTCAGAATAAACTCGAAAGTGCTAAAAATTTGCTATTGGATGTTTTTAAAAACAGCGACATGAATATTAAGGATAAGGCTTATTATTCGTATGAGCTATCGAAAATTTATCGAAAATTAAATGATTTTGAAAAGGCTTACCTGTATAATGAGCAGTATATTCAACTAAAAGATAGCTTGGGTGTAGCATTTGAAGCGGATAAAATTGCAGACATTGAGGCTAAATACAATAAACTAGAAAATGAGAATAAGATAAAAAAGCTAACTATTGAAAAACAAGCTACCTTATTAAATCAGAAGAAGAACACGCTGTTTCATTTGCTATTGTATTTTGCGCTTATCTGCGTTTTGATATTTACCTATTTTATTTGGAAAAACTTAAAAAACCAAAAAAAGATAACGGCTCAAAAAGAGATAAATCATTTTCAGAAACTAAATAATTTAAAAAGAGAAAAGGAGATTGAGATTATGCAGACCATGATCGATGTAGAGGAAGCAGAAAGGAAAAGAGTCGCTAGGGATTTGCATGATAGCATAGGCAGCAAGCTATCTGCCTTGAAAATTATATTTGCCAATACGCAAGCCAAAAAGGATACAGATGCGATTAAAATTAATGCTATTTTGGAAACTTCGATATCAGAATTACGACAGATTTCGTATAATTTGGTTCCAGAATCGTTGTTGAAATTAGGCTTAGACAAAGCTCTTGGCGATTTGTGCTTTACTCTAAAATCGGATAGTGTTTCGATAGAATTTCATTCGTATGAAATTGATAATTCGATGCCGTTGACCACACAGACCACTATTTTTAGGATTGTTCAAGAACTATTGAATAATGCCTTAAAACATGCAAGAGCGACCCAGATTTTAGTTTCTTGCAGCCAAAACGCGAATAGATTCTTTATTTCTATAGAAGATAACGGAATTGGTTTTGATAGTTCAAGAATAGAAGAAAACCTAGGGCTAGGAATAAAAAATATAAAAAGCAGAATAGAGCTTTTAAAAGGAAGCCTTGATTGTGAAAGTAACTCCAAAGGCACTTCCTATAATATAGAACTTGAAGTCTGACAAATTATGGAAAATAAAAAACTGAGTATTGCTATTTTAGATGATCATCCTTTAATTATTGAGGGATTGTCTACTCTTTTTTCGAATCATGAAGAATTTGATTTATTGGGCGGTTTTAACAAAAGTGAGGATTTATATAGTTTCGAAGAAATTGATAAAATAGATGTCTTGCTCTTGGATATCTTTTTTGGCGATAATAATGGAATTGATATTTGTTTTGAGTTAAAGAAGAAATATCCTAAGATGATCATATTAGGAATCAGTAGCCAGTCTGAAAGAAGCATTGTATTGCAATTGATTAAACAAGGCGCTTCCGGCTATCTATTAAAAACCGCAAAAAATGAAGAATACATCCATTGCATAAAAGAAGCGGCGAAAGGGAAGATGGTCTTTAGCAAAGAAGTGCAGGTTATGCTAGATAAGATACAATTGTCTGATTTAAAATCGATTCCTAGGCTGACTAAAAGAGAAAAAGAAATATTGGCTCTATTGATAAAAGGAAAATCTACACAAGAAATATCAGAAGAATTGTTTTTGAGCTTTCTGACCATACAAACTCACAGAAGGAACCTGCTCCAAAAGTTTGATGTTAAAAATTCTCTCGAGCTAATTAATTTTGCCAATGAAAATGGATTGCTTAATGATGCCCATTTTTCCAATAGTTTTTAGTTAGCGGAGAGTATTTTATAAGTTCTGGTTAACAATTTTTTTTAAAGTATTTCAGTATCTTGCACTCCGCTTGCAGAAATGACTTTATCTATGATCCAGACCAAGAATCTCGCTTTTTCCTATAGCGGGAAAGTGAATTTTAATTTCCCCGATATTTCCTTGGAAAGCGGCCAGGTACTTTTGATTACCGGTGGTTCTGGAAAAGGGAAGACTACATTGCTCCATCTGTTAGGAGGATTGCTCAAAGCCCAGTCGGGCTCTATCCGTATAGGTGATACAAATATTGAAAGCCTTTCGGATAAAAATCTAGATAAATTTAGAGGTAAGAATATAGGCCTGATCTTGCAGCAGCCACATTTTGTAGAAGCATTTTCTGTTTTAGAAAATGTGGTTCTTTCTTCTTGGCTGGCAACCGGACAAAAAGCTGAAGAAAAAGCAACATCGCTTTTGACAGAATTAGGCTTGGCTGACCAAATGACCAAATTAACATCGCGCTTGAGTATCGGACAACAGCAAAGAGTTTCTATTGCAAGAGCCTTGATAAATGAGCCGCAGCTGCTTTTGGCAGATGAGCCTACATCAAGCTTAGATGATGAAAATGCTTTTAATGTAGCCGATCTGCTTTCGAAGTTGTCGAAAGAATATGGAGCAGCACTAATTATAGTTACTCACGATCAGAGATTGAAAGATCGTTTTTCTAATCAAATTACATTGTTATGATTGTCAAATTAGCTTGGAAAAATATCTGGTTCAAACCTTTAAATACGATATTGAGCATCATCTTGCTGACGGCCAGTGTTGCTATAATTTCTCTGTTGATTTTGCTTCAGGAACAATTTGAAAAACAGTTCTCAAGCAATATTGACGGTGTTGATGTGGTACTAGGTGCTCAAGGAAGCCCTTTGCAATTAATACTTTCTTCCGTATATCAGGTGGATGCACCGACGGGCAACATTAGCTATGATGAAGCTAAAACGTGGATGAAACATCCCTTTGTGAAAAGCGCCATCCCTTTGGCTTTTGGAGATAATTATAGGGGTTTTAAGATTGTCGGTACTACACCTGACTATCTAGAAAAATACGGAGCCACTGTTTTAGAAGGCAAGCTGTTTCAGAAAGATTTTGAAGTCGTAATTGGAAGCGAAATCGCAAAAAAATTAAACATAAAGGTTGGGGATAAGTTCTTCGGTTCACATGGCGATGCGGCAGAAGGAGAAGTTCATGAAGAATTCGCTTATCATGTCAGCGGTATTGCAGGTCCAACAGGAAAAGTCATCGACAACCTTATTTTGTGCAACATTCCTAGCGTCTGGGCGATGCATGATGCCCACGAACACGCGGAAGAAAATCCAGAACATGGCGAAGAAGGACATATTCATTTTGAAGGTGATGAGCACGAACATCACGATCATGACCATCAAGCTGAAACATCAGAGCAAGGAAAAGAAATAACGGCGGTATTGATAAAATTCAGGAATAAAATGGGATTTGTGACTTGGCCGAGATTGATAGCGCAAAACACGAAGATGCAGGCTGCTTCCCCAGCAATCGAAATCAACAGACTGTTTTCCTTATTTGGAATAGGATTACAGGCCTTGCAGTACTTGGCTTATGGCATCATGCTGATTTCTGGAATCAGTATCTTTATAGCGCTCTATACTACCTTGAAAGAACGCAAATACGAATTTGCCCTGTTACGAGTAAGCGGAGCCAGTCGATTGCAGTTGCTGAATTTAGTATTGTTTGAGAGCATATTATTATGTGTTGTCGGATTTATTTTCGGCACTATTGTTGGAAGAGTTGCGTTATTGCTCATATCCTCTTCAACAGACCAAGAATATAAGATGACTTTTAACCCTTTTGCTTTTGTATGGGAGAAGGAGGGAATTCTGTTCTTAGCTGCTATCTTTGTAGGACTATTGGCGGCAGCCATTCCTGCCGTAAAAGCATACCGATTGAATATTTCAAAAACTTTAGCAAATGCGTAAGACTTATTATTTTAGTATAGCCCTTTTTGTTTTTTTTATTTTTTCTGACGCAACTTTTTTGCAGAAACAGAATCTAACGATAAAAGAATCCAATTCTCCTGCTGTGCAGAGGGCGAGTTTTTTGCCAGAAATCAAGGCTTTTTCCAAATTTGAATCGAAATCTTTTGTTGCAATTGATACTTTGAATTGGAAATTGCTGGGAGCTATCAAGTTTGTAAAAAAACCGAGCAAGACATATCCCGACGGCGTGATGTTTCCGATAATAAACTCTACGCTAAAGGCAAAAAACAAGAAAAGGATAGCAATGTCTGGGTTTATCGTCCCGATAGATAATACGACTTATGCGTTGAGCAAGAATGTTTTTGCAGCCTGCTTTTTTTGCGGCCAGGCAGGACCGGAAACTATTATGGGAATTAAATTCAGAGGTAGCACTCCTAAATTGAAGACGGATCAATATGTTACCTTAGAAGGTAACTTCAGGATAAATGAAAATGATGTAGAAGACTGGATCTACCATATTGAGGATGCAGTAATCGTAAAAGGAAAATAAATTGGAAACGAAGATTTTAGATATTTTCTTTGATTTAGACCACACGTTGTGGGATTTTGAAAAGAACTCGGCACTGGCATTTGAAACGGTTCTTGAAAAGCATAAAATAGGCGTAAATGTTCAGGATTTTGTGACGCGATATGTGCCTATAAATACCAAATATTGGAAGCTGTATCAAAATGATGAAGTCACGCAAGAGCAATTGCGTTATGGCAGGCTGAAAGATGCTTTTACTGAATTGGAATTTGAGATTGATGATGCCATGATTCATCTGCTTGCGGAAGAATACATTCACTATCTTCCACAATTCAACCATCTTTATGATGGAACGATTGAGCTTTTGGAGTATTTGAAGCCAAAATACCGACTGCATATCATTACAAATGGATTCCACCAGATTCAGAATAATAAACTGGTCAATTCTAACATAGTGCATTATTTTGAAACGATTACGAATTCTGAAAATGCTGGGGTGAAGAAGCCCCATCCTCAAATATTTAATTATGCTTTAGATCTGGCAAAATGTTCCAAAGAAACAAGCATTATGATTGGCGATAATCTAGAAGCCGATATCGAAGGCGCATTGAATGTAGGACTCGATGTCATCTTTTTTAATGAACATAATTTAGAAACACATCCAAATATCAAGCAGGTAAATCATTTACTGGCTTTAAAAAAATATCTTTAAACACTTAAGAGTTACTCAATATGAAAAAATACATCCTGATTTTATCGTTATTTATTTCCCTTGCAGCTTCAGCACAAAAAGTGCTAAATGACTATAAATATGTCATCGTTCCTGTGCGTTATGATTTTTTGCAAGGAGATAATAAATTTAGACTTAATACGATTACCAAATTCAACCTTACAAAAATAGGATTCCTTGCTTTTTATGAAAATGAAAACCTGCCTCAAGAAGCTGGTGGCGATAGATGCAACAAGTTGTTTGTTGATGTAGAAAAAGAAAATTCCTTGTTGGCTACAAAACTTGTAATCGTGTTTAAGGACTGCAATAACAAGGTGGTTTATAAAACAGAGGCAGGTAAAAGTACAGTAAAAGAATATGAAGTTGCCTATCCTGAAGCTTTAGAAAAAGCGTTTGGGCAGCTTTACAATTACGGCTATAAGTATAAAGGACCAGCTATTGCAACTAACACAGCCTCTACGAGCACAGCTCCTAAATCTTCAGCAGCTCCTGAAGATGCAGCTGATATGCTTTTCGCTCAGCCAATCCCGAATGGGTATCAGCTTATTGATAAAACGCCGAAAGTAGTGCTTAAAATATTCAAGACTTCACAACCAGATTATTTTACGGCACAATCCGAAACGATTAATGGTGCAGTAATAAAAAAGAATGGAGAATGGATTTTAGAATACTATAAAGACGAAAAGCTGGTTTCAGAAAAACTGCTGATTAAATTCTAGGCTAATATCCGTATTTGTCTTTCCAACGATTTTTTAAAAATTCCCTTGTCGAATTTTCCCTGGAATTATTTCCTGGAATATAGATAGGGGTATTTTTTATTTCATCCGGCAAGAACTCTTGTTCTGCAAAGTTGTTTTGATAGTCATGGGCATATTTATAATCTTCCCCATAACCTAACTCTTTCATCAGTTTTGTCGGCGCATTTCTCAAATGGATCGGAATGGGCAAGTCTCCAGTCTGTTTTACAATCTGCTGTGCTTTTCCGATTGCCATATAAGAGGAATTACTTTTAGGAGAAGTTGCCAGATACACGGCACATTGACTCAAGATTATCCTGCTCTCTGGATAGCCTATCGTGGACACGGCCTGAAACGTATTATTAGCCATGATGAAGGCAGTTGGGTTGGCATTGCCAATGTCTTCACTGGAAAGAATCAGCATACGTCTTGCGATAAATTTGACGTCTTCGCCTCCTTCAATCATTCGCGCCAGCCAATATACCGCTCCGTTCGGATCGCTGCCGCGTATGGATTTTATAAAAGCAGAGATGATATCATAATGCTGCTCGCCAGTTTTGTCATACAATACAGTGTTTTGCTGCACGAGTTTTAGGACAGAATCATTGGTGATTACAATCTTTTCGTCGTTTGAAGCATTCACCACAAGGTCGAAAATATTCAGCAGTTTACGGCCGTCTCCACCTGAAAGTCTTAGTAAAGCTTCAGTTTCTTTCAGTTCGATATTCTTTTCTTTTAAAAAAACATCTGTCCTCATGGCTCTTTCGAGCAAGGCTTCGAGGTCTGATTTTGAGAAAGCATTTAATATGTAGACCTGACAACGCGACAGTAAGGCGGGAATTACTTCAAAACTAGGGTTTTCTGTAGTCGCGCCGATTAATGTCACCCAGCCTTTTTCTACAGCTGCTAAAAGTGAATCTTGCTGTGATTTGCTAAAGCGATGTATCTCGTCAATAAAGAGGATAGGGTTTTTAGCAGTAAATAATCCGCCGCTCTGTTTGGCTTTGTCAATAACATCACGCACGTCTTTTACGCCAGAATTGATCGCGCTCAAGATATAAAACGGACGTTTTGATTCTTGCGCGATAATTTGAGCCAAAGTCGTTTTTCCGGTACCAGGTGGTCCCCAGAAAATTAATGAAGGAATGATTCCTTTTGCGATTTGCTGTGTCAATGACCCGTTCGGACCTACCAATTGCGGCTGGCCGAGGTAATCTTCGAGTTGTTGTGGACGAATTCGTTCTGCTAATGGTGCTTCCATTTTGTAAAATTACAGAATTGTACAAGTTTTTTTGAGATTGAAGCGCACAAACTTTTGTGAAAATTTAAATAAACCAATTTAGGTTTATATCGTTTTTTGCTTTTGCAATGAGTGATTTTTTTTCTGTGATGCTGACAAAATAGCACCCAAAAAAAAGTGGATAAATTTTTGACTGTTTTTTGAAGAATAATAATCTTACAAAAGCAATGGACGACAAAAATCTAAAATTCTCCCCCTCAGTTTTGGCATGGCCATTATTTTTCGTAGTCTTTTTGTGGATTATTTTTTGGGCAGAAATACGCTTTAAGCTTAACCTCACGGAATTTGGAATTTATCCTAGAACTTTTACGGGATTGAGAGGCATCTTGTTCAGTCCATTTCTTCATGGGGATATCGAGCATCTTTATAATAACTCTATTCCGTTATTTCTTTTGGTGGCGGCGCTTCGTTTCTTTTATCGAAATCAGGCGTTGAAAGTGATAGGGTATGGCATATTACTTTCCGGCTTTTTGACATGGGTTATCGGAAGAGAATCCTATCATATTGGTGCCAGCGGCTTGATTTATGTCTTAGTGAGTTTTATCTTTTTTAAAGGTATCCAGACAAAATATTACAGACTGGTTGCTTTGTCGCTGACCATCATTTTATTGTACGGAGGAATGATATGGTATATTTTTCCAGGCGTACAGCAGGGAATTTCATGGGAAGGTCATTTAGCAGGACTTATTACAGGCTATATTTTTTCTTTAGTCATAAAGACTCCCGAATACCAAAAGCCTATTGTTTATGACTGGGAAAAACCCGATTTTAATCCCGAGGAGGATTTATTTATGAGGCATTTTGATGAAAACGGTAATTTCCGGAATCTTCCTAAACCAGAAGAAGATATTGAAATTAGGAATGAGGAATTTTTCAGATCAAATTTTAATGTATTCTATAACGTCGTTCCTGCCAATCCAGAAGATAGTCATGATGGCATTATCGAAAAGAAGGAAGATTGATTGCTTTTAGCTTCTTTGCCTTACAGCTTCATAAAGAAAAGCACCGCAAGCTACAGACACATTTAGCGAAGCAATCGTACCAAACATTGGAAGCTTTGCTTTTTCATCTACAATCTTTAAAACAGATGGATTAACGCCTCGGTCTTCAGAACCCATGATAATTGCTATCGGCTCGTTTAATTCAAGGTCGTAAATATTCTGGTCTGTTTTTTCGGTAGCCGCAATGGTTTTTATTCCTGATCCTTGAAGGTGGAAGATAGCATCTTTGATATGTTCTACTTTGCAGATAGGCACATTAAAAACAGCTCCGGCAGATGTTTTTACGGTATCGCCGTTTACAGGAGCAGAGCCTTGTTTTTGAACGATGATTCCGTTTACGCCAGTACATTCTGCTGTCCTAATTATAGCTCCGAAATTACGGGCATCGGATATTTGGTCTAGGATAAGAAATAGGGGAGTCTTGCCGCTTTCTGCAACTTCTTCGATCAAAGTTTCAAGATTATGGAAAGAAATCGGAGCAATCGTGGCAACAGCGCCTTGGTGATTGCTTGGTGTCAGCTTGTTCAATTTTTCTACAGGAACGTAGGAGAAATTTACGCTGGCGCGTTTCATGACCTTCATCAGGTCTTTCATCAATTCGCCTTGCGCATCTTTTTGGATGAATACTTTATCAATCTCTTTTCCTGCCTGAATGGCTTCAATAATTGCCCTGATTCCGAAAATTTGGTGTTCTTTTTCCATGGGGCAAAGATAGCGTAAAGTTATAAAGAAATAAAAATAAAAAAGCTGGCAGATTTAACCGCCAGCTTTCTGTTATTTAAAAGTAAAAACTAATTTGTTTGGAAAACCTCAGGCCAGTCTACATTGCCTTCTCGGGTTAGCGTAACTGTTCCGCCATCTCCCCATGTATTTCTCCATGTGAATACCATGACAGGTCCCGTAACGCTGATGATGTTGTAAGTAAAGGTATCTGCATATTGGTCGGATCCGCTAAAAAGGAATTCACGACATACCCATGTAAAGAAAGCGCCATCTGGTCCAACTGCAGGATCGTCTTCATACACTTGCTCATAAAGACCGAACGAAGCATCATCAAGACTGTATTTTCCTACTCGCCCAGCTTCTTGACCTGCACCTGGAGCCGCTTCAGTCCATGTCACGGTACCGCTGATTGTGCCAGAAATTGCATTGCCAGTACTAGTTCCTTCGCCATCACCTACTTGCATTGCTGTTTGCGTATAAGAATGCGTTCCAGACAAATCGTCTGTAATCGGACATAATGGTTTTAGGTTGATTATAATCGTTCCAGTAGATTCTTTTGTGGAAACTCCAACAGGAAAGTTTCCAGTTGCTGTTGTTAGTTTTAACGCTATTGTCAAAGGAACTGGCAGATCAGGATCTAAAGATGAAGAAAGTATCTTGATCGGGAATGTAGTTTCCGTTTCGCCAGCTGGAAAAGTGAAAGTTCCATTGTTTAGAATCACAAAGTTCGTGCCTTCTACAGCAGTTGTCTTTGCAGGATCAATTTCATAGGTAACTGCCACATCAGAAGGAGCTGCCGAGCCATTGCCGCCAACCAATCTAGCCGGAACCTCGAATTCGGCTTCTTCCATGCCGATATCAAACGTACCGTCAATAGTGCTAGATGGAAAATCGATAATGTTTACTCCGTTACCAAAATCTGTTACATCATCATCTACGAGGCAGGAGGAGAGTGTTGCTACTATAATGGCAACAATCACTATTTTGAATTTAAAGTTTTTCATAGTCATATTTTATTAGTTATCCCAAAAAATAGGAGATGTAAAAGCATCGTCAGTAGTCTGGTTTGGAACATTTGCAGAATTTGCTACATATTCTGAATTAGGATACATTAATCGGATAGGGCGTTGCGGCCTGCTGGCAATCAATGATAAAGGAATTCCAGAAGGGAAGCCGGTTCTCGTGTATTCAATCCAAGATTCGATTCCGTTTATGCTGTTTAAGGCAATCCATTTTTGAGTTCCAATAGCCTCCAATTCATTTCCAGCAGAAGCTGTCCATCCGATAAGATTGGTAGATTGAGAATAATAAGTTGTTGCTTGGGCTGCTGTCAATCCTAAAGTCTCATAAGAAGCTTGAATTCCTGACTCATACAATGTCTGCGCAGTTCCTGGCATATATCCTTTTACGACAGCTTCCGCTTGCAGCAAATAGCTTTCTGCAGCAGTTAAGATATAAGCATCTTGAGTGAAGTTCTTTAATACGCCGTTTCCTAATCCTGAGAAAGGGACAACCACTGTTCCTTGTTCATCTGGAGCGCCTTGGTTTATTCCTGCAAAACCTCCGCCAGGAATTGGAGCATAGATTTTTTCCAATCGGGTATCGTTTGTGTTAGAAAGATAATCGATAGTGTATTTCGTTCCTTTTAAAGATCGGTTGTCACTGGTTGGACTTCCTGATAATGTTGTTCCGTACGTTTCAAAAAACGGATTCATCTTTCCTGTACTGGTTATATACCCAGGATTGCTTGTCACATTTTCAGTTATGAACCCGCTTCCTTCTTCTATGATGTCTTGGAATTTATCTGCAATATAAGCTTGTTTAGAAGGCATTCCAGATTGACGGATAAGGATTCTCATTTTTATAGTATTGGCAAATTTTACCCATTCGTCCATATCGCCATGAAGCATAATGTCATTGTCTTCGGGACTTAAAGCATCTGAAGGAGCATTTTTGATCAAGTCGATAGCTGCATCTAACTGCACGATTAAGTCATCATATACAAATTCTGCATCGTCATATACAGGAGTCAATTCTTTATCTCTTTGTAATGCCTCTGTGTAAGGGATATCTCCGTATAAATCTACAAGATATTGAAAATAGAAAGCCTTCATTATCTTAGCAATTCCTCTGTAATTGTCATAGCCTTCTAAGGTAGTCTGGTCAATTTGGTTGAAATTGGAAATCGTCAAATATAGATTGTCCCAAACATCATTATAGAAAGTACTGTTGACGATATATTGCATTTCATCTTGATAGGCAATAAATTCTTCGATGTTATTAGACCAGTTGTATACCATGAAATTCCCAACTTGGTTCATCCTGACATTTAGCCTTTGGGCTCCTGAATTTTGCGAACTGGCCAACAGCAATTCAGGTTTAACGTTTGTCGGATTATTTGGATCTTCATTAATATCTAGATAGTCGCTGCAGGAAAACAGCAAGAAAAAAGGAGCAATTAATAATGCGCTTTTTTTGAATATATTTTTCATTTTTCTTGAATTAGAAGGTTAAAGTAACGTTGAAACCATAGGTTCTAGTCGGAGGAACTTCATCTACGCTTCCAACTCCTACAGCATTTCCGGTAGTGAATCCAAACTCTGGATCTGTGTATCTGTTTGCTTTTGGCAGGATCATAAATACGTTTCTTGCATTAGCTCCGATAGTGATGCCTTCAAAAGGAGAATTGTCTAGCATTTTTTTAGAAAAAGTATAACTGAATGCAATCTCACGGCATTTGAAAGCGGTCGCATCTACTACGTAGTTTTCTGAAATGTTGCTGTATACCGAATCCCAGAATGGCTGACCTCCGCTTGAAGTGGTAATGCTTGTATTTGGCGTATACACTCCTGGAGCGCTTTGGTAGGATGAATTAGGAAATACGAACGGTAACCTTCCGGATTGAGCACTTTGTACTGATGAACCTGTAAAATCAAGCATCTGCCCAATTTCGTTATAGAATACGTGACCAGTTCTGTAATCAAAAACAGCCGATAGCCTAAATCCTTTGTAGTTCAAGTTTGTTGAAAGACCTACGATATAGTCAGGAGTTGTTTTTCCTAGATTTTTCAAGGCAGAAGACTGTATAGGATTACCCGTTGCTTGGTCAATGATTACTCTTCCTTGATCGTCTCTTTCATAAGCAGTTCCTTTGATGATCGGATATTCTTCACCAACAACAGCATAAACTCCAGCTGTAGTAAATCCACCTAAAGAAAGTTCATTAACACCAGGCAATAAGCTTTTTACTTCTGTCTTTGGAGCACTATAGCTTACTCTTAGATCCCAGTTCCAATCTTCGGTCTGTATTGGTGTGAAGCCTAAATCCAATTCAAATCCTTTCGTCTGTAATTCTCCAGCATTCAGCAATGCTCTTGTCGCTCCTGAAGAAGAAGAGGCTGCCGCATTAATGATTTGGTCTGTAGAGTTAGAAATATAATAGCTGGCATCAAGTGATATTCTTTTTTTGAAGAACTCTAAATTCAGGTCAAATTCTTTTGAAGTCGTAAACTCTGGTTTTAAATTAGCCAAAGCTACGGTGTTGCTCAGGTTGAAAGAAGTCAAGTCGCCATAAGGAAATCCTACCGACCTGATGTATGTGTTTTGATTGGCATAGGCAGAAGTTGAATTTCCTACTTTAGTATAACTCGCTGTTACTTTTGCGAACGTTAATACGTTTCCTTTCAATTCAGGGAAAGCAGATGTTGGTATGAACGAAACGCCATAACTAGGGTAGAAGAAAGAATTGTTCTCTTTTATCAAGGCAGAAGACCAGTCGTTTCTTCCCGTAACGTTCAAGAACAAATAGTCTCTAAATCCAATTTCAGCACTGCCGTAAAGTCCGATGCTTCTTAGCCTAGAATTGAATTCGGCTCCTCTCAACTCTCCAGTTCTCATAGATACGTTATAGAGCCCTTCAACCACTAAGTTGTCCCCTCGGATTCCCAATTCTTTTGTCTTGATGTCTCTGATGTTTTGGCCAAGCGTAATTTTTGCGCTAATGTCATCGTTAAGCTTAAAGTCGAAATTGAACATCAAGTCGCTGTTGATTCTTCTTTCATAATTTGAACCGTCAGAAACTCCTTGGTTTAAATCTTCACGGCCGCTTCCGTCGGTGAAAATATGCCCATTGTTGGTGTTTTTGAAAGTGGATGTCAATAAGCTTAAACCTCCTCTGTATAATACATTGAACCAATCGTTTACTTTGTAGCCTAAGTCGATAGAACCTTGGAACCTGTCAGAATACGAAACTTGACGCGAATTCTTTAAAATCCAATATGGGTTATAGGCATAATTTGTAAAATAATCTTGTAAATCTCCTTGCGAATAAACTTCTAATGGGATGTTGATAGGAGTTTGCAGTAACTGGCTATAGACGCTTCGTCCGCCGTCAGGCTCGCTAAAAAAGGATGATTCGTCATCGCTTCCAGTTAGGTTTCCAGCAACATCGGTCTTGTCTGTAAAGTAAGAAACGTTCCCAGCAACATTCCAGTTTCCAGAGGTTTTGCTCGTGTTTAATCTAAATGTGTTTTTATGATAAACATCTCCAGGTATAATTCCTTCCGTTTTTACATCTTGAGCCGAGAAGAACAGGTTGCTGTTTTCGTCGCCTTGCGATATAGAAAAACCATTTTGTTTTGTTGTACCAACATTGAAAAAATCTTTAATATTATTTTTTCTGGCAGTATATGTAAATTCTCTGATGGTTCCATCAGCCAATTCAGGACCAACCTGTACTAATGATCCGTCTAATGGTGCTCCCCAGTTTGTGTTTTCTACAGGATCAAGCTCTCCAGCCCATCCTTGTCCGAATTTTGTCTGTCTATCTGGAATAAATTGTACTTTCTCAAATGTAATTGTCGAGTTGACTTGTAAGGTCATCTTGCCATTTTTTCCTTTTTTAGTAGTAATCATGATAGCTCCGTTTGATCCGGCGGAGCCATAAAGAGCTGCCGCATTGGCTCCTTTTAGGATAGTAGTGCTCTCGATATCATTCGGATTCAGCTCGCTTAACGTATTCAAGGCGGAAGGAACTCCGTCAATTACGATCAAAGCTTCATTATTCCCAGAGATAGATCTTGCGCCTCTAAGCACAACTCTTGTTTGCGGATTAACACCGCTGTTGATCGTGTTAATCTGCAATCCTGAAACTTTTCCGACCAAGGCAGTTGCAGCATTTACGGCTTTGGCTTGGTTCAGCTCATCGGATTTGACAACCTGCGTGGAATAACTCAGCTCTTTTGGGTTTCTTCTTATCCCAAGAGCGGTTACTACAACGGTCTCAAGCTGTGTAGCATCGTCTTTTAAAATAATGTTGAAATTAGTAGCGGTGGCTGGAACTTCTTGAGTCGCCATCCCCATGAAACTGAAAACTAGGATGTCAGTAGGAGAGGCCTTGATTTGGAATTTGCCATCGAAATCGGTTTGCGTGCCGTTTGTAGTTCCTTTGATGGCGATACTGACTCCAGGGAGCGGTAACCCGCTTTCGTCCGCAACAGTGCCTGAAATTGTCCTTTCTTGCGCAAATGAAATCTGCATAATTAACGCCAGGACTAGCGTTAATAGACCATTTAACTTTGTTTTCATTATGTATAGGTTTGAATTAGTTAAATCAAATTTCTTAATAAAATCTTAACAAACCTATACTTTTTTTAAAATTGTTTTTACTATATTGATGTTTTGAAGTATTAATTGTTAAAATCTGGCTTTAAAGCTAATATGAACAATTGAGTTAGATAGCTTGATTTGCTGATTGCCCGTACTTCCGTTTGCATAAACAATATTGAACAATCCGTTTTTTGTCAACAAGCCAAATCCAAATCCCAAGCCAAGCAAGTTGCCATCATTGTCTGTGGTCTTGTCTTGGTAATAGCCAAAGTCGATAATAGAATGGATATAAATTGTTGGGGCCAAGACATATCTGTATTCTGTAAGTATCGAAGAGAAAAGATTGGCCTGTAAGCTATTTTCGTTAAAGCCGCGAATCGAGTTGATGCCTCCGAAACGGAAGAGCTCGTTGGTGATATAACTGTCGCTTTGCAGTAGGAAATTCTGGCTCCGGATGGCGACGATATTTTTATTGTTCAAATAGAAGTTATGCCGGAGATCAATATTGGTGAAGAATTGGTTGTTTTTTGAAGCTTCAGAATTTCTCTTCCCTACACCTCCCTTAATATTGATTAACGTTTTGTCTGGAAATAAAAAATCTTCGTTTCTGAATTTGGTAAACTCAAAATTGGAAGTAAAGAAAGAATTGTCAAAATCAGTTATCGTTGAACTGTTCAGGTTTTGGATATCATTAGATTCTGTTGACTGGTAGCCGACGTACAGTCTGGTGTTGTAATTAAAATAATAGCCCAGGTCAATAGCCGTCTGCGTGTTTTGGAATGTGCTGTCCTGCTTAAAAATATTCAATTGTGCCTTGATGCCTAGAGGGCTCCTGAAAATATAAGGCAACTCGATATTGACGTTGAAGGTCTTCTGGTCGTTTCCATCACTTTTCCAGTATAAATTGAAACGTTCGCCTACATTTAGGGAATTGACAAGCAGCAGGTCGAGATAGCCATTTACTTTCAAGTCGCCATTGTCGTCATTTCCAAAACCTATAAAACCGTCAAAACGATTTGGTTTTGATTTTTCTACATAGACATAGACTTTAGTCGTGTCATTCATAAATAAGATTTCAGGGTATTTGGTCTGAGTGACGAACTGAAACTGATTGAAATCATTATGGATGTTTTTGAGGCTTTCCTGATTAAAGACCTTGTTGCGATAGCGGCGCTTGATTTCCTTTTTGTGTCCTTCGGGAAATTTATCATAACCGTTGATTACAATATCATTGACTTGGCGTAATTTTTCAGTTTCGAAACTCAAATCGGCCAAGAGAATGCCTTTCTGTTTTTTCAAGTTTACCAATTGAAGCTTCGCTAAGGAATACCCGCGGCGTTCCAAAGTGTTCAAAGTAGTAGTGAAGAAGGTTTCCGTTTCGCTAAAAGCAAGTTTTAAAGTGTCTTCAGTATTTTCTAAAATTCCCAGTTTTTGTAATTCCGAATTGCGACCTATATATATATGTATGGATTTGGTCTTTTGGCCCAATTGAAACTTGAACAGGAAAGTGCTGTCGTTTTGTTTCTTATTTTCTAGAATTTCATTTTCTAAAAAGCCGAAACGTTTCAGTTTTTCAGAAAAAATATTGGCTTCATCAACAATGCTTTTGGCATTGCTGTGATTTTTTACATAACCGATAGAATCTATTGTTTTTAAATCACTTTGAGAATCGGCCGTAATCTTTAAATGAAGCTTTTGGCCCAATGCGTTTAGGCTGAAAAAAATACAAAAAGAAATAAAAAGAAAACTTTTCAAAATAAGCTAATTGTTAAAACGGATGGCTTTTGGTGCTCAAATATTTTTAAGCATTTTACTATTTGTAAGCCTCAGTAAAAGTAACGCAAAAATCCAACGAATAATATATAAAAAATAAATGTTGGCTAATCTGTTTGAAAATTAATGAATTAAGGTTTGTTTAAAAAAAAATAATTATTACATTTGCAACCCCGTAAAAAGCGGGAAATTAAATCATAATATATTTTAGTATTAATTATGCCAACAATTCAACAATTAGTAAGAACTGGAAGAACTCAGATAACTAAGAAGAGTAAATCGGTTGCTTTAGATTCTTGTCCTCAAAGAAGAGGGGTTTGTACGCGTGTTTACACTACTACACCAAAAAAACCAAACTCTGCAATGCGTAAAGTAGCGCGTGTACGTTTGACAAATGGTAATGAGGTGAATGCTTATATCCCTGGAGAAGGACATAACCTACAAGAGCACTCGATAGTATTAGTTAGGGGTGGAAGGGTAAAAGATTTACCAGGAGTTAGATACCACATCGTTCGTGGAGCGCTTGATACATCAGGTGTTGCAGGAAGAACGCAAAGAAGATCTAAGTATGGTGCAAAACGCCCAAAAGAAGCAAAAAAGTAATTTAAACTTTTAAAGTAAAGACATGAGAAAAAGACAGGCCAAAAAAAGACCTCTTTTACCAGATCCAAAATTTAACGATCAGTTAGTAACGCGTTTTGTGAACAACTTAATGTGGGATGGTAAAAAATCAACTGCTTTCAAAGTATTCTATGATGCATTGGAAATCGTAGAAAACAAGAAACAAGACGCAGAAAAATCTTCATTGGAAATCTGGAAAGATGCTTTGACTAACGTTATGCCTCACGTAGAAGTACGTAGCCGTAGAGTTGGTGGAGCTACATTCCAAATCCCAATGCAAATCAGACCAGATCGTAAAATCTCTATGGCAATGAAGTGGATGATACTTTATGCTCGTAGAAGAAATGAGAAATCTATGGCTCAAAAACTAGCTTCTGAAGTTTTAGCTGCTGCTAAAGAAGAAGGTGCTGCTGTTAAAAAGAGAATGGATACTCACAAGATGGCTGAAGCAAACAAAGCATTCTCTCACTTTAGATTTTAATCATTAAGAAATGGCTAGAGATTTAAAATACACAAGAAATATCGGAATTGCTGCTCATATTGATGCTGGTAAAACAACAACAACTGAGCGTATCCTTTTTTATACTGGAAAATCACATAAGATTGGTGAGGTGCACGATGGTGCTGCAACAATGGACTGGATGGCTCAAGAGCAAGAGAGAGGTATTACAATTACTTCTGCTGCTACAACTTGTGAGTGGAACTTTCCAACTGAACAAGGAAAAGCACTTCCGGAAAGCAAGCCTTATCACTTTAACATCATCGATACTCCTGGACACGTTGACTTTACCGTTGAGGTAAACCGTTCTTTGAGAGTATTAGATGGATTGGTTTTCTTGTTTAGTGCAGTTGATGGTGTTGAGCCTCAATCTGAGACTAACTGGAGACTTGCTGACCAATACAGAGTTCCTCGTATGGGATTCGTAAATAAAATGGACCGTCAAGGTTCAAACTTCTTAGGAGTTTGCCAACAGGTTCGTGATATGTTGAAATCAAACGCTGTGGCAATTACGTTGCCAATCGGTGATGAGATCGACTTTAAAGGTGTGGTTGACTTAGTGAAAAATCAAGCTATCGTATGGCATGATGAAACACAAGGTGCTACGTTTGATATCGTGCCTATCCCTGCGGATATGGTTGACGAAGTTAAACAATACCGTTCTATCTTGATCGAGGCAGTTGCTGATTATGATGAAAACCTTTTAGATAAGTATATGGAAGATGAATCTTCTATTACTGAAGAGGAAATCAACACAGCATTAAGAGCGGCCACAATTGACATGGCTATCATTCCTATGATTGCTGGTTCTTCTTTCAAAAACAAAGGAGTTCAGTTCATGTTGGATGCTGTATGTAAATATTTGCCTTCTCCGTTAGATAAAGAAGGTATCGAAGGAATTGATCCTGATGATGCTGATTTATTAGAAGAAGACCAAACTAAAATCTTGCGTAAGCCAGATGTAAAAGAGCCATTTGCTGCTCTTGCATTTAAGATTGCAACTGACCCATTTGTAGGTCGTTTGGCTTTCTTCCGTGCTTATTCTGGTCGTTTAGATGCAGGTTCTTATGTTTTGAACACGCGTTCAGGAAACAAAGAAAGAATCTCTCGTATCTACCAAATGCACGCTAACAAGCAAAATCCTATCGAGTACATTGAGGCTGGAGATATTGGAGCTGCTGTTGGATTTAAGGATATCAAAACTGGAGATACATTGTGTGATGAAAAACACCCAATCATTCTTGAGTCAATGAAATTCCCTGATCCGGTAATTGGTATCGCGATTGAGCCTAAGACTAAGGCTGACGTAGATAAAATGGGTATGGCTTTGGCTAAATTGGCTGAAGAAGATCCAACGTTTACAGTTAGAACAGATGAGGCTTCAGGTCAAACTATTATCTCAGGTATGGGTGAGCTTCACTTAGATATCTTGGTTGATAGAATGAAACGTGAGTTCAAAGTAGAGGTAAACCAAGGTGAGCCTCAAGTAGAATATAAAGAAGCGTTCACAAGATCAGCTCAACATAGAGAAACGTACAAAAAACAATCTGGAGGTCGTGGTAAATTCGGTGATATCGTATTTAGAATCGAGCCTGCTGATGAAGTTGACGGTAAAGTTCCAGTTGGATTGCAATTTGTTAACGAAGTAAAAGGTGGTAACGTTCCTAAAGAATATATCCCAGCTGTTGAAAAAGGTTTCAGAGAAGCTATGAAGCAAGGTCCTTTAGCAGGATATGCTGTAGATAGCTTGAAAGTAACTTTATTAGACGGATCTTTCCACCCTGTGGATTCTGATGCTCTTTCTTTCGAATTAGCTGCGAAAATGGGTTACAAAGAGTCTGGAAAAGCTGCAGGTGCTGTTATCCTTGAGCCTATCATGAAAATTGAGGTTATTACTCCAGAAGAAAACATGGGTGATATCGTTGGTGACTTGAACCGTCGTAGAGGTCAAGTAAATGATATGGGTGACAGAAATGGTGCTAAAACTATCAAGGCTGATGTGCCATTATCAGAAATGTTCGGTTATGTTACAACATTAAGAACATTGTCATCAGGTAGAGCTACTTCAACAATGGAGTTTTCTCACTATGCTGAAACGCCTTCTAATATTTCAGAAGCGGTAATCAAAAAAGCAAAAGGTAACGCTTAATTCTAAAGAAAAATGAGTCAAAAAATCAGAATAAAACTAAAATCTTACGATCACAATTTGGTAGACAAGTCTGCTGAGAAGATTGTAAAAACTGTAAAAAGTACAGGTGCAGTGGTAACAGGACCAATTCCGTTGCCAACTCACAAAAAGATTTTTACTGTGTTGCGTTCTCCGCACGTTAACAAAAAATCAAGAGAGCAATTTGAAGTAATGTCATACAAAAGATTGTTAGACATTTATTCTTCTTCATCAAAAACAATCGACGCTCTAATGAAATTAGAGTTGCCAAGTGGAGTTGAAGTAGAGATCAAAGTATAAGTATCTCATTAAGAAAGTAACACATTATTTAGACGAAAAAATATTTTTAGGAATAACCGCAAATTATTTATACTTTTGCGCCTCCAAAAATAGAACGTCGTTTAAATAATGTGTTCTATATTTTGTATTTTAATAATTAATAATTAATATTTTATGTCTGGGTTAATTGGTAGAAAAATCGGCATGACTAGTATTTTCGATGAAAACGGGAAAAACATTCCTTGTACAGTAATCGAAGCTGGACCATGCGTTGTTACCCAAGTCAGAACCAAAGGTGTTGACGGGTATGAAGCGTTACAACTTGGTTTCGATGACAAAAACGAGAAACACTCCACTAAAGCTGACTTAGGTCACTTTAAAAAAGCTGGTACTGTTGCTAAGAAAAAAGTCGTTGAATTCAAGTTTGAAAACGAACACAAATTAGGTGATGTATTAACAGTTGATGTTTTTACAGAAGGCGAATTTGTAGATGTTCAAGGTGTATCTAAAGGTAAAGGTTTCCAAGGTGTTGTAAAACGTCACGGTTTTGGTGGTGTTGGACAAGCTACACATGGTCAGCACAACCGTTTAAGAGCGCCAGGATCTGTAGGAGCTTCTTCTTATCCTTCTAGAGTATTCAAAGGAATGCGTATGGCAGGAAGAATGGGAACTGATAATGTGACTGTTCAAAATTTAAGAGTTTTGAAAGTTGTTGCTGAGAAGAACCTACTTTTAGTAAAAGGATGTGTTCCAGGACACAATAACTCTTATGTAATCATTCAGAAGTAATGGAAGTAAAAGTTTTAAATTTCAACGGAAAAGAAACTGGCAGAACGATCACTCTTTCTGATTCAGTATTCGCAATTGAGCCAAATAATCACGCAGTATACCTTGATGTAAAGCAATATCTTGCTAACCAAAGACAAGGAACGCACAAAGCTAAAGAAAGAGCTGAAGTTGCAGGATCTACTCGTAAGATTAAAAAGCAAAAAGGAACAGGTACAGCTCGTGCTGGTAGTGCTAAGAACCCTTTGTTTAAAGGTGGAGGTACAGTTTTCGGCCCAAGACCAAGAAGCTATTCATTCAAATTGAATAAAAACTTGAAACGTTTGGCAAGAAAATCGGCTTTCTCAATTAAAGCAAAAGAGTCAAATATTATAGTATTAGAAGATTTCAATTTTGAAGTTCCAAACACTAAAAATTTCATTAACGTTTTGAAAGCTTTAGGGTTAGAGAATAAAAAATCTTTGTTTGTGTTGGGAGAGTCAAATAAAAATGTATATTTGTCCTCACGCAATTTAAAGGCGTCTAGCGTTGTAACTAGTTCAGAATTAAGTACTTATGCTATTTTAAATGCAAATAATTTAGTGCTTTTAGAAGGGTCTTTAGAAGGAATTGAAGAAAATTTAAGCAAATAATAGGCCATGAGTATCATAATTAAACCTATAATTACAGAAAAAATTACCAAAGATGGTGAGGTTTTCAATCGCTTTGGATTCATTGTTGACAAAAGAGCAAACAAAATTCAAATTAAGAATGCTATCGAGGCAGCTTATGGAATTACAGTTGTTGAAGTGAACACAATGAACTACAGAGCTGATAGATCTACTAAATACACTAAAAGTGGTATTATCAATGGAAAGACAAATGCTTATAAAAAAGCAATTGTTCAAGTACAAGAAGGAGAAACGATAGATTTTTATAATAATATCTAATAAATAAGGCAGAAACATGTCAGTTAGAAAATTAAAACCTATTACCCCGGGTCAGCGTTTTAGAGTTGTTAATGGTTTTGACGCCATTACAACTGATAAGCCGGAGCGTTCATTGATCGCACCGATAAAAAACTCAGGAGGTAGAAATAGTCAAGGAAAGATGACCATGCGTTATACGGGTGGTGGTCACAAGCAGAGATATCGTATTATTGATTTCAAAAGAACAAAAGATGGAATTCCAGCTTCTGTGAAATCAATTGAATACGATCCAAATCGTACTGCATTCATCGCTTTGTTAGCTTATGCTGATGGAGAGAAAACTTATATTATCGCTCAAAACGGATTGCAAGTTGGTCAGAAAGTAGTTTCTGGTCCAGAAGCATCTCCAGAAATCGGTAATACATTGCCTTTGAGTAAAATTCCTTTGGGAACTGTTATCTCTTGTATTGAGTTGCGTCCAGGTCAAGGAGCTGTTATTGCTCGTTCTGCTGGAACTTTCGCTCAATTAATGGCAAGAGATGGAAAATATGCTACAATCAAAATGCCTTCAGGTGAGACAAGATTAATCTTGCTTACTTGTTCTGCTACAATTGGAGCTGTATCTAATTCTGATCATCAATTAGTAGTATCTGGTAAAGCAGGTAGAACTAGATGGTTAGGTAGAAGACCTAGAACAAGACCAGTTGCGATGAACCCTGTTGATCACCCAATGGGTGGTGGAGAAGGACGTTCTTCAGGAGGACACCCACGTTCAAGAAACGGAGTTCCTGCTAAAGGTTACAGAACGCGTTCTAAGCAAAATCCGAGTAACAAGTATATCGTAGAACGTAGAAAGAAATAATAAGATATGGCACGTTCATTAAAAAAAGGACCTTTCGTTCACTATAAATTAGATAAGAAAGTTCAAGAAAATATTGAAAAAGGTAACAAAGGAGTTGTAAAGACTTGGTCTAGAGCTTCGATGATTACTCCAGATTTTGTTGGACAAACTATCGCAGTTCATAACGGTCGTCAGTTTGTACCGGTTTACGTAACAGAAAACATGGTAGGTCACAAATTAGGAGAATTTTCACCAACAAGATCTTTTAGAGGTCACGCTGGAGCAAAAAATAAAGGTAAAAAATAAGAAGCAATGGGAGTTCGTAAAAGAGAAAGAGCTGAAGGCATCAAAGAAGCTAATAAGCAAGTTGCCTTCGCAAAATTGAATAACTGCCCTACTTCACCTAGAAAAATGCGCTTAGTAGCAGATCTAGTAAGAGGTCAGAAAGTGGAAAGAGCTTTGAATATTTTAAGATTCAGCTCTAAAGAAGCTTCAAGAAAGTTAGAAAAACTTTTGTTATCTGCAATCAACAACTGGGAGCAGAAAAATGCAGAAGGTAACGTAGCTGAAGCAGGCTTGATTATTAAAGAGATCAGAGTAGATGGTGGAATGATGTTGAAAAGACTTCGTCCAGCTCCACAAGGTCGCGCACATAGAATTAGAAAACGTTCTAACCACGTAACTATCGTATTAGGACAATTAGATAACACACAAAGCAATTAATAAAGATGGGACAAAAGACAAATCCGATTGGAAACAGGCTTGGTATCATCAGAGGATGGGATTCAAACTGGTATGGTGGAAATGATTACGGTGACAAACTTGCCGAAGATCACAAAATCAGAAAGTACATCCACGCTCGTTTATCAAAAGCTAGTGTATCAAAAGTAATCATCGAGAGAACTTTGAAACTTGTAACCGTTACTATCACTACTGCTAGACCAGGTATCATTATCGGGAAAGGTGGCCAAGAGGTAGACAAGTTGAAAGAAGAACTTAAGAAAATTACTGACAAAGAGGTTCAAATCAACATCTTTGAAATTAAAAGACCAGAACTAGATGCTTACCTAGTAGGTACTAGCATTGCTCGTCAAATTGAAAGTCGTATTTCTTACAGAAGAGCAATTAAAATGGCTATCGCTGCCGCTATGCGTATGAACGCAGAAGGTGTGAAAGTTATGATTTCAGGTCGTTTGAACGGTGCTGAGATGGCACGTTCAGAAATGTTCAAAGAAGGAAGAATTCCTCTATCAACTTTCAGAGCTGACATTGATTACGCACTTGCTGAGGCTCACACTACTTACGGTAGAATGGGAATCAAAGTGTGGATCATGAAAGGTGAAGTTTACGGCAAACGTGATTTGTCTCCACTAGTTGGAATGGACAAAAAACAAGCTGGAAGCGGTAAAGGCGGAGATGCTCCTCGTGGCAAATCTGACAGAAACAGCAAACCAAACCCACGTAAAAGAAAGTAATTTTTAAATTAAAGAAAAATGTTACAGCCTAAAAGAACAAAATACCGCAAGGTACAGAAGGGTAAAATGAAAGGAAACTCTCAAAGAGGGCATGAACTTTCTAATGGAATGTTTGGTATTAAATCTGTTCATGAAACTGGAATGTTCCTAACTTCTCGTCAAATCGAGGCGGCACGTATCGCTGCAACTCGTTTTATGAAAAGAGAAGGTCAATTATGGATCAAAATATTTCCAGACAAACCAATCACAAAGAAGCCTCTTGAAGTACGTATGGGTAAAGGTAAAGGTGCAGTTGAATATTGGGCTGCAGTTGTTAAACCCGGAAGAATTATGTTTGAAGTTGGAGGAGTACCTTTGTCTGTTGCAAAAGAAGCTTTGCGTCTTGCAGCACAAAAACTTCCAGTAAAAACTAAGTTTGTCGTAGCTAGAGATTTCGAAGCATAATCAATTTTTATTATGAAACAATCAGAAATTAAAGATCTGTCTGCAGCTGAGTTACAAGAGAAACTTAGTCAGTTAAAAAAGACATATGCCGACCTAAAAAATGCTCACGCTATTTCTCCAATTGAAAATCCGCTTCAAATCAGAAGCCTAAGAAGATCAGTTGCAAGAATCGCTACAGAGTTAAGCAAAAGAGAGCTACAGTAATTGTATTCTGCTAAAAGATGGAAGAAAAAAGAAATTTAAGAAAAGAGAGAATCGGTGTTGTTACTAGCAATAAAATGGAGAAATCTATTGTTGTTTCTGAAACAAGAAGAGTAAAACACCCTTTATACGGTAAGTTCGTGTTGAAAACTAAAAAATACGTTGCACACGACGAAACAAACGACTGTAACATTGGAGATACTGTAAGAATTAGCGAAACGCGTCCTTTAAGTAAATCAAAATGTTGGAGATTAGTTGAAATCATTGAAAGAGCTAAATAATTATGGTACAACAAGAATCAAGACTAAAAGTAGCAGATAACACAGGAGCTAAAGAAGTTTTAACTATCCGTGTTTTAGGAGGTACCAAAAGAAGGTATGCCTCTGTTGGTGACAAGATTGTAGTATCTATCAAAGATGCAACTCCAAACGGAAACGTAAAAAAAGGAGCTGTTTCAACTGCAGTTGTTGTACGTACCAAAAAAGAAGTGAGAAGAGCCGATGGTTCTTATATCCGTTTCGATGACAATGCATGTGTTCTTTTGAATGCTGCAGGTGAAATGAGAGGAACTCGTGTTTTTGGTCCAGTAGCAAGAGAGCTTCGTGAAAAACAATTCATGAAGATTGTATCATTAGCACCAGAAGTGCTTTAATTATTTACAAGATGATAAAGCTAAAAATCAAATCAGGAGATACAGTAAGAGTTATCGCAGGTGACCATAAAGGTTCTGAAGGTAAAGTTGTACGTGTAGATCGTGAAAAAAATAAAGCGATTGTTGAAGGTGTTAACATGGTTTCAAAACACACGAAACCAAGTGCGAAAAACCCTCAAGGTGGTATCGTTAAGAAAGAAGCTCCAATACATATTTCTAACCTATCTCTTATAGATCCTAAAACTAAGGAAGCTACAAGAACAGGTGTGAAAGTAGAAGGAGATAAGAAAGTAAGATTTTCAAAAAAATCTAATCAAGTATTATAGTGATGGCTTATATACCTAGACTAAAACAAGAATATAAGGACAGAGTGATCTCTGCACTTAAAGAAGAATTCGGTTACAAAAACGTAATGCAAGTTCCTAAATTGGAAAAAATCGTTTTGAGCCGTGGAGTTGGTGCCGCTGTATCTGATAAAAAACTTATCGATTATGCAGTTGAAGAGTTGACAAAAATTACAGGTCAAAAAGCAGTATCAACTATTTCTAAGAAAGACGTTGCGTCATTCAAATTGAGAAAAGGAATGCCAATTGGTGCAAAAGTTACTTTGCGTGGCGAAAGAATGTATGAGTTCTTAGACAGATTGATTACATCTTCATTGCCACGAGTAAGAGACTTTAGCGGAATCAAAGCTACTGGTTTTGACGGAAGAGGAAATTACAACCTTGGAGTTTTGGAACAAATCATTTTCCCAGAAATTGATATTGACAAAGTAAATAAAATCTCAGGAATGGACATTACCTTTGTTACGACTGCAAAAACAGACAAAGAAGCGAAGTCATTATTAGCAGAATTAGGATTACCTTTTAAAAAGAATTAAGTTATGGCTAAAGAATCAATGAAAGCCCGTGAGGTAAAAAGAGAAAAAACGGTAGCAAAGTATGCTGAAAAAAGAAAAGCTTTATTAGAAGCTGGAGATTATGAAGGCCTACAAAAATTACCGAAAAATGCTTCTCCTGTTCGTTTGCACAACCGTTGCAAATTAACTGGAAGACCTAGAGGGTATATGCGTCAATTCGGTATTTCACGTGTAACTTTCCGTGAAATGGCTAATAATGGATTGATACCAGGAGTTAAAAAAGCCAGCTGGTAAAATCAAAAATTTTGTTTTCTCGACAGATAGTTGTAAGTTTGCCGGATTTTTGCCGCGAACCGGCAACTATCTGTTGATTAATTAGTAAGTTTTAATGGTTTCAGGTTCTACCGGAAAGTCCGGGACGAATACCAAAACCGCAATTTTAATTATATGTATACAGATCCTATTGCGGATTATTTGACAAGAGTTAGAAACGCTGTGGCTGCAAACCACAAAGTCGTTGAAATTCCTGCTTCTAATCTTAAAAAAGAAATCACAAAGATTTTATTTGATCAAGGTTATATCTTGAGCTACAAATTTGAAGACAACTCTGTTCAGGGTTCAATCAAAATCGCTTTGAAGTATGATAAAGATACTAAAGAGCCGGTAATCAAAGATATCCAAAGAATTAGTAAACCAGGTTTGCGTAAATATGCAGGTGCTTCTAACCTTCCAAGAATCCTTAACGGATTAGGAATTGCTATTGTTTCTACATCAAGAGGATTGATGACTGGAAAACAAGCTAAGCAATTGAACATTGGTGGTGAGGTAATTTGTTACGTATACTAATAAAACGACTTAACGATGTCAAGAATAGGTAAAAATCCAATTGTAGTTCCAGCTGGAGTAACTGTAGAAGTTGCAGAAGGAGTAATTACAGTAAAAGGAAAATTAGGTCAACTTACTCAGGAATATTCTGATGTTACTGTAAAAGTTGAAGATGGTCAAGTTCTAGTTGAAAGATCATCTGATCAAAAAGATCAAAGAGCAAAACACGGATTATATAGATCATTAATCAATAACATGATTATTGGTGTATCTGAAGGTTTTACAAAAGAATTAGAATTGGTTGGGGTAGGTTACAGAGCTTCTAACCAAGGACAAAAACTTGACTTGGCTCTTGGATTTTCTCATAACATCATTTTAGAAATCGCTCCTGAAGTTAAATTGGAGACAGTTTCTGAGAAAGGTAAAAATCCAATCGTAAAATTAACATCTTTCGATAAACAACTTGTAGGACAAGTGGCTGCGAAAATTAGAAATTTCCGTAAACCAGAACCTTACAAAGGAAAAGGAGTTAAGTTTGTTGGTGAAGTATTAAGAAGAAAAGCAGGTAAATCAGCTTAAAAATAAAAGATTATGTCATTAACAAAATCTGAAAGAAGACAGAGAATTAAATTCAGAATCAGAAAAATCGTAAGCGGTACTGCCGCAAAACCAAGACTTTCTGTATTCAGAAGTAACAAAGAAATCTATGCACAGCTCATAGACGATGTAAATGGTGTTACTTTATTGGCTGCTTCATCTAGAGAGAAAGAAGTAGGTACTAAAGGTACAAACGTTGAAGTTGCAGCATCAGTTGGAAAATTGGTAGCAGAAAAAGCGTTAAAAGCCGGAATTGAAACTGTTACCTTCGATAGAGGTGGGTATCTATATCACGGTCGTATTAAATCATTAGCAGAAGGCGCTAGAGCGGCTGGACTTAAATTCTAAGAAATTATGTATCATAAATACAAAAACGTAGAGTTAGTAAAACCAAGTGGACTTGAATTAAAGGATCGTTTGGTGAGTGTGAACCGTGTAACTAAAGTTACAAAAGGTGGTAGAGCTTTTGGTTTTTCTGCAATTGTAGTTGTAGGCGACGAGAATGGTGTAGTTGGACATGGTCTTGGAAAATCTAAAGATGTTTCTGAAGCTATTGCTAAAGCAGTAGAAGATGCAAAGAAAAATCTTGTGAAAATTCCATTGAGCAGCAAAACTGTTCCTCACGAACAAAAAGGTAAATTTGGTGGAGCACGTGTTTTCTTGATCCCTGCATCTCATGGTACAGGAGTTATCGCTGGTGGAGCTGTTCGTTCAGTTCTTGAATCAGTTGGAATTCACGACGTATTGTCAAAATCTCAAGGTTCTTCGAATCCTCACAACGTGGTAAAAGCAACTTTTGATGCTTTATTGCAAATGAGAAGCGCTTATACTGTTGCAAAACAAAGAGGTGTTTCTTTAGAGAAAGTTTTTAAAGGTTAATTCAAGGAAATTATGGCGAAATTATTAGTAAAACAAGTTAGAAGCAAAATCAATTGTCCTCTATCTCAGAAAAGAGGTCTTGAAGCTTTAGGTCTTCGTAAAATGGGACAAGTTGTGGAGCATGATTCAAATCCTGCTATCCTTGGGATGATAAACAAAGTAAAACACTTAGTTTCTGTTGAAGAAGCTAAATAACAAATTATAGTTATGAATTTAAGTAACTTACAGCCAGCTGAAGGCTCAACGCACAATCAAAACAAAAGATTAGGTAGAGGAGAAGGTTCTGGAAAAGGTGGTACTTCTGCAAGAGGTCACAAAGGAGCTAAATCTCGTTCTGGTTATTCTAAAAAGATTGGTTTTGAAGGAGGTCAAATGCCACTTCAAAGACGTGTGCCTAAATTTGGTTTCAAAAACATCAATCGTAAAGAATACGAAGGTGTAAACCTTGATACGCTTCAAGCTTTGGTTGATAATGGAATTGTTACAGATAATACTGTTGATATGACAGTTTTCGTAGCTAACCGTTTGGCAACTAAAAACGAAATCGTAAAGATTTTGGGAAGAGGTGAATTGAAAGCTAAATTAAAGGTAACCGCTCATAAATTTACTGCTACTGCAAAAGCTGCAATCGAAGCTGCTGGTGGAGAAGCCGTAACTTTATAATTCTTATAATCAAGATGAAGAAATTTATAGAATCGTTAAGCAATGTTTGGAAGATTGAAGAACTAAAAAATAGAATTTTAGTTACTCTTGGTTTGTTATTGGTGTATCGTTTTGGTGCTCAGGTAACACTTCCAGGTATTGATGCGACTAAGTTAAATGGACTTACTGATCAAACAAAAGAAGGAATAGGATGGTTAATCGATGTATTTACAGGTGGTGCGTTTTCGCAAGCATCTGTATTTGCATTGGGTATCATGCCGTATATCTCTGCATCTATTGTAGTTCAATTGATGGGTATTGCTGTGCCTTACCTTCAAAAACTACAGAAAGATGGTGAAAGTGGGAGAAAGAAAATGAACCAAATCACGCGTTGGTTGACTATTGTTATTACTTTAGTTCAAGCGCCAGGTTATATTTTCAATCTTTACAGAACTTTGCCAGGAGAAGCTTTCCTTTCTAATGTGAACCCAGGATTGATCTCGCCTTTTGCGTTCCAGTTCTTATCTGTGGTAATACTTGTTTCAGGTACTATCTTCGCAATGTGGCTGGGTGAAAAAATTACTGATAAAGGAATTGGAAACGGTATATCGTTATTGATCATGGTAGGTATTATTGCGAGAATGCCACAAGCATTCATCCAAGAATTCTCTACTAGAGTAACAAACAATAACGGTGGTCCAATGCTATTGGTTTTCGAAGTAATAATTTGGTTGCTCGTCATCGTAGCTTGTGTTCTATTAGTAATGGCCGTTCGAAAGATTCCGGTGCAGTATGCTCGTCGTACCGCTTCTGGTGAATTCGAACAAGGAGGAAACAGACAGTGGATTCCATTGAAGCTTAACGCTTCTGGAGTTATGCCGATCATTTTTGCTCAAGCAATTATGTTCATTCCTGCTGCTTTGGCTGGTCTATCTAGTTCAGAAACAGCTACTTCAGTGAGTACCGCTTTCCAGAATATCTTCGGATGGCAGTATAATCTGGTTTTTGCTCTGTTAATCATAGTTTTTACTTACTTTTACACCGCAATTACAGTACCTACAAATAAAATGGCAGATGATCTAAAAAGAAGTGGTGGTTTCATTCCTGGAATTAGACCGGGAGCAGAAACTTCTGAGTTTTTAGATAAAATCATGTCCTATATAACGTTCCCAGGTTCATTATTTCTTGCTTTAATAGCTGTGTTCCCAGCAATTGTTGTAAGTGTTTTGAGTGTTCAACCATCTTGGGCCTTGTTTTATGGAGGTACATCGTTATTGATTATGGTTGGAGTTGCAAGTGATACTATCCAGCAAATTAATTCTTATTTGTTGAACAAGCATTACGACGGTTTGATGAAAAGTGGTAAAAATAGAAAAGCAGTAGCTTAATTTTTATGGCAAAACAATCAGCAATAGAACAAGACGGATCCATCATCGAAGCATTATCAAATGCGATGTTCCGTGTAGAGTTAGAAAATGGACATATTGTAATTGCTCACATCTCTGGAAAAATGCGTATGCATTATATCAAGTTATTGCCTGGCGATAAAGTGAAACTAGAAATGAGTCCTTACGATCTGTCAAAAGCAAGAATTACTTATAGATACTAAAGCTATTAAAATGAAAGTAAGAGCATCAGTTAAAAAAAGAAGTGCCGAGTGCATTATCGTACGAAGAAAAGGAAGATTGTACGTTATTAATAAAAAGAATCCTAGATTTAAACAAAGACAAGGATAGTTATGGCAAGAATAGCAGGGGTAGATATACCTAAAAACAAAAGAGGAGTTATCGCTTTAACTTATATCTTCGGAATAGGAAAAAGCAGAGCTATTGAGATTTTAGAAAAAGCTCAAGTAAGCCAAGATACTAAAGTTCAAGATTGGAATGATGACGAAATCGGAGCTATCCGTGATGCCGTTTCATATTTCAAAATCGAAGGTGAATTGCGTTCAGAGATTTCATTAAACATCAAACGTTTGATGGATATCGGATGCTACAGAGGAATCCGTCACAGATCTGGTCTTCCATTAAGAGGACAAAGAACTAAGAACAACTCTAGAACAAGAAAAGGTAAAAGAAAAACTGTTGCTAACAAGAAAAAAGCAACTAAATAATAAGTAGTATGGCTAAGGCAAGTGCAAAAAAACGTAAAGTTATCGTTGAATCAACAGGCGAAGCTCATATTAGTGCAACTTTTAACAACATCATCATTTCTTTGACTAACAAAAAAGGTGAAGTTATTTCTTGGTCTTCAGCTGGTAAAATGGGCTTCAGAGGTTCTAAAAAGAATACTCCATATGCAGCTCAAATGGCAGCAGAAGATTGTAGCAAAGTAGCGTTAGAAGCTGGACTTAAAAAAGTGAAAGTTTATGTAAAAGGACCAGGAAACGGACGTGAGTCTGCTATCCGTTCACTACATAACGGTGGAATTGAAGTAACAGAAATCATTGACGTTACTCCAATGCCTCACAATGGATGTCGTCCTCCAAAAAGACGTAGAGTTTAATTATATTTAAGTATAACTAGGTAGATCATAGATTATCGGAGGATATGACCTGAATTCATAATCTCTACCTTAATTTAATTTTTAGAAATGGCAAGATATACTGGTCCAAAAACTAAAATTGCTCGTAAATTCGGCGAAGCAATCTTCGGAGATGACAAATCTTTCGAAAAAAGAAATTATCCACCTGGACAACACGGGATGGCTAAAAAAAGAGGTAAGAAATCTGAATATGCTGTCCAGTTGATGGAAAAGCAAAAAGCTAAATATTCTTATGGAATTTTAGAAAAACAATTCAGAAACTTATTCGAAAAAGCTTCTGCTACTAAAGGAGTAACAGGTGAAGTTCTTTTACAACTTTGTGAGGCTAGATTAGATAACGTAGTATTCAGAATGGGTATCGCTCCTTCTAGAAGAGCTGCACGTCAAATCGTTTCTCACAGACACATCACTGTTAACGGTGAAAATGTAAATATTCCTTCTTATCACCTAAAACCTGGAGATAAAGTAGCTGTTCGTGAAAAATCTAAATCTTTAGAAGCTATCGAGCGTTCATTATCTAATTCTAGTCACGTTTACGAGTGGATTACTTGGAACAATGACCTTAAAGAAGGTACTTTCGTTTCAGTTCCAGCGAGACTTCAAATTCCAGAAAATATCAAAGAACAGCTAATCGTAGAGTTGTATAACAAATAATAGACACTAGTCGAACATATGGCAATATTTAATTTTCAGAAGCCCGATAAAGTTATCATGATCGATTCAACCGATTTTGAAGGTAAGTTTGAATTCAGACCTTTAGAACCTGGCTATGGATTGACTGTTGGTAATGCACTTAGAAGAGTCTTGCTTTCCGCTTTAGAAGGATATGCAATTACATCTGTTCGTATCGAAGGTGTAGATCACGAGTTTTCTACAATTTCAGGAGTAGTTGAAGATGTTACAGAAATTATCCTTAATCTAAAACAAGTACGTTTCAAACGTCAGATTGAAGATATCGATAACGAATCTGTTTCTATCTCAATTTCTGGCAAAGACCAGATTACTGCTGGAGATTTTCAAAAATTTATTTCTGGATTCCAAGTATTGAACCCAGAATTGGTTATCTGCAACTTAGATAGCAAGGTTAACTTGAATATGGAGTTAACTATTGAAAAAGGTAGAGGATACGTTCCTGCAGAAGAGAACAAAAAACAAAACGCTGCCATCGGTACTATCTTCACGGATTCTATCTTTACTCCGGTAAAGAACGTGAAATATGCAATAGAAAACTTCCGTGTTGAGCAAAAAACAGATTACGAGAAATTAGTTTTTGAAATCAAAACTGATGGATCAATCAATCCAAAAGATGCTCTTACAGAAGCTGCTAAAGTTTTGATACACCATTTCATGCTGTTCTCTGATGAAAGAATAACACTTGAAGCTGATGAAATCGCTCAGACAGAATCATATGACGAAGAGTCATTGCACATGAGACAATTGCTTAAAACTAAGCTTGTTGATATGGATCTGTCAGTGAGAGCATTAAATTGCTTGAAAGCGGCTGAAGTGGATACACTCGGAGATCTAGTATCTTTCAATAAGAATGACTTGATGAAGTTCCGTAATTTCGGTAAAAAATCATTGACTGAGCTTGATGAGCTTGTGGCTGTGAAAAACCTACATTTCGGTATGGATCTAGCAAAATACAAATTAGATAAAGAATAAATTACTTCATATTTTGCTCTCCAAAGAGGATTGAAGCAAGATGGAGTTAAAAAAAACACGTCATGAGACACGGAAAAAAATTCAACCACTTAAGCAGACAGACAGCGCATAGAAAAGCTATGTTGTCTAATATGGCTTGTTCTCTAATAGAGCACAAACGTATTAATACTACTGTTGCTAAAGCTAAAGCGCTTAAACAATTTGTTGAGCCTTTGATTACAAAATCAAAACAAGACACTACTCATAACAGACGTATTGTTTTTGCTTACCTTAGAAGTAAATATGCGGTAACTGATCTTTTCAGAGACGTAGCTGCTAAAGTTGGAGATCGTCCAGGTGGATACACACGTATCATCAAACTTGGAAATCGTCTAGGTGATAACGCTGATATGGCGATGATCGAGCTAGTTGATTTCAACGAACTTTACAACGGTGGTAAAAAAGAAGTTAAAAAAGCTAAAAGCCGTCGTGGTGGAAAAGCTAAAAAAGCAGAAGAAACTGCTGTTGAAGAAGCTCCAAAGGCTGAAGCTCCAGCTGCACCAGCTGCCGAAACTTCTACAGACGCTGCAGAATAATGAAGAAATTCATTTCATAAATAAAAAAAGGATAAGCTATTATAGTTTATCCTTTTTTTTTGCCCATTCCAATACTACTTGGGTATAAAACGAGACAGAAAAATTCTTGGAGAAATAAATTTTCAGAAACTCCAAATTTGAATTAAATTTGCAATCGCATTCCGCAACTACACAACACAACACTAAAAATGAAATACACAACACGACAAAAAGCAATCCTCCTGCTAAGTGACGGAACAATTTTTTATGGAAAATCCATTGGAATAGAAGGAACTACGTTTGGCGAAGTCTGCTTCAATACCGGAATGACAGGCTACCAAGAAATCTTTACCGATCCGTCTTATTTCGGACAGATCATGGTGGCGACTAATGCGCACATCGGTAACTACGGTGTCAATGCCGAAGATATCGAGGCCGACCAGATTATGATTTCTGGATTAGTGTGTAAAAACTTTTCATTCAGCCATTCCCGTGCAAATTCTTCTGGAAGCTTGGAGGACTATTTCAAAAAGCAAAACTTGGTTTGCATTTCTGATGTAGATACAAGAGCCTTGGTAAGCTATATCCGCGATAATGGAGCGATGAACGCTGTAATCTCTACCGACGGAAAATCTATTGATGAACTAAAAGCCTTATTGGCAAAAGTTCCAGACATGAAAGGGTTGGAATTAGCGTCAAAAGTTTCTACTAAAGAGCCTTACTTCGTCGGACAAGAAACGGCAACTTATAAAATTGCTGCCTTAGATCTGGGCATAAAGAAGAACATCTTGAGAAATCTTGCCAAAAGAGACTGTTATATAAAAGTGTTTCCTTTTGATGCAACCTATGAAGAGATGAAAGCGTTTAATCCAGATGGATTCTTCCTTTCTAATGGTCCTGGTGACCCAGACCCTCTTTATGGCGCTATTGATATTGCTAAGAAAATCTTGGCCAATGACGATCCTGTTTTCGGAATCTGTCTCGGACATCAAGTTTTGGCGCTTGCTAACGGAATCTCTACGTATAAGATGTTTAACGGGCATAGGGGAATAAACCATCCTGTGAAGAATGAGATTACCGGAAAAGGAGAAATCACGTCGCAAAACCACGGATTTGCCGTAAACCGCGAAGAACTAGAAAAACATCCAGATCTAGAAATCACGCACCTTCATATCAATGATGGCACGGTAGCCGGAATGCGCATGAAGAACAAAAACTGCTTTTCTGTACAATACCATCCAGAAGCAAGTCCTGGTCCGCATGATTCCTCTTATCTGTTCGACCAATTTATCGAGAACATAAAGAAAGCTGTCAAAGCTTAACTAGTATAAAAAGACGCTGTAAAGCGTCTTTTTTTTGTTTGCTATAAATTGAATCTGTATTGCTTGACAGCCAGCCAAAAAAAAGAGCCACTGTAAGTGGCTCTTTCAATTTGTGGTACTTAGGATTATTATTGTTTCACCACCTTTATTGTTTTTGTCTGTCCTTGAGACGTCACTTTTACCAAGTACGATCCCGTAGGAAGCGCAGACATATCAATTTTTCCTTCGGTACTATTAATGACTTTTGAAGCTACATTTTGTCCTAATAAATTAAATACTTGGACATCAGAAATATCTTGGTCATATGATAGGTTTAAAACGCCACTTACTGGGTTTGGATAGGCTCTAAAGTTCGTGCTGTCAAATGCAGGAGTGCTCAATGTCGGGCTCCAAGCTCCTATAGAAAACAGTTCTTCTTCGTCATTCGAATACTCCCATACCCTGATATAGACTATTTCTCCAGGAGTTCTTCCTGTCAAGTTGATTCTTGAATAGTTTCCAGACGAACCAGAATCATCATCACATTCCACCAATTCAAGAGCATCACAAGTACCAGAATAAACGGCTAGGCCAGAATCGAAAGAAGTATCACTAGAACCAGTAGGGTTTCCAGTTTGAATTGTAAGTTTTCCATCCGCAGGAATAACCACCTTATACCAAACATCACCACCGCTATAGCTAGCGCAATCCGGATCAGGAATAGAAGTTGTGGCTGCTGAATCTGTAGCTCCGATGATAGTTGAATTTACAGCTCCGCCTGCATACGTAGTAGCTGCAGTAAGCGTTATGGCATTGGCGCAATCGTCGTTGGCTGGAGGAGGAGGCAAAATGCCCACACAGATATCAAAAGTAGTCGATCCGATAATATCTTCACCATAACTAAATACTCTTACATAATACGTAGTGCCAACAACCAATCCAGAAATAATACTTGAATCCGGATCGCTAACGTTTAAGCTTTCCAACTGTCCGCCACACATTCCTTGCAGCACTTCATGAACTAGATCAGACGGATCGCCATCTACATCCAATAAGCTGATTTTATGAGAAGTAGCTGTTGCTACAAAAGTATACCAAACGTCGTCATCTGGAGTCCCAGAACCATTATCTCCCTCTCCAGAGTCTGTTGCTCCAGCTATCGTACCTGCTGTTTTTGCAGTGCAAGACCCATCTGTGTTAACCGTAAGCGCTACAGCAGCAGTACAATCATCATTTGCTGGAGCTGGAGGCTGTGATCCTATACAGATATCAAATGTAGTTGATTCCGGAATATCATCGTAATAGCTATATACCCTTACGTAATATGTCGCGCCTACAGTTAATCCTGTCGCAAAGCTAGACTCAGAAGTACTGTTATCTAAGCTTATTAACGATGTACAGGTTCCATCCATTAACTCATGTACGAGATAAGTTATGTCGCCTTCTACGTTAAGTATACTGATTTTATGAGAAGTTGCTGTTGCTACAAAGCTATACCATACGTCATCATCTGCCTCGCCGTTTTCTGTTTCTACTCCAGAATCTGTAGCGCTGGCTAATGTACCTGCTGTTGTTGCTGTGCAAGACAAATCAGGATTTACGGTAAGTACTACCGCGCCTGTACATTCGTCATTTGCCGGAGCTGGAGGCAAGGTACCGATACAGATATCAAAAGTTGTCGATTCAGGAGCATTTGTGCCATAACTGAATACCCTTACATAATAGGTCGTGCCGATAGTAAGTCCAGAGGCTGTGCTTATATCATCATCGCTGCTATTTAAGATTGTCAATGCAGTACAATTTCCATCCATCACTTCATGTACCAGATCTGTTTGGTCTCCATTTGAATTCAGCAAACTGATTTTGTGAGTCGTAGAAGTTGCTACAAAGCTAAACCAAACGTCATCATCAGCTGTTCCAGTGTCAGCACCAATACCAGAATTGGTAGCGCTAACTAATGTTCCGGCAGTTTTTGATGTACACAATAAATCAGAATTAACCGTCAGTGCCACTGCGCCCGCACATTCGTCGTTTGCAGGAGCCGTAGGAGGAATTCCGATACAGACATCAAAAGTAGTTGATTCTGCTCCGCTATCTCCATAAGTGAATACTCTAAGATAGTAGGTAGTGCCTATAGTCAGCCCAGTAATTAAGCTCGAATCGCTATCGCTTGCCTGTAGGCTCAATAACTGTCCGCCGCAAGATCCTTCCAATACTTCATGTACAAGATCCGTTTCATCACCTTCTACATTTAGTAGTTTTATCCTGTGTGAAGTTGCTGTAGCAGTAAAAGTAAACCATACATCATCATCGGCTGTTCCAACACCGCTAACCACTTCCCCTGAATCTGTTGCGCTTACTACAGTTCCAGATGTTCTTAAAGTACAAGAATTGTTAGTATTTACAGCAATCGAAATAGCGCCCGTACAATCGTCGTTAGCCGGAGCTGCAGGCGGAACACCTACGCAGATATTAAAAGTTGTCGATTCAGGAACTGTATCGCTATAACTAAAAACGCGTATATAATAGGTAGTACCTACAGTCAGTCCCGTAGCAAGGCTTGAATCGTTATCATTTGAAGTCAAGGTAACCAACGATCCGCAGGCGCCATCCATTACTTCATGAACAAGATCTGTCAAATCACCTTCTGCATCTAATATTTTGATTCTATGCGAAGTTGCTGTAGCTACAAAGCTATACCATACATCATCATCCGCACTTCCAGTGGCTGTCGTGATTCCTGAATCTGTAGCGCCAGCCAAGATTCCTCCCGTTCTAGAAGAGCAAGACGCATCCGTATTTACAGTAAGAGCAATGGCATCGGTACATTCATCATTAGTTAAGGTCGGCAATGTGGTGATGCAGATGTTAAAAGTAGTTACAGCAGGATCAGATCCGTAGCTGAATACTCTTATATAATACGTAGTGCCTACGGTCAATCCAGAAATAAGGCTTGTGTCGTTGTCGCTTGAGCTTAAGACTGCCAAGGTTCCACAAGTTCCGCCCAGAACTTCATGTACTAAGTCAGTAGTGTCACCTTCTACATCTTTCAGGCTGATTCTGTGGGAAGCCGCTGTTGCTACAAAGCTATACCAAACGTCATCGTCTGCAGTTCCGGTCTCGGTTTCTATTCCAGAATCGGTAGCGCCAACCAAAATACCGCTGCCCATTGAAGAACAAGTTAGGTTTGGATTTGCCGTTAAAGCAATGGCTGTAGCACAATTGTCATTGGTAAGAGCCGGCAGCGTGCTGACACAGATGTCAAAAGTTGTAGATGCAGGATCGTCATAATAGCTATAGACCCTTACATAATAGGTTGTGCCAACAGTAAGTCCAGAAACAATACTAGAATCTAGATCTGCAGAGCTTAATATAGTCAAGGATCCGCAAGTACCGCCCATCACTTCATGAGCAAGATCAGTTTCGTCGCCTTCTACATTCGATAAGCTAATTTTGTGAGCTGTGGCCGTTGCCACGAAAGAGTACCAGACATCATCGTCTGCATCTCCAGTATCCGCTTCGAACCCAGAATCGGTTGCTCCAGATAAGGTTCCAGAAGTTCCTCCCGTACAATTAAGACCAGGATTTACACTTAGTGAAACTGCATTTGCACAGTTGTCATTGCTAGGCGCTTGCGCATACGTCTGCCAATAAAAAGCAAATAAGGCAAATAAAAATAGTTGTTTTTTCATATTAGTTAGTTGTTTGATTAACAAGAATCTAATATGTGCATTTTATGAGTGAAATACAATTGTGATTTAGAATTCGATGGTTTTGATTTAGAATTCGTAAAAATAAGAAAGAACGTACAAGGCAATTTATAACCCTTTTTTGCAAGCAAAGTCCAAATCAAAAAACGATTAAATGCAAAAAAGAAATACTAATTGCTAAAACGTTTGCGTTTATAAGTTTTTAAAAAATAAAAGATTTCGGATTTTAAAATCCTTAAATTTGTTTTTTATTGAAAGAAACAATCAAATAATAACAAATAAACAATCAATAATGAGCAGAATTATTAAAATCCACGCTAGACAGATTCTTGATTCTAGAGGAAATCCAACTATTGAAGTCGATGTAGTAACAGAACACGGAATTCTTGGAAGAGCTGCTGTTCCATCTGGAGCTTCAACTGGAGAACATGAAGCGGTAGAACTTCGCGATGGCGGAAAAGCATTCATGGGCAAAGGAGTTATGAAAGCTGTAGAAAATGTAAACATTAAAATTGCTGAAGAATTATTAGGAACTTCTGTTTTTGAGCAAAACCTGATTGACCAAAGAATGATTGAGTTGGATGGCACTCCAAACAAATCGACACTTGGAGCCAATGCAATTCTTGGCGTTTCTTTAGCGGTTGCAAAAGCGGCTGCTAATGAATTAGGAATGCCTTTATATCGTTATGTTGGTGGTGTTTCTGGAAATACGCTTCCAGTTCCGATGATGAATATCATCAATGGAGGTTCTCACTCGGATGCACCGATTGCTTTCCAGGAATTTATGATTATGCCTGTTAAAGCAAAAACATTTTCTCAAGCTATGCAGATGGGAACTGAGATTTTCCACAATCTGAAAAAAGTATTGCATGACAGAGGCTTGAGTACAGCTGTTGGAGATGAAGGAGGTTTTGCGCCAAACTTGGCTGGCGGAACAGAAGATGCGCTAGATTCGATCAAAAAAGCCGTTGAAAATGCAGGCTATACTTTTGGCGATGACGTGAAGATTGCTCTTGACTGTGCGGCTTCGGAGTTTTATGTAAACGGAAATTACGATTATAAAAAATTTGAAGGCGAAACCGGAAAAATCCGTTCTTCAAAAGAACAAGCAGAATATTTGGCCGAATTGGCTTCGAAATATCCGATCATCTCTATCGAAGACGGTATGCAGGAAAATGATTGGGACGGCTGGAAATACCTTACCGAACTTATCGGAGATAAAGTACAGTTAGTAGGAGACGATTTGTTTGTGACGAATGTAGAACGTCTTAAGACAGGAATCGATAAAGGAATTGCCAATTCCATCTTGGTAAAAGTGAACCAAATTGGTACTTTGACTGAAACTATCGCAGCCGTAAACATGGCGCACAATGCAGGATATACTTCTGTAATGTCGCACCGTTCTGGTGAAACAGAAGATAATACAATTGCTGATTTGGCAGTAGCATTGAATTGCGGACAAATCAAGACGGGTTCTGCATCGCGTTCTGACCGTATGGCAAAATACAACCAATTGTTGCGTATCGAAGAAGAATTGGGAAGCACAGCTTATTTTCCTGGAGAAAAAGCTTTCAAGATTAAATAATTTAGTTATCTTTAGAACTATAAGCCCTTTTAGATTTCAACTTCTAAAAGGGTTTTTTTATGAAATCAAATTCTAATTTGAAACCATCGAATTCTAAGTCTGGTCGCTAGTGGCACTGTGGAAATGTTATTTTTGTTTATGTCATTGTTTTTAAAAAGCATATCATTGCATTTTAAGAGATAAAAAACGTTTTAGAATGAAGTTAAAAGCCCTATTTATCTGCTTTTTTATACTGTTTTATGCTGATTTCTATTCACAAGAAAAGACTATTGACAGCCTAAAAGGGGTTTTGGAGCATTCTAAAAACGATATCGACAGGACCGTACTCCTTAATGCTATCGCGACAGAATATATGTCGAGCGATCCCAAAATGATGCAGGAGTATGCTACTAAAGCTCTAGAACTCTCCCAAAGAATCAAATATAAAATTGAAGAAGGCAATGCCTATTTGAATTTAGGAAATGTGAATGTTATTCTTGGGAAATATGCTGCCGCCCTTGACCATTTTTATAATGCGCAGAATATCTTCGAAACAGAAATTACCTCCGATGCTAAAAATAGATTAGAAATTAAAAAAGGCCTGGCTCGTGCATATGGAAGCTTAGGAATTGTTTTTTCAGAACAAAGCAACTATGCGAAGGCTCTGCAGTATCATTTGAAAGCGGTAAAAGTATATGAAGAAATCAAGGACGAAGGGCGGATGGCTCGGATTTATAATAATATCGGAATCGTCTACCAAGCGCTCAAAGAAGATTTCAAAGCCTTAGACTATTTTATAAAGGCCCAAAAACTTCAAGAAAAAACAGGCGATATGACGGTCGGTATTACCACTACGAATATCGGCAACATCTATTTAAGGCAGAAAAACTATCCCAAAGCGCTCGAATATTATACAAAATCAAAAAATACATTCGACAAGAGCAAGGATGTCAGAGGACTCGGAGAATTATACAATAACTTAGGTTCTTATTATTCACAGACAGGAAATCCGACAATGGCTCTAGAAAACTGGAACAAAGCCATTGCCGAATTCAGATCGATAGATGATAAATTCGGAATTTCGGATACCTATTCACATCTTGGGAATTTTTATTTTAGCCAAAAGAAATACAATGAGGCTTTAGAGAATGCAAATAATGCGCTGCGTCTGGCAAAAGAACTAGATGTTTTAGAGCAGACCATGAATTCTCAAAAGCTGATAAGTGCTATTTATGAAGCACAAAACAATCCGATTCTTGCCTTCCAGCATTATAAGCTGTATACCACTGCAAAAGACAGCCTTATCAGCCATGAGAATATCAGAAAAAGCGTGCAGGCAGAAATGAACTTCGACTTTGAAAAAAGAGAGGCACTGCAAGAAGAAGCTCATGAAAAGAAAGAATTGCTTTTTAAAGAACAAAATAAAAGGTATAGGCTTCAGACTATTTTCGGAGCATTGCTAGTCCTTCTGTTTTTTGGAATCATCTTCCTTATCTATAATAGGATGCAGCTGAAAAAAACACTGACACTTCAGAAAGAATTAGCAGAATACGAACAAAAAGCGCTTCATCTTCAAATGAATCCGCATTTTGTGTTTAATTGCCTCGGTTCGATTTCCAGCTTTATTGTACAGAACGGTACAGATTCGGCAATTAAATACCTTTCAAAGTTCTCCAAATTAATGCGATTGACGCTGGAGTATTCCAAAGAATCGTTAATCCCAATCGACAAGGAAATCGAAGGCCTGCAAAATTATTTGGAACTGGAGCAGCTTCGTTCCGATAAAATGTTTAATTTCAGCATCACCAAAAGTGATGAGATAGAAGACGATGTGGCGCTGCCGCCTCTTTTATTGCAACCTTTTGTAGAGAATGCGATCCTTCATGGATTGATACCTAAAAAAGAAGTCGGTAAAATTGATATCGAATTTTTATTGCAAGGTGAAAGCTTGATCTGTACGATTGTTGACAATGGTATTGGTTTTGAAAAATCACAAGAATTAAAAGCATCGTCTGTTTCTATTCATAAATCAATGGCTTTAGATATTACGAGAAAGCGACTCGAAATGATGGAAGCCGTCACGTCAAAGACTTCAAAAGTCGAGATAAAAGAATTAAAAGACGATCATGGAAATCCAAAAGGCACAGAAGTGATTCTGTACCTGCCAATACAATACATCAAATAGAATATGATAACAGCTTTATTGATTGATGATGATAGCAATTTAAGAAACGGGATGAAAAGCCTGTTGAATCGCTATGCGCCAGAAATTAAGATATTAGGAGAAGCAGACAGCGTAAAAACAGGCATTAAGGCTATTGACAGCCTTAAGCCGCAAGTAGTCTTTTTGGATATCCAGCTTACAGACGGTACCGGTTTTGATATTTTAGAAAAACTAGCCCAGAAGAACGGCAAATCATCTTCTCATATTGTTTTTGTTACGGCCCATGAAGAGTATGCAATCAAAGCATTTCGTTTCAGCGCTTTAGATTTCCTTTTAAAGCCTGTTGATCCCGAAGAATTAGAGAAGGTTATTGAAAAGATCAAAAATGCTTTAGAAAAAAACGATAACTACGCACACATTGACTTGCTGTTGGAAAACATCAGGAAAAAAGTCGATAATTTTAAAAGAATAGCGCTTTCTACAGCAGATGGCATACATCTGTTGGAAGTCAGCGATATCATACGGTGCGAATCCGAAGACAATTACACTAAATTCTATGTCAAGAACGGCAAGCCCATATTGATTTCGAAAACACTGAAAGAATATGAGGAATTATTAGGGGAGCACGGATTCGAAAGAATCCATCAGTCCCATTTAATCAACCTTTCTTGCCTGAAATCCTACATCAAAAAAGACGGTGGCTATGTGATTATGGCCGACAATAGCAAGCTCCCAATCTCGCAACGAAAAAAAGAACGATTGCAAGAATTGTTGAAATTGATTTAGCGAATTCTAACTCAAAATCACAAAATTCTAGTTAAATTCTTTTTTTAACACCTACTTTATTATATTTGGAAATATATATTTAGGTAAAAAGCTAAAAATGATGGTTATATGAAAAGACTATTACTTTATGGGTTGCTTTTCTTTTATGGATTTATAAACGCGCAAAACGTTTATATCCTTGACTCATCTTTTAAAAACAAATTACTTGCTGCCGATAGTTCTAACGCCATTGCGAAGGATAACAGTGGCAATCCGATACGAATTGATGCTAATCAGGACGGGGAAATCCAAGCAAGCGAAGCATTACAAGTTGTTGAATTAGACATTTCTTCTTCCAATATTTTTCATCTGCTTGGGATTGATGCTTTTTCAAATTTAAAAGCACTTAAATGCGGACATAATACAATACAAACGCTCGATCTTTCGGGCAATACTAGTCTTGAATTTGTAGAATGCTACGACAATATGATTTCTTCTCTGAATTTGGCAGGACTTGTTAACTTGTCTTATTTGGATTGTAGGCTTATGGCAGGACAGCTTACTTCTCTAAATCTTGCCGGACTAACGGGATTGAAAACCCTGAAGTGCGGGCGTAATAATCTAACATCTTTAAATCTCTCTTCGCTAACAAATCTGATAGAATTGGATTGCAGCATTTCTGATATATCGAGCCTGAATCTTTCAGGACTCGTGAATTTAAAATCGTTGGATTGCAGTTTGAACCTTCTTTCTTCTTTAGATGTCACGCCTTTAGTGAGTCTGGAGAATTTTGATTATTCCTATAACAATCTTGCATCGCTAAATATTTCTTCATTAACCTCATTAAAGAAATTATCATGCAATTCGATTGGTCTTACGTCTTTGGATTTGTCACCATTTCCAAATTTGGTTTTTCTGAGTTGCCATAGCAATCTGCTGTCTTCTCTGGATCTTTTAAATTCTGACAACTTAGTAACATTAGAATGTGGTGCTAACCAATTAACATCTCTCAATGTCTCGAATCTCACCAGCATGACTTCTCTGATGTGCGGTTATAATGATCTTGTTGCTCTAGATTTGTCAGGATTGACAAACCTTGAATATTTAGATTGTAGCAACAATGCGATTACGGCCATAGGCACGCAGGGACTAGATAGTCTTGTTAGAATCCTTTGTGGTAACAATGCAATTACAGCGCTAGATATGAGCCATTCGCCTCATGTAACTTTTTTGTCTTGCGAGAACAATTCTTTGCTGGCAACAGTTAATTTGAAAAATGGTACTTCTTTTACAGAAATTCCGATCATTGGATTTGAATTTCAAAATACGCCAAGCTTGGCTTATGTTTGCTCAGACGAAGAAGAAAGCGAGCTATTGCAAAGTTTCTTCTCAGGGTTAGGGGCGAATATATCCGTTTCTCCTTATTGTACTTTTACTCCTGGCGGTGACTATAACACGATTACAGGCATTGTCAGATTGGATGCAAATGGCAACGGATGCGATGCTAGTGATGCTGCACAGCCTTTTATAAAAATGAAAATAAGCGATGGGACAGAAGAAGAAGCCGTCTTTTTAAATTCAGAAACAAACTATGCTTTTTATACTCAGGAGGGTACGTTTACGGTAACTCCTGCTACTGAAAACGCTTCGTTCTTTTCTTTTGGCCCAACGAACGCCGTGGTCAATTTTCCAGATGTAGACAACACGGTCTATACGCAGAACTTCTGTATTACGCCTAACGGTACGCACCCAGATGTCGAAATTGCTATTGCGCCAATTGTTCCGGCAAGGCCAGGGTTTGATGCGGTTTATAAAGTAGTTTACAAAAACAACGGAAACCAAACAATATCACAGACTTCAGGAATAACGCTGCTGTATAATCAAAATCTTATGAGCTTTGTATCTTCAACTCCGACTGAACGCTCTCAGGGCCTTGGAAGGATTAGCTGGGATTACACAAACCTGCATCCTTTTGAAGCCAGAAGCTTTAATGTGACGATGAATATCAACAGGCCTACCGATGGCAACCCTGTAAATATTAATGATGTGCTGAATTTTACAGCCTCTGTTACGTTGCCAAATGGCGATGAAAATATGGCTGACAACTCCTTTGCGCTCCGCCAGACTGTGGTAGGTTCGTATGATCCGAACGATATACAATGTCTTCAAGGTGATATTGTTCCACCTTCAGAAATAGGAGATTATCTTCACTATTTAATCCGTTTTGAAAATACAGGAACAGCTGCAGCTCAAAACATAGTCATCCGCGATGAAATTAATGATGCGGAATACGATGCTTCCAGCATACAGATATTAAATACCTCTCATAAAATGACAAGGGCTAATGTAAAAGGCAATCTAGCAGAGTTCATTCTGAAAAATGTTTCTATAGATTCTGGCGGACATGGCAATATTTTATTGAAGATCAAATCGAAACAAGACCTTTCAGCGGAAAGTACTGTTTCACATAGGGTGGGCATTTATTTCGATTATAATTCTCCAGTAATAACCAACGATGCAACCACTATTTTCAAAGCATTATCAGTAGGAGAGCATGAAGTAGACAAATCAATCATGATTTATCCGAACCCTGTAAGCAAGCTGCTGAATGTGAAAGCAGATGGTATAATCCGTTCTGTACAGCTATTCGATGCGCAAGGAAGAATATTGATGACTCAATTGCTTGGAGAAAACAATACAAGCTTAGATCTTTCAGCGTATGCCAACGGTGTATACTATATTAAAATCCTTACCGATGAAGGCGCAAAAACAGAGAAAGTAGTCAATAAGAAAAACTAACAAAGGAAACTTGAAATAGCATATTGAAACAAAATCCATTCAAATTATTAAGGTTAAAGAAATAATTTAATTTCAGCCTGCCGATTGACTTTGGCAGGCTTTTTTTTGACTGCGCCATATATATCAAGTTTGCAAAATTTAAAGAAATATTAACGAAATCGTTACCGTATTACTTTTTAGTTATTGCCGAATTGCCTATTTTTGTTAAATTATATTTTTCAATTTTAAATAATTCCCAATAATATTATGTCAAAAACAGCAATATTAGAAATTGACGGTAACAGACACGAATTTCCAGTAATAGTTGGAACAGAAAACGAAGTTGCTATCGATATCGATAAACTACGCAGCGCAACCGGCGCCATAACTCTTGATCCAGGTTATAAAAATTCAGGATCATGCAAAAGTGAAATTACTTTCCTAGATGGAGAAGAAGGAATCTTGCGCTACAGAGGTTATTCAATCGAAGAATTGGCAGAAAAAGCCGATTTTCTTGAAGTTTCTTACCTTCTTATTTTCGGCGAATTGCCAACAGCAAAACAATTAGAGCAATTCGAGACTGATATCAGAAAATACACTTTGGTGAACGAAGAAATGAAAAATATCATTGACGGTTTTCCAAAAAATGCACACCCAATGGGAGTTTTGTCTTGCTTGACCAGTGCACTTACAGCTTTTAACCCGAAATCTGTAAATGTTGAAAATGAAAAAGACATGTATGAGGCCGTTTGTAAAACCATGGGTAAATTCCTTGTAATTGCAACTTGGACGTACAGAAAAAGCATGGGCTTCCCATTAAATTATTATGACAATACTAAAGGATATGTTGAAAACTTCATGCGTTTGATGTTTGAATTGCCAACAGGACCTTATACTGCTAACCCAACAATTGTTGCGGCTTTAGATAAATTGTTTATCCTTCACGCTGACCACGAGCAAAACTGTTCTACTTCAACAGTAAGAATGGTGGGTTCTTCTCATGCAGGATTGTTTGCTTCTATCTCAGCTGGAGTTTCAGCTCTTTGGGGCCCTCTTCACGGTGGTGCTAACCAAGCAGTTTTGGAAATGCTTGAAGAAATCCAAAAAAATGGAGGCGATGCTGATAAATATTTGGAAAAAGCAAAAGACAAAAACGATCCTTTCCGTTTGATGGGCTTCGGACATAGAGTGTATAAAAACTTTGATCCAAGAGCAAAAATCATCAAGAAAGCAGCTGATGAGGTGCTTGCTACTTTAGGTGTTAACGACCCAATTCTGAACATCGCTAAAAAATTAGAAGAAGCGGCATTAGTTGACGAATACTTCGTATCAAGAAAATTATATCCAAACGTAGATTTCTATTCTGGAATTATCTACCGTGCATTAGGGATCCCAACGGATATGTTTACGGTTCTTTTTGCTATCGGACGTCTTCCAGGATGGATTGCGCAATGGAAAGAAATGCGTGTAAACAAAGAGCCAATTGGCCGTCCAAGACAAGTTTATGTGGGAGCTCCATTGAGAGATTTCGTTCCTTTTGAGAAAAGATAATTTTCAAAAAATAGTTTTAAAAAAGCTTCACTTGATTGTGGAGCTTTTTTTTGCTCTAAAATTTTCCCAGCTGATTACGGCAATGACTATAAGAATTCCCTGTAATGGCATCATATAACGCGAAGCATTCACAGGACCTGTGATTAAAATAGCATACGCTATAAAAAGGATAATGTAGCTATTTCTGAAATTAATCTCTTTTCTTTTTTTCCAAAGGAGCTTGAATATAAGTGTCCATTTTAATAAGGCAATAAGAAATAACGGAATCAGTATAAGGATTATCCAAAAGTATTTATAATCCAAGAAGTTAGTCACAGTTGTCTTTAGTCCCGCTGTGCTTAGCATATTTAAGAACCCGCTATTTGTGTCATATTTTTCAATAAGTGTCATCAAGTCGAACCTTCCTGGATCAATAGCTCCACGGATAGCTCCATACAAATGGAAAGCTGTATAGGAGACAAGGTTTTCTTTGATAGTCTTTTTTCCTTCTAACGCTAAGAATTCGCTCCATTCTTTAAAGTTAGGTAATTTTTCTGCTTCGACATAAATACTCTCTTTCCATGAATTAGCAACTTCAGTGCTTTCCTTTTGAGCTTTAAAAAGATAAAGATTATAATCAATCAGGTTGATATTTTGCATGGACGAAAAATGAAAATAGCCAGTTCTTTCTTTATTAAAGCCCATATAGCCAATCGTAAATAGCAAGGGAATAAGAACAGAAAAACTAAAAGTCCTTGTCTTTATAAAATAAAAGCCAAACAATAGGATATTGACAAACGAAAAAAGATAAAAGGCAGGCTTTAAAAATATCAAGGCTGTAAGAATGAGTTGGATAAGTAACATTTTCTTTGCGTTTAGCGGAGCAATAAGTAGCAAGGCCAGCAAAAGAAGCAACGTCATGACAAGAACTTCTGTCATGATCAGATGGGTATAGATAAAAATAGAAGGCGTTAGCAGAATAAATATTGATAATAATCGGAATGATTTTCCTCCTAATTTTTGAAATAACCTTAAAATCAGATAAATGTTGAAGAATCCAACTAGTGTTTGAAGCAAGATGATGACCAAATCGTTAGAAAATCCAGGAAAAAGAATCAATAGCGGATATAAAAAAGGCCTTTTGGTTAGTAAGGTACCTTTAACAAAATCAGAGGTGGAAGAAAAATATTCTCCGCTTTTTAAAAGTTCTGCTGTTGCGAAATAATCATCAGAATCAGGTAGTCGAAAATCTCCTTGCGCAATCCTGAGCCCTAAAAAAACAAGCATAAAAAAACTCAGCAATAAAAAATATTTCTTGAATTCTGATTCGGCTGGGTTGTTGAAAAAAGTCGTCAATCGTGTTTTTTTAAGAGTTTTCAAGCAAACAAACTTACTCAAAATATTGGAAACTAATTTTAGGAAATGTAGATTTGTCAACCATAGGAGTAAGATGAAAAATAAAAAGGCAATTATTATCGGAGGTGGTCCGGCTGGCTTGACTGCTGCGTATGAATTTATTCAAAATACCGATATTCAGCCTATTGTTTTAGAACAAAGTGAGTTTTGGGGAGGGATTTCCAGAACCGTCAACTACAAAGGAAATCGTATTGATATTGGAGGACATCGCTTTTTCTCAAAATCGGACGTTATTATGGATTGGTGGTGCAAGATTTTGCCCATTTTATCAGAAGAAAAGACAATCAAGATTTCCTATCAGAATAAATCAAAAGAATTAAATACGATTGATTTTCCTTCTAAGGGTAAAAATCTTGATAACGTAATGTTGGTACGTAGTCGTAAATCAAGAATATATTATCAAAAACAATTCTTTGATTATCCGATTTCGCTTACACCAGAAACTGTTTTGAAACTGGGACTTTTTAATACGTTCTTGATCGGAATGAGCTATCTTAAAAGTGTTGCGTTTCCAATTAAACATGAAAAGAATTTAGAAGATTTTTTTATCAATCGCTTTGGTAAAAAACTATATAAGACATTTTTTAAAGATTATACGGAGAAAGTCTGGGGCATAAAATGCACAGAAATCAGTTCGGAATGGGGAGCGCAAAGAATCAAGGGACTTTCGATCAGGAAGTCGGTTGCTCATTTCTTGAATAAAAAGTTCTCCAAAAAAACAGACAAGAACATTAGTCAAAAAGATACCGAAACGTCTTTGATTGAATATTTCCTATATCCTAAATTCGGCCCAGGACAGATGTGGGAAGAAGTGGCCCGAAAAGTTGTTGAAAACAAAGGTGAGCTTCATCAGAATTTGAAAGTTCTTAAAATTGAAACGCAAGGCAATAAGATAGTATCTGTTACAGCACAAAATCAATTGACCAAAGAAGAAGTTGTCTTTGAAGGAGATTATTTTATTTCAACAATGCCCGTTCAGGAACTTATTGCTTCTCTTGAAACTGAAGTTCCGCAAAATGTTAGTGAAATTGCTCAAGGACTGGTGTATCGTGATTTTATAACGGTTGGATTGCTCCTGAAAAAAATGACGAAAGAGGAGATTACAGACAATTGGATTTACATTCAAGAACCATATGTGAAAGTAGGAAGGTTGCAGATTTTTAATAATTGGAGTCCGTTTTTGGTAAAAGACGAAACTACGAAATGGGTCGGACTGGAATATTTCTGCTATGAAGGCGACGATCTTTGGAACAAATCCGAAGATGACATGAAACAACTAGCCATCGACGAAATGGTAGAAATTGGAATGATTCGCCGTCAAGATGTTTTGGATAGCGTAGTCATCAAGATGCCAAAAACCTACCCGGCGTATTTCGGAACGTATGAAAAATTCAATGAAATTATCGATTATGCGAACCAATTTGAAAACCTATTTTTGATCGGAAGAAACGGAATGCACAAATACAACAATCAAGATCATTCGATGCTTACCGCTATCCAAGCCGTCCAAAATATAAAAAACGGTGTTTCCAGCAAGGACAATATCTGGGCCATCAATACGGAGCAAGAATATCACGAAGAAAAATAAACTTAACAAATAATAAAAAGCCTTTTTTATCTTTGTCAAAAGCCAAAAGCTATGTTGCAATTAAATGTAAAAAACGAAACGTCAAGATTAAAAGCAGTAGTGTTGGGCTCTGCACTAAATAATGGTCCGACGCCGACTGCTGAAGAAGCCTATGATCCAAAATCATTAGAGCATATCCTTGCAGGAACCTATCCTGTAGAAAAAGACATGGTCAATGAAATGGAAGCTTTCAATAAAGTATTTCAAAAATACGACGTAAAAGTATTCCGTCCTGAAATGATTGAAAATTACAATCAGATTTTCACTAGAGATATTGGATTTGTGATTGACGATGTTTTCGTAAAAGCAAACATTCTGCCCGATCGCGAAAGAGAATTAGACGCGATCCAATACGTTATAGAACAGATCAATCCAGCAAAAGTTGTCCGTCCGCCAGAAGAAGTACATATCGAAGGCGGTGATGTGATGCTTTGGAACGATTATATTTTTATCGGGACTTATAAAGGAACAGATTATAAAGATTATATTACGGCTCGAACGAACATGCAAGGCGTTAATTATATCAAAGAATTATTTCCGCATAAAAAAGTAAGGGAATTTGATTTAGTAAAGTCAAAAATCGAAGCTAGAGATAATGCTCTGCATTTGGATTGCTGCTTCCAGCCTGTAGGAAAGGATAAAGGCATCATCTATAAAAGCGGTTTCCGACAAGAATCGGACTATATGTTTTTAGTGGAGCTTTTCGGGAAAGACAATCTTTTCCATATTGACAGGGACGAAATGTACAATATGAACTCGAATGTTTTTTCTATTGCAGAAGATGTAGTCGTTTCAGAAAGAAACTTTACAAGATTGAACAATTGGTTGCGTAGCCAAGGATTTACGGTTGAAGAAATTCCATATGCCGAAATTGCAAAACAAGAAGGCTTGCTCAGATGCTCCACCTTGCCATTAATTAGAGATTAATCAGTTTTTAGAATACAGTTGTGTCGATTTTGATATTTCAACTATCAACTATCAATTATCAACTGTAAACTACCAACTATCAACTATAAATTATGAAACAAACGACAAATTCCATTTTGATGATTCGTCCGGTAGCTTTCCGAATGAATGAACAGACAGCGGTAAACAATTATTACCAAAAAGTATTGGATGGATTGCTTCCAGAAACGGTGAACGCAAAAGCGCAACAGGAATTTGATGCTTTTGTAGAAAAACTAAGAGCGGTTGGGATCAATGTGACGGTTGTTGAAGACACTAAAACTCCAGATACGCCTGATTCTATTTTTCCAAACAACTGGATTTCTTTTCATGAAAATGGCGACGTTGCCTTATATCCGATGTTTGCCGAAAACCGCCGTGAAGAACGTCGCGAAGATATCTTAGATTTATTGGAAGACGAAGGTTACAGAATCGATAATATTGTGGATTATACTTCTGCCGAAGAAGATAATATCTTTCTAGAAGGAACGGGCAGTTTGTTGTTGGATAGAGCGAATGGAAAAGCCTATTGCGCCTTATCTCCAAGAGCCGATGAAGAACTTTTTATTGAATTTTGCGAAGACTTTGATTATGCTCCGGTAATTTTTGAAGCTTTCCAGACAGTCAATGGCGAAAGAAAACTAATCTACCACACCAACGTCATGATGTGTTTGGGCGAGACTTTTGCTGTTATCTGTGCCGATTGCATTGATGATAAAAAAGAAAGAAAAATGGTCTTGGATAACCTAAAAGCAGATGGAAAAGAAATTATCCTGATTACCGAAGACCAAGTCAATAACTTTGCAGGAAACATGTTGGAAGTTAGAGGAAAGGACGATAAACGATATTTAATCATGAGTGCAGCGGCTTATAAAAGCCTAAAGCCTGTACAGATTGAGAAATTAGAATACCACTGCGAAATTATCAGCTCAAGCCTTGATACCATTGAAGCTTGTGGCGGCGGAAGTGCACGATGCATGATGGCGGAGATATTCCTTCCTAAAGAATAATGACATACAAAAATAAGCAAAAAGCCCCGAAAAATTCGGGGCTTTTGTTTTATTGAAAAGATATCGTTTTTATGATATTTACTACAGAGCTGCTAATGTACTGCACTCCGATTGCAATTACTATAAAACCTATAATTCTTGAGATTGCTACAATTCCAGAAGCTCCTAGGATTCTCGAAAGATAATGAGCGCTTCGCATGACCAAAAAGATAACGATGGCAACTGTAGCTATCGAAAGGCAGACGATAATTTGTTCGTCCAGTAGTTTATAATCTTGATATAAGGCGATTAAAAGCGAAATTGATCCAGGACCTGCAAGCATCGGAATCGCAAGCGGTGTCAAGGCAATGTCATTTCTATTTTGGGCATCGTTTTCCACTTTTTTATTGACGCCTCTGGTCTTATTAAACCTTCCAGAAAGCAAGGCAAATCCGGAATTCAAAATGATTAATCCTCCAGCAATCCTTAAGGCATCAATGCTGATTCCGAAAAAGTTTAGCACATATTGTCCTATAAAAAAGGAGATAATCAGAATTATAAAAACATTGATTGCTGTCCAAAGCGATATCCTGGAGCGCTCTTCTTTGGTGTCTTGCTGAGTCAGTCCCACAAAAATTGGTACGGCTCCTAAAGGATTGATAACTGAAAAAAGTGCAGCGAAAACATAAATGAAAATCTCCATAGTTTTTGTTGTAAAATTAAAATCGGAAATGCTGGATGTAGTAAAGTTATAAATAAATTATCATTATCAAACACCAAGTTATATTTTATACGCGTGGCATAGGAAGGAAATTCCATATTCAATATATTTGTAATTCACCATTCTTTTTAAAATGAAGCTCTTAAAGAAAATTGTCCTTTTACTGATTTTATTTTCCATATCGCAAGTTCATTCACAGATATTGGAAGGCCATGTGTATGACATGCAAAATAATGTTTTGCAAGCCGCAACAGTGTATCTAGATGGAACTACTATCTCGACTGTGACAGATGCCGAAGGCTATTTCAAGATTAATGGAAACGGAAATAGTCAGGCTGCTTTGATAATTAGCTATGTCGGATATAAGACGATACGGTTGGAGAATCCTTTTCAAAACAAACAGATTCGGGCTTTGATGGAAGAAGAAGCAATCGCCATGGTTGAGGTTGTTCTCGAAAAAGGACCCTTTACCCGAAAAGAGATGCTGAAAGCTTTCAAGGAACAATTTCTTGGAACTACAGAAGCCGGACTTTCGTGCAAAATCCTAAATGAAGACGATATTAATGTGTTTTACGATATCACAACAAATACTTTGAGCGCTACTTCGCATAAACCGATCAAAATAAAAAACGCTTATCTGGGCTATGAAGTTTTCTTCGAATTGGTAGATTTTAATGTTGAATATAGGAAAAGAAGCCTGTCCAGTTTTTCTATTGCGAAAAGCTATTTTGCAGGTTCAACATTTTATAAAGAATTGTCCCAAACTAAAAAGATAAATAAAAGAAGGACGCAATCTTATTTGGGATCGACTTCTCATTTTGTAAATACGATAGCGAACGAAAGCTGGGAGAAAGAAAAACTGGCTCTTTTTGTAGACCGATTTAAAGTAGATCCAAAAGAATATTTTAAAGTGAGCGATACTTTGGGCATGAAAAAAGTTACGCTCATTAAAGAGCCCACAAAGAAAACTGCCGTATATAAAAAAGAAGGCACTGCTACTAATTTTGACGGGACGAAAAAAATAGAAGTTTTAAAATACGAAGAAGTTAAAATACCTTTTAATATTATGTATGACGGCAAAAAGCAATCGCTTGCTGACTTTATCGAAAAAGTTCTCATAGTTGACAATAACGGAAACTTTCAGCCTTTATATGGCGTGATGGTTGGAGGATATCTAGGTTCTTTGAAAGTAGGAGACATGCTCCCGATAGATTATTACCAAACCATCAAAGGAACTTATTGATGTTATTGTTTTAATAAAAATAGTGCTTCCGCCCTGAAAATAAGTAAATTTGCATCTATATATTTATCCATGAAAAACAAAAAGACATTAGTATTAGGAGCTTCGTCGAACCCGGCACGCTATTCGTATATGGCAATAAGAAGCCTAACTGGGAAGGGACATTCTGTAGTTGCGATAGGCTTGAAAGAAGAAGAAGTTTTGGGCGTAAAAATCCAGACCAAACAAATTCCGTTTACAAATATTGATACGGTTACTTTATACCTGAATCCGCAACGCCAAAGAGATTATTACAACTATGTCATTTCCTTGTCTCCAAAAAGAGTAATCTTTAATCCTGGTACGGAAAATCCAGAATTTTACCAGCTTTTAAAAGTAAATAACATCAAAGTGGAAGTTGCCTGTACTTTAGTACTGCTTTCAACGAATCAGTTTTAAGAATACGAAATGGCTTGGATATTCCAAGTCATTTTTATTTTGAAAGAAGATTAAAATCGTGTTTCCTTTGTAGCCTTTTTGCTGATTAAAAGCAATCCTAAAAAGGTCAGGCCGCCGTTAAGGATAATCAGCTCTTCGGCAAATTGATAATTTCCAAATAACTCCGTAGAATACGAGCTGATACAGAAAGTAATTGCCGGAGCCAATATGCAGACAATCGGAACAAGTTTGTCATTGACCGTTTTTGTTTTCATAAATAGCCCAAAAGAATACAATCCCAAGAGCGGGCCATATGTGTATGCCGCGACTTTAAAAATCAATCCTACTACAGCATCGCTGTTTAAAAGATAGATTACCAAAATCACAAGGAACATCAATAGCGAAAACCCAATATGGACAAAATGCCTAGTTCGCACCATGTTCGGGTTCAAAGCATTCTCAGCCTTGTCCATTCCTAAAAAGTCTACACAGAAAGAAGTGGTCAATGCAGTTAATGCTGAATCTGTGGTTGCAAAAGTAGCTGCTGTTAAGCCTAATAAAAATACAATCGACGGAATCAAAGTCAAGTAATTAAAAGCAATTTCAGGGAATAACAAATCCGTTCTTGGCTTTCCAGTTACAGCATCCAAAGGAACACTGATGCCGTTTTTTTCTGCATAGATATAAAGCAACGCACCTACGCTCAAGAAGAAAATATTGATAACCACAAATATTCCCGTAAATGTAAACATGTTTTTTTGAGCCTCACCAATATTTTTACAGCTTAAGTTTTTCTGCATTAAGTCTTGGTCAAGTCCGACCATGGCTATGGTTACAAAAATACCTCCCAAAATCTGCTTCCAGAAATAATTGCTTTTGAGCCAATCTTCGAAGAAAAATACTTTAGAATAATTGCTGTTTTTTACGGCTTCAAATGCTTCGGGAATATTGTAATTCAAACTGTCGCAGATAAAATAAATCGTAAAAATAACAGAAGAAACTAAGAATAAGGTCTGCAAAGTATCAGTAATAATAATCGTTTTTAGGCCGCCGCGATAGGTATAAGCAAAAATCAGCCCAAGCGAAATCAAGACGGTAACCCAAAACGGAACTCCAAAAGCATCAAAAACATAACGTTGTAAAACGATAACCACTAGGTAAAGCCGTGCTGCAGAACCAATCGTACGACTTATCAAAAAAATAGAAGCCGCCGTTTTGTACGAAATATGGCCCAGTCGCTGTTCGATATATCCATAAATTGATGTTAGGTTCATACGGTAATACAGCGGAAGCAGTACTTTTGCAATCAAGATAAAACCAATCGCATTTCCCAAAACAAACTGAAAATATTTAAATTGGATATCAGGCGAACCGACCTGCCCAGGAACAGAAATAAAAGTCACGCCAGACAAGGCTGTCCCAATCATTCCAAAAGCGACAAGATACCATTTAGAATTTTTATTGGCCTTAAAAAAAGCATCATTGCCTGAATCTTTCTTGCTGACCCTATTGGAAATCAATATCAATATCCCGAAATAAATGACGATTATGAGTAGAATGGTAAGTGGCTGCATCAGTCTGAGTTTATTGCAAAGCAAATAAAATTTAATCAAAAATAGCAATTAATCATAGTTTTATTCTAAATTTGATATAAATCAAAAAGAAAATAAATGAAAAAAATCGTTACTGCAGTTGTCCTGTTTTTAGTTTCCTATGCAGGCTTTGCGCAAGAAGAGGCCGTTTCTGACGTCAAGATTGATATGAATTTCAATAAGTCCTTATTCCCAATGGCAGAAGGAAATATGTACATGTCGACAGAACCAGTAGCCTTTATAATGGCTAACCTGATGTCGCAGTCTTATGAAGAAGCAAAAAAAGAAATGCAGGCTATTGGAGAAGACAAAGATCTGACAGAAGTAAAAAAAGGCGAACTGAATGAAAAAGGCAAAAGCATCTTATACCAGACAGCCATGATCAAAAACGATCAAGGACAAGATTTGGTTATGGAAATTTATGTCGTAAAAGTCGATGAGCAGAATACGATTATGGTTTCCGGAGGCTATGATGTCAAAGCCAAAACGACTTTCAAAGACGAGATAAAAAAAGCAGCAGTATCTGCAAAAGCAGTCAAATAGCTTTTATATAAAAAACAAATAAAAAGCTTCCTGTTGATCAGGAGGCTTTTTTGTTTAAAACAGTCTTTATGCATATTAGGAATCAAGGCGCTGTTTAGTATATTTGCAGTCTATGGAATTTTCTTCAAAACTTTTAGAAAAAGCAGTTTATGAAATGTCCCAATTGCCAGGAATAGGCAAGCGGACTGCATTGCGATTGGTCTTGCATTTGCTAAAACAACCTAAAGAGCAGACCGGTTTGCTGTCTCAAGCGCTTTTGAACATGCGTGAAGAAATCAAATTCTGTCAAAGTTGCCACAATATTTCCGATGTTGCCATCTGTGAGATATGTTCCAATCAAAACCGTGACCATCAGCTGATTTGCGTCGTTGAAGATATCCGTGATGTCATGGCCATTGAAAACACAGGGCAATTTAGAGGAATTTATCACGTTTTAGGAGGCAAGATTTCCCCTATCGACGGAATCGGACCGAGCCAGCTCAACATTCCAACATTGGTCGAAAAAGTAAAAACAGGAAATATCCGCGAACTTATTTTTGCCTTAAGCTCGACTATGGAAGGCGATACGACCAATTTTTACATCTACAGGCAGATAAAAGAATGCGATATCGTTACATCTACGATTGCCCGAGGAATTTCAGTAGGCGATGAGCTAGAATATGCTGATGAAGTAACGCTTGGAAGGAGTATCCTGCACCGCGTACCCTTCGAAAATTCATTCAAAAATACGTAGAATTGTTTACCAGATTCTAAATGAAAAACTATATTTGTTTACTAAAAAATTGATAATGAAGAAGGCGCTTCTGTTTCTTTTGATATTGACGGCTGTTATTTTTACCTCTTGCGTCCCTAGCCAAGATTTGATCTACCTTCAGAAAAAAAATGATTCTGAAAGTACTCCTTCCGTAAATCCGGTAATGGCAAAGCCTTATAGAGTACAGACTAACGATATCTTAAGCATCAAAATCAAGGCATTAGACGCCAAATTGGTCGAAATGTTCAATGCTTCGGAGACGAATCTAAATGCTCAAAGTGAACAAAGCTTATACTTCAATGGTTATTCTGTTGACGATCATGGAAACATACGAATTCCCGTTTTAGGAGAAGTAAATGTACTCGGATTTACTCTGGAAGAAATCAGAATTAAGATCGAAAAACAATTGCTGGATGAATACTTTAACAAAGAAGCCAATATTTTTGTGAATGTCAAACTTGCCGGGCTTCGTTATACTGTAAATGGCGAAATTGCTTCACCAGGAACCAAAACCTTATTTCAAGAAAAGGTTAATGTGTTGGAAGCCATTGCCAATTCTGGCGACATAACTATGGTCGGAAACAGAAAAGAAGTAACAATTATTCGCCAATATCCGCACGGAACCGAAATGCATACGCTTGACCTGACCGATAGAAACGTGATGAATTCCCCTTACTATTATATACAGCCTAACGATTATATTTATATTAAGCCATTAAAACAAAAATCTTGGGGAACCGGAACGACTGGAATTCAGTCGCTCGGAACCATCATTACCCTGATTTCTTTGGTTACCACAACAATAGTGCTTTTAAATAGATAATCATAACCATGCTTGACCCAAAAGACTTTTCATTTTTTGAGAATCAAAACAATTTCGATTTCAAAGGTTTCTTGATAAAAATATTGAGCTACTGGAAATGGTTTTTGGCAAGCCTTATCGTTTGTTTCGTGATTGCCTATCAGGTAAATGTCCGAAAAGAGAAAATCTACGGAATGGAGAGCCTTATCGCCATTCGTGAAGAAAGCAATCCGTTTTTTACCTCAAATACGAGCTTGGTTTTTAACTGGGGCGGTACGTCAGATAAAGTACAGACCATCATAACTACCCTGAAATCGCGTTCCCATAATGAAATCGTCGTGGCCAAATTGGAATATTATATCAAATATTTCAAGCAAGGAAAATACAATATGATTGATGCTTATGGCGAAGCTCCTTTTAAGGTCAATATTGATAAAACCAAAGGACAACTTTCGGGAATTCCTATCAAAATAAAATTTGTAAATGCTTCCGAATACGAACTTTCGCTAGCCTTTGAAAGTGAAAACGTCAATCTCATCAATTATTATGATGAAAGCAACAGCCAGATTGCCGTTCCAGTAGGAGAATATACCAAGAAATTTAAAGTAGGGCAGCAGGTACAATTACCGTATCTGAAATGGAAACTGCAATTAAAACCCGATGCAAATTCCTATGCCGGAAAAGAATATTTTGTGCGATTTGACAATTTCAATAGCGTTGTCGGCCAATACCAAGGCATCAGCGTAGAGAGCGACAATAAAGGAGGCTCGATATTGAAGCTGGCTATGCAGGGCACAAATAAGGCCCGTATGGTCGATTATCTGAATACAACGGTTGAGGTTTTAAAAAAGAACCAACTCGACAGCAAGAACCAATTTGCCATCAATACGATTGCTTTCATCGACAGTACCTTGATAGAAATGGAAGGTCAGTTGAAAGGTACCGAAGGCCAATTGAAAGATTTTAGAAGAGGAAAAAATGTCCTTGAATTAGAAAACGGAGGCGGAATAATATCTGAAAAACTTACAAGCTTAGATGTAGAAAGAGATGCTATCAATCGTAAGATTTCTTATTATAATACTTTAAAATCGTATTTGAATAATAGCGTCGATTATTCAAAACTGCCAGCTCCAGCTGTTGCCGGAATCGACGATCCAAATATTGTCGGAAACGTTTCTAGGCTGATAGCGCTTTCTATCCAGCGTTCAGAAAAAGCTTATGCGGTAAAGAACGATAGATTTTTTAGAGATTTTGACAATGAGATGGAGTCTATCAAAAAAGTCCTTTTAGAAAATATAGCATCGGCAAAATCGGTAATCCAGAACGACTTGGCGCTGGTCAATGCCCGAATCGGACAAGCCGAAAGTACTATTAAGCGACTTCCTGAAGACCAGCAAGATTTGCTTAAGATTACGAGAAAATACGATCTAGCCGAAAATATCTTCAATACTTTTCTTGAAAAAAGGAATGAAGCCAACATTGTCAAGGCGGCTAATCTTTCGGATATTCATTTTATTGATTCCGCAAAAGATACCGGCGGCGGATTGATTGGTCCAAAAACCAGCGTAAACTATGTACTAGCTTTGTTTTTAGGATTGATGATTCCTCTGATGATTGTTTTCATCATCACATTCATGGACAACAGTATTCATACGGCCGAAGATATTTCTAGGTTGACAAAAATCCCGTTGCTTGGTGTTGTCGGCAAAAAGAAGACGCCTAGCAATCTTGCGGTTCTTGAAAAGCCTAAATCGGCTTTGGCAGAATCTTTTAGGGCTATACGTTCTTCCCTTCAATTTTTGTATAAAAAGCAAAACCTTTCGGGTGCAAAAACCTTGATGCTCACTTCGTCTATCAGTGGCGAAGGAAAAACCTTCTGCTCGATTAATATTGCTACTGTTTTTGCCTTGAGCGAAAAAAAGACCGTTATCGTAGGATTGGATTTGAGAAAGCCTAAGATTTTTGGCGATTTCAATCTTGACAATACTTTCGGGGTGGTCAATTATTTGATCGGACAAAAAACAGCAGATGAGATCATCCAAAAAACACAAATTTCATTTTTAGATGTTATTACCTCGGGGCCTATTCCTCCAAATCCAGCAGAATTGATTTTGGGTGATAGCATGAAGGAACTTTTAGATGACCTAAAGAATCGATACGATTATATTATTTTGGACACGCCGCCTGTCGGTCTAGTTTCTGATGCGCTAGAACTCGCACAATATTGTGATGCTACTTTATATGTTGTCCGCCAAAATGTGACCAAAAAAGGAATGCTTGCTTTGGTAAACGACAAACATAAGAGAGGCGAGCTTAGCAATATCAGCATTATTTTTAATGGCTACGAAAGCAAGGCCAGATATGGTTACGGCTATGGCTATGGCTACGGAGATTACAGTAATGGATATCATGACGAAGAAGAGTCAGGAAATCGTTTAAAAAGAATATCTAAAAAATGGCTGAGAAAATAACAAAAGAGATGGAAAACAGCCTGAAAGACCAGCAATGGCTCTATGAAATAACACCGAAGAGGAAATTAGTTTCCTTTAATTTTAGAGAAGTTTGGCGGTATCGCGACTTGCTGTTGCTGTTTGTCAAAAGAGATATAGTGACGTATTACAAGCAAACGATTCTCGGGCCGTTGTGGTTTTTGATTCAGCCGCTATTGACTTCTATAATCCAATTTGTAATTTTTAATAAGATTGCCCAAATTGAGTCGGACGGGATTAACTACTTCCTTTTTGCGCTGGCCGGAAACACATTATGGTTTTATTTTTCAGACTGTTTTAAGTCTACATCAGATACTTTTAAATCCAACCAGAATATTTTTGGTAAGGTTTATTTTCCAAGAGTTATCATGCCGATGTCGGTAACGATATCCAATCTTTTGAAATTCGGGATACAGTTTTTGTTTTTTATTTGCGTGATGTTCTATTTTATCGCGAAAGGAAAAGCAACGCTGCCGAATTGGGAAATCGTTTTTACGCCAATCCTTTTGCTTTTAATGGCATTGATTTCTCTTGGATTTGGAATGATAATTTCTTCTCTTACGACAAAATATAGAGACTTGACTTTTTTGGTGGGTTTCGGAGTACAGCTTTATATGTACTTGACTCCTGTGGTTTATCCGACTTCTTTAGTAGTAAAAAAATTGAAACCGTATGGTTATGAAAATCTTGTTTATCTAAATCCGCTGACAAGTCTTTTCGAGTTTTTTAAATACTCTTTTTTAGGAAAAGGTGAGTTTACAGCCTTTGGACTTATCTACTCTGTGGTATTTTCAATCGTGATTTTCTTGTTAGGCCTTTTAGTTTTTAATAAGACCGAAAAGAATTTTATTGATACTGTTTAAAAAGAACTCTAAATAAAATAAGAAAGCGGGGACAATTGTCCCCGCTTTCTGTTTGCCAAAATTTGTAATCAAAACATTTAGTTTGCTTTTGGCGTTAAGTTGAATCGCAAATAAAACTCATGTGTTCCATTAGTCACGCTTGCAATTTCATCTCTTAGCGAATGCTCGTAAGCGTATCCGAAATCAAGCCAGTTGTTGACTTTTATGGTTGCTAATCCACTGATAGCTTTGTCGGTTCTATAAGCAGCACCCAGTTCAAATTGTTTCTTGTAATTCAAAACTCCCGTAATATCTAAAGAAGTAGGGGCTCCATTTACATAACGAAACAATGTCGAAGGCTTCAGTATGAAATTTTCATTCAATTTGATATCATAACCTCCGCTTAAATAGATATGCGGCCTGTCTGAAGCAACTGTTGCAACGCCATCTTGATTTTTAGCACGTTGTGTGCTGAGCATTTTTGGAGAAGAAAGCGAGATGTAATACTTTTCATGCTTCAAATAGGCGCCAATTCCAAAATTTGGATTAAACCTGCTGATATTGACCAATGACGGATCTGGAGACACATTGTAGGTCTGTAATCCATTCACATTTACGTCGTAGAAATTTCCTCCTGCTTTTACTCCTAAATAAAGATCAAGCGTTTCGTTCATAGGAATCAAATAAGAGAAGTCTGCAAAAACCGAAGTTTGTTTTTCTACGAAGGTTTTGTCGTTTATCACAGAAAGTCCAATACCTAATCTTTTTCCGGTAGGCGTTCCGAAAGAAACAGCCTGAGTTTCGGGAGCATCTTTTACTCCGGCCCATTGGCTCTTGAAACTGCTTGAGATTATGGTTTCACCATCAGCCCCTGCATAAGCAGGGTTGATGATGTTCATGTTATTTCTGTAGATTGTAAAGTTGGTTTCCTGTTGTCCGTACGCGAAAGCGGCAAAGAAAAATAACAGTACAGCGTTTAATTTATATAATGTTTTCATAATGATTGTCATTTTTATTTATTGCTGATTATCGTGTAAGGTAAATCCATCCTTCATAAGCAGGAGTTCCATTTCCTAAATCAATTTGATAATAGTATGAGGACTCTGGAAGCGGATTGCTAGAACCTTTATAATGACCATTCCAATCATTTTTGTATCCTTTGGCACTGAATACTTCAGAACCCCATCTGTTGAATACTTTTACTACAGAATTTGGATAGTTCGTGATGTTGATAATTTGCCAAGTATCATTGACTCCGTCGCCGTTTGGTGTAAAGGCTTGAGAAATGTTGATTTCTGTCAAGTCGCAAACGTCTCCGATTCCATCTTTATCGATATCTTCCTGACCTGGGTTATAGGTGAACGGACAGTTGTCTGATTCGTTTAGAACACCGTCATTATCGTAATCGTCGTCGCAAGCATCGCCAATTCCGTCGTTGTCAGTATCAATCTGATCTGGATTGGAAGTAAGCGGACAGTTGTCGATTGAATCTTCAATACCGTCGTTGTCATCGTCAGAATCACAGTTGTCTGGTATTCCATCGCCATCATTATCGCCAAAAGTATTGATTACGGTAACGATAGCTTCAGCTTCTGAGACATTTCCATGAACGTCTGTAACGGTCATTGTCACGAAGTTGGTTCCCGTTTCGCCGCAGTTAAATGCGGTCTGGCTTATTGTAATAGAGGCGATGCCGCAATTATCTGAAGAGCCATTATTAATATCCATAGCGGTAACATAAGCCATTCCTTCTGCGTCAAGAGAAATGGTTACGTCCTGCGTGATTGCAAATGGAGCCATTGCATCTTGAACGGTTATTATAGCCGTATTCGAAGCTGTATTTCCGTTAACATCAATTACTGTTAAAGTCACTGTGTTTGGACCCACGTTTGTACAGTTAAAACTTGTTACATCTAGTGTATAAGTTGCAATCGCGCAATTATCTGTAGATCCATTATTAACCTGGGCCGGAGCAATTGTCACCTGTCCATTTACATCTAACTGGACTGTGATATTCTGCGTAATTACTGTCGGAACAATAGAATCAACTACAGTTACGATTGCTGTATTTGAAGCTGTATTTCCGTTTACGTCAGTTGCTGTTAAAGTCACCGTATTTGTACCTACGTTAGCACAATTAAAACTTGTTACATCCAGTGCATACGTTGCAATAGTACAATTGTCTGATGAGCCATTGTTGATCTGGGCTGGAGTAATCGTTGCTTGTCCGTTAGCGTCTAACTGAACAGTGATGTTCTGAGTGATTACTGTCGGAGCGATCAAATCTTGAACCGTTACAATAGCCGTGTTAGATGAAACGTTTCCGCTTGCATCTGTTGCTGTAAGGGTTACTGTGTTTGCGCCCACATTGGTACAAGTAAAGTCAGAAATATCAAGAGTATATATAACGCCTGAACAGTTGTCTGAAGAACCATTGTTTATTTGAGCAGGAGTGATTACCGCTTGTCCGTTTGCATCCAATTGAACCGTGATATTCTGCGTAATTACTGTCGGAGCAATTTGGTCGACAACCGTTATGATAGCTGTTTGTGTCGAAATGTTTCCGTTGACATCAGTTACCGTAAGTGTTACTGTGTTTGGACCAACGTTTGTACAGTCAAAACTTGTTGCATCTAGCGTATAAGTTGCAATCGCACAATTGTCTGTAGAGCCATTGTTGATCTGAGCAGGAGTAATTGTCGCTTGTCCGTTAGCATCTAAGTTGACAGTCATGTTCTGCGTAATTACTGTCGGAGCAATTTGATCAACTACAGTTACTATTGCTGTATTTGAAGCAGCATTTCCATAATTGTCTGTTACGGTAAGAGCCACTGTGTTTGGACCCACATTTGTGCAATTGAAAGCAGCTATGTCAAGAGCATACGAAGCAATACCGCAATTATCTGTTGAACCATTGTTGATTTGAGCAGGAGTAATTGTTGCTTGTCCAGCAGTGTCTAATTGTACTGTAATGTTTTGAGTAACTACAGTAGGAGCCATCATGTCGGCAACAGTAATTATAGCTGTTGTAGAAGCATAATTTCCGTTTACATCAACACCAAATAGCGTAATCGTGTTAGTAGATCCAATATCTGAACAATTAAAGAAAGAACGAGAGATTCCCATCGTTTCGATAGCACAGTTGTCAAAAGAACCATTGTTTACATCTGCAATAGTCAAAGTATATTCACCATTGATATTTAGGTGAACCGTCACGTTTTGAGCAATCATTGTTGGAAGGATGTTATCTTCAACAGTTACTACAGCAGTATTTGAAGCCACATTTCCATTGACATCTGTTACAGTCAAAGTCACTGTGTTTGGACCGACATTTGTACAGTTGAAAGCAGTTGTGTCTAAAGCATAGGTCGCAATAGCGCAATTGTCAAAAGAACCGTTGTTTATTTGTGCAGGCATGATTGTCGCTTGCCCGTTAGCATCTAATTGTACCGTAATATTTTGTGTAAGAACAGTAGGGTTGATATTGTCTTCTACTGTTACTACAGCGGTATCCGAAGCGGCATTTCCATAGATATCTGTCACTGTCAAGATCACGGTATTCGGACCTACATTTGTACAGTCGAAAGCTGTCTTATCTAATGAATAAGTTGCAATAGCACAGTTGTCAGTCGATACATTATTGATTTGTGCAGGCGTAATTGTTGCTTGACCGTTTGTATCTAATTCAATAGTGATATTTTGGGTCAATACTATAGGAGCCATAACATCTTCTACAGTCACGACAGCGGTATTTGAGGCCGAATTTCCGTTTACGTCAGTCACAGTCAGGGTTACGGTATTCGGACCTACTTTTGTACAGTCAAAAGCCGTAGTGTCTAAAGCATAAGTTGCGATAGTACAATTGTCAGTCGACGCATTGTCAATCTGTGCAGGAGTAATCGTAGCCTGTCCGTTGGCATCTAGCTGAACGGTGATATTCTGCGTAAGCACGATCGGCGCGATTGAATCTTCTACAGTCACGACAGCGGTATTCGAAGCTGAATTTCCGTTTACGTCAGTCACAGTCAAGGTTACGGTATTCGGACCTACGTTTGTACAGTCAAAAGCCGTAGTGTCTAAAGCATAAGTTGCGATAGTACAATTGTCAGTCGACGCATTGTCAATCTGTGCAGGAGTAATCGTAGCCTGTCCGTTGGCATCTAGCTGAACGGTGATATTCTGCGTAAGCACGATCGGCGCGATTGAATCTTCTACAGTTACTACTGCAGTATTTGAAGCCGAGTTTCCGTTTACGTCAGTCACAGTCAAGGTTACGGTATTCGGTCCAACGTTTGTACAGTCGAAACTTGTTATGTCTAGAGCATAAGTCGCGATAATACAGTTGTCAGTCGATGCATTGTCAATCTGTGCAGGCGTGATTGTTGCCTGTCCGTTGGCATCTAGCTGAACGGTGATATTCTGAGTAAGCACGATCGGCGCGATTGAATCTTCTACAGTTACAACAGCGGTATTCGAAGCCGAATTTCCGTTTACGTCAGTCACAGTCAAGGTTACGGTATTCGGACCTACGTTTGTACAGTCAAAAGCCGTGTCGTCTAAAGCATAAGTCGCGATAGCGCAGTTGTCAGTCGACGCATTGTTAATCTGTGCAGGCGTGATTGTTGCCTGCCCGTTGGCATCTAGCTGAACGGTGATATTCTGTGTAAGCACGATCGGTGCGATTGAATCTTCGACAGTTACTATAGCAGTATTTGAAGCTAAATTGCCACTAGCATCTGTTCCTGTCAAAGTCACGGTATTCGATCCTACATTTGTACAGTCAAAAGCCGTGTTGTCTAAAGCATAAGTTACGATAGCACAATTGTCGAAAGAACCATTATTTACAGCTGCAGGAACAATTACTGCTTGTCCATTAGCGTCTAATTGAACCGTAATGTTCTGAGTGATGATTGTTGGATTGATAATGTCTTGAACCGTTACAACTGCTGTTGAGGTTCCGACATTTCCATGGATATCTGCCACCGATAATGTTACCGTGTTTGCTCCAGTCTCAGAGCAATTAAAAGTAGTTTTGCTTAACGAATAAGAAGCAATACCGCAATTGTCTGTTGAGCCATTGTTGATTTGGGCAGGAGTAATCGTAGCTTGGCCATTTGCGTCTAGCTGTACTGTAATGTTTTGAGTAATTACATTAGGAGCCATCACGTCGGCTACAGTTACAACTGCGGTAGCCGCGCCTAAATTACCTGAAGGATCATTCCCAAAAAGCGTAATGGTGAAACTTTGTCCAGCATCAACGCAGGTAAATAAAGCTCTGGTAATTCCGAGATTAGAAATACTGCAATTGTCATAAGAACCATTGTTTACTTCTGACGGGACTAAATTGTAAATACCGGCTGCATTTAGATGTACGGTGATATTTTGGGTAATAATAGTCGGATTTGTAGTGTCTTGAACCGTTACTACTGCTGTTGAAGAAGAAGTATTTCCGCTAGCATCAGTGGCTGTAAGCGTTACTGTATTTGGACCTAGATTAGAACAGTTGAACGTGCTTGGACTTACTGTTAATGAAGTAATTCCTACGTTGTCAAAAGAACCGTTGTTTACTTGGGCAGGAGTTAGGACCACTTGACCATTGGCAGCAATTGATACAGTTGTGTTTTGCGTTATTACTGTTGGAGCGATGTTATCAATAACCGTTACGGTTGATGTTGCCGTGCCCACATTTCCTTTTGCATCAGTTACAGTCAATGTTACTGTATTGGCTCCTAAATTTGTTCCATTAAAAGTAAGCGGAGAAGCTGTAATAGTAGCAATACCGCAATTGTCAGACGAACCATTGTTTATAGCCGCAGCTGTTGTTGAGCCTTGCCCGTTTGTTCCTAAATAAACAGTAACGTTTTGGGCAATAGCTGTAGGATTTACAGTATCGTTAAAAGTAACATTAAATGTTCTTGTAGCGGTAGAACCATCGCCATCTGTTACTGTTAACGTTACAGTTGAAGTTCCGAATTGTCCCGTTACAGGAGTGAAATTTACTGTTCTTGTAGCTCCAGTTCCTGAAATCGAAATATTGGCCAAAGGAAGCAAAGCTGTATTCGTAGAGCCAGTAGCCTGAAGCGAAATATTAGCTACAGGTGATTCACTGTCAGCTACGGTGGCAGTAACTGAACCTGGAGTATTATAGCAATAGCTTTGGTTTGCAATAGCTGAAATTGTAGGTGGCGTGCTTACAATCGATGTCAAGCAGTAGCCGTTAAAACGTACTCTGTGTTCGCTTGTAGAACCTCCAGTTGCTGCTGTGAATCCCCAATACGCATACTGATTTCCTAAAATAGTAGTAGGAATATCAATTACAGTATTGAAGATTACCGAGCCTTCATAAGTTACCTTAAACGTTTTTGAAGCAGCAATCCACTCAAAAACAGCATCGTGCCAATTACCATCTTCTATCTGTCCGGCATTATAGTAAGGTGCAAACTCAGAATGAGCTGAAGTGATTTGTGCTTGACCATTTCTTACAATCGCGATATGGTCATTCGAAATAGGATCTGAACCAGGATTGTAATATGTATCAAACTCTACCGCTAGAGAAGGCGTAATGCCTTGATATCCTACTCCGCCTCCCAAAGTGCCTTGGTTGGATGATAAAGGTTGCAATACAAAAGCAAGTCCGTCAGCTCCTGCGTCGGATGAACCAAAATAAAGTTGCGTACTGATTTTGAAGTTTTCGTTCAAGTCAAGTCTTGCTTTCCCCCAAACAGAACCGAATAGATTGCCTATGTTTTCTGTAAGACGTGCTTCATTTCCGATTAAGATAGCATTTCCATTTGTTATAACATCTGATGCGTTAAAAGTGTTGCATGGAGTTATGTAGATTGAAAAGCTTGTTGTGGCAGTACAGCTATTGTTGTTTGCTGTTACAGTATAGCTCACAGAAGATTGCGACCCTGTTGGAGTTCCTGAAATGGTTCCATTGGCAGTGTTAAAAGTTAACCCGGCTGGCAAAGCTGGCGAAATACTCCAGTTTGTACTAGCGCCGCCTGTATTTGTAACGGCAATAGGAGTAATCGTCTGGCTTTGGTATAAATTATAGGTAGCCGATGCGTACGAAATTACAGGGAACTGGTTTACTGTTAGAGTAAAGGTCGTCGTCGCAGTAGCGCCTAATTGGTCAGTGACTGTAAGTGTTATTGTAGCCGTTCCATGTTGGTTGGCTGCTGGCGTTACAGTGACAGTTCTATTCGTACCTGTGCCCCCTAAAACGATATTTGAAACTGGGACAAGGGTTGTATTTGAAGAACTTCTAGTTACTGTCAGGTTGACTGCAGCAGTTTCAACATCGGCAACTGTAAAGGCTAGTGCTGCAGTTGCTGCATTTGCACATACGGCCTGATTTGCTACAGCTGAAATTGTAGGATTGTTATTTGCTACAGTTGTAAACGTAACTTGTGGTCCGTAGCCAGTTCCTACAGAGTTTGTAGCATAAGCTCTGACATAATAAGTCGTTCCTGAATTCAATCCAGCCATTGAGCTTGTAAATGTGCCAAGACCAGAACCATCCGTTGTTACGCTATTTGCAATTGTCGGATTTGCGGAAGTGCTCCAGCAAATTCCTCTTGCCGTAACCGCTTGCCCGCCGTCAGAACCTATGGTTCCTCCTGATGCAGCCGTAATTGCGGTTATTGAACTCGCAGCTGTCGTAGCTGTCACATTTGGAATTGTATACGCTAGCGTGGTAAACGTAGTGTGGTAAATTGTTGAATAGGCAGGAACAGCATCTCGAGTTACAAAATACAATTCATAAGTTGTATTAGGAGATAGTCCTGTGATCGGAAACGCAGTTTCAACATTAGCAGGCATAGCAGAGGAACCATGGGCTATTGATGTAACAGATCCGTAGTTGGTACCTGCTTGGATTTGAGCTTCTGTTGGAGCTGTTGAGCCTTGCGGTACGACAATATAATAACCATTTACAGCATTTTCTGAAGTAGAATTAAAAACAGCTGAGGTATACGTGATATTATTTACGGCTCCGCTTGCTTGTGCAACATCTTCAATGATTTCATCAATATCAGCGATTGTTCCTGCAGCATAATACCAAGTGAACTCATCGCTAGCATTTACGGCTAAATTGTTGAAACGCACATAGAAACCATAAGAACCATCGGTAGTTCCTGAATTTACTACAGAAGTCTGCGGATTTTGATTGATGACATTATTCCAATCGCAACAACTATTTACGATTGTATTTCCTCTTGGAGAATTGGAATAAAAAAGAATAGCCTCGTCATTATTATAAATCTTTAATGCGGCGGATGACTGTGAAGGTATGGTATTCAATACAAAGGCTCCATTTACTAAATTTCCTTTTTGCTTTATATTGCTGTCTGTCAGACCAACAAAGTCGTCTCGGGTTCCTACCCAAATCCTAACATTGCTGATTGGTGCGGCACTCACATTTTTTACTTTTACTTTTACTTCGATGTAGCCAGCATTTTGCAAAAGACTAAAAGTGTTTTCGACTTCAAGAAGCGAACCACCCACATTTATATTTCCTTTCGATACGACTGTACCATACCCATTTGGAGCGGTAGTATACGTGAATCCTGAATAATCGATCGTTTGGTTGGTCAAGGCTGGATTTTGAACGATGGTTCCATTTAAATTCCATTCACTGGTTCCATCTCCTCCAACTGCATAAGCATTGTCAAGAGCATAATTGCTATATGTCAATTTTCGCCATTGTGCAGCAATTGAGTTGTAATAAAAAGGCTGCTGCATGTTTCCTGTGTTGTTGATAGAGTTTTCTGCACCATTTCCAACACGGAGTTTATTATTGTTGATGATTCTTTGCTGTGCTTCGGCTCCAGAAGAAGTTAAAAGCATAAAAGTTTGTATCGCCAACAAAGCCGTCAAGAATAATTTCTGAAAGTAATTTTTCCTATTTTCCATAAATTAGACTTTATTAATTGTTACTGAAGTTACCGTCCATTCAGAGCTATTTCTGTTAAGCTCTAGGTCAGCCCTGACAGCTTTTTTGCTTTGATTTTGGTCATAATTATAGACAAATGACACACGAGCTGTTTTTTCGTTAATCTCAAACAGCCAAAACAAAAAGTAAGAATCAGGATGCTGCATGTTGATTTCATTCTTGGATAAAAACACCAAAGATTTTCCGTTTTTTGAAGCATTGATTTCTTTACCAAATGAAACGCCGTGTTGCATAACATAAAGCGGCTGAGCCGTTTTTCCAGGCAAATAACCCTGGAGTTCTTTAAGGTCAATGCATTTTTGCAGTACCTTGTTTTGATCCTCGGGGGATTGTGCATAAGTAGAAGTAGCGCACAAGAGGACCATGAAGAGAATTAGTGATAATTTTCTCATGTTTAATTGATTGGTTAATATTTATTGAAATAGGGGACAGAAACAAAAATCATTGTTCCCAGCAGTTTATCTGTATTCGTTATTTATTAAATACTGAATGTGTTTAGAGAAGTAGCAGTCTGACAACTGTAAACAGAATTATGCCTGTAAAAAGATACAGTAAGAACCGCAGTCGGTAGGGGATTTTTTTTAGCATAGACAATCATGTTAAGAATTATTTTTTTGTTTTTTACTTCCGCTGGATATGCTTTCCTTCTCTTATAAACGGATGGGAAAGCCTATTGCCTTGAAAGCGCAATTAAAATAGATTGGGGTGTGGTATTTGTTAATGTTGTGACAAATTAAGCCTATAATTATGCGAAAAGACTTGAAAAGGATATAGATAAAATATAGACAACGGTATTTTTAGAAGAAGAAAATTGATGTGTAACTATTTGATTTTAATTGTTTTATAATTTAATCTATATTTTGTCTATAAAACAACAAAACCGAACACGTAATTTTTACGTATTAAAAAGTCATAATGACTTTTTAAACTTCTCATTTTTTGATTTTTTGCAGTTCGTCGAAGAAATAAGGAAGTTCGTCGTTTTTTTATTTTTACGATAGCTTTTTGTTTTGCTTATTTCAAAAAAAATACAGAAATCACGTAATAAAAAAGCCTGCATTTAGCAGGCTTTTTTTAGATGAAAATTTCAGTTTAGATTTCTGAAATTATTTTTTCAAATTCATTATCATCTTGAATTTGTATTTTTTTCTTGATACGGTACTTTTTTGTAATCACGCTTTCATGCGAGATTTGGAGCAGGGTAGCAATTTCTTTATTCGAAAGATTCAATTTTAGTAAAGAGCAGAAATTGATATCATTCTTGGTCAGTATAGGAAAACGTTCTTGAAGCTTGCCTTTAAAGTCAGGATGTATCTGCCCAAATTTAATTGAAAACTCTTTCCAGTAGTCTTTTTGCTTTATGAGTTGTTGTAATGAAGATTTGACAGTATTCGATTTCGGATCAGCATTTGAAGATTCGCTTTCAATGATAGAAGAAATTTGATCCTGTAAATTGGCAAGCTGCAGAGTCATAGATGTTAATTCCTGTTCGCGAAGCTGGATGATCTGTTTTTGATTATCGGTAATCTTCCTTTTATAGGCATTTCTTTCTAAAAGGTTATTTTTCTCTGCTTCAGATTCTCTCAGTTTTGCTTTTTGCAATTTATGCTTGAGCCAATAAGCTCTAGAGACAGCAAATCCGGCTATACAAAGAATTAGGATTCCAATTCCAATAACAAAATAGTTTCCTCTTTGGGCTTTCACCTTTTGGCTTAGCAGTTCATTTTTCCTTTTTAAAGAAATATTCTTTTCGTGCTGGATTTCTGTCTGGAATTTTGCTTGTAATTCTTTCGTGATGGTTTCATTATTGGCCTTAGCCAAAGAATCTTTGATGGTTATTGCCTTTTCTAATGCCTCGATTCCTTTGTCTTTTATATTAGTATGCTTAAAAGTGACTGCAGACACTTGGTAGAAAAACATTTGGTCTTCTGCATTGAACGTTTTTCTGTTTGGCGAATTTTCTACTAATTTGATGATTCCCAATGCTTTTTCGAATTCTTCAGTCTGATTCAAAAGCTGGATATATTCGGCGCCAATGAGCATGAATCGAAAAGAATTGGTGTTTTTTATCCCGTCAAATGCTTTTTTGTAATAAATACTTGAAAGGTCGTATTTTTTTTCCTGTAACGCTATTTTTCCTAATTTGCTATAAGCCAAGCTTATGAATTCCATGTTGTGAAAATCTTCAAGTCCTTCTGCAGCTTCTAAAAGCACTCTTTTTGCTTTAGAATTGTCTTTGACATACGTTAGGCAATCGCCATAATTGATAAGCGTTAGGTAATAATTTTTTAAATCCTTTACCTCTTTCATCGCCGGGAGGCATTCCTCGTAGAGATCAATAGCAAACTTGAAGTTTTCGACCTTAAAATAAATATTAGCCAGCTTCTGCTTTTGAACCATCAAACTTTTTTTGTCATTTAGCTTGCTCAAGATTTCGATGCCTCTCAATAAATATTTTGTGGCAGCTTTATTGTCGATCATATAAGCATAGTTCGAAGCCATTTCTCCATAGACAATCGCTTTTCCTTTTTCATTGTCTAAAGACTCATAAATTTTTAGAGCATCTTCCAGATAATCCAGCGAAGTTTTATAATCTCCTGTATTTCGATAAGCGATAGAAAGATTGATAAGGCTTCCAGCCCTATTTTTGGGATATTTGGCTGATGTTGATACGGCCTTATTAAAAAATATTTTTGCAGAATCGTGCTTAGATGTCAAGCTATAATAAATACCATAATTGTTATAGTTTTTAGAAACAACCGTGTCATGAAGTTGATGATTGTGCTTTAGCATTATGTCAAGATAAACCTTGGCACTGTCTGGTTTTGAAAAAATGAACTGGGTAATTCGCTCTTGTGTTTTTACGGGGTCAAATGGTTTGTTTTGTGCAAAAATTCCCATGGGGATGAGAAGAAAAAATACTTTTTTTATCATAAGTGGTAGTAATAAAAAGAATAAGTTTTTGAATTATGTTAAAGTTATAAAAAGGGGCAGTAAAATTAGAATTAATTACAATACTAAATAAAGTGCGCTTGTTAAATTGTTTGTATTTTTGGGTTAAATCACAAAAAGGTAATGAAATAAAATTTATGTCAATATCTATAGGCCAATCATGAGATTTTAAATTTTTCTATATTTAGAAATTGAATGATACTATAAATGTGTTATAATGTTAAAAAGCCTTACTTTTGCCAAGATTTATACTATACTAAAATAGTATTTATTAGGATGAACGTCATTAAGAATATACTGACATTCTCCCTAAAAAGAGCAGTAATAATGATAATTTGCTGTTCAAAATTTAAATTAATTGCAATAAGAACAAAAAATAAGAATGAAGATAACAAAGATTTGCTGTATTGGTGCAGGATATGTAGGAGGGCCAACTATGGCCGTTATTGCGCAAAAATGTCCTGATATTAAAGTTACTGTTGTTGATTTGAATGAAGCAAGAATAGCTGCTTGGAATGATAAAGACACCAATAATATTCCAATATATGAACCAGGGCTCGCAGAAGTCGTAGCCGAAGCCAGAGGTAGAAATTTGTTTTTCTCTACAGAAGTTGAAAAAGCTATCGACGAAGCAGAAATGATTTTCATATCTGTAAATACGCCTACAAAAACCTACGGTTCTGGTAAAGGAATGGCAGCTGACTTAAAATATATAGAGCTTTGCGCTAGACAGATAGCAAGAGTTTCAAAATCAAATAAAATAGTTGTCGAAAAATCGACGCTTCCGGTTCGTACAGCAGAAGCTATCAAAAATATTTTGGACAATACTGGAAATGGCGTCCGTTTTCAGATTCTTTCCAATCCAGAGTTTTTGGCCGAAGGAACAGCCGTGCAAGATTTGTTAAATCCGGATAGAATTTTAATAGGAGGCGATACAACAGAAGAAGGACAAAATGCTATAAACGCCCTGGTGGATGTATATGCAAACTGGGTAGCAAAAGAGAGAATTTTGACAACCAATCTTTGGTCTTCCGAGTTGTCTAAACTGACAGCAAATGCTTTCTTAGCACAAAGAGTGTCTTCTATAAATGCATTGTCAGAACTATGTGAAAAGACAGGTGCTGATGTCAGCGAAGTAGCCAAAGCTATTGGAATGGACAGCAGAATTGGACCTAAGTTTTTAAAAGCTTCAGTAGGATTTGGCGGTTCTTGTTTTCAGAAAGACATCTTGAATCTAGTCTATATTGCCAAAGCCTATGGCTTAAACGAAGTAGCTGATTATTGGGAACAAGTGATTATCATGAACGATCATCAGAAAAGAAGATTTTCGCATAAAATAGTTACTACGCTTTATAACACAGTTTCGGGAAAAAAGATTGCTTTTTTGGGCTGGGCTTTCAAAAAAGACACAAACGATACAAGAGAATCAGCCGCGATATATGTAGCAGATGACTTGATTAATGAGCAAGCAGAACTTTATGTTTTTGATCCAAAAGTAGCCGAAGGACAGATACTTTCAGACTTAAATTATTTAGATTCAAGAACTGCTGAAGAAAACAAGAAGCAAGTAACTGTAGCTGCCTCACCTTATGAAGCTTGCAAAGATGCCCATGCTATCGCTGTTTTGACAGAATGGGATGAATTCCGTGATTATGACTGGAAAAAAATCTATGACAATATGATGAAGCCAGCCTTTGTGTTTGACGGAAGAAATATTCTAGATGCAAAGCAATTAACAGAAATGGGCTTTATATACAAAGGAATTGGTTCATAAAATCAGAAAGATGAAACATATACTAATTACGGGAGGAGCTGGTTTTATTGGCTCTCATGTTGTCAGGAGATTTGTGAAGAGCTATCCTCAATACCATATCTTTAATCTAGATGCCCTGACGTATGCTGGGAATCTTGAGAATATTGCCGATATTGAAAATGAACAGAATTATACTTTTATAAAAGGTGATATCGTAGATGCCGATTTTATAAACGACTTGTTTGCAAAACACCAGTTTGAAGGCGTATTGCACTTGGCAGCAGAATCACATGTAGATCGTTCCATAACCGATCCTTTAGCATTTGTAAAGACAAACGTTATCGGCACAATGAACCTTTTGAATGCCTTCAAGGAAACCTGGAAAGGAAATTTCGAAGGAAAACGTTTTTATCATATCAGTACCGATGAAGTGTATGGAAGCCTAGGAACAGAGGGATTGTTTACAGAAACTACTCCATACGATCCAAACTCGCCTTATTCTGCGTCAAAAGCAAGTTCCGATCATTTTGTTCGTGCTTATGGAGAAACGTATGGTATGCCGTACGTCTTGACAAACTGTTCGAACAACTACGGGCCGAACCATTTTCCTGAAAAATTAATACCGCTTTTCATCAATAATATTATCAATAATAAATCCTTGCCCGTTTACGGCGATGGAAATTATACACGCGATTGGCTTTTCGTAGAAGACCATGCTGTCGCAATCGATTTGGTCTTCCATGAAGGTAAGAATCATGAAACTTATAATATTGGAGGATTTAACGAGTGGAAAAATATTGATCTAGTAAAATTGCTCTGCAAGATTATGGACAGCAAGCTCGGAAGGCCAGAAGGAGCTTCTGAAAAACTGATTACGTACGTAAAAGACCGCCCAGGACATGATTTGCGCTATGCTATCGATGCCTCAAAAATAAACAAAGAGTTAGGTTGGAAACCTTCCGTAACATTTGAGCAAGGTTTAGAAAAAACCATCGATTGGTATTTGTCAAATGAAGATTGGTTGAAAAATGTAACTAGCGGAGAATACAGCAAATATTACGAAAAGCAATATAATTAGTCATTCCAAGATTCCAATTGCAAAATACATTGAAATGAAAATTGAAAATACGCCAATAGAAGATTTGCTAGTCATTACTCCAAAAGTATTTGAAGATGAAAGAGGCTATTTCTTCGAATCTTATAATGAAGCACTATTCAGAGAAAACGGTATTGATATAAAGTTTATTCAGGACAATCAGTCCTTTTCAAAATATGGTGTAATAAGAGGACTTCACTTACAGTTGCCACCTTTTGCTCAGACAAAATTAGTGCGTGTTTTGCAAGGCGAAATTTTGGATGTTGCTGTAGATATCAGAAAAAATTCTAAAACGTACGGACAACATTTCAGCGTTCTTTTATCTGACGAAAACAAAAAACAGTTGTTGATACCGCAAGGTTTCGCACACGGTTTTTCGGTTTTGAGTCCTACGGCAGTTGTTTCTTATAAAGTAGACCAACTTTATGACAAGAATAGCGAAAGAGGAATTCGTTTTGACGATCCAAGCTTAAATATTGATTGGAAAATCGATAGTAAGGAATGCATCGTTTCAGCAAAAGATCAAATTCTTGGCGGACTGAAAGATTTAGAGTAGGAGCATCTATATGAAAAAAATACTAATAACAGGTTCAAACGGACAAGTAGGAAGTGAGCTGAGGGTTTTGGCTTCTCACTATCCTGCGTTTGATTTTGTTTTTGTAGACAGGTCTGATTTTTCTCTTGAAAATGAAGTAGAAATAACGACTTTTTTGAATAGAACAAAAGCTGATTACATTATCAATTGTGCCGCTTATACAGCAGTAGATAAAGCAGAAACAGAAATAGAACTTGCAGATTTAATCAATCACAAAGCTGTTGGCATTATAGCCCAATGGTGTTTTCAGAATAATTGCAAGCTAATTCATATTTCGACAGACTATGTTTTTGATGGCACATCAGCTGTTCCTTTAAAAGAAAATGACTCAACAAATCCTCAAAGCCAATACGGCAAGACAAAATTATTAGGTGAGTTAGCCTGTTTGAAAAATAATCCAAATAGCATTATTATCAGGACTTCGTGGGTTTATTCAGAATTCGGTAACAATTTTGTAAAGACGATGTTGCGATTAATGAAAGAACGCGATTCGATAAACGTTGTCAATGACCAAATCGGAAGCCCAACGTATGCGAAAGATTTGGCCGAAGCTATACTAAAAATTATAACATCTGAAGATTGGCATGAAGGTATTTATAATTTTTCAAATGAAGGAAAAATAAGCTGGTTTGAGTTTGCTTTGGCTATTAAAGAAATTTCCAAAAGCAACTGTGAGGTGAAAGGAATTCCTTCAACGGAATATCCGACTCCCGCAAAAAGGCCGGCCTATTCATTATTAGATAAGACTAAGATTAAAGAAGTTTACAAAATAGAAATTTCAGATTACAAGCATAGCTTAGAGAAATGCTTAGACAATATAAATAAAAACAATAAGTTTTAGGTATACTAAAAGCTTAAAAATACAAGTATGAAAGGGATAATATTAGCTGGAGGTTCGGGAACAAGACTGTATCCTTTGACAAGATCCATATCAAAGCAATTAATGGCGATTTATGACAAGCCGATGATTTATTATCCGCTTTCTGTTCTGATGTTGGCAGGAATTGACGAAGTTTTGGTGATATCGACTCCTCATGATTTGCCTAACTTCAGAAATCTTTTAGGAGATGGAGATGATTTCGGGATAAAGATCGAATATGCTGAACAGCCAAGTCCCGATGGATTGGCCCAAGCTTTCATTATAGGCGAAAAATTTATCGGATCAGATGACGTCTGTCTAATTTTAGGAGATAATATTTTTTATGGCCATGGTTTGACAGACCTGCTTAAAACAGCTGTTAAAAACGTTCAGATTGAGAAAAAAGCTACCGTTTTTGGATATTATGTGCAAGATCCAGAACGTTATGGAGTAGCCGAATTTGATAAGTCAGGAAATGTAATTTCAATCGAAGAAAAACCTAAAGAAGCAAAAAGCAATTATGCTGTTGTGGGATTGTATTTTTATCCGAACTCAGTCGTAAACATTGCAAAAACAATAAAGCCTAGCAATAGGGGAGAATTAGAAATTACGACGGTGAATCAAGACTACCTACATTCAAAAAATCTAAAAGTAGAACTAATGGGACGCGGTTACGCCTGGCTAGATACAGGAACCCATGAATCATTATTAGAAGCCTCGAACTTTATCCAGACTATTGAAAAAAGACAAGGGCTTAAGGTGGCTTGTCTGGAAGAAATTGCTTTTGAAATGGGCTATATCACAAAAGAAAAATTGATTGATCTAGCAACTCCATTACAAAAGAATGAATATGGACAGTATTTGTTACGATTGGCGAATAAAGATAAATACAAATAAGTTGGTCTTTTTATCAAATTGCCGTATTAAATGATTATTTTAGAATATTAAGAATAGTAAAAATGTTAAAGATACTTATTACAGGAGGGGCGGGATTCATAGGGTCCAATTTATGTGAACATTTTCTAGAAAAAGGGCACAAAGTTGTCTGTTTGGACAATTTTGCAACCGGACATAGGCATAATATCGAGCCTTTTTTGAACAACGGTAATTTTACTTTGATTGAAGGCGATATTAGAGACCTTGATACATGTAACCAAGCTGTTGATGGTATTGATTATGTATTGCATCAAGCGGCTTTAGGATCAGTGCCACGTTCTATAAACGATCCTATAACAAGTAATGAAGTGAATGTTTCAGGCTTTTTAAACATGCTTGTTGCTTCTAGAGATGCAAATGTAAAACGATTTATATATGCAGCAAGTTCTTCTACTTATGGAGATTCTGAAGCATTGCCAAAGGTTGAAGACAAAATCGGAAAGCCTTTGTCTCCTTATGCAATTACGAAGTATGTCAACGAATTATACGCTGATATTTTTAGTAAGACCTATGGATTAGAAACTATCGGTTTGAGATATTTCAATGTTTTTGGACGCCGTCAAGATCCAAACGGAGCGTATGCTGCGGTTATCCCATTGTTTGTAAAACAGTTTATGGACTATGAAAGCCCAGTAATAAATGGTACTGGAGATTTTTCCCGTGATTTTACTTACATCAAAAATGTAGTACAAATGAACGAAAGAGCAATTCAGGCAACAAATAAAGAGGCTGTAAATACTGTATATAATACAGCCGTTGGCGACAGAACAACTCTGAACGAATTAGTAGGCTATTTAAAAGAATTTTTGTCTGTTTTAGATCCAAAGATTGTTTCTGTCGAAATTAAGCACGGCCCAAACAGAAAAGGAGACATACCGCATTCTCTAGCCAGCATAGACAAGGCTCGAAAACTATTAGGATATGAACCAACGCATAAGATAAGAGAAGGACTAAAAGAGGCTGTCGATTGGTATTGGGAAAATTTGAAATAAAATCGTGTTGATTTTATGCAAAGCTTTAAAAAGAAAATAAAAAATAATCGCTGCATCTATGTGGGCGAATAAAAAATAAGTTTCAATGGGATTAGAAAAAATTGCCGTAATAGGTTTAGGTTATGTAGGATTGCCCTTAGCAAGATTATTTGCAACAAAATATCAAGTAGTGGGCTTTGATATAAATCAAAATAGAATTGACGGCTTACGTTCCGGTACTGATAGTACATTAGAAGTATCAGATGATGTATTGCAAGAAGTATTGGTAGATAGTTTTGATAACCATCCAAAAGGACTGTTATGTTCTTCTTCATTAGAGGACATTGCAAATTGCAATTATTATATTGTTACGGTTCCCACTCCTGTAGATAAAAACAACCGTCCCGACTTGACACCTCTCTACAAATCAAGCGAGACTGTGGCTAAAGTTCTGAAGAAAGGCGATATAGTCATCTACGAATCTACTGTTTATCCCGGTGTTACAGAAGAAGAATGTGTGCCAGTTCTAGAAAAAGTATCTGGATTGAAATTTAATGTAGATTTCTTTGCAGGATATTCTCCCGAGCGTATCAATCCGGGAGACAAAGAACATACCGTTGAAAAAATCCTTAAAGTTACGGCTGGATCAACGCCAGAAATTGGGCAAAAAGTAAATGAATTATATAAATCTGTAATTACAGCAGGGACGCATTTAGCGCCTACAATTAAAGTGGCTGAAGCAGCAAAAGTAATTGAGAATTCCCAAAGAGATATCAATATTGCTTTTGTGAATGAGCTGGCAAAGATATTTAACTGCATGGATATTGATACTCAGGCCGTTTTAGAAGCAGCAGGAACGAAATGGAACTTTTTGCCTTTTAAGCCAGGATTGGTTGGAGGGCATTGTATAGGAGTAGACCCCTATTATTTAGCTCAAAGAGCCCAAGAATTTGGATACCATCCAGAAATTATTTTGGCAGGCAGAAGATTAAATGATAGCATGGGGGAATACGTAGCTTCCCAAGTCATTAAATTGATGATTAAAAAAGGAATTGTAATTAATAATGCCAAGCTTTTGATGTTGGGCGTCACTTTCAAAGAAAATTGCCCAGATGTTCGAAATACCAAAATAGTTGATGTTATAGCCGCACTAAAAGATTACGGGATTGAAGTCGTAATTTATGATCCTTGGGCAAATCCAGACGAAGTCGCGCACGAATATGCTCTTGAAACTTCCCGTAGTTTACCTGCTGAAAAATTTGATGCAATAATGTTAGGTGTAGCGCACAAAGAATTTTATTCGATTGATTTTAATGTTTTACGAAAGGAAAATAGTGTATTATACGATGTTAAAGGCGTTTTGTCTACTGCAGTAGATGGCAAACTTTAATCGATTGTAAGAATTCAGATTAAAGCAGCTAGCAATTTAAAAAAAGTCAATAAATGAGTTTAAAAAATACAGTTATGTCAGGAATGTTTTGGACATTTTTCGACAATTTCATCTTAAAAGGACTGTCTTTTTTAACAACAATAGTGTTGGCTAAGATTTTAACGCCAGCAGATTTCGGGCTTATAGGCAGTATCTCAATATTTATTGCTATTTCAACTACGCTTGTTGACGGTGGACTCACAAGTTCTTTAATACGCTCAAATAACCTTGATAAAGATGATTACAGCACTGTATTCTATACAAACATTGTAACTAGTATAATTATATATCTTATTCTTTTTTTATCTGCAAGCTCAATTGCTACTTTTTTTAATCAGAAAATAATTGAAGATATTTTAAAAGTATATGGACTTGTATTTGTCATATCTTCTCTTTCTTCTGTGCAAACAACAATTTTAATTAAAGAACTCAATTTTAAAAAGCTTGCAGTTTTAAATATTCCTAGCGTAGTAGTAGGATCAGTAACGGCCCTAATTATGGGATATAATGGATATGGTGTGTGGAGTCTGGTTTTTATGTATTTAGTTGTACAAGTTGTTTCAGCACTATTTCTTTGGAGTTTTTCGAAGTGGAGACCAAACCTCAGTTTTTCCTTTCCAAAATTTAAAACGCATATTAATTACGGATATAAATTATTAATTACAGGTATTTTAGGGAATATTTTTAATAATATCTACGGAGTAGTAATTGGAAGATATTTCCCTATAAAAGTTTTAGGATATTATGATAGAGCCAATACTTTTTCTCAATATCCCGCTACAGTTTTAATTTTAATGATTGGTAAAGTTTCTTTTCCAGTACTTGCCAAATACCAAGATGATATTACAGCATTTACCTTGAACTTTAAAAAGTTTATATCCTACTCGCTTTATCTTACGGCTCCGGTAATGATTACGATTTCATTCTACAGCAAGCTGTTTTTTGTTCAGTTTTTGGGAGGTGAGTGGAGAGTAGCCGTTCCATACTTCATCATTTTATGTTACGCGGCAATCTTTCTGCCTCTACATTCCCTGAACACTAATGCATTGAAAATTTTTGGAAGAACGGATATGGTATTGAAATTGGAGATTATTATGAAAGTCCTGATTTCAATTACATTGTTAATAGGTTTCCAGTTTGGGATAATCGGTATTGTGTATAGTGCATTGGTAAATTCAATTTTGCTTATGGGATTAAACATGTATTTTGTTGGTTTAATTATACCGTATTCTTTTTTTGAGCAATTTAAAAGCATAATTAAAATAGCACTTTTGTCTGCAGTTTTAGTTCTCGTCTTTTATGGCACAACGTTTATTTATCCAGAAATCGAATTTTCAATTATTTATTTATCAATCTTTGCCTGCTTCAATTTTTGTCTTTATATTTTCCTGAGCAAGATTTTAAATTTTGAAGAGGCTATTTTTTTATTCGATATTATCAATAAAGGAATCGTTTTTTTTAAAAATAAAATAACATGAAATATAGTATAATAACACCCACATACAATAGAAGAGATCTTATTGCAAGGGCTATACAGTCGGTTCTAGCGCAGACTTATGAAGATTTTGAATTGGTTATAGTAGACGATGCGTCTACAGACGATACGATTCAGGTGGTTGAAAGTTTTTTATACGATAAACGGATAAAACTGATAAAGTGCGAAGTAAATGGCGGCGTAAATAAGGCAAGAAATATAGGTTTGAATAGCATATCTGACCAATCGGAAGCTGTTACTTTTCTGGATAGTGATGATGAGTTTGAGCCCAATGCCTTGGAGAATATGCTTGCAGAGATGAATTTACATGAGGATATAAATTATTTTAGATTTGGAGTAAAATATGAAGACGGTAAATTTGCTAATAATTTAAGTCATGTTGGCGTAAAAGCTGGATTTGATTATTACATAAAAAACCTTTTTACAATAGGAGAATGGGTTTGTACATTTAGAAGAAATATAATAGATAATGGATTCAAATATTCAACCGAGGTAAAAGCATTTGAAATTATCCCCTATATCGCACTAGCAAGACAGGAGGATATGTTTTTTTCGAGTAAAGTTGTAAGGAAATATTACACAGGGCACGAAAGCATTTCAAATCAAAAATTTTCTAAAGAAAAACTTGCTAATACCATAAAAGGTTATGAAATTATCTTAAATAATAATAGAGATATTAAAAACATTAGCTCTAAAATTTTTGGCATTTTAAATCATACACTAGCTAATTTGTATATACTTGACGGGAGAAAAAGAGAAGGCTTAAAGCTAACAATCAGGGCTTTTCTTGCCTATCCAGCTGATTTAAGAATTGTGAGGAATTTAATTAATTTTATAATTAAGTAAAATGTGCGGAATATATATAACAAATATCCCCTTTGAAAAAAATGAGATTGTCGACAAGCTAAAATCTATCGAATTTAGAGGGCCAGATAATCTTGGATATGAAAAAGTCAACGATTTAAGTTTCGGACATTTGCGATTGTCTATTTTAGATTTAGACGAAAGATCGAATCAACCGTACAGCTTTGACCATCTGAAAATTGTTTTCAATGGTGAGATATATAATTTCGAAGACATAAAGAAGGAATTAGAAGCATTAGGCTATACTTTTGAAACCACAAGCGATACGGAAGTTCTTATCAAAGGATATTCGGAATGGGGAAAAGAAATTCTGCCAAAACTGAACGGAATGTTTGCTTTCGCAATTTACGATGCGACAAACAATACTGTATTTTGTGCCCGTGACAGAATGGGCGTAAAACCATTTTTCTACTATTGGAAAGATGGGGATTTTGAAATATGTAGCCAATTAAGGCCAATTGTAAATGCTGAAAGTAAAATAGCAAAAGAAGCCGTTTCCATATATTTGGATTGCGGTTATATACCAAGTCCGTATTCGATCATTGAAAATGTTTATAAGTTGCCTCCAGGCAATTACATGGAGATAGATTTGGCAAAGAAGACAAAAAACATTTCTGAATTTTGGAACCTGAAGCCTGTCGAGATCAGAGATATTTCATACGAAGAAGCAAAAAAAGAATTACACGAATTGCTCATAGACGCTGTAAAAATAAGATTACAGTCTGATGTCCCTTTAGGTTCTTTCCTTTCTGGAGGAATCGATTCTGCTTTAGTATCGGCAATAGCCAGCAAAATATCCAAAAATCCAATCAATACTTTTACGATTGGATTCGAAGACCCTAAATTTGATGAAAGTAAAGTAGCTGCGCAATTTGCAGAAATTATAGGTTCTAATCATACGGAAACAATTTGCGGGCCTAATGATGCTTTGCAGATGCTATCAAAATTTGTCAAGGTGTATGATGAACCTTTTGCAGATAGTTCTGCTCTACCATCTTTGCTATTGAATTCAGTAACCAAACAATATGTAACAGTAGCATTATCTGGTGATGGAGGTGACGAAAGTTTTATAGGGTATTGGCATCTTCTCTTAGTTGAAAAATTTAAGAAAATCTCATTTATTCCTTATCCGATAAGAAAACTTTTGAATAAATTTAGCTGGTATAAAGTATTGAATACCAGACCAGAAACAATCAAAGGGATTTTAGGTGCTAAAGACGAGAATGAACTAATTGTTAGAATATTTACATCGTTTGATAGTCTCCAAAAAAAACAGGATTTAAGCTGGATGAAATATTATAAGATATTCAAGAGATTAGCGAAAGAACCTTTGCAGAGAGCAGCAGATTTAAATATAAAATTGTGGCTTGAAAACGATAGCAATGTTAAGGTCGATAGAGCCAGCATGGCTTCATCAGTTGAAGTAAGAAGTCCATTTTTAGACTATAGAATTATTGAGTTTGCAAGGACATTGCCATTAAAATACAGGTATAATAATGGCGTCACAAAAAAAATAGTGCGAGATATACTATCAGAATACATACCAGAAAAAGTATTCAATCAGCCTAAGAAGGGTTTTGCGATTCCTTTAGGAGATTGGATAAGGAATGAATTAAAAAAAGAAATTGTTGAAAATTTGAATGATGAATTCCTATTTTCTGTACCTAATCTGGATATCCAAAAATTTAAAAAGCAAATGAGCCTTCATATGGAGAATAAATATGATTATTCTTTTAGCATCTGGAAATTATTTGTGCTTTCTAAATGGTATAAAGAATTCAACCTGAAGCTTTCGTAAAAATGATAAAAAGAATTGACCTGCTAAATATTATGTTGTTTATAGTATCGCCTTTTTTGGCTATACCTTCAATAATTTCAGGCGTAATCCAAAGATCAAAGATAAGTTTGTTTTTGATGATATTGATTTTCGGACTGGTTAGCTATTTATATATACCCAATTATAGTGATGACAGGGCTAGATATTTTGAAGTATATGAAGATTTTCAAAACGCTTCATTTATTGAAATGTTCTCTTTTTTCTTTTTAAGTAGTCAAGATTTTATTCTCCAATCATTATTCTATTTTGCTTCTCAAATTGAAATCCCTTCGCAATTAGTTTTTGCAACGGTGACAATGATTACAGTAAGCATCGTTTTTTATATATATTATAAAATTATTAATGGGTTTCCAGTGTCTAAAACTTTCGGATTATTATCTTTAGTGTTAATCTTCCTCTCTTTTAGTTACCTGGATTTGCTTTCGGGAACAAGATTTATGTTCGCTACATCTTTTGTATTGCTAGCTTATTATTTAGGTATTGTAGAAAAAAAGAAATGGGCGTTTTTACTTTTGATTATAGCGGTATTCATACATTTTAGTACTCTGGTTTTTATTCCCATATTTTTACTTTTGAGATTCTTACCTAATAAAAATAATTTCTATAAAATAATTTTTATTGCCTCATTTGTTTTTCTTGTACTCCCGAAGACATTTGTGGTTTCAATTTTTGATTTATTAGGATTAGGAGGAGCATTACAAGAGAAAGGCAAAGTCTATTTAAATGATGATGACTTTATAACCCAAGGATTAACAGAGTCTGATAGTTCAGGCGGGTTGATTATATATTATATTTCTATTGTGAGCTTGTTTTTACTTTACGCTTATTTAATAGTTACTCATAAAAGAGCTGGGATTTACAGGAATATAACCCTTGTAGTAGCCGCGGTCATTAATGTTTTCTATTCTACGCCGACAATATTTTTTAGATATGCCCTTGTGTTTAAATTCTTTTTTGTGTTTATGTTGGTATATGAATTTTATATTTATAAAAACAAAAAGCATATATATATATTTATAGTAACTTTTTTAATGAATGTTATCACCCAAATAATAATTGCACGTAACAATATTGAAATAAGCTTTTTTAATAAAGAATCTTGGATGCTTATTACGATTATAGATAAAGAAAAAGTTTCGTCAAAAGATTTTATCTATTAAAAATGAAAAAGACATTATTTTTTGTAACTACGCTAAATTCAGGAGGTATTGAGAATTACCTGTTGAGGTTTCTAAGGTCGTTTGAAGGACAAATTGAACCTGTGATTATTTGTAAAGGCAATGAATTTGGAGAGTTGGAAGAGGAGTATAAAAAAATAAAAAATATCCGCCTTATAAAAATGAATGTTGGGTTTTTTGATCTGCCGTCTTACATTAAGATTTTTAAACTAATCAAAACCTCAAACTTTGATAGCGTATGTGACTTTACTGGGAATTTTTCAGGACTGACTCTTTTAGCAGCAAACATGGCAAAAGTCAAGAAAAGAATTTCTTTTTATAGAGGTTCGTCCAATCATTTTAAAGAAACCTTTTTCAAGTTGTCCTATAATAAACTCATGCAGTTTTTAGTGCAAAAAAATGCTACAAAAATATTATCCAATTCCAGAACAGCAATTGAATATTTTTATCCGCAGGTTAAACGTGACAACCCAAAATTCCAAGTGATTTATAACGGAATCGACGCTAGATTTTTTGAGGAAGTAATGCCTTTTACTAAAGAAGATTTTGATATTCCAGACAAATCATTTGTTGTAGGCCACACAGGAAGATATGATGTGGCAAAAAATCATCAGACCATTATAAAGATTGCAGAAAAATTATGTAGCCAACACGTAGATATTTATTTTGTTTTATGCGGAAAAGGCACAGATACATTCTTAAATTCTTATGTTTCTTCAAGCCCTGTTCTTGCTGGAAAGGTAAAAATATTAGGCTACCGTAATGATGTAAAAAGAATCCTGCCTGTTTTTGATCTTTTTTTATTTCCTTCAATAACAGAAGGACAACCAAATTCGCTAATCGAGGCAATGGTCCGCGGTCTACCGGTTGTAGCCTCAAATATTAATCCGATAATCGAGACAACTCCGGAGGAAATTCACCCCGATTTGGTTGCCCCTTTAGATGTAGCAGGATTCTGTGAAAAAATAGAAAGCTTTTATTTTAACCGAGCCAAGCTTGGTGAAAAAAACTATAGCCAATGGGCAAAAGGGAATTTTGACGGTGAGAAGCTGTTTAACCAATTTTTTAATGAACTATAATGAAGTTGGTATTTGTAACAGAAGCAAGGTTTGTTAAAGACAAAGAAGGAAATGTTTACGGGAGCAGTTCCTTTAATCTTAATTTGTGGAACAGATATTTGGAGGCATTTTCTGAAATCAGAGTTGTAGCCCGTGTTGATTTCGATCCAGATTACCAAGGAAATAAAGATGATTTAGCTTCTTCAAGCCAAGTGTCTTTTATAGAACTTCCACATTATATAGGTCCTCTTGACTATTTAAAAAAGCGCAAAGAGATTAATCAGGTAATCAATTCTAATGTGAATGAGCCTGATTCAGTATATATATGCAGAATACCAGGAAACATAGGCAGCCTCGTGATTCGAAGGATGAGAAAAATAGGCAGGCCTTTTGGAGTAGAAGTGGTAGGAGATCCGTGGGATGTTTTTGCGCCTGGTTCCATTAAGCACCCGTTGAGACCCTTTTTCAGAGTCAAAGGTTACTTGAGTTTGAAGAAAAGCGTTGCGGCTGCTCAAGCGGTATTATATGTCACCAAAGAAGCTTTACAGAAAAGATACCCATCTAAAACGGGTGCTTTCACAACATTTGCATCCGATGTGAAAATTTCAAAAAACATAATTGCACTGTCAGAAAAAAAATATGCTAAAAAAGAAGCATACTCTATAATTTCAATCGGTTCTTTGGACCAAATGTATAAAGGACCAGACACTCTGATAAATGCAATCAAAATATTAAAATCACACGGGTTAATATGTACTTTGACTTGGCTTGGAGACGGGAAATTTATGCAATCGATGAAAGACCTTGCTGCTAGTCTGGACGTTCAAGACCAAATATTTTTTAAGGGAAATGTTAATTCAGAAGAAGTTCGGGAGAATTTGAAAAACTCAGACTTATTTGTTTTGGCTTCAAAAACAGAAGGGTTGCCTCGGGCCATAATAGAAGCCATGGCAATGGGACTTCCCTGTATAGGGACAAATATTGGAGGTATTCCGGAATTGTTAGAACAAGATGTTTTGGTTGAAAAGAATAATGCTGAAAAACTAGCCCTGAAAATTTCATCTATTTTGCAAGATGAATCTTTCTACAACAAACAATCAAAGCGAAATTTAGAAGAAACCCAACAATATCTGCAGGAAAATTTAGATAAGAAAAGAGTAGAGTTCTATGAGTATTTAAAAAATAATGCGACGAGATAATATGCACATATTACACCTAATCAAGACGAGCGAAGGCGCGACGTGGGCGATAAACCAAATAAAAGAACTTAAAGAAAGACATCCTTCTCTTACTTTTAGCGTTATTTTGCCAGATAATGGCAAGCATATCGAAGAATATAGGGCGGTCTGTCGCAATGTTTATATCTTTGAATATAAATTGAATTTTTCTATTTTCAGCAAAGGAAAAATATTTAAAGAAATTGTAAAAAAAGATAACCCTGATGTAATTCATAGCTGGTTTACGCAAACCACATTATATGCCCGATTTTTTCTAAGAGGAATAAAAGTGCCAAGGCTATTTCAAGTAGTAGGCCCATTACATTTAGAAAACAAAATATTCAAATTCTTTGACATCAAAAGCGCCCAAAAAAATGATTATTGGATCGCAACATCACAATATATTTACGATAAGTACGCTGATTCAGGAGTTCCTGCTTCGAAACTTTTTCTGAACTATGCTTATATTGATGTCGAAGAAATGCTTGAAAAAAAGCAAATGACAGAAGTATGGGATTTGAGAAAGCAATACAACATTCCAGAAAATTATAACATAATTGGAACAGCTTCCTATATCTATCCTCCGAAATTTTATGAGAAAAAAGGATTGAAAGGACATGAAGAATTGCTCGAAGCATTTCGCGAAATCCTAAAAATAAGAAAAGATGTTGTTTTGATTATAGCTGGATCAACTTTTGGTGAAAATAAGGACTATGAAAATAAGCTGATTGAAATGGGTAAAGCCATTGATGAAAAAAGAATTTTTTTTACAGGGAAATATACCAATGTTTACAGCGTTATTGCTAATTTTGATGTCTTTGTGTATTTATCCAAATCAGAAAATCTTGGTGGTGTTTTCGAAAGCCTGCTGTTTGAAATCCCTACGGTATCTTCCAATAGAGGTGCGTTGCCAGAATTAGTGATTAATGGATTTTCAGGTTATAATGTCGAACTGGAGAAAAAAGATTTAATAGTAAGTAAAATACTGCAGACTATTAATACAGAAAACAAAGAAATGATTGCCAACGGAAAAAGCAAAGTGCAGGAACTGTTTCAAAAGGACAAGCTTATTCAGAATGCTCTTGAGATATACCAAAAAGTCAACCAATGAAAATATACAGAAACTTTTTTAAAAAAGTGATTGATTTTATCGCAGCTTTGATTGTCTTGATAATTTTAAGCCCTGTTTTTATTTTGGTTACACTATTTCTATTCTTTGCTAATAATAGCCAGCCTTTCTTTCTTCAAAAACGTCCCGGAAAAAATGGTAAGGTCTTTAAAATAATCAAATTTAAGACGATGAACGATAAGAAGGACAGACAAGGGCAGCTACTTCCTGACGCCGAACGTTTGACTAGGATTGGTTCCTTTGTCCGTAAGACTTCACTCGATGAGATTCCACAGCTAATAAATGTTATGAAGGGAGACATGAGTCTCATAGGGCCTAGGCCATTGTTGGTGCACTACCTCCATTTGTATTCGGATTTTCAGAATAGGAGACACGAAGTAAAGCCAGGAATTACGGGGTGGGCACAAGTTAACGGAAGAAACGCAATAAGCTGGGATAAAAAATTTGAAATGGATGTATGGTATGTAGACAATATATCCTTTAAATTAGATTTAAAAATCATTTTTATGACAATTCAAAAAGTGATAAAAAGTGAAGGAATAAATGCAGCGGATGCTGCTACAATTGAGCCTTTTAATGGGAAATAAAGTTTTATTATACGGAGCAAGTGGACACTGTAAGGTCATTATCGATTCTATTCATTTAATGGGCGATACAGTAGAGGTCGTATTCGATGACAATCCTCAAAAGACCAATATATTTGGTGTTCCGGTCATTCAAGCGAACGGACATAAAATTAACAAAGAAGATTTATTGGCGATTTCTATAGGAAATAATAGAGTAAGAAAGACCATTTCTGAAAGAATAAGCGCCAAATTTCATACGGTAATACATCCTACAGCAATAATCTCTAAATATGCTTCTATTGATGAAGGAACCGTGATTATGGCTGGAGCTATTATTAATCCGGATTCTGTAATAGGTAGGCATTCGATTATTAATACGGGAGCTATAATTGATCATGATTGCCATATAGGCGACTATACGCACATCTCTCCGAATGCTTCTTTAGCAGGGGATGTTGTAGTTGGTGAAGGAAGCCATGTTGGGATTGGAGCTTCTATTATACAAGGAGTACGGATTGGCAAATGGGCAATTATTGGCGCAGGAGCAGTTATCTTAAAAGATGTTGAAGATTATGCAGTAGTTGTAGGGAATCCAGGAAAAGTTATTAAATACACAGAAAAATAATACTAAAATGAGTAATCAAAAAATATGGCTTTCATCTCCCCATATGGGAGGAACTGAGCAAAATTATGTTAATGAAGCTTTTGAGTCCAATTGGGTTGCGCCATTAGGTCCTAATGTCACAGGGTTTGAAGCTGATTTAGAAAAATATATAGGACAGAATTCTTATGTTGGGGCTTTGAGTTCCGGAACTGCTGCCTTGCATTTGGGTTTGATAATTTTAGGTGTCAAAGCAGGAGATGAGGTAATCTGCCAAAGCATGACTTTTTCGGCTTCAGCTAATCCGATTATGTATCAGGGAGCAACACCAATTTTTGTCGATAGTGAAAAGGAAACATGGAATCTTTGTCCGATTGCTTTAGAAGAGGCAATAGTTGATAGAATTGCAAAAGGGAATAAGCCAAAAGCAATAATAGCAGTTCACCTGTATGGAATGCCTTATAAGGCGGATGAAATACACACTGTTGCGAACAAATATCAAATTCCAGTCCTAGAAGATAGTGCTGAAGCACTAGGAAGTCATTATAAAAAACAAATGTGCGGTACGTTTGGTGAGATTAGCGCTTTATCTTTTAATGGCAATAAGATTATAACAACTTCTGGAGGAGGGGCAATTGTAGCAAAAAATAAAGAAGTAAAAGAAAAAGCTGTTTTTCTTTCTACTCAAGCCAGAGATAATGCGCCTCATTATCAGCATAGTGAGGTTGGGTATAATTATAGAATGAGCAATATATGCGCAGGAATTGGCCGGGGTCAGATGGAGGTCTTGGACAAGCATGTTGCTTTGCGAAGAAAAATGAATGAGTTTTATGTAGATTATTTTAAGAATATCGACGGAGTGACAGTACTGGCTGAGCCAAATGATGATTATTTCTCGAATCACTGGCTTTCGGCCATTATCGTTGATCCGGAAAGAACTCATGGGAAGAATAGAGAAGATATGCGATTGGCCTTAGAAAAGGAAAACATAGAGAGCCGTCCATTATGGAAACCTATGCATTTACAGCCCGTTTATGAAAAATATCCTTACTATGGGAAGGATGTAGCAGAAAAACTATTCGAAAAAGGACTGTGTCTGCCTTCAGGTTCTAATCTTACCGAGGATGATAGAAGTCGTATCGCCAATGTACTGAATATTTTTTTTGAAATAGCTAGATAAGTAATTTGTTATAAATTTAACCTATAGCTTGTTAATGAGTTCTTTTGATGTGTAAAAAATATAAAATTAAGAAAAAACGTTAATGAGTATTTAAAATTTTAATAATCACTTAACATTGTTGTTTTTTGTATAACTTTGCGCAAAATTGCAAGAGCATTTTTGGAATTCCCCCGAATTAAAAACTTTTGAAAATTGAAAGAATTAGACAAAAAAAATTTTACGTCTGATATGCGAAATGCTATACCGGGACGGAAATTAAGCTTTAGTTTTAAGAATTTGGGATATCTTCCCAGATGGGTTGTTTTATTACTCGATTTGGGAATTGTATTTGCTGCAGGTCTTATAACCTACTTGTTGCTGAAAGGAATCAAGCTGACTTATATCCCTGATGGCTATCTCTTTTATGGAACAATCCTTTATTTTGTAGTAAATATTTTTTTCTTTTGGGTCTTTCGCACTTATTCGGGAATCATAAGGCATTCTTCCTATATTGATGCTGTTAAGATATTTTTTGCCCAATTTTGCGCCCTAATTACTCTTGTGTTTGTCAATTTTGTATTCCTTCTTGATCACGAATATAAGATATTTTTAAATACAGGTATATTTATTAATGGGGTTCTTTCGTTTTCTTTTCTGTTTTTTTACAGGATAGTTGTAAAGCAAACTTTTGAAAAATATCTTAATATTTCGAGAAAAGATGGGCAAATGAGAGCACTGATTTATGGATTTGACAATAATGCCATAGCCGTTGCTAATGCTTTGAGATCGGAAAACCCAAGCCGATTTAAACTTATTGGTTTTATTGATAAATTTAGCCAGAATAGTTCAAAAAGGATTCTGGATCTCCCTATCCTGCAACTCAAGAGAAGAGTTCCTGTAGTAATGCGTTCTGTTGGTGCTGAGGCACTTATTATAGCAGATAAATCTCTTACTAAAGAGGAAAGATTAGCTATAGTCGATGAATGTTTGGAATACAACTATAAAGTGTATACAATACCTTTAATTACTGACTGGGAAAATCAGGAAGAAATTTCAAAAAATATTAAAAGCTTTGAGATTCAAGATTTGCTAGAAAGAAAGCCGATTGTTCTTGATACACACTCTATATCTTCTCAATTAAGAGGCAAGACCATTATGGTTACCGGAGCGGCTGGTTCTATTGGAAGTGAAATTGTAAGGCAAGTAATAGGATTTAATCCAAAGACTATTGTTATTCTGGATCAAGCTGAAACACCATTACACAGCCTGTCATTAGAAATTGCAAATTGCAATCCTGAAATAACGATTCATAACGTTTTGGCCGATGTAAGAAATAAACAGGTGTTAAAGCAGGTTTTTAAGCTATATCAACCGCAAGTTGTGTATCACGCAGCAGCATACAAGCATGTCCCATTAATGGAAGAAAATCCTTCGCAGGCTGTATTTACAAACATATTAGGGACTAAAATCCTTGCCGATTTATCTCATAAATATAAAGTAGAACGTTTTGTGATGGTTTCTACAGATAAGGCTGTAAATCCAAGTAGTGTGATGGGCGCAAGCAAAAGAATTGCAGAAAAATATGTTCAGTCCTTAAATTATAAACATAGGAATGATTCTGAAAATAATGGCACTAAGTTCATAACTACACGATTTGGAAATGTATTAGGGTCAAATGGCTCAGTGGTACCACTTTTTAAGAAACAAATCGAAGAAGGCGGGCCAATTACAATTACACACCCTGATATTATACGATATTTCATGACTATTCCCGAAGCTTGTCAGCTAGTTCTTGAAGCTGGTGCAATGGGTAATGGAGGCGAGGTATATATCTTCGATATGGGAGACCCAGTTAAAATTATTGATCTGGCGAGAAAAATGATTAAGCTGGCAGGATTTATGCCTGATAAGCAAATCAAGATCAAAATAGTAGGTTTGCGCCCTGGTGAAAAATTATATGAAGAATTGCTTAATGATACAGCCAAAACATTGCCTACACATCATGAGAAGATTATGATTGCTGAAGAAACTTTTGATGATTTTGATGCGGTGAGTGAAGCCATACATGACTTAATAGATACTTCGGAAATTACTTCTAATGAAGGAATTGTTGCTAAAATGAAATTTATTGTGCCAGAATTCAAAAGTATGAATTCTGTTTTCGAAACGTTAGACAAAAATCACGCCAACCAAATTTAGTCCATATCTAGGCTTTTAATCCTTAAATAGCATCTTTACACAGAAAATTCCAATATGAAACGATTCTTTTTCTTCAGGCCGATAATTTTAATTTTGACTTCTATTTTTGTTTTTTCTTGTGCTTCAAGAAAAGGAGTAGCATATTATCAAAATATTGATCAATTGCCAAACCTTGAAAATTCTGCCTCTTACGAAACACATTTGCAACCAGATGATTTATTAATGATTGTTGTCATGGCTGAAAATCCAGAAGTAGCAGCGCCTTTTAATCTTCCATCTGTAGTCATGCAGTCAAATACAGAATTTGAAACACAACAACTGCGAATGAATAGCTATCTTATCGATTCTAATGGATTCATACAATTTCCTATAATTGGAGCAATTAAATTGGGAGGATTGACTAGAACGGAAGCTGTTGGAAAAATGAATCAAGAGCTCTCAAAATATATAACAAAACCATCTGTTAATCTGAGAATACTAAATTTTAAAATTACTGTTCAAGGAGAAGTAACACAGCCTGGAGTTCATAATATTACAAGTGAAAGAATAACCTTAGCTGAAGCCTTAAGTTTATCTGGAGACTTGACTGTCTATGGCAAAAGAGAAAATATTTTGATAATAAGAGAAAAAGACGGAAAAAAACAAGCTACACGTGTTGATATTACCAAAGCTGACTTTTTGAATTCACCATATTATTATTTATCACAAAATGACATTGTATATGTGGAGCCGAATAAAACAAAAGTAAATTCTTCTGTTGTAGGGCCAAACACTTCTATTGTTATCTCTGCCGTTTCTTTAATTGTTACTATTATAGCCTTAACCGTTCGATAAATATTATGAATAATAATCAAGAATTATCGCAAGAAAATCAAGAATCTGACTTTAGTATCCGTGAACAGATAGAAAAATATCTTGCTCATTGGAAATGGTTTCTCTTTACAATTATTATTACTCTTGTATGTGCCTTCATTTATCTTAGATATGCAACGCCGCTCTATAGAGCAAATGCTACAATTTTAGTAAAAGATGATAAAAAAGGCGGGCTTGCTTCGGAATTTTCTGCCTTGTCAGATTTAGGAGTACTTGGAGGTTCTAAAAGTAATGTGGATAATGAAGTAGAAGTCTTGAGATCCAGAACGCTAATTTACAATACTGTCGAAGAGCTGAAGTTAAACGTCTCTTATATTAATCATGGAAGAGTAAAATCCGTAGAATTATATAAAAATTCTCCTATCGTATTTCTCTTTTTTCCTAAAGCGAAAGACAAGAAATTCAAAAAAACAATATTTCAAGTAGGATCGGTTAATAAAGACACTTATAGACTGACTTACGCTGATAAAGAAATTGGAATTTTTCGATATAATAAATTAATTTCTTCTACTCTTGGAAATATTTTAGTTACAAAATCCACTCGGGAAGATTCTAAACTAAATGGAGAATTCTCGATTGATTGTGAAGTTTCTCCGTTAGCTAAAAAAACGCAGAGTTTTAAATCAAGATTAAATGTAAGTCCACTAAGTAAGAATACCAGCGTTGTAGAGCTATCAATAGTAGATGAAGTTCCAGAAAGAGGCGAAGACTTTTTAAATACTCTAGTAGAAATTTACAACCAGAATGCAATTGAGGATAAAAATCTTGTTGCTGAAAAAACATCGCAATTCATTAGCCAACGTTTAGAATTCATTACCAACGAATTGTCTGACGTAGAAAAAGATGTAGAAGGTTTTAAAAATCAAAACCGTCTTACGGATATTGAGTCTGAGACAAAATTGTTTTTAGAGAATGCATCAGATTATGAAAAGCAAAAAATTGAAACAGAGATTCAACAAAACGTAGTTGCTTCAATGATTTCATTCTTGAAAAGTAGTAAATCAGAAGATTTGGTTCCTACGAATATTCTTTCAACAGGTACTGACTCTGAAGCAGGAAGCCTTATCGCAGAATATAATAAATTAGTAATAGAAAGGAATAGAATTGCTACAGGTGCAACCTTAGATAATCCTGTCGTAAAAAATGCTGACAAAAGAATAGTTGCACTCAAATCGAATATTCAACAAAGTCTTTATAGGTTACAATCTTCTTTGAATATAAAAAGGAGGAATCTTGATAGAGAAGGGGCAGAAATAGGAGGCAGAAAAGCACAAGTGCCCCGTCTCGAAAGAGAATTTAGAATTATTGATAGGCAACAAAAAGTAAAAGAAGCACTCTATTTGTATCTTCTTGAAAAACGTGAAGAAACAGCTCTGACGTTGGCTGCAACAGAACAAAGTGCAAAAGTTATTGATTCCGCTTTAAGTTCTGAAGTACCAGTTTCGCCAAAAAGAATGATAATTTATTTAGGAGCGCTTCTTGCAGGATTGGCTATTCCTTTTGGGATAATTTATATAATGGACTTGCTTAATACTAAAATCAAAACTAGACAAGAAATAGAAAAACGTCTGGCAATTCCATTCCTAGGAGATGTTCCTAAATCTGAATCACATGAAGAAATGATCAATACCAATAGCCGCTCTAGTTCAGCTGAGGCGATCCGAATTGTGAGAACCAATTTAGAATTCATGTTGACAGGTGTTCAAGGCGATAAAGGAAAGGCAATATTTGTAACTTCAACAATTCCAGGGGAAGGAAAGACTTTTATTTCTGTAAACTTAGCTGGTACTATTGCGCTGTCTGGAAAAAAAGTATTGTTGGTGGGAATGGATATTAGGAACCCGAAATTAGCAGAATATATACCAATAAAATCTGAAGGAGTTACAAACTATCTTTCGAAACATGACAGAAATCTAGAAAGCTATATTACTAAACTAGATAATTTTGAAAATTTCCACGTATTATCTTCAGGAGTTATTCCGCCAAATCCAGTAGAACTTTTGATGAACGACAAGCTTAATAAAATGTTTACAGAGTTGAAAGATACGTATGATTATATTATCGTAGATACAGCTCCGGTTAGTGTTGTTACAGATACACTTTTGATTGCTAATAATGCGGATGCATTTATTTATGTAGTTAGAGCCAATTATCTAGACAAGCGTATGCTGCATGTCCCAGAAATGTTCTATAATCAAAAGAAATTGCCAAACATGTCTCTTGTATTAAATGCTACAGAGATAATGAAGAAAGGCTATGGCTACGGTTACGGCTACGGTTATGGAGTTCAAGAAGAAGTAAAACCTTGGTACAAAAACATATTCAAGAAATAAGTATCTTACAGAAACAGAAAAGCCCTTTTTAAAGGGCTTTTTTTATTATCGTTTAAAAAAGTTATTGTGTTTTATTGCTTCTTTCAATGCGGTTGTATCTGAGAATAATAATTTTTTGTCAAAACTTCTCAAGTGATTTTCGTGATGCAGGTCAGAACCCGTAAAATCAATCATTCCTTTTTCTAGAAGCTTTTGTGCAACCTTGGCAACGCCTGAGCCATAATATCCTACGGTCGACAAGAGGTTTAATTGAAAGAAACAACCGGCCTTCTTTAATTTTTTATACTCGTCAAAATTATTGTGATAAAAAATATACCGTTCTGGATGCGCCAATACAGGCTGATATCCCGCCACACGTATGTTGAAGATGATCTCATACAATTGTATGGGTGGATTGATATAAGACATTTCCACAAGAATATAATTGTCTTTTAGCGTAAGCAATTTCTCGGATTCGATTAGCTTTGAGAAAGAATCATCCATCATGTATTCTGCGGCGGCATTAAACGATGGATTTATATTTTCTTGTGCAAGCTTTTCAGTTGTTGAAGCAAGAAGCGTTTCAATTCCAGACCTTGAATTGTCCCAGATATTTTTGATGACATGAGGAGTCGTGATGAACTGCTCAAAACCTATTTTCTGTAAAGATTGGACCAGAAAAAGTGTGGTTTCAAAGTTTTTAGAGCCATCATCTATTCCCGGTAACAGATGAGAATGGATGTCTACATAGCTCTCAATAAGGTCTTTAAGAATCGGCTTGTTTTTAGTAAAGAAGAACAAAGTTGTATGGATTTAAGATTCAGTTGCAAATTTATGGCATAAATTTAATAATCCTTATTTTTTATAACAGAATATATGAAATGGTGCAGTCTTTAGAGGTATTTTGACAAGACGTAATCGTTTAAATTAAATTTCTTATTGCATTATAATTGTTATATTTGGCAGGCCACATTACAATCGCAACATTTTAAGTTTCTACCACAAAAATGAGCAATGAAATAATACTGAAAGCTGAAGGAATTTCAAAACAATACCGCTTAGGTAAAGTGGGAACAGGAACACTCAGCCATGATCTTAACCGCTGGTGGGCAAACATCCGCGGCAAAGAAGACCCTTACCTTAAAGTAGGCGATGTCAATGATCGTTCCTCAAAAGCCACATCAGACTATGTCTGGGCTTTACATGATATTAATTTTGAAGTCCATAAAGGCGAAGTTTTAGGCATAATTGGCAAAAATGGAGCCGGCAAATCAACACTGCTCAAAATACTTTCAAGAGTTACGGCACCGACAACCGGAGTCATAAAAACAAAAGGGCGCATTGCTTCTCTACTGGAAGTCGGCACGGGTTTTCATAGCGAAATGACCGGACGGGAAAATATTTACCTGAACGGAGCCATTCTCGGAATGACCAAAAAAGAAATCAAATCTAAAATTGATGAAATCATTGAGTTCAGCGGCTGCCAGCGCTATATTGATACACCTGTAAAAAGATACAGTTCTGGAATGACTGTTCGTCTAGCATTTGCCGTCGCTGCCTTTTTAGAACCTGAAATTTTAGTTGTCGATGAAGTGCTGGCTGTTGGTGATGCCGAATTTCAGAAAAAAGCCATTGGAAAGATGCAAGACATTTCAAAAGGTGAAGGGAGAACGGTTTTGTTCGTGAGCCATAACATGGCAGCGGTCAAGGGTTTGTGTACTAGAGGAATTCTGCTCGAAAAAGGACAAGTTAGTTTTGAAGGTGCGGTGGAAGACTGTATTGACCGATATTTAAAAAATGCCGAACAGCAGCCGTATAGAGATTGGAGTATTGAAGAAGCTCCGAGTTCCGATTTTATCAAGCTGAAGGAAGTTAAAGTTTTAGATTCTACGGACAAAGTAGCGCTAAACCATCTGATGTCGCAGGATATAAAAGTAGAATTCACCTATGAAATTTTAAAAAAAGAGCAGCGGTTTACGCATGGTTTTAATTTGTTCAACAATCAAGGACTGCATATTTTGAGTTCACATGACAAAGACTCTTCAACTTTAGAAGAACCTCTTTCTTTAGGAGTGCACAAAAAGACCATCACCATTCCTAAATTTCTTTTAGCCGAAGGGAGCTACACCTGCAGTTTTGCCATCATGCGCTACAAGCCCTTTTTTGTAGAATTTCATGAAATGGATATTGTAGGCTTCAACGTGATAGAAATTAAAAATGATACATCCGCACGGGGTGATTATTCAGGAAAAATACCTGGAGTAGTCAGGCCGTTATTAAACTGGGAATAAAAGCATAATGAAAAACTGGACAGGAGAAAGGCTGGAAACTTTCGTATATAACAGGATAGCAATCGAACATCTGCACAGGTATTCTATTGCAACAGAATATTGCAGTGATAAGATAGTCCTCGATATAGCTTGTGGCGAAGGTTACGGTAGCCATTTGATGAGCGAAAAAGCTTCTTTTGTTTATGGAGTTGATATTGACAACGAATGCATTTCACAGGCAAAGCTGAAATACAAAAAACAAAATATTGAGTTTTTAGTCGGCAGTACGAGCAAAATACCTTTAGAAGATAATTCGGTTGATATTGTCGTAAGTTATGAAACGATCGAACATCATGATGAACATGATGAAATGATGACGGAAATAAAAAGAGTGTTGAAACCAAACGGCCTATTGATTATTTCTACTCCAGATAAATTGTATTATTCTGACATGAGGAAACTGGAAAACGAATTCCATGTGAAAGAATTGTACAAAGAGGAATTTTCAGACTTAGCATCTCGATATTTCAGCCAAACACAATTGCTGTCGCAAATTTATAACAATGGCAATTCCATGGTGCTGGACGAGCAGTATCTCAAAGAATTGAAATTCTTTTCAGGAGATTATGCTGCAATTAGAGAAAAAAAATGGAATGCACTCTTTTTAATAATTATAGCTTCTGACGGCGATTTTAAAAGACAAAATATTTCAGTTTTTGACGGAGGAAGCATCAGCAAGAAAGAATTGGTGAATGAAATCCAAAATAGCGCTACCTATAAAGCGGGACATTTTATATTAAGTCCGTTTAAGTTTTTGAAAAGAAAATTAAAATAAAAGAAGTAGGATATGTCGGAATCTGCGTCCATGGATCATAAAATATATGTCATAATTGTGACCTATAATGCCATGCGTTGGATTGAAAAATGTGTAAATTCTGTTCTAGATTCCTCTTCCAAGGCTACGTTAGTAATCGTCGATAACAATTCGTCAGATGCTACTGTAGAAACCATTAAAAACAAATATCCGCAAGCCATTCTCGTAGAAAATAAAGAAAATTTAGGCTTTGGGAAAGCAAACAATATCGGACTGAAAATAGCTTTGGAAAAAGGAGGAAACTATTTTTTACTGCTAAATCAAGATGCTTACCTGAAAGAAGACACGTTGCAGAAATTGATGCTTCAAATGGAAACTCATAAAGGCTATGGAATCTTGAGCCCGATTCATTTGGATGGACAAGGAAATCAGATTGATTTGTATTTCCAAACCTATATCAATCCAAGCAATTGTAAGAACTTGTATTCTGATGTTTATCTGAATAAAAAAATGAAGTCGGTCTATGATGTCAGGTTCGTCAATGCCGCTATTTGGCTGCTTTCCAAAAAAACGTTGCAAGAAGTAGGAGGCTTTAATCCCTATTTTTTTCATTATGCTGAAGACAACGATTATGTCAACAGATGCAAGTTTAAAAGCTTAAAAGTTGGCGTTGTACCCGATGCTTTCGCCTATCATGACAGAGAGCAGCAAGTCAGAAATTCTAATCCTAGAAATTTGGCAAATCTTCAGGATTTAAAGCTCATGAATCCTAATAGTAATTTATCTGCAAACAAAATGATACGACTGACCTTCAAGAAAACAATTAAGGCACTGGTCAATTGGAATAAATCTGATTTTTTAGATTCGATACGATATCTTAAAAAACTCTATAGCACAAAAAAACAAGTTGCAAAAATTAAGAATGAAATAAAAAATAATCCTTATCCTTTTCTTAACTAATTCTCTCGAATAGTAAATAACTTCACCAAATGAATCAAGATTTAACCAAAATCTTAGCTGTATTAGTTAATTACGGAAGCGAGCAACTTCGTTTTCTGGAAAGAGTCGTGGCCGAATTAAAAAGCTTTAAAAAATATGACGTTACGATAATCGTAAATTCGAATATCGACCTAGATATCGACGGAATTGACACAGTAAATGTTTTTACATTAGACGATTATCAGTTATTGCCTTTGACTTGCCGAACGACTATTTGGGAAAACAAGGATGATTTTGACGTGTTTTTATACGGAGAAAACGACCATTTGTTTACCGAAAAGCATATCGACAACCATTTGAGCTATTCCAAAATACTGCCTAAAAACAGGATTACGGGACTGATACAATTTGAAGAAAACGAAACAGGAAAATATTATCCAGCTTATCATTTGGATTTTGAATGGGATTTTAATTCTGTTGAAATTTATAACGGAAAAAAGTTTGCTCATTTTTCAAACCTTCACCAAGCCACCTTTATTTTGACTAAGGAGCAGCTGGCAAGAACCGGAAAGCAGCTTGATTTTAAAGAATTGGTAATAGAAAATACTTTGTATTCTAGGGTAGTCAGAAAAATTAAAAAAGCACTAGGATTAAAAGTCGAAAGAACCAACAAATACAGCAGTAAATGTAAAGTCAATACCGATGTTTTCCAATTTGGAGGCATGAAAAAAATGATTTGCATCTCTGATTTTGAAGACAACCTGATCCACCATCTGCCTAACATTTATATCGACGGACTGCACGGAAGAAGCAAGCTCCGTTCTGATGAAAAAAGAATGACAGAATCTCTGGCAAAATTATTAGGAACCCAATAATATCCGCTGTTTACAGCGCTACTGTTCATGCTTGCAATTGTTATTCCATATTATAAAATTCGCTTCTTTCAAGCAACCCTAGAATCTTTGGCTGAACAAAGCAATAAAGATTTTAAGGTGTATATAGGCGATGATGCAAGTAAAGAAGACCCAAGCGTTTTGCTGGAAAAATATAAAGGCAAAATTGACTTTTCCTATCAAAGATTTGATGCCAATTTGGGAGGCAAATCGTTAGTCAAGCAATGGGAAAGGTGTGTCGCATTAGCAGAAAATGAAGAATGGGTAATGATTTTGGGCGATGATGATGTGCTGGGTGAAAATGCCGTTGAAGAATTTTATAATCATTTCCAAGAAATCCAAGACGAAAAAATTGCCGTTGTCAGGTATGCAACCTATAAAATAAATGAAGAAGTAAGCCTCATTTCTGCTGTTTATCAGCATCCAAGAATCGAGAATTCAATTGATTCGTTCTTTAGAAAGACTAGAAGCTCATTAAGCGAATATATTTTTAGGAAAGAAAAAATACAAAAAATCAGATTCAAAGATTTTCCATTAGCATGGTTTTCAGATGTATTAGCCGTAATGGAATTTTCGGATTTTAAAAACCTATTTACGCTAAACAACGCAGCGGTTTATGTGAGAATATCTTCCGAAAGCATTTCAGGTAGTTCTTCTTTCAACGCCCAAAAACTAGAAGCAAGTTTCAGATTTTACATCTATTTGTTAGACAAACATTCGCACTATTTTAATCCTGCCCAAATTAATTACTTTCTAGAAAAGACACACAATTGCTATTTAACCAATAAAAAGGTAATTTCGTTTCTGTTGAGGATAACAAAATTGCATCTAAAAAAAGGATGGATACGAAGCTATTTCAGTTTCATTACGACAATTGTAAAAAGAGTCTTGAGGCAATCCAAATAATAAACGACAGGTATGCGAATAGGATTTAATCCACATAAAGATAAAAAACAAGAGGCCTCAGAGTACTTCCATCAGGTCGTGATTCCTGTTTATATTCCCAACCAAGACGATTATTTTAAGGACAGCTTTGCAATATTAAAATACTGTATGGAGTCGCTGTTGCTGACCAGCCATAAAAAGACGTATTTCACGATTGTCAATAATGGAAGCTGTCAAGTGATTGTCGATTATTTGAACAACTTGTTTGAAGAGCACAAAATTCACGAGGTCATCCACTGCCCAAGCATCGGAAAACTAAATGCTGTATTGAAAGGCTTATCAGGGAATAATTTCCAACTGGTTACCATCGCAGATTCCGACGTGCTGTTTTTGAATCACTGGCAAAAGGAAACCTATGCTGTCTTTAATGCGTTTCCAAAAGCGGGAGCCGTTTGTCCGACACCGTCGGCGAAATCCTTCAAAACCTATGCAACCAATATATGGTATGAATTGTTCTTTTCTGAAAAATTATACTTTACGGATGTAAAAAATCCCAAAGCACTAGAAGAATTTGCTAACAGCATCGGCTATCCAGGATTCTATAATAAGTACCAATTAGATAAATACCTGACTGTTTCCAATAAAGATTTTAAGGCTGTTGTCGGAGCGGGACATTTTATTACGACCTATAGAGGAGCGATATTTGAAAAGCTGGATAAAAAGTACTCAAGCTATAAGCTCGGAGGCGATAGCGAAAAGGAACTGTTGGATCTTCCGGTTGTTAAAAAAGGACTATGGAGGTTATCTACGCTGGATAATTTTGCCTATCACATGGGCAACAGTAAAGAAGACTGGATGCAGCACAAATTAGACGAAATCCAGCCTAATGAGTATGTAGCAGAAAGCAAATTGAATTTAAATACGATTCCTTCAACCCAGTTGGGATATTGGATAAAAAATAAGTTATTTGCCAAGTTCTTTTTGAGAAAAAAAATATTAACTCAATGCTTAAGATATAAAGGGCTTTCCAAAGAAGCTGCAGAACATTATTTATGATAACCATTGTTTACCCTTACCGAAACCGTGAAATAAAGCGCATCCAGCGTTCTATCGATTCGTTGGCGCAGCAATCGAAGCAGAATTTCAAGGTAGTATTCATAGACTATGGTTCTGAGGAAAAATCGGCGGAAGCAGCGGAAACCTTGCTCAAGAAATATAATTTTGCTTCCTATACCTACCTTCCTGTAAAAGACCAGCCTTGGAACAAATGCAAAGCTTTGAATTATGCCGTAAAAAAGATGGATTCCGGCTATTGTTTTGTAGCGGATATTGACATGATTTTCCACTCGCAATTCACGGCTGTTTTAGAACAGCATCTCGACCCGAATAAAGCTACTTATTTTCAAGTAGGATTTCTTTCCGAACAAGAGACAAAAAAAGATAAGACCTTTGAGTCTTATGAAATTAATTTCAAGACCAACGAAGAAGCTACAGGAATGACACTTTTTCCAGTTTCCTATCTAAAAGAAATAAATGGCTTTGATGAGTTTTTTCATTTTTGGGGAGCCGAAGATACCGACATCCACAATCGCTTAAAAAATGACGGATGTCAGGTTGAATACTATGATGAAAAGCTCTTAATGTTGCACCAGTGGCATCCTAATTATAGAAAGAGAGAAACCAAGACGCTGAACAAAGAACTGCAATTGTCTGGAATTGTAGAAATCAACCACCAGCATTTGTTGCATAATCTAAAGACGAAAGCCACCAAAGTAAATCCTAAAGGTTGGGGAAATGTTATGGTCGACATAGAACTGAACGAATTGCAATCTTTTCCAGTATCCACTCTCTATAATGAGAAGAAATTGATAGACTATTTCCTCTACCAACAGCTTTCCAATGCTAAAAACCAAATCTTGGCGATTGAGATTAAAGAAAATCCTGTTCACGCTACGGCCAAATACAAGCTGAAGAAGCAATTGGGCAAAAAAGTACCGCAGTTCTACAGCCTTAAAGAAATCAATGACCAAATCCTGCTACATATCGTTTCATTTTACCATACAAACCCCTATATTTATCAGGTCAAAGAAAACCCAAGCAGTATTATTTTTAAAATAAAAACCTAAAGCTAATCTTACCCGGTTTATGTCCCAAAACGGAAACATCAGGCTTTTTTGGTGGAGTGAAATCCACCTTGCCGGCAAGAAAAAAGAAAACTACGGCGATCTCGTGGGATGCTATCTTGTCGAAAAGATTTCTGGAAAAAAAGGGATGTGGACCCATCCTAAAAAGCGTTCTCTTTTGGATACATTCAAGACTATCTACCTGACCGCAGGAAGTATTTTGGCTCAAGTAGAAGGAAAATGCGTAGTCTGGGGAAGCGGCATCATTTCAAAAGAATATAAAATAAAAAAAGCCGTATTTTTAGCCGTCCGTGGACCGCAGACCAGAAAGCATCTGATGGCGCAAGGTTATGAAGTTCCTGAAGTATATGGAGATCCGGCGCTTTTGTTGCCGCGATTTTATAATCCGAAGAAACAGGCAAAATACGATTTGGGAATCATTCCGCATTATGCCGATTATAAGCTGGTAACAGAAATGTATAAAGAACACAGCAATGTTCTTATAATCGACCTGATGACCAATGATGTGGAGAGCGTGACCGATCTGATCTTGCAATGCAGAAGGATTATTTCGTCTTCCTTGCACGGAATTATCATTTCGCAGGCCTATCATATTCCGGCTGTCTGGGTCAAGTTTTCCGACAATGTTTTTGGAGACGGAATCAAATACCAAGATTATTTCGAGTCTGTAGGCATCGAGAATTATGCTCCAAAGTTTGTATCGGAAAAGTTGGAAGATAGTCAAATCGAAGCTCTTTTTAATGCCGTCCAATCGACTGCCACACCAGAAAAAATTAAAGAAATACAGGATGGCCTGATGGAAACCTGTCCGTTTAAATAATAGTTATGGCTAAAGTAATTTTGATATCCCAATTCCCGCTACCGTATTCCAAGATTGGAAGCTGGACTACTTTGTACCAAAACTACATGGAAGGCAAGCACTCCATCGACTATATCATTTGCGAGCAGCCCGAAACCCGATTCCCAAACATACACTATGAAATCGTAGGGCAGACGCTGACACTCAAGCTCAAGAAAAAATACCATAAAAATAATTATATCGGCTATCTCGAAGCGCTTGAAAAGATTCTGGCAACGGGAGAAAAGCATATCATCCAGATTGTTGATAATTTCGGAATCATCAAGCCGCTACAGGAATTTCTTGCCTCCAAAGGATTGAGAAACCGATGCTACATACAGTTTTTTTATCATGGCTTCGCGCCCTTTTATGGCAATCTAGACAGCCGAAATTTCTACGAGTTTATTGATGAAATGGTACTCTTGACTTACGACAGCTATAAAACCCATAAAGAATATTATACGATATTGCCGTGCCGATTTTCGGTATTGCACAACGGAATTAATACCGACAAATTTTACAAAATAACTCCTGAGAAAAAGAAAGCGCTTAGAGAGAAACTAGGATTTACCTCCGAAAAAATCTTTATCTGGTGCTCGCAGGACCGACCTAAAAAAGGACTGGATCTGATGCTGGATGTATGGAATCGCATACAGGAAAAGCATGACAACTGTACATTGCTTGTCATAGGAACCAATAGAAAAGAGACTATAAAAGGCGTTGTTTTTTTAGGGAAAATCCCTAATAGCGAGCTTCCTGACTATTACCAAGCTGCCGATGCCTATCTGTTTCCGACACTATGGCACGAAGGATTTGGATTGAGCTTGATCGAAGCAATGCATTGCGGCTGCTATTGCATTGCTTCCGCTTTGGGCGGTGTTCCGGAAGTACTGCAGTATGGTAAATTAGGCAGGCTGATTGAAAACCCGCATTTTATTTCAGAATGGATAGAGGCGATTGAAGAATTTCTGTCAGAAAGCAGTAGTTATCCTTCTATACCCAAAGAACTTTATTCCAAAGAAGATTGGAATCTGGGCATGGAAGAAAGAATCTTTGATGCTAAAAAAAGCCTAGAACGATGAAGACGATAGCCATTATTCCAGCGAGAGGTGGATCTAAAAGACTGCCAGGAAAAAACAGCATGCTGTTGGGCGGTATCCCGCTCGTGGCGCATAGTATTTTATATGCCCAAGCGGACAGCCATATTGATGCTGTTTATGTCAGCACAGACGATACCGAGATTAAAAAAATAGCCATAGCCTATGGTGTGCAAGTAATTGATAGGCCGCAACATTTGGCAGGCGATCTAGAACCGACAGTGACTGCCTTAAAGCATGTACTGGAATCATTAGAATCGAAGCCTGAAACAGTAGTACTGCTGCAGCCGACCAATCCGCTTCGGCCTAAAGATTTGCTGCAGAATGCTCTTGAGATTTATGAAAAAGGAAGATACGAAAGCCTTTTTACTGTAACCCAAAGCCACCAAAAACTAGGCAAAATTAAAGAGGATAAATTTATACCATTCAATTACGAACCGGGACAACGAAGCCAAGACCTAGAGCCTTTGTATTTTGAAAACGGATTGTTGTATATCTGCAAATCGGAACTAATCCTTAACGATACGATTATCAGTAAAGAAGCCTATCCAATGTTAATCGACCATCCTTTTGGCAGTGTCGATATTGATACTTTAGAAGATTTTGACTATGCAGTTTACCTGCATAAAAAGCATACCCTATAAAACATAGAAAAACCCCTGAACATACAACAATGAATCCATACATAGAAATTGCAGGAAGAAAAATCGGACCTGATTATCCGCCGCTGGTAATTGCAGAAATAGGCATCAATCATGAAGGTTCTCTGGCTGTTGCAAAAGAAATGGTAGACGCTGCACATCGAGCGGGCGCAGAAGTAGTAAAACACCAGACCCATATCGTGGAAGATGAAATGAGCGGAGCCGCCAAAAAGGTAGTGCCGGGTAATGCCACGGTTTCTATTTATGAAATCATGGAACGCTGCGCTTTGAACGAAGCAGATGAGTGGGAACTCAAGGAATATGTCGAAAGCAAAGGCATGATTTTTATTTCGACACCTTTTTCTCGTGCTGCAGCCGAACGCTTGAAACAATTTGATATTCCAGCCTATAAGATTGGCTCCGGCGAATGCAATAATTATCCGTTGCTCGAACATATTGCCAGCTTTGGAAAGCCGGTCATCTTAAGTACCGGAATGAATACCATCGAAAGCGTCAGTAAAGCAGTTGCTATTTTTGACAAACACAATATTCCAGTAGCGCTTCTGCATACGACCAACTTATATCCGACACCGATTCATTTGGTGCGTTATGGTGCCATGACGCAACTGCATGAGGCATTTCCGAATAAGGTTTTCGGTCTGAGCGATCATACGCTGAACAACAATGCCTGTCTGGGTGCCGTGGCCTTAGGCGCTTCCATCTTAGAAAGGCATTTTACGGATCATATGAACCGAACAGGACCCGATATCATCTGCAGTATGGATGAGACGGCTTGCCAAGAACTGATAGCAGGCAGTCATGAAATCTGGCAGATGCGAGGAGGCAGCAAAGAACCCGCAAAAGAAGAACAGGTTACTATCGACTTTGCTTTTGCTACGGTCTGTTCTATCCGACCTATAGTAGAAGGGGAGGTTTTTACAAAAGAAAATATCTGGGTAAAGCGCCCTGGAACCGGAAAGATTCTTGCCGAGCATTTCAATAATATTCTAGGAAAAAAGGCAACAAGAGCCATAGAAAATGATGAACAGCTAATTTGGAACGATATTCAGTAAGCCGTGAAAAAAATACTTTTCCTTACCGGAACCCGAGCTGATTTCGGGAAAATCAAATCTCTGATCCAAATATTGGAAAAAGACTCAGGATTTGTGCCCTATATTGCCGTGACCGGAATGCACCTACAGGAAGAATACGGGTATACGCTTATTGAAATCGAGCGCTGTGGCTTCCAGAATATCCATACGTTCTCTAATCATACAGACGAGACGACGATGGATCTGACTCTCGCAAAAACTATAGAAGGATTGTCTGCCTACGTAAAAGAATGCCAGCCCGATCTGATTGTTGTTCATGGCGACAGAGTAGAAACCTTAGCAGGAGCTATCGTAGGTTCTCTCAATAACATTTTGGTGGCACATATCGAAGGAGGAGAAATTTCGGGAACTGTTGACGAACTGATCCGCCATAGCGTTAGCAAGCTGTGCCACGTGCATTTTGTGTCTAACGAACAGGCTGCCAAAAGGCTGATTCAGATGGGGGAGATGGCTTCTTCTGTCTTTATCATCGGTTCTCCTGACGTAGATATTATGTTTTCTGAAAATCTTCCTGAGTTGGAGACTGCGAAAAGTTACTACGGAATCGGGTTTGACGATTTTGCCATTGCGATGTTCCATCCCGTAACGACCGAAGCAACACACATGATTCAGTATTCGGATAACTTTACCCAAGCTTTGCTCAACGACCATCATAACTATGTCGTTATCTATCCGAACAACGATTTGGGAAGCAAGGCTATCCTAAATTCTTATGAAAAACTAAAAGGGCATCCAAGGTTCAGGATATTTCCGTCCTTGCGTTTTGAATATTTCCTTACGCTGCTCAAGAACAGCCAATTCATCATAGGAAACAGCAGCGCTGGAATTCGGGAAGCGCCGTATTATGGCATCCCGATTATCAATATAGGGACGCGTCAGCAGAATAGGGCCGTGCATTCTGATATTATAAATACAGATTACAGCGTTGAAAGTATAAGCGAAGCGCTCAAAATTGTCGACAGCCATCAAGTACAGCTGCAGCAAGAAGATTTTGGTGCAGGGAATAGTGCGGAATTGTTCCTTGATTCCCTAAAAAATGAAGATATTTGGCAATTGAACCATCAGAAACAATTTAGAGACTTATAGATGATATTGGATTCGCCCAAAAACGCATTTTTACAATCTGCAAAAGATAATATCTTTTATCTTCCATCCTAATGCAGCAATTTATAAGAAAAATAGGTGTTATCCTGCTGACAACTGTGCTGTTGCTTTGTCTTTTTGACTGGGCTTATACAGAAGTATACGTATGTTCTATTCCGCGAAACAAAACAAAATATGTGCTGGGCCTAAAGGACCAGAAAATCGATTATGTATTTTTAGGATCTTCAAGAGTTGAAAACCATATAGATACTCAACTTATCAAAACATTGACCTCGAAGAAAGTCTTGAATTTAGGAATACAGGGTGCCAAATTAGATGACAATTATCTTTTGCTCCAGCTGCTTATCCATAACAATGTGAAAATAGGAAAACTTTTCCTGCAGGTCGATTATATTTTTAATACAGAATCTATATCGACTATCGTAAGTTCGGAATCGCTTCCCTATATCCGAAAAAACGAAATAATCCGCAATCACCTCGAAAAAAGCAACCCCGATTACTTGGCTTACTATTACCTTCCGTTTTATCGTTATCAGGTGAATGATTATAAGATAGGCTTCCGCGAATTCTTTTCTTCGGTGATAAGCAAAAAAAGCAAGACTGATTTTACAGACGGTTTTGTCCCAAAGCAGGTCAAGTTCATAAAAAACAACAATTTCAGGTTGCCAGATAGCATTATTGCCCAAAACAAGGTTTTTAATCAGATCGATCAGCTTTGCAAAGATAAAAACATCGAAGTTATTTATTTTTGTGCTCCGTTTTGTTCTACTGTGCGGCAATCGGATTATATTGATAAGCTCAAGCGCAAGATTCCCAGCCTGAAAGATTATTCTAAAACGCTCGATGATACGCTTTTTTATAATTGCGGACACCTTAATGGCGAGGGCGCCAAAGTTTTCACAAGAATGCTAGTCAAAGATTGTATGCAACATGAAAAATAAGATTTTTATATTGTTACCCGACGGGATAGGATTACGCAATTTTGCCTATTCTCATTTTTATGAATTGGGACTGAAAGAGGGTTTCGAGCCTGTCTTTTGGAACAATACGCCTTTTGACTTGACTGCCGAAGGCTATCAGGAGGTAAAAATACGACATGCGAAAACACATCCGTTGACCGACATCTATAAAAATGCGCGGAAGCATATCGAGCTGAGCTTGAATATCCAAAAAAGCAATGACAAGGTATATGACGATTATCGTTTTCCTTTTTCGTATAAGAATATAAAAAGTGCCATCAAGAGCAGTGCGACACGTCTACTGATAGCAACACATACTTCAAAAAGCGGACTGGAAAGGGCACGCGAAAAAATAAAAAAACTGGAACGGACCACTCCGTTTTACCAGTATTCGCTTGAAACGCTCCAAAAAGAAAAGCCAGCTATGGTGTTTTGCACAAACCAGCGTCCGGTATTGGCCATTGCTCCACTTTTGGCTGCAAAGGAATTAGGTATCCCAACGGTTTCCTTTATCTTTTCTTGGGATAATCTTCCGAAGGCCACGATGGTGGTAGAAACGGATTATTATTTTGTCTGGAGCGAGCACATGAAAAAAGAGCTTTTGTATTATTATGATTATATCCGACCAGAGCAGGTTTTTGTGACAGGGACTCCTCAGTTTGAACTTCATGCCGACCGAAATGGCTTGCAGTCAAGAGAAGCGTTTTTTGCGACCAACGGATTGGATATTGCCAAAAAATACATCTGCTATTCGGGAGATGACATTACGACATCGCCAGACGATCAACAATACTTGTCGGATACAGCCAAAGCCGTTCGGCAATTGAATGCTGAAGGGCATAATCTGGGCATTATTTTCAGACGCTGTCCGGTAGATTTTTCAGCTCGTTATGATGCTGTTTTGGAAGAAAACAAAGATCTTATCACCAGCTTGTCACCGCTTTGGAAAAAAATAGGCGAAGGCTGGAATACCATATTGCCAACAAAAGAAGATATCTTGTTGCAGCAGTATACCATCTTCCATACAGAAATGGTTGTGAACCTAGGTTCGTCTATGGTTTTTGATTATGCGTGCTATGACAAGCCGTGCAGTTTTGTCAATTATGATACAGCCCGTACGGCGAATACGAGCTCTTCGGTCAAGAAAATTTATAATTATGTACATTTCCGTTCCATGCCGGCTACTGAAGCCGTAGTCTGGCTACATTCGCCTGAAGCAATCGCGGACCAAATCCGAACAACATTGCAAAACCCAAAATCTAACATTTCTCATGCGAAAGAATGGTTTGCGGTCATCAACCAGCAGCCGTTCCAAGATGCATCCGTAAGAATCTGGAAAGCCATTCGCAACATAATCCACTAATCTATGTTTTTTAACTCCTTATCCTTTGCGATATTTCTCCCTATAGTTTTCTTTCTGTACTGGTTTGTTTTTAACTCGTCGAAGAAGGCACAAAATACGTTGCTGATTATTGCCAGCTATTATTTCTATTCTTGCTGGGACTGGAGGTTCTTGTTCTTGCTGGTCTTTTCGACCGGGCTGGATTATTTCACGGCATTGAAAATAGAAAACAGTCGCTCTAAAGCGGAAAGAAAAACTTGGTTCTGGATCAGCGTGGGTGTCAACCTAGGGTTTCTAGGCGTCTTTAAATATTATGACTTTTTCGCGGTATCATTTTCCAAACTGATTGAGGGTTTTGGTATGCAGGCGAATCCGTTTCTGCTTAACCTGGTCTTGCCAGTAGGTATTTCATTTTATACTTTCCACGGACTTTCTTATATCATCGATATTTATAAGGAACGGATCAGGGCAGAGCGTAATTTTATTGATTATGCACTTTTTGTAAGTTATTTTCCGCTCTTGGTTGCAGGTCCTATTGAGCGGGCCACGCATTTGCTGCCACAGGTCAAAGTCAAACGCAGTTTTGACTATCAGCAGGCTAAGGAAGGAATCCACCAGATCTTGTGGGGATTGGTCAAAAAAATAGTGATTGCCGACAGCTGTGCACAATATGCCAATGCTGTTTTTGATAATTATGAGAGCATGAACAGCCTGTCTTTGGTTTTAGGGGCGGTTTATTTTGCGTTCCAGATTTATGGCGACTTCTCGGGCTATTCTGATATTGCTTTGGGTACGTCTAAGTTATTCGGCATCAACCTGCTTAAAAATTTCGATTATCCTTATTTTTCAAGGGATATTGCCGAGTTTTGGCGCCGATGGCATATCTCGCTCTCGTCGTGGTTTCGGGATTATCTTTATATTCCGCTAGGAGGAAGCCAAGGAGGCACGTGGATGAAGATTCGAAATACGTTTATCATTTTTCTGGTCAGCGGCTTCTGGCATGGTGCCAACTGGACTTTTCTGGCTTGGGGATTCTTAAATGCCCTATATTTCTTGCCATTGCTCTTGAGCAACAAGAACAGGACGCATACCGGAAATATTGAGGGTGTAAGCTTTATCCAAGGCATGAAACTGATTCCGCAAATCGGGCTGACTTTTGCACTGACCTGTTTGGCCTGGATCTTTTTCAGAGCCCGAACAATAACAGACGCTTTCGGTTATATCAAGAGAATGTTTTCTAACTGGCAATTCAAGCCTCAATATTTTAACATCGAGCGGTATAACTTTGAACTGGTCTTGATGCTGGTGCTATTTGTAGGTTTTGAATGGTTTAACCGTTATAAGATCGAGCCGATTTCAGGAAAATACAGCTATCCTAAAATCTGTTTGGCCATCATAGTACTGCTGCTGTTTGGCGTCTATTCGGAATATAAAAGCTTTATTTATTTCCAGTTTTAGATGAAACAGTTCTTGCTTTATATAGTACAGATTCTTGTCGGCTCTTTCCTGCTGTCTTATGCGGTACAGCTTGCGGCTGATTCTGGATTAAAGAAAATGAAGAACACGCTGTTTTCAGAATGGAATGCTATCTTAAAAGGTACCATTGATGCAGACATGGTAATCTTAGGATCTTCAAGAGGCGTGGTTTCTTATGATCCAGATTTGCTTTCTGCAGCTTCAAATAAAAAAGTGCATAACCTTTCTTTTAACGCTGGTTCTTATAATCTGCAAGAATTGAAATATAGCCTGTACGCAGAACACAATAAAAAGCCTAAAATAATCTTGCAAAATGTCGACTTGGCTCATTTTACTCTTTCTGCCCAGCTTCCAGAAGAACATCAATTCTTGCCCTATCTAGACGATCAAGACCTTAAAAAAGGATTAGGTTTATTTGATAGCCGTTATTTGTGGGTAGATCGTATTCCGTTGCTGAAATACAATACCCAAAAAAGGTTTCTTGGAATTGGTTTAGGGTCTTTTTTGGGAAAGAAGTTTAAAAATAAGGATGCTGTAACTGACGGGTTTTCTCCAAAATCCATTGCCTTTAAAAGGGACGGCCATAATCTCAAAAGACTTTCGGATCCTGCTTTTAAAAGGTCTTATGAAAAAGACTTGGCACAGATGAAATCGTTTGTGAAGGCAAGGATTAAAGATTCTATTGCAGTTATCTTGGTTTGGGCACCAGAATATAAAGAAAGACTAGCAGTTGGCAGACGTCTGACACAGCCATTAAAACAGGCGCTGGCTGATTTTGCTAAAGAGCAAAAGGGAGTTTACTTTTTGGATATGTCTGAGGATTCCCTATCGCAGTCTTCGGATTATTTTTATGACACCTTTCACCTGAATACCAAAGGGGCTCATTTGTTTTCCGCTACATTAGCGCAGAAGATTAAGGATTTGGAACGCAATGCATATTAATTTGAGACCCAGGCTTTTCTATCCATGAAAAAATTTGTCTATTATCTTTTAGGTTTGTTGCTCGCCATTTTGCTGGCCGCTTACTTGCTGGATTATACTTTTACTGCATTTTATACCAACAGCAAGCCTCGCAATAAGATTGCCTTGGCGTATACTGGTACTGCACAAGAATATGATGTAATTTTCTTGGGTTCGTCGAGGGCAAATAATCATTTTGTACCGCAATTGTTTATCGACAGAGGACTTACGGCTTATAATTTCGGAATGAGCGGCTCGCGGCTGGAAGAAAGCGCATTACTGTTGCAACTGCTCTTGGCAAAAGGCGCAAAAATAAAGAGCCTTATCGTTGAGGTAGACCTCAATATTAATTCCAACGGTTATTCTGAAGGAACACGGGCTAATTTTTATCCTTATCTGAACCAATCAGACTTGATTAGTAGCTATTATAAAAATATAGCTGATTTTGACAAATTGTACTACCTTCCTTTTTACCGCTATCTGAAATACGATGCGAAAATCGGGATGCGGGAATTATTTTTTACGGTTGCCAAACGGCCTTCTAAAAACTTGCAGCATTATGGGTTTTATCCTTTAAAAAATACAGGAAAGGACATGAAGTATGACCTTTCGAAGCATTATCCAAAAAAAAATCGGGCCTATGAGACAATCAAAAAAATATGCAGCGAAAACCACATCCGATTGATTGCCGTAACTACGCCTATGTGCGAGAACGTAAAAAATATCGCTTATTTTGAAGAAGTAGTGCAATTGTATCCAGAAGTTCATAATTTTGAGGATGTCGTGACGGACGAAGATTGCTTTTCTTCTTGCGGGCACATGAACGAAAAAGGAGCCAAGGTATTTACCCAATTTCTGCTTGATAAATTTTTTAAATGATGCACATCGCCTTTCTTACACCCGAATATCCACATGAAAAAGTCTTGCATGCTGCCGGAATCGGAACTAGCATCAAGAACCTGGCTACGGCATTGGTACAGGAAGGAGTTGCTGTCTCGGTTTTTGTCTATTCTCAAAAAACAGATACTGTTTTTGTAGAGGATGGCATAAAAATACATTTGATACGGCACAAGAAGTATCGCTATTTTGGGTGGTTTTTCTATCGCAAATACTTACAGGATTATCTGAACCGATTTGTTTCTCTTGATAAAATTGACCTTATCGAAGCTCCCGATTGGACAGGTATTGCTGCTTTTATGAACTTGAAGGTGCCTCTGGTTATTCGTTTTCATGGAAGCGATGCCTATTTCTGCCATCTGGAAAACAGGAAACAGAAACTAAAAAATTTATGGTTTGAAAAGATTGGAATGGCCAAAGCGAAAGCGTTTATTGCTCCTACACAATTTGCAGGGGCGCTTACGCAACAGCTCTTCGGAATCAATGATAAAGTGATACGTGTTCTGCATTACGGAATCTTGCTTTCTGATTTTGCCAACGAAACTCCCGAAGATTTTGAACCGGGACTGGTGGTATACGTAGGGACACTTATCCGTAAAAAGGGCGTGCTGGAGCTTCCTGCTATTTTAGAGAAAGCAGCCGAAACCTATCCAAACATAAGGCTGGTCTTGATCGGCGCTGATTCTTTTGATATCCAGACAGGGTCGCCTTCTACATGGCAACTGTTATATTCCATGTTGGACGAATCGCTAAAAAATAAAGTCAGCTATCTAGGCAAGGTACCTTATGCTCAAGTAAAGGGCTACATGCAAAAAGCCAATGTATGCGTCTTTCCGACTTTTGCAGAAACACAAGGCATGGTTACCATCGAATCTATGGCCATGCAGAAAGCGGTTGTCAATAGCAATATTGGCTGGGCACAGGAGCTTATCATAGACGGTGAAAGCGGATTTCTGGTGCATCCGAAGGATCATGTTCTTTATGCTTCCAAAATCACGGCACTGCTGGCAGATAAAGAGCTTGCGCTACAAATAGGCCGTAATGCCCGAGTGCGTACCGAGCAGGTTTTCGACATACGAAAAACAGTCTTGCAGCATATCGAATTTTATCAGCAGCAGCTATGATTATCCTCTATCATAAAAATAATAGGGTGACAGAGGCTTGGAATGATTCGGATTCTAAGGCGGTGCTTATAGAGGCAGTTTCTATTGCCCAAGCGCTTTTTGAGATTGCACGTACGTTTCCTGATTCTTTGGTGCTTTGGTGCCATGAGTCGCAAAGAGAGCATCTCAATAAGGAACGTCTTTCGGAAGTATTCCACCATAAAAAAATAATGGCTTCGTATGCTCCGTCGTCTGGAAAGTATCTTCCAGAAATTATCGGATATGCAGACGAAAGTCTTTTTGCTAACCCAGACCTGAATTCGACCTTTGCCAGCTGGCGAATGAGTTCTATGGTTGGAGGGCTGCATAGCAGCGTACTGCTGTGTCTTGAAAAACACATAGTGCCTGATCGCGATTTTGATTATTTCTTGCATTCTCTTGCAAAACTTGCTATGCCTCTAGGGCTATTGTGCTATTCTGAACCTCGGCTGCTCGCGAATGGGAGTGCTGCTTTTGAAATAGCGCCGGCTGGCAAACCGAATGTGTTTCGATTCGTAAGTCAGCATTATCGGTTACGATGGGTCTTTTTATTGCTGCTTAATTTTGTAGTGCATGAAAAGAAACTGCCGCTGTTTTCTTTTTTTAAGAGCTTTTTTTATCAAAAAAGAAGGTTGCCGAACACTATTTTTGATCAGATTCCGGTGCAATCTTCCAAAGAAATTATGGATTCAGCGACTTTTGATGTGGTGATTCCTACTATAGGGAGGGAAAAATACTTGTATGATTTTTTGCGGGACTTATCGGAGCAAACGCTGCTGCCGCAACGAGTCATTATCGTAGAACAGAACCTTGAAGCGGAGAGCCAAAGTGGACTGGCGTATCTGCAGTCTGAGTCTTGGCCCTTTTTGGTTTTGCATACATTTACGCACCAAGCGGGAGCCTGCAATGCTAGAAATTTAGCTTTGGTCCAAGTAGAAAGCGAATGGGTTTTTCTGGCCGATGATGATATTCGCATCAGTAATGATTTCTTAGAGCAAGCGGCTGTCGAGATACGGCAATATGGGAATGCCGCATATACATTGCAATGTTTGCAGGCGGGCGAAAAGGCCGTTTTTGACAAGGTATTTCAGTGGAAGACTTTTGGTTCGGGATGCAGCATCGTCAAGAGGAGTGCCTTAGAAGGTCTTCAATTTGACATGCGTTTTGAATTTGGTTTTGGCGAGGATGCTGATTTTGGAATGCAGCTACGAAAAAGAGGACATGATATCTTGTATCTCCCGCACCCGCAGATAATGCACCTCAAGGCACCGATAGGTGGCTTTAGAACAAAACCGAAATTAGCTTGGAAGGATGATAAGCTATTGCCTAAGCCATCGCCTACGGTTATGCTCTACAAGCTGTTACATGAAACATCTTGGCAATTAAATGGCTATAAGACAATTTCCTTTTTTAAGTTCTATAAGCATCAGCCCATACGCAATCCTTTTGCCTATTTTAAAAACTTCAAAGCCCGATGGGTAGCCAGTTTGCACTGGGCGAATAAGCTGCGCGACAAAAAATAGCTTCGACGGAGTGCATTGTTGGCGTAAACCTAACATTCCAAGCCAACAGCTATTCTTTTAATTTTTTATATTTGAGGCTCAATTTAATAACCGTATCTATTTTCCTCCATGCATAGAACAACCAAACGAACTGCATTAGTAGTACTCTTATTTGCATTTTCTGTTTCCTATTCCCAAGACAAGATTATCGATTCGATAAAGACCTTAGTAAACAATCCCAAGCTTCACGATACGACCAAACTAAGAGCAGTATCGAATGCCATGGATTACTATAGTGAGCACGACAAGAATTATTATGTCTTGAATGCCATGCTGGGAAAGATTGCAGTAAAGAATTATAAAAAAAACAATCCTCCTGAACTGAAGAAAAAATATACCATGTGGCTCTCTGGCTACTATTCTACTGTAGGAACGGAGTACTCTTTTACAAAAGAACGCGAAAAAGGATTGGCATATCACGACAAGAGCATTGCCCTTCTTAAATCAGTAAAAGCGTATGATGAGATGTACAGCGAAATGATCGTAAAAGCATCACTTTATGTGCGGATGAACCAAGACGATAAGGCAATACCGCTGATATTTTCGGCAATCAAATATTTTGAAAAAGATAAAGAATATTATGTAGATGATATGGCCTATGCGTATTCTGCTTTGGGACAGATTTATATCGGCCAGAAGCAGCATCAAAAGGCAATAGCCTATAATGAAAAAGCCATTCTGTATTATGAAGATTCGTATGCACAAGAGCCAAATGACCACACCAGCTATCTTAAATGCTTGGCTTATGGCAATATAGCGTATTCCTATTCGTCGCTCCATCAGTTCGAAGAAGCAATAGACTATTGCAACAGGGCATTGCAAATATCCAGAAAAATAAAAAACCATACCATTACAGGCCTTCTTTTATCTCGATTGGGAAATGCTAAAATGCATCTCAATAAGGTTGACGAAGCAGAAAAAATATTTAACGAGATCTTGTCTATAAAAGAGTTGGCAGAGGCCACAAACGATGCTGCCTTAGCCAGTGCTCATTTCGGACTTGCTAGTTTATATATCAAAAAAGGAAATCTCACCCAAGCAGGTCTTGCTGCAGAAAAAGGTTTTGCGCTAAGCAAGAAAACAGGAAGCAAAGACCTTCAAGAGCAAGGTGCCCATCTTATTTATGATATCAGCAAAGCGACTAAAAATTTTGAAAGAGCGCTTGAAATGTACCAATTTCATGAGAAGATAGTCGATTCCAGTCAGATTCAAGCCTCTAAAAATGAGCTGGAACAACAGCTTCTTAAATACGATTTCGAGAAAAAAGAATTGAACTACAAGCTGACTACGCAAAAGAAAACCGCAGCCAAAAACAATTGGCTCATCGGGCTTTCCGGAGCACTTCTGGCATTGCTATTAGGAGGCTATTTCTATTACAGAAATACCAAACAAAAGCAGGCGATTGCGGGATTGGAGAAAAACCAGATCAAGCAAAAACTGCTCATCACGCAGATGAATCCGCATTTTATTTTTAATTCGATTAGCAACATCCAAGCATTGATCCGTGATAAAAAAGACGAAGATGCTATAAACTATTTGAATAAATTTTCAGTATTGACCAGACAGATTCTGGAGAATTCAAACGAAAATTATATTTCGTTAGCCGAAGAAGTGGGAATGATGGAAAATTATTTGCTTATCCAGCAGCTCTTATACAGCAACAAGTTTGGCTTTACGATTGCAATCGAAGAAGGAATCGATACCGAATCGCTGTTTTTACCGCCAATGCTGACACAGCCGTTTATTGAAAATGCCATAAAACATGGCTTGGCAGACAAAGACCAAAATGGTACCATTGCCATCCGCTTTTACCTAATAGACGCCAAGTTGTTTTTTGAAATCTTGGATAACGGGAAAGGATTTGACAACTCAAAAACAATAAGCAATCACAAATCGCTAGCCATGACCATTACCAAAGAAAGATTGATTAATTACACCAAAAACCAAGATTTTGTCGTGCAGACCGATACTATAAAAGACCAAGACGAGAAGGTTGTAGGAGCCAAGGTTGTTTTTGAAATACCTTACATTTACGAAGAGTAAGATTATCCGCAAAACAAAAGCCCGACATGAAAGTGTCGGGTTTTTTTGTAAAAGCTATTAATAGCTAGTGCTTAGGGACATCCGTCATTTTGGCTACTACAAATGGAATTATGGCAACATGGGGGCGATGGCTTCTGCTGAACTTTGTCCTATAACTTTTAAACAACAAAAAAAATGCAAAAGACAATTTTTATTACAGGCGCATCATCAGGATTAGGCAAAGGAGTTGCCAAATTATTTCAAAGCAAAGGCTGGAACGTTATTGCTACCATGCGAAACCCTGACAAAGAAACAGAACTCAACTTACTAGAGAATGTCACGCTCTTGCCCTTGGATGTTACGAATGTAGCCAACATCCAAGAAACCGTTAAGATAGCGACGCAACAACATGCTATTGATGTAGTGTTTAACAATGCGGGCTATGGGCTTATCGGAGCACTGGAAGCTTTGTCTGATGAGCAGCTGGTACGCCAGATTGATACGAACTTGTTAGGAGTTATCCGAGTGACTCAGGCTTTTGTTCCGTATTTCAGAGAAAAAAAGGAAGGCTTGTTTATTACTACGACTTCTATCGGCGGACTGCTGACATTTCCTCTGGATTCTATCTATCATGCGACCAAATGGGCACTAGAAGGTTGGAGCGAAGGCATGTCATATGAGCTAGGACTTCATAACATCGGAATCAAGACAATTGCTCCTGGAGGCATCAAGACTAATTTTGCAGGAAATGCCTTGGATGTGGCCCGACACCCTGCATATGAGGCGGGTCTGGAGAAATTGTTCGGATTGATGAATCCGTCTAATTTTGAACCCGTAGAATGGATTGCTGATGTAGTGTATGAAGCCGCTACCGACGGCAAGAACCAGCTGCGTTATGTTGCCGGAGAATTTGCCAACGAATTGTATGCAAGAAGGCTAGAAATCGGTGCCGAATTAGCGGTAAAAGAAATGAACGCGATGGTATTCGGGGATTTAGTAAATTAGCTATATGAAAAAAGAGTCTAACAGTCCGGTAAAAATAAATTCGATTTCGGAGCTGCATCAGATGCTCGGATTGCCGAAACCGCTGCATCCGCTGATCAGCCTGGTTGACAATACCAAGATGGTATTGGACAGGTCGTATCTTAAAAGTTCTTTTTTGTTTAACTTCTATAAGATTTCCTATAAGAAAACGCTGAAAGGAGTTATCGGTTACGGACAAGGGTATTATGATTTTGATGAAGGCGGCATGGTTTTTACGGCTCCGAACCAGTTGATCTCAATCATCGGCGATGATACGGAATATAAGGGATATTCGTTATTGATGCACCCTGATTTTATCAGAAATTATCCTTTAGGAAAGAACATCAAATCCTACGGTTTTTTCTCGTATGAAGCCAATGAAGCCTTGCATTTATCGGATAAGGAAAGGACAATTATCCTTGGAGTGCTAGATAGCATAGAGCAAGAACTGAACGGAACGATAGATGATTTTAGCCAAGACCTGATGATTTCGTATATCGAAGTACTGCTGAATTATTGCAATCGTTTTTATAAAAGGCAGTTTATTACGCGCAAAGCGGTAAATCACGACTTGCTGGCCCAGATGGAAGAAGTGCTAGAGTCCTATTTTGAACAAGAGGAGCCTTTGAAAAACGGACTGATAACGGTAGACTATCTGGCGCAGCACCTAAATGTATCGCCAAGATATCTGAGCGATATGCTGCGTTCGCTGACGGGACAGAATGCGCAGCAGCACATCCATGAAAAGCTGATCGAAAAGGCGAAGGAATACCTTTCTACTTCCCAGCTGTCGGTAGCAGAAGTAGCATACCAACTGGGTTTCGAGCATCCGCAGTCGTTCAGCAAAGTCTTTAAAAAGAAGACGAATGTAACGCCTTTAGAATTTAGGGCTTCTTTTAACTAATACACAACTACAGGAATGGATATCACATCGTTTGTTTCAGATTGGATCAATAAAGGCAATGCTTACGATACCGAAGGCTATCTGGAAAGTTATTGGGAAGATGCCGTACTAGACGACCCGTCTGTCGGGAGAACGTTTAAGGGTCATGTCGGAATTCGGGAGTATTTTACGAGCTATTTTATAGGATACCAGACACAGACCCGACTCGTCAAGTTGGACATTCAAGATAACAAAGCACATCTGGAAGTGGAATTTACCGAAACGTTTCCCGAAGGAAAAATAGGAGGACTGTTTGACCTGACCTTTCGCGAGGGAAAAATAGCAACAGCAAAAGCGGATTTACTTTAATATATTTAAAAAATGGAAGAGAACAATCTTGACACTATCATAGCGCGCTCTTTGGCGTTACGAAAAAAATATCATGAGCTCGAAGTAAAGCATCATGGGAGCGAATGGACCGTAGAAGAAGATGCTTTGGCATTCTTGACCGATGCGGGTCTAGTGGGCCGCCATACGATGTCACAGCAAGGCCGCTGGCCAAAGGGAGATACGGCTACGGAACTGGAACATAAATTGGGCGAAAGTATCTGGTGGCTTATTGTTTTGGCGGATAGGATGGATGTCGATATCAAAAAATCGCTGGATACTTTTTTAACCGAGACGGAAGGACTTTTAAAATAAAAGGTCATTCTGCTAGCTATAAAACAAAAATCCTGATACTATCAGGATTTTTTTTAGGCTTATAATTCTCTACAATTAGTTAGTTTACACTGACGATTTTTGAGAGCTGTTTCGTACCTAGATTTACTTTTAGTATGTAATTTGCTTTTGATAGCTGTTGCACGTTGACTTGCGGAGTGCTTTCTTTTAGGATCAGCCTTCCAAATAAATCATAGAGTTCCCAAGAGACTAATTTTTCCTTGCCGGTATCTATGTTAAAATAAGAATGTGCTGGATTAGGATATATTTTTATATCGGTAACGAGCGTTTTATCCTCGACTGCCTTTTGGTTTCTCATCGCGATTTCACCTACTGGCGCTTTAAAGGCTGGCAAGACGCTATTGCTTGTATAGGCATAAAAATAACCATTGTCTATAAGAGTATTGGGTTTGATCAGCAGGTCGCCCGTTCCTTCAATCTTGATTCCGTTCCAATTTTCATTATCTGCAGAGCTAATGTTTCCCGATTCTATAATATAATGGCTGTCGTTCTTGACAATGACGCGGCTTTCGGCAGGCATGATCATGTTGCAGGTGCTCTTGAGTGTCGCGCCATTTTCTACCTGTACGTTGGAATAGATTCTGAAATTCAAGTCCCAAGTTTCGTCGGAGTTGACCTTAAAGACATCGTGTGTATAGGAGTCTTCCGTAAAATATTGCCTTACGCTAGAGATAGAAGCGTATCGGTACATCTTTCCGATTTCATCCTTGCTGATGTAATTGTGGTTGGTATTCCACTGGGCATTCATCACATGATCGTTGCAGCCTTGATGGTATAACATGAGGCTGTGTCCGAGTTCATGCACAAAGCTAGAATAACCTACTCCCACATACCAGCCTCTGACATCGCTCCAAGGGTAGCCTTGCTGGGTGACGCAGTGTTTCATAGACAAGTATTTGGTGTACATGTCCGGCCAAAACTGCCTTGACTTTTGGCTCAGGTTGTATTCGCTAGGAAATTCTGAAGCGGCCCAGCCTGTTTCTGCAATGCCCGATGCACAGTTGCCTTGTGCCAGCTGTTCGTAAAGTTCGCCATTATTAGCGAATACGACATTGATGCCTTCGCGGATAGTCGGGTCGTTGTCGTAATAGGAGTAATAATAATTATAGCCGGGTATCAGGATACTATTATTACTGTAAGGACCTTCAGAAGGAACGTAGCCTGTCACCAGAAAATTCCATGCCGGATCAACCTTCCAGACTCTGTTGACAATTACTCTTATCCTAGAATCATAGACATGGTTTGCCGGATTGGGATCGTAATTGTAGCAGGTCACGTCTTGCGGAATTTCAATATGGCCCAGCCTGTAATTCATATTGGCAATAATATCGTCCCAGACCAGCTGGTGCTCAAGGTTGTTTTCTTCAAAGTTGCCGGTGCCATCTGGTTTGGTCAAGAAGATAAAGTTCAGCTTGATGTAGATGATATCCTGCGTAGGCTTTGGGACATAAAGGCTGTTCTGGCTGTAGTATTGGGAAGTGTTTCCGCAATAGGAAAAAGGCGTGTTTTTCTTCTCCAACAAATTGTTGCTGTCTAGATGTTCGTGATCTGCTTTATCAGATATGCATTGCATCCTCAGCAGATTTTCTGGCGGGTTTTGCGCCCAAGCCGCACAAGAGCAGAAGAATAAAAAAAGTTTTATTTTTTTCATACTGCTATTGTTTAGAAGCGTTGTTTTCTAAGTTTTTGATCTTGGCATTGCTTTCTTCCAAGTCTTTGTCTAGCTTGATGACATAGAGTGTAAGCTCTTCTATCTTTTTTAATAGCAGGGCGTTGAATTCTTTTAGTTCCAGTCCATTGTCTACGACTTCTTTGGCAGTAGGGACTTCTGGCAGGTGTTTGTTTTCGTTTACGAAAGCTTCGAGTTTTTTAAGGTCCATCAATTCGTACTCTTTTTCGAATACATAATCGGCCCAGCCATGCTGGTCTGCAAATTCTACTTTTATTTTTTCGGTCTTGATTCCTTCTTTGACAAAGAGACGGTAGCCGGTACATTCGGCACAGTCTACATTGATGGTACCAAGGCCTAGTTTGCCGTTAGCTTTTAGCGTAAAGAACTGCTCATATTGCGTAGGGCTTGTCATGCCAGAAACATCTAGCACGCCAGGGTTTTCTGGCTGGTATTGGGTATATCGCAAAAAGAGAAGCGACATTCCGTTGCCGATGTTTGTAGCATTGTTTCCGATGTAAAATGCATCGCTGTTGACGTCGGCAACAACTTGAGTTCTGCCGCCTACTTTAAAAGAAATAGTAGGATCGGGTGCTGTGGCTACACCAATACTTCCGTTGGCGGCTACGCGAAATCTTTCTTTGTTGGCGGTTTTGACTACCAGATCGGTAGCATCGCTAGTTCCTACATATTCTGAAGTAGGATTGGTGCCAGAGTTTCCGGTGAGTTTCCAAGATTGGGCAAGAGCAACATTAGCTGCGATTAAAGCGCCCGCGATAAATAGTTTTTTTTTCATTTGGTATGATTTAGGGTTGTTGTTCCTACTCTGTTAAGGCTTTTCGGATACCGCCTAGAATTGATTTATTTTTCCTAAATTTCCGTTAAAAAAAAATACAGTGCAATGAGTCAAAAAAATCTGACTACCGAAAAGTTGCTGAATACCATAGAGATATGTCCGGCGCAAGGGCTTCTGCGAATGCTTTCGGGCAAATGGAAACCTGAAATATTTTATCTGGCGATTGAGTCGGATTTGCGATTTAATAGTTTGCTGCGTATGATAGAAGGTTCTAATAAACAGTCGCTGGCAGTGGCTCTAAAAGAGCTGGTAGAAGCAGAGCTGCTCGAAAAGGTGGTCGTCAAGCAGAAGCCGTTGCATATTGAGTATTTTTTGACGGAAAGAGGAAAATCGCTGATTCCGGTGTTTCGGCAATTGGAACGTATTGCTGTGGAGCGGTAGGTATGGGTTTGTAGTTTTTTTTGTAGTGGCATCTTATGCCTTGTTTTTCAACACCTTAAAAATGCCAAGTTGGATTAAAGAATAAAAAATTATAGCGATGCAGATATTAAAAATAAGACCGTTTTATTATACCTAATGTTATTTACAAATTGGAAAAACAATCTTATAAAAATCTAAATTTCTTTTCTTTGAAAAATTAGTTTTTTTATGGTTTGGAGATAAATTCTTTTCATTGTAGAAATCTAGTCTCACAAAACAAAGCAAGAAACTATTTACTGAGGCATTTAATTTTCTAATAATTATATTCTCAGAATATTCTTCATTAGAGATAAAAGGACAATCATTATAAATAGGTTTCATTTCTAATTCTTTAAGACTTAAAAACCGATAGAATTCATCACTGTAAACATAAGCTCTGCCTTCGTCTATCATTTTTTGAATATCTAAGTTTTTTTTATTTTAATATAGTTTTCATTTATTAAAAACATGCCATCGGTATTTTTAAATGAAATTATGACAGGGCTATCAAGTACTATGGTATCTCTCGTAATAAAAAAGTTTTTATTCTCTTGGGCATTCACATTATTAAAAAGTAGTAAGCCTAGTAATAGTATATATTTATTTAATTGCTCCATCTTAATATCTGTTGGCATTTGTGGTCATTGTAAATCTACATTATATGCTTTCTTTATTATAAATAGCGTGGATTTACTATCCGTGCTCTTAAAAGAAGATTACTGTAATTTAGTTTTGTTGACATGATTAATAGTATAAAAACAAATCTACAGTTTTTATGGTTGTACTTTTGTTTTTTTCTACCCTTGTGGCACACATTGCAAATCTGCGTTATTGGGGGCTGTCAACTCTGTTAGACAGGCTGTTTCAAGTTGAAAGAAGCCGTCAACTCTGTTAGACAGGCTGTTTCGAGTTGAAAGAAGCCGTCAACTCTGTTAGACAGGCTGTTTCGAGTTGAAAGAAGCTATCAACTCTGTTAGACGGGCTGTTTCAAGTTGAAAGAAGCTGTCTAACCAGTTAGACAGGTTAAAGCAAAGCTACTTTAAGCTGTTGAACGTGGTGGATGAGTTGTGTAAGTTGCAAATCTTGCTATCGAATATATTGGCTTACTTAAAAAGTATCCCCTTCAATTATTTTTTTTCTGTGTTCTCTGCCCCAGTCGATCATCGATAAGATAATGGTGCCAAAAGTCCTGCAATATTCCGTCGGCTCATATTCGATAAGGACAGGCGTATCGTCATAAACCGTCCTTTTGACCAGCTTGTTCATTTCCATGTCTTTTAATTCTTTAGACAGCATGCGGGTAGTAATGCCGGGAATGCTGCGCTCAATTTCGCGAAAACGCTTATTGCCGTTGCAAATGGAGTTGATAATAGGCAGGCGCCATTTTCCGCCTATGACATAGAGCGTGTCTTGCAGTGCTCGAAGTTCTTCTTGCTGGTTTCTTTCCATTCTTTATTGGTATACTCTGTGATACTGATTACAAATGTATATCAATATGAAATACCTTTGACAAAAAATACAAACAAAATGAATTTAAAAAACAAAGTAGCCATAGTAACAGGCGGGAACAGTGGAATTGGACTTGCCGCAGCAAAAGAACTTATAGCACAAGGCGCTACCGTAATTATTACAGGCAGAAGAAAAGAGGCGATTAACAAAGCGGCGAGCGAAATCGGAGCCATTCCATTTGTAGCAGACCAGTCTAACCTGCACGATATTGACCTGCTTGGAGAGACGGTTGAAAAACAATTTGGCAAAGCAGATATTCTGTTTATCAATGCAGGAATTACGGGTACACCTGATCTGATAGAGGAAGCAAACGAAGCAAATTTTGACAGTGTAATGAATATCAATTTCCGCGGAGCGTATTTTACGTTGAGCAGGTTTATTCCTTTGCTGAATGATGGCGCGTCGGTTGTTTTCCTGTCTTCCAACACGGCAACCCTGCACAGTCCGAAAAGCTCTATTTATCAAGCCAGCAAGGCGGCTATAAATTCTATAGCCAAAACAGCGGCAGCAGAACTGGCACCGAGAAAAATCAGGGTCAATACCATAAGTCCGGGCCCTACGAGGACGGATGTGCTGAACAAATCGTATGGCGAAGAAAGTGCAGCTTCTATCTGGGACCATCTTGCCGACGTAGTGCCGCTTAAAAAAGTAGGAGTGCCTGAAGATGTTGCCAAAATGGTCGCGTATTTATGTGGCGAAGCAGCTTCGTATATTACAGGTGCCGATTTTGTAATGGACGGCGGAATGACCTTGAATTGATAAGGGATTTTAAAAAAGACACTATTTGGTTTTTTAGTTACTGGCGCGAGCAAAAGCTCGCGCCTTTTTTTATTCTATTTTATTTATCATCGCTTTCCACCGTAGCTATTTACAGGAAAAGGCGGATGACGGTATTATAGAATCATGCGTTGCAAATTTTGGCTTCTAAATTTCTATATTTGTTCCATCTCAACGGAACCGCATGAAATTCTCACTTGTTATCTGTACATATAAAAGGGCGATGCCCTTACTGACTCTTTTGGATTCAGTACAAAGGCAGACCCGCTATCCGAATGAGATCTTGATCGTAGATGGAAGCCCAGATGATTATACCGAGCAAGCACTAGCAAAGAAAACCTATGAGTCGCTTTTTTATCATAAAGTAACTCCTGAGGACAGAGGCTTGACCCGCCAGCGCAATTATGGAATCGACAGGGTTGCCAGCGACACGGAGATAATCTGTTTCCTAGATGATGATACCGTGTTGGAACCCGATTATTTTGAAGCAATCCTTAACGTATATAAAGAGTATCCCGAAGCGCTTGGTGTTGGAGGCTATATTGTTAACGAGACGGCTTGGCTGCCTGTTGGCGAGGGTTATCAGCCTAAAACAAACGAATTTGTTTATGACGGATGGAAACGCAAGGATGGATCCCGTTTCGCAGCCAGAAAGAAACTAGGATTAGACAGCAATGTGCCGCCGGGTTTTGCGCCAGAGTACTCGCATGGACGGAGTATCGGCTTTTTACCTCCTTCGGGCAAGGTCTATGAAACTCAGCAGTTGATGGGCGGTGTTTCTTCCTTTCGCAGAGATGTCTTTGACCGACTGCGGTTTTCGACCTATTTTGAAGGGTATGGATTGTATGAGGATGCCGATTTTACACTAAGGCTCTCAAATACCGGCAAATTGTATGTCAATACCAATGCTACTTTGGCGCATTATCACGATGCTTCCGGAAGACCCAATGCCTATCGGTATGGCAGGATGGTCGTAAGGAACGGCTGGTATGTATGGCGGGCCAAATATCCGAAGCCTTCTTTTGAAGCCCGGCTGAAATGGCATAGCATAACGCTGCTGCTCACCTTGATTCGATTGAGCAATGTCTTTACTTCCAAAGACAAGAAACAAGCCTTTATGGAATCTCTGGGAAGAACTATGGGTTGGTGGAGCTTAATTTTTTATAAACCAAAAGCATGAGCCTCCTTTTAAAAAAAATACGAAAGAAAGTCAAAGAGTTTAAGGGATCTTATTCTGAGGTCCGTTATTATAGGGCGGAAGCACCTGTGCTTTATATTGACTTAAAGCCAAATACAAAGGTCAGGAGCTATCTGAACCTGATTTTTTTACTGAAACAATCGTACTCGCAGCCTATCGTAATCCGATTTTCGCTATTCCACCTTTTTATCCTTTCAAAATGGTTTGGCAAGATAGACAATCTCTATTTCTCAAAACCTTTTAAAAAGACCAAGGTTTTTAGAAAGTTCTCGCATAAAAAGAGTGCTGATTTTAGGATGGATTATGAGTACCAGCGGGTTTATGAAGCGACAGACTATATTCCTAATGTGATTCCGTATATCATGCATCCGCAGAATTACATCAGCGGGCTGGAGACTATCGACAGCAAGCATGTTGGTATCATGATCAGCGGTAATTTTGAACGAAAAATTTATGATAATCCTACATTGATGGAGAAGTTCGGTGTACTGAACCGTTCTGTTATCTGCGATAAACTAATTTCACTACCAGAATGCCGCATGATTACAGGCGACGAGCTGGTAAATAAGTATAAAACAAATGAATATTTAGACAAGCTGGTACTGATGAAATGGCAGTCTGGAGCTATTCCTTCGGCAAAATGGCGCTACTATCTGTCTACGGCAAAATTTATCTTTTGCGCTCCAGGTATGACGATGCCGTTGTGCCATAATGTTATCGAAGCCTTGTCGGTAGGAGTAGTTCCCATCCTGAATTATAAAGATTGGCTTAATCCCAGTTTGACAGACGGAGTTAACTGCTTTACGTACGATAATCTTGATTCTGTAGAAAGTATCGTCAGAAAAGCACTTGCGCTAGACAGCCAAGTCTATGAGGCTTTGAGAAAGTCGTGCATGGAGTATTATACGGCCTATTATTCTAAATTTGATTTCGAAAAGTTCCGAAACGGCCGACTGACTCTAGTAAACGAAGATAAAAGGAACCTGCCCAAATCTAAATCCGTCTAACCATGAAATTCGCGATAATCACGCACGTGCCACACTTGAAAGAAGACCATCGGCTGTATGCCTATGCTCCCTATGTACGTGAAATGAATCTATGGAACCGTTATGCTGATGAAGTGCTTTTGGTAGCTCCGCTAACACATATAAAACCAAATCCGATCCATTTGGCGTACGATCATACAGCCATTACGTTTTTAGAAGTACCTAGTTTTACAGCTATCGGATTAAAAGCAAAAGCGCTAGCGTTTGTAAAGATGCCTAAAATTTTATGGACTATATACAGCGCTATGAAGGAAGCCGATCACATCCATCTGCGCTGTCCAGGCAATATGGGGCTGTTAGGTTGTTTGGTGCAAATCTTTTTTCCGAAGACTCCCAAGACTGCAAAATATGCAGGAAACTGGGATCCGAAATCAAAGCAGCCGCTGAGCTACAGACTGCAAAAATGGATTTTGAGCAATACGTTTTTAACTAAAAACATGCAAGTATTGGTATATGGCGAATGGCCGCAACAGACTAAAAATATCAAGCCTTTCTTTACGGCAACCTATCAGGATAACGACAAAAAGCCTGTTGTTGAAAGAAGCTTGGACGGAAAAATAAGACTTTTATTCGCAGGAACATTGGCCAAAGGCAAACGGCCTTTGTATGCCGTGCAACTGGCAGAAAAGTTATTTCGCAACGGACAGGACGTGCAATTGGATTTTTTTGGAGATGGTGCAGAAAGAAGCTCCTTGCAGCAGTATATTATAGATAACCGATTGGAAGACATCATCTTCTTGCGTGGTAACCAGACAAGAGAACAGCTTCAAGAAGCTTATGAAAAGAGCCATTTTTTGATATTGCCTTCGCAAAGCGAAGGATGGCCGAAAGTTGTTGCGGAAGCCATGTTTTGGGGCTGTGTCCCGGTTTCTAGTGCTGTGTCTTGCGTGCCGAACATGCTTGATAAGGAAGCAAGAGGAGTGCTGTTAGAGATGGACACTGAAAGAGACAGCCAAAAGATAATCAACTTGATACAACAGCCAGAAGTATATCAGAGGAAAGCTGAAAAAGCCGTATTTTGGTCGAGAAAGTATACGTTGGACTATTTTGAAAACGAAATCAAGCAGCTGCTAAAAAGACCATGAAGATTCTTCAACTCATAGATTCGCTTGAAGCGGGCGGTGCAGAGCGCATGGCTGTAAATTATGCCAACAGCTTGGGCTCAAGAATTGAATTTTCGGCACTAGCAGTTACGCGAAAGGAGGGACCTTTAAGGGAGCGGCTGAATGAAAACGTTTCGTATTTGTTTTTAGAGCGCAAGCGTACCTTCGACCTCAAAGCAGTTTCCAAGCTAAAGAAATTTATCAAAGAACAGCAGATACAAATCATTCATGCGCATGGGACTTCTTTTTTCTTGGCGGTATTACTAAAATTGATCTATCCGAAGATCAAGATTGTTTGGCACGATCATCATGGAGGAAGGGCAGCGCAAAGCATCTATAAAAATAAAATGCTTAAAAGCTGTTCTCGATTCTTCGATGCAGTGGTTGTCGTCAATATGGAATTAAAAAGCTGGGCCATGGCGAATCTGATGGTCAAAAATATTCTGTATCTGCCTAATTTTGCCGTCAAAGACGCAAACGAAGAAAAACGTACAATTTTGAAAGGTGAGGATGGAAAGAGAATCGTCTGTCTTTCGAATCTTAGGAATCCGAAAAACCATATAGCACTTTTGGAAGCCTTTTTTAACCTAAGGCTTAAAAACAAAGGATGGAGCCTGCATTTTATCGGGAAAGAGTATAACGATGATTATTCTTTGCAGCTGAAGCAATTCATTAAGAACAATGATGTAGAAGAAGCCATTTTTATTTACGGTAGCGCTCCTGATGTCTACAATATTTTAGAGCAAGGGTCTATAGGCGTACTTGCATCATTGTATGAAGGATTTCCGGTAACTTTGCTAGAATATGGACTTTCCGATTTGGCAGTGGTATCTACAAATGTGGGCTATTGCTCAGAAATAATACAAGACGAAAAGACCGGACTTGTTTTTGACCCTACGAATAGAAAAAAACTAGAGATCCAATTGGACAGGATGGTTCGTGATAAAGAATTCAGGACGGAGATGGCTGCTGCTTTGAAGGAATCAATACAATTAAAATATTCTGAGGAAATAGTAATGAATGCTTTAATATTGCAATATCAAAGAATTGTAGATGCAGAGTAGCGGAAAACAGATAACGTATATAGGGCTGATCGGATTGCATATTGCGATTGGTTTTGCCATATACCTATTTCCGTTTTTGTCTAAAGTTTATGGTCTGCTAGCCGTATTGACGGGTTTTTTGATTGTTTTAAAAACATCCAATAAACATAACGAAGTACTTTATATTTCCGGATACTTGGTTGGAATAGAGGTATTGCTCCGAATGACGGGCGGTAATTTCCTGAGCGAGTTTTCGAAGTATTCCATTACCTTTTTCATGACTTTGGGAATACTTTACAGCAGTTTCTCTAGAAGTTCTATCCCTTATTGGATCTATCTCTTAATTCTGATTCCCGGGGTCGTAGTTTCTACAACAACTCTGGATATAGGAACAGATGTCCGAAAAGCCATCGCTTTTAATATCACAGGGCCTGTGTGTTTGGGGGTCAGTGCAATTTATGCCTACAGGCGAAGAATTTCTTTGGAAGAATTGTCTAATGTGCTTCTTGCCGTAGTCTTGCCTATTCTCTCTACTGTCTGCTATTTGTTTTTTTATACACCCGATGTAAAAGATGTGGTTACAGGAACTTCTTCCAATTTTGAAACTTCGGGAGGCTTTGGGCCCAATCAGGTTTCGACTATTCTAGGGTTGGGATTTTTTATCTTTTTTGCCAGAATGCTCCTAAATTCATCGAACAAAAGATACTTGTTTATCAATCTGTTTTTTGCATTGGTAATTACCTTTAGAGCGATTGTTACTTTCTCACGCGGAGGCGTGATTACCGGAATAGCAATGATTGTAATGCTTTTAGGGACACTCTATTTGCTGGCGAATGTACAGACCAAATTAAAACTGAATATTGTGATTATCCTGACAGTCTTGGCCGGAATGGGAGTCTGGGCGTACAGCTCCTTACAAACCAGCGGTCTGATTGATAAACGATATGCCAACCAAGATGCGGCCGGAAGAGAAAAAACAGACCGGCTCGGAGGAAGAGAGCAGATCGCATCGACCGAACTCCAGATGTTTTTAGATAATCCTATTTTAGGAATCGGAGTCGGGAAAAACAAAGAATATCGCGAAGAAACGACCGGAATAAAGGCAGCCTCGCATAACGAACTGACCCGTATGCTAGCAGAACACGGTTCCTTGGGTATTTTTGCAATCTTGATTCTTTTCTTTACGCCGCTTGTGCTGTATGTCGACAACCGTCAGCACTTCTATCTCCTGTCCCTTTTTATCTTTTGGCTACTGACCATCAACCATGCGGCCATGCGGCTCGCAGCCCCAGCTTTTATCTATTCGCTAACCCTATTAAAAGTATATTCTGTTGAAAAACCTGCTGTACATAGGGAATAAGCTATCAGGTCATGGTTTTTCGGTAACCTCTATCGAAACGTTGGGACCGCTTTTGGAAAGCGAAGGCTATGATCTGGTGTATGCTTCTTCAAAAAAGAACAAGATGGCAAGGCTGCTCGATATGCTGTCGGCAACAGTCCGATTGCGAAACATGGCCAACTTTGTGCTTATCGATACCTACAGCACCTCAAACTTTTGGTATGCCTTCTTGGTCAGCCAGCTGGCGAGGATTTTGGGTGTAAAGTATATAACGATGCTTCGAGGAGGCGACCTGCCGAAAAGACTAGCAAATCACCCAAGATTGTGCGCCCTGATTTTTAATCCTGCGTATAAAAACGTAGCGCCTTCTGGTTATCTTCTGGACCACTTTCAGAAGCAAGGTTTTAGGAACATGGCTTACATTCCGAATACGATAGAAATTGATAACTATCCTTTTAAGAAAAGAGTGATCGAGCAGCCAAAGCTTTTATGGGTCAGGGCTTTTGCGGCAATTTACAATCCTTTTATGGCTGTTGAGGTGTTTAAGGTTATAAAAGAACAGTTTTCGGAAGCAACATTGTGCATGGTCGGTCCGGACAAAGATGGTTCTCTGGAGAAAACAAAAAAGTTGGCTTCGGCATACGGACTCGATATTAAATTTACAGGAAAGCTATCAAAAGCCGACTGGATACGCCTTTCGGAAGACTATGATCTTTTTTTGAATACGACCCATTTTGACAACACGCCTATCAGCGTTATCGAGGCGATGGCTTTGGGGCTTCCTGTTGTCAGCACGAATGTCGGAGGCATTCCCTTTCTGCTCGAAAACAACAAGACAGCACTCTTAATCGAGGATGGAAATACAGAAGCCATGGCTGAGGCAATCAAAGCCATCGTAAAAGACAAAAATACTGCAGACTCTCTAGCCCAGAATGCTCGCCTGAAAGCGGAAAGTTTTGATTGGCAGCAAGTAAAGTTATTTTGGAATGAAATTTTGCGTGAGCAATAGATTTATATTTCTAAAATAATGTTAAATTGCATGCTTTCCCAAACCTATAATAATGCCTCCTTTAAAGAAAATACACTTTGAGATTTCTGAAAGAAAGCTCCTGCTACGGTTATTTGATGTTTTGACAGTTGTTGGAGCGCTTTATGTTGTTGGGCTGCTGTTTAAGTTTGACTATTTTAGTATTTCTAAGGCTAATTTTTATTGGACAATTGTTTTAGGGTTATACCTGAATATCTTGGGGACGGTTTTTGAAATGTACAATCTCCAAACGGCCAGTAACCAATACCAAGTCATCAAGAGCATACTGCTCACGTCTTCTACAACGGTTTTGTTCTTTCTGCTGACGCCTATATTTACGCCTGTACTTCCTTCAAACAGGCTCCAAATCATTTATTTTTTCTTGGCTATTACCCTAGCTTTATTTGGATGGAGGATTTTTTATCAGTCCTTTCTGGCTTCTCATAGGTTTCTAAAAAGAGTAGTCATGGTCTGCGACAAGAACCAGCTGGAAGAACTCGTGATGTCATTGGTAAAAGTAGATCCGCATTACAAAATACTCGGATTTGTCAATACCGATTCTAAAGGCGAAATCGTATCTGACTTGCCAGACATTGAAAATATAGAAATTCCAAAACTGAATGACTTTATAAAGAAGAATGCTATCTCTGAAATCGTCATAGCTTCGCAAAAGACAGATGGGATAACGGTTGATTTGTATAATGACCTTTTGATGCTTCTTGAAAAAGGGTTTGTCATCAGAGAATATACGCAAGTATACGAGATGATAACACAAAGGATTCCCGTGCAATATGTTGACAGGGATTTTTACCGTTATTTTCCATTCAGTCGCAGCAACCATAACAAGCTGTATCTGCTGCTGGTCAGGCTGCTGGAGATTATAGTATCGTTGTTTGGAATTGCAATCGGACTGTATCTGTTGCCTTTTATTTATGTGGCCAATTTTATAGGAAACAAAGGCGCGCTGATTTATATTCAGGAACGAGTTGGCAAGAACGGCAAAGTGTTCAAGATTTATAAATTTAGGACGATGGTAAAGAATGCAGAAACAGATAAGGCTGTTTTTGCAACCCAAAATGATAGAAGGATTACAGCTTTCGGGAAGTTTCTAAGAAAGTCAAGAATCGACGAATTTCCTCAATTTATAAACGTCCTGAAAGGCGACATGGCTGTCATCGGACCGAGACCCGAAAGACCTTTTTTTGTGGAACAGATTGCCAGCCAGATGCCGTTTTATCAAACAAGACACGTTATAAAACCAGGACTGACGGGTTGGGCTCAAGTCAATTATTCGTATGGAGATTCGATTAAGGATAGCCTAATCAAGCTGCAATATGACTTGTACTATATCAAGCATCGAAGCGTCTTTCTGGACATCAATATCACGATCAAGACCATCAGTACGATTCTCTTCTATCGCGGGCAATAGCTAGCCGTTTACCGGTTTTATCTTTCTGTTTTTTCTTGCAAATCGAGCCAAGCCAATGGTTGAGGTAATCAATAGTGCCATGAATAATAGCAATTGTGCCTTATTGATAATAATGACGAGGTAGATGGCGATGCAAGCCAAGTTAAATAAAGACAGGTTGGAAATCCACTTACGATTTTTCTTTTTGTAGAAATACAGCAATACGAGCAATGTAGGGTTAAATAGCAGCACATTGTAGTTCCAACGCACTTCTTCATGCAGGGAATAAAAACCGACTAGCGATAGGAAAACGCCCAGCAATCCTAAAATTGCAAAATAAAAAGCATACACCTTGTTGTTTTTCAGTACGACAACCAAAAGAATCAAGGCAGAAAAGAAATAAATGTTGTTCCAGAAAGAAAAAGCCTTTTCGGGCTTGGCTTCAAAAATCGTCTTCGTTTCAGAAACTAACGGCTTGCCTTCATAAGTAGTAGTCTTTAAGACATTCATCAATTCTAGAGGCAAGAAAAGAACCTCTGCTTTTTTGTCGGTTTTCGGTCCAAAAATAATATTGATGCCTAGTTTTTGAAAAAAGCTGTTTTCTAAATAAGGATTAAGAATTTCTCTGTAGGTTATCGTGACAGGCTTTTTCGTGGTAATGACTTTGCTTCCCAAGACATCATTTACCTTGTCGATAACCATAGTAGTACAATTCTTGTCGATAAATTTGTAGGTATAGAAGCGTTCGTCAGAATACAAAGTCTTGTTCAGCTCATCCAACAATTTCTGCTTTTGGACAGTAGTCAGGTTAAGTACCTGCTCATAAATAGAGCGATTTTCCTGTCTGTAATTGTATTCAAAGCCCGGATAAGCATCTGTCGCTACAAAATATTGAAGGTCGCCTTTTACGAATTTTGCCAAGAAATACGGCGTATCAAAATCAAAGTAGCCAAAATTATAGATATTGTCCAATCCGCGCTGAGCGTCAAAAATGCGTATGGCGGTATGTCCGTATAAAGTATGCGATTCGTTTGCCGTGCCGATAGTCAGTATGCTTACTTTAGAAGAATCCGATAAGATAGCGCTTTGAGAAAAACCTTTGAATAGGGGACAGGCTAAGGATAAGAAGAGGATAACAAGTCTAATTCTTGACATAGGATAAAAATTAAAACACAAATATCCGCAAAACAAACCAATAATTTAGGCTGGCAGGCAAGCTTTTATAAATTCTTAAAGACAAAGAAATTATCTTCTGAAGATGCCCAAATCTACTTTTACAGAAAAGATGTTCGAATATAAAGCCACACTCTGGTCGCCGATATCCGTCAGCGCATAATCAACTTGGATGCCTTTGTATTTGAATCCGAGGCCTATGTTAGGCTGAAAGCCTACTTTTTCGCTTCCATCCAGTTGTTTTACATTCTGGAAGTTTCCGACACCGCCTCTCAAAAAGACCAAGTCGGTATAGCCAAATTCAAATCCGACAGCAGGATCGATACTTACGACGTCGGTAGAAATTATATCGTTTGTTCTGGCAAAGCTCATGTTCAAGTTTGCCGCGGCCATAATGCTATAATCGTACCGGATGATGAATTTCTTAGACAATCCGAGCTGTGCTTTTGGCAGGGTAATTTCGGAGTCTTCTGGTAATTCTTGGTTTTCGCCAGGAATAGCATCCTTGATTTTATTGTAGGCTTCTTCGTCGATATTCCAGATGTTATAAGTAGTCGTGATGTCTCGCACCATAAGTCCGAATTTCCAGTCGTTTCTTTCAAACTGAAGCCCTACGTCAAACCCAAATCCCCAAGAATTGGCAAAATCACCGATGACCCTTCTGATAACCTTAGCATTTACACCATATTGAAACCCGGGAATTTTTAATTTTCGGGCATATGAAAAAGTTACGCCATAATCTGCAGTAGAAAACAAGCTGATTCGGTTGTAGTCGATATTTCCTTCGCTGTCGATCAATTCGGTCGTGTTCAAGATATCATCTACTCCAAAACGAATTACAGACAATCCCCAAGCGCTGTCATCATCAATCGGCATGGCAAATCCGGCATAATCGTACTGTGCAATGTTGGCAAAATAGCTGGCATGCATCAGAGAAGCCTGTTTGTCCTCCAAATGAATCAATCCGGCCGGATTCCAATATCCAGAATTTACATCGCCTGTGCTGGCAGTCACGGCATTCGACATACCTAAAGCGGCTGCATCGACACCGATATTCATAAATTCATTGGAGTATTTTCTAACCGCTTGGCTGTAAGCGAAAGAGCATACTAAAAGGAAAGAGGCTATAAGGGGTTTTTTCAAAGCAAATTGTTTTTACAAACCGAAATCTGTATTCTTAAATTATCGTCCAAAAATATAAATTTTTATTGAGCTTCCTTCTTCGGCATCAACAATAAATCCGAGCAAAGCAATATCAAGTAAAAATCTGTAATAAGAAACGCACTGCACTATAAACTTATTGTGCTAAATTTGCAGTCTTGCCAACTAAAAAACAACAAGACATGCGAATTAAGGCTCAAGTTCCGAACATCATCACATTGCTCAATCTTTTTTCAGGATGCATTGCATTGATTTTTGCTTTCCATCAAGATTTTAAACTTGCCTTTTTCTTTGTCTGCCTTGGTATCTTTTTAGACTTCTTCGATGGCTTTTTTGCTAGGCTATTTAAAGTTTCAAGTCCGCTAGGTTTGCAATTGGATTCGTTGGCCGATATGGTAACCAGCGGTGTTGTTCCCGGACTCGTGATGTATCAGCTGATGAACCAGGCTTTGGGCTTTCCTTCTTCCGATTTGCCTATGATGTTCTTTCCGTTTTTAGGCTTTATCATTACACTCGGTTCTTGCTATCGTTTGGCGAATTTCAATATCGATACGCGCCAGACGGATTCTTTTATCGGACTTCCAACACCTGCCAATGCATTATTTATCCTAAGCCTTCCGATTATCTTGCTTGATAATCAATATGAATTTGTGTCACAGGCTTTGGGCAATGAGTGGGTTTTACTCGTGATTTCTTTGTTGAGCGCTTTTATGCTGAATGCCGAAATTCCGTTATTTTCATTAAAAGTAAAAAGTGCCAGTTTTGCCAAAAACAAGCTTCAGATTATTTTTCTAGCCGTATCGCTTCTGCTTTTGCTGTTTTTTAAAGCACTAGGAATTCCGTTGCTGATTATTTTCTATATCCTATTGTCGATTGTGACAAATAAGAAAAAGGCTTAAAATTCGTTTTCTTCTTTTTTAATGATGGAAGGACTGTTTTAATTTTCAGTCCGAAGTCTGACAATTCCCAAAAACGTTTATTTTTACTGAATGAAGAAACCAGCTCCAAGAAGAAAACCTTCGACAGTACGCAAATCCAAAAAGAAAAAAAGTTTCTTTTCGGGTAACGTAGTAAAGTTTTCTATTTGGGCTTTTTTTATTCTTCTGATTGCTGGAACTGCCTATCATTATCGTGAAGGACTGGCGTATTATTTCAGTTTTAAGACCGACAAAAAGCTTTCTGACGAAGAAAAGCGAATTGCAGATGTCAGGATTTACCAAGTCCTCAGCAAGCACGAAAATAAAGTATATGGCTTTGACGTGTCAGAATATCAAGGCAAGGTCGATTGGGAAAAAACAACGGCTATCGAAGAAACTTTTCCGTTGGGATTTGTCTTTATACGGGCGACTGCCGGAAAAAATAGGGTGGATGCCACCTTTAAAGAAAATTGGAAAGAAGCCAAAAAGCACAAGCTTATTCGAGGCGCCTATCATTATTACCGTCCGAATGAAAATTCTATAGCACAGGCCGAAAATTTTATCAAGAATGTAAAGCTACGTAAAGGCGACTTGCCGCCTGTTTTGGATATCGAGAAATTACCAAAAGAACAGTCGATTGATAGTTTAAAAATAGGGTTGAAAAGATGGCTGAAAAAGGTAGAAAAGCATTACAACGTAAGGCCGATTATCTATTCTGGCGAAAGCTATTACAATGATTTCCTGAAAGAAGAATTTGAAGGTTATACGTTTTGGATTGCCAACTACAATTTTTTTGAAGAAACCATCAAAGACGAATGGACGTTCTGGCAGTTTACCGAAAAAGCAACCGTTCCCGGCATTGACGGAACTGTAGATGTCAATATCTACAACGGAACTCCCAAGCAGCTACAGTATTTTACCATCAACTAAAAATAGAAAAACCCCAAAAGTGATTTTAAACTTCTGGGTTTTCTATTATCTGCAATCTAAAATCTAAAATCTGCGATTTAAAACTCCAATTTCTTTTTACGAAGCTCAAAATTCTGTCCAAGATATACTCTTCTAACCATTTCATCTTGAACCAGTTCTTCTGGAATACCTGCTTTTAGGATTCCACCTTCAAACATTAGGTAGGTTTTGTCGGTAATAGCAAGCGTTTCCTGAACGTTGTGGTCGGTAATCAGGATACCGATATTTTTGTTTTTTAGCTGTGCTACAATTCTTTGGATGTCTTCTACCGCAACCGGATCGACACCTGCGAAAGGCTCATCCAATAAGATGAATTTCGGATCGGTTGCTAAGGCACGTGCGATTTCAGTACGTCGTCTTTCACCACCCGAAAGCAAGTCGCCGCGATTGGTACGGATATGTCCCAAGCTAAATTCAGCTATAAGACTTTCCATTTTAGCTTCTTGTTCTTGTTTGGAAAGATTGGTCAGTTGTAGTACGCTTAAGATGTTGTCCTCAATGCTCAATTTTCTAAAAACCGAAGCTTCTTGAGCCAAATATCCGATACCATTTTGCGCTCTTTTATACATCGGATAATCTGTAATTTCAGTATTGTCCAAATAGATTTTACCGCTATTTGGCTTGACCAAGCCTACGATCATGTAAAAAGAAGTTGTCTTTCCTGCACCATTCGGACCCAAAAGACCAACGATTTCGCCTTGATTTACTTCTACTGAAATGCCTTTTACGACACTTCTTCCTTTGTATGTTTTGACCAGATTATCAGCTCTTAAGATCATATTCCAATGTATTGTAAATTACCCGAACAAATAAACAACTATTCGGAGTAACGTTCCTACTAATTAACAATTATTTATTTTCTTCTAGGGCTTCCCAAAACTCGTAAGCTCTTCTCAAATGCGGGATTACGATGGTACCGCCGACCAAAGTCGCGATACTCATGGCTTCCATCATTTCTTCTTTGGAGATGCCTTCTTTGTAGCAGGTTTCTAAATGGTATTTGACGCAGTCGTCGCAACGCAATACGGCAGAAGCTACAAGTCCTAGTAATTCTTTGGTCTTGACATTCAATGCTCCTTCCATATAAGCGTTGGTGTCAAGATTGAAGATTCTTTTGATGACTTTATTGTTATCGTTAAGCAATTTTTCGTTCATCACTTGACGGTAATCGTTGAATTCTTTAACTAGATTGCTCATCTTTTAATTTGTTTTTTTGTACCCAGCTCGAAATAAAGATGCTGAGCTCGTATAATATTAATAATGGAATCGTAACAATAATCTGGCTTACGACATCTGGAGGCGTCACGATGGCCGCGATAATCAGGATAATAACGATGGCGTATTTTCTGTATTTTCTCAAGAAGACAGGAGTTACCAAGCCTAATTTAGAAAGGAAGAACATGACGATCGGCAATTCAAAAACCAATCCGCAAGACAGCGTCGTGCTTCGTATTAATGAAATGTATGAATCAAGGTCGATGTCATTATGAATCTGCGTACTCACCTGATAGCCCGCCAAAAAGTTGATGGAAAGCGGCGTGATGATAAAATAGCCGAACAATACGCCCAAGAAAAACAAGAAAGAAGCAATTGCCAGAAATAACTTGGCGTTCTTTTTCTCTTTGTCATACAGCGCAGGGCTTATAAATTTCCAACATTCCCAAAGAATAAAAGGGAAAGCAATAATAAAACCAGCAGTAACGGATGTCCACAAATGCGCATTAAACTGCCCGGACATTACACGGCTTTGTACGTCGAAATTGATTTTGTAATCACAAAAACCATCGCCGTCGCTACCAAAAAACTTACTGACTTCGCAGAACCAACGGTAGGTAATGAAATTAGGATTTTTTGGTCCGAATATAATCTCATCAAAGATAAAATCACTGAAAAAGAATGCGACGGTCGCAGCGATTATTATAGCCAATGTGCTTCTGATCAATAACCATCGGAGTTCTTCCAGATGGTCGAGAAACGACATCTCATTTACGTTTTTCTTTCTTGCCATGTTATACGATTCCCTCTTTTAAAATATCGTGAAGGTGAATTACTCCTAAATAATTGCCGTCGTCAACAACGACAAGCTGTGTTATTGAAAAATCTTCCAAGATGTTTAAGGCATCAACAACCATGTCGTTGGATTTAATCACCTTAGGATTTTTGGTCATGATGTCTTTTGCCGTCAGGTCGCTGAAGGTATCTCGGTCGTTTAGCATTCTTCGGATGTCTCCGTCAGTAATAATACCGATTACCTTTTCGTTTTCTACAACCGCTGTAACGCCCAGTCTTTTTTCAGAAATCTCAACAATCACTTTCTTGATGCTGGAATCGGGAGAAACGACCGGTTTGTGCGTCGTATCTAGCATATCTTTTACGCGAAGCAAAAGCTTTTTGCCCAATGCGCCGCCAGGATGGTACTTAGCAAAATCCTCGCTTTTGAAATCGCGAAGCTCCATCAATGCAACAGCCAAAGCATCGCCAATGACAAGCTGTGCCGTGGTGCTGTTTGTTGGGGCAAGATTTATAGGATCGCACTCTGATTCAACATACGCATTTAAGACGTAATCGGATTCTTTTCCGAGGAAAGAAGTTAAATTTCCAGTTATCGCAATTAAAATGTTTCCGAAACGTTTTAGCAAAGGAACCAAGACTTTGATTTCGGGACTGTTACCGCTTTTTGAAATGCAGATAACCACGTCGTCTTTTTGTACCATTCCTAAATCGCCATGAATGGCTTCAGAGGCATGCAAGAACATTGACGGAGTTCCAGTAGAATTGAGTGTTGCCACGATTTTTTGGGCGATGATGGCGCTTTTTCCGATTCCGGTGACAATCAATCGTCCTTTTGACTTGAAAATGATTTCTACGGCTTCGGCAAAATCGTTGGTGAGGAGCTCTGAAAGATTTGCAATTGCTTTACTTTCAGCTAATATTGTTTTTTTGGCAGAGGCCAATATTGCTTCTTTTTCTATCAAAACAGATTTTTTATAAAATTTGTGGTTATAAAAGAAAGTTGTATCTTTATGTTGTGCAAATTTATGTAAAATACCATTAAAAAAGAATGAATTCAAACGAAATTGACATCCACAAAGAATTAAAAAAATATTTTGGCTTTGGCCAATTTAAAGGATTGCAAGAACAAGTTGTCAAGAGTATCATAACCCAAAATAATACATTCGTTATTATGCCCACGGGTGGCGGAAAATCCCTCTGCTACCAGCTGCCTGCCCTGATCAAGGATGGAACAGCAATCGTAGTTTCCCCGCTAATCGCACTTATGAAAAATCAGGTCGATGCTATCAGAAGCCTTTCTTCTGAAAACGGAATCGCCCACGTTTTGAATTCATCACTTACCAAGACCGAAATTGCCCAAGTCAAAAAGGATATCGTTTCGGGAATCACCAAATTATTATACGTAGCGCCTGAGTCGCTTACTAAAGAAGAATACATACAGTTCTTGAGAAGCGTGCCGCTTTCGTTTGTGGCTATAGATGAAGCACACTGTATCTCGGAATGGGGACATGATTTCCGTCCGGAATATAGAAACCTGCGAACCATCATAAAGCAGCTGGGCGATATTCCTGTCATAGGATTGACCGCTACGGCTACGCCAAAAGTGCAAGAAGACATCTTGAAGAATTTGGATATGGTGAACGCCAATACGTTCAAAGCATCATTTAACAGGCCGAATCTGTTTTATGAAGTACGTACAAAAACTAAAAATATTGAATCGGATATCATCCGTTTTATCAAACAGCATAAAGGAAAATCGGGAATTATTTATTGTCTGAGCCGTAAAAAGGTAGAAGAAATTGCACAGGTATTGCAAGTAAACGGTATCAGTGCCGTTCCGTATCACGCGGGATTGGACGCTAAAACACGAGCCAAACACCAAGATATGTTCTTGATGGAAGATGTGGATGTCGTGGTAGCAACAATTGCCTTTGGTATGGGAATCGACAAGCCAGATGTTCGTTTTGTGATCCACCATGATATTCCAAAATCATTAGAGAGTTATTACCAAGAAACGGGCAGGGCAGGACGTGACGGTGGCGAAGGTCATTGTTTGGCCTACTATTCGTATAAAGATGTAGAAAAATTAGAAAAGTTCATGTCTGGAAAACCTGTGGCGGAACAAGAAATTGGTTTTGCGTTGTTGCAGGAAGTCGTTGCTTATGCTGAAACTTCGATGTCGAGACGTAAATTCTTGCTGCACTATTTTGGTGAAGAATTCGACAGCGAGACTGGCGAAGGAGCCGATATGGACGACAATGTTAGAAATCCGAAGAAGAAAGTGGAGGCGAAAGACCAAGTGGTCAAATTGCTGAAAGTAGTTCGCGATACCAAACATTTATACAAATCAAAAGAGATTATTTTTACGCTGATAGGCAAGATAAACGCTACGATAAAAGCGCATAAGACCGATACGCAGAAGTTCTTTGGTAGCGGTTCTGATTTTGAGGAACGTTATTGGATGGCTTTAATCCGTCAGGTTTTGGTAGATGGCTATCTGTCAAAAGATATTGAGACGTATGGCATATTAAAACTTACCGAAAAAGGCGCTGCCTTTATCCAGAATCCGACTTCATTTATGATGTCGGAAGATCATGAATATAACGAGACGGAAGACGAGGCTATCGTTACGGCTGCAAAATCGTCGGGCACTGCTGATGAGGCTTTGATGGGCATGTTGCGTGACTTGCGTAAAAAAGTAGCTAAAAAGCTAGGTGTTCCTCCTTTCGTGGTTTTTCAAGATCCGTCTTTAGAAGATATGGCTTTGAAATATCCTATTTCTATTGAAGAATTGGGAAGCGTTCATGGCGTTGGGGAAGGAAAGGCTAAAAAATATGGAAAAGACTTTGTCGAGCTGATTGCCCGTTATGTGGAAGACAACGATATTATCCGTCCGGATGATTTGGTAGTGAAATCTACGGGAGCGAATTCGGCGTTGAAATTGTATATTATCCAGAACGTTGATCGAAAACTTTCTTTAAACGATATTGCCAAAGCCAAAGGATTGGATATGGATGTCTTGCTGAAAGAAATGGAGCAGATCGTGTATTCTGGAACGAAATTGAATATCAAATATTGGATTGACGACATTTTGGATGAAGACCAGCAGGAAGAAATCCATGAGTATTTTATGGAGTCGCATTCGGACAATATAAAAGATGCATTGAAAGAGTTTGATGGCGATTATGATATTGAAGAACTTCGATTGATGCGCATTAAGTTTATTAGCGAAGTAGCGAATTAACTTGGGATTTTTGATATAAGATTTTAGATTTATGGCTTAAGATATGAGATTTCAGGAGGTAGTGCTTTCTGGAATCTTTTTTTGGTTCAATTCGAAATCAAAAGTCATAGAATATGAAATACCCTATCAAAAAGTACAAGCCCGAAATCAAAAATCAAAAATCATAAATCCAAAATTATTCCTCCCAAACTTCTCCACGGTGCGGTTTTAAAGCATCACGAACGGCAATCATATTTTCTTCGGCAACGACCATATAGGCAATGGCGTGCATTTCGTTCAGGGCTTCGAATCCGGTGATGTTTAGCGGTAGCTTTTCGGCTTGGATGAATTCTTTAAGATGGATTTCGTGGTGTTCTGCTGTTTTAGCGCCCGCAGGTCCTCTGAAATCCCAGATAAGTTTTATTTTTCTTGACATGGGTGTGTTCTGTTTAGGAATGCAAATCTACAAACTTAAAATGGCTTGTTCTTTTTTTGCGGCAAATTAGCCGTAAAAGTTTATTTTTGGGAAAAGATGCACCATGAAATTATCTCACTACTTTTTTCTTCTTTGTTTCCAGTTTGGGTTTTCGCAGGAACTGACGCTAGAAAAGGCGAATCATCTGGCTACACTGCCTATCAAGTGTTTGCAACAGGAATATCCGAACAAATTAGGTCAGTTGTTGCAAGACAGTACCGAATTGCAATCGCCTAAAGCATTGCATCCGGCATTTTATGGTTGTTTTGACTGGCATTCGTCTGTGCATGGGCATTGGAGCTTGGTGTATTTGTTGAAGAAGTTTCCGAATCTGGCAAAGAAAGAGGAAATCATCAGCAAGCTGCGGACTAATCTTTCTAAAGAGAATATCCAAAAGGAAATCGACTATGTTTCTAAGGCGCATGAAAAGTCGTTTGAGCGTACGTATGGCTGGACATGGCTGTTGAAACTGCAGTTGGAGCTAGAAACTTCTTCGGAACCGTTTGCCAAAGAATTGGCAGGCAACTTAAAGCCTTTGTCTGACCTTATTATTCAAAGATATATCGAATTCTTGCCTAAACTATTGTATCCGGTGAGGGCGGGAACGCATTCGAACACGGCTTTCGGGCTTAATTTTGCTTGGGATTATGCGGTGTATTCTAAGAATGTAGCTTTGCAAAAAAGCATCAAGGAGAATGCCATCAGGTTATTCCAAAAGGATAGGGAGTGTCCGTTGAATTGGGAACCTAGCGGGACGGATTTTCTTTCGCCTTGCTTGGAAGAGATTGGAACCATGCAGCGTATTCTGCCTAAAGCGGAATTTTTAAAATGGTTAAAGGATTTTTCGAAGCCACTTTTCGACAAAAAGTTTACTTGGGACGTAGCACGAGTTTCGGATAGAACCGACGGACATTTGGTACACTTGGACGGCTTAAACTTTAGCCGTGCTTGGAATTTGTATTACTTAATCAACCAATATCCTAAGGAGTTTTCGCATTTGAAAGCGCTGGCAGACCATCATCTTGATTTTTCGCTTCCTTCTGTCGTAGATGGCAATTATGAGGGCGAGCATTGGCTGGCTTCGTTTGCGTTGAGGGCTTATGAGGAAAAGCGATAGTCTGAAGATAGCACTGCTTTTTGGACTGTTACAAACATCTTTAAATTTTTCTACCTTTGCGCCATGCCAAGAGAATTTCAAATACAGGTGACGCCAGAGGTGGCTGCCAATCCGCAATTATTGACCGAACATGTTGCCAAGCTGATGCAGGTAAAACCTGCAGAGATCAGGCATGTTGCTATCATCAAGCGCTCTATTGACGCGCGCCAAAAGGCAATTAAAATCAATCTTAAGATTCAGGCGTACTGGAACGAAGCGTATGAGGAAACCAAAATTGGATTGCCTGATTATAAAGACGTGTCTGGAAAGCAGGAAGTGATTGTGATCGGCGCGGGGCCTGCGGGCTTGTTTGCGGCGTTGCAATTGATTGAGCTGGGACTAAGGCCTATCGTGCTGGAACGTGGCAAGGACGTGCAGGAACGCCGTCGTGATTTGAAGGCAATTAATAGGGACCATGTCGTAAATGAGGACTCTAACTATTGTTATGGTGAGGGGGGCGCTGGAACGTATTCTGACGGCAAATTATATACGCGTTCTAAGAAGCGAGGCGATGTGGACCGTATTTTGGAATTGTTTGTAGGCTTTGGAGCTTCGGAAGAGATATTGATAGAGGCGCATCCGCATATCGGGACGAATAAATTGCCGAAGATTATCAAGGCGATGCGCGAAAAGATTATTGAGTTTGGCGGCGTGGTTTTGTTTGATACGCGCGTGACCGATATTTTAGTGAAAGGGGATGCTGTTGAAGGCGTGCAGACGCAAAAGGGCGACGTTATCAAAGCGGAGAAGATGATCTTGGCAACGGGACATTCGGCACGCGACATTTTTGAACTGCTGGATCGAAAGAAAATATATATAGAGGCCAAGCCTTTTGCCTTGGGCGTTCGTGCGGAACATCCGCAGACGCTTATTGACAGCATACAGTATAGTTGCGATTATAGGGGAGACTATCTTCCGCCGGCGCCTTATTCGATTGTGAAGCAGGTGAATGGTAGGGGAATGTATTCTTTTTGTATGTGTCCGGGTGGGGTGATTGCGCCTTGTGCTACAAGCCCTGGGGAAGTGGTGACGAATGGCTGGTCTCCGTCTAAACGGGATCAGGAAACGGCCAACTCGGGTATTGTGGTGGAGTTAAAACTGGAAGATTTTAAACCTTTTGCTAAGTTTGGCGCTTTGGCAGGAATGGAATTCCAAAAAAGTATTGAACAAAGGGCTTGGCATCTGGCGGGAGAGACGCAACGGGTTCCGGCACAGCGTATGGTAGATTTTACGCAGGGCAAGGTTTCGGCAGATATCCCGAAGACTTCGTATGTTCCGGGGACGACTCCTGTGGAACTGGGACAGGTTTTTCCGGGCTTCTTGACGCAGATTTTGCGCGAGGGGTTTGTTCAGTTTGGGAAGTCGATGCGAGGGTATATGACGAATGAGGCTATTTTGCATGCGCCAGAATCGAGAACTTCATCACCGGTGCGGATTCCGAGGGATGCTTATTCTTTGGAGCATGTGCAATTGAAAGGCTTGTATCCGTGCGGCGAGGGTGCGGGTTATGCGGGCGGTATTATTTCGGCCGCTATAGATGGGGAGAAATGTGCGTTAAAGATTGCGGAAAGCTTGGGGATTGCTACGGCCTAGGCCCATTGGGCTTCGGAAGGCGTGAAAGAAGCTTCTAAAGACGTGAAAGGAGTTTCTAAAGACGTGAAAAGAGTTTCTAAAGACGTGAAATGAGTTTCTAAAGACGTGAAATGAATTTCTAAAGGCGTGAAAAGAGTTTCTAAAGACGTGAAAAGAGTTTCTAAAGGCGTGAAAGAAGTTTCTAAAGGCATGAAATGAATTTCTAAAGACGTGAAAAGAGTTTCTAAAGACGTGAAAAGAGTTTCTAAAGACATGAAATGAATTTCTAAATGCGTGAAAGGAGTTTCTAAAGCCATGAAATGAATTTCTACTCACTATAAACTACTAGCAGGGCGCATATTTCTTTTTTCGGCAGCCCTACACTAAAAAAGCCTCTATTGGATAGAGGCTTTTTTGTTTATCACGTATTGTACTTATTATGGGCAAGGAGGGGCGGCACATTGCGCATTTAATGTTGATATGTTATCTCCTGCGATCAAAACTCCGGGGCTGCCAACTGTAACCGTTACGACTGTAGCCGTTTTTGGGACATTAAAGATACGGCTTCCGGTAGCGGCAAGAACTCCGTCAAGATACCAATTGATGGTTCCTGGAGGCAGCGGGTCTCCTGCAATCTTTACCCTGATATGCGTTGTTGTACAGGATGCAACGCACAAGGAGTTGGCAAGCATCTTTTTGTGAGTAGCGGCTTCTTCTTTTTTAGAGTTGCTGCTGGGTGATGTAAATCCGAACAGTAGTAAGGGGATTGCTAATAAAAGTAGTTTTTTCATAAATGGTAGTGTGTAAAGGTTAATATAAAGTTCAAAACAATCAAATATAACGGATTGATTTTTAGAATGCTTACGGGTTTCCGTAGGTGCAAGAAAATAATTGTATTTACACTAAAATTTATTGCTACTACGCATAAAAGCATTGCGCTTAGAAAGAAAATAGTTTTGAAATTAGGCAAGTACTTTTAGATTGAAATAGTTTTTGTTTATTTTGTAAAGTATTGTAAATTAATTGGTTGGTTTTGTTATATTTTTAAATAAATATGTATGTTTGTGATGCAAACTTTAAAGATTATTATGTTTTATTTATCACAGACTCATTTTAAAATTACTACTCGGAGAGGCAAACGGGTGAAAGTCCCGAGACTGATAAATGTAATAATTTATAAAGTTTGCGGTGACCTCTCTTTTTTTATTAACTATAATCCATACAGAAAATGCAAACTTTCAAAGGTCAAGGTGGCGGCAAATCTACAGCCGACACAGCGGGTGATACACGAAACGTATCGAAAGTAAAGGTGTGGTTAACACCGTCTCAATGTGAATTTATTGATTTTGTGCTGTTCTACGGGGCTTCGGAATTGTCGAAGTCTTTGCGGATCGTGCATGATTTGGCTTTATATCATTCTGATGTGCCTATTGGTGTGGAGGAAAAACGGGCACTCTTTGGAGTGAGGTGTTTGGGGAAGAAATTGAAAAAACCGCTGTGAGGCGGTTTTTTGTATTTTAGAAAGGTAAATCATCGTATTCTTCTTCGACAGACTTACTTATATCATCATTTTTTAAATTTATTTTTGGGAATTTGGTTTGGTAATAAGAATTTAAAAAAAGCCCAACTGTGGTAACGGTATTTACAATGAAGTGTGTATAAATGGCATCAGTTATTAAATAGTCGCCATCTGTTTTTCCATGAAAATTAGTTTTTTCACTTCTCAATTTTTCTACACTTTGATTAATTGCTAATAATGAACTTCCGATTGTCTTAATTTCTTTTGGATGCTCATCATTGGTTAAGTTGAATTCTTTTAAGATTATTGAAGTGAGTTTATAAAGAGTTTCTCCTCCACTAATTTTATGATTTATTCTTTCGTCTTTTAGAATTTCCTTTATAATACTTTCAAGAGCTGAATTAGCTAAACCGACAGCTAAACTAGGGTCTGATTCAATTTGTTTATATGCCTTGGTAAAAGTATCATAAGCTGTTTTATACTCGGATTTTAATATGTTTTTAAAAGTAGGAATAGAAGGTATAAAGTCTGGAGTGTCAACCCCTAAATCTATAGCAATTCTAAGGAGATCCATAGGTTTCATGCTATGTAAAGTTGATGTCAAATCAATTTCCTTATTTTGCTTTTCAAATATTGTGAAATTTTCTTCGAAATGGTTAAAGCCATTTGGTTCATAGTTGTTTTGATACCATTTGTTAATATATAAACGAACTAGTTTATAAGATTTAAACTCTTCCCAAATTGTTTGCTCAACAGAGTTCACAAGTTGCATTTGATATTTAGGAGAAATTAAGTCGTTCATTTTTTCGATTAAATTATAAGGTCTGATTAGTTATTTTAACTTTATCTCCAATTTTGATACTTTTGAGTAAATCTCTTTCTATATCAATATCACTATACATATTTAAGCCAGCAAACATTTTATTTGGACGCTTAGTTTTTGATAACAAAATTGATACATTTTCTTGGATGTGCATTACTTTGAAGATTCCTTTCGGATTCTCTAAAAGACCTAAGCTTTTCCCCGAAACGGGATCAATAATCTCTTCTCCTTCGTCATAAATTAAAAATTCCATATGTTCATCAATATTATCAGCTTTCCCTTTATTGATAACTATTCTATCAAGTTCTAAAATTTTAGCAACTCTTATATCAATTTTTTCTGTCATAATATTAGTTTGTATATATTATATAACTCTTTACAATTATTTTTTGTAAAGCAATTATATTATTCGAATTTATTTTTTCTAAAATCTCCGAGTGATTTAAAGTAAAACTCTCAGAGATTTCTAAGAGTTTTACTTGAATGAAATTATCTTGAATATTTTTTACGTATCCTTTACCAAGCTCTATTTCAAAAGAATCATCGATATAAAAAATACTTACCATTGCTAAATGCCCAAGAAAATCATTTTTATGAACTAAAAAAGTTTGATTTTCTGGAACATACCTAAAAATCATTGTTGTATTTGGAGATTTGATTTTTAATTCGGCATTTAAATCGACTATTAGCTTAATAAGAATTAAGATAATAGTAAACGAAATATATATTGTAAAAATTAACCATTTCAAACTTAGTGAATAATTCCAATCAGTAATAAGAATTGTAGAATATGCTGTCAGACTCCCAACAATTCCTATAATAAGAGAAATTCCCTCAAATGAGAATATGTTTTTTATTTTTTCTTTAATCATAAATTGTTATCTATATGATGGTATACAATATTAAAAATGCCACTAAGTTTCTATTTTAAGCATGTTCGAAATCAAATGTATATAATTGTTTTAAGGGAGGCATAAAAATCTTATTAAAGGTTTATGTGTAGATAAACGGAAGATTCGGACTCATGACACAAATTTGGATTTGCTAAACTATTATTGACGGATTTTATGTTGATTTTAGTTGTATGTATTTTTTGTCAATTTCTTTAAGAAGGGATTCGAAAAATCGCATAATATTTTTCAATAAAAATTCTACATAAATATTTTCTTCAATTTCTAAAACATATAAGCTTCCAGACTTTTTAAAACATATTCCATGCGTATTTGGAATTTCCTTTAGATGTTTTTCACTAATAATTCCGTCTTGATGAACTATAATATTTCTAATTTTTTTTTGACGAATTAACGGGTCAAATAATTCTTGTAAGCTTTCTGTAGGCATCTCATACACTTTACTTAAATATGTCCAATATTTTAATAAATCTCCTTTATAGCTATTTAAATCATTAATTTTAATTTTAAAATTGAATTCTACTTCAATCATTTCACAAAGTGATTTTAGTCGAGCCTCATAAAATGAAAAAATTGTAACCACTAACGAGTAACGTTGTAGTCTTTTAATTTCTTCAATCATGATTTCATCATCATAGGTGATATGATGGATATAAGATTCTATAAATTCTTGTTCGCCACCTTTGTTGTATTCTCTAATTGAATTAATTTTTGCTTCAAGATCACTTTTAGATTCCGATAGCAACTTTTCCTGATTGACATTTAATTTTCTAAGGGCCGAAAAAGAGTTGCTAATGCTAAAATCTAGATATGATATTTCTGTCCAATTAAAGCCATGCATTTCATTTAAGTTTATTTTCATGTGATTATATTGTTATCCAATTTGTCGAAAGCCTTCTTCGCAAAACCAAGCATCATTTGCTAAGCCGAGATATAATGCTGTTGTCCATAAGTTCCTATTATTTTCTAATCTAGATCCGGCATTTTCCATTAGTCTTTTTCGGACCTCTTCGCTACCGCCATTTGTGTAATCGTTGATCAGCATTCGTTTAATTGCCGATAATTCGCGGGCTGCTTGTACGCTATAAAGAGACTTAAGCCCATAAGTTTCTATATGATGTTTTACTCTTTCAAACAATAAATCTGTCCAGTCTGATTGTCGCTCAGCATAAAAGTTAATGCATATAGGACTAGTTCTATTTACAGTTGCCTTTAGCCACTGGATATTTTCAATGTTGTCATAATATGGATGCAGGGTTTCTGTCTCTGGCGAAGTTGGATAGAAAGAAAGCTTTCCAGTATTACAATCTTTACAAGATGGAATAAGATTAATTGGCACAACTGATAATCGGGGATACTCCGCTTTTGGAAGATAATGGTCAAGGGTCGTAACATTTCGATGTGCGCACAATGGACATAATTCTTGTGGAGCGGAAAGGAACAATTCATCATAATGAATTCGCCCAGCAGGATTTCCTACCATTCTTAGAGTATACACATCCTTTAGTTCTTTTGCTGTGACATTCCTATTTACTGTTTCTTCCCTATTGATAGTATGCATCAATCCTTTTGTGATTTTATTTTCGAATTCCTGCTCGGCTTGTTGTATTAAATCTTCACATGCCGTAAGTCTATTTCGTAGATCTCTATTTCTGACTATCCTAATACAATCTGAGTAGACTCGTACAGAAGATAATGTAGGTTTTGTTACTCTAAGCATCTTTATTATTTTTATTTGCTATTATGGACATTAAAATTGACCGTGCTTCCATTCCAAGCTGAAATTCGAATTCTCTTAAAACAGAATCGTAATTGTATTTTTTTTGCTCAGCAACGCTAGATAATAGGTTATAAAAACCAGATTCCATAACTTCCAATCCAAATATATCGTTTGTTAAAATTCCTATATTTTCTCCAAAAGATTCATTCGGTAATCTTTCGGCAATAGAAAGGGAACCGCTACGACGTATTTTCCAAGCACAGCTTTTAGGTACTTCTTGCAATATAACAGGAGAATGAGTAGCTATTATTGCAACTCCATTAGTGTCTATTAATAAATCTGACATAGTCCTAATAAATGCAGAGAGAAGCGGTGGATGTAGATGTGCCTCAGGTTCATCCATAATTATCAAACTTTTCTCGTGTAATTCTTCAATTAACTTTGTTATAGTGAGTAAAATTATTTTATGTCCAGAGCTAAGTGCTCTAAATGTGTGTTTAATCTTAATGGTAGATGTTCTTGATTTATCCAACTCAATCAACTCAATAATTCCAGCTTCACGAAAATTAGGGTCAGATTGCAAACTAGTAACGGCTTTTATCCATCTATTTTTAAGCCCTCTTGATTTACAAAAGCATAAGCTATCATAAAATTCTTTAGGAAGTGTTTTTGGGCTTTTTATAGTTATTTTTCCATCATTATAATGCCATAGACCTATATATGAATATCTTAAATTTTTGGTAGTAACTTTTGTCTTTGTACGAAGATTTATTTCGTCAAAAGCACTAAAAGATACATGTACTAGATTAACAAAAGTTGTATCATGTACACTATATTCAATATCCTCTTCAAATTTAAAAGTACCCTTTGCTATTTCTTTTTTATCGGATAATAATGAATCAATCATATTATTTATTAAATAAGTCTTACCAACTCCATTTCGACCTATAAGTACGTGTATGTTGGTTGGCGGAAGCGAATCAGGTTCAACATCAAATGTTAGTTTTAGAAATGAAGAATTATTAGCACTAGGCTGATTAAAAAGAAAACGGTAGGGAGTTAACTTTGCTCCTCCTAATGCCATTCTTCTATATTGACCAGTAATAGTTGATTCACTCAAGGATCGTAGAAAAGAGCTTCGAAATACACGTTCATGCTTAATTCCTTCAAGCAACTCTATATTTCTTGCCAAATCATTTAAGTTTATAAGAATTTCTTCCCTTATTTTCGAAGGAAGCATGTTCAGACGTTCGTAATACTCTTCTGAAGTGCCTAAAGAAAAGTGAGTATCACCGATATAATCGAAAGAATAACCTACCTGAAATACTCTATCCAGCTGTTTTTGGCCTTTAAATCCCAACATTACGCCGCCTAATCGATGTTTTTCAGAATTTTCATCTACAAAAAAAATCCCAAATGTTGTATAATAACTATAATCATTCCAATTGTCCCAAGTCAAATAAACTTTGTTTTTACTTTGAGGAGGATAGTTTCCCGGTTTGTCTAATATTTCAAATTCCATATGAATTTTATTAATGAGTTTTATAATAAAAATGCAGAGGGTCTTTTAAATTTCTTAGTGCTTTTTTACTAAAAAATCTATACTGTTTATCCGACAAGTTTTTAAATAATTTTGTTGAATTTTTCTGATTTGATTAGGGGTGTATTTTTCTTTATAAACTTCATTTATCCAATGTTTAATGAATTTTATTTTATAATTGTTTGGAAGTTTTTCTTTTTCAATATAACCTATATATTCGAAATCAGAAGAAGGAAACATTTCGTATAAATCTGATTTTGAGTAAAAAGATTTGAAATAGCTTTTGTCAGTGATTTCCTTTTTATTTGATAAGTGTGATGAAGAATGAACAGTAACTAATATAAGAGTGCCAGATTCACTATATTGATTTAATTGTGAAACAAAATTATATGCGTCATTTTTTTTAAAAAAATGTAATAAGTTGGAAATAATAATTGCTGTAAAATAATTTCCTTTAAAATTATCTGATGGAAACTCAGTAGAAGAGTAATTGATTCTTTCTGCCTTGTTTCCGGATTTAATTACTCTATCTTTTAAAAGTTGTAATTGCATTTCATTTGTGTCAACTGCAAATAACTCATAGTTTGAGTCTAATAAATCTAGTAGATAGGTACTTTGGCCGCAACCAATATCGATAACTTTTCCAGAATTTTTAATAGAATAATCTCTTATTGGATTATTAAATTTAGATAAAATCCTTTCATTAGGGAACCACTCTGAATAAAGTTTCCAATATAATTTCATGTCGTCTGTCATACTATCTTTTTAAGATTCTAATCATTTGAAATCAAATGTATTGATTTTTTTGTACAAAGTAAATTCTTACGAAAGTATTAGGTTAAGAGCACGCTTTTTGGGGTGAAGCGGCTGGTATATTAATTAAAGATTCTATCCTCGCCTAACATATCTTTAATGTTTTCGACATGCTGCCTTTGAACTTCATAGCTTTCGCCATTTTGTACGGCTTGTTTTAATACTCGAACAACATCGTTTTTATTGGTATAGGGTGCGGGCGTATTGGTTTCTGTAATGATTTGCATGACTTCGATAACTCTTTCTGCTTTTACGATATAGGTTCCTTCGGGCACGAAGGTGATGTCTTTTAGAGTACAGTCGCCATCGAACACGATAATGGAATAGAAAGGAATGTTTTGGAATTGCTGGAGCTGCTTTTTTAGGTCTGCGATATGCTTGTTGTTTTGCAGTATTGGGTTGTAGAAAGAGTATTTCTGCTGGCCAAAGGCCAACACTTGTGTCCATCGTGTTTGATGTCCGTTTCCGAAAATCCAACCGCTGTAGTCTTTTATTTCGAAGACGAGTATGCCTACTTTGGTGGCAACGACGAGATCGATTTGGGAATATTTGTCTTTGTATTTTTTTAGGTATAGGTCGTGGAAAATGGTTTGTGCCGGGATTCCTGATTTTAGGAGTTTTGCTACCAAACGGCGTTCTGCTCTTGTGCCTCTATGGGATTGGGTTACGGGTTCTATTGTTTCCTTTTCTTGTATAGGAATATAGTAGCTGCGTTGCGGAACGTTGTTTTTTGCTTCAATATAATCTCTCATCTTATTAAAGATAATAACGAGGCCAACTATGATGAATAGGATAAAAACAATGTCCATATGAGTTGCTTTTATTTCTTGTTATTCGTAATTGTTTGAAATCAAATATATTGAAATGTTTTAGATAATGTAAATTCTTACTAAAACATTTGATGATGGGTTTGTTTTTATCGGTGAAATGTTTTCAGGAAATAATGATGATAGCGCTAAAGAAGTTATAAATGATAGAATCGTTGGTTGGATGGGAGATATGACAACTTATCTAGGATAATGTAAATAGATTTTATGAAAACAAAAAAGCTCTTCAATTGAAGAGCTTTTTTGTTTTATTATTCTGATTCAAATTTATTTTTAACTTATATGTTTTCTGTTTGTTTAATAAAAAGTATATCGGACTTGCAATTATATGTTCGTTGGTTTTTTGCCCAATAAAATTCAGTATTTAACCTTTCAATGTCCAGTATAATATTATTTAGATGCTCATTAATTTTTTCTCTCAAAAAAACGATATTTCTTTTTAGTTTCCAGCTATTCGTTAGGTCAGCTTCATCAGTTAATACTAGAAAAAATCTATTTGAAGCATCAAATCTGGCTTCGCCTTGATTTTCATAAAACCAAACTTTTAGTTCTTCTGGATTTTCTTCAGCTTCGGATATGATTTCACGTTTGTGGTGTTTTAGATCTGTAATAAATAGCCTTGCCTCATCTCTTGGATCTTCGGACACTTTGTTATATAAATGCAACTTTAGCTGTTTGTCCTTTAAATCATTAGGTATGAATATATTTAATTGCCTGCAAACTCTTTTCAATCTCGTTAATTCATTACCATACCCTCTTGCTTGAAGTTTTTGGGCAAGTAATTGCTCAGGGAAGTAGGTAACTTTTAAATCAAAAGGAATGTTGTTTATAAAAAAATCAATTTTCTTTACAAGCCCAACAGTAGGAAGAACATTAGTATGATCTTTAAATAAGTCTTCAATCAAAATTGATGTCCAATGGTTATACCAAGAGTTTAATGTATAGCCTCTAAGACTTGATAAGAGACTACCTTCTATTTCTTCATTAATCCTATCAAAAGATTGAATTCGCTTTACATAGTTATTAACAATGTTTTTTTCAAGACTATTTCCAAAAGAGCCTCCCCAATCAAAATGTTGAAGCCTACTAAGTTGATCAACTAAAGACTCCTCGTTTAGCCTCCTTATTTCTCTTTCTTGATTATATTTTTGAATGATAAAATTATTAATTTGCTCATCTGTGATGTACTCGAAATTAAATAGATGTGAAAAATATTGCCTTACTTGTAAATGATTGATATCTATATTATGTAAATGGCAAAATTCTCTCATTGTCTCGTTCCGAGACATACTTCGGAGTTTTAGGAAGCGGATGCCTCTAGTATCATTTTCAATACTAGGAAAATCATCATTCCTAAATAAATTATCTAATTGCGAAAAGTTCAATGTTGTCATTTAATATCCATTCATTATTTGTATTAAAAGTAAAGTTTTGGGTTAAAATATCAACTAAGTCAATATTTCCAATGATTATTCTTTGTGTAAAAATGATCATCATCATTCTTAAAAATATTTCATTGGTATCTAATGGGGTTTCTTGTAGCCATTCTTGAAGATGGTTAATAAAAAGTAGTTTTATTTCTTGGTCTGAAGGAGTTGTATATCTTATTTCTTGAACTTTTTGAAGAGTTATTAGTACGTCTCCTTTTATGCTTTTGGATCTATTTATTTGGCGGGGCGTAAAACTCTTTTGAACAAGCCATGTAAAATCTATTATTTCAAAGCCATTTTTTATACAAGCATTTGTTATGACCTTCCACTCTAAACCAGACAGAGAATGGTATGTTAGGGAAAAATATCCTTCCATACGCAGTACTCGCTTAATTTCTGAAAAGGCTTTTTCAATTTCTAATTCAAAATTATCAATACTTTTTTTTCGAAATTTGCTATCAGAAATAACTATTTCTTTTTCATAATCCGGATTGAATTTAAGCCATGAGTTCCAGATTATACTCTGCTCAAAATAAGGTACTGCATCTCCATAAGGTGGATCAGTAAAAATATAATCAATAGAATTGTCAGGAATATTTAGTTGTTTAGCATCATATTGGGTGACTCGATATTCATTAGTGTATTTTTGCAAATTTTCTCCTTTAAAGAAGTCCAAATAATCTTTTTTTCCTTTTATTATTTTATGAAGTCTATTTTGAAAGTAATGTAGCACATTGTTTTCCAAATAAGTGTCTCCGACATAAAAACCTGTCATCCATGCTCCTTGTGACATATCGCTCCTGCTTTTAATTGGCGGGACTAATTTTGAGCAATTAGCAAGATTTGCTGTAAAAGCTAACTTTAAAAGCTCTTTTTCACCTCCTGTTGAACAGGTTTCTATTAAGGAAAGTAATTTAGCATGGCAAGCCAAGGCGCGTCTTGTAAATAAATCCGCTACCGTCATTCCTTTTTTAGCGGATATTCTTGAATTTTCAATTAATTTATTTGTAGGATACCAGTCATTGATTATTTGTTGTTTTTCATGTTGTAAAAAAAGTTGAGATTGCTCTTTAGAAAAGGATATTTCTCTTGTTTTTTTATCTGTTTTTGATCTGGCTTTTGCTTTTATTACTCGATTATTTTTATCACGAAGAATATTGACGAGATGGAGAGTTTCTCCATCAGTATTAAACTCATACCAACTATCGATGTAAGGAGTAAATTCTTCTTTTATGATATCCCATTCTTTTTCAAGCTTTTGTATATCTACGTCTTTGGTTAATAATTGTTTATTAATAAAATTGGCAATTGGATTAAGGTCATTAGATATAACATTCCTATTTAATAAAAAAGCTTCACAACAAAATACGCCATAACCTGAAAACGGGTCTAATATAGTATCTCCAATACTTGTATAGGTTTCAATAAGAGTCTTTAGATCTTTTGACGGTTTTTTGCCCCAATATTTGTGCATTTCATATCTATCTCTTTTTTGTTTTTCTGCCATTTTTAGATGAATTTATGCAAATCTAATTAATAAATTTTAGTAAAGGTTAATCCTTTATGAGACATTTACTATATATTAGCGATTACGCCAATTAGCCTTTTTCTTTTGATAGATTTGATAGGCCAAACCAATCGCGGCTCCTATTTCGCCCCCGAGATATCCATAATTATGAATGGAGCCGACAATAAAAAAACTTCTGCAATCTTGTACGTCATAAGGAAAACAGCTCGGGTCGGTTTCTCCGCTTAAGGCTTCAATAATTCCTCCGAATATTCCAAATATCATAGCTATACCTAATGTAATGAGTATGGCATTGAAGACGTATTTAAACATCAGCCTTGGGCTTTTGTGTATTAATCCGACCAGGCCTTGAACAATGCCAATGTAGAGGCCGACCCACCATGTTGCTAAAAAGCCGATGAGGGCGGTGGTTAAACGGGGATTGTTATTTCCCCAATCTTGGAAGCCAAATTGCTCAAATTTGAATACTGTAAAGTATTCTGATGAAATGGTATAGGTTATCTGGTCGTGCAACGCTCCGTAGGTTCCGGCTAGTAGGGTAGCTATTAGGATAGTGAGTAGTAGGATGCCTAGTTTTTTCATTAAAGCGGGAGCTTATTTGTTACGTACGATTTTCTCTAGTTTATTTAATTCACTACGCAAACCAAATTCACCGGTATCGACGTTTGAGCCTAAGAATGTTGAAATGCCGCAATCAAAGCAAATTTTTGCAATTCCGACGATAGAGTCGTTCTTTTTAAAAATAAAGATGTCGCGATAGTAGGGCACACAAGAAAGAAATTCTGCTGGTGTAGAATCTTGCTGGCTGAATATTTTTTCTACTTCTTTTTTCTTTAGCTCACTTAGTTCTGTTTTGGTAAATTTATATTTAACTAAGTCGGTTTCAAAATTGGGCTCTGAAACAGAATCTGGATAATCGCTGACTAATAATTGCCTTAATTTTTTTTGGTCTTTGTTTTCATTCTTCAGCTTTAAAAGATTAAGGATGCTGTCTTCTGAAATGTTGAGATAGAAATGCTCGATCTTATCGGAATCATAAAATTTTTTTAATTCTTTTTTTGAAGCTGGTTTTGCAGCTTGTATATTGTCTTTTTGGGTTGCTTTATTACAGCTTATGATTATTAGAAATAAAAATAAATAGTTCTTCATGTTTTTGATTTAGAATTTTATAGTATCGCTTAGTCTTTATACACTGCTACGTTAATTTCGTTGAAGCTATTCTGTCTGCCTCCGAATCTAAACATATAGACTTTTATCTCGGAATTTTGCCATTTGATGTCATCTCTAAAAGTAGCTGTACTACTTCCTTAAAATTAGTTTCTAAAGCATATGTGCTTGCGATGTCTTACATATAAAAGACATTAAACTTATGTCCGTCTGGGTCTGCAAAAACAAAACCGTAATATCCTTCTCCGAATTCTTTGGGTTCGGAAATGATGGTTCCGCCTGCGCTTTCTACTTCTTTTGCCCAATTATCTACCTGTTCTTTGCTTTCGGCAGAAAGGGTGAATATGATTTCGTTGGAACGGTGCGAGTCGGCAATTTCGATGTTTGTATTGGTCTTGAGGATGTCTGGCAGGAAGAAGTGCATTATAAAATTGTCTTCACCGAAAAAAAAGCTTGTCAGGTCGTTAGAGCTTCCGTTGTGCTTAAATCCTAATTGGGTATAGAATTTAGTGGTTCGTTCTAGATTGCTTACGGCTACATTGGCCCACATTTTTTTTGGATTCATAATTTTTATGTTTTGATGGTTAGCAAACAAAATGCATGTCAGTGTATAGTGTATATTTCAGGTATTTCTATATTTTTAATTCAGTTTTCATTTTTTCTACTAAATTCTTAAATCTTTCTTCACTTAATAGATAAGAACTTGATTCGGCAAGCCAATTCTTGAATTTTTCTACTTCTTTTTTTAGATAATATGCCTGCAAAATATTGTATGCATTTTCGGCATTGTATGTTTTATCAGGACAATCTCGAACTACTTTCTTGCAGGTGTTTTCAGCTTCTTTGAGTTTTCCAATTTTGACTTGCGCATAAATTAATTCTTTATTGACGTAGGCATCTAATGGCTCACTTTTTATAGCATCTTCTAGAATATTGATTGCGTCTTGGTATCTTTTTAAGCAATTATATGAGAAAGCAAGTTCAACCCTAAGACCTTTATGGTTGGGATTGATTTTTTTAGCTTTTTCTAGAAATTCTAATGCTTTTTCGCATTCGTTCCAACCGTTGTACCTATATCCCCAATTGTATAATCTTTCTATTGAATTTTCACCTTCTTTATAAGGCTTGAGCCAGTCGGGAGTTTTTTTAATATTTAGCTCTGAGAATTTAGATTCTGGAATGAAAGCCACCAAGGTATTATTTGCTTCTAAACGGTATTTGATGGATGTTTCAGCATCTCTTTTTTTGAGAATAAATTTTCCATTATTATCTATTGTAAAGCTGCCTTCATAATTAAGTGTAAGTCCCGCTTGAGAATCGATATAAATAAATCCGAAATGATAGGAGTTAAGGCTGTCTGGTTCAAAAGCTATCCATTTGTCTTCACTTTGGACAAACCTTTTATCGAAACTAAGTTTCTCCTGTGCGAAAATATTGAATGTTGAAACTAGTATAAGAAGTGTAAAAATGTGTTTCATTGTTTATTCTGTTGATAGGGTTTGTAGACGATTGAAACCAAATATATTAAATTGTTTTGAGGCGGTGAAATGATTCTTTCGGAAAGGTTTATCTGCTATTATGGATGTTAAAATAGCATCTATCTAGTACCTAAGAACAACAAGCTGTTAGTCTTCTATGGCTTCGATGCCTTGCTGTTTTAGTTTTTCTAAATGGTCTTTCATGGTCTTGAGCTGTTCGGCAGTGTGCGGCTGCCATTCTTTTAGTTCTCCGATAACGCGAAGCGGCTGCTGGGAACGGTATGACTTTGTAGGATTGCCTGGGAATTTTTTGTCGGTCAGGTTAGGGTCGTCTTCAAAAGCGCCTGTCGGTTCTATGATGTAGATTCTTTCTGAGCCTTCGCCAAGGGCAAGCTCGGCACCCCAAGTAGCCGCTTCGAGGGTTGCCGTAAAATAGATGTATTTTGCCTTGTACTGTTTCCCGTAGTTGGAATTAAAGCCGGGCTGGATGAGGTCTCCTTGTTTTAGGTCTGCTTTTGTGCCGTGGTAGTATTCTGTTGCCATGTTAACGATTGGATTGTATTTGCTGTTTTGCTTATTTTTGAAACTCATTGTTTATGCGAATCGAAAGCCGCTTGTGATAAGCTTCGTTATAGAAGAAGCTAACTTACAAAAAAAGCAGGATTCGTCGAGAATCAATTTTCGTTCATTTAAAAGATAGTATGTATTTCAATTCTCTGATAAAATTATCAGCAATCCCCAAGAACACGGTCGTGAACAATAACAAATGTCATCCATAACGCGATCAGGATTAACAGCACATTAATAATTGTGAATATTGTATAATAGTTTCGCTGAAAATCATTAGATCGGGTGCTTATTCTTGTAGTGTACAACCTAGAGGAAATTGTAATCAAAGCCATAACTATCAAGACGGCAAGCCCGGGATAAAAACTGGACATTGCCGCACCAATAAGTCCGAGAAGCAAGGCAACAAAAGTTACTGCTATGGATAAGGCTGTGACCCTAGTAAATAGTTTCGTTTTCATTTTGATTGTGATTTAAGATTATTATTTCTTTTTTGCTTTTTCGTATGCTTCCAGACATTTTTCTATCGGCCTGCCTTGCACATGAATGCAATTGCAGAAGTCGATGCAGGCTTGGGGATTGCCATTGTCTTTGCATTGTATTTCGCAATCGGGAATGGTATTGTGAGGCTGGATTTCGAACAGGTTTGTAATGATAAGCACTAGGATGAAAACAGCCGCCGCCGATCTGGCAAAGAAAGCCATAGGAAATTTAGTGCTCCGGGTTTGCTGCCGTAGAAAGGCATCATGGGGCGAACGATTAAAAGGGAGTATAAATTTGAGCTTGTCATAATCCCAAAAAAGGAGATAGGTGTTGGCCAGCACCATTAACGGAGAGGAGAGGAGCGAGCCTTCAAAACGTACGGCCAACGAAAGGATACAGATGTTTAGGATGATTGGAAAATAAAGTACAGCTCCAAGCGTAGCCGTACGGGGAATGAGCAGCAGTATAGCGGCTGTAACCTGCACGATGCCTATAAAAGTGTAATAATAGCTGGTTTCATGCAGGGCTTCTAGATAATGTCCCATGGGATGGTTGACAGACAGGGAAGTAAAGCGTTCTCCTGCAATCTTGACAAAGCCCGAAGGCAAAAAGCCTGCCGCCAAGGCAATGCGACAAAAGACGGTGAAATAACGCAACCATCTATTGCTTTTTGCCTGCAGATGTGCCTGTTCGAATCGGGAAAGCAAGTTCATGGTTTGAGGTATTAATCCCAATGAGTACCGTTAAGTCCTAAAACGGTGCCGATCCATAAGGTAACAATAAAGGCAATCGCGCCGATTAAGAAAGCGGCTATTCTTGTCCAAGTTTTCTGGCCGCCGATGAATTGCTGGATGTAATGGAATAATCCACCGCCAAAAGCACCTGCCAGAGGCACCATTATAAGAGGCTTGATTCTCCAGTATTTTCCCCATTCTGGTTTCGATTCGCCAGCGTTTAACAGAAAGAAAACAATCAAGGCCGTTGCAATTCCTGCGCCAATCAATAGTCTTCTTCGTAAGGCTGTAGGGTCTGAATGTGATGTTGCATTGTTCATAATAATAATGATTTTAAGATTAATGATTTAAAGTACTTTGTAATTCAAAGTAAATACATATTTTAGAACTGTGCAATAAATAATTAAAAAAAATTAGAGGGAATGCTAAAAGCAGCTACTAAAGCTCGATAAATAGAGGGAGTTATTATTATATTCTTTTTTGCTGTTCGCTTTGATGTATTGTTTTTTCCAGCCGCGACTGTCTGGTTTTTTCCTGCTTGGCATCCATGATCCAATGGATTGTTAGCTTTTTATAGGAGGGAGCTTGTCTATTAAAAAAATCCCAGGCTGCTGTGTTTTTTCTAAATTGATTTTCATATTCGGCATCAAGAAGCACAGGCTCGTTTTCATAGGAGTAGATCTTGGATCGGCTTTCTATTCTTTGGGTGAAAGCGCTTTGCCCTGCTTCGGTCATCAGTCCGGCTTTGGTCAATGCTTCCATCTTTTTTATGTTGATGGCGCTCCAGTTGCTTGTCTTTTTTCGTGGCGTAAAGCGGATGGAATAGCTGTCTTTGTCGATGGACCTGCGTACGCCGTCAATCCACCCAAAGCAAAGCGCTTGGTCTACAGATTCTGACCAGGTCATGGAGGGCTTGCCGCTGCCTAGCTTATAGAAACCGACAAGGAGTTCTGTTTCTTTGGTATGGTTTTTTTCGAGCCATTTTCTAAATTCGGCTTGTGTTGCAAAAAAGGTCGCTGCCATTGGATTTGTTTGATTAGTGTTAGGATTTCATCAGCTGCTTGTGCTTTCTTCCCCAATCTTCAAGATTCTTGATGATGGTACTAAGCTGATAGCCGACAGGGGTTAGCTCGTATTCGACTCGTGGCGGAACTTCTGCAAAAACGGTGCGCGTTACAATCTTATTCTCTTCTAATTTGCGTAATTGCAGCGTCAGCATTCGTTCTGTAATAGCGGGCAGGCATTTTTTTAGCTCTCCAAACCGCAGCTTGCCGTTAATCAGGTAGCAGCATATTGCCAATGTCCATTGTCCGCCGATGATACCTGAAGCGTATACCTCAAGGCATTCTTCTGCCAATAGCTTTTTGTTTTCGAAATTAGTCGATGTTTCCTTGATTTTAGTCATTACTTCCCTTTTTGATAGTATCCTACAATGGGTTGCTAATATACAAAATTGACCGTGGCGGCGTACTTTTGCTTACGTTTTGTAAATAAATAATAGCATGAAAACACTGGTCATTATCATACACCCGAACCTGCAAGAATCCGTTATCAATAAAAGATGGATAGAAGAATTAGAAAAATACCCAGATCGTTATTTTGTCCATCGTCTGCATGAGGCTTATCCGGATGAAAAGATTGATGTGGCGAAAGAACAGCAGCTGCTGGAATCGTATGACAAGATCGTATTCCAGTTTCCTTTTTATTGGTTCAACTGTCCGCCCTTGTTTAAAAAATGGCTCGATGAGGTACTCACTTATGGCTGGGCCTACGGAAGCCAAAGCGGCTATAAGTTGGGCGGAAAGAAAATAGCACTAGCACTCTCAGTAGGAATTGACGAAGAAGAATACAGAGCCGACGGCAAATACAAATATACCTTGCGCGAGCTGACGGCTCCTTTTGAACTGACTTTCGATTATATCAGGGCAGACTACCGTTACTTTTTTGCGTATTATGGCATCGAACTGAATGCTTCACCCGAATGGATTGAAAAGAGTATTCCTGAATATATGGGCTTTTTAGAAGCGCTGTAAAATTTACTGCGGTATCTGTTCTGCAAACACTTGTAATTAATCTTTGCTGCTTTTTGATGTATTCTTTTAGTAAGAAACTTAGTTCTTTTTGTCTTTTTTCTAAAGCATTAATGTTAACTTCGTAAAAGAAATTTAATTGATGTACTAAAAACTACTATGTATAGAATGCCGCTAAAGAACTATTTATATGTGCTCATGTTGTTGCAATTATTTGTATCATCAAGAGTACAAGCCCAGACCATATATGGAGTTTCTAATGAAAAGAAGATTTATCGAATCAACGAGGATTATACGTCAACTTATCTTTCAACAGCAGGACCAACGCCTTTTTTAATCGGAGATATTGCTATTTCGCCAGCAGGCGTGATGTACGGAGTTGCCCAAAATAGCATTTATCAGATCAATCCTCAGACGGGACAGACTACTTTTATCGTCGAATTGCCGCCATGTTGTTATGTATCGTTGGTTTGCAGTAATGATTTTGAATTGTATATGATCAATTCTTCCCAAAAAAGCCTTTACAAATACAACTTGCTTACCAATACAATTACGAATGTTGCCTATCTGGGCTTTTATACTTCGGGCGACCTTACTTTTTATAAGGGCAATCTCATTTTCCAGACATGGTCTGACGATGGGTCTGTTTATATCGTTAAGGCCTATAATTTAGCATCTGGCAATTTAGTTGATATTCTGTGCCATCCGGGTTATTTACAGTTGTGGGGACTTACTACTAAATACAATAGCTGTGATAGTGGGACTATTTTAGCAATAAATCCCAATAACGAATTGCTTGACATGAATTTTGAAGACCAGACCTTTACTGAATTACCTTTTGTTTTTCCTTCTACTGAAGTTCTATACGGGCTTGCGAGTACAAACGAATATTTAGGGTCGCTCTGCACTTCACAAGAACTTGAAAATTTGGCTTGTATGCTTTCTATTGATGACTTTAAGAAAAATAGGGTAACACTATATCCTGTGCCAACTGATGACCAATTATATTTGGGAAATATTGATGCTGTTTCGAATATTTGGATTTATGATATGACCGGAAAAATGGTGAAAAAGCAAAGCGGGCAGTCTATTAAAGAAATTGCCGTAAGTGATCTGGTAAAAGGAATTTATCTGCTTAAGATAGAAAATGATGAAGGCACTTTTATCAAAAAATTTGTCAAGAAATAAGAAGATATGACACGCCAACCACTCTATTAATTTTAGCGAATTACTTTATGGGAAATTGAACTTCCCTGATTATTTCTTGTTTAAGATTTCTAGACTCTCAACGACCCTCTAAATCCCCTAGCCGCATAATAGGACTCTGCGCCATTGTGATAGAGGAATACAGTACCGTAGCGGTAATCGCAAAAGAGCGCACCGCCCAGCTTTCGGATAGGAGCAGGAGTTGCTATCCAGCTTGAAGTCTTGGTATCGAGCGGACCAAACTGCTGCAGTTCGCGGTATTGTTCTTCCGTCAGGATATCGATACCCATAGCATCGGCCATTGCAACAGCGCTGTCTTTTGGCTTGTGCTCTTTTCTTGAAGCCAGGGCTTCCGGATCAAAGCAGACGCTTCTGCGGCCTTTAGGACTTTCTGGCGCGCAGTCGTAAAAGATATATTCGCCTGTTTTTGCGTCATGGCCTACAACATCGGGCTCGCCGCCGGTCTCTTCCATTTCGTCGAGCGACCATAGCTTTTCGGGATGTGCTTCTAGCCTTGCCTGTATATCGTCCCATTTGAGGCCTTTATGGCGGTGGCTGTTTTTTTCAAAGCGGGCTTTCAGTATGCCGAGCAATGTCTGGCTGTGTTCTGCCGAGAGTTTCTTTTTGCTGTCCATATCATTATTGGTTGTTAGGTTTGGCAAAATTTACTTTTCTATTGGCCGGCCTAAAATACCACGATACCATGGTCAAGACTAGCAATAATAGGGGAGGGAATAGTTCTTTCACGGCATCGCCCGAAGCAATGTGCGAATAGATGGCTCCCGTCATGGCAAAGAAAAAGCCTGCATAGGCCCATTCTTTTAGCAACGTAAATTTAGGAATAAGTATCGTGATAACGCCTAAAAATTTCCATACTGCCAGCAAAGTCAGAAAATATAAGGGATAGCCCAGATGGGCCATCATGTCGGCTTCTTCTTTTACGTGCAGCATCTGTACGATTCCGGTAGATACCATTCCCAGCGCCAGCCAGAGTGTCGAAATCCAATAAACAATTTTGTTTCTTTTTTCCATAGTGTGTTATTTTAAGCGGTCTGCAATTTCTTGAAGTCGGTTATGCGCCATATTGATGCCCTGCGCAAAAGGCAGCTGCAGTACTTGGTTCCTAAAGGCGACTGATTTGTATACGATGTGCATGGTGAGCTTGCTGGTAGTGTCCGTCAGCTTTTCAAACTCCAAGTACTCCAGCTGTACCGGAAAAGGCGTGTTTTCCATCTCAAAAGTACGGGTAATCCTTTGGTTCGGAAGGAATTCATGGATGGTGCCATTGGCGCTAAACAGTACATTGCCTTCCTTGTCTGAGGTTTCAAATTGATAGCCTCCGTGCTTTTTGTTTTCGAGCTTTATTACTTTCGTGCCCATCCATTGTGCTACAATCTCGGGATCTTCGTACGCCTTGAAAAGCAATTCCAAAGGCAGGTCAAATTCTCTGGTAATCAGCAGTTCCTGCTTGTCCTCTTCTGCGTTGATTTTTGTCTTTCGTTCCATAAACTTATTTTTTTGATTGGTACTTTTTCATGATGGTTTCGAGCGTGTTGAACCTGTCGTCCCACATTTTTTGGAACGGCTCGATAAAGTCGGCTATTTCTTTCAGCTTGTTCGGATTTAGGTGGTAATACATTTCTCTGCCGTTCTGTTCCTGCTTGAGCAGTTCGCACTCGGTAAGTATCTGCAAATGCTTTGAAACCGTAGGCCTTGCGGTATCAAAGTTAGAAGCTATGGCGCCAGCGGTCATCGATTGCGATGATACCAATAGAAGGATGGCTCTTCTTGTAGGGTCGGCTATGGCTTGGAAAACGTCTCGTCTTAAATTCATTATGAAGTTATTTGACTACAAATATATATGAAGTTATTTAACTACATAATATTTTATGCAAAAAAATATCCAATAAGAAGACAGCCGAAGGCCCTAATGAGCTCTCAGCTGTTTTTAAAGGCTTTTACTAAATTAAGAAAGCAGTTTTATGTAAATTTCAGATTCGGTAGATTGGCTTCCGTTTTGTTGTTACGAAAAACCGTAATAGCTGTAAACTATAGTTGGAATCTTATAACTATAGGGCATGAAATAGGATTACCTTTCCGAAAAAAGTAACCAGAAGTATTTATGATACCTAATGATGACCCGATAGAAGAAAAGAAGGAAAAGCCCAATTATAAGATTTTTTACTTTGTCTTTGCAATAATCATAGTGACAGCTTGCTGTATATATTATATTGAGCAGGAAAGAGAAAAAGCACTAAAAGAGGCCGTGTCTAACTAAAAGAAATCAGATAGCAAATACAAAAGTATCCTTATCTAATTCAGATGTATGGTACTGCCAGTTCATCTTCATTACTTTTGTAAGCATATCTTTTAAGACTCGGTAATTGGTCGGCTTTGTAATATAGATATTGGCTCCTGCAACGAGCGTTTCTTCGATATCTTTTTCAGAAGACGAAGTAGAATAAATCACTACAGAAAGCAATTTGTAGCGTTCATTTTTTCGTATCTCCCTTAATGTTTCAAGACCGCCCATAATCGGCATATTTAAGTCAAGAAAAATAATATCAGGAACATCTTCTATGGCATTCAGATAATCGATGGCTTCTAAACCGTTCTTGAATGTCATCAAGACGTTATCTGAATTTAGTTCATTAAATGCATCTTGGAAAGTTTCCCTGTCGTCCTTGTCGTCATCGACTAGACAAATCCTTAGATTTTTCATAGGCAGTTGTTTTTAAGTCGCCTATGAAATAGAAAGAGAAATGTTGAAAAAACTTCAACTAAAGCAAAGGTGAATAGCAAATATACGAAAAAAAAGTGTCACTTTTTCATGATGTCCTCAGAATCGGAAAACTGGAGCTTGAGGCTTTCGAGCTTTTCATCGATATGTGCAACGTCAGTCCCTATTTTCTGGGCATAGAACAGCTTCTGTGCAGGATTAACAAACTTCTCTTTCATCTCGCACTGGACCATGATTATGTATTTCAGGGCCTGGCTCTTGACATACAGCCAAAGCAACAAAACCCTTTGTTTTGTAAAAACCTCTTTTTCGCAGTTGCTGTGCGCGTCGCATACGGTCTTTTCGGCAATATCCTTGAAGAAAGCTTCCTCGGGATAGGGGTACTTATAATAGCGTTTGGCAAATATTTTTATCTTGTACATAATTCTTCCGACTATGGTAGCCGGCTTTTTGGTAGTATCTGACATTTGCTCTGTAGGTTTAGGGGCGAGATGGAGGCTAAATATAGTTCTTTCCTACGGTCATCCAATACTTTTGGCTCGTAATCCGGAATGTTTTTTGATTTTAGCTGAATTGCACAATCACAAAATAAGCCTTGTTTGCACGGAAGGGCGGATTGTTGCCTAATAAATGGGTGGTTTTTATGTTATTTTGATTGCCAAATTAACTGATTTCAAGTGTTACTGTGTTTGGATTTGAAAAATAAAGCAACTCCAATCAATAGCGGTGAAGCCAATAGATGATGCTTATTATGTATTCAAAAATTTTTGACATTCCATTTTAATAATATCTACTATCCTTGTTGAACATTAATTCCCGTTACAATTCCTTTGTTGTTTAATTTTAGACTTAAAAATCCTGTATTAATACCTTTATGACTATATCCTAGACTGTATATATAAGTCTTTTCTTTTGGAAAACTCTCGTCTGGCTTTCCAAGCAGATTAATAATTTCCTTTTCAGACATCCCAATTAGATCATGATTATTTCGCAAGCTATTCATCATGTCCCAACGTAAACTCCAATTTTCTTCTGAATTAAGATTTGAGTTTTTCCATTTATCAGAATCAAATTTTTCATGACTAATCTTTCCTCTTATGAAAAAACTGCAAATAAATAGAACTACGATTATACTAATTGCTGTCTTAAGGCTATTCTTCATTGCTTCTTTAAATTTATTTCAAAATAATGGCTTATTCTTTTCTATTTTCAGTCACATGACCATCTTTCCATAGCATCTTTAAACTAGAATAGATATTCTTTTCATCTTTTACGAATTGAATTTGAACATTCTCATCAAGCACATAGGTATCATCAAAAATAGGAATTAGTTTGAACACATTGCTGCCACCCCGTCCTGAATTTTCACATACGAATTGGTCGTTTTCAATATAGAATTTTAATCCGCCAACATAGGTACCTACATATTTGTTATAGGAAGCAGCGCTTAAATTTGGCGGATTTTGTTCGGCTATCAGCATATTCATAGCCCATTGGATCTTCATTTTGTCTTTCTCGCTTTTTGCCTGCGACAACAAATCTTGATAAATGACTTCTTGTGCCTTTTCTAAAGCCTTTGACGCTTCAACGGGTATATCTGGTGTTACGCCAGTCCCTTCCCAGTCCTTAAAAGCTGCCGTTGAGATTGGCCGAGCAAAAGGTATTCTTGCAATAAAGCCGCCACCCAGATCAAAAGTACCCGTCATGTGCGAACCTCCACCCGTATTCTCCCCAACAATGACTGCCCTTTTTAAGCTTTGCATGGAAGCAGAAAAAGCTTCTGCAGCAGAGAAAGTATTCTTGCTTGTCAGTATATAAACAGGCATCAGCAAGGTCAGCCCATTTGTGGCTGATGGGTCTGAAAATACGGAAATCGTATTTTTTTCAAAAGTATTTACGTTATCATATAAATGGGTTCTTTCTTTAAAAAAGTAGCTTTCCAGTCGATTAGCTGTATTCCCGCCGCCATTGTAGCGCAAGTCAATTATTAATGTTTTTGTGCCTGATAAAAAAGTCAGTGCCGCGTTTAGGATAGGCTTTGCCTCATCCACACTGCCTGTAAACCCATTAAAAAGAAAATATCCGATGTTGCCAGGAAGAACCTCCACTTTCTGCAAATTGAAATTGTTATCTCTTTCAGTAGCTAAAAATTCTTCCATAGCCTTTGTTCTCTCTTCAGGACTCATCTTATTTGGAGCCAACATGCCGGGTTCAAAACTTATATGAAGGTGTGAATCATAATGAATGCTCCTGATATCGTTTTCAAACTGACTCGCCAATTTTGCAGGATCTGTATTATTCTTATAAACTCCTTTTGCTAGTTGACTGCTTAAGTGGTTGCTTATTAAAAGGGCTTTGTCAGGGAATATGTAATAGCTGTTTAAAGATTTCTTAAGAGAATCTACCAAGCTGACAATTTGATGACGGGTTACTCCCTTATTTGATTTTTTTTGAGCATGTCCAAAATGGATAGAGCATAACATAAAAAGAGGCAGTACCAGGAGGCGAAATCGTTTCATAGGAGTTAGTGGTTGAAGGTGGAATTTTACCAAAGATAGTAAAACAGCTACGCTATTTGGTTCTCCTAATTGTATATTACTATTGTATAAGATGTTCTGTTTTAAGTTTTTAAACTCTGCTTTTAAAGTTTGTTCAATTATGTCAAAATTTTCTCGATTTCTTTTTCATCAAGTAATTCTAATTCATAAAAAAAGCAAGCTCCATTTCCGCCTTGTGGACTTCTATAGCCAATAACAATTCCTCGACTTGTTGATTCAGCTTGAATCAAGACAATTAATTCCTTATCTCCATTTTCTGAATCTATTAAATAGGCTAATCTAGGAAGTTCAATCTCAAAAGGAATATGCTCGAAATCTACATCTTTAATGCAAAATACCGCTGTCCCGTTCTTTGTGTCAGATTCATTTGCAATTTTACCAGAAAAGCTAGGAATGTTTTTCCAAGATCTTATATCAAAAGCGGGCCAGTTATCTTTTTCGGCAGTCATAAATTAGTACTATTTATTTGTTTTTCAGAAATTCGATTTCATTGCAATTATTGCACCAATAAAAAATGGTTTCAGTATCCATTAAGTAACTAGAAGTGTTTTTTAAACAATTAAGACAATCTCTGATCTTTTGTTCATCTTCATAAGCAACATATCTGCAATTAAAACAATGCCATATCGTTAAACCTGAAGCCTCGTCATCATCCATGTACCATGTAAAAGAATCTTGCTTGCATTTTGGACAAATCTGAGTTGCCATAATTATAATATTTTCGAAGCTAAATTAATTCAAAAATATAAATTTATTTCTTCGTTAAGATGGGATTTACTAAGAGTTTGATTATTCCCTTAAATCCCGCAAAACAAAATACTGCACGGATTCAATACGTCGCTATTGCTATACTTCTTCCCCATAAATTGATTCTCTTCATAATACAGCAGCTTTGCCGCGACTACTACAAAATAACCTTCGGGCAGTGCGGGACTGGTCCAAACCGTTTCGGATTGGACAGCACCATCAAGAGGTATAGGCAACGTGAAAAAAGCATCCGCGATAGGAGAGCTTGCTTCAAATTTTGTAGCGCAGGCATATACGACCAGTTCCGCATGCGGCACCCCTTCTGTAAACCGTATCTGGCTTTTGGGCTCCAGTTCGGGAATAGTGACTTGCACCTGCCGCTGAGAATCCATAACGACTGTAATTTCTGGCAGGAAATACTTCTTAAAAGGCGAATGAATATTAAACTCAAATCCCTCCAAAGCCTTCATGTCGGCAGTAAAGGGAGTGCGCTGTCCTTTGGACAGGTGGGTGTTTTCGAGCAGGGCATTATAAAAAGCACCTGTCAGCCGACGGTACATATAGCTGTCGGTATGTCCGGCCAAAAAAGAATGCAATCCGATGCGAAGGTGTTTAGCCCAACGGCTGCAATGGCTAAATTCTGAAGCGCTCGCCACAGTCGCTCGGGTCTGGCGTATTTCGCCTGGATGGGACTGAATGATTTGTTTTCCGTTGAGATTTCTAAAAACCAGATTGCCGGTAGCGCCGCTGATGAAGTTTTTATTGCGTATATGTGCCATGGCGTAAAGTGTTTAACATTAGTAGTATAAACGTAATATTGCTCGACTTATTTTGTAGTTTTCTTCGGGATATGTTTATAATCATAGTATAGTAAATCTATAATGATTCTATAAGAAAGCAGTTTTTTATGGAGTCACTATGGACTCATTATGGACTTACTATGGACTCACCCTAAACAAAACTACACTTTAAGCACCTCGAAACTGTCTTTCTGTTTTTAGAATATCTTTTTTACGGTTTTCCGTTTTGAGAAATGATTCGGTGCAGTTATTTTAGCGAGGGTAAAAAGCCATAACAAGAATATAACTTTTCAAAATATGATAACAGCAGTAGTCGGAGCAAGTGGTGCAACAGGAAAGTTATTGGTAGCGCAATTACTGGAAGCAGGGCAAAAGGTAAAAGTAATTGTCCGCTCTTCAAGTCTTATTCCAGAGCAATGGGAAAGCCATGAACGTATTACGGTTATCAGGGTAAATGCTATTACTGCTATCAGCGTTGATGAGATGGCAGCATACCTTAAAGACTGCCAATCGGTAGCTTCTTATCTAGGACATAATCCGAACCTTAAGGGAATATATGGAAAGCCAAGACGGCTGGTTGAGGAAACAATCCGATTGTTTTGCGAGGCCGCTATTAGGAACGCGCCAGAAAAACCGATTCGACTGGTGTTGATGAATACGGCAGGAAATAGCAACAGGGATTTGGACGAGCGTGTTTCTTTTAGGCAGAAAATCGTGATAGGCTTGTTTCGACTGTTACTGCCTCCGCATCGTGATAATGAAAGAGCAGCTGATTACTTGAGAAAGAAAATAGGCCCAAACCATCCCTTTGTCGAATGGACGGTTGTACGTCCTGATAGCTTGATTGACGAGAAGTCTGTAACAACCTATTCGCTACATCCTTCGCCCACAAGAAGCGCCCTGTTTGATCCGGGTTATACCAGCCGCAGCAACGTAGCACACTTTATGTGTAGATTGTTGCGAAATGATGCGGTTTGGAATAAATGGAAAGGGAAGATGCCCGTGCTTTATAACGACAATACGACTGAAGCAAGGTAAATAGCATTCTCTCTAAAACAGCAGGTAAAAGATTTACTTTGACTAGACTGTAGGGACTGTAGGCTGTTTTTCGGATGGAGGTGGGCCGAAGGCAAGAGTATTTCGTCAAGCGAGATCAATCTGGCTTTTAGAAAGACTATTTTAGTAAATGATTCTTCGTCAATTTAAACTATTTTTATGTAGCTATTGTGGTTGTAGCAGGCTAATTCTTGTTTCGATTTTTTTCCAGTTTTATCAGCCTTGATAGCAAGAAAAGAAAAAGTATACTGCCTACTATCTTTAATAAGGCGCTGGAGTAGCTAAAAGGTTTGCTGATTTGTTGTAGTTCTGATGAAGTGTTGATTCTTATGGATTTGAAAAACTTCTCTTTTTTATCTATACTATAGGAGCCTACCTTTGAATAAATGAAAACATAAGTAATACCTTCTATATATAAAATTAAACTTTCTCCTACTTCTTGTTCTGAGTCTTTCCCCTTAAATCTTAGTTTGTAAGCGATATGCTTATCGACACTTATCTGTGTAGAATCTTTTAAAAATAAGCCTTTTTTGGCCATGCTTTTAAGCTGTTCAGCGATTACCTGTTGGTATATATTTTTTAATTCGGCAATATCTTTTGGAAGCTTACGATCTGGCACCCCATTCGATAATGCTCCAACACGCATGGCGACATATGAATCTTCTTTAGAGTTAAAAAAATACGCCTTAGCTATAGCGTTTTTCTCTTTATGCTCATAAGTCTCTGTTTTTCCAGAAAAGCTAACTGATACATTTTCGTCAAGTTTTGTTTGACTGAAAATCAATGTTGGGAATAAATAAGCACAGAGAATTAAAATTTTATTCATATAGGTTTTTTACTTTGGTAGTTTCATTGCTTTTTATGACAGTCAATTAATATTCCTTCATAAGATAATTCTAATGGGCTCTTTAGCTCTTTAATCGTAAAACTCTTTGAGGATAAAATCTTGCTTGTTTAATTTCTTTAATTCCTTGATCAGGTAATAGCGGTGCAAGAAGCCTGTGAGCACGACTATTTTTTTGCCAGGATGCTGTTGGGCAATAGTATAGATGTTTTGGGCCATCGTTTTGTTTCTGAGGTCCCAAAAACCAGACATCTTCTTAAAGCCGTCTTTATAGCTTATCTTTTCGCCGTTGGGTTTGGTGACAAAACGTTTTGAAAATTCGGGCCTGCTGTCGGTTATCTTCAAGAGCTCGTGGTATTGAGATTCTTGTCTTTTTTCGGCAATACGATCTGTCGACGGGTTGTTGAATTTTTCGGGCGCTCCTTCGGCAATCTTCATGAGTTCTTGTGTGAGCGCATTAAAGTCTTCGTATATTTTTGCCTCTTTTGGAGTTAATTGCTTTGCCTTATAAAGACTGTCGATTAATTTGACTGTCAAATTATCTGTCGGTACCATGCCTTGGTCTTTGCGGTATTGGTTTCTTCCTTCAAATTCAAAAGGGAGCCTCATGGTGTTGGGACGTTTTTTTGAATAGAGATTGCTGGCTATGACCTCGTTTTCATTAAGATTTTTGCCTTGAGCATAGTCTTCCATTCCTTTTTTGTCGACTTCGTGCAGGATGATGTCGGGTCCTATTTTGTCTAGCATGCCCAATAGTATTTTAGGATGGTAGTTGGGAACGCTGTCGTGTATGTTGCCGATGACATAGATTTCGGTCTTTTGGGCAAAGCAGATTGTTGTTAAGGCAATAAGGAGAATGGAGAAAAATCGTTTCATAGTATTTTAAAAAAGGGGTAGTCGAAATTAAGAAGGAATAAGCTTTAGCGCAGGATTCGTTTGGGTTTATTGTTAGGACAAAGATACAAGAAGTCTTACCTGCTGATATATGTCCTTTACTAATTAACTTTTTTTGTTGACGTTACATTTTGCTTTTTAGAACTCGTATTATTTCTTTTAACCCTACTAAAGTTCCTTTAAAATAGCTGCCCTTTTTGAATTCGGGTATGAAATAATTATCGACAATCAATTGCGTTTCCTCATCTGTTAAGATTCTTTCGATTCCATTTCCGTTTTGAATCCTCATTTTTCTATAGCCGTCAGAAATTGCGATTAAGATTCCATTATCTTTATAGCGTTTTCCAACACCCCAAGTTTTGGCAATATGGAGAGACAAATCTTCAAATTTCTCGCGAGAAACTTTTAGAGTATCAATAGTGACGATTGCAATCTCGAAAGAGGTTTCTTTTTCAAAATTGTCGATTATAGTATTAAGTTCGGCTTTTTGATCGTCAGTATATAGTTTTTCATAATCAGTCACCCACTTTTTATCATTAACAGGGTTGTTCCAAAATATTTCCCTGTAGAGTTCAACGTTCTTTGTCTTTTGTGAGTCATTGTCTGCAGTCTCAACTTGTGACCAAGTAGTTGTAAAAACAAGGAAAAGGGTAATAATAAGCGTTTTATGTATCATGTATTTTATATAAAATTACTTTGGAGATGTCTGCTATGCAATCGACTGTCCACTATTAGTTCCCTCTCTTACTTCTTAAAAATTCTTTATAGCCACTTTTTTCAAAAAAATCTTTTAAAGGAATCGTGTAGATGTCTTTCCAGGAATCCTTTCCGTTTTGCGCTACATAGTGCTGTATGATTCGGAATCCTAAGAAATAGCATAACTCGTTTTCGGCTTCTTTAGGCAGTCCTTCTACAACCGGCTTGCAGTCGCTGTTTCTGCCGCAGTGCCTAAAGATAGGACAGCCTTCTTCGTTGGTTTTATAGAAATAGGGCTCCAGCTTTTCGAAGATTTCCTTTTCCCTATCCAGCAATATCTGGGTGTTTTTGCCATATAGGGCTTCTTCTTGGGATTGGTTCAAGTAGAGCGACGTAAAATAGACGGCCAGTCCCTCGTCTAGCGTAATGCCCAATCCGGTCCGGCCGTTAGGATCTTTTTCAAGTATCGGATTAAAAATCAGGTGCTCCAATTCATGTGCAAAAACCTTGTCGATAGATTGCGTTGTCCAATCAGAACCGAACATGTCTAAAATCATGGCGTTGTTATCGCAGCCTCCAAAAATCTGTAAACCTTTAGGGCCAAAATACACAAGCCATTTGCCTTCTCCCTGCTGGCCGGTTATCTTTTGCAGTGCGTTGAGGTGCTTTGTGAAGAGCTGGTCGACATTAACAGAGTCGAGTACGGCTAGTTTTTGCCGAATCAGAAATTCGTTTTCGGCTAATAGTTTTCTGTTCCACATATATAAGCCCTCAGGCTTGAATTTCTTTCCGTTTTCTTCACCAAAAATCTGCGACAGGCAGCTGTCAAATACATGCTTGTTGGGCTGATAGACTTTTTTTAGTATCATCGTGCTGTCGAACCTTCCGTTGTGATGCGCTAGCAGCTGGCTCTTATAAGCATTATGTATGGTCATCTTGCCTACGCTGATACTGTCTTTGATATTGTTGACTTTGTCGATTAGGTCAGAATAGGATGCTATTTTTGTATTTTTAGGAGCAGCACAGCTGCAGAAGAGCAAGGTTAGAAATGCTAAAGCGAAGGGTTTCATGTTGGGAATGTCGGTTTTGTAACTATTAAAATCAAATATATGCATTTTTAGTACAGGTAAAATTTCTACGGCCGACATTGATTTCTGCAAGCCATTTCTTTTTTGTATTTTTGACAAGCTATAAAAAGTTATGACAGAAGAGAAAGTAATATTAGTCAACGAACAAGACGAACCAATCGGATTGATGCCGAAACTGGAGGCGCACGAGAAAGCGCAGCTCCACAGAGCCTTTTCAATATTCATACTGAATTCAAAAAACGAAGTGATGCTGCAGCAGCGCGCTTCGCAGAAATACCATTCGCCGCTGTTATGGACGAACACCTGTTGCAGCCACCAGCGCGAAGGCGAGACGAATATACAGGCAGGCAATCGCCGCCTTTTTGAAGAGATGGGGTTTTCGACCGAGTTGAAAGAGCTGTTTCATTTTATCTACAAGGCTCCGTTTGACAATGGACTGACGGAACACGAGCTGGATCACGTCATGATCGGCTACTTTGACGGGGAGCCTGAGATAAATCCAGAAGAAGTAGAAAGCTGGAAATGGATGGACATCGATGCCATCAAGGAAGACATGCAGCAGCATCCGGATAGCTATACCGTCTGGTTCAAGATTATTTTTGACGAATTCTATCATTTTCTTGAAGACCATAAGCTATAAATTTCCGATTTAGATTTTAGATTATGCAATACACATCTTAAATCTCAAATCATAAATCATAATTAAATGAGAGTAACTGTCAGCAGAAAAGCCCATTTTAACGCTGCGCACCGCCTGTATCGAAAAGACTGGTCGGACGAGAAGAACAATTCGGTTTTCGGAAAATGCAACAACCCGAATTTCCACGGGCACAATTATGAATTGGTAGCCAGCGTGACGGGAAGCATCAATCCGGATACGGGCTATGTGATTGATATTAAGGATTTGGCGGATATCATCCTTGAAGAGGTAGAAAAGCCTTTCGACCATAAGAACCTAAACCTAGATGTTCCTGAGTTTTTTGAGCTGAATCCTACAGCCGAAAATATTGCGGTCGTAATTTGGAATAAGATACGCAAGAGGCTTGGTGCCGACATGGATCTTGAGATCGTGTTGTATGAGACGCCTCGAAATTTCGTCAGCTATAAAGGCGAATAGCCTGTTTTATAGCGAGAAAGAACTGCGCACATTGAAAATCATATAAGCTATTAGCAAAATAGTATTACAATCAGGAGTGAAAATTTCTGTAATTTGTTTCCAAAAAATAGTATGAGTCTACAACTATATCCACTGGTATTCGAGCCGATATTGAAAGAGCGTATCTGGGGAGGTACCAAGCTGAAAACCATCTTCAACAAGCCCATAACATCTGAGATAACCGGCGAGAGCTGGGAATTGTCTACGGTGCAGGGTGATGTGAGCCGAATTTCTGAAGGTGAGTATCAAGGAAAATTACTTTCGGAGTTGCTTTCTCAATTTCCAGCAGAAATATTGGGAACTAAAATACACGAGAAATTCGGTACAGAGTTTCCTTTGCTGTTTAAGTTTATTGATGCCAAAGAAGACCTGTCGATTCAAGTACATCCGAATGACGAATTGGCAAAAAAACGCCATAATTCTTTCGGAAAGACAGAGATGTGGTATGTTATGCAGGCTGACGAAGGAGCAAGAATTGTAGTAGGCTTTAAAGAAAAGTCAAGCCGAGAAGATTATTTAAAAAATCTAGAAAACAAGACATTGTTATCGATATTGAAGGAGATTCCCGTGAAAAAAGGAGACGTCTTTTTCTTGGAAACGGGCACGATTCATGCCATAGGCGCAGGAATTGTTATTGCCGAAATCCAGCAGACGTCGGATATCACCTATAGGGTATATGACTGGGACAGGGTAGATGCAGAAGGTAAATCGAGAGAACTGCATATTGACTTGGCGCTGGATGCGATTCATTATGATACGGCCGATGCCAAAAGAGAGTATGCGCAGGAAGCGAACAAGAGCAATCCCGCGGTGAGCTGTCCTTATTTTACTACGAACTACTTGCCTTTAAGCGGGAAGATAAGCGTAAGCAATTCTGAGGATTCCTTTAGAGTATATATGTGCATGGAAGGAGAATTCCAGCTAGATTATGAAGGAAAGGCATGGAATTATAAAAAGGGAGATACTATCTTGATTCCGGCAGGCCTAAAAGATTTTACATTGGAAGGAACGGCCGTGCTTTTAGAAATTTATATTTAATTGCCTCAAATAGAAAGATTATGCTTAATTTTGCAATCGCAAATTAAAATTTAAAATAAAAATGGCAAACGTTAAGAATTTAAAGAAAGACATCAACTACGTTTTAGGAGATATTATTGAAGCAGTATACATTTGGGAAATGTCTACAACAGGAAAACCGACTGAAGCTTCTGAGGCTTTAATTGATGAAGCAATCGTTACTTTTGATTCTTTGATCGCAAAAGTAAATGCAAAAAATGTAGAAAATAAAAAAGCGCATTTCAAGCAAATCCATACAGAATTAGAACAAGCTGCTAATCAATTGGTTGCTAAAATCAACGCTTTGTAGTCGAAAAAAGATAAAAAAAAGTGCAGATTTTTTTTGGAAAATTAAAATTCAGAACTATATTTGCACCCGTATTGAGATGCCGGTGTAGCTCAGTTGGCTAGAGCAGCTGATTTGTAATCAGCAGGTCGTGGGTTCGAGTCCCTCTATCGGCTCAATAAAAAACCATTTGTTAATTCAGATGGTTTTTTGCTTTTAAGGATTTTCCAAATTATAAAATGGATAAAAAAAACGTCTTGAATTTTCAAGACGTTTTTTTGTTTACTCTCCGCTCTTTTTTCTGTCGGCTATATATTTCGTAAGCATCTTTCCATATTTGGATTGGGCTACTTTTGGAGTCATCGATTTGTTGATCGTATCCAAGTATTTAATGTTGGCGTCATAAATGTCAGCCAAAGCAATATAAGGAGCGACTTCATGGTCTTTGTTGTTTAGCGCAAAGTTGATGGCAAACAGGTATTTCTTTTTGATGTTTTCGTCGTTTTTCTTTTCGATGTCTGCAGGGGCTTCGCGATTGAACTGCAAGGCACGCAGCTTCTGCTCGGTTAACGCGAGCTGGTTGCTCGTAAAGCGGCTCATGATCTTTTTGTAGTCTTCAAACAGCTTTTGGTTTTTAGAACCGGTTATCTTGGCATTAGCAAAGAAAGAAGCTAATGTAGTGTTTATGGTCATATTGCCAGGCTCGGCAAAAAACATCAGGTTGTTGTCGATACTGTTGGTTTCTCCGCGGTCTAGAAAAAGATAGAGCATTTCTGGCGAGTCGATCTGCAGGTGGCTTTCAAAATTGGAATTTCCTTTGATGTTAATCGTGTCGACCGGAACTAAGGTACTGTCGCCCATCTTTTGGATATAAAGCGTTCCTTGTGTGAGTCCTTCTACATTACCTTTGATGTGGAGATTTCCTGTTGCTTTTTTCTCTTCCTTACAAGAGATGATGGCTAATGCTGCTAAAGCAAACACTATTTTTTTCATAATTGGTCTGGGTGTTTTCTTATGGACAGCCTTTCAGGCAGTTTCCAAAATTTCTAATTCGCGGCAAAATAATAAAAAAATCCCCAATCTAGATTTTAAATTGGGGATTAGTTTTCTGACAGAGGCTAAATTATCCTTTTAGCCAAGCCTCTCTAAGTTTTGCCTTGCTGGCGTCAGTAGCCTGAAAGCCTTCAATTTCATCATGCGGAAGCTTTACGGTTCCTTTTAGCAGCATTTCTTTGCCGCCGCGCTTTATCTTTACTGTAATCGGGTCGTTTTCTTTCCACGCGATACTGCCAATAATCATGTCGTATATGTTATCGAGATTGTATTTGGTACCGTTGATTTCGCTTATGATATCGTTGGGCTTGATGCCTAGGCTTTTGTAGAAATCAAGATTCTCGGCACCTGGAAGGACATAGATTTCTTTGGTCTGCGGATTTATCGAGAAATTTGGCTCCTGTCCTTTGAGGAATACATTGCCGGCAACTTGGGTCATTGCTTTGGTAACGCCCATTTTGGCAAAATAAACATCGTACGGAATCGGTGTCGGTCCCGCTACATAGGTATCGAGGAACTTTCTTACTTCAGGAGAAGTCAGCGATTCGATCTTGTCGAAAAGTTCGGTGTCGTCAAATGCTTTTTGAGTTCCGTATTCGTTAGAAAGCTTCTGCATCAGGTCAAGAATGCCTCTTTGTCCGTTGCTATCTTGGCGAATCTGTATGTCAAGGCACATGGCAATCAGCGCACCTTTTTCATAGACGTTCTGGTATTGGTCTTTGTAAGGCTTTTGCAATACTGATGAGCTCATTTTGGTAAATGGCATCGTATCGTCCATAGTCGAAGCATTGGCAATCTTGGTAGCCATCCTTTGGTAAAATTCGTCTTCTGTAATCAAGCCTTGGTTGACTTGGAACAGGTTAGCAAAATATTCGGTAACGCCTTCATACATCCACAAATGTTCTGACATTTTTGGATTGTTGTAATCGAAAAACTGTATTTCTTTAGAGTGTATCGTCAGCGGAGTCACGATATGGAAGAATTCGTGCGAAACGACATCTTTCAATTGTTCTGCCAATTGTTCTTTTGGCATGGCTTCTGGCATTACCACAGTCGTAGCGGTAGGATGTTCCAGCGCTCCAAAACCTTGGGCGTCTTTTCGTGACGTATCTGACAAGTAGATCAGCACGCTGTATTTTTTAGTAGAATTGAATTTTCCTAAGAAATTTTTCTGGGCCGTCATCATCGTCTTCATTTCCGGCGTGATGCTTTCGGCTGTAAACACGCCATTTGGAGAATAAACAGCAATCAGGATTTCCATACCATTTACGGTAAACGTAGTGTAGTCTGGTTTGGAATACATAATTGGGTTCTCTACCAGCTCAGAGTATCTGGAAACCGTGAATACGTCGTTGGTGTCTGCAGCATCCTTGTCGGTCATCGATGTGGCGCCCCATAAGGTTGCCGGATGCGCAATGCTTACTTGGTAAGGTGTTTCTACAAATTCTTTGAAATAGCCGACGAAACCGTGGGTGTTCAGCATGATATTTTTTCCTGCCTCGATGTTGGTTCCGGCTGGCGAAAAGATATCGTGTGTTCCTTCAATATCATAGGTGTCATTTACCCAATAGGTCAATTTGGCCAGTTTTTTGGCATCGCTGATCGTCCATGAGTTGTCGTCTACTTTGGCTACAACCAAAGTATTGCCTTTGGCGTCGTAGGCTTTTACGTTTTCTAGGAACTTCCCATAATCATCTTCAGAATAGGTTCCTGGGATTATTTTCGGAAGATGATAGGCTATTTTTTCAGATTTAATCGCTGGCGGCGTGACCGTGACCATTACTTTATCGTCTTTGATATTGGTAAGGTCGATCTGTACCTGGACTTCATTTTTTGCAGTATTGGAAACTACATTTTCAGATGGCTTGCAGCTCCATAGCAATGCGGCAACGGCCAGTGAATAAACTATTTTTCTCATTATCTTTTATTTTGTCCTAGATAAGTGCCTTGAGCTTGTCTTTTGTTACAGCTTTAGGTTTTATTTAAGAAAGAATTACACTTTTTTGAGAAAGATAGTAATTTTTTCAATAAGTTCGGGCATCACCGGAAGGTCTGGATTGGTATAGCTTTGCATGTTTTCCGTCTCGTCTCCCTTGATTTCTTTAAAGATATGGTTCATGTTTTCGATTAGTACCAGTTCTGATTTAGGATTGGCTTTGTGCAACAGCTCGGCATCTTGAACCGAAACTTGAATGTCTTTGGTTCCGTTGATAATCAGAATAGGAATAGCAAGTTTTTTGATTTCTTCTTGCGGATTGTGTTTTAGCCAAGAAATCATATAAGGCTGTACGCTTTTTCTGAAAAGGCCTGCCAGCATTGGGTTTTTGGATTCAAAGGTTTCTCCTTTTTTGAGCAGCTCAAGGCTTTTGGCGGTTTCTTCTTTTAGCATAGGAGCCCTCTTTCCGATCTGTTCTACCAAAACCTCGTCAATAGGTCTTCCGGCGCCTGCCAGTGAAATAAAAGCATCGGTGTTGGCTGTGGCTGCATTCATCCCGATTAGTGAGCCTTCGCTATGGCCGGCAATGATAATCTTCCTGAACTGTTTTTTGGCCTTGAAATAGGAAACGATATCCTTTACGTCTTGGATCTGGATGTCAAAATTGGATTTGGACTCGTCAAGGTTTCCTGACTTTATTTCGGCAATCACTCTTTTGTCAAAACTGTAAACGGCGTATTCTTTTTTGGCCAATCCTTCGGCTAAAAATTTCAGGGAATTGCTTGAAGCTCCAGGCTGGTTTCCGTCCCTGTCTGTCGGTCCAGAACCTGCAATTAGGATGATAAGGTCTGTTTTTTTGGATGCCTTTTCCGGTTTGTATAAAGTTCCGTTAAGCATAGTACTGACAGCGATTTCTTCTGTTGTGAATTTGCTTTCTTGAGAAAAAGCAGCAATGGCCGAGAATAGGGCAAAGCTAAATGCAAGTATTTTTTTGATCATGATCTAATAGTTTAAAAGTGAGATGGCAATTCCGGAAATGATTTCTGCCGCAAGAATCGACAGTGCAAAATATACTTTATGCAGGCTTGTCTTGCTGTTGGCCGCAATCTTAAAGCCGTTGTACAGCAGGATGACAAACCAGATGATGCAGATAATGGCAAGCAGTGAAAACAGGGTGAGCATTAAAACACTTGAAGGCGCTATGTCTATATCAGTCGGCATATTTTTTAGGTCTATCTTTTCAAGCAGGCTTTCTGTGATGTCGGAAATAAAGCTGTTGAAGTTTGTAAGCGTCAATAGGTAAAAAGGCACACGGGCAATGAGCACCGGATTCAAGATGTCGATAAAACGGGTCTTTTTGTTGATTAGCTTTCCGGTAAGAAACAAGGCCGATGCTAGGCAGGCAATATTGATCAGGTTGTCTAGAAAAGGCTGTAATAAGGTTACGGTTCCGGTAAAATGGAGATCGATAACGCCGTCGTATCTTCCATTGAAAAGATAGGCGAGATAGCTTCCAGCAGCTGTCAGTGCTAATCCAAAGAAAAGAAGTTTTGTTTCGGAAGTATTTTCAAAAGGATTGAGTAGTAGTTTTTTCATGGGTTTTCAGATTTAAGTTTTTTTATCTTTTCAATAATATCGTCTAGCTTGTTCCTGACAGTGGGGTAGCTATTGCCCATCTGTACAGCCATTTCTTTAAGGCTGCCGCTGGTCAGGAAAAATTGGAGGATAAAGTTTTGTTCTTCTTCCGAAAGCTGGAGATAGAAGGGAAGCGAGTAGTGGCCCGAAACGGTAGTCTGGCAATTCTCGCATTTGAGCTGGGAGACCGAAAGGGAATCGCTGCAGCTGGGGCAATGAATAGGAAGCTTTGGCGTCATAAAACTAAAATTAATTAATATAAATATTAACTTTATTAATGCAAACTTAAATAAAATTAATTTTAGTTTCGAATTATTTTGCGATAAGGCAAAAAAAATATTCCGAAAAGGAATATTTTTAAGGGTAATATATGTTAATCAAATTTATTCTTGATGTAGTATTTGCCATCTAAATCATCGTCAAAATCATCAATTTTGGGCGGTTTTGGTTTTGGTTTGCTGGCCATTGCTTTCTTCTTCCACAGCTCGAATTTATCTGCGGTAAGTTTCTTTTTCATAATTTCGATTACCTCTTTTTCGGCTAATCCTAACTCTTTTTTAATAATCTCAAAAGGATTTCTTTCTTCTAAAGCCAATGTAACAAGCTTTTCATTTTCCTCCCAAGTCAGCTCAATGTTTTTGCCTTTCTTCATTACATGAAAATTAATTCAGATAAAATAGTTGTATACGTTTTTTAATTGTTAATCAATATTAAGAAAAAAAATAATTACTTTTTCAAGCAGGCATAAATTTTTTTATTTGGGATTGTTTTGAGGCGACCTGTGCTTTTGGAACGGGATTTTGATCAAATTAGAAAGACGGTTGTTTTCGGATGGCTGCATGTGCGTATCGACGCCATAGATGATCTCTTCTTTCGGAAGGGAGGTGAAAGTGCCGAAAAGCCTGTCCCAGAGAGAAAAGATATTGCCGTAATTCGAATCGGTATAAGGCAGCATATAATGGTGGTGCACCTTATGCATGTTTGGCGAAACGATAATATAGCTGATGTATTTGTCTAATTTTTCAGGCATCGAAACATTGGCATGATTGAATTGCGAAAAGACGACAGATAGGGATTGGTATAAAAAAGCAAGCCACATCGGAGCACCTGCAACCAAGACAGCCAAGGCGGTAAATACAAAGCGGATAAAACTTTCGCCGGGATGGTGCCTGTTGGCAGTAGTAGTATCTACCCAGGTATCTGTATGGTGTATGAGATGGAAATGCCACAGCCATCGGGTCTTGTGCTGTACTAAATGGGCAAGGTAGGCGCCGATAAGGTCTAGCAGCAGAAGGCCGATCAGCGTATAGAGCCAAAGCGGCAGTTCTGGTAGCCATTGCAAGACGCCAAAATCATTCTTTATGGCCCATTCTGAAGAAAGCAATAATATAAAAGCCAGGATGAAGTTCACGACGATCGTGGTCAGCGTGAAGAAGATATTGATTCCTGCGTGCTTCCATTTTTTATAATCGAACCGAAACAAGGGAAATGTGTTTTCGATCATCCAAAAGATAGCAATACCTCCAACGAGAATAAGGCCTCGGTGCAGTGAAGGAATAGTTGAAAAATAACTTACGATATCATTCATAGGCTGCAGTATTTAGTTTTTAGGTACCAAACATAACGGTAAACGTGGTGCCGATATTGACTTCGCTGGCTACTGAGATTTTTCCTTTCATGCTTTCTATCTGTGTTTTCGTCATGAAAAGCCCTATGCCTTTGGCTTCGGGATGGTTATGGAAAATCTGGTGCATGCCAAAAACTTTGTGGCCGTTCTTGGATAAGTCAATTCCGAGTCCGTTATCGATGACATAAAGATAAACAATATTATTTTTTCTTTCAGAACGAATCGTAATTTCGGGAGTCCTGTCTTCTGCTCTATACTTGATCGCATTGCTGATCAGGTTGTGGAAGATACTTTCTAGGTAGATTCTGGAATACGCAATTTCTTGAACTTCTTTGAAATCGGCCTTAATGATCGCGCCGGATTTCAGGATTTCGCCTTGAAGCGATTCGGTAATCTTGGAGAAAATTTCTTGGAATGCCAATAGTTCTTTTTCGACAATCTTATTTTTTTTGATATGGAGCACTTCCATCAATTGATTTAGAGAATCGTTCAGGTTTTGCGCTACTTTCTTGAGCATATCGAAAATCATTCGGTATTCTTCAACCGGACTGTTTTCTTCGATGGTAGCAATCAGGGCAGTAATGTTAGAGGCAGGCGATCTTAGGTTGTGCGAAGTGATGTTGGCAAAATCATTCAACTGTTGGTTCTGTATCGTAAGTTCGTCCATCAGATTTTCTTGGATAATCTTATCCAGAAGAAGCCTTTGCGTAGTCTGCCGGATTTTTATGTAGGCAAAAATCAAGATGATAAAAGTGATGCCTGTAAACAAAAAGAAATTATTATTTCGGGCCTTTACGTTTTCTTCTGTCTGGCTTAGATTTTCAGTCAATATCAAAACCGCTTGGTTTTGATAATCGCGTATGGACTTTCGGATTGAATCCATGACCTCCTTTCCACGGCCTTTTTTTACGATCTCTGCGGCCTTTTCCATTCCAGATTCTTTTCGGGCCTGGATGACCATTGCGCTGATCTTTTTCTTGGAATCAATCAGCTTTTCAAGCGTATCGAGCTTTTTGATCTGTAGTTCATCAGTTTCGTTCATGGAACGTAGCGAATCAATCCAAATTTCAAGATTTTTATGTCCGTGATTGTAAACTTCCAGATAATTCTCATCACCCGTAATGGTATAGCCGCGTGTTCCTGTTTCGATGTCTATCGTGCTTGAAAGTACTTTTTCTAATACGCTGTTGATGTTGCTGGTATGGTTTACAATAATTCTGTTTTGCTTTACAGATTGAGATCGGTTGTGGATGGAGTAGGCCAACATTGCAAAGCAAACGACAATAACGAGGAACGTTATGTCAATAGTGGTTTTTAGAGATAGTCTTCTCATTTTAAACGGTTTGTGGTATTTTTTTTTCAATTGGGGCGGCACGGTAAAATGCCACTGCAAAATAATGGAATTATTTTGTTGTATACGTTTAAAAAAGCAGGAAGGTTTTAAATATATAAATACGCCCAATAGATCAGCAGGAATTGCAACGGGATGCGTAGTATCAAAACCCATTTTGGCAATCCGAAACTAGCCTTTCTGTCTTGTAGCATGTGGATATGGGCGGGAAGGAAGACAATAAGCAAAAAGATGATACCGCAAGCTCCATACGTGGAATAATCAGGCAGGCATAAAAGCAGTCCGAAGCATATTTCTGCCAGTCCACTCAAGATATTTAGCAGTTTTGGGTTAGGGAAATAGGGAGGAATTATCCTGACATACATTTTAGGGTTTCTGAAATGATTCAGTCCGGCCAAAATATATAGAAAGGCCATCAGGTATAAATGCCAAGGTAAATCCATAAAAGCGTTTTTACGAATTTAGGCAATTTCTGGCTTCAAAAGGATTAAATTTCTTTCTTCTTGAATTTGACGTTCATGATGACGATTGCCAGAATGATAAGCACGATGCCTATCCATTGCAGCAATACGACTTCTTCATTCAGCAGGAAGAAGGCCATAAGCACAGAAACTGGAAGTTCTAGCGATGACACGATACTTCCCAATCCGATTCCCGTAAGCGGAAAACCCGCATTCAAAAGCATGGGAGGAATTATGGTACCAAATAGGGAAAGGACGATTCCCCATTTTAAGAATATGCTGACATCGAAAGGTGTATTTTGTGTAATCAGTGCAAAAGTGAGCACGATGATACCGCCTCCCAAAAGCATGTATAAGCTTCTTTGGGCCGAAGATATTCCTAAGGCTACTCGGTTTGCCGTAAACATAGTGGTCGTGAAAGAGGCCGCAGCCATTAATCCCCACGCAATACCGCGCCAGTCTAGGGTAGCTTCGGTATTGATAAGATTGGTTGCCAACGCAGTACCCGCCAAGACGATAATTACTGCTATTATTTTTGTTGTTGAAGGCAACTTTTTTTCTAGAAACATTTCAAGCAAAACGCCCATCCAGACCGTCTGCATAAGCAATACGATTCCGATTGAAACGGGAATGTAGCGAACGGCAAGGTAATAGAAGATGCTGGTCAGTCCTGTAGAGGTACCGGCAATCATCAGGTGGGTGATATTTTTGCGTGTCGCTTTGATAACGACATTGTCTTTTCTTGATTTTTGGAAAGCGTTTATGATAAGAATTCCGATAATCCCGAACAAAAACTGAGACGAAGTAACCTCGGCAGTCGTATAGCCTTGGTCGTAAGCCATTTTTACAAAAGTTGCCAGCATTCCGTAGCTTGTAGCGCCTAGGCCTACAAGAAAAACTCCTTTCAATACTTTATTTCCAAACATTCTTTCAATTTTTAAAAGCGGGCAAAGATAAAGCATAGTTTTTTGCTAAAAGTTTTTTTGCGATTAAAAGATACTATTTTAACAGGATTTTAGTTAATAGATAATAATGTACTTTCAACTTAAAAGCCCCCAATTTTGTATGATTCACAAAATCCTCTTGTTTGTCGCCTTGCAATTTATAAGCTGTGATAAATCTTCGGTAGCAGTTTCGGAGGAAATTGTCAAGAAGCGCGATTATGCCGCGTTTCATAAAGAGGCTAGGGAATTCTGCAAGGATAAAAAATTCAATGAAGGTTATTATTTTCTGATCGACTTGAGCATTCATTCTGGCAAGAACCGATTTTTTGTTTATGATTTCAAGACCAACCAAATCAGCAATGAGAATCTCGTCACGCACGGCAGCTGCGATGTCAAAGAAGATAACGATACTAAATGGGAAAAGGCAAAATTCAGTAATAAAGACGATAGCCATTGCTCTTCAAAGGGCAAATATAAAATCGGCAAAAGGGATTCTAGTACTTGGGGAATCAAGATTAAATATTGGCTGCATGGATTGGAAGAAACCAACAAAAATGCAGTAGATAGGGTGGTAGTGCTGCATTCTTGGAGCGCTGTTTCAGATAAAGAAATTTACCCAAAGTATGCTCCCTTAAGCTGGGGCTGCCCGGCAGTTTCGGATGATTTTATGAGGGTTTTGGATAAAAAGCTGCAGCAAACCGACAAGCCAGTTCTACTTTGGATTATTGAATGAATCACTTCTGGTTTGTTCATCTTATTTTGAATTAAAACCAAGCTAAAAAGAAAAAATCACAAACCTATTTTTATAAGTTTTATATTGAAAATGAAACAATTATAGTGGCTTCCTAGGCAACTATCGTGTTTTTTACAGTAATTTAATTTTAGACGACATATTGCTTTGTTTTGACTGTAATTTTAACTTTTTTGTGATTATAATTCTTATTGTAGGTTTTTGAATAAAATGTAGTTTTTTTTGATAAATAAAAGAATTAGTTTCGAGTAAATTAACTAAAAAGATGATAATTACAAGTCTTTATGGTTGATTTTTAATTCTTTCTTCAACCTAAACTTCTTTTTATGAAAAAAACTTTACTATGTCTTTCCTCCCTCTTTTTGACACTGTTTTCTCAAGCACAAGAATTTGTTGCCTTTCAGGTGAATTCAGGGTTTAATGCAGATGTTATAGCAAACGGAATAGGCTTATCGACATCCTCAACGACTATTGCGGTAGATAATGCAAATTTTGCCTTTATTACCGCAGATTTTCAAGCAACGGCTGCAGGAACTCCTTTGGCAACGGCTTTGCCAATCAATGGTTTGATAAACAGTACGGCAACTGCAGGCTTGCAATTTCAGATGGCTTCCTATTCGGCTAATAATGTGTTGCGAATTCCGACACAAAATGAAAGCGGTACTCTGGTTTTTGCAAATCCGCTTAGAGGATCTCGACTATTTTTACTCCTGACTTCTGGCAGCGGTACGGCGACAATTTCTGGAACAATTAACTTTTCGGACAATACAACCCAAGCATTGAGTCCTTCCACAGTTCCGGATTGGTTTAATTCATCTGCATTGCCTGTAGCAATTTCGGGTATCGGGAGAGTAAATTTGGCCAATGACGTTGTTGAAAGTCCCTCTGGAAATCCAAGACTCTATCAGATGGAAGTAGCCATCTTGCCTGCAAACCAGTCGAAGCAGATTTCTGGAATTACGATTACTAAAACTTCAATTGAAGAGGGTGTTCTCAACTTATTTAGCGCCAGTGCCGAAATACTGCCAACATGCCCATCTCCGACAGGATTATCAGCTGTAACTACAGCATCGGGAGCGACAGTTTCGTGGACGGCTCCTCCATCTGTGCCAAGCAATGGATATGACTATTATTATTCATTGACAGCTACTGCTCCAAATAACGATACGGAACCTACAGGCAATGTGGCGTCTACTCAAACAAGCGTGACGCTTAACGATTTAACCATAGGACAACTGTATTATTTTTGGGTGAGATCCAATTGTGGTGCAACAGACAAAGGAGTGTGGAGGCCTACTAGTTTTACGACAGGACAGCTCACTACAACCTATACCACTGGGGATATTCTTACGGATAAAACAACCAGCACAACCATTACTGTTTCCTCAAATACTGCCTGCCCTGGGGTAATGACTGTGAATGTTCCTGCTGGTTATCAAATTGCCTCTGTAGCGACTTCTTATTCTATGCAGACAGCTGCGGATGGATTTATGTCAGAACAGCGTTCCATCTTAGTGTGTAATACAACTGGTTTGAAAGAAGCTGCCATAACAAGTGGTGCGGGAGATACTTCAGGGACCTATCAATACAACCGCTCTAATCTTACTATTGCAAACGGAGCGACTGGTGCGGTACAATTTGAGCTAAGAGCCTGGAGAACGTATGGAACGACAGGCTGTAACGGAATATACAATCGCGTAGCGAACAATACGTGGAAGGTAACAATAACCTATCAGGCGGTTGTTTTAGGGACGGATGAAAAAGACGCCATCAAGTTTAAAGCTTATCCGAATCCAGTGGGCGATGTCTTGACGGTTTCTGGGGAGGCTGTTATTTCTGAAATAATGGTTTATAATTATTTAGGACAGAAAGTAATGCAACAAGCCGGAGATAGTAAGTCGGTTGACCTAAATACTTCTCAGCTTTCAGCAGGCAGTTATCTGGTAAAAGCAAGAGATACTGATGGAAATCAAAACACTTTAAAAATTGTAAAAAAATAGTTAGTTAAATTTCTTTAAAAAGGGCGTTCAGTTGGTTGGACGCCTTTTTTAATGTGTTAATGTAAGCAATAAAAAAACCTGCAATTTTACTTGCAGGTTTATTTTTTATAAGTAATCTAAAAACTATTTGATCAGTTCGAAACTTCTCTTTACAAAAGCGGTCAGCTCTTCGCCTTTTAATAGGTTTTGAGATAGTTTTGCCAAATCTAGAGCTTGTTTCACTAAAGCTTCTTGGTGCGACTTGTCAGTAGAATTTAAAATGTTAGAAGCCAATTCATGGTTGGTATTGACCACCAAATTGTACATCTCCGGCATATTGCCCATTCCGAACATACCGCCACCTCCAGTTTGGCTCATTTCTTTCATACGGCGCAGAAATTCTGGCTGCGTGATTACGAATGGTGCCGACTGGCTGTCTAAAGCTTCTAATTGTACAGAATATTTCTTGTCTGAAATAACGCTTTCCAATTCGGTTTTTAATTTTTCTTTTTCTTCCTCAGAAAGCTTAGAAATCGTTTCTTCGTCTTTCTTGATCAAGTTGTTGATATGATCAGAATCCACGCGTGTAAACGTCAGCTTTTCATTGTCAGCTTCCAGCTTTTGGATCAAGTGCGAAATAATCGGCGAGTCTAAAAGCAGTACTTCATAGCCTTTGGCTTTGGCCTCGGCAATATAGCTGTGCTGCGCGTCTTTGTTAGAGGCATAAAGAATCACAAGATTTCCGTTTTTATCGGTCTGGGCATCTTTTGTCTTTTCTTTTAGTTCGTCAAGCGTGAAATACTTGTCATCTACCGTAGGATATAAGGCAAATGCGCCAGCTTTTTCATAGAATTTAGGTTCAGAAAGCATTCCGTACTCCAATACGATCTTGATGTCGTTCCACTTTTGCTCAAAATCCTCACGGTTTTCAGTGAATAAAGATTTTAGCTTGTCGGCTACTTTTCTAGTGATGTAATTGGAAATCTTTTTTACTGCGCCGTCAGCCTGAAGGTACGAACGCGAAACATTCAGCGGAATGTCTGGCGAGTCGATAACGCCTTTCAGCATCGTCAAGAATTCAGGAACGATTCCTTCTACATTATCCGTTACATAGACTTGATTTTGGTACAGCTGGATTTTATCTTTCTGAATCTGCAGGTCGCCTGTCATTTTTGGGAAATACAAAATTCCTGTCAGGTTAAAAGGGTAATCTACATTCAGATGGATGTTGAAAAGCGGCTCTTCGAATTGCATCGGATACAATTCTCTGTAGAAATTTTTATAATCGTCTTCCGTAAGGTCGGTTGGCTGTTTTGTCCAAGCCGGATTCGGATTGTTGATGATGTTGTCCACTTCAATAGTTTCAGCTACATAATCTTCTGGAGCATCTTCTGGTTTTGGAAGCGTTTCCGTTGTTGTCCCGAATTTAATCGGAATTGGCATAAACTTGTTGTATTTCTGCAACAGTCCAGAAATTTTCCCTTCTTCTAAGAACTCTAGAGAATCTTCGGCAATATGAAGGATGATTTCTGTTCCGCGAGAAGTTTTGTCAGCAGGTTCAAGCGAGAACTCTGGACTTCCGTCGCAGGCCCAATGCGCGGCAGGCTCGTCTTTAAAAGATTTGGTAATGATTTCGACTTTTTCTGCCACCATAAATGCAGAATAGAATCCAAGACCGAAATGTCCGATGATTCCTGAATCTTTGGCAGAATCTTTATATTTTTCAAGAAATTCTTCAGCACCGGAGAAAGCCACTTGGTTGATGTACTTTTCAACTTCTTCCGCTGTCATTCCCAAACCTTGGTCGATGATATGGATTTTCTTTCCTTCTTTGTCGATTTTTACTTCGATAATCGGATTTCCATATTCAACTTTCGCTTCGCCGATGTTTGCCAGATGTTTAAGCTTCAAGGTAGCATCGGTAGCGTTCGATACTAGTTCGCGCAAGAAAATCTCATGATCGCTATAAAGAAACTTTTTGATAAGCGGGAAAATGTTTTCTACCGAAACATTAATTTTTCCTGTTGTCATAAACTATTGATATTAATATTGTTAATTATTTTCGAGATTTTTATTTTCAAATAGGATACCAAATAGTATTGGAATGACAAATTGGCTGAATTGTTAATTTTAAGATAATAAAATTGAAATTTTAACATTTCAAAATCATTCCATTGTATATTTGTACTATAATAAACTTTAAAAATACCAATCTATGAAAAAATTAATCTTATTAGGAGTATTTGCCGTGCTATTTGCATCCTGCAAAACTTCATCGATAACAAACACCAAGACGGATAGGTCTTCGCAAGTTGCGATAAAAGGAAATTGGGTTATTAGCTCTGTCAACTATCCGGGCTCAGAATACATTAAGGTAAATTCATTCCAGCTTGCAGATTCTCAATGTTTTGTAGGAAGTACTTGGAAATTTATCTCTAATAATAATAAAGGAGAAATGGCATTGACCAAAACGGGATGTCCAGCATTCAGTTCGCCAATCACATGGTTCGTTAACAAAGACGGACAATTTGTCCTTAAGGTTCTTGACGCTGGCGAAAAAGCAAAAAAAGTCAGAGACGGTTATGTATTGGCAGTCGCAAACCAGACTGAAAGTTCATTCCAATTGATTGACAAGATTGACGTAGGAGGAAAATTGACAGATGTCGTATATCAATTTACAAAAGTAAACTAACCCAAAAACAATAATCGATATGAAAAGAATTGCAATATATTCATTGGCATGCCTATTTGCTGTAGGTACATTTTTTACGAGCTGTGAGTCTGTAAAAAACACAAATAATACCCAAAAAGGTGCTGGAATCGGTGCTGTGGCAGGTGCCGTAATTGGTGGTGTCTTAGGGAACAATTTAGGTAAAGGCGGGAATACGGCTCTTGGAGCTGTTCTTGGAGGCGTTGTCGGTGGAACTGTCGGTGGCGTTATCGGAAACAAAATGGACAAACAGGCAAGAGAAATTGATAATGCCCTGCCAGGTGCTGAGGTAGAAAGAGTAGGTGAAGGAATCAAATTGACATTGAATGAAAATGCTGTGCGTTTTGATACGAACAAATCTACTTTGACAGCAACTGCAAAAGCTAATTTGGATAAATTGGTATCTGTGTTTAACTCATACCCTGACACGAATATCCAGATTTATGGTTATACAGACAGTACTGGTCCAGCGGATTACAATTTGAAATTGTCTGGAGAAAGAGCAGCTTCTGTAAAAAATTATTTAACAAGCAAAGGAATCTCGGCTTCAAGATTTAATACTACAGGATTAGGAATTGCCGATCCGATTGCGACAAACGATACTCCTGAAGGAAGATCACAAAACCGTCGTGTGGAATTTGCCATCACGGCAAACCAAAAAATGGTACAAGATGCCCAAAATGAGGTGAAAAACTAAATTTTGAAATCATAAATTTTAAAAGGCTGTCTGTAAAGGCAGCCTTTTTTATGCCTTAATCTATTTGGTTGTGAAATGAATAGTTCATTTTTTTTGAAAGATATTTAACAGATGTTTATATGTTTCAGAAATAATTGAAATGTATCTTTACTGTACAATTTAAAAGATAAAAGAATCATGGCAACAGCAAAGAATCCAAAGTCAAAAAAGCAGCTTATTGATGACGATCAATTGATAGAACTCTATATGAATGCTGTTCTAGAAAAGAACGAGGCTCCAAAAAATGTGTACCTTTTTTGCAAAGAACATGCGATAGAAGAGGCCGATTTTTACTCCTTTTTTAATTCGCTAGATGCTGTAAAAGAAGCTATCTGGGTCAAGTTTTTTGATAACGTAGTCGGTATGCTGCAAAAGGATTCTAATTACGCAAGCTATGAAAACAGGAATAAACTGCTGTCGCTTTATTTTACGCTGTTCGAAATTCTGACGCTGAACAGGAGCTATATTTTTTATACATTGAAAGACAACAAAGAAGGTCTCCGCAATTTAAAACAGCTGGCATCGCTTCGAAACCATTTTAAAGATTATATCGTAGATATATTAAAGTCAGGTGAAACCGAAAAAGACAGCAAGGTGAAAAAAATCACAAGGCCGGTTTTTTCTGAAGGTGCTTGGCTTCAGTTCTTGTTTATATTGAAATTTTGGCTGGAAGATACTTCAAAAGGATTTGAAAAGACCGACATCATGATTGAAAAAGCGGTAAAAGCAACTTTTGACATATTGGATACGACGCCGCTAGAAAGCCTGTTTGATTTGGGAAAATTTATCTGGAAAGAAAGAGCATAAAAACATGAAAACATTAGACAAGATACCTGTAAATAAGATCGAAAGGGCCGGACAGCTGGTCAAAACCGGATTCAAAGTGGGGGGCAACTATATCGCTTATTATGGCGAAAAAATCGTAAATCCTTCCCTGACGAAAGAAAAGCTGAATGAAAATAACGCAGAAGATATTTATGATGGCTTAAAAAACTTGAAAGGAAGTGCCTTGAAAGTAGCGCAGATGCTGAGTATGGATAAAAATATCATGCCAAGAGCTTACGTGGAAAAATTTTCATTGGCACAATTTTCTGTACCGCCATTGTCAGCTCCGTTGGTACGAAAAACGTTCAAGAAATATCTGGGCATGTTTCCCGAAGAATTGTATGATTCGTTTACGCCAGATTCAGTAAATGCTGCAAGTATTGGCCAGGTGCATAAGGCTGCAAAAGACGGCAAAAAGCTGGCTGTAAAAATCCAGTACCCGGGCGTAGCGGATAGCATCAGTTCTGATTTGGCAATCGTAAAACCATTTGCTATCAAGATGTTTAATCTCCAAGGCAAGGATTCTGAACGCTATTTTAAAGAAGTAGAACATAAGTTGCTAGAAGAGACCGATTATGAATTGGAACTGCGACAAGGCGTTGCTATTGCGGAAGCCTGTAGTGAGATTGTTAATTTGAAATTTCCGAAATACTATCCCGAACTATCTTCAAAGAAAATCATTTCGATGGATTGGATGGAAGGCGAGCATTTGTCAGAATTTGCGGCTCATAATGAAGATAGAGCTAAAGGCGACAAGATCGGGCAGGCGCTATGGGATTTTTATATGTTCCAAATGCACCAATTAAAACAAGTTCACGCCGACCCGCATCCAGGAAATTTTCTGATTGATGGAGAAGGCAATCTTATTGCAATTGATTTTGGCTGTATAAAACATGTTCCAGAAGATTTTTATGTTCCTTATTTTGAATTAGCGAAGCCTGAAATTATTGATAATCCGGTGCTTTTCTTAGAAAAATTATATGAATTGGAAATCTTGCGACATGATGATACAAAAGAAGAGATAGCCTATTTCTCTCAATTGTTCCACCAATTGCTTCATTTGTTCACGAAGCCTTTTCAAAGAGAAGCCTTTGATTTTTCTGATGAAGAATTTTTTGGCGAAATGACACAGCTTAGCGAAGAATACAGCAAAGATTCGAAGCTACGAAAAATGAATGGTAATCGAGGCTCGAAACACTTTTTGTATATCAATAGGACCTTCTTCGGATTGTATAGCTTGCTGCACGATTTGAAGGCCGGAATCGATACTGAGAATTATAAAAAATACATGAAGAATTAGTTTTTGTTTTTAATGGTTGGTTAGGTGGTAAGAGCGATTCTCCAAATTGGGAAATCGCTCTTATTTTTTTATGAAAAATGTAACTTTTTCTTCTTAGAATGTGTTTATTAGACGATTTTAATAGTAATAAGTAGGTTTAATCTTACTTAATTTTTTTATTTTCTATCCAAAAATTAAAAAAACTTATCAACAGGGAGAGGCAAATATTGTAGTTGAACGATACGGAAATGTAGTTAATCGTAATTATTGTGAAAATGCTTTTGTGGGTTTGAATTTATGTTAAAAACATTTGGTTTTATTATAAATTTCGATGTTAAACCACTATACCATGAAAAATAATTACAAAAAAATATCAAATGATAAATTTGAAATAAGATACGCATTAAGGAAATTTAGAACCAAGGCTCTTTTGTTCTTTTTGATTGCATTTGCCTTTTTGATGAGCTCAAAAAGTTTTGCTCAAGGAGCTTCTTGTTCGACTGCAGTGACGCTAACGGTTGATGCAGCAGCAGTAACAGGTACGGTTGTAGATAATACAATTGAAGCGCCGACGACATTGACAACATGCTCAGGAGCCATGTCAAGAGATGGATGGTATCGATTTGTGGCTACAGGTACTGAAGCGAATGTAATTGTAAACTCAAATAATAGGCAGCTAGTATTGGCGGCATATTCTGGTACTTGCGGTTCGCTAACCCAAATTGGCTGTGCAAACAATAACACTACTGCAGGTGGCCAGACAGAATCCATGAATTTGACAGGATTGACAGCAACAACCACCTATTATATAAGAGTCATTAATTCTACAAATAATAATCTAGACATCAATTCGATAAGAGTCATAACGCCACCGGCAAATGATAATTGCAGTGGAGCTGCCAACTTAACTGTAAATGCTACGACAACATGTACGACATCAACAACGGGTAATTTACAGAATGCTACCCAAAGTATTTCTTCTATAACTTGTGCCGGTTCGACTTCCTCTACAGCATATGATTTGTGGTATCGGTTTACCGCAACTTCAAGTACTCATGTTGTAACAGTAACACCAACATCGGCATTTGATGCGGTAATAGATGTTAGGAGCGGTGCCTGTAATGGTTCTAATATAGGCTGTGCAGATGCTCAGGGCAGTTCAACGACGGGAGAATCTGTAACGCTAACTGGTCTGACGCCATCTAGTGTATATTATGTGAGAGTTTATGAATACGGAAATGTTACTACGAATTCTAGGCCATTTACAATCTGTGTAACATCATTGCCGTCTCCTGCAATTACAAACCTAAGTGCAACCAGCGGCTGTGTTGGAAGTTCGTTAACAATTACAGGGACAAACTTGTCCAGTGCTTCTAGTGTAACTATTGGCGGAACCGCTGCAACGATTACGAACAATACGGCAACTTCGATTACCGTTACAATAGGTACAGGAACAACAGGTAATGTAAGCGTTACCACGCCAGGAGGGACAACGACCTTCGGTACGGCATTTACAGTAAATGCTTTGCCTGCTAATCCAGGAAACCCGACGAGCAACTCTCCACAATGTACTTCTCCTGGAGTCACATTGACAAGATCAGGGACCCCTCCGGCCGGACAGACTTGGTATTGGCAGACAACAGCAACAGGGACATCTACTGCAAACAGCGGTAATACGTATACTGTAACGACTGGTGGAACGTATTATATTCGATCCCAAAATAATGCTACGGGTTGCTGGAGTACAGCATCAGGAAGTCTGGCTGTTACAGTTAATAGTTTGCCAGGAACTGCATCAGGACCATCGCCAGCTAATGCCGCTACTGGTGTTTGCTTTTCAGGAACAGGAGCGACAACTGCTATAACATGGACTGCTGTGGCTGGCGCTACTTCTTATGATGTTTATTTTGGTGCAGGAAGCTTACCGGCTCTTGTAACAAGCAATGTGACAACAAACAGCTATAGCACAGGCACATTAGCAGCGTCGACTACGTATTACTGGAGAATCGTGCCGAGGAATGCTTGCGGAGCTACAGCTGGATCGCCAACGACTTGGAGTTTTACTACTAGTGCTACCATGTGTTATTGTGCTTCAACATCGACCAACAACAACGAATATATTTCAAGAGTAGTTTCCGGAGGATTTACCAATACGACAACACAGTCAAATTATGCGGATTATACTGGTTTGGGGTCTATTGCTTCTGTAATGCAAGGAACAGCTACCTCGACAATTAGAGTGACAACTTCAAGCGGCCATAATAATGATGGCATCTACCTTTTTGCAGATTGGAATCAGGATGGCGACTTTGCCGATGGAGGAGAAGTCGTAGCGGGACCAACTGCCGCTGCAGGAAGTGGCACCTATAGCTTGACAATTACTGTTCCGGCCGGCGCAACTATTGGCACGACTCGATTGAGAATAAAATTGGCAAGAAATGCCAACAATAATCCGTGCCAAGCTACTTTCAACAATGGAGAAGTAGAAGATTACCTGATTACCGTAATCCCGACCTGTACGCTTACGGTTACAGCGACTTCTGGGCAACATTGCGGTCCCGGAACAGTAACTTTGACGGCTGTTGGAGGTTCGGGTACAACACAATACAGATGGTACGAATACATAAGCAGCGGTAGTCCCGTTGCAACCACAACTACAGGTTCTTTTGTGACGCCTTCATTGATAACTACAAAAACCTATTACGTGTCGGCCTATAATGGAATTTGCGAAAGCCCTAGATTTCCGGTAAATGCCTTTATTTATTCTTCCCCAGCGTCTTCTGTAACTCCAGCTGCTGCGAATTTATGCGACGGCGTAATCGAATTGGTAGCAACTGGAAGTAACTCTGGAACAACAGATACGCTTTTCTACGAAGATTTTGAAGTGTCTGCATCTACGCTTATGATGCTTCAAGATTATGGATCTTCAGCAAATGGATATTGGTATATTGAAGAAAGTCCAAGTGAGTATATAAGCTATGAAACAGTAAGTTCGGGAAGCAATTTTGGAGCAATTGATTCTTTTTATGATTTATTTGGTTATTCTAATAACGCCCTGACCATGAGCGGTGCTATCAGTACGTATAATTATACTTCTTTGGCTCTTAACTTCAGGCATTACTACGAATATGTGAATGATGAGGCACCGGACCGAGCTATTATTGAAGTCAATACCGATGGAGATTTAGATGGAGTCTGGACTGCATTACAGACCTATACAAGCGATCAAGGAGCTCCGACAAATTTTTCCACAGTGAATATTGATTTGTCAGCTTATATCAATCAGCCTAATTTAAGAGTCCGATTCAGGTATTATTCGGGTTGGAATTATGGTTGGAATATTGACGATATTCGAATCACCGGAATTTCTGTTCCTTCACCAGTAGCATGGACGCCTGTTACAGGATTATACACAGATGCAGCGCTTACGACTCCTTATACAGGAGGAAATAGTGCTACGGTCTATGCTTATCCTGATACGGCGCAAACCTATACTGCAACTGTAACAAACGGTTCTGGCTGCCATGCAACTGATACCTCCATCATTTCTGGAAATTCTAATATATGGAATGGTACTTCGTGGAGTACTGGAACCTCGCCGATAACCGGTACAGAGAAGATAATCTTTAACGGCAATTATAGCTCTACAGGAGATCTTTCGGGCTGTCTTTTACAAGTAAATAGCGGCAATGTTGTTATTAATGCTGATAATACGATTACCATTGCAAATCAGGTAAGGATAAAACCGGCGGCTACCTTTACTCTCGAAGATACCGCAAGTCTTTTACAGACAGCAGGAACGGCTAACACAAACATCGGAATCATCAAGGCAAAACGCAATACACAGCCGATGAAAAGGCTTGACTTTACGTATTGGTCATCTCCAGTTGCAGGACAGACGCTACACAATTTGTCGCCTACTACCTTAGCAGACAAATATTATAGCTGGAATCCAGTGAGCCAAGCTTGGGTAACCCACATGAATGGCAATACCACAATGCTTGATGCTAAAGGATATATCGTAAGGGCACCGCAAAGTTTTTCTACTACGGCAGCTATACCTTATATTGCGACATTCGAGGGGATTCCTAATAATGCAAATATTTCAATTCCGGTTTACGGAAATACGAGTATACTGCCAGCCGATTATAAATGGAACTTGATAGGAAATCCATATCCATCTGCTTTAGATATAGATGAATTTTTATCGCATCCGGATAATATCGCGGCTGTCGACGGAACGATTTATTTATGGACGCATAATTCAGCACCAAGCAACGCAATTCCTGGCGACCAGACTTACAATTATACGGCTAATGATTATGCAACGTATAATCTTTCGGGTGGTGTTGCCACTTCGCCTGCGACTCCAGATCCGTTGCACCCTGAAATCAGCAATAATTTCAATACTACAACGCCGACAAAATACTTGGCTTCTGGCCAAGCCTTTTTTGTAAGAGGTCTTGGGAATGTTCCAGTCAGATTTATAAACGACATGCGTGTTCAAGACGAAAATAATCAGTTCTTTAGAAACCCGAATCCTCGTGGCAATACCACTCATTCAGGAATCGAAAAGAACAGGTTTTGGCTAAACATACGAAATAACCAAGGCGCATTTAATCAGGCTTTGATAGGCTATATAGAAGGCGCTACAAATGGCTTGGATAGAGGTTTTGATGGTAATTTATTCGGAGGCAATTACGTTTCTATTTATTCGCTGAACAATGCCCAAAAGCTAACCATCCAAGGACGTGCACTACCATTTGATGAAGCTGATAGTGTAGATCTGGGCATCAAGGCTACTATTGCAGGAACCTTCACAATCAGCCTTGACATGTTAGACGGATTATTTGTAACTCAAAATATCTATCTAAAAGACAATCTTCTGAATATTATCCATGATTTAAAATCAGGTCCTTACAGTTTCACATCTAACATAGGAACTTTTGATAGCAGGTTCAAGATTGTGTATCAGAATGATGCTTTGGGAGTTCCAGAATTTAATGCAGAAAGCATTATTATCTATAAAAAAGACAAAAGTGTTGTGGTAAATGCTGGATTAGCCATAATTGGGGAAGTCAAGGTTTTTGATATTCAAGGAAGGCTATTATTTGATGGCCAGAAGATCAATACTACGGAAACCATTATCAAAAGCTTGCCTCCGACAGAACAGGTACTTATTGTTCAGGTAGTCACTGCTGAAGGAGCAAAAGTGGCCAAGAAAATAATTTATTAGACCTCAAACTAATTAAAAAGAAAAGCCTTTGGAATTTCCAAAGGCTTTTCTTTTATAGCTTTCTGATTGTATTAGAACTTATATCCAATACCGATTTGAAAGACAGAGTTTTTTACGTCAGCATCTTCCACAATGTCGGTTACGCCATAAATGTATCTTCCAGTTGCGAAAAGTCCCATGTCAGTTTGAAAAGTAAGACCGCCGGCAATTCCGAAATCAAAGTCTTTGGCTTCATTTAAATCTAAATCGCCACCGTCGTCATTTGCATCGGAATCGATTTCTTCGTTTACCTTAAAGCTGAACTGTGGTCCGACTTCAAAACTTAAACCTCTCGTAGCGTAAATTTTCGCTAACACAGGCACATTAATATAATCAAGTTGGTATTCTACTTTTCCATCGCCGCCTATAAGCCCTCCGTCAATATCAGACTTGAAACCTTGCCCAGAATATAATGCTTCCACCTGAAGCGAAAGAATATCTGCCAATGGTAATTCTCCAACAAGACCTACGTGGAAACTTGTTCTAGAGTCTGGACTGTCAAAATCATCTCCAGTAACGGTGGCAAAGTTTACACCACCTTTTACGCCCAAGCTAGGTTGTCTGCTCGTCGTGTTGTCTGCTTCTTGCGCGTTTGCTGTCATAGCCGTCAATAAAATTGAGCCTGCTGTGATTAATTTTAATAGCTTCATAATCTTCTTTTTTTAATTAAGGTTTGTAAGTCAAATTTAGATTTAAGAATGGTCTTAAAATTCTAAATATTTCATAATTCACAAAAAATTAACTATTTTAAGTATAAAAGTTTATTATTTATGGTTATTATGTAATATTTTTTTGTTTAGATATAAACTTTTGATTATTTTTTGAATCTCATACTATCTAAACTTGGCGGAGAAATGGGAAATGTTAAAATTTATATCCCAATCCGAATTGTATAACGGAGTTTTTAGCATCAGAATCTTTGATAACTTCATTAAAACTGTGATTGTACCTTCCATTAATGAACAAACCTCCGTCAAATTGGAAAGTCAGGCCGGCTGCCAATCCCATGTCGAAATCATTTACTTCATCCAAATCATTTCCTTCATCGTCGTCGCCAGCATCCAAATCAATTTTCTCATTAATCTTGAATCCGAACTGAGGACCAGCTTCAATACTAAATCCTTTTACGATGTACAGTTTTGCCAATACCGGAACATTGATATAATCCAATTGGTATTCCGCAGTATAATCGCTTCCTAAAAAAGAATAATTCCTTTCAAAACCCTGTCTTGAATAAATAACTTCGGGCTGAATCGAAAAGGAATCATCTATCAGCGGAATTTCAGCCGTAGCACCTACATAGAAACTCGTCCTTGCATCAGGACCTTCATCAAAGTCACCTTTTGTAATCGTGGCGTAATTCAGACCGCCTTTTACTCCAAATCCAGCTTTATTAAATGAGCCATCAGATTGGGCCTGTGCTTTTTGAGTCGAAAAAGATAGCATTCCGCCAATCAAAAGCACATTTGTCGAAATAATTTTTAATAGCTTCATAATTAGATTATTTTTGTTAGTAGACAAACAAGTACATTTATTATGCCAGCATAGTAATTCGGCAACATTCAGCAAATGGCAAACTGGGAGACATACATTAAAAATTTCCAATCTTTTTTAAAGATTGAGCGTGGCTTGTCAAAAAATACGATTGACAATTATACGTTTGATATAGAAAAGATTGTGTTATATCTTTCTGTAAATCAGATAAATGTAAGTCCTGTTGCTATTTCTGAAGAAGTGATACAGCAATTTGTTTACGATATTTCGAAAACGGTAAATCCTCGTTCCCAAGCAAGAATCATTTCGGGATTGAGAAGTTTTTTCAGTTACATGATTTTTGAAGATTATAGAAATGATAATCCGATGGAACTTGTAGAAATCCCCAAAATAGGCAGAAAACTCCCCGATACATTGTCAACGGATGAGATTGACAAGATCATTGGCGCGATAGACTTGTCTTCCAACGAAGGCGAAAGAAACCGGGCCATGCTGGAAACGCTTTACGGCTGCGGATTGCGGGTTTCGGAATTAGTGTCTCTCAAAATCTCGGACCTGTTTTTTGAAGAAGGTTTTATAAAAGTAAAAGGAAAGGGCGACAAGCAGCGTTTTGTCCCAATCGGAAATCTTACGCAGAAGTATATCGATATGTATAAGACTTCGATACGATCGCATCTTTCCATTCAAAAAGGTCATGAAGACACGCTGTTTCTCAACCGAAGAGGAAAACAGCTGACAAGGGCTATGATTTTTACAATAATCAAAGACTTGGCGGTAAAAATTAATCTCAAGAAAACAATCAGCCCACATACATTTCGGCATTCTTTTGCTACCCATCTTTTAGAAAATGGAGCAGACCTTCGGTCAATCCAATTGATGCTTGGACATGAATCGATTACAACTACAGAAATTTATGTACACCTCGACAGAAGGCATCTTACCCAAGTTATGAATGCATTTCATCCAAGAAAATAACCGTTAAACGATTTTGTGTTTTTCCTATATGGATTTGACATTTTGGTATATACTTTTGTGCCACCTAACCAATATGTTAACCTTTAATGCCATTCGAGAATTACGTAAATTCAGATGAATCTTACACTTCGAATCAATTTTATGAAAAGCTTCTGAAAGAAATTCCAGATCTGATTTTTCAGTTTAAAATTGAAAAGGATAATACTTACAGTATGCCATTTGTAAGCCACTCCGCTATGGAGATTTACGGGTTCGAAAAAGATTATCTTGAGCATGATGCCGGAGTCGTGATAACAGATCGCATTCTTAAGGAAGACGTAAAAGGATTTTTAAAATCAGTCCTAAAATCAAGGGATACCTTAACAAGATGGAACCATGAATATAGGGTTCTGCTTCCGAAAAAAGGAATCCGCTGGCTGAAAGGCTCGGCAAAACCAGAAGCTTTAGAAGATGGGAGTGTCGTATTTTATGGACGTATTGCCGATGTTACGGCAAACAAAGAACAAGAATTACGACTGATTTTATCCGAAAAACGCTTTGAATTTGCGCTAGAAGCTTCTATGGGTGGTGTTTGGGATTGGAATCTTCAAAACAATACGGTTTTCTATTCTGAACAGTCGATGAAAATCCTTGATCTTGATGAAGAAGAAGGAATCAATTCGTTTGAAAACTGTACCTCAAAAGTGCATCCTGACGACAGGAAGGAATATCTTTCGGATATCGACATGCATTTAAAAGGAGTGACCGCAGTTTATGAAAATCTGCATAGGGTACAAGGACGAAAAGGAACATATAAGTGGATACTCGACCGCGGTAAGGTAATTGAACGCGACAAAGCCGGGAAGCCGTTAAGGATTATAGGAACGCATACCGATATTTCTTCTCAAAAAGAAAGAGAAGATGAGTTGAAAAAAACGCTTGATATCGTAAGCGAACAGAATAGCAGGTTGTTGAACTTCGCTCATATCGTTTCGCACAATTTGCGTTCGCATGCTGGGAATTTTACGATGCTTCTTGATCTAGTTGACGATATTCAGGATACTCAAGAACGCGAAGAAACGCTGTTGCACCTGAGAACAATTTCGAATGAATTGACGCAGACAATAGAACATCTGAACGAATTGGTCAGCATACATACAGAAATAAAGATTGCTCGAGAAAACCTGAATCTGAATGAGTTTTTTCAGAGAACGCTGAATGTTCTGAGCGAAAAGATAAATAAGCATAATGTAAAAATCATAAGCTTGATTCCGGATGACGTGTATATAAATTATAACCCGGCTTATTTGGAAAGTATTCTTTTGAATTTTACGACAAATGCGATCAAATATTCCCATCCTGACAGGCAGTTGGAAATCACCTACCAGCTGACGTATGAAAAAGGGAAAAAAGTACTGACGATTTCAGATAATGGACTCGGGATAGATTTGGATAAATATAGGAATTCGCTTTTTGGGATGTATAAGACGTTTCATCAGCATCCGGATTCTAGGGGAATTGGCCTTTTTATAACAAAAAATCAGGTCGAAGCCATGGGTGGAAAAATTGAAGTTACAAGCAAAGTGGGGGAAGGAACTGCATTTAAAATATATTTTAATGAAAAAGTTTAATGATGTTTTCGTGGTTGATGATGATAAAATCTACCATTTTATATTAAAAAATTTATTGAAAAAGAATAATATAGAGGTCAATTCACGATTTTTTGAAAATGGGCAGGAAGCAATTGAAGGCCTAAAAGAAAATTCCAAAAACGGGACTACGCTGCCAGACCTGATTCTTTTGGATATCAATATGCCAGTAATGGACGGATGGCAGTTTCTGGAAGAATTCCAAAAGATCAAAGGATCGCTGAATAAGGAAACCGTAATTTATATGGTAAGCTCTTCTAACAGTCCTTTCGATTTGAATAAGGCCAAAGATTTTCCTAACGAAGTAAAAGATTATTTCTTGAAGCCTGTCTGTCTTGAAGATATCTGCAGGATATTTCTAAACTAAAAAAAGCTCCTCATTTATTTGAGGAGCTTTTTTTTTAGATGTATTCTGTAAATTATTTCGCAATATTTACAGCTCTTGTTTCCCTGATAACCGTGATTTTTACTTGTCCAGGGTAAGTCATTTCAGTCTGTATTTTCTGTGAGATTTCGAAAGAAAGGTTTGCTGCGTTATCATCAGAAACTTTTTCGCTTTCTACGATAACACGCAATTCTCTACCTGCTTGGATCGCATAGGCGCTTTTCACTCCTTGGAAACCATAAGCAATATCTTCAAGATCTTTTAATCGTTGAATGTATGAGTCTAAAACCTGTCTTCTGGCTCCAGGTCTCGCTCCAGAAATAGCATCACAAACTTGGATGATCGGAGAAAGCAATGATTTCATTTCAATCTCGTCATGATGCGCTCCAATTGCATTGCATACTTCTTCTTTTTCGCCATATTTTTCAGCCCATTGCATACCTAGCAATGCGTGTGGAAGATCACTTTCCGTATCAGGCACTTTTCCTATATCGTGTAATAATCCGGCTCTTTTTGCCAGTTTAACATTCAGTCCTAATTCAGCTGCCATGATTCCGCAAAGCTTAGAAACTTCACGGGAGTGTTGTAATAAGTTTTGTCCGTAAGAAGAACGGTATTTCATTCGTCCTACCACTTTAATCAATTCTGGGTGTAATCCGTGGATTCCTAAATCAATAACTGTACGCTTACCAACTTCGATAATCTCGTCATCAATTTGTTTAGCGGTTTTGGCTACTACTTCTTCGATTCTGGCAGGGTGAATACGTCCGTCAGTTACCAATTTATGTAATGCCAAACGAGCAATCTCTCTGCGGACAGGATCAAAGCAAGAAAGGATAATGGCTTCTGGAGTATCATCAACGATGATTTCAACCCCTGTTGCTGCTTCCAAAGCTCGGATATTTCTACCTTCACGGCCGATGATTCGTCCTTTTACGTCATCCGATTCGATGTTGAATACAGAAACGCAGTTTTCGACAGCTTCTTCCGTACCGACTCTTTGGATTGTATTGATAATGATTTTCTTTGCTTCTTGTTGTGCCGTAAGCTTGGCTTCTTCAAGCGTTTCTTGGATGTGCGACATAGCGCTGCTTTTTGCTTCAGCTTTCAAGCTTTCAACCAATTGGTTTTTCGCTTCTTCGGCAGACAATCCAGAGATAACTTCAAGCTGTTCTACTTGGCTTTTGTGTAATCTGTCTACTTCAGCTTGCTTTTTTTCTAGCGATTCGATTCTGTTAGAGTAATCGTTGATTTTTGCTTCAAGATCATCGGTCGCCTTTTTGGTTTTTGCCAGTTCATTCGATACTTGAGATTCTTTATCTCTTGTTCTTTTTTCTGCTTCTGCTATTTTTTTGTCTCTAGCCAGGATTACTTGTTCGTGCTCTGACTTAAGTTCGATGAATTTCTCCTTTGCTTGCAGGATTTTGTGCTGCTTGTTGGTTTCGGCTTCTGCTTTGGCATCTTTTAAAATCGATGCGGCCTCTTTTTTGGCGTTTTTTATCAGGTTGGAAACGTTGCTCCTTTCCATCACTTTTGCAATAGCAAAACCTGCCGCGATGCCTACGATTCCTGAAATAATTATAATTAATGTACTGTCCATGTTTGTTGAAATTTATATATAAAAAAAGCCTACATTAGATTGCTTGTATAAACTCGTTAAGACAAGTTTTGAGCTAACTCGCTGTTCAAGGATCTGCTCAAGGCAGCTTGCTTTAGTAACGATGATTTGCTCATTTTAATTTGTTAGTGTTGAGTTTACCAAATATGAACTAATGTAGGCAGTATTTTAGTCTATGTTAAAGAACGTTTTTTATTTATCTAGATAGCTTGCTAATAAATCATTAATCTTCTTCAGTCTTTCGTTGGCTTCAACATTATCTGTCGAAGAATCGATTTGTTTCTGCTCTAATTGCGATGCAAATTGCAAGGCGCACATTGCCAAAACATCCTGTTTGTCACGAACCGCATAATTCTCTTCGAATTGCTTAATCATTAAATCAATCTTTTTGGAAGCGCTTCGCAACCCTTCTTCTTGTGACATGTCTACTGTTAAGGGGTAGACTCTGTCTGCGATTGATATTTTAATTTTAAGCTTTTCGTCCATAATTACTAATCTGAAAGCTGTGCTATACAGTAATCAATTTCACGGATTAATGAATTTATCTTAAGCTTTGTATCTCTTTTATTTTCTTCACTGCCTAATAATGAATTGGCTATTCTGAGTGTGTCATGCTGTGATTTCAACGTTTCGATCTCTTTCGACTGTTTCTGCATCACTATTGCGGCCTGATTCAATTCTTGCTGCAGTTCGCGTGATGTTTTTTCCAAACCCTCAATTTTTGCGATGAGTTTTTCAAGCCTGCTTTCAAGAGTATCAATGATTTGCGCAATTTCACTCATTGGAGTCAATATTCATTACATAATTTACAAAGTTACTATTCCTATTTAAATATTGCAATATTTTTCCTTAAATTATCTTTTTAATCGAACCTTTTGTTGTAATAATTTGTAAAATAAGGAGTTATAATTTCGAAAAATTCTATATTTTCTTCATGCTTTTTTTTATATTAGCAAAAACCTTTACTATGCGATTTAGCCTGATTTTTTTATTATTTACCCTCACGGTTTTTGGACAAAACGACTATCCAAAAGATTATTTTCGTTCTCCCTTGGATATCCCACTTTATTTATCTGGAACATTTGGAGAATTGAGAGGAAATCATTTCCATACCGGACTTGATTTCAAGACGCAGCAAAAAGAAGGATTGAATGTCTATGCGGCGGCTGACGGTTACGTATCCCGAATAAAAATTTCTACATGGGGCTACGGAAAAGCTATTTATATCACGCATCCCAACGGCTATACCACTGTTTATGGGCATCTTCAAAAGGCTTCTCCTGCAATCGAGGCGTATATCAAAAAAGCCCAATATGCTCAAAAAGCATTTGAAGTCGAAATGTTTCCTACAGAAAATGAACTTGTGGTTAAAAAAGGGGATATTATCGCATTATCCGGAAATTCGGGCGGATCCGGCGGACCGCATTTGCATTTTGAATTTCGTGATTCAAAAACAGAAAAGATAATTAATCCGATGTTTTTCGGATTTGACATACAGATAAAAGATACTAGGCCTCCTGTAATTAATAATCTTGTGGTGTATCCTATCGGCGACAGTTCTAGCGTAAACCAGATGCAGCGGCCGATGGAAGTCAATCTTTCGCTACAGAAAGACGGCAGCTACATCGCAGAAAAAATTGTTGCCAACGGAAAAATTGGATTTGGTGTCAATACTTACGATCTTTTCGACAACAGTTATAACAAAAATGGCGTGTTTAAAGTGCAAGGATTGTGTAACGGAAAACCTTTTTTCGGTTACCAATTTGATTCTTTTGCTTTTGATGAAGGACGTTACATCAATGCGCTTATTGACTATTCTAGATTTAAGAGGACTGGCCAAAGGGTGCAAAAGCTGTTTATGATCGAGCCGTATCTTTTGAGCATCATAACATCTAACAATACTTATGGGATGGTTGAAGTGCTTCCTAATCTTTATCAGAATTTTCAAGTTGAAGTTTCTGATTTTAATAAAAACAAGAGCATTATCAACATTCCAATTCAATATTCATCCTTGCCGATAACCGTTCCGAAGGAAGAAAAGCGCTCCGGCTTTTTTCTAAAAGCACGAAAAGACAATAGTTATGCAAAAGACAATGTTACTGTTTTTGTACCGGCCGGAACTTTTTATGAAGATTTCTACCTTGATTTTGATGTAAAAGACACGGTGCTGTATCTCCATAATGAAACTGTTCCTGTGCATAATAATATCACCATAACTTTTGAAGATGCAGTTTCTTCCGAGGCTGACAAAGCAAAAATGTTTATCGCTTCCAAGGAAGGAAAACGTCTTGGCTATAATAAGACTTATCGAAAAGGAAATATTTTTACGACGTATACTAAAGATTTAGGTGAATTCGTTTTAGCAAGGGATACGATTGCGCCGAAAATCAGCAATCCAAATTTTGTAGAAGGCAAATGGATCAGCAAGCAGCAATTCCTAGAAATTTATATATCCGATAATATGTCCGGAATAGCAGAATATAACGGATATCTGAACGGAAAATGGATTTTGTTGGAATATGATTACAAAACTAAAAAGCTTTCGTATAATTTTGAGGACAATATCGCCGATGAAGGGCGAAATGATTTAAAAATAGTTGTTTCTGATAATATGGGAAATTCTACTACCTTTGAGTCGCATTTTTTTAGAAGTCAACAACAATAAAAGAGTATAATTTGAAAACAAAGAATAATTTATTTGCAGTCCTTTTTTTCTTTATAGGCTTGGCCGCATTCGCACAGACCGCTAGAATTAAAGGTGTTATTTTAGATGAAAACAACCAGCCAGTCGAAGATGTAGATGTCAGCTATAAAAATACCTCGACGACTTCTAACGAAAATGGATTTTACATACTGACGGTTCCGGCCAACCAAAAAATAACAATTGTTTTTTCGCATTTAGCAAATAAAAGTTCCTCTTTGGATATTGAGTTGAAGCCTAACGAAGATTTTGAATTCAATCCTGTCTTAAGCAAAAAGGTTGAGATGATCGGTACTGTCGAGATTTATAACAACCGAAAAAGAGTAGAAGGAATTACCAATATTGCTCCTCGAGACATAAAATTGATTCCTGGTGCCAACGCAGGTGTTGAGAATCTTTTGAAAACCTTGCCGGGTGTAAATTCTAATAGCGAATTAAGTACACAATATGCTGTCCGAGGCGGGAATTATGATGAAAATTTAGTGTATGTAAACGAAATTGAAGTCTACCGTCCTTTTTTGATTCGTTCGGGCCAGCAAGAAGGATTGAGTTTTACCAATACCGACATGATCCAGAATGTAGATTTTTCTGCCGGAGGATTTCAGGCCAAATATGGCGATAAACTGTCGTCTGTATTGGATATTACCTACAGAAGACCTAAAAGCTTTGGTGCTTCTCTAGAAGCTAGTTTTCTAGGAGGAAGCCTGATGGTCGAAACCGCTTCAAAAAACCAAAAATGGGCCGCGATTACAGGCGTGCGTTACCGAGATAACAGTCTTTTCGTAAACAGTCAAGAAACAGAGACCAATTTCAGGCCTACGTTTGCCGATGTACAGACCTACGTGACCTATAATCCGAATAACAAATGGGAATGGAGCTTTCTTGGAAATATTTCCCAAAACAAATACAACTACGAGCCTTTGACAAGACAGACCAATTTCGGAACAATTGATGATCCGAAAGCATTGTTAGTGTTTTATCAAGGACAAGAAAAAGACCAATACGATACCTATTTCGGGGCTTTAAAAACAACTTTTAAGGCAAGCGAAGATTTCACCTTGAAGTTTATTGCTTCCGCTTATCATACCCAAGAACAAGAATATTTCGATATCAAAGCCGATTATAGCTTTGGTGAATTGGACACCAATATTGGCTCTGGAAATTTAGGAAACATCGTCTATACACAAGAAATCGGTTCTCAGCTAAACCATGCCAGAAATGATCTGGATGCGTTGATCGTAAATGCCGAAGTAAAGGGTTTCCATAACATTAACGAAAATAAGATAGAGTGGGGCTTCAAATATACCCGTGAGGATATTCGCGATAGAATTGTGGAATGGGAAGTCATCGACTCTGCAGGTTTTTCATTAAATCCGCCGATTATTGATTTGCCAATTCGCGATCAGCCGTACAATCCGTATACTGGACCATTAGTGCCATATCAAAATGTAAGAGCCTTAAATTATACAAAAATCGACAGGCTTTCTGGATATGTTCAATGGAGCAAAAAAAGCATGCTTGGAAGCCATGATGTTTGGTATAACTTCGGTGTAAGAGCCCACAATTGGCAAGTTTCTGGAGATGATATAGACGGAAAAAATCAGACGACTTTCAGCCCAAGAGCCCAGTTTGCCATAAAACCTGATTGGGAAAGCGATATGGTCTTCCGCCTGTCGGGAGGTTTGTACCACCAGCCGCCATTTTACAGAGAACTCCGTGGTGCTGACGGTTTGGTAAATCCAGATGTGAAAGCACAGCAATCGATACATGTCGTCTTGAGCAATGATTATAGTTTCAAGATGTGGGAAAGACCATTTAAGCTGGTCACGGAAGCTTATTATAAATCAATGTCAGATGTCAATACTTATACGCTTGATAACGTACGAATCCGATACAGCGCCAATAACGATGCCAAGGCCTATGCTACAGGTTTTGATGCGCGCTTGAACGGAGAATTTGTTCCTGGCACCGAATCTTGGTTCAGTTTCGGATACATGAAAACAGAAGAAAATATAAACGACCGCGGTTACATAGCAAGACCAACAGACCAAAGATTGAAGTTCGGCATCTTGTTCCAAGATTATGTGAAAAACATTCCTAACCTGAAATTATATCTGAACCTTGTGTACAATACTGGCCTGCCAGGCGGCTCTCCGTCGTATGCTGATCCGTATGTATACCAAAGCCGTTTGCGTGATTATCGCAGGGCAGATGTAGGTTTTTCCTATGTCTTTACAGAGAAAAACGAAACAAGACCTGACGGACATTGGCTGAAGAAATTCAAAGATTTGTCTTTGGGATTGGAGATATTCAACTTATTCAATAACCAAAATGCAATAACAAATACTTGGGTTAGAGATGTTTACACGAAGGTGCAGTACGGAATCCCAAATTATATGACCACAAGGGTTTTCAATATTAAGCTGACGGCAAGATTATAAATTGAAATTCTGAAGTTTTATCTTTATATTTGAATGACTATTTAAGCTTAAGAAATGAGAAAATTTCCAATATATATACTAGCAGTAGCAATAGTTTGTTTGGCTAGCTGCGAAGAAAAGAAGGAAACTCCGAAGGTGATTTATGATACGAAGCCTGAAAAAGTTACTGCAAAAGCAGATTCTTCACAGATAAAAATTGCTGATCTTCCGATTCATATGGAAGGCACCAAATATCTGATTCATGCCATTGGCGATGTTCGTATCTATGATGGAAACACAAAGACCTACGGTACGAGCAAGACCAATTCTGTAAGCTATGCGATTTCAAATTACAACCGTTTTGAACTGACGGGGTATTTTGAAAACCTCAAATTCCAGCATATTGATTCTACAGCCTTGAAACCGTTGACGGATAAGAAAATACAAATGCAGACGGTGACTTTCCTAAATACGATTTCAGATAAGACCAAAAAGCAGATTTTGGTTTACTCTTTGGTCGATATGGATACCAATAAAGATGGAAAGTTAGATGCAAACGATATCAAATGCCTTTACATCAGCGAATTTAACGGAAAGCATTTCCACAAACTTTCAGAAGATTACCAAGAATTGATTGATTGGAATATTGTTGAAGCCCAAAATAGGCTGTATTACAGGACTATCGAAGACATTAACAAAAATGGAGCTTTTGATAAAGACGATTTAGTACATTATTATTATGTAGAATTGCTTTCTCCTGATTGGAAAACTGAAAAATATGATCCGATTGGAAACAACGGAGCCTAAATAAAAATCCCCAAGTTAAGTGCTTGGGGATTTTTTTATTCTTAAATCAAGATATCGCTTTCTAAATCTGATTTCTCGATTGTAAAGTCGAAGCCAAGCTGTCCTACGAGCTGAATTACGAGGTTTTTATACCAGTTCTCTGATTTCGGGTGTATGTATATCTTTTCAATTAGTTTGTTGATATCCACGTCTATTTTGACGCCTTCGTTGATGGTCAGGTTATGAGAAGAAAGATTTGAGATGATTCGAACTTCTCTCTCGTACTGAAAACTTTTTCGCTTGAAAAGAAAAGGGAAGAAATCATCATCGAAAGGAATGTATTCTTTTTTATAATCGATATAATTTACTTCACCAATGTGCTGTTCGTAGTGCTTCTCCAAATGCAACGATTCCTGTATTCTCTTGATTGTAGATTGTATGGCTAGTCCTTCGCTGTTTTGGGTAAAAATCTGCCACATGGCAAAAGACTCATATTCATTAATATGCCAGCTGCTGATGACTACATTTTTTCTCTGGGTTTTGTATACGTCTAGAAATTCAGGATTGTTTTCAGAAATTTTCCGGATTTCCTCGAACGTAGGCTCGCTGAAAGTACCTTCATACTGATCCTCAAATTTATCAGAACGTGACATAAAAAGTTTTTTGGACAACAACAGGTCCAGGAACTTAGATAAATCCAAATATTTCCAAACGACTGTGTCGCTATTTTCCGGAAGGCTTATGTTTGGATTATTCTGATACATAATTTAGGGTTTGTTATTCAAAGGACTGCATCATTACCAATTTTTTGTACACTCCGTTTTTGGCTAGCAGTTCGTCGTGGGTTCCTTGTTCTACAATTTCACCTTTCTGCATGACGACAATCTTGTCCGCCTTTTGGATGGTGGATAGCCTGTGTGCGATTACAATTGAAGTCCTGTTCTGCATCATGTTTTCCAATGCAACCTGAACCAATCTTTCGCTTTCGGTATCTAGAGCTGATGTGGCTTCATCCAAAATCATGATCGGAGGGTTTTTCAAGACCGCTCTAGCAATGCTCAATCGCTGCTTTTGTCCGCCTGATAATTTGTTTCCGCTGTCGCCCACATTTGTATTGATTCCTAGAGGCAAATCTTTTACGAATTCATAAGCATTGGCGATTTTCAACGCGTCAATTATTTCTTCGTCAGTTGCGTCTTGTTTGCCTAATTTGATATTGTTTTTTATAGAATCGTTGAATAAGATAGAATCTTGTGTGACCAGTCCCATCAGGTCTCGCAAAGATTTCATAGTGATATCTTTTATATTTACGCCGTCGATTTTTAAAATTCCTTCCTGAACATCATAGAAACGAGTAAGCAAATTGGCAATGGTACTTTTTCCGCTTCCCGATTGTCCGACTAAAGCGACGGTTTGTCCCTTTTTGACATCTAACGAGAAATTCTTGAGGACATTTTCTTTTTCGTACCTAAAATTGATGTTATCGATATGGATGTTGTCCTCGAAAGTACTTTTTTCAATAGCATCAAGTTTATCTGTGATTGCATTTTTTTCTTCCATTAATGTAAAAACACGTTCAGCTGCAGCGAGCCCTGTTTTTACTTGATAAGAGGCTTTTGAAATTGCTTTTGCTGGAGTTAAAATCGTATATGCCAGAGCAATATAAGCAATGAATGTTGTTGGTGACAAAGATTTGTCTACAATAACTAATTGTGCGCCATACCATAATAAAACGGCAATGGTTAGAATTCCTAAAAATTCGCTTAAAGGTGAAGCCAGATTGTTTTTGTTTCCAATGCTATTTGATAAACGTAATAATCGTTTTAAAGACAAATTAAATTTTGATATAAAAACATTTTCAGAATTAAAGCCTTTAACTACTTTCAAACCGCTTAATGTTTCGTCTAAGATTGATATTTGTAGTCCGTTTTCTTCTTGAGCTCTTGTTGATTTAGTTTTTAAATTTTTTCCGACTCTAGAAATGATAAATCCAGAAATTGGAATAAATAAAAATACAAACAATGTAAGTTTAGCACTTATAAAAAACATGGCTGCAATTGAGAATACAATCGTTAACGGCTCTCTAACTACAAGCTCCAAAACTTGAAAAAACGCGTTTTTAACCTCGTTAACATCGCCCAGCATTCTCGACATGACATCTCCTTTTCTTTTTTCTGAATAATAAGAAATAGGAAGATTGATAATTACGAGGTATAATTTTTCCCGTAAATCATTTAAAACGCCATTTCTAAGCCGAGTTATGTGATAGGATGCTAAATAGTTTGTGAAATTTTTTAAAAATGCAGTTACGATGATAATAGAAATTACAAAAATCATGGCGTATTCAAAGCCGCTATTTTCTGTAAATTGGGTAACTTTATAATTTAGATAATCTTCGGAAAATGATTTTAAATTTTCAATTCCTGTATATTCAGGTTTTGTGAAAACTTTTTCGTTAAGCCCAAACAATACATTTAATGTTGGAATCATTGAAACCATTAAGATTGTTGAGAAAAAAGCATAAAAAACGTTGTAGACAATATTTAAAACAATGTCTTTTTTATACCGAAAAGCAAAAGGGATTAACTTTCTTAAATTTGCATCCATTAATTTATTGGTGAATTATTGCAGATGCATTTCTGCAATGATATTTTTTATTTTTTGATCTAGATTTTTTTCCACTTTCTTGGCATCTTCGATCGATTCTAGTGGTTCGTTTACGCTGAAATAGAATTTTATTTTAGGTTCTGTACCGCTTGGTCGAGCGCATATTTTTGTGCCGTCTTCCAGATAATAAATCAAGACGTTGGATTTTGGAATTTCCAATGTTTCTGTCTCTCCAGAAAATAAGTTCTTTGCCGTTGAATTCTCGTAGTCTTCAACCATCAGCACTCTTTGCCCGTTGATTTCTTTCAAAGGATTTCGACGCAGCTGTAGCATCATAGTTTGGATTTCTGCAGCGCCTTCAATTCCTTTTTTGGTTATTGAAATTAGATATTCCTTATAAAACCCAAAATCTACATATAAATTCAAAAGTTCTTTATAAAGTGAGCTTCCATTGGCCTTTGCTTGAGCAGCAATTTCGCAGACCAATAAGGTTGCGGCTACGGCATCTTTATCGCGAACAGCATCGCCGACCATAAATCCGAAGCTTTCTTCACCACCGCCGATAAATTTCAGCTCTGGAAAATCCTTGATCATTTTAGCAATCCATTTAAATCCGGTCAGGCCGATTTTGCATTCTACATCATAGGCCGTGGCCAATTCCATCATCATTGGCGTAGAAACAATAGTCGATCCGATAAATTCTTTTCCAGTAATCTTACCTGCTTTTTGCCATTGCTCCAATAAAAATGCAGTCATCAAGACCATTGTCTGGTTTCCGTTTAGTAAAATCATCTTGCCGTCATTGTCTCTGACAGCTACGCCAAGACGGTCAGAATCGGGATCTGTACCTACAACAAGATCTGCATTTAATTTTTCTGCCAACGCCAACGCCATAGTTAAGGCTTCCGGTTCTTCTGGATTTGGAGATTTTACAGTAGGAAAGTTTCCATCAGGCACAGCCTGTTCTGGAACAATATTGACATTAGTATAGCCGGCTTTTGACAAAACTTCAGGAATTGATTTTATAGAAGTTCCGTGAAGTGAAGTATAGACTATGTTTAAATTTTTCTTGGCTTCAGAAGGAGTGTTGAAACTTGCGTTTTCAATGGTTGACTTCACAAAAGCTTCGTCTATTTTTTTGTCGATATACTCGATTAGGCTCTCATTCGCCTTAAAATTGATCTGGTCATATCCTAAAGCTTCAATGATTTGTATGATTTCAGCATCTTGCGGCGGAACTAATTGGCCTCCGTCCTGCCAATAGACCTTGTATCCGTTGTATTCAGGTGGATTGTGAGAAGCAGTCAGGACAATTCCTGCATGGCATTTCAGATATTTTAGTGCAAATGACAATTCTGGAGTAGGACGCATTTCAGAAAACAAATACACTTTGATTCCATTCGCGGAAAAAACATCAGCGACTACTTTTGCGAGCGTATCGCTGTTGTGGCGGCAATCGTAAGCAATAGCCACTTTTAACTGCTCATTTGGGAATACCTTTTTCATGTAATTAGAAATTCCCTGCGTGTTTTTGCCAAGCGTATATTTGTTGATGCGGTTGGTCCCGACGCCCATGATTCCTCTCATGCCGCCAGTTCCAAATTCAAGGTTTTTGTAGAAACTTTCTTCTAATTCTTTTGGAGAAGAAGTCATCATTTCTGTGATTTCCTTATGTGTTTTTTCGTCAAATACAGGCGAAAGCCAGATGTTTACTTTGTCTAATATATTTTGTTCGATGTGCATTCGGGATTTAAAATTTAAAATTCAACTTTAAATTTAAAGATTTATTTCTTTAGAAACCTTATAACGTTCCTCGTTATTTTTGGTTCTTAGTATTATTTCGCCTAAAAAGCCGGCTAAGAACAGCTGTGTTCCGATAATCATGGTAGTTAAAGCGATATAAAACCAAGGATTGTCCGTAATTAATATGGTAGATTGTTTGTCATAAAGCCTGTAAAGCTTCATGAAACCGATATATCCGGCTGATAAAAAGCCAATCAAGAACATTACGACGCCCCATGCTCCAAACAAGTGCATCGGTCTTTTTCCGAATCGGGAAAGAAACCAGATCGTGATGAGGTCTAAGAAACCGTTGATGAAGCGCTCCATGCCAAATTTCGTGGAACCGTATTTTCGAGCCTGGTGTACTACGATTTTTTCGCCGATTTTTGCAAATCCAGCATTTTTTGCCAATACGGGGATGTAGCGATGCATCTCGCCAGAAACTTCAATGTTTTTGACAACCACTTTTTTGTAAGCTTTCAATCCACAGTTAAAATCATTCAGTGCTACGCCAGAGGTTTTTCGGGCGGCCCAATTGAATAATTTGGAAGGAAGGTTCTTAGAAACGACTGAGTCGAAACGTTTTTTCTTCCAGCCAGAAACTAAATCGTATTTCTGGTCGATAATCATCGAGTATAATTCAGGAATCTCATCCGGACTGTCTTGTAAGTCAGCGTCCATCGTAATGATGACATCGCCTTGTGCTTTTGCAAAACCGGCGTGCAAAGCCTGGGATTTTCCGTAATTCCGCAAAAAACGGATTCCTTTTATGTTTTGGTTTTCTTTTGACAGTTCCTCAATAATTGGCCATGAATTATCGGTACTGCCATCATCAATAAAAATGACTTCGTAGGAGAAATTGCTAGCAGTCATGACCTTTTCGATCCACTGCTGTAATTCTTTTAAAGATTCTTCTTCGTTGAGAAGAGGGATAATAATGGATAGATTCATTTATTAGTAACCTTGCGGCTTGTCATTTTTTAGAATTGCACTAATTATAAGTGAATAAATTAAGCCAAGAAAAGCATACATGGCTACTGTAAAAGGGGCAACAATATACGGTTTAGTGAATTTTTCCATCATTGAAATCGACATGTCTAGTTGCTCTTGAGTCATGTTAGGATTTTTTTCAACCATCACTTCTCTTGTTTTTTCTAAGATTTCTTGTCCGTATTCTGGGAATATCAGAAAGAAGATAATCATAAATACTGCTGATAGTAAACCTGCTATTGTAGTTACTGAAACTCCTGCTTTTAATCCTTGACCAAAAGAAAGGAAGCCGTTATTGATGTTCTTTTTGAAATTATTTATTGCTAAACTTATAAATAAAATAGGCAGGACCAAATAATTCAATAGGTTGATTATTAATCCAAGAGCTTGATTTTTTATTAGATCTAGTCCCATTACATAAGGAATCACAAATTCTAAAATTATAATTACTCCAAAAAATAATCCATATTGAACTGCCGATTTAGCAGGAGATGTAATTTCGCTCATTTTTTCTCTATTTAAGAATTAATCTACAAATATAAGAAATCCGCATTTACACTACGCTAAAAATCAATTCATAATACTAGAAAAAAAAAGAGAAGGAAAGATTTGTTTATTGAAAAATAATTGTAAATTTGCAGACTCAAAATAATAAAAGTTTAAAAATTAAAAAGTTATAAGGAGTTTATACCTTTTCAATATGAAAAGCTTCAAGACAAATTATAATTAAATCGAATAAAATCAAATAAGATGAAAAAAGGAATTCACCCAGAGAATTACAGATTAGTTGCTTTTAAAGACATGTCTAACGAAGATGTTTTTATCACTAAATCTACAGCTGAAACAAAAGAAACAATCATTCACGAAGGAGTTGAATATCCGGTTGTAAAAATGGAGATCTCAAGAACATCTCACCCTTTCTACACAGGTAAGTCTAAATTGATTGATACTGCAGGACGTATCGACAAATTCAAAACGAAATACGCTAAACACGCAAAATAATTTTTGCTTGTTTCAAAATAAGAAAAAGCCTTCCATATCGGGAGGCTTTTTTATTTGCAATTTATTCTTTTTACTTTGTAACTTTGGGGAGTTAAGGTTCTAAGAGACTAAGATTTTAAGGAGCAAAGTTCCTAAGGTCTTGAGTTCCTAAGTCTAAAATCAAAAATCCAAAATCACAGATTTAAAATTATCAACTAATAACTATCAACTATAAACTAAACAAGATGAACTACATACTTTTTGACGGAACCGTTCGAAACGCCTTATTGCCTTTTACATTTACCCGCCCTGTTGCCGATATTCGTGTAGGGATTCTGACCATTCGTGAAAAGTGGGAAAAATACCTTGGCTATACGACCACCAGCCTGACGGAAGAATACTTGATGGAAAAATTCCCGATGGTAGAAATGGAGGAAAACATCATGATCAATGCCTCTTTTCTTCCTAATGAAGTTTTGGCCGAAATGGTAAAGTCGTTAGAGAAAAATCAGGCTATTTTTAAAGGTGAAGAAGTAATTGCTTTTTTTTCCGAAGACAGCCAAGAAGAAGTTGATTTTGACAATTACGAAATAATAGAATACAACGACGATTGCCTTACAATCGAGCATACTTGGGATATTTTCAAGAAAAATGATACCGCAATCCGTGAGGATTTTGAACTGCTGACAGAAGATAGAGTTTCACAGCCTATCCCGAAAAGCGTCAATGTAATTTCGCCAGAAAATATCTTTATTGAAGAAGGAGCCAAGCTGGAATTTGTCACTCTAAATGCTTCTACAGGACCGATTTATATCGGAAAGAACTCTGAAATCATGGAAGGTTCTGTCATTCGAGGGCCATTTGCCTTGTGTGAAGGAGCTCAGATAAAGCTAGCTTCTAAAGTATATGGAGCTACAACTGTAGGACCGTTTTCAAGAATTGGCGGAGAAGTCAGCAATTCGGTTCTTTTTGCATATTCTAACAAAGGACATGATGGATTCTTAGGGAATTCTGTCTTGGGAGAATGGTGTAATATAGGAGCTGATAGTAATAACTCCAATCTCAAGAATAATTATGAGGAAGTGAAATTGTGGAGCTACGAAACAGAAGGCTTTGCAAGAACCGGCTTGCAATTTTGCGGACTGATGATGGGCGACCATAGCAAATGCGGAATTAATACCATGTTTAATACAGGGACAGTTGTAGGCGTGAGCGCTAATATTTTTGGTAGTGGTTTTCCAAGGAACTTTGTGCCGAGTTTTTCTTGGGGCGGAGCTTCAGGATTTACGACCTATATTACCAAAAAGGCCTTTGAGACCGCCAAAATAGTGATGTCTAGACGGAATGTCGAGTTTGATGAAAAAGAGGCTAAGATTTTGGAGCATGTTTTTGAAGAAACTAAAAAATGGAGAAAAGACTAAAAAAAGCCGCTAAATACTGTTTAGCGGCTTTTTTTAAATAATTTCACAAGGGATTTGTGATTATGCTTCTATATTTCCCAAAATAAGAGAAAAGAGGATATATTTGTAAAAAGTGTTTTTTTACGGAAAACCTCAATTTAGAATAGGCTAAATGAAAATCTGTCGCCACTATATCTGTTTACTGCTTGCCACGGCAATTTGCTTATGGGGAAATAGTGCCTATTGTCAATCTTCAGCTCAAAATGAAGCTCTACTGGATAAGGCGTATGAGTTGGTGAGTTCGAGTCCGGACGAAGCTTTAAAAATTGGCGAATACCTACTCAGGAATACACAATCCGATGCTCAAAAAACAAAATTTTACCTTCTGATGGCCGAAAGCTATTGGGCAAAAGGCGACTATAACAATTCAGTTATTAACGCATTTGAAGCAGGAAAATACTCGGATAATGCAGGAAAAGATGAAACGATCAAAATATTACTCTTCAAAGCACAGTTATTAAAAACGTTGTATCTTGACAATCAGGCAAAAAAATGTCTTGAAGAAGCTTCCAGAATTATCCCCAATTTAAAATCAAAAGAAGACAAAGGTTTTTTTGAAGCCAAGATACTGATCTGCAATTCTGGGATGTATCTTGACAGGCAGAGCTACCAAAAAGCACTCGAGCAGCTACACAAAGTCGGGAGCAAATACAAATCCATTTTAGAAAAAGACAGTTCCTTGCAACAAGACTTTACTATTGCAAAAGGAAAAGCATATGTCGGTCTGGCCGAATTAGATTCTGCATCGTATTATCTAAAAAGAGCGCAACAATTGCCAAACAAAGTAGCAAATCCTAATCTTCTAAATGCAATAACAATACTCAATGAACTGAGTCTTGTCTATTTTCAAGAAAAGCAGCACGCAAGAGCTATCGATACGTTGATGCAATCTATGAAAATGGCAAAAAAACTGCGTAATGATGCCCTTCTCAAAGTAATAGACAGGCAGCTGAGCATCAATTATTTGGCGCTGAATGATAAAGAAAATCATCAGTTAACGGATAATGAATTCCTGAAACTGCATAGCTATGTAGAGAATACTGAGCAAGAAGCTGTCAACTCCGCTTATAATTTAATCAGTCAAGAACAGGAAGCCGAATTTCAAAAAGCAAAGAATCGACATGCAGATTATTTTTATGTAGCTATAGGTCTCTTCATTTTTGTTTTGATTGCTGGGTTTTTACTTTGGCTGAAGGGCAACATCAAGAAAAAACGTTTAAAAGAAATTATCAGCTATCTAGAAATAAGCACGAATAATACGGTCAAGCTGCATCCGGAGAAGAAAGAAACGAACAAAAAAATTGCCATTCCAGTGGAGACCGAACAGATTATACTGGCAAAATTAAAACGTTTCGAGAATTCCGTCAGATACACCAATAAAGAAATGTCGCTCGCTGTCTTGGCAGGGCAATTTGATACGAATACCAAATATTTGTCGGAGATAATCAACAAGCATTACCAAGACAATTTCAATACGTATATCAACAAACTGCGTATCAATTTTATTATCGAAAAGCTGAAAGGAGACCCAAATTACATGCACTATAAAATCAGCTATTTAGCTGAAAAGAGCGGTTTTTCATCCCATAGCAGCTTTGCTACGGTATTTAAATCGATCACAGGAATAGCGCCAGGAACTTTTATCGAGCTTTTAAAAGAAGAAACAGAAGCCAAAAAACAAGAAAAAATAAATAGCCATGCATAACCGCTACTCTTTTTTTACCTTTCTTGTAAGCATGGTTACGCTATGCTGTACTACAGTTGTGGCGCAGACCAAGAACATAGACAGCATCGTCAAGGCCAGTACTTTGGAAATCTATGAAAATCCTGATAAAGCTCTGTTGGTCGGTAAATCGATCATAGCCAATTCTAAAGACGATGTCAAGACGAAGATAAAAGGGCTGATGTTGGTTGCCGATGCTTATTCTTCAAAAAGAGACTATCAGAAATCATTAGAATATGTAATCCAGGCAAACCATCTGTCCGGCCAGATCGACGACCCGATCTTGAAAATTAAGATTGTCAATAAAATGGCAATCCAATACCAACAGTTGATGATTTATGATGAGGCCATACAATACCTGAATGAAGCGGAAAAGCTGTGTCTGGCTTATCCAGTTAAAGATTCGGTGCGGCTCCATCTCGGAAGAAATTATATCGTGAGAGGATTTATTTATAAAGAAAAACTGAATTGCGACATTGCCATTAATTTTTTTAATAAAGGGATAGCGGAACTTGCTAATGTGAAGAATTCCATAGTAAATGCCAATTTAAGCATCGCTAATTATAACAAAGGAAACTGCTATATTCTGCTATCAGACAATGAAGCCGCGAAGAAAAGCTTTTTAGAAGCTATTGTAATCGCAAAAGGCATAAAAGCTAAAAGTCTTCAGGCCTTCGCTCAAAAAGGCTTGGCAGAAGTCTATACTTTAGAAGGTAGGTATAGAGATGCCATAAAAGAACTTGAAGAAGCGCACAAAATATCACATGACGTCGGAGATTTAGTCCTGAACAGAGGAATCTATAATGGTCTTGTAGAAAATTATCTGGCGGTTAATGATTGGGAAAACTACAAGATATTTCATGCTCGTTATTTAGAAACACAATTAAAGGTCAAAGAATCAGAACGAAAATCCATCAATAATCTAATTACTGAAGGATATAAAACTCAAAATAAAAATCTTAAAACAGAAATTTATAAATACAATTATTATATCCTAACAACTTTAATAGTAATAATATTAGTTGTTATATTTTTCATTATATTACTTAGAAAAAACAAAAAAAATATATTAAAATTAAACAAAACTATTGAAAATCTTCAAAACTCAAGAGTAAAATCTGTTTAGGCGAATCATTTGAATTTTTATAGTTAATTGTTTGATTTATAATATTTTAAATTTTGTTTTAGCCTTTCAAATTTCGGTAAATAGCAAAGACATTTTTCAAAATACGTTAGTAAGAGTCCCTATTTTTATGACGAAACACTAACTGAAAAATGTAATGACTTATGAGAAAAGAATTACTATTTACCTCGATAATATGTCAGCTTCTGTTGCTGATTAATCGTTATCGATCCTATTCCAAAATTCAGAATTGGCTAATACATAATAGTATTAGAAAAAGAACCGTTATCCCCTTGCTTTTATTCTTTATGTCGATGGGCAGCTATGCTCAAATGGCTACAGAGACATTTGAAAGCGGCATGCCTATCCCGCCATGGCAATCTTTTAGGGTCAACGGTACATTAAATTGGGGCATTACCTCAGATAGCTATCAAGGAACGAAAGCCGCTTTTATAGACCCAAGCTCAGAAAATATCGGAGCTGGTACTACGGCGCAATATTTTTTAGCGACTCCACCTGTTCCAATTCCTGAACATGGAGAGATACGTTTTTTTACAAAACAATCAAGTGCCGTAAATAACGGGGCAATCTATCAGATCAGGTTATCCACGGCGTCTCAAAACGATCCCGCTGGATATTCGGTAGTATTAAAGTCATGGACGGAAGCGGATCTTAATGTTGGTTCGCAGACTGCCTACGAAGAAAAAATAGTCGAAATCCCTTCAGATGTGCCTGTCGGATTGCCTGTATACATCGCATTTGTAGTTATAAACACGCAAACAGGAGCAACGCCTAGTGGTGATGCCTGGTTTATAGATAACGTTAGGGTAATTGAGTCGTGCCTAAAAGTAAACCAAACTGATTTTTCGGCAAGCAATATCACCTCAAATAGCGCAAACCTGTCATGGACGCATCCGACGGCTACCGATTTTGAAATCCAAGTCGTGTTACAAGGAACTACTCCTGCAGCTACTGGCGTAAGCGTTTCGAATTCTTATTCGCCGCCTTCACTTGCTGCTGATACTTCGTATGATGTTTATATCAGGGCTATTTGTGATGCCAATACGGCAAGCTCATGGGCCGGACCTTTTACTTTCAGGACAAAAATATTAGGATTGTCTTGCAGTACGCCGATAGTGATTCCTTTTACTACGACACCTTATACGCTTTCAAGCAATCTAAATCTTTTTGCAGATAATCCGACAAGTTATACAACTCAAGGCACAGGCTGTTTGTCGCCTTCAACAACAGGAAACTTCCTTAATGGATCAAAAGCTTTCTTTTCGTATACGCCGACTCAGAATGGTTTGGTCAATATAAAACAACTTACGCTTCCGTATTCGCAAGGATCAGGATGTTTTGGAAATGCAATTACAGGAGTATTTGTCTATGAAGATTGTGCCGATGTAGGTGTAAGCTGTATCGCAGGATTGAATACTACCGAAACAAATGTTCCCAAATATATTTCTAATTTATATGTAGAAGCTGGGCATACGTATATTATCGTGATTTCGACAACATTCGATTCAGATGCAAGTGTGTGCTTCACTTTCGAATTGAGTTTTGCTACCTGTGCACCACCTGCTACATTTACCCTTGAAGACCTGACAACAGATAGTGTTTCGGTATCTTGGGATAATGTAGGTAATTTGGCAAACTCATGGGAATATGTGGTACGAGACGCAGGAGCAGGTATTCCAACTGGTTCAGGAACGTCAACGAATACCAATATTGACAATCTGATAAATAGCGGATTAGCTGCAGGAACATCGTATGATTTGTACGTCCGTTCTGTGTGCGGTGGAGTTCCGAGCAATTGGAGTAATCCGTATCGATTTGCTACTCAATGTTTGTTCAATACTCCGTATGTTGAACCATTTACTGGAGCTAGAGCAGCTAGCCCAGTGCCATGTTGGATTCCTTTAGATATCAATAACGATGGCAGCAAATGGACAGGATCGTTCGATAATATTAGGCTAAGAGCAGGAGACAGACAAGGAGAAAACAATGATATGATGATTTCTCCTATCATTAACCTTGGCACGACTCCTAAAAGACTTAAGTTTAAATATTCAACTTCAGGTGGGGCGGTACGCTTTTCTGTGGTTTTATCTACTTCAGGAATAGCACAAGGAGATTTTACCACGGTATTATTGCCTTCGCAAATAATCGATACGGATAACGATCAGCTGGAAAAAATCATCAATATACCAGAATCGATAACAGGAAATATAAATTTTGCATTTTATGTTCACCCAGAAATAGGAGAAACGGCATATAACTTTTTTATAGATGATGTTGTAGTAGAAGATAAGCCTGAATGCTCGGATCCTATCCTTCTAGTAGCAGAAAATATTACTACAACTACAGCTGATCTTTCATGGACTGCTGGCGATGCAGAAACACAATGGCAGATCGTAGTACAGCTAAAAGACACAGGCATACCAACTGGAACAGGAGAACTTATCGATGATCCTGAATATACAGCCGAAGATCTTACCCACGCAACACAATATGAATATTACGTAAGAGCGTATTGTTCATCAACACAGCAAAGCAATTGGGCCGGGCCATTTTATTTCACTACAGTATGCGGTGTTTTTGATACGCCTTTTTACGAGAGCTTTGATATTACAGATGCAAACGCGCACAGATCATGCTGGAGTTTTGCTGATGCTAATTCAGACGGTACTACTTGGCGTTTAGACAATACAGTAGCCGCAATTCAAGGCAGGGGCTTTCCTTTTCCTACGGCATCCTATGATGACTGGCTTATCTCTCCAGCGATCAATGTTGTAGGTACAAAAGCGTTAAAGTTCAAATACAGAGCAGCTTTGAGTCCTTTCTTCCCAAATCCGAGATATGGAGTAGAAGTCTTGATGTCTACTACAAACACAGATCCAGCGAGCTTTACAGTTGTCATGCCGCTGATGGAATTTACAAATACCGATTTTATCGAAAAATCTCTTTATATCAATGCCAACGGTCCTGTATACATCGCTTTCAGGGTACCGCCATCGTTCTCCATAGCAGGAGGTACCTCAGTAATGCATATTGATGATGTAAAAGTGGAAGATGCTCCGGCATGTCCAGCTCCATCAGAACTTAAAGCCATTAATATTACACAAAATGCAGCTGTTTTAACTTGGACTCCTGGTTATGAAGAAACTCAGTGGCAGGTTGTGGTACAAGCCGCAGGTTTGGGTATTCCAACAGTGAACGGAGACCTGACAAATACCAATACTGCGTATGCCACAGATCCATTACAGCCTAATACACAATATGAATATTACGTAAGAGCGTATTGCAGTATCACTGAACAAAGCGAATGGGTTGGCCCTTTTGTATTTACGACTTTATGTACAGCCTTTACCACGCCATTTACTGAAACATTCAACCCAGGTTCTCCATCAGAAGAATGCTGGAGAGTAGTCAACGGCAATGCCGATACTTTTGAATGGAACCTTAACATGACGCTAAATCCTTACGAAGGCGAGCATGCAGCGGTAATGTTTACAGGTTCTAACGGTAATAACAACGATTGGCTTATTTCGCCTACGATAACAGTGAGAGCTGGCCAGCGCCTGCGCTATTACTATAGAGTTCTTGGATCAGATTTTCAAGAAGACCTTGCAGTAAGGCTGTCGACTACTGGAATTGAGCCTGCTCAGTTTACAACAGTATTATACGAAGTAGATTATGAAGATGTTCCGCCGCTTAACAATCCAGAATGGAAGGAAAAAGTAATAAACCTTCCGGCTGGTGTTACAGGCAATATAAATATCGCATGGCATATTCCTCAAAAAGACCCTAATCCATGGGGTTATAGAGGGCAGATGCTGGTATTAGACAAAGTGGTTATCGAAGATATACCATCATGTCCAGCACCTAACAATCTTGCGGTTAGCGATATTATCGATACCGAAGCTAAGATTTCATGGGATTCTAACGGTACGGAAACATCTTGGGATGTATATGTTCAGCCAGAAGAATTGCCAGCTCCTGTTGGTGACGGAGATGCACAATATTTGCACAATACATCTTCAAACCCTTATACAGCGACAGGCCTTACGCCAGCGATAAGATATGAGTACTATGTAAGATCTGTATGTAGTGCTACTGAAAAAAGCGAATGGATTGGACCATTTGAATTTAACACAAGATGCAGTTTCGAGAATCTCTGCGAATATACAATCACTTTAAGCGGTGCCGGTTCATCAGGTGTTGGCGGAGGAATTGACGTAATGCAAAACGGAGTGAAACTCCAAACGCTTGAATTCCCAACCGGGCCATGGAACGAAACTCCTGCTCCTGTAGATTTTACGGTATTCTTATGCACTGGAGTTGAATTTTCATTGTTCTGGGATTCAGTTGGTACTGCTCCTGGCCAATACCCTGGTGCTTTAGTTGAAGTAAAAGATTCAGAAGGAAATACAATCTGGACAGGTGACTTAGGAACTATAACACCAAGAAGCACCATATATAGAGGTTTGGCAATTTGCGGAGTAATTACCTGTCCGCAACCAACAAACCTTGCAGTAAGCCAAACAGGCGTACTTTCTTGGACAGCTGGCGGTACAGAAACACAATGGGAAGTAGGCATACAGCCACTCAATAATGGTACGCTGCCACAATCTGGAACAGTAGTTACCACGACTTCTTATACACCACTGGCCTCTGATTTCGCCAATTTGACAGCTGGTACGTACGAATTTTTTGTAAGAGCTGTCTGCGGTACTAATAACACTAGTTACTGGTCAGGACCTAAGAAATTTGTAAGAAACGACGATGCTTCAAGAGCAATCACTATACCTGTAAATGCAACTGCAGCTTGCGGACAATCGGTTACTAAAGCCAGCTTTATCGCTGCAACGGTTTCTGCCGAGCCAATGAGCTGTAGCGGTGTCAATAGAGGAGATGTCTGGTTTGAGTTTGTGGCTACTTCAAAAGTACATGTACTAGAACTAAGTAACTTCTCAGCAAAAAACCGTTATCAATCGGGTAATAACGCAGATGAGGTGTCGCCAAAAATTACGTTGACATTATACAAAGTTGGAGGTACAGGTTTAGAAGAAATGGTTTGTACTTACAATAATGTAATCGTGATGGCTTACAGTACCGAACTGGAAGTAGGAGCAACTTACAAAGTAAGAGCAACGTTAAACGATATAGCGCCTAATGCTTGCACATTTGATGTTTGTATCACAACGCCACAGGATCTTTGCGCAATGGACATTGTCAATGGAGGTTTTGAGAGACCAGAAGCCGATTTCGGATTGGGTAATTTCTACTCCCAAAATATGGTACCGGCTTGGAGAAGCAATTTCACAGAAGAAGATACAGAACTCTATACTGACTTTTTCTTCGGAAATGCATTAGGAATAGACGGTTATATGCCTTACGAAGGTGGTCAGGTCATCCAAGTGCTTGGACCTGACTCCGATGAACCTACTAATCCTTCGGATCTTGTAAATGTCAAAGGAACGTTCCAAGATCTTGACAGTTCAGAGATTACGCAGTTTAAATATAGTTATGCGCATTCTGCAAGAGGTAGCAACAGTTCTTTACAATTGCTTGCAGGTCCGCCTTCAGGTCCGTTTGTATTGGTTGAAGACCATTTAGGTACGCTTTCATGGAATTTTTATGAAGGAACCTATGATGTTCCTGCTGGCCAAGAAGTAACGCGATTTGTTTTCAGGTCAAAAGATAATGCGATCGGAAATATTTTAGATGCCGTTAGTATTGTTGCAAACACCAATATAGAAACCGAATCTGTTACGCTTGCCTGCCACGAAACTTCTACATTATTAGAGGCACAAGGCATTGGTTCATGGTCTGCAGCTGAAAATAATCCTGCACAAGCGATTATCGAAAGCCCGAACAATAAGTCAACAACAATTTCAGGATTTAATACGCCTGGAACCTATACATTCTATTGGAAAACAAGATATTGTGATAAAAGCATAACAGTTACTTATAATGGATTCAGCGACGTACCAACAGTCGTAAGTCCAGTTGAGTATTGCCTAAACGCTGTTTCTCAACCATTGACTGCTACGCCGACTGAAAACTATACATTAAAATGGTATACAGACGAAGTAGGCGGAACAGGTACTTTAACGGCCCCTACGCCAGAAACAGATGTTGTTGGAACAACGACCTATTATGTGAGCAATGTTGATACTAACGGTTGCGAAGGTCCTAGAGTTGCAATTAATGTAACGGTAAGCGAAAGAACGGCTGCTGAAGTCGGATTCTTATATGATGATACAAGCTATTGTATTCTTGGAGCCAATCCGATTATTACTTTGAATCCAGGTTTTACAACAGGAGGAACTTTCGACGCTACGCCAGAGGGATTAAGTATCAATACGACAACAGGAGAAATAAACCTGAGCGCAAGTACATCAGGAACGTACAGTGTTAAATACGCTATCGGAATGATAGGCTGTACAGATGCTGGAGAAAACACAGTCTCTATTACGATTGAACCAGCTATAGCTCCTGGAGTTGATTTTACATACCAAACACCAGTATGTTTGAACAATACAAATCTTTTGCCTGCATTGGGTACAGGTTTTACTGCAGGAGGTACATTCGGATCGGAAACACTTTCTGTAAACCCGCTGACAGGAGAAATCGATATGGCAACAGCAACAGCTGGAAACCATACTATAACTTATAACTTGAATTCAGATACCGCTACGTGTACAGATGCAGGAAACAGTAGTTTCCAAGTACAAATAGACCAGAATACAGTGCCAGTGACAAACTTCACCTATCAAGCTTCGTATTGCAAAGCCGAAGCGAATCCACTGCCAACCTTGGCTCAGGATTTCTATGTAGGAGGTGTTTTTGAGGCTACTGGAAGCTTGGTTATAAATACCACTACCGGAGAGATTGATTTGGCAAATAGCCCAGCAGGAGCGTATAGCATCACATACAATGTTACTCCATCAGGCTGTAATACAGGCGGAAGCCATACACAAAGCATTACGATAAATGCTTTAGTGGCGCCGCAAGTAACATTCAGCTATGATAATGCTTGTATCAATTCAACTGCAAATCCGTTGCCAGTATTGCCAACAGGATTCAGTACAGGAGGTACATTTGCTTCGACTACAATTACGGTAAACCCAACAACTGGTGAGATCAGCCTTGCTGGAGCTACAGAAGGAACACATCAGATTGTATATACGTTAGCTCAGAACACGGCAACTTGTACAGAAGAAGGAGAATTCACAGCAACTATTGTATTGACGAGTGGAACCACTCCAGTGACAGGCTTTACATATAACGAAACCTATTGCTCTAGTAATAGTAATGATTTGCCAGAACTGGCGCCAGGATTTACTTCAGGAGGTGTTTTTAGAGCCCTATCAGGATTAGTAATCAATGCCGTTACAGGAGAAATTTCGATTTCACAAAGTACGCCTGGAATCTATCAGATTACGTATGAAATAGCATCAAATACAGCTACTTGTAATCTTGGTGGTAGCAGTAATTTTACGATTACAATTACCGAAAATATCCAAGCCGAAGTAACTAAAGAATGCGTAGATCAAGTATTGTGGCTTACTGCAGTGCCTGTAAACGGTTCTTTCAATCCAGATACGGCAAGTTATACATGGAAAGATGATAACGGACTTACGGTAGGCGGAAATTCAGACAGATTTAACGTAAACGAATATATCGAACAGCATCCAAATGCAACGATGCCGATGGAATTTACAGTAGCTGTAACATCGGGTTCTTGCTCAAATACAGCTAGTCTTACGGTTGATGGTACTTCATGCAAGCTGATACCAAAAGGAATCTCTCCTAATAACGACACCTTCAACGACAGTTTCGACTTGAGCGGAATGGGAGTGAGACATATCAGCATCTTCAATAGATATGGTAAAGAAGTCTACAAGTTTAAAGGAAACTATACCAACGAATGGCATGGCCAAAGCAGTGATGGAAAAGAACTGCCAGACGCGACCTATTTCTATAGCATCTCAAAACAAGACGGAACTACCGTAACAGGATGGGTTTATATCAATAGAGAATATTAATAATCATAAAAAGTAATGACAGTGCTGCCTGTCTAAAAAATAGGCAGCCTGTTATATCAAAGAAAAATATAGAGAAACATGAAAAAAATATATTTTACATTAGCCTTTGCGTTTATGATTATGATAGACGCCCAGGCACAGCAGGATCCTCATTACACGCAGTACATGTATAACATGAACGTAATGAATCCAGCCTATGCAGGTTCTAAAGAAAATCTCGCCATCGGATTGCTATACCGTGCCCAATGGGTAGATATCGAAGGAGCGCCAAAAACAGGAACCTTATCCATTCACAGTCCTGTCGGAAGAAATGTAGGATTAGGCCTTTCTGCAATTACGGACAAGATCGGTCCTGTAGAAGAAAATAACGTTTATGCAGACTTCTCCTATACGTTAAACTTAGGAGGCGAGCACCGTCTTGCTTTAGGAATAAAAGCTGGAGCCACATTCCATAAAGTTGGATTGTTCAGTGATATCGGTAACGGCCATGTGCCAGATATAAATGACCCAGCCTTTAGGGAAAATTCAAGCAATACCTTTCTAAATTTAGGAACAGGTTTCTTTTATTATACCCAGAAATACTATCTTGCACTTTCGGTACCGAACATGTTGAAAAGCAAGCACCTGGATGTAAAAGACGATGGCAGAGAATATGAATTTGGTTCAGAAACACAGCATTATTTCCTGACGGGAGGTTATGTGTTTGATTTATCAGAAAACACAAAATTCAAACCGTCATTCATGCTGAAATCTGCCTTTGAAGCACCGACATCCCTTGATGTTTCTGCAAACATGATGTTCTATGACCGTTTTGAAATCGGAGCGACCTATCGTCTGGACGATTCATTTGGAGGGATGGTCAATTATGCCATAACGCCAAATATCCGAATCGGTTATGCTTATGACCATATCATTTCAGACTTGAAGTTAACGACCCAGGCATCGCATGAGATAATGCTATTGTTTGATTTGAATTTCCCGAAAAAAGTATCCGTTTCACCAAGATATTTCTAACCTAAAAGAGCATAAAAATGAAAAAAATATACATTGCCGCAGGTTTGTTTTTAACTCTTATGTCGAGCTATGGGCAGAATAAAAGTTCCGAAAAAGCAGACAACCTATACGACAGCTATCAGTACGTAGCTGCGATAGAAGAATATCTGAAGCTGGCCGAAAGCAAGAAAGCAGATAGCCATGTCTACAAACAGCTTGCCGACAGCTACTACAACGTTTTTAATATGGAAGAAGCCTCAAAATGGTATGCCAAGGCAGTCGCGACAAACCAAGACGCAGAAACCTATTATCGTTTTGCGCAGGCGCTGAAATCACAAGGCAAATACCAAGAAGCCAACAAACAAATGGACAAATTTGCAAGCCTGCTTCCAAACGACCAGAGAGCAAAAGACCATAAGGCAAACCCAAATTATATTCCAAGCCTAGCTAGCAAGGACAAGTTATTCGATATAAGCGAGACAACTATCAACAGCAAAGACCAAAGCGATTTTGGAGCTGTACTCTCAAGCGATAACATCTTATACTTTGTCAGTACCCGCAATAATTCGAACAAGACAGACAAATGGGTCAAGCAGCCGTATTTAGATATTTTTCAATCCATCCGAAATGCCGATGGTACGTTATCAGAGCCGAAAACGGTAAGCGAACTGAATACCAGTTTTCATGATGGGCCTGTAACCGTGAGCGCCGATGGAAACACAATCTTCTTTGCAAGAGATGGTCTGAATGACGGAAATTTCGACAAAGACAGAAAAAATAATGTAAAAATCGGACAACAGGGAATATACAAAGCAACTAAAGTTGACGGAAAATGGACCAACATCCAAGCCCTGCCATTCAACAGCAAAAATTACTCTGTAACGCACCCGAGCTTGAGCCAAGACGGAAAGACACTCTATTTTACATCTAATATGCCAGGAGGGCACGGCGATTCAGATATATGGAAAGTAACCGTCGACGGAAATAATTACGACAAGCCGCAAAATTTAGGTTCGAATGTGAATACGGCCGGAAAAGAAGGCTTCCCTTTTATCAGCGACAATACGGTGCTTTATTTCGCTTCAAGCGGAAAACAAGGCTTTGGTGGATTGGATGTTTTTAAAGCTGATATCGCTAAAAACGAAGAAGCCGTCAACGTCGGAAAACCGGTCAACAGTGAAAAAGATGATTTTTCATTCAGCTTTAATACCAATAAAAATGAAGGCTATTTTTCATCCAACAGAAACGGTGTAGATAATATTATCAAAGCAGTTCCAGTCTGCAGGGTAGAAGCCATAGCTGTAGTGAAGGATCGTAAGACGGGCCAATTGCTGCCTGATGCCAGCGTTGCTATTTTGGACAACAAGCGTAATATAATTGCGACCAAGCAGAGCAATTCCAAAGGAGAAGCTTCCTTTGATGTCGAATGCGATACCGACTATGTTTTCCAAGTTTCCAAAAAAGACTATGAGTCTGGGACTTACACTATAGCCAAAGCTAAAGGAGGAAAAGCAACTGTTGAAGCGGCTCTAGAACCAGTAGAAGTCATCATTACCGACAAAGAAGTATTGCTAAAGAACATCTATTTTGAATTCAACAAGAGCAATATCACCCAACAGGGAGCCAGCGAGCTAGACAAGCTGGTTACCGTAATGAACAAATATCAATCGATGGTTATTTTTGTGAAATCGCATACAGACAGTAAAGGTGGCGTTGCTTATAATCTGAAGCTTTCAGACCAAAGAGCACAAGCTACTGTCCAGTATCTGGTTTCTAAAGGAATCGCCAAGGAACGCCTTTCAGGGAAAGGATTTGGTAGTTCAGAGCCAAAAATCGACTGCAAGGCCGATTGTTCTGATGAGCAGAATGCACAAAACAGACGTTCTGAATTTATGATTATCAAAAAGTAAGGCAAAACAGTCTTAAAAAAAATACAAATTCCCTGGCAGCTAATCTTTTGAAATACAAAGATTAGCTGTTGGGTTTTTCAAAAATTGCACCATTTAAAGATGAAAAAGTTTCTGATTATAGGTCTTTTAGTAATTTTCAGCAATTACGTCAGTGCCCAAGAACCGAACGATTGCGTCAATGCAATTACGGTATGCGGTAACGGCAATTTTACGTCAAATGCAGAAGGAATAGGCAACACTCAAGAAGTGTCTGGGTGTGGCGGTCTCGAACACAATTCGATTTGGCTTAAAATTAATATTGTCCAGTCGGGAACTTTAGGGTTTAACTTAAAACCTTTGGATACTGATATTAATGTGGACTATGATTTCTGGGTCTTCGGTCCAAATAGACCCTGCTCCAATCTGGGAAGTCCCATCCGATGCGCGACAACAAATCCAGGAGAGGCTGGATTGACAAGTAACCATACCGGAATGTATGGAAGTACAACAGCTACTCAAGCAGGTCCCGGAGCTAGCGGAAATGGTTATGTGCGATGGCTGAATGTAGTAGCAGGACAATCCTATTATATTGCGATTGACAGGCCGGAAGGCGATGGTGGCTTTGAATTGGAATGGATCGGTTCGGCTATGTTAAATGGAGGCGCCTTTCCAACGCCGCCGCAAGCCAATGCGATTGGAGAAAGAAGAACCTGCAGCATTACGCCTAATGTAGGGATTTTTGACCTCAATACGTACAGAGACCTTATTAACCCTGACAGGACAAACAATACAATTACTTTTCACACAACATTAGCAAATGCTATTGATAAAATATTGCCTTTGCCAGACATTATCAGCAACACTTCTAATCCGCAACAGATTTTTGCGAGAGTGACAAATAATGCTTCCCAATGCTATAGTATTACCGATTTTAGCCTAAGAGTTTATCCCGTTCCGAATGCGACCATAACAGCATCTCCCTCTTCCGCTTGCCTCGGACAAGAAGTAACGTTTACGATTAATGGAATACCAAATGCGGTCATAGATTATAGAATAAATGCAGGGACTGTACAATCAGTAACTCTAGATACAAGCGGTACCTATATTTTTTCAGGTCTCTTGACAGCAACGACTACTTATACATTGGTAGAAGGAAGGATAGTTGGCTCGGATAATACTGTTATCTGCTCACAGTCGCTTTCAGATGGGGCCACTGTTACAGAAAATGTAATAACCGCCCAGATCACTACAGCGGACACACCGATCTGCGAGGGCATTGGCATGACGGTAGACGTCCAGGGTACCCCTGGCGCTATCGTCACGTACAC
>NZ_RBLC01000002.1 GCF_003634455.1 Flavobacterium endophyticum | reverse complement strand
TGAAAGACAGAGACTTTGCCAAGACCTTTATTAGCAGAAACACTTGTCGTTCCTTGTAGCAGCTGGGATTCGTTTCTCATGTACATATTTCCGTTGTCCTGGAGATTGATATCCTGCTTTACGAACACCACCTGGTCCTTGACATACATATAGGCGTTGGCGCCAACATACATCTGTGAATATGAACCCTGGGCCAAAAGGATCAAGAACGTCATAAGGAGCTTTTTCATAATATCTTTTATATAGTTTTTAAGCCTATTTTATCAGCAGGTTTAAGGTATAGGATCCCATGGTAATCTTGGTGCCAGAGTTGACTCTTTTGAGGTGTACTTCGACCGACTCGTCGGTGTTCAGCTGTACTGTTCCCGATATTGGAAACCCTTGGACAAAGCCGCTATTTGTGTCCGTAAATGCTTCTGTTGCAGTCAGCGGAGTAATGGTTCCCGTAGAGGAAACTTTAGCTATATAATACACATACTGCGCATTGGTCCCTCCAGAAACTTCAAGGAAAGCGACATTGCCTATTACCTGGAACGTCCTTGTTTTTTTTCCTTTATAAGTGAGCCTGTTGCTTGAAGGGGAAGTGACGCGGTATAGGTTGTTTGAGATTGTTGTTCCCAAGATCTTATAGGCAGTATTCATTACGGTAGCGGTCGTGTTTGCAGGCGCGGTGTTCCTGTCAAAATAGAAGGAGCCCGAAGCGTAGGAATCCCCTTCATTAGGTATCCCGGCGCATCGTACGGACCAAGTGTCATTGAAATTAAATCCCGTATAGCTTCCGACGGTATATCCGTTGACATACTTTCCAGAGGTTAGCGCTCCTGTGAAAACAACGGATTCCATGACTGAATCTCCGGTGATAGTAGGATTTGAGGAAACATCAAGGCCCACTTTTGCACCTGTAACTTCAGTGAATCCGCCAGTTTTTTCCACAAGGCCAAAGGTGCCCTGCAGCGTTTCATAGGTTCCGGAATTGTTAGAAAACCACGCAGCATTGCTGATTAGCAATTTGCTGATATCCTTATATATAATTCCTGCAGAGTTCCCGAGATATTGGACAATGCTGACGAAGACCAGCGCAAAATTTTCAATCTTGCCCACATTTGCCGAGGATGCAATGACGCAGTCCCTCATTATCAGGCTCTGCGTTCCTCCGCCTAGGACATTAAAAACATTTCCTGCCGCTGCTGTCAGTGTCAGCACTTTTACCGTTCCGCCGGTAGTTCCTGTAAAAAGATCGCCGGTAGCCTTTATCAGCCTGTCTTCGGATGAGTCCAGCCCGACAATGTAGGCATTGTTCATTTCTATGGGCAGATCGACATTTATTGTCCCGTTGATTTCATAAAATATGCCTGCATCAAGAAGATATTTGGTGTTTCCGCCAGCTGTTTTCTCTGCAGCCAATACGGCAGCCAGAACATCCGTTGATTTGATGAGCTTGTACTTCAGCCGCCCTTCCTTGTCGCCATTGATCTTGATCCAGCCCGCTGCCGGTATATCGTAATAATAAAAAGAACCTGCCGTGGTGTCAAAAACTAAAAGCCCGTTGGCTGGGGCAGCTATGGCTGTCCGTTGCGCCGCGGTCATCCTGGGAGCAAGCATGCCCTGCGTTGTTGATTCGACATGCAATACCGAAGTCGGATCTGGCGTAATGGTGCCGATCCCGATTTGCGAATATCCCAGCGTGAAGGCAAAAAGAAAAAGCAGTGTCGGAATAATTTTAGTAGTATAATACATATGTTAATGATTTAGGATATTTTCAAATATAGTCTTATATTTTGCGAATATTTTAAAAATAATATATTTAACATAACGATTTTTTAACATGACGCCGATTTATTTAAAAATATTGCAAAGTCTTTACTGGAAACGGTACTTGGAGTAATAATCTTATTTTTTTCTCAAAACGAGAATAAGTGACTATTAATCACTACCTTGCTTCATTACCCTCCATCAGCAAACCCTTCTGCCTTTCTTTTCAGGCCCAGCCCAGCAAGATATTTTATCAGGAATTGCACATCTGTCACCAGTTGATTAAAAAACATTTTCATATGGAACATACACTAACAATATAAGCAGGCACCAGATCCGTCACCGGTGGCAACCTGCAATTTGCGGTACGTCCATTTTGGTGGTGTATGACGAAAGATTACAGACTCCGTCTTTCCCTTACGCATTTCTCCCTATAATCTAAATGACCTAAATCATTTTTTCAATTCCAATAATTATGGCAAATAAAAATATACTAAAAAGTATATTATGAAAAATACTTTTTAGTATATTTGCAACGTTATAGACAAAGATCATGTTGACGAAAGCAGAAAAAACAAAGCAATTTATACTTCATACAGCGGCGCCGATATACAATCAGAAAGGTATTTCCGGAGTCAGCATTGATGATGTCCTTGCAGCTACAAAGCTCACAAAAGGCTGTCTTTACAGTCATTTTGAAAACAAGGAGGATCTTACAAACCAGGTTGTAGATCTGTTGCTAAAAAAGATATCAGACCAGATGAGACTGGAAGTTGCTAAGGGAAAAACAGTAAAAGGAAAACTGTTCAATTTTTTAGATTTTTACAAAGATCCCATCCAGACATTCGTCCCGGGAGGCTGTCCCATCATTAATACTGCAGCTGAAGCAGACGATAATTTCCCACTGATCAAAGAAAAGGTAGCATCCGTATTCCGTGCAGGGCAGGAGGATCTTACGAACCTGTTGATACAAGGCATAGAAGATGGAGAGTTTTCAAAAGAACTTGAACCTTCTGTCATTGCATTTAAGATTGTGGCTGCTGTGGAAGGAGGCATTGTCATGTGTAGGGTAATGAATTCTACAAAACCTATGGTTTCTCTGATAAAAAACCTGAAAGCCGAACTCGAACAATATAGCAACTAATTTTTTTTGGACTAAAATAGACCAAAAAGTATATTATTTCTTTAAAATAGACTAAAAAGTATAATACATAACATATACATTCATTATGGGTAAAACAGCGTTAACATCAGAAACCAAATTTGTAGGCATCGAAAACAGGAATATAGCGTATCGGCAGATCGGAAATGGATCTCCGATCATACTTGCCAATCGATTCAGGGGAACCCTGGATACCTGGGACCCATTATTTCTGGATCTATTAGCGGAAAAGAACACCGTGATCACTTTTGATTACCCTGGTATCGGTTATTCGGGGGGAGAACTGCCAACCGATATTAAGGAAGTTGCCAGTGAGATCATTAAGCTGGCCGACTGCCTGGGTATTGATAAATTTCATGTCTTGGGATGGTCTTACGGTACGTTTGTAACCCAATATGCTACGTGGTTGGCACAGGACCGCATATTGAGCAATACCGTAATCGGAGGAAATCCAATAGGGAAAAACGAAGTTCCGCTTGAGCCTCTTTTTCTAGAGCTGGCCCCTAAGCCTGCCTACGATTTTGAAGATTGGGTCACTCTATTCTTCGAACCTACATCGGAAAAAAGCAGATCAGCAGCCAAGGCTTCAACAGACAGAATCCATGAACGTCTTGACTGGAGTAAAGTACCTTCTACTGAAGAATTGATCGGTCGGTACATTGCCGGCATTGCGAGTGCAACCGAGGATGCCCTCAATGTTAGGGACGGTTATAAAACCTTACAGGTACCTGTTTTTGCTATTTCGGGCGACCACGACATATCTCTTGCAGTAGAGAATTGGTTCCCATTGTTAAAAAATGCACCTACCCTACAGCATTTTATCCTTAATGACGCAGGCCACGCTCCCCATTACCAAAGTCCTGAACTTATTGTGGGCTATATCCATAATTTCCTTTTAAAATAAAAAATCATCTACCAAAAATAAAAAAAATGAGTACAGAAAACATTTTCAAACCCTACACCCTAGGGAGTGTAGAATTGTCGAATAAGATCGTTATGGCTCCAATGACCAGAAGCCGATCGGATAATTCAGATAATGCCCCAACATTATTAAATGCTGAATATTACGGACAAAGAGCGTCTGCTGGTCTTATTATTACAGAAGGCACTGTTATTAGCAAATATGGCGTGGGTGTTCCGAATGTGCCAGGCATTTATTCTGAAAAGCAAATAGAAGGATGGAAACTAACTACAAATGCTGTGCACGAAAAAGGCGGGAAAATTTTTGTCCAGCTTTGGCATACAGGAGCATATTCGCATCCTGACCATCACAATGGAAACGCACCGCTGGCTCCATCAAGCTATAATCCAGATCTGGATATATTCACGCCTACCGGTTTCAAGAAAAGTGAAACTTCCAGAGCAATGAGCCTGGAGGATATCAAGCAAACCATAGCAGATTTCAGACAGGCAGCTGTCAATGCATTCAAAGCAGGTTTTGATGGTATAGAGTTGCATGGGGCAAACGGTTATCTTTTACAGCAGTTTTTCAGTAAGAACAGCAACCAAAGAAATGATCAATATGGTGGTTCTATAGAAAACCGTGCACGTATTCTCTTTGAAATCCTCGACGAACTTAAAAAAGCTGTGGACATTTCCCGTGTCGGTGTACGTTTTAACCCTTCATTAAATAACCTTATGGGTATTTCTGTTGACGATGAGACGATCGCCATCTATGATTATATTGTTGATAGGCTTAACGGCTATGGATTGGCTTACATTCATCTAACCGAACCATTTACAGATGTTACAGGAAACCCATTCGCTATCCACGAGGTGGCCAAACACTTCCGCAGCATTTATAATGGCACTATCATCATCAACCGTGGTTTCACGAAAGAAACGGCCAATGCCGTACTGGAAGCCGGTGATGCTAATCTGGTATCATTCGGAACTCCATTTATCGCTAATCCGGACCTGGTTGAGAGATTCCGTACCGATGCGGAACTTGCCATTCCAGATCAAAATACATTCTATACACCGGGAGCAGAAGGATATACAGACTATCCGGCACTCCAAAAGAACTAATAATTTCACGCAGCAGAGGATAAACAGCCTTAATTAAAGCGGTTCATGGGATGTGCTCTTAGATGGGCACCTCCCTGTTAAAAAGAAATATATGGAATTAAAAGGAAAAACAATATTGATAACAGGCGGAGGTTCGGGTATAGGACTGGAAGCCGCAAAACAGTTTCTTGAAATTGGAGCAAAGGTTATCATAACAGGCAGAAACCAGCAGAAACTAGATGAAGCAAAAAACAGGTATCCGTCACTTATTACAATACAGAGCGATGCAAGAAACGAACAAGATGCCAGAGCACTCCACTGTCAGGTTTCTGCTTTGGGAGGTATAGATATCCTCTATAATAACGCAGGGGTCGGCGTCCCGCCATTAAATCTTGGCATTGCTGATGATAGGCATCTTAATGGAGCAGCTTACGAAATGGAGGTTAATTATCTTGGTGTTATCCGTCTGAACAACCTGTTTATGGATATGCTCAAATCAAGAAAAGAAGCCGCCATAATCAATACGACTTCCATACTCAGTATCGTACCCTCTGTCATGGAAGCAACCTATTCCGCATCCAAAGCCGCTTTGGCATCTTACACCAGATCATTAAGGGAGCATCTGCATATTATTGGCAGTAATGTAAAAGTCTTTGAATTGCTGCCTCCGCTGGTTGATACCGAGATGACAGCAGATAGAAAAGACAAAAAACTATCTCCAGAGCAGTTTGTAAAAGGGCTTATCAGTGGATTGCATAAAAACCAGTTAACGATACGTGTGGGGGATACAAAACTTGTATACCTATTAAACCGTCTTTTACCAAAATTTACCTATGGACTGGTTAACCCGGCTAAAGATAAAAAATCATTGAAATAAAAAATTTACTAAAAATAAGATCTTATGAGCAGCAAATTTGAAGCACGAATCCAACGTTAAAGTGAAAGCGGAAAAAGCTGCGGAAAAAGAAAGTAATTTCCAACTACTTTGCATAGCTAGTCTCAAATCATATTAATAAATTAGTGAATAATAACTTAACCCTTTGAACTATGAAAGCGTACAGTATTTCCAGATACAGTAAAACGGACAGGTTGAAACTTGTCGATTTACCGGTTCCCAACCTAAAGCAAGATGAGGTCTTGGTCGAGATTTATGCCGCAAGCGTCAACCAACTCGACCTAAAAATAAAAAGTGGCGAATTCAAATTGATCCTGCCCTATAAACTACCGCTTGTGTTAGGGCACGATGTATCAGGTGTAGTAACCAAGGTTGGTTCAACAGTAACAAAATTCAAAGCCGGTGATGAGGTGTATGCCCGTCCATCGGATTTCCATATTGGGGCCTTTGCAGAATATATTGCAATAAATGAGATGGATTTAGCACTAAAACCGACTAATATCAGCTTCGAGGAAGCTGCATCCATGCCATTGGTCTCTTTAACGGCCTGGCAGGCACTTATAGAAAAATCCAATTTAAAAAAAGGACAAAAAGTTTTTATACAGGCAGGTTCGGGAGGTGTGGGAACAATTGCAATCCAATTGGCAAAACATCTGGGATTGAAAACCGCAACCACAACCGGTGCAGCGAATACTGAGTTGGTAAAAAGTCTCGGAGCGGATGTAGTTATTGATTACAGAAAAGAAGATTTTGAAGCTGTTTTAAAAGATTATAACCTTGTATTGAACAGCCAGGATGCTAAAACTCTTGAAAAGTCTTTAAACGTGTTGAAGGATGGCGGTAAAGTCATATCTATTTCAGGTCCCCCAACGCCAGTATTTGCAAACGAGTTCAACCTTCCGTGGTACGTAAAATTTGCTACCAAGCTATTAAGTAGTAAGATCAGAGGAAAGGCAAAGAAATCGAATGTTGATTATGAATTTCTTTTTATGAGGGCTAATGGAATGCAGTTGTCTGAAATCGGAAAGCTTATTGAAACGGGTGTCATTCGTCCTATAGTTGATAAAGTGTTTCCGTTTGAACAAATGAACGAAGCAATGTCCTATGTTTCAAGTGGTCACGCCAAAGGAAAAGTTGTCGTTAAAGTCAAGTAGCCAGGCTGTCAATTGGGGGTATTCTAAAAGTGGCCACCTGTTTTTTTCCAAAGTGGGGTTCTTCCCCACTTTTGGTGGTAAATCATGCGTGTGTGATTTTTGCTATCTAGAATACAGTTTTATAGCTGTGCGATGCACGTCAGTGGTAGATAATCGTGAGTAGCCGATAAGCTACCACCAAAACTAGGAAAGATCCACTTTCACTGAAATACACAATACCCAGGCAAATTATTTTTTGTAAGTGATATTTCTTTTGATACGGCTTAATGTTTCGGGTGCGATACCCAGATATGACGCTACCATTTTTTGAGGTATTTTATTAATGATTTCAGGATTAGAATTAAGTAACTGTACATACTTTTGTTTACTATAAACTTAGGTAGCAGATAGTTCTTTTTTAATGTGATGGACTATTGTTAAAAGATTTTTGCCTTAGCTTTTTGTCGCAAATTAGGTAGCAACTCCATTTTTATCTGTGCCATGATTGTGCCACAGAGATTTTGTGTGTTTTTGAAATATTTGTTAGGAGATTGCGTAAACAAAAAAGTCTACAGTTCATCGAAACTGTAGACTTCATGCCATTTAAGGGAAATTTTTTACCAAAACCAACAATTTTATTTATTGGTCTTTAAAGTACATTGTGGAGTCGGGGAGAGTCGAACTCCCGTCCAAACAAGCAACCAAAAGGCTTTCTACACGTTTATTCCCTGATTGGATTTTCGTCATTGAGCAAGGCCAGGAACAGCCACACAATGCTTATCTTCTTAGTTGTCAAAACAGCCCCGAAGCTTGACTGTTTCTAGGTTTATTTTTACGGTTCTCCTTTTAAGAACGCCACAAACCAAGGCTTTCAAGGAGAATCTAGCTTTCCTGCCTTGCAGGAACTAGGCAAATCGTACTATAATTCGGATTAAGCAGCTAAAGCGTAATTATTTTCGCCGTGTAAAAGTGTTAGGACCATTTAGTAACGAGAATTGTCCCAGTTCTCGACGTGCTTACTTTTCAATTCGACTTGCTGTCAAAACCAGTCGACCCCCAATATGTTTAAGAACTCTGCTATAAAGCAAAAACTATACCGCAAAAGTAGTCCAAATAAATCGAATTTGCAATGTACAGGCTAATTTGCGACGTCGTCTTTGTCAAGCTTGATCGGGTAAGTACCGAAAAGAGGCGCCAGCTTCCAGATTTTGTAGGTCTTTAATGTGTATTTGTTTGAAATGGCAAACATGGCCACGGTATCTTTTTTGAGCTTTACATACGATGAAGTATTTCCGTGCCACCATCCGTTATGGTAAAATAGCTGCTCTCCCGTTTCCCATTCCAGCATGCGAATGCCGAGGCCATAGTTTTTGGTTCCTCTATGCTCATAGCTGTATCCTTTAAAGGCCTCGCTGACCAAAACTGAATTAAGAAATTTATCGGAATAAGTTGCCATGTCAAATTTTAGCAGGTCTCTTGGAGTGGAATAGATATTCTTATCGCCATAGACATCATCCAGATGGTTCATCTCGTATAAGACTTTATTGCCTTTATAGGAAAGGCTTGAGGTTTCTTTGTCTTTAGCATAATCGTAGACATAAGTATTTTTCATGCCTAGCGGCTCAAAAATCATTTCCTGCATGGCATTGCGGTAATTCTTGCCTGTTACTTTTTCAATGACCAGCGCCAAGATGGCATAATTGGTATTGCAATAGCCAAACTTTCTGTCCGGCTTAAAGTACAATCCAAATTTATGCTGCGCCAGCAGATCAAGAATGTCTTGGTTGTGAAGCATCTTTGAACGATTCCAGATTTTAGTATCGTCTGCAAAATAAGCATAGTTCGGCAAGCCGCTTCTGTGGTTCAAAAGCATCTTGATGGTAATTTCATCATAAGGAAATGTAGGCAATATGCTATTGACTTTGTCTTCAAGATTTAGTTTTTCCCTGTCGATAAGTCTCAAGATGGCAGTTGCCGTGAGGACCTTTGATACTGAAGCAATATGGAGCGGGGTGTCGGCATCAATGCTTTCTCCTTTTGAAAAATTAGACTTGCCTTCGTACTTTTCGAAAATCACCTGTCCGTTTTTAGCAACGAGAAAGCCCCCATTCATAGAATTATTGGGCCAGTTTTTTTCGTAAAATTTCTCTAAACTCTCCTGTTTTGAAGATACATAACTAGGCAGGAGTTTTTTAGATTTTATGGTATAAGGTGAAAGTGCATCTGTAGTATTTTCGGTAAGGTCATTAGAAGCAATCTGTTTTTCCTTTTCTTGGCATGACGTTAAAAGTAAAGCCGAAACAAGGAAGGAATATATATATTTTGAAAAAGTCATTTTAATTCGGTGGTTGAATAGCAAATATAGAAAAAGCGACAAACTATGTTTCTACTTTAACAAAATAAAATAAAAGTTATTGTACGGTATCCCTCCTTTAACATTTTAGGAAGAAAAACTAAAAAAATGCAGCATTATTTCTACGTAAATGTCTTGCATGGCTTTTGAGTTAATGTTATATTTGGAACAAATTATATCGTTGTAGTTATAACAAATCGTTCAATATTATGATTTTGTTAAATTATTGCGATACTATTAATCATCTCGCGATAAAATTAAAGACCACCCTTTACTTTTTTAAAAACTAATATGAAATTCGGAATTATTAAGGAAAGAAAAAACCCGCCTGACAGGAGGGTCGTATTTACACCAGAAGAAGCATCAAGATTGCTTAAGGAACATCCAGAAGCACAGCTAAAAGTCGAAAGCTCTGATATCAGGGTATTTACGGACGAAGAATACAAATCACTGGGACTAGAGGTTACAGAGGATGTCTCTGATTGCGACGTGCTTTTTGGAGTAAAAGAAGTTCCTTTAGAGTGGCTGATTCCAAACAAAAAATATTTTTTCTTTTCGCATACCATCAAAAAACAGCCTCATAACAGAAAACTGTTGCAGGCAATCCTAGAAAAAAAGATCGATTTATACGATCACGAGACCATAGTAGATGCCAATTATAAAAGGCTTATTGGTTTTGGAAGATATGCCGGAATCGTAGGGGCTTACAACGGAATAAGAGCGTTCGGAATTAAATTCGAATTGTTTAATCTTCCGAAAGCGGAAACATTATCGAGCAAAGATGACTTGATTGCTCGATTGAGAAGACAGACGCTGCCGCCCATCAAGATTGTGCTGACAGGCCACGGAAAAGTAGGTATGGGCGCTAAAGAAATCCTTGACGGGATGAAAATAAAACAGGTTACTCCAGAACATTTCCTGTCTAAAAATTATTCTGGACCGGTCTATACGCAAATTGATGTTTTGGATTATAACAAACGAATAGACGGTAAGCTTCTTGATAAAGAAGATTTTTATGCCAATCCGCAAGACTATACTTCCGATTTCGAACGCTTTTCGCAAGCAGCCGATATCTTCATGGCCGGCCACTTCTATGGCAATGGCGCTCCGGTAATCTTATCGCGAGAAATGCTCAATTCAAAAGACAATAAAATTAAGGTTATAGCCGATATTTCTTGTGATGTAGATGGTCCTATTGCGGCAACGATCAAAGCTTCTACAATAGCAGACCCTTTATTTGGTTATCTTCCGAGCGAACATAAAGAAGTGGATGTGTTCCATCCGGCTGCTATCGTAGTCATGTCGGTTGACAATCTGCCGTGCGAACTGCCTAAAGATGCTAGCGAAGGATTTGGAGAGATGTTCATGGAGCATGTTATTCCTGCTTTTTTCAATGGCGATAAGGACGGAATATTACAGCGTGCCAAAATGACGGAAAACGGAAAACTCACCGAAAGATTCAAATACCTACAGCCGTTTGTTGACGGAGAATAAAAAATGGCCTCGAAGTATCGGGGCTTTTTTTGTAGCTGATTTGTTCGTTTTTTAGCAAACCTATATCTACCTTTATAAAAAAATAAGTATCATGAAAAGAAAATTTGTAAAATTAGTTGTGCTTGGAGCGGCTATAACTGTAGCGGCCTGTAATTCAAATAAAAAAGCTGCTGTAAAGGAAGACGGTACCGAAGTCGTGAAAATCAGAACTCCTGATGCTACAGAAGCTGGAAAAGAAGAAGAAAAAGTAGAAACCGTCGCTGTTCAAGGAAAAGTCGGCGAAATAAACAAAGGAAAAGACGGTTATACGGCTATCCTGACCACTGATGACGGCAAAATTTATTATGCCACAATCAGCATCCCGAATCTAAAAGACCCGAAGCAATACCGTTCTGTCCAGATTGGTGAAACCATCAAGGTCAAAGGCGATTCTTGGAAAATGGAAGACGATAATTATATTACGGTTCGTGAATTAGAAAAGTAAAATACTTAATTATTATTCCGGCGACATAGGTCTATTTTGAGCCTTACAGTCGCTGGAATAGTTATTTTAACTACTCTTTGACCATTATTATCTGAGTTGATTTCTCAATTCGGACTTTAATCATCTCGTAAATCCATTCTGAATTTACTTTTTGGGCAGCAATGTCCATTCTTCCTCTTTTCTTTTTTCCTCTTATCCGCACGGTGGCAAAAACAGATTTGTTGTTATTGGAATATTTGGTGCTTCCTTCTAAAATTGCCAGATTATCTAAAGGCCCGATTTCTCCAAGAATTTGGATGACTTCTTCATTGTTATTTGCTTGGTCTATTGCATTGGTGTAAAGCGTCGTATCGTTATAGGCTTGTGCCATATCTTTAAAGTTGCCCTGAGTTATGGCATACGCTAGAATCAGGCTTGCCAAAATAAAAGCGAGCAGGGAAACAAACCATTTCCAATTTCTTTTCCACCAGTTTTCTTGAGTTATTTCATTATCCATGATTATATGATTTTAAATGTGTTACGTATTGTATTTAAAGGAATATTTAGCATTTTTGAATAGTCAAGACTATGGAATATCAAGGCATTCTTTCCTCTTTGGTATTGGCTTTTGAAGTAGCTGATTTTGGCAGGGTAGAAGAAGGTTCCAGTTACTAGCACCATATACAAATAAAAGCTGCGTTTGCCGTTACCGTATAAAAAATACTGCATGCCGATTTCTTCCGGGACTGAAATGCCCGTATTGGTCAGTACATGGAATACGTCATGATTTTCTAATTTCGGCTGGATTTCGAAATTGTATTTCAACAGAAAACAGCCAAGATGGAATCCTAGAGATTCTTCAGGCAGTTGCAGCAGTTCCTTTTGGCTGATTGTCCAAGGTTCGCCTTTTTTAAAGAACTTTTGGTAAGGCTTTTTACTTATTTCATAAAGCTTTTCGATAAATAAATCTTTCATAGGGCAGTATTTTTATTTTGTAAAGTACTTTGTTTTTCAAAGTAAAAAGATAAAAAAAAGCATCAGCTTTTTTGGATCAATTTTTCAAGAGCATCAATATGTTCTTTAAAGGCTTTTTTTCCTTCTTTGGTAGCGATATATCTTGTGTTTGGTTTTTTTCCGATGAATTGTTTTTCTATGGAAATATAATTTTCAGATTCCAATGCTTTGGTATGGCTGGCCAGATTACCGTCAGTGACACCCAAAAGCTCTTTCAGCATATTGAAATCGGCAGATTCGTTTACCATAAGAATAGACATGATTCCGAGTCTGATCCTATGGTCAAAAGCTTTGTTGATATTTTGGATGATGTTTTTCAAGTTATAATAGTGAGCAGTTTAATTATTTCTGTGCTTTTCTGAGTCGGGCCAAAGATACTATTTGTAAAGTTTTAAATATAATTTTAGTTTTTTTCATATTTGAAATACATCATCGATCCGTAAAAAATATGGCAGATACCGAATCCTAAAGCCCAGAAAAACAATCCATAAGCTATAAAATAAGAGGAAGCTAGGCCAATGATAATCAGTGTAATTCCTAAATAGCGGACATCGCCTAAAGTGTATTTGCTGGCATTTACGCAAGCCAGTCCGTAAAAAATCAACGTTAATGGCGCTACATAGCCATAGATTTCTTTTTCAATAAGGAATAATATAAAAAAACCACCAGTCGCCAACGGAATAGCAAAGTTGATGATTAGTCTTTTTGAGGAAGCATCCCAGATCTTTTCGTTTTCTTTTTTTGCTTTCTTGATGCTCAGTATAATTCCGGTAAGCAGGGAGAACAGTATTACGATAAATGCGATTGCAAAAAGCCTTTTCATGGCATCTTCTGTAAGGACTAAATTTTTATAGGAACCTACATTATTCGAATCGGTGTATATCGTTTGATAGGCAAGCCAGGCTCCGATTAAACAATAAACTCCGGCTAAAATTCCTGATAAGCCGCTTAACGAAAGAAATCGAGAAGAACGATTCATCATGTTCTTGATTTCTGTAATGTCATTAAGATATTTGTTTGTCTCCATATAAAGTACTTTGAGCAACAAAGTAAAGTAAATAAAATGTAATAGCAAAAAAAATCCCTCGAAAATTTCGAGGGATCTTAAATTATTTTTTCAAAGTGCTTACAGCCTGAAAATACCGCCAACAGTAATAATTCTTTGGAAGAATCCGAAATGTTGCGATGCACTGTCAGCATTGCTAGAAGTGGTCTTGATGTCTTGCATGTCGATATAGCCTCCTTTTAGTTCACCTTGGATATAAAAGTGCTTGAAGAATGTCAAGTTGAGTCCTACTTGTGCAGAAAGTCCGTATCCAGAAACATGGAAATCGTCGTGACGTTGCTTGCTCAACAGGGTTGCGTTGGTTTTAGGGTATAAAAATCCGCCGCCGACACCTTCTGTCAAATTAATTTGGAATTTGTCTGTGTTTGGAAGGTGGAAAAATCTTGAGATATCGTCAACACGGTTAATTTGTGCGTGCACGTAGTTCAATCCGTCTGTATGCTCGAATTTCAAAAAGTCTTCTGACATTACGGTCGGTCTGTTGTCATAGATACCGTTGTGGATTGATCCTGCTTCCGATTCTGGAAGGTTGATTTCTCCATTTACATTGGCAGTTTGGCCTTGTGTCATTACATATTTCATATGGTCAACGCCGATAGAAACGTTGTAATGGTCGCTGATAAAATACCCGATTCTCAAGTTGGTTTGAGGAATGGTCATTCTTGCAGGGTTCAAATAATCAAGATGATACCCTTTTGGCTTGTCGTGTGCTTTCACGTCGTTGACTGTGAAATTATAGCCATCGCCTTTAAAAGTAATGTCTGATTTTGTGTAAGATTCTCTGTTGCCACCCCAAGAGATAAAGAATTTTCCTTTGTTGTGAGCAGTGTATTTTTCAGGACTTGTTGCCAGTTCTTGGGCAAAGGTGTACTGTGAAAAAGCACAAAAAAAAGTTAGTACACCCATTAGGAATGGATGTTTCAAAATGAGGGATATTAGTATTAAAAATTATTTACGGTTTTTCTGATGGCTACTAATTTTGTCATGAGTCCTTCAAAATATTTAAGGTCTAGCATGTTAGCGCCATCGCTTTTTGCGTTTGCTGGATCGAAATGGGTTTCGATAAAGATTCCGTCAACGCCTACGGCAATTCCAGCTTTTGCAACGGTTTCGATCATGTCTGGTCTTCCTCCAGTCACGCCTGCTGATTGGTTAGGCTGTTGTAGCGAATGGGTTACGTCCAATACTGTGGTAGCGTATTGCTGCATGGTCGGGATACCGCGGTAGTCTACAATCATGTCTTGGTAGCCAAACATGGTTCCTCTGTCGGTTACCATTACTTTTTGGTTGTTGCAATCCAATACTTTCTGTACGGCATGTTTCATGCTTTCAGGGCTCATGAATTGTCCTTTTTTAAGGTTTACGGTTTTTCCTGTATTAGCGGCGGCAACGACTAAATCGGTTTGGCGTACTAAAAAGGCAGGAATCTGAAGCACATCTACATATTCTGCTGCCATAGCGGCGTCTTCGTTAGTGTGGATGTCTGTAACTGTCGGAACGTCAAAAGTTTCGGAAACTTTTCTTAGAATTTTTAGGGCTTTTTCATCGCCGATTCCAGAGAAACTGTCTATTCTGGAACGGTTTGCTTTTTTGAAGGAGCCTTTAAATACGTAAGGGATTTCTAGTTTGTTTGTGACTTCAACTAATCTTTCGGCAATTCGAAGCGCCATTTCTTCGCCTTCGATGGCACAAGGTCCTGCTAAAAGGAAAAAGTTATTGCTGTCTAGGTGCTTTATTTTTGGGATATCTTGTAGATTCATAAGTGTTGTTTTTGAAAGCGCAAATTTACAAATAATATTAATCGAAAGATAAATTCTGTTAAAAGTTTAAGAAGCAAAAAGACAGGGATTTATAGGTAATTTGTTTTGTTGTTTTCTAAATTGAATTTTTTTAGACTTTCTGTTGTATTATAGGGTTTTGAAATAGAATTTTTGAGGCATAAAAAAACACGAACGTACTTTGAGCAGCGTGTTCGTGTTGGTTTGTTATTGGCTTTTCTTGAGTCCGAATCCTTTTGGGACAAAGAGATAGCCTTTTTCGTAGATGTTGAAGTAGAGGCGGATGGGCTTTGCTAGTCCGGGCCACGTGATTTCATAAATGTCTAAGAGTCCGGCGCCCATTTCGTTTCTTTTGGAAGGGAAGGGACAGCAGCTTTCTATTTTTTTATAGCTTATGGTTTCGCCTTTGGGACCTGTGAGGGCATCTAGAAAGCGTTTCGGGTTGATGTCTTCGTCGGCAACGCTTTTGTAGAATACGTTGATCGGATAGTCTTTGTCGTAGCCGTATTTTTTGTCCTTGCTAAATTCGGTTAAAAGAAACCAGCCGTCTTTGGTCAGGATAGGTTCTGGGGCATTGTCGTCGATGTTTTTGATTGTCGAGCGGGTACTTACGCAGGAAACTGTAAGTATTCCGACGAATAGTGCTAGTATGAAAGATTTGGTTTTCATTTATTTTGTTTTTTTAGTTTGGACAAAATAGGCTACGATAGCCGAAATTACCATGCCTATAGATAACGCAAAAAAGATGCTTTGTATGATATAGCTTTTCAAATTAAAATAGGTTGCCGCGCTGGTTTTGTCTTTTGAGGCTTTTATCATGTTCTCAAAAAATTCAGGGGCAATTAATTCATGCAATGAAGCTTGTGTCAGCGGCATGAGCAGGGCGATTACAATGGTCATGTAGAGTCCGGTGGCACAGCCTTGTTTCCAGTCCATGCTGCCATTGAAATAGTGGGTCTTTTTTTCTTTTAGGGCCAGGGTATAGATGAGTGCTGCAAAAAGGTAAAATAGTAGGGAAGAGAGCATATAAAAGCTCATGTTTTCTCCATAAATACCTAAAGATTTTTCAAGGATGGCCCATGCCAGATAACAGAAAGTGTATCGGATGCCCCATTTGATTTCGATTGCAAATTTTTTCATTGTATGTAGGGTGTAATTCTGCACCAAAATTAAATGTTTATTTTAATTGGGTTCTATTTTAAGGCGGAATATTACGGAAGAGTGGGAGCGAATTGTTATTTTTGCGTAAATATTTTCAGCTATGTATAGTTTTTATGGCACTTGGCCTTGGTATATTTCGGGATTTTTGATTGGGGCTGTGATGCTTCTTTTGATTTATTTCGGGAAGACGTTTGGTATGTCTTCTAATCTTCGTACGCTTTGTTCTATTTCTGGAGCGGGAAAGTTTTCTGATTTTTTTAGGTTTGACTGGAAAGCGCAGCGCTGGAATCTGGTTGTCGTGCTTGGTGCGATGATCGGGGGCTTTATCGCCGTGCATTATTTGAGCGATGGTTCTGGGGTCAACTTGAATCCGGCTACTGTAGCGCAGTTGAATGAGATGAATATTGATGCGCCTCATGGCAATTTGCTTCCGGAACTTTTTACTTCTAAGGAAACCATCTTTACGCCAAAAATCTTTGGGTTTTTGCTTTTCGGAGGTCTTTTGGTAGGCTTTGGTTCTCGATATGCGGGGGGATGTACTTCGGGCCATGCGATTACGGGGATGAGCAACTTGCAATTGCCTTCTTTGATAGCGGTTATCGGTTTTTTTGTGGGCGGCTTGATAGCGGCGCATTTTTTATTGCCTTTGATTTTTTAAGTTTAATTATCTTTTGATCTTTGACCCTGACAGGGTTTGGAACCCTGTCAGGGTCAGAGCCGGAGGTGAAGGGGAAAAGAAAATAATTCTATTATATCTGTACGATGAAATTTATAAAATATTTGCTTGTTGGTATCTTGTTCGGAATCGTTTTGACTAAATCGGAGGCGGTTTCTTGGTACCGTATTTATGAGATGTTCCAATTCCAGTCGTTCCATATGTTCGGAATTATTATGACGGCTATTGTGGTGGGTGTTATTGGCATCCAGATTTATAAGAGGAATAATGTTATCGGGCTTGACGGCAAGCCGATACAGATTGCGGATAAGGAAAAGGGCTTTAAGAATTACATCATCGGGGGCACTATCTTCGGATTGGGCTGGGGAATGATCGGTACTTGCCCGGGACCTATCTTTATCTTAATCGGGGCTGGCTTTTACGGAATAGGGATTGTTCTTTTGGGTGCCTTGATCGGAACATTTCTTTATGGCTTGTTAAAAGACAATTTGCCTCATTAATTTTTGCGGCTGTGCATCGATTTTAGGGATAAAATTTATTTCTAAAGGCGTGAAAAGAGTTTCTAAAGAGGTGAAATGAATTTCTGAAGAGGTGAAATTAATTTCTAAAGGCATGAAAAGAGTTTCTAAAGGCGTGAAATGAATTTCTAAAGGCATGAAATGAATTTCTAAAGGCGCGAAAAGAGTTTCTAAAGACGTGAAATGAATTTCTAAAGGCGCGAAAAGAGTTTCTAAAGACGTGAAATGAATTTCTAAAGGCGTGAAAGAAGTTTCTAAAGGCATGAAAAGAGTTTCTAAAGACGTGAAAGAAGTTTCTAAAGGCATGAAAAGAGTTTCTAAAGACATGAAATGAATTTCTAAAGGCGTGAAAAGAGTTTCTAAAGACATGAATGAATTTCTAAAGGCATGAAAGAAGTTTCTAAAGACATGAAAGAAGTTTCTAAAGACATGAAATGAATTTCTAATTTACTTATATAAAAAAGCCCCAAGGTTTCTTGGGGCTTTTTTTATGTGAGCATTGTTTTTTCTGCGTTTTCGAGGGACATGGCTTCTCGGTCGGCTAGGATGACGCGTTCGAGTTCTTCAATCTTTTCGCGGACGGCGCTAATGTATTCGTCTTGGTTGCGTATGCTGGCGAGGTACTTGAGCGTTTTTTCGTCGTGGGTAAAGAAGGTTTTTGCGGAACGGGTGGCTTCATAGCTGCTGTGTCCTAATAGCTTGAGCACGTCGATGCCGACACGCAGGCTGGTATCGAGGGTTTCTCTGTAGATGTGCATGATTCCGGCATTCATCTGATCGTAGGCATCGTCGCGGTTTTCGGAGCGCACTAGGATGTAGAGGTTCGGGAAGTGTTTTTTGACCATCTCGATCATCTCCATTCTTTTTTCGCGGTTTCCTATGGCAATGACGATGACTTGGGCTCTTCCGGCTCCGGCAATCTGAAGGAGGTCGTGGCGGGAGGCGTCTCCGTAATAGACCTTGAAGCCTAATTTTCGGAGGAGGTTGACATTGTCGCTGTTGTTGTCGAGTACGGTGGCTTGGATGTTGTTGGCGCGAAGGAAACGTCCGATCGTGTTTCCGAAATGTCCGTAGCCTGCAATGATGACGGGGTTGCTTTCATGGTCTACATCGCTTTCGTCTTCTTCTTCGCTGCCGGTCATCGAGCATTTGGATTTCATCAGTACTTTTTCATTGAACATCATCAGCAGGGGCGTAAAGGCCATACTAAGGGCTGTTACGGCCATCATGAGGTCTGTTATTTCTTTGCTGAGTATGTTTTCTTGCAGGGAGAAGCTTAACAGCACGAAGGCGAATTCGCCAATCTGGCTGAGTCCGAAACTGAAAATAAAGTTCTGTGAGTATCCGACCTTGAAAAATTTGCCTAGGGAATAGAGCACGGTAATCTTGATAGCCATGATGCCTGCTACTAATCCTATAATCTGGAGGGGCTTGGACAGGAGGAGCTCAAAGTCGATGGAGCTTCCTACGGATATGAAGAAGAGTCCTAAGAGGAGTCCTTTGAAAGGGTCGATGGCAATTTCGAGCTGGTGGCGGTATTCGCTGTTGGCGAGCATGACACCGGCCAAAAAGGCTCCTAGGGCAGGGCTGAGTCCGACGGAGGTCATCAGTACGGCAATGCCTACTACGACAAGGAGTGCCATTGCGGTAAACATTTCGTGCATTTTAGTCTTTGCCATGGCGTGGAAGATGGGACGAAGCAGGTATTTTCCGGATAGGACCACGAGGGTTACGGAGGAGAGTACCAAAAGGGCTTGTATCCATTTAGGGAAGGAGTCCATTAGTGTGACATGGGCCGCCACGGTATTGTTCTGTAGGGCTTTATTGGCCAAGAGGGGCAATATGGCGAGCATGGGAATGATGGCGATGTCTTGGAAAAGCAATACGGCAAAGGAGCTTCGTCCGGCTACGGTTTTCATCCAGCCTTTTTCGTCGAGGGTCTGCATTACGATGGCTGTTGAAGACATGGAGATAATCATTCCGAGCACGAGGGCTGTTTTCCAGTCGAATCCGAAGGCCAGGGCAATAGCGGTGAGTGTTATTGTGGTTCCTGCGACTTGTATGCCGCCCATTCCTGCTATTTTTTTTCGCATTCTCCAGAGGCGGTCGGGTTCTAGTTCTAGGCCTATGACGAAGAGCATCATGACAACGCCGAATTCGGCAAAGTGCATGATGTCTTGGCCTTCGGTACCGATGAGGCCCAAAAAGGCGGGTCCTATGATCACTCCGGCAAGCAGGTATCCTAAAACGGAACCGAGGCCGAGTCTTTTGGCAATGGGAACCATGATGACGGCTCCTGCCAGATAGATCATTGCTTGAAAGAAGAAAGTGTCCTGCATATAATTGATTTACTTTATAAAATTAAGCTATTTTAAAAAAGGTATTGGTTTTTAGAAATAAAAAAATCAACTGCCTGACGGGTAAATATCAGGCAATTGATTTAGGGAATTATGAATGGGCTGTTATTTCCAGCCGCCGCCTAGGGAGCGGTAAAGTTCAACGTCTGCCTCAAGGCTAGAGCGTTTTATGGATGCGAGGTCTAATTCGCTTTGCAGCAGATTGCCTTGTGCTACAATAACTTCTAGGTAGGTCGCCATGCCGTTTTTGAACAGCATGTCGGCGTTTTTCACGGCTTTTTGCAGCGTGGCTACACGGCCGGCAACTATGGCTTGTTGTTCTTTTAGTTTTTCGACTTTTACGAGCGCGTCTGAGACTTCGCCTACGGCTACGAGTACGGATTGTCTAAAGTTGATTACGGCTTTTTCTCTTTCTATTTTAGAGATTTCGTATTGGGCTTTTAGTCTTTTTCCGTTCAGCAGGGGCTGTGCAAGGCTTCCGGCCACGGTCCCGAAAAGGGAGGCTGGGGTGTTGAACCAGTTGCTGGCTTCGAAAGAGGTGAGTCCTCCGGCGGCGGTAATGTTCAGGGTCGGATAGAGGCTGGCTTTTGCGATTCCTACTTTTGCGTTGGCGGCTTTTAGGGCCAGCTCGGCATTCTTAACGTCGGGTCTTCTGCTTACTAAAGAGGAGGGAATACCTGCGGCTGCATTTTCTTTTAGGGCAATGGCGCCTAGCGTGGTTTTTCTTTCTTTGGCACTCGGGAAGGTTCCGGTGATCGTGCTCAGGGCATTTTCTTGAATAGCGATGTTTTGCTCTAGTTCAGGAATTAGCTGTGCGGCTACTGATTGTTGTGCTTCTGCTTGTTGTTTTGCCAATGAGGTTACTTGCCCGGATTCGTACTGCAGGTTGATGACAAACAGGGTACTGTCGTTCAGGGTGAGGTTCTTTTTGGCAATTTCTAATTGGGCGTCGAGCATCAGAAGGTTGTAAAATCCTTTGGAAACATTGGCTACGATGGTGGTCTGCAGGGCTTTTTTGGCTTCTGCGGACTGTAGGTATTCTGCCAAGGCGCTTCGTTTTTGGTTGCGGATCTTGCCCCAGATGTCGGCTTCCCATGATAGGTTCAACGCGGCATTGTAGTCTTCGACGTGCTTTCTTCTTAGGAAAGTGCTGGTGCTTAATCCGTTCAGGCTGTTGTCTGACAGACGGGTGGATGTGGCAGTGGCTTGGAAGTTTACTTTGGGTACGTTGCCCCATTTGGACTGTGTCAATTGCCATTGCGCGGCTTCGATATTTTTTTGGGCTACCAGCAGGTCGTTGTTCCTCACGATGGCGCTGTCGATCAGCTTTTGCAGGGAGGGTTCTGTGAAGAATTCTTTCCAGCTTTGGTCGGCAATGCTCGTGGTGTCTGTAGAAGTGGTATTTCTAAAGTTTTCTGGCAGGGCGTCTTTTGGAGTCTCGACGTCTTTCGAGACTTTACATGCTGTAAGGGTGGTAAGCAGTACCAAGACAGCGACATATTTATTGATGTACTTTTTCATTTTTTATTTTTCTTCGTTATGGATTACGGCAATTGGTTTTCCACTAACTTTTTCTTGTAAATATTGGAATATTATGAATAATACCGGGATGATAAACAGTCCTAGGATTACTCCTGATAGCATACCTCCTGCAGCACCAATACTGATGGAGTGGTTACCTTGGGCAGATGGTCCTGTGGCACTCATCATCGGAATCAGTCCTACGACGAAGGCTAGCGAGGTCATGATAATTGGTCGCAGACGTAGCTTGGCTGCGTCGATGGATGCTTTGCCTAGCGCTTGGCCTGATCTTCGTTTTTGTACTGCAAATTCTACGATCAGGATGGCATTCTTGGCGAGCAGTCCGATAAGCATGACGAGCGCTACTTGTACGTAAATGTTATTTTGGATGCCTGTCAAACCGATGGCTGCAAATACTCCAAAGATTCCGGTTGGGATAGAAAGGATTACTGCTAACGGCAGGATATAGCTTTCGTATTGTGCTGCAAGTAGGAAATAGATGAATACCAAGCACAATAGGAAAATCGTTGTTGATTGTCCTCCAGAAGAAATCTCTTCACGGGTTTGTCCTGAAAATTCATAGCTGTATCCGGCTGGCAATTGTTGTGCCGCTACTTCTTCGATTGCTTTGATGGCGTCTCCGGAGCTGAAACCTGGTTTTGGAATGGCGTTGATTGAAATGGAGTTGAACAGGTTGTATCGTGAAGCGGTTTCGGAACCGTAAATACGGGTTAGTTTTACTAGGGTATTTATCGGAACCATTTCGCCATTTTTGTTTTTTACGAATACGCGATCAATGGTCGATGGGTCTGCTCTGTCGGCAATATCTGCTTGGACTACTACTCGGTAGTATTTTCCGAATCTGTTGAAATCGGAGGCTTGGGCACTACCAAAATAGGCTTGCATGGTTTGCAATATGTCTTTTACTTTTACGCCTAATTGGTCTGCTTTTTCATCGTTGATGTCTAATTGCAATTGTGGATAATCGGCTTTAAAAGAGGTGAAGGCTACTGCAATTTCTGGGCGTTTCATTAGTTCTCCGATAAAGTTTTGCGAGATGCCGCTAAATTTATCGAGCTTGCCGCCTGTTTTGTCTTGCAATACTACATCTAGGGCTTCTACGTTACTGAACCCAGGTACGGTTGGGAAACTGAATACGAAGAAACTTCCTCCTGAGATGGCGCCTAATTTGCCTTGAACCTGACCCATTATTTCGTCTATATTTTTAACGTCTCCACGTTCTTCATTTGGTTTCAGCAATACGAAAACAACTGCTGAAGAGGGGCTTGTAGAGTTTGTCAATAGGTTGAAACCTGAGATTGCGGTTACAAATCGTGATGATTCTAAGCCTTTTAGCATGTTTTCGGCTTCTGTCATTACTTTTTGGGTTCCGTCAAGGGATGTTCCTGAAGGGGTGTTTACTGCAATGGCGATAAATCCTTGGTCTTCTGTTGGGATAAATCCTGTTGGAGTTCTGTTGACCATAATGACTGTTGCAACGGTAATCACTGCTAAACCGCCTAAACTTACCCATTTGTGACGGATTAGGAATTTAAGTCCGCCTACATAACGATTGGTTAAAGAGTTAAAGCTAGTATTGAATGCGTTGAAGAATTTTTGCTTGAATCCTGGTTTGGCATATGGTTCGTCTCCGTCGTGTGCTGTATGGTTTTCTTTTAAGAATAGGGCAGCAAGGGCAGGGCTTAATGTCAAGGCGTTTATTGCCGAGATTACGATGGCGATTGCCATGGTAAAGGCAAACTGACGGTAGAATACTCCTGTGGAGCCTTCCATGAAACCTACGGGTAGGAATACGGCGGCCATTACTAGGGTAATCGAGATAATAGCGCCTGTAATTTCGTGCATGGCTTCGTGTGTTGCTACTTTTGGAGACAGGTGTTTGTGTTCCATCTTGGCATGCACGGCCTCGACGACGACAATGGCATCATCGACCACGATACCGATCGCTAGGATTAAAGCGAAAAGTGTCAATAGGTTGATGGAGAATCCAAATAGCTGCATGAAGAAGAATGTTCCTAAAATGGCTACTGGTACTGCAATTGCTGGAATCAGGGTTGATCTAAAGTCTTGAAGGAAAAGGAAAACTACAATAAATACGAGTATAAATGCTTCTAATAGGGTGTGTTCAACTTGTTCAATTGATTGGTCTAATGATACTTTTGTACTGTAAAATATGTTGTGTTTTATTTCTTTTGGGAAATCTTTGGATGCTTTGACCATCAATTTGTTGATGGCTACCTGAATGTCGTTTGAGTTGGAACCTGCTAATTGGATGATACCGATTACGACTCCTTTGTTTCCGTTTAAACGGGTCAAACTGTTGTAGGAATAGGCGCCAAGCTCTACTCTGGCCACGTCTTTTAGGCGAAGGATAGAACCGTCGGCATTGGAACGGATCGCAATGTTTTGGTAGTCTTCTGGCTTGGTTAGTTTTCCTTTGTATTTGATAACGTATTCGAAAACTTCTTTGCTTCGTTCTCCAAATTTACCTGGTGCGGCTTCTAAGCTTTTGTCTTGAATCGCAGCCATTACTTCGGTTGGCGTTACGTTGTAGGTTGCCATTTGTGTTGGGTTTAACCAAACACGCATGGAATAGTCTTTTGTACCTCCAAAGATGGAAGCGGAACCGACTCCAGGAATACGCTTGATTTCTGGAATGATGTTGATTTGCGCATAGTTGGCAACAAAGGTTTGGTCGTATTTGGCTTCGTCTTCGGTATACATACCGATGGCCATGATAAAACTGTTTTGTTGTTTTGCGGTAATAACGCCTTGTTGTACTACTTCTGCTGGCAGCTGGCTCGTGGCTTGTGCTACTCTGTTCTGTACGTTAACGGCTGCTTGGTCGGCATCGGTACCTAGTTTAAAGAAAACGGTAATGGCTAGGGTACCGTCGTTACTGGCAGTCGAGCTCATGTATGTCATGTTTTCGACACCGTTGATGGATTCTTCTAGCGATGGTGCTACCGAACGCAAAACGGTTTCGGCATTGGCTCCAGGATAGACTGCGGTTACCAATACGGATGGGGGCGCAATGTCTGGAAACTGTTGTAGGGGCAATTTTGTAAGTCCTAGTACGCCTAATATCACCAATAAAATGGATATAACTGTGGCTAATACAGGTCTCTGTATGAATATTTTGAACATTTTCGTGAAATTATTTTTTGTTAATTACTTGAGCAATCTTAGTGGATTTTTCAGGTTGGATTGCCTGGCCTTCTTGAAGTTTGTCGATACCGCTTAATACGATTTGATCGCCTGATTTTACGCCATCTTTGATAAGGTAGTTTGTACCGCTTTTGCCTATGATTGTAATTGGTGCTTTGGTTACTTTGTTTTCTTTGTTTACGGTAAACACGAAAACTTTATCTTGCATTTCAATGGTTGCGGATTGCGGTACTAGGATGGCATCGTTGTGTTTGATTCCTAAACGGACTCTTCCTGTGTTTCCAGAACGTAAGGTTCCGTTTGCATTAGGGAAGGTGGCACGAAGCGTGATGGCTCCTGTGTTTTTGTCGAATTGGCCGTCTACCATATCAATTTTTCCGGTTTGAGCATAGGCGTTGTTGTCTGCTAATATTAGGGAAACTGGCGGCAGAGTTTTGATCTTGTCATTGATGGTGTTTCCTGAGTATTGTGCTTTGAAGTTGATGAAATCTGTTTCTCCAAGTGAGAAATAGGCATAGACTTCGTGTACGTCAGAAAGTTTTGTCAAAGGCTCGATATCGGCCGGCGAAACTAGGCTTCCTTGTTTTTTTGGAAGTCTTCCGATGTAACCGCTAACTGGGGCAGTGATTGTAGTATAGCCTAAGTTGATTTTTGCTGAACCTACCATTGCTTTTGCTTGGTCTAAATTGGCTGAAGCGATTCTGTGTGATGCTTTAGCTGTTTTTAATTGGTATTCTGAAACGACTTTGTTTTGAACTAATGGTGTTAGTTTGTCAATTTCTAATTGGGCATTGATCAAAGCGGCTTCGGCTCCGTGAAGACTAGCAAGGGCGTTGTTTAGTTGCTCGCGATACGGCTGCTCGTTTATTTTGAATAGGGGCTGTCCTTTAGAAACGAAAGCGCCTTCGTCTACGAATATCTTTTCTAGGTTACCGCTTACTTGTGGACGGATTTCTACGTCAACGGTTCCTTGGATAGAAGCTGGATATTCTGAATCTGTGGTTGCGTTTTCGCTTTGGATGGCGTATACTGGCAATGTTGGAGCAGGAACTGCGGCTTGTTGCGCGGCTTTATCGGAGCATCCTATTAGTACAACAGCGAGTACTAGGCTGGTTAGAATTATATTTTTCATTTTTTTTTGACTTTTGAATTTGTTGAACATTTTGATTGATTCTTGGTTTTTGTTGCGATACATTTTTGTAAGTGATTTAAATAGGACCGGCTATTTTAGAAGCTGGTGTTTTTACTTTCTTTTTGTTTTATAAACCATTTTATATCATTTTTGTGAAGTGTTTCTTCTGGGAAACAGGATCACGACTACGAACCCGCTACATTGTCATAAGTATTAGTTTGTTCTTAATCATTGTAAAAAATTATAATTAAACCTTATTAAATTATCTAACATCGTTAAGTGATAAGACGAAAAAATGTATAGATTTGTTGGCTTATCTATTTGTTATAGATTAGCATTAAATTATTTATCACTGTTAAGTATCGGGTTAAAAAAAAGGGTGATACTTTATGTTATTGTTATTAAATCATTTATCAGCGTTAAGTAAAAGTCAAAAAAATTAGGCTTCTACTACTTGAATTGATTTAATGATTCCTCCGATTGCATCCTTAAGTATCTGGTTATTGATACTTGATGCCAGCCCATTGCCTACAATATTGATTGAAATCAGTCCGTGGATTACTGAGAAAAAAGTGAAATACTTTTGTTTTATGACATCGTCTGTCGGCTTTTGTCCTTTCATCAATTCGGCAATTGCTTCCGTAAATAGTTTGAAAGGGACTTCTGCTTCTGGAACGCGTTGCATACAGCAGGTCATTTCGACACCAAACATTACCTGATAGAGTTCTTTGTCTTCGAAAGCAAAATTCCAATACGCCATCCACATTTCTTCTAGCTGTTCGGCCGGATCTGCTGATATGGTTTTTGCTTTTTCAAGATTTGTTGACAGGCACACGAACCCTTTTTTGGTGAGTTCATGTAGTATGGCTTCTTTGTTTGAAAAGTATTCGTAAATGATTGGGGCGGTATATTCGATGCGGTCTGCGATTTTTCGCATGCTCAAACCTTGCCATCCTTCTTCCTTCACAATATAATAGGCAGCATCCAGGATGTTATGCCTGGTCTCTTCTTTTTGTCTTAAAATTCGATCTTTGCTTGCCATTTTTTGTATAGTATTAAATTGTTTAACACCGTTAAGCAAAATTACAGCTTTTTTATAATACGAACCAAATGCATCATCAAATTTTCTTATGGAACTATAAAGAGTATAGAATTTCTATATAAAAAAACAATCGCAGGAAACGAATTCCCTGCGATTGCTACTAACTCAAAACCTGAACAAAAAATTATTTGTTCGAATATACTCGAACATAATCGATGATAAATTCTTGTGGAAAGATGGAATCGTCTACTTCTGGACCGCCAAAGTTTCCTCCAACGGCTACATTTAGGATAAAATAGAAGGGTTGGTTGAACGGCCAAACGTCTTCGGTCTTGTCTTTTGGATTGAAAGTAAAGACGAGGGTGCCGTCTACATAAAAATCCATTTTTTCTTTGGTCCAATCTACGCCGTAGGTATGGAAGCCTTCTTCGATATTCTCGAATTTGGTCTTGTGCGAACTGGCTTTGTCGCCGTGATTGGCTTGTGTATGGAGTGTCGTGAACACCATATCGGGTTCTTTTCCGATGTATTCTAGGATATCAATCTCGCCGCTTTTTGGCCATCCGACTTGTTTGATATTGGAGCCTAACATCCAAAATGCTGGCCAGATTCCTTGTCCAACGGGAAGTTTGGCGCGTGTTTCCATATAGCCGTATTTGAATTCTTTTTTTCCGGCCGTGGTGATGCGGGTAGAGGTGTATTTATTGCCGTCTTTTTTTACGGTAATGATCAGCTTGCCATCAACCAGCTTATGGTTTTCGGTGGTATAGATCTGGCGTTCGTTGTTTCCCCAGCCGCAGATGTTCGGGCAGCCGTCGCCTAGCTCATAATTCCACGTTTTTTCGTTTAGTTTATTGCCGTCAAAGCTTTCTTCCCAAAGGAGCTTTCCTTTTTTGACCTGTCCGAAAACGGAACAGCTTGTAAGCAGTAGTAGGATTGCAGTTTTTTTCATACGTCTTTTTTTAGTTGGAATAGTTAAAGTCTGCCTGAAGGGTTGCTGTAGAACTGCCACCGACAAATAGCTGGAAATCTCCGGCTTCTGCTTCCCAGATCTTGTTGGCAGAATAGAACTCGATGGTTTTTTCGTCGATTGTAAAGGAAACGGTTTTTGTCTGTCCGGCTTTTATTTCGGCCAGTTCAAAGCCTTTTAATTCTCTTACCGGGCGCGTTACGCTAGCGACCAAATCTCGGATGTATAATTGCACGACTTCTTTACCATCAACACTGCTGGTGTTTTTTACGTCTACAGTGACTTTAATTTTTCCGTTTTTCTGTAATGATTTGGTATCGAGCTTTAGGTTGGAATATTCAAAAGTTGAATAGCTCAGTCCATGTCCGAAAGGGTATAGGGGCGTATTTTCGATGTCGGTATAATGCGACCAGAAAACGCTTTCCGGATTGTCTGTCGAAGGTCTTCCTGTATTCTTGTAGTTGTAATAGATTGGCACTTGTCCTACATTTCTAGGGAAAGTCATCGGCAGCTTGCCGCTAGGGTTGTAATCTCCGTATAGGACTTGTGCAATGGCGTGTCCGCTTTGGGTTCCTAAATGCCAGGCCTCGACAATAGCGGGAATGTTTTTTGCTGCCCACGGAATGGCTAATGGACGTCCGTTTTGCAAGACGAGCACTATATTTGGATTGGCTTTGTATACGGCTTCGAGGAGTTCTTGTTGTACGCCAGGGAGCGTGATATCGCTTCGGCTTCTTCCTTCGCCGGTCTGCAGTCCGTGTTCGCCTAGTACCATAATGACTACATCGGCTTGTTTTGCGGCCGCGATGGCTTTGTCAAAACTGCTCTTGTCGGTCGTATTTATTTTTGTTTCTACCATAAATCTAGGTTCTCCTAGAGCTACATCGGCACCTTTTTCATAGGTAATCTGGTTTCCTTTGTAGGCTGCCATACCTTCCAGAAAGGAAATAGCGGTATTGTCGTCGGCACCAATTCTCCAGCTTCCTAACGGGCTGGTCTTGTCGTTGGCTAGGGCTCCGATTACGGCGATTTTCTGTCCTGATTTTTTAAGCGGCAGGAGCTTGTTTTCGTTTTTCAGAAGTACGATAGATTTTTTTGCCATGTCTAAAACACCGTCTTGAAATTCTTTTTTCCCGATGTTTTGCTTTTCGCGGTTTTCGTCGCAGTATTTATAGGGATTTTCAAAAAGGCCTAATTCAAATTTTACTTTTAGGATTCTTCGTACGGCATCGTTGATTTTGTCTTCGGAAACTTTGCCTTCTTTTACTAGTGTTACAAGGTGGTTTAGGTAGCCGTAAGATTCCATGTCCATGTCAGAGCCTGCATTTGCGGCTTTCATAGCGGCATCCTTCATATCTTTGGCATAGCCATGAGCAATCATTTCGCCCATAGAGCCCCAATCGGAAACGACGAAGCCGTCGAATTTCCATTCGCCTTTGAGCAGGTTTCTTTGAAGGTAGGCGTTTCCAGTAGCAGGAATTCCTTCTAATTCGTTAAAAGAGTTCATGAAAGTGAGCACGCCTGCATCGACTGTAGCTTTGAAAGGAGGAAGGATGATATTGTGCAAAGTGTTGTCGCTGATATCGACTGTGTTGTAATCGCGTCCGGATTCGGCAAAACCGTATCCTGCAAAGTGTTTGGTGCAGGCTGCAATGTGAAATTCATCGAGCTTGTCGCCTTGAAATCCTTTGACTCTTGCGATAGCGATTTGGCTTCCTAGGTAGGGGTCTTCGCCAGCGCCTTCCATCACGCGTCCCCAGCGGGCATCTCTGGAGATATCTACCATTGGGGCAAATGTCCAGTTCAATCCGGAGACGGCGGCTTCGGCTGCGGCAATTTCTGCTGATTTTTTCATGGCTTCGAGATCCCATGAAGCGGCTTCTGCCAAGGGGATAGGGCTGACTGTCTTATAGCCGTGAACGACATCGAATCCGAAGATAAGCGGAATTCCTAGTCGGGTTTCTTCTACGGCAATTTTTTGCAGCGCTCGTACGTCTTTAACACCGCGGACATTCAGCATGGAGCCTACTAATCCTTTTTTTAGGTTTTCGTATTTTTTTGCAGCTTGTCCGTCTTTAGGAACGGGACCGGTAACATCCCAAAAGCCGTTGTATTGGTTCATCTGGCCCACTTTTTCTTCTAGGGTCATCAGCTTTAATACGGAATCTACTTTTCGGTCTATGGGAAGCTTGTCTTTTCCTGCGAAATTGCTTTGTCTGGAACTGCTGCATCCGATGGCAAAAACCAACGCGGCGGCAACTCCGTATCGTATCGTAGTATATTTCATTCTTGCTGTTTCGAAATTTTATAAAAAGCCAATAATCAAGAAGGCTAGCCAGGCTAGCCTCCTTAATTAGAAGCGAAAGAGTTGGATTTATTGGTAGACTCTTACGTAATCAATTTCCATTGCGGACTGCGTGAATCCAGGTGCTACTGTTCCTCCGAACGTTCCACCCATGGCCACATTCAATATCAAGAAGAAATTGCTATTGTATGGTGTAGAAGGGGAGTTTACATAGGAATGGAAAGCAGGCTGGTCGTCTATATAAAACTTGATCGATGTAGGGCTCCAAATGGCTTTGTAGACATGGAATTCTGACGAGACATTGCTGGCTGTCGTGGTTCCGCTGTCTGCATTTCCGCCTGAACGGCCAGGATAGTGGAGTGTTCCGTGAATGGTATTCGGTTCGTTGCCTTTGTGTTCCATGATATCAATTTCGCCGCAGGCTGGCCAAGGGTTTGTGGCGTAGTTTTCTCCTAATGCCCATATCGCAGGCCATGTTCCGCCGCCAGATGGCAGCTTGGCTTTTACTTCAATCTTGCCGTATTTGAATTCGAATTTGTTTTCTGTAACCAAACGGGCAGAGGTATAGTTGGAACCAGAGAAGCTTTCTGCTTTTGCAATGATTTTTAATACGCCGTTTTGAACAATCGCATTGTCGGCTCTGTCGGTATAGTGTTGCAACTCGCTGTTGCCCCATCCGCCAGCGCCAAGATTGTATGACCATTTTGTAGGATCTGGAGCGCCGTCTACTTCAAATTCATCATTCCATATCATGTTGGTATAGTCAGGCTCATTGCCTCCTTGAACAGGCGGCTGGTTGCTGAAGGTATGGTACCATGCCAAAGCAGGATTGCCACCCATTACAGCTCTTACCACAAGCTTGCTGTCTGTAAGTTCTAAAATTTCGTAAGTGCTTTGTCCGATATAGTAGCCCATAAAGCCATTGTCTGAAAAGGTCATAGCGGTACCACGTTTTTTGTCTGCTGGTACTAAGGATTCGCTAGGGCTCAAGGCTACTGTCTTAACGCCGCTTGTATTGTAGTTCAAGCAAAGGTCAGAGCTTCCTGAACCGCCGCCTACACCTAAGAATGCTGAATTGAAGAATGTTTTTCCTCCATTGTCTAATTCAAATTTCAATACGCCGTTTTCTACGAAAAATTTCAGTTCGTTGTCGTAAAGGCAGCTGCTGTCTGGCGATCCTGCTTTTTCGAATGGAGTCGCTGCATAGTAGTTAGGGTAGAAGTTTTTGGTGACGTCGCCGTCGTTTTGTCCTACGCCTAAATGCCCTGGCTGTGCTGCTGCCCAATACCATGTTTTGGAGCTTCCGTTGGTAAGCAGTGTTATGGCTTCTGGATCGGAGAAGTTACTGAAAACGGTTACTTCAAATGAAGTGTTGCTGGCTGTTCCGCCTTTTCCAAACGCAATGACGGTTACGATATAGGTGTTTACGCCATTTTTGGTAAAGGTTTTTGTATACACGCCTCCTGGGGCATTTTGGGAAGTGGCATCGCTGAACAGGTATTTGAAGTTTACTGCATTTTCGGCAGTTGCTTTCAATATCACTTTTCCTGAACCGTCGCCGTCGGGATGTTCTGCATCTTTGCCGACAATTTCATATTCCAATTGGATGTTCTTTGGGGCATCGAGATTGCCAAAGGTCTTATCGTCTTCTTGGCAGCTGCTGACCATGAATAGGAGCAGGGCTAGTTTTCCGAAGTTTTTTAGTATGTTTTTCATCACTTTTAATTTGAAAGTTTGACGTCATCGAAATAGTAGCTTGCTCCGGTTCCGTTGGTTCCGAAATCAAAGAAGAGGACTACGTTCTGATACGCATTGTTGTTGTTTATTCCTGTAAAGTCATAAGTCAGTTCTTCCCATCCGTTAGCAACGGTAGTGGTTACCGAGATTTCTCTGTTGATACCTGTATTGGCTGAATTTTCTAGTTTTAGAAGTACTGGTATTCCGGCTTGCGGCGACCATACTTTGATTTTGATCTTATGATACACAGAGAAGTCGATCGGTTCGGTAAGCGTGATAGCAGTTCCTGCCCAAACTTCTGAACCGGCGTTCTTTACGACTCTGGCTACATTGGCTGTCGTATTGATTCCTGTTGCATCAGGATTGGCTATTTTTGAAGCAAATGCGCCTCCAAAGTCACCAAAGCCGTAATTGATGGTTGTGGATTCGAATGTCAGCGGCAAGGTTTTAGGCTCGTCGCCATTGGTCAGGTAGATATCGTCGAAATAGTACGTAGCACCGTTTCCTGGATTTCCGAAGTCGAAGAAAAGAACGACTTTTGAATAGGATTGTGATAAGTTGGCTCCTGAGAAATCATACGTAAGGTATTGCCATGCATTAGCGACCGTTGTTGTCTGGTCTACTTCGGCATTTATTCCGGCATCGGTAAGGTTTTCAAGTTTCAGCTTTACGACAGCTCCGATTTGCGGCGACCATACCTTGATTCTGATTTTGTTTAAGGTCGAAAAGTCAATCGGACTGTCAAGAACCATGATGGTTCCGCCCCAAGTTTCGGCTCCGTTGTTTTTTACCAATCTTCCTACTTTTGAACTTAGGTTGATTCCAGAAATATCAGGATTATTAACCTTACTTGTGCTTACATTTCCGAAATCGGAAAACGAATAGTTTAATGCTGCATTTTCGAAAGTCAGCGGCATCAAGATTGGGTTAGAGATTACGACGTTTTGAGTATAGGTGGTCGTTGCCGCACCTCCGCTATACGCTACAACTGTTACGACATACGTTCCAGTGTTGGCGTAGGTATGCGCGACAGGAGTGCCACCTTGCATAAATGGTATCGGTTCTTGCGCCGGATCTTCTCCAAACGTCACTTCAAAGAATGTTTCGAAGTCTGCCGAAGCGGTCACGTTGATAGAGAAAGAATCTCCAACAACAGGACTGATTGTTACAGCCAAGTTTTCTGGAGCCCTGAAAGCAACAGTCAGCGGAAGCACGACTTCGCTAGTCAATCCGTTGATTGCGGTGGCTACAATTTTTACATCGTATTGGCCTTCGGCGTAGATGTGCTCTACGGTTCTTCCAACGGCTACTTCTGCAGGTTCTGCCGTAGCATCGCCAAAATAGACGTCGTATTTTACTAGGCCTTCGCCTCTAGGGGCTATTGTTACCCGACCAGAGTTGTCTTGCGTGATGGTAAACAATGCAGACAGGTTGGAAGGAGCAGGGGCATTCGTAACCGAATCAAGGCTTGTATCGTCGCTGGAACATCCTATGAGGAAAGCCAGCAGGAATAAGCTGATTATTGATTGTATTTTTTTCATATATCTTAAATTTTAATATCCAGGGTTTTGTTGCCAATTTCCAGCTGAAAACTGAATTTCTTCAATCGGAATAGGGAATAGTTCGTTTTTATCAGCAGTAAAGCCGTCGATTTCAATAGCTGCTCTTCCAGTTCGTACCAAGTCAAAGAAACGGTGTCCTTCTCCTAGAAGTTCTCTTCTTCTTTCTTCCCAGATCAAAGAGGTAAGCGTAGCTCCAGTTCCATTGATGTCGTGGTTGGTATCTCCAAAAGCGCGTCTTCTTACTTGGTTTAGGTAGAATCTTGCTTTGGTGTCATCGATACCGCCTCTGTTGAAGGCTTCGGCAGCCATCAATAATACGTCTGCATAACGGATCGCCCTGTAGTTATTTGGGTTCGTCAAGTTCAAGTCACCTGCTGCGTTCGCGCTTCTTGTTCTTGGAATGTATTTTTTGTTGAAAAAGCCAGTATGCTTGTAGCCTACGCCATAGGTAGCGCCAGTTGCTGTAGCCCAAGCCGCGATATCTAGGATGGCAACATCTTTTCTAAGATCGCCTGCTTCGTAGATGTCTACTGCTTCTTGAGTCGGAACGTTAAAGCTGTATCCTGAAGAAAATCTTGGTCCAGAATAGTTTCTAGGTCCGTTGAATCCTACGGCAACGTTTCCTTCGCTGCATTGAAGACATCCGAATCCAGCACCTTCGATATCGGTGTATTGTACTTCAAGTACTGATTCTACGCCGTTTTCTTCAGCAACTTCAAAAAGAGTGTCGTAATTTGTAACTAATGAATAGCCTCCCGTTACGGTAATCAGGTTTTCTAAGGTCTGTGCCGCCAAGTCAAATTTGTCTTGGTATAGGTATACTTTTCCAAGCAATGCTTGCGCTGCGCCTTTGGTAACGCGTCCTACTTGTGGAGCGTTAGGACTTAAGTCGGCAATAGCTAAGATCAAATCATTTTCGATAGATGCGTATACTTCTGCTTTAGAAGATCTAGGAATCGTTTTTTCGTCGCCTAATTTGAATCGGGCATCTTGTTTCATCGGAATACCGCCGAACCATTTTACTAATTCAAACTGGAAATAGGCTCTCAAGAAACGCGCTTCGGCAATGATTTGTGGTTTGTTAGCGAAATTGGTCTTGTCTTTGAACTCCATGATGTAGCTGGCTCTGTTGACTCCGGCAAACATCCAGTCCCAAACGTTTTTTACGTTGGCGTTTACCGGAGTGTGGATCATTTCGTCTACTTGCTGGAATCCGATAACGTCGTTGGCGCTTTCTCCGCCCGAAAGCGTATTGTCTGAAGCGATTTCGCCTAACAATACGTTGACATAGGTAGATTGCAGGATATCATAGGCAGCGACCAAGGCATTATAGTACTCTTGTTCGTTGTTAAAGTAATTGTCTGCTCCGATCGAATAAGGAACTTCCCTATCGATGAAATCGTCTCCGCAGGAAACGGTTGTCAAGAGCGTCAGTGCCATGAAGGCTGTGATTATATTCTTTTTCATTTTTGTCTTGAATTAAAAATTAACATTTACGCCAAACATATAGGTTCTCGGAATCGGATAGAATCCGTTATCCACACCGCCGCCAATAGGATTTCCATTGGATGCTCCTGGGTCATAGCCTTTATATTTTGTGAAAGTGTAAAGATTGTTTACTCCTGTGTAGATTCTCACTTTGGTGATTCCTGCTTTTTCTGTGAAAGAAGGGTTTAGCGTATAGCCTAATTGTACGTTTTGTATTCTTAGGTACGAAGCATCTTCTACGAAATAATCTGAGAATATGTTGTTGGCCGTAGCTGCTGTCGTAACTCTAGGAACGCTGTTGGAAGTACCTTCGCCTGTCCATCTGCCTAACATGTAGTTGGATCTGTTAACGTCGTTTTGAGTTCTTTCATAGGCTCTTACCATGTCGTTTCCGATAGAAGCGAAGGCATAGGCTGTGAAATCAAATCCTTTGTAGTTTAGGTTGATGTTCAATCCCATGGTTACATCTGGAATAGGACTTCCAATGTCAGTTCTGTCGCTAGTATCGATTTTGTTGTCTCCGTTGACATCAACAAAGCGCAGGTCGCCTGGTTTTGCTTCAGCACCTAAAGCGGATTGCGAAGGATGTGCATCGACTTCGGCTTGGTTTTGGAAAATTCCGTTGGTTTTGTATCCGAAGAAATAGCCCATTTCATGTCCGACCTGCATTCTAGAAGTAATCGTGCTTGTTCCGAATAAACCGCCTTCGATAAATCCGGTACCGTTATTGACTTCGATCACTTCGTTTTTCAATGTCGTAACATTATAGTTTACGTTGAAAGAAAAATTGTCAGACAGTTGTTCTTTATAGTTGATGGCAAATTCAAATCCTTTGTTTCTAACGCTTCCTGCATTAACGACTGGCGAAGAGCCTCCAGGAGCCGCAATTCCAGTGATGGCACTGATCGGAACGTCTACGATCAAAAGATCTTTTCGGGTATCGATAAAATAATCGGTAGCGATTTCGACTTTGTCGTTAAACAGTCTGAAATCCAAACCTACGTCGAACTTTTTAGCTTCTTCCCATTTTACATCTGGGTTGGCTAATAATCCGATTGCATTTCCATTGACAAGCTGTCCGTTAAAGATATAGGTAGCTTCACCTCCTAGCAAGGAGATATAGGCATTTGATTTAATTTGGTCGTTTCCAAGGCTTCCGTAGCTTCCTCTTAATTTTAGGAAATTGATGAATTTAGATTCTCCAAAGAAACTTTCGTCTGATATCACCCATCCTGCTGTGAAAGAAGGGAAGTAGGCCACGCGGTTGGAAGGTCCGAATTTAGTTGACATATCGCGTCTGATCATGGCAGACAACAGGTATCTTCCTTTATAATCGTACTGCAATCTTCCGAAATGTGACAATCTTCTTTCATCATAGGCGTAGGATCCTGCTGCTTTTCGGTCTACATATCCTGTAGTTAATGAAATGTCGGCAAATTCCCATGAGTTGTTCGGAACGTCAAAACCAGTTGCATTCAGTCCGTTGCCATATTCTTTGAATACGGTCGTACCTGCTGTTACTGCAAAGTTGTGGTCTTCTGCCAGCGTTTTTTTATAGGTCGCAAACAAGTCGAACGTGTAGCTGTTGTCGTTGATGGCGTTTTGGTCTACGCTGCTTCTCGGATTGTTGAATACTTTTCCTTCGCCGTAATAAACCAGCTTGTTAAACGTTTTTCCTTCGCTGTTAGAGGTTTCAAAACCAATACGTCCGGTTACTGTCAAGTCTTTGATGACGTCATATTCTAACGCAAAGGAACCGCTTAATCGCTTAAGGTTATAGGTGTTGAAGGTGTTGGCAATCTGCTCTAGCGGGTTGATGATTTCAAAACCGATGTTGCTACCTGGAGTATTCACATCACCGCTTGGCAAAACGGTATAGTTTCCGTTTTGGTCATAAGGTTTGAATATAGAAGGCGTATTGATGGCATTAAACAATACCGATCCTAAAGCATTTTCGTTAAAAGTCCTTGAGCTTGTGTATAAATACATCACGTTTGCTTTGGCTCTTAATTTCTCTGTCAAGTCAGCATTTAAGTTCAAACGTGCCGTATTTCTCAAGAAATTTGATTTATAGCCGCCAATGATACCGCCTTGGTCTAAATGTGATCCGCTGATGGTATAGGTCACTTTATCCGAACCGCCGCTTGCAGAAAGGTCATGGCTTACGATCGGCACGCCGGTATCGAAAACCTCGTCCTGCCAGTCGGTTCCTTTGCCTAGTCCGGCTACATTTGGGAACGGAAGCGCATTTCCTGCATTAGCATAGCTTTCGTTCAATAACAGCGCATATTCCGTAGCATTTAGCAACGGTAGCTTTCTGCTTGTTTCTTGCGAACCAATATATGTATTATAGGAAATTCTTGTTTTTGAGTTTTTCTTTCCTGTTTTTGTCGTAATCAAGATCACACCGTTGGCACCAATGGTTCCGTAGATAGCCGCTTGCGCATCTTTTAATACGGTAAGGCTTTCGATATCATTCGGATTCAGCAATCCTATATCTTTTATGATATTGCCGTCTACTATAAAGGTAGGCCTGTTTTCACCGTTGGTAGCGATACCTCTGATTCTTACGTCAAGATTACCGCCTGGTCTACCAGACTGAGTCGTTACATTGACTCCAGAAACGGTTCCTTGCAGCGCCTGCTCGATTTTTATAGGACGCAGCTGTTCTAGATTCTTGCTGCTTACGATCCCTACGGCTCCGGTTACTTCTCTTTTGGTTTGGCTTCCGTATCCGATCACTACAACTTCTTCTAGCGATTCGGCATCAGGACTCAATCCTATAGAGATGGTTTCGTTCTTAGTTACCTTAAATTCATAATTAGAGAATCCAACGTAACTAAATACTAAAGTAGCACCCGATGGAACGCCTGAGATCTTAAAATTTCCATCTAGATCTGCTATTGTTTGTAATGTTCCGTTTTTTACGGAAACAGTCGCTCCAGGCAATGGCAGGCCTGTTTGAGCTTCAGTTACTTTACCGCCAATTTCATATTCCTGCGCATAGCAGAAAGAAGAAATCAGGATGAAAGCAATGAGGAAAAAGTTTGACTTCATATAATTTGTTTTTTGTGATATCTAAAATTAGAAGTCTTGTTTGAGAATATGAGAAATACAACCACAACAAAAAATATACAATTCAAAAAAAATTGGCTTAAATTTTATTATTCATAAAAAAAGCGAGCATTAACAGTAATTTAAGAGATTTTTAAAGTTTTGCTAACACTCTCTAAGTAAGCTTAAGAAATCCAATTACAACGTTGTTGTTGTGGTGTTGTATAGGTAGATTTGCTTAATGTTGTGGTTTGTCATATCGAAAGTATGTACTCGACAAGGCCTTCTTCGTGGGATAAATCCATTTTTTTACGCAAACGATATCGTTTTATCTCTACACTTCGTACAGAAATGTTAAGCAGGGGAGCAATTTCTTTGGAAGAAAGATTCAATCGCAAATAGGCGCAAAGCCTTAAGTCATTAGGTGTTAACGACGGATGCAGATTTTTTACTTTTTTAAGAAAATCCTTGTCAGCATTGTTAAAAGCGTCCTTGAAGATATTCCACGTGTCTTCTTCGCTGATATTCTTGTTGATGGTGGTGATGACCGACTTGATGTTTCTGTTTCCTTCTTCAGAATTTTTCTTCAAATCTTCTTTGATCATGCTCAAGAGCTCGTTCTTTTTGATAAGGCTCATGGTCGATGCCGCCAGCTCGCGGTTCTTGCTTTCAAAATCTTGTTCCAGCTGCTGGTTTTTGATTTTCATCAGTTCCTGTTCTGTTTCCAGTTCTTTGATTTCAAGTAGACGGTTGTTTTCTTCAATCAGCTTTTCTTTTTGCTGGTGGTAGTAATTTTTATAAGCCCTGTTGATGAAATACGCCATCACCAAGAAAATGATGATGTAGATGATAACTGCCATCGTCGTTCGGTACCAAGGCTTTAGGATCGTAAACGTATAGGAAATCGTATTTTCTGAAAGCGCGTTTCCGATTTTAGCACGAACCTTGAAGGTATAGTCGCCTGGCGGAAGGTTCTTAAAGTTTACGGTAGGCTTGTTGCTCCATTCGCTCCAGGTTTCTTGATAATTTTCAAGAAGGTATTGGTATTCCGCATTGATGTATTTGTTGAATTCCGGAACCGTATACGAAAAAGTAATGTTGTTGTCGGCAAACTTAAAATCAGAATGCCCCGCGATTGCTGCATAGCGAAGGCTCTCATTGGATTTGTTGACTGAAATGCTCGACATCGAAATCTTGTACTTGTTGAATTTAAGATCGTCGATGTTGATGGTATAATAACCGTCCGTTGTTCCAATCAAGTAGATGGAATTGGATATCTGCGTAATATTTTCATACCCCAGCATCGAATTGGTAAGCGAAGACGGAATCGGGATGATATTGTGCTTCAGCTGCGAGCTTAATTTTCCATACGAGAAATAATTGATGTAGTTTTTGGTAAAAAACCATAGCCTGTTTGAGTTATCGACCATCAGCTTTCCCGATGTATAGCTGTCTTTCTCAAAAACGCGGCTTAATGTCGTATCCTTTTCAAACTGCTTGGTCTTTGGGTCTAGCTTAAAGATACCGTATTTATAAGAATAATAGATGCTGCCGTTGAATTTTGTGAGTCCGGCATTTTTCCCTTTTGTCGGATATTTATACGTGATGAACCTGTCTGTCTTTCGCAAGTCGGAATCCAGCTGAAAGCGGAAAACGCCTTTGTATTCATGGCTTACGTAGACTTCTAAGTTCTTTGTAATCTCAAAGTATTTCGAAGAATAGTCGAAACCAGAGATTTTATTACGGAAAGCCCATTGCCCATTTTTATTTTCTAAAACCGAAACGCCATAATAATTGCCTTGCAATAACAAATCTTCTCGGCCGGGAACAGTTTCGAATTTCCAGGTTCCTGAAATAGTAAAAAGAGAACTGACGGTATTGCCGTTGACAATAAACGTACCCGAATCATGGCCGCAGAACAGTGTTCCTTTGTGCGAATACAATGTCCAGACCTGTCCTTTGGTGCCGTTTATGAACTTGAAGTCTTCAGGCGATTCGTAGGTTTTATAAAACAATCCTTGGTTAGTACCCACGAACAATTTGCCGTCATGGAGAATCGATGTATAAACGGTACCCAGAATTCCAGTATCGTCCGAAAAAGAACGTACGGGAGAATTTAGGTTGATGCAGTTGATGCCGTTATCAAGGCCGATCCAAAGGTTTTTATCATAATCTTCAAAAATCGACAAGGCCGTGTTGTTGCTCAAGCCTTTGTTTTGGGTAATATGATAGAGCATCTTTCCTTCTTTGGAAATGATAAAGATGCCGTTAGAAACGCTGCCTAGAGCAAAACTGCCGTCAGATAAAATCTGGCTGCTATAGATACTGCTCGCGGATAAGTCCGCGTCTGCTTCTGTATGCCATTTGACCGGCGTGTTGTTGAAGAAGGTATAAAAGCCGTTGAATTGTGTCTGCAACAACAATCCGCCGTTTCTTGAAAAGATATTTACGATTTTGTTCTTTAGGATGATAGGATCGTTAGAAATCAGCTTGCCTTCGCCGTTTTCAATCTCAAACAGCCCTTCGGTATAGGTTTGGTAATAAATAGCATCGTTGGCCTTAAAAGCCCTTGAGATAGCGCCTTTTGGGGTAATGATTTTGAATTTTGAGGTCTTGGTATCGTATAAAAAAATCTGGTTCAGCGATTGAAAGATGACCCATTGATCGTAATCGATGATGTTCCAGATCTGCTCGTCGTCCAACATCTTGTCAATAATAGGCTTGCTCAGCGACGTATATTTCAAAAGACCGTCCTTTTGTCTTTTCCAATAGCCGAACTCCATATAACAGCCCGTATAGATCCTGTCGTTGATGAATTTTGCCGAACGGATGATGGTTTCGTTTGGCGAGGGATAGAGCTTCCAGTCGGCCCCGTTAAATTCTAAAAGCCCTTCATTGTTAGCAAAATAAACAAACTGGCTGTTGTCTTGGGTAATCATCCAGTTTTGGTTGCCGGCTCCATAACTGTTGGAACCGTATTTTAGGATAGGAGGCAGTTCTTGCGAAAATCCTAAAAAACAGCAAAATAGCAATAGTATGAGTATTTTTTTAGACAAGGTCGGGTAGGGATTAGGTTCTTAAGTGCTACGAATATACGATTTGAAATGAAAACTTTGCAAGGCAGATTTCAATGTATTGCGGGTTTATCACAATTTTTACGCTATTTTTTAGTTATAATCCCAAAGAATATACTATGAGAAAGATTAAAATTTTGATGGGTGTGCTGGCTATGGCAAGCTTATCATTGGCTTCTTGTAGTTCTAGCGATGATGAGTTTGAAAGAACCATTGTCGGCAAATGGAACTACAACAAGACTATCGTCACAGCTCAAGGAGGCACTCCGGTAGACCAAAGCTACACGGGTCATGAAAACGGCTGTGAAAAAGACCATGTAGAATTTGTTGAAGGCGGTGTTTTTAGGAATGTGCTGCTAAACAAAGACCAAAACAACAACTGCGTGGAAGATGCCACCCAATCGAATTGGACAAAGAATGGCGCAACGCTTACGATAGGTGCCGATACCTATCAGGTGACCAAGCTGAACGGCTCAGAATTGCGGTATGAAAATACGGTCAATCTCGAAGGCGTTCCTGTTAAGGTAGTTAAAGTCTTTACAAAAAACTAAAAAACTGGATAACGAGCTTGAGATTTGGCCGTTCTAGTTATGCATTAAAAAACCTGAAGTCGTACTTCAGGTTTTTTTTGTGCGCTTTTATGCGGTGTAGCTATACTATGAGTAAGCTTGTAAGCGTACCAAGTTGCTAGGCAAGGCTATGCTAGAAGCAAGGCAAAGTATACCTATATGTTGGGCAAAGTCATCCAAGGGGTAGATCAAAGTATGCCTACGTAGTGAGCCAGATTATCCTAGGGGCAGGGCAAAGTATGCCTAAATATAGATCAAGGTTATCCATGAGGTAAAGCAAAGTATACTTAGGTAGAGAGCAAGGTCTTGTTAGATACAAGTCAAGGAATTTCAAGAAAATGCTAAAGCAAGTTTCATGATAAGTTGCCATAATTCGATTTTGCTGTCCAAATAAAAAGGCTCCCATTGGGAGCCTTTCTTTTTAAACTATTTCTGCGCTTAATCCAGCTTCTAGCAGCTGGGTACATTGCGGCTTCAGTTCGTCCAATGAACCCGTTTTCACGGTACACTTTCCTTTATAATGAACAATGATAGAACATTGCTCGGCTTGCTCGGAAGTATGATTGCAGACCCGTATCAAGGTTTCGATAACATGGTCAAAAGTATTCACATCGTCATTATAAAGAATAATTTCATTGTTTAAGGAAGTCAGTTCTTCGACTAAGACTTCTTCTTGAATTTTTTCTTTAGTGCTCATAATCAAAAATTTAATCTAATTTACATATTTCAAGGCGACCCAATTGTTTTTTTGATGTTTTTTAACATAGGTCAGCCCTTTCTCAGTGCAGGAAGCATCGATTACCGGGATGTCTTCTTCATAAAAACCGCTCAAGAATAATGTGCCACCCGGATTCAGGCAATCTACATATTGCTGCATGTCGTCTAGCAAGATGTTTCGGTTGATATTCGCGATGATTACATCATAGCTTTTGCCCGCCAGCAATGCCGCATCGCCTTCATAAACGGTAATATGGCTGCAGTTGTTGCGTTCAGCGTTTTCAATCGAATTCAGGTAGCACCAGTTGTCGATATCGATAGCATCGATTGGTTGAGCGCCTTTCATTTCAGCCAATATTGCCAAGATAGCGGTACCGCAGCCCATGTCCAACGTTTTCTTTCCTGCTACATCCGTTTCCAAAAGATGCTGGATCATCATGTGCGTCGTTTCGTGATGGCCGGTTCCGAAAGACATTTTCGGCTCGATCACGATATCGTATTTTGCATCGGTCTTTTCATGAAAAGGAGCTCTTACATGGCAGATTCCGTCAACGTCGATGGCTTCAAAGTTCTTTTCCCATTCCTCATTCCAGTTCACCTGCTCGATTTCTTCTACCGTATAGCTCACGGTAAATTCAGGCGAGGTCAATATAAAAATATCCTCTAAGACATCCTCAGTCCAAAGTACCTTTTGAATGTAGGCCGTAACTCCAAATTCAGTTTCGATGAAGCTTTCAAAAGGTTTTTCGCCTAATTCGGCCACAAGAATTTCTGAGCCCAGCTCTTTTGGTTCTACTTTAAAATGATATCCCAGGTAGGTATTTGCCATAACATTAATTTTTTGCAAAGGTAATATTCTCATAACATACGCTAGGTAAAATTAATATTAAGTTTGCATCAAATTAACACAACGCCATTATGAAGAAAATCTTAACGCTGGCATCGCTATTTGTAATTAGCGTTTCTACTGCTCAGGACATTAAGGTTACTACCAAAGATAACGATTTAAAATTATCTGCGCTGCCGTACTACAGCTACGGTAAAGGCTTGGGGCTGACATCTCCTGATAGTCTTTTTCAGCTGAACATCCGTTTCAGGATGCAGAATAGGGTCACGTATATTGAGAATGAAGGGGAAGAATCGGCTTATGACGGACAGATTCGAAGATTGCGTCTGCGTTTTGACGGATATGTAGGAGATCCTAGGTTTTTATATGCCATCCAGCTTTCTTTCGCTCCTGGCGATGTGGGCGAGATCGAAGAAGGAGAGAACCTCAACATCATCCGTGATGCGGTGGTGTTTTACCGACCGAATAAAAACTGGAACTTTAGCTTCGGACAGACAAAATTGCCAGGGAACCGCCAGAGGGTCAACTCTTCGGGAGGTCTGCAGCTGACAGATAGGACCATTAATAATGCCAAGTTTACGGTAGACCGTGATTTTGGTTTCCAAGCGCATTACCTCCACGAAAACCTAGAAAAGTTTTCTTATAACATCAAGACGGCAGTTTCGACCGGCGAAGGACGAAACTGGACAAAGAGCAACGACAACGGCGTGGCCTTGACCGGAAAGCTGGAGCTGTTTCCTTTTGGTTCTTTTAAAAAGGACGGAACTTCTTTTGAGGGCGATATTGCCAGAGAAGCAACACCAAAATTAATGCTATCGGGTGCTTTCCAGCAAAATAACCATGCAAGAAGAACGCAAGGACAGTTGGGAGAAGATTTGTTTGAGCAAAAAACAATGAAATCGGTACTGCTCGATGCCATGCTAAAATACAACGGCTGGGCATTTATGTCGGCCTATATGTCTAGGGCTTGTGACAACCCGATTACGGTAAATCCAGAAGATGCTACCGATATACAGTATGTCTTTACCGGAAGCGGAATGGACTATCAATTGAGCTACCTTTTTCCTTCAAATTATGAAATCATCGGAAGGTTCTCCACACAAAAAGTCAATGAAGACATTCAAGAATTAGCACCGGATACCAAACAGTACAGCATAGGCGTTACCAAATACATCTGGGAGCATGCCTTCAAGCTTCAGGGAGAGCTTACGCTTGACGATTTGAATTACTTTGACGGAAGCTCTAAGCAGAATTGGTATTTGAGATTTCAAGTAGAAATAGGGATTTAAGAGGTTGTTTGTTGCCCGTTTTAAATTTCCCATAGAGGCTTTATCGTTTGATAAGGCCTTTTTTATTGCCTTATGTCAACCTCAGCCAATCTGATGATAGCAAAAAAAACCAGTTTCAGAACGAAACTGGTTTTTTGTAAAGGGAAGAAAGAAGGGGATTATTTGACCACGAGCTTTTTCGTGATTCCTTCAGCGGTCTTAACCAGGTAGATTCCGGTTGCCATTGAAGAAGTGTCGATGGTCAAGGCTTGTTTGGCTGTATGGATTAGTTTTCCGGTATAGTCGAAAACTTCGATATCGGCTATTCTGTTGAAGTACACGATTCCGTCAACCGCCGGGTTCGGGAACAATACGAACGTTTTAGGCTCGTTTTCAAAACCTGGAGTCGAAAGATTTTCAGTATTTACTTCAAACAACGTCAAAGTACCGCTGATTTCATTGGCTACTACAATATAATCTTTATTCGTCGGGCTGTCTGCCGCTTTGATATAGGTGATTCCTTCTGGACCATGATCACCAGCATAAGCAGAAACGCTACGGCTATTTTTGTAATCTACAAATTTCACGTCGTTCGGGTTAGTCACATCATAGACCATAACGCCACCGACTCTTTCTAGGCTGATAAAAGCAAATGTTTTGCCTGCAATTTCAGCAAGCGTAACACCTTCAGGTTCTGGACCCTTAGCGCGGCTTCTTACTTTGATTCCGTTATCCTCGTGATCTGCATTAAAGATCGGATTGATAGACGGTGTCATGGCTGTGTACATTTCAAAATCGTCACCGCTGTCAAACACTAACTGTTTTGTATCGGTATTGAAGATAGAGAACGAACGTCCGCCAAGCGCATAAATCTGTTCTTTTTCAGCGTCAGCATCAGTATTTCCTGAGAAAGCAGAAACTCTGAATCTTCCGGCATTGTAGCTTTGTTTTAGCATAGAAGCATTTGGATACGCAATAGCGTCTAATCCGTAGTTGTTATCTCCAATCGTAATTCTTTCTACAAAACCAGTATATTCTTTTTCATCGCCTTCGTTAGCCGTTACGATAAAATTAGTACCGCCTGCAGTATAATTGGCAATTCCGTCAGGCTGGTAGAATGATTTTATAGGCCAGTTGGCAATCAAGATCTGTCCGTTGTTGTCTGAGATATCCGCTCCGTTACCTACAACGCTCATGTCTTTTGTGCCTAAAGCCCAAAGAGCCGTGTACGTATTGTTGGTCAAGTTGATTTCTGCAATGGCGTTGTTTTCCTGCAAAGCAACCCACGCTTTTTGAGAATCAGCGCTGATCGTGATGTATTCTGGCTCAAAATCTTGAGACATTGTGCTTGTCGATTTCAATTTTCTAACGCCGCTGGCAATAAGTGCCGTTTCTTGGGTGTTGTACTGCGTGAACAACATAGTCGTTACGTTCGCTTGCGTAAGAGAAGCAATGCCTCCCGAAATATCAATTACGCTTACAGAACCTTCTGGATCGACAGTATAGTCTGCGTTTGGCTGTCCTTCGTTAGCAGTCAATACTTTAGTGCCGTCTGGCGTAAATGTAATCATGTCTGGAAGAGCACCAACGGTAACTTGCTTTTGGAACACACCGTTAGTAGTGAAGAATACCACAGAACCGTTCAATGCTTCGTTTGCATTTGGAGAAGCCACGGCAACAATTCCGTTTTTAACCGCAACACTTGTCACGCCGCCATAAGGATTCATGTCAATCGACTGTACTACAGATAAGGCAGCAGGATTCGAGAAGTCTACGATGTCAAGAAAACCAGCAATAGCGCTTGTCGTGAATAAACGTTGTGAAACTGGGTCGTGTACTACGATTTCACACGTACTGTTGTTTGCTCCTGACGGATCAAAGCTTCCGATATAGTTCAATTGAATATCGTTGTTCGGAACTTTAGCCATCCTATCGTTGTCTTTGATATAGATCGTAGCCATAGGATTTCCTGTAATCGAATAGCCTACAGGATTTTCTAAGCTCAATACGAAATATTCCGCTTGTTGCTCTAAAGCCGTATCGTCGATAATCGGAATCTGTATCGTTTGTGTCAATGCGCTTGCAGAAGTGAAGTTCAGCGTGCGTGTAGCAAATGTAAAGTCATTCGAGTCAGCAGTGTTGAATGAAGCCGGTTTTAAGACCAAGTCTACAGAACCTGTAGCTGCAGCCGCAAGATTGACAACAAAATTCAAAGTACCTGCATCTTCATTAACCGTTACAAAGTTAGAAGCCAAAGACAAGGTCGCATTAAAGCTGAAGTTGTAAGTATAAGGACAAGCCATAGTCGATCCGGCAGCATCTTGGATGTTGCTGATGACCAAAGCATAGTTTGTAGCAGGGGCAAAAGGAGTAGAGAAAGTCAAAGTAGCTACATTGTTCGCTACCGTAACAGAGGCTAAGTTGGCTACGCCAGTATAATTAGCAACATTCGAAGCCGAAGCTGTATTTAAGTTGGCATTGAACGTAATCTGAATTGTAGTGTTGTTCAATACCGAAGCGCTTTGTACTTGCAATGAACTTGGGAAGTTCCAAGTTGGCCATGTTTGAGGAGCTGTTCCGCCTGCAACACCCGTCCAGTTGGCAGGGTTTAGGATAGCCGCTTTTAAGACAGCAGGTGTTCCTGTTTGTACGCCGCTATAAAAAGCATTGACTGTATTTCCAGCATCGTTTCCAGGAGCTGTAGACGTGTTTAGCGCGCTAGTTCCGACAACCAATCCCGCTGGAAGTATTGAGATGCTGCCGCCGCAAGCCGTGTTTGCAGTTGCCCATCCGTTAGAGCTTAAAGCCGTAATATAGTTTGGAGCGGTATTCGTTCCAGAGTAAACGATTACTTGGTCGCCGCTTGAGCTTAGTCCGAAGCCAGAGCCTGTAACGGTTCCTTTGTTGGCAATCAAGGCAGAAGTCTGGATTCTGACAACAGAACCTGCAGGGATACATTCGTTAGCGCCAACCGTCCATACAATTCCGTTCGGACATTGTGCTGGCGTGTTAGTCGTATATTTTGAATCGGTAAACGTCAAGAAAGTACCCGGAAGGATATCTACAAACGTTACAAAAGCTACTTCGTCTTCTGTTCCAGAAGCGTTCATTCTATAGGCTACAAAAGCCAAATCTCCCGCTTGAAATTGTGTCTGTACCGCAATGGTAGTAAACGTGCTTGAAGTGGCAGCAGTAACCGCATTACCGCTCAAGTCTTCCACCGTATTTGGAAGCAAGGCTACATAATAGACTTGGTTGTTGGCTAAATTTGAAGTTGGATTGATTGTAATTGTATTTCCCGAAATCGTCGCGTCAAACGGAACCACAGCTCCTGTCGCGTTGTTTAGGCGTAATGTTACCAAAGCATCTACATTCGTATTGTCAATAGCGGCATCGTTAGCCAATCGTACAGCTTCGTTGAAAGTAATAGTAATATCTGCAGCTACCGCAATGTTGGTGCTAGAATTAGCAGGAGCATATACCACAGTCGGTGCAGTAGTGTCGCCACCGCCCGCAGAAGTTCCTTCTACAGTGAAGTTGTCAAAACGATTGTTTCCTACCGTTCCGCCAGCTCCGACTTCGAATTCTACTTTTAATTTAAAATTTGGATTGTTGTCTGTGGCAGCAATGGCACTAAAATCTAAGGTTTCTAATGCAGGATTGCCGTTGTTTGGTGCGATTGTCGTAAAAGGAACAAAAGTAGTTCCGTCTACAGAATACGACCATTTTTGGTTTCCGGCTCCTGAGCCCGAACGGCGTGAAGCAAATTTAACGATCACGTTTTCAAAACCAGTCGTAGGCAATGCAAATTGCAAAGCACCACCGATAGGGTCGTTAAAACGTAAGTGCGTTCCAGGACCATCGCCATTTCTGGCATTCAGGTTTTGCAAATCAAAAGCCTGTCCGGTTCCTCCGGCAAAGTCGATAACGCTGATTCCTCCAGCAATAGCAGTCAGCGAAGCTCCAGTGACAAGTGTCGATGTAGGAGTCGTGATAGCGGCTTCGGAAGCATTGTTGTTGAAATTCCAATAATGGATGAGGGTCTGCCCATAAGAAAATTGGGCCACAAAAAAGAGGATGAGCAACAGTAGTGCTTTCTCGATTTTTGAAGCGTAGTTGTGTGACATAAAGTATTTAGGTTGATTAATTCCCGCAAAAGTCACAAAGAGTTATTAACCAGCCATTACTGCCAGATAAACGAAAGTTTAAGAGAAGCTTTCCAAATGTTTTATAAACGTTAAGCCATAACGATGGCTTAATATAGGCATAATAAAAAAGCCCAGAATACAAGTTCTGGGCTATAGTATAAAGTACAAGAATTGCTTATATCGCTGCCACTATCGCTGCAAAATCGGTCGCTTTTAATGCAGCACCGCCAATCAATCCGCCGTCTACATCCGGTTTAGAGAAAATCTCTTTGGCATTGTCTGGTTTTACGCTGCCTCCATAAAGAATAGAAACATCTTCAGCCAAAGTTGCATTGTATTTAGACGTAATCGTTTCTCTGATGAACTTGTGCATTTCTTGAGCCTGTTCCGGAGAAGCCGTTTCGCCTGTCCCGATAGCCCATACCGGCTCATACGCCAAGACGATGCTTTCCCAGTCTTTTGCTTCCAGGTGGAACAATCCGTCTTTTAATTGGTTTTCTACAATATTGAAATGATTGCCCGACTGTCTGTCTTTTAATTCTTCACCAAAGCAGAAGATTACCTGCAATTCATGTTTCAAGGCCGTGTTTACTTTTTCAGCCAAGAGAGCATCCGTTTCATGGAAATACGCTCTTCTTTCAGAATGTCCAAGGATAACGATGCCTACGCCGATGCTTTTTAGCATATCCGCAGAAATCTCTCCAGTAAAAGCACCGCTTTCGGCCTGGTGCATATTTTGTGCGGCAACGCCGATATTGGTAAATTCTAAGTGGTCTACCGCAGAAGCCAGGTTTACGAAAGTAGGCGCTACAATAATATGTGCTTCTACATCGTTCGGCAATTTATCAATAAGGTCGTTTAGTAAATCTTCCGTTTCTTCCGCGTTTTTGTGCATTTTCCAGTTGCCCGCAACAATCTTTTGTCTCATTAGTTAAGTTTTTTTAAAGTAGCATTTATTTTATCAAAATCGGTTTCGATGGCTCTGTAGATAGCAATCTTTCCTTTCTTGTCGATAACAATATAGCGCGGAATCCAGTCCAAGTCGATAGCTTTCCCGAATTTGCCTTTCATTCCGTCAGGCGCCAGATAATGCTCGCCAGTCAGGCTGTGCTTTTCGATTCCAGCTTTCCATTTCTCGGCTGTCTTGTCCATCGAAATAAAGACGTAGTCTGTCTTCGGACTTTTTTCCTGCATGTCTTTTACTTTCGGCATGGCCTTCACGCAGTCGCTGCACCACGAAGCCCAGATGTCGATCACGACAGTCTTTCCTTTATGCTTGTTTAGTATTTCTTTAAAAGAGATTTCTTTTCCGTCTAAAGTCTGCAGTTTTTCAGCCAAGGCTTCTGCAGCGAATTCTGTCTTTTGAGCCTGAGAGCAAGATACGGTTCCCAAGACCACCAAAAGAGATAAGAGTATTTTTTTCATTGAGTTGTTCTTTTTTGAGATAAGCAAATATACTATTAAGTTTTTGAATACAACAACCCTGACAGGGTTCCAAACCCTGTCAGGGTTAAAGTTAAATCTATCCTAAACGAATCTTCGGATCCAAATACGCATACACCAGATCCACCAAAATATTAATCACCACAAAAGTAGTAGCAATCACGATAACCGAACCCATAATCACAGGCAGGTCTAAATTATTCAAAGCCTCTACGATTTCTTTCCCGAGGCCGTTCCAGCCAAAGATATATTCCACAAAAACAGCACCTGCCAGCATTGAAGCAAACCAGCCCGAAATAGCCGTCACTACCGGATTCAAAGAATTTTTGACCGCATGCTTCCTGATAATCTGAAATTCCGACAGCCCTTTCGCACGTGCCGTACGGATATAATCCTGCCCAAAAGTCTCAAGCAGCGAATTCCGCATCAACTGTATCACGACGCCTAGCGGACGGATGCCCAAAACAATCGCAGGAAGCAATATGTTTCTCCATTGGATGTACTGCCCTTCGCCAAAATCATCTACCTCATACAAACTGCCCGTCATGTTCAGTCCCGTATACTCATGCAGCACAAAGCCAAAAAGCCATGCAAATAAAATAGCGCTAAAAAAAGACGGAATGCTCATGCCCAACGTACTCAACAAAGCAATCACCCTGTCGATCCAAGTATCCTTATAAAGAGCAGAAACAATCCCAAGCAGGATGCCAATGACGATAGCAATCACGATAGCAAACAATGCCAACAGAAACGTATTCGGCAAGGTATTCCCGATGACATCCGATACTTTCTTGCCGCTTTTCTGAAAGCTTTCGCGCAGGTAAGGCGTTTTTAAAACCACCTCATCATTGCCGATAGCAAAAAGCGGAACCGCATTGTATTTGCCTTCCGAAAGAAACGTATAATCCTCCGCATTCTTGCTGTGGACAGAAATAGGCGAGAGGTCGTTCAGATAATACAGATACTGCGTCGAAATCGGCTTGTCAAAACCATACTTCTTCTTAACAATAGCCAGCTGTTCCGAGTTTTCATTCTGGTCGAGCATCATACGTGCCGGATCGCCCGGCAGCACGTTAAACAAAAAGAATATGACCGTGACCACTCCAAAAAGCGTCAGCAGGGCATATCCTATTTTATGTAAGAGGTATTTGATCAAAGAAGCTTATTTTTTTAGCTCAGAATAATTTTTTTTCAAGGCGTTCTGCAATTCAGAACCCACAAATTTCTTTTCGTTGATGCCGTCCCATTCCTTGATCTTGTTGCCATTCCAAAGATAGATAACGCCAGGAGTATCCTTGCTCGTGCCTAAAAGCTTCCAAAACGGAATCACTTCCAAGACCTTATACGGATAATCCGCTCCCGCAAATTTGAAGAACTCCGGAATCTTTTCAGGTTCCTCGTTCATAAACAACACAGACACTTCAGGGAAGTTTTTATTTTTCGCCCTCATTTCAGTCAGCTCTTTCGCCACGTCACGGCAATGATCGCAGCCCGGAACAAAAAGACAGATAATCTTCTTGCCTTGGTCGGCCTTGCTGAAATACTGCGCATAGCCTGATTTTTGCGGAGCGGGCTCGTCGGTTGCCGGTTTAGCAGCCTCAACAGCAGCTGTCTCAGCCGTTTTGGCTTCCGCAGCAGGAACTGCTGAAGAATCGGCAGGCTGGGCAGGGAAGGCCTCTAAAGTTTCTATAGGAAGTACTGTAGCATCATCAGCTGTGTCTTCTACCGCTTTAGGCTGTATCGGTGCCAGCATAAAGATCATCAATACCGAAGCAAAAGTCACGGTCGTCAAGACCCAGAAATTCTTTTTATCGGTATTCTTTGGAAGCAAATATAAAAGATAAATCAAGAGTGCTCCCGCAATCACGTTTTTGATAATCGCCTCAATCGGCGTCATAGGAAGCAAGCTCCCGAAACAACCGCAGTTGCCCGAATTGCCGCCGTTTTGTATCGTATCGATGGTCAAATGTGTCGTAAAAACAATCAGCATCAGCAACGTAGCCGGAATAACGATTCGCTTTAAAAAATGCGGCTGTAATAACAAAAGCCCCAATGCAAACTCAATCCCGATCAAGATTCTAGAAAAGAATACAGCAAAATCTTCCGAAAAGCCCATCGGATACAGCTGTTTTACTTCAAAAGTAGAAATAGCAAAATAAGGAGAAGGATACATTTTTGCGACAGCCGAAATCAAGAACAAAAAAGAAATCAAGATCCGTAAGGCCCAAGGGAGGTATTTTTTTATGTTTTCCATGATGTAAGTTTTCTCAAAAATAAAGCTTATGATAAATTCAATTTGTTAATGAGTTGTTATTTGGCAAAACCCATCAAGATCAAGGCAAAAACCGAGTAGTTGATCATGTCTTGGTAGTTGGCGTCAATCCCTTCAGAAACAATCGTTTTCCCCTTATTATCCTCTATCTGCTTTACGCGAAGCAATTTCTGCAAGATCAAATCCGTCAACGAGCTTACTCTCATGTCGCGCCAAGCCTCGCCATAATCATGGTTTTTCGCCTCCATAAGCGCTTTCGTCAAGGCCACCTTTTCATCATAAAGCTCTGTTGCCTTTGCCACGCCCAAATCCGGCTGCTCCACAACGCCCAAATCCAACTGGATCAGCGCCATAATCGAATAATTGATGATCCCTATGAATTCTCCCGTCTCGTCCTCATCCACCTTGCGTACCTCGTTTTCCTGCAAGCTTCTAATGCGCTGCGCCTTGATAAAAATCTGGTCGGTTAGCGAAGGCAGGCGGAGGATGCGCCAAGCGCTGCCATAATCCTGCATCTTGTTGATGAATAAAGTACGGCAAGTGCCGATAACGCTGTCAAATTCCTGAGAGGTAGTATCCATTATTGGTGTATATTTGTATGAAATTTGTCCAAAAATAGTGAAAAAAGAGTTAAGGCGAAAGGTAAATCATAAAAGCCGCTCATAACACAAGCAAGCATAAAAATGGCAGCAAATAATTTTGACGGTATCTGGATGTACGTAAAAGACAACGACTATTATGGAGAACCCCGATACATTATTTTTGATAACGATAAAGCCGTTCGATTCGATATCGAAACAGAAAAAGACGGTACCCTTCGATTAAAAGAAAACGGAATTGCAGAAGAAATGGCTGCCATAAGACACGAATTCATCACTCCCGACCGCCTGCGTTTCTTCACCAAAGCAATCCACTATTCCGTTTACGGGCATGAAAGTCAAAATACCACCGAAGAAACCGAACTAGCCGAAGAATACCTGCGGCTGGAACCTACCGTAACTTCCCTCACCAAAGAAGAAATCCAAAATAACAGCTATCTTGCGCAATGGAATAAAGAAAAGCTGCAGATACGATTCAATACCGCGCTAGATTCAGAAATTATCCAAGAAATCAACAAGAAGAACAATAGGGAAGGACGAAAACTAGTGGTAGAACAATTAAGAGACACCCTTTTCCTGTGCTTTTTAAATAACAGCCAAAGAGAACTCCTTTTGCCGATCAAGACCATTGACCAAGAAAAAATAGTACTCCAAGGCTTTCCATCGGAACCCTACGAAATAACAGGAACAAGAATACGATAGCCTAAAAGCATTCGAAACCAGCAGTCCAATTAAAGCATGATGCAATGAAAACAATACAGCAACATTTTGTATTCCTCTTTTTAGCCTTTACAAGCAGTTGTATCGCGCAAGCGCAAGGTGCAACCACCACCCATGAAACCGCTGCCTATTCGATTACCTATCCCGCGAAATCCGAATTGAGAACCTATAAAAACGAAGAAAAAGACCTGTTCAAATCCCTCTTTTCTCTTTATGATTTTGGCAGCAGTGCCATAGCCGATTTTTCCGGAATCTCATTGTCCAAACTAGACTGTTCCGGCATAGGAATTAAGGCAGTGATAGAAGTGACAGAACGCGGAAAAACAGTAACCAAAAGCTGGAACGAACATTCCCAATCCGCATTTGACGAACTCATCTATGAAGATGACGGCTATACGTTTGTAAAGCATCTTTATATAGAAAAGGAAAATCTCTACCAACTTACGGGCTCGATTAAAACCGACATGTTTCCCGCCCATTATAAAGACATGCAAAAAATAATGGCAAGCTTCTACCTGAAATAAACACAAGCCCAAAAATACCTATTCAATGAACTGCAACGGAACCCTTATCGACCTGTCAACGCCCAAAGTAATGGGAATCCTCAACATTACGCCAGACTCTTTTTACGACGGCGGAAAAAATGACAGCGACCAAGCCATCATCGACAAAGTAAAACAGATGCTAGACGAAGGCGCCACCTTTATCGATATCGGAGCCTATTCCTCAAAACCCAATGCCGAATTCGTTTCCGAAACTGAAGAACTCGCAAGACTCCTTCCCATAATCGATCTTTTGACAAAAGTCTTCCCAGAAATCATCATTTCCGTAGACACCTTCCGCAGCCAAGTCGCAGAAGCCGCCATCCAGCACGGAGCCGCCATCATCAACGACATAGCCGCAGGCGGACTAGACCCAAAAATGATGCAAACCGTTGCCAAATACAACACGCCCTACATCATGATGCACATGCGCGGCAATCCGCAGACCATGCAAAGCCTCACCGAATACGATGATATCGTCAAAGACATGCTGTTTTATTTCTCCGAAAAAGTAAGCCAAGCCAGAAGCTTAGGAATTAATGATATTATCATCGACCCCGGCTTCGGATTCGCAAAAACAACCCAGCAAAACTTCCAAGTAATGAACAAGCTCGAACTCTTCCAGATCCTCGAGCTCCCGATCCTGTCCGGCATCTCCCGAAAATCCATGATCTACAAAACCCTGGGCATCACACCCCAAGAATCCCTAAACGGAACCACCGTGCTCAATACCATTTCCCTCCAAAAAGGCGCCAAGATATTAAGAGTGCACGATGTGAAAGAAGCTGTAGAAGCAATTAGATTAGTGGATAGTTTGTAGTGGATAGTGGATAGTTGGAAAGTTGAAAGTCATAAAGTTGGAAGGTCGAAAGTGGAAAGGTGAAGAATTATTTATGGTTTAAGATTTTAGATTTTGGATTGCTTGATAAATGAATTTGTTTATTCTTTATGACTTTCGACTTTCTAACTTTCCAACCATCAAAAATCACAAATCAAAAATCCCAAATAACTATAAACTAAAAACTATCCACTATCAACTATTGATGATGATACGGCTCCCCCCTCAAAATACTAAACCCTCTATACAACTGCTCAATAAAAAACAACCGCACCATCTGATGCGAAAAAGTCATTAGCGACAACGAAACCTTCCCTTGAGCCTTAGCATACACCGTTTCCGAAAAACCATACGGCCCGCCGATGACAAACGCCAACGTCTTGATGCCCGAGTTCATCTTCTTTTGCAGTTCTTCCGAAAAACCGACGCTCGAAAAACTCTTGCCATTCTCGTCCAACAAGATAAGTTGATCCGTAGGCGATAGCTTAGAAAGAATCAATTCACCTTCCTTTTCCTTCTGCTGTGCTTCCGAAAGATTCTTCACGTTCTTGATATCCGGAATAATCTCCAAGTCGAACTTGATATAAAACGATAATCGTTTCTGATAATCATCAATCAAAGCCTGAAGCGACTTATTATCCGTTTTGCCGATGGCGATAAGTTTGATATTCATTTTTAAAGAAGCTAAGATTATAGGCACTAAGCCACTACGATCGCGCAGCAAAGATAACGCTATCCCATCAAGAATTCAAAAAATAGAAACCGCCAAAACACGAGCAATTAAATACAACAAACCCTGTACAAGTCTAAAAGAATTTATTATTTTAGCTACCATTAAAACAATACCATGATTTCAGAAGCCCAGTTTCAGAACGAATTACAACTCATCATACAAAACGGAATCCGTGAAGACGTCGGCGACGGCGACCACAGCTCACTAGCCTGCATTCCCGCAACCGCACAAGGAAAAGCCAAGCTATTGGTCAAAGACCAAGGCATTATTGCCGGAGTCGAATTTGCCAAGATGATCTTCAACTACGTCGACAAAGACCTAAAAGTAGAAACCTTTATCCAAGACGGAACACCTGTTAACTACGGCGATGTCGTCTTTCACGTAGCCGGAAGCTCCCAGTCCATACTCAAATCAGAACGCCTCGTGCTCAACGCCATGCAGCGCATGTCGGCCATTGCCACCAAAACCAAAGCCTTTGCCGACCTTTTAGAAGGCACCGGCACCAAAGTACTCGACACCCGAAAGACCACGCCCGGCATCCGAGCCATCGAAAAATGGGCCGTAAAGATAGGAGGAGGAGAGAACCACCGATTTGCCCTCTACGATATGGTCATGCTCAAAGACAACCACATCGATTTTGCAGGAGGCATCACCAAAGCCATCCAAAAAACCAACGACTACCTCAAGGCAAACAGCCTCGACCTCAAGATTATCGTCGAAGCCAGAAACCTAGACGAGGTACGCGAAATCCTAGCATCCCAAAACGTATACAGAATCCTGCTCGACAATTTCGACTACGACACCACCCGTACCGCAGTAGCCCTTATCGGTACCCAATGCCAGACCGAATCCTCCGGAAACATCAACGAAAAGACCATCCGCAGCTATGCCGAATGCGGCGTGAACTATATCTCCTCAGGAGCCCTTACGCATTCCGTCTATAATATGGACCTTAGCCTGAAAGCCATCTAAAACAAGACCAAGTGACCAAGATAATCGAAGACAAGCTCGAAAAGATTCCCGTAATACGCCCGCTGATGCACCTCACGCAGCGCATCAAGCTCCCGTGGCTCGAAGGACTCTCGTTCTACGACCTCCTAGAGCTCTACTTTATCGGTATTGCCAAAGGCGCTTTTTCCTACCGCGCCAGTGCCATTGCCTTCAGCTTCTTTATGGCCCTCTTTCCGTTTGCGCTTTTTATCCTGAACCTGATTCCGTACATCCCGATTGAAGGCTTCCAAGCCGACTTCCTGAAATTCGTCGAAGAAAGCGTACCGCCCAATACCTACGAAGCCATCTATAAAATCATCAACGACATCCTCAACAACAGCTACAAAGGACTCCTTTCTTCCGGTTTCCTGCTGTCCATCTTTTTGATGGCCAACGGTGTCAATGCCATACTCGGAGGCTTCGAGATATCAAGACACATCACCGTCACCCGAGGCTTTTTCCGCCAATACGCCGTAGCCCTAGGCATTGCGATTATATTGTCGACCCTGTTGATCGTGACCGTTTCCGCTATCGTTATTTTCGAATACATCATACAGCGCATGAAAAGCCAAGGCGTCTTTGACAGCATCAACCTCGTCAGCATCGGACGTTTCGTCTTCGTAGGACTCATGATCCTCACCGCCACCTCCATACTCTTCAAGTTCGGAACCAAGCAGACCCGCCGCAACTCCTTTTTTAGTATCGGCTCCATATTTACCACCGTACTCATTATCCTGACCTCCTTTATTTTCGGAATTTATGTTGTCCGTTTCGCAAAATATAACGAACTTTATGGTTCTATCGGAACGCTCTTGATTCTGATGATTTATATCTGGCTCAACTGTATGATCCTGTTGCTCGGTTTTGAGCTAAATGGTGCGATTAATCGATTAAAAAGGAAGAATTTATTTAATTAGCGATTTCGAGCAATACTGCTCTTGCACAATTCGCGAAGCGTGAACCCGATTACTGCCAAATTCCGTTGCTTTTCTCCTAAAAGCGCCCAGCGGCTACCCCAAAAAAAACAGACATTTACCGATGGCTATACTACAGCCATACCGTACCCATACCGTATCTATACCGTATTTTCTGGCAGTTATCTCCCAGTTATCTCCCAGTCTCCTTCGGAAAACCTTTTAATAGTGTATTAATGTATTTTTCAAAAGAGGAATTGATTGGGAAGGAGGGTGGAACCAAACTGGAACAAAAGGTATTGTGAAGTTATAGAATATAGCTTTTTTGGTTTTGATTCTGAGTGACTTCCTATTTTAATCGTAGCTTTTTTTGGGAATGAGGGAAACCGTATAAAAGTTTTTAGTGAGTAATTTACATTTGAGAGATTTTTCTTTACAGTTTGTCGAGTATTCGCGGAATGAGAATGAATGGTAAAAAATATTTTGTAGACTTGAGCAAAATTATTTATAATGGATATTGATACACTTTTAAAGCTTCTACAGAATTGGACTAATAAGGTTCCTTTGATTATTTTAGGGAGTGGAGCTTCTGTTCCTTTTAAGTTACCATCAATGTGGGATCTTGGTGAATATATTAAGGATAATGTAATACTTACTGATAAAAAAGATAAACTTCAGTTTGAAAAATTCAAAAAAGCATTTGAAAAAAACGGAGATTTGGAGTCTACTTTATCTAGCCTTCAATTAAGAAGCAATGTGCTTTACGAGATAGTATGTAAAACATGGGAATTAGTTAACAAGAAAGATTTAGAAGCTTATGAGTCACTGATTTGTTCAAAAGTAAACTTTCCTCTATTTGGACTTACACAATATTTACTTTCATCTGCTGGTTCAAGACTTTCTATTGTTACAACAAATTATGATCGACTTGCTGAATATGCGGCAAGTTTTTCAAATTCTTTTATTTGCACAGGCTACACACAAAATTTAATCGGAAATTTTTCTAAAGATGTTCATCTAAACAAAAATATTCCTAAAGGATATAATGGTCAAGTTAATATATGGAAAGTACATGGCTCGTTAGATTGGTTTAAAAATGTTGAGGATGAAAAAAATTTACTTCTACCCCTTCGTCATCTTGTGCCATTAGGATATGTCCCATCTATTGTAACTCCTGGATTAAGTAAATATATGGAAACGCATAATGAGCCATATAGAACAATTTTTACAGAAGCTGATAAAGAAATCGAAAATGCTAATGGATATTTATGCATCGGTTATGGTTTTAATGATATGCACGTACAGCCAAAATTAATTTCTCAAATTAAAGCAGGAAAGCCAATAATCGTACTAACAAAGCAATTGTCTCCCAAAACAAAACAATCAATTATAGATAATAAATGTAAAAACTATGTATTGATGGAAGAAGATGCTAATGATAATAGAAATACTAAAATTTATACTTCAGCTTTAGGAAATCACATTGTTGAAGGTGTAAATTATTGGGAATTGTCAAAATACTTAGAACTTATAAAATAATAAAAAATGTCAATATTTAAATTTATACAAAATTCAGTAATAGGAACTGTTTATAGTGTTGATACTTCAACAATTGTCGTCAAAGTAGATGAAATTGAAAAGCTTAGAAAACTACAGGTTAATCATTTGATAGCGGTAAGAAGCTCAAAAGCAGGACAATATCTTATAGGGATTATTAGTAGAATAACAAGAAAATCTTCCGAAGAAGATAAACCATCTGATGATATTGGGCTAAATGGTTTCCTAATGACTGAAAACATTTTGAAAGTTAATTTGATAGGCACTTTGCTTGATAAGCATGGTCAGAAGGAGAATGTTTTCAAGAGAACGCTAGATACTGTTCCTGAAATTGATGCGGAATGTTTTCCTATTGATGGTGAGAACATAACATTATTTATGCAAACTGTTTCATCTGTTGATAATTATAAGGTTCCGTTATCAATAGGTAAATATTCAATAGATGAAAATGCACAAGCTTATTTAGATGGTGATAAATTATTTCAGAGACATGCTGTAATTGTTGGTAGTACAGGGTCAGGAAAATCTTGGTGTGTAGCAAAGTTGATAGAACAAATAGCACAACTACCAATGGCAAATACTATACTTTTTGATATTCATGGTGAATATAGTGGAAATGATTTTACGGCAGCAGGAATTCAACACTTTAAAATAGCAAATCCATCGGATTTAGGAAAAAAAGAAAATTTAGAAAATGGTGTTTTGATGTTGCCATATTGGATGCTTACATATGAAGAAATGCTCGCCATGCTCTTGGATAGAAGCGACAGCAATGCACCTAATCAAGCAATGGTATTTTCGAGAACTGTTTTTCATGAAAAATGTTCTTTCTTGAATCTTATCGAAGATACATATTTTAAGGACCATATTACCATAGACAGTCCAGTGCCATACAATATGGAAAATATCTTGATTGAGTTAAAAAGGCTTGATAATGAGCAGGTTGTTGGTTCTACATCTGCAGGAAAAGCTGGGGATTTTAAGGGAAAGCTATCTAGATTCATTCAAAGATTAGAAGCAAAAATTCAAGACAAGAGACTAGGTTTTATGTTTCAAATTTCAGAAGACGAGATGCATATTGATTGGTTAAATAAATTGTGTAATTGTTTAATGTTGGGATCTAAAAGAAATGAAAAAAAAGGAGGAGTAAAAATCATTGACTTTTCAGAGGTGCCTTCTGATGTTTTACCTTTAGTGATAGGCTTGGTTGCAAGATTAATTTTTACAGTACAGCAATGGACTGCAAACGATAAGAGGCACCCGATTTGTCTTTTATGTGACGAGGCTCATCTATATATACCTGAAAGAACAAGTCAAGATTCAGCGTCTGAATTAGGTTTAAAAAATTTCGAGAGAATAGCTAAAGAAGGAAGGAAATATGGGGTTAGTTTAATAGTTATTAGTCAAAGACCTGCAGAAGTTAACAGAACAGTTTTAAGTCAATGCAATAATTTTATTTCATTAAGGCTATCAAATGCGGAAGATCAAGCAGTGATAAAAAGACTCTTACCTGATAATCTTGCAGGTTTAACCGATGTATTGCCTATACTTGATATAGGAGAAGCTTTAATAGTAGGAGATGCTTCTTTATTACCTACGCGAGTTATAATAGATGAGCCAAAAATTAAACCTCAAAGTGCTACGATTAGATTTTGGAAAGAATGGAGTAATGAAGAGGCAGAACAGGATATTGATAATGCAGTATCAAGCTTAAGGAGGCAATCAAAAATTTAAAAATAAAATATAAAATTATGATTAACGAAATTCCTGAGGAAATTTTAAATTTAGATTTAGTTTCTAATGATTTAAGTATTTTAATTGGAGAAAACGGAAGTGGCAAAAGCACACTTTTAAATAATCTTTCAAAACATTTTTTATCAAACGGAAAAAAAGTTATTGCAATTGCTAATTCTATTCATGATAAGTTTGACAGTAAAAGTAAAAACTTCAAATCTTTAAGAGGAAGATCTGGTCGTAAGCAATCAAGAAATACCTTAAAAAATTCACTTAAAAATATTGCTGAGTCTGATGAAATAAGGTTGAAAAATGCTTCAACTGCTTTAAAGTATGTGGGTTTTGAACCGGAAATTGGCTTCAAAATTGTAGGACTAAAAGATTATTATGAAGATTTAATTATGCAATCTGATTTAACTATTGAAAAGAAAAATCAGCTACTTTATTTAATTGTTAATACTGCTAATCGAAGCAATGATATAAATTGGTTTATGATTGATAAACTAAATTTTAATGAATTAAAAAAATTCACTCTCATAGAAATTTTTTTATTTGAAACTTTACTACGAAAACTTAAAATAATAAACAGGATTGAAGTTTTTTTGAAGAAAGGAGAAAATATAATATCAATGCTCGAAGCCAGTTCAGGTGAATTGGTTTTGATAACATCAATAATTTACATTTCTACAATGATAGATGAGAATACTGTAATATTGATTGATGAACCAGAAAATAGTTTGCATCCTAAATGGCAAAAAGAATTTTCTAAAATTCTTTTTGATATATTTTACTATTACCAACCTAAAATTATTATTGCAACACATTCACCAATAATAATTAATGGAGCAGAATTGAATATTGAAACCGCAAAAATATTTAAGGCGGAAAATTTTGAATTTATATTACAAAAAAAAGAATTATTAAATGTTGAAGAAATGTTTTATACTTATTTTGATGTTACTACACCAGAAAATAGATTCCTTTCAGAACGTTTAATAAGATATTTTAATTTATTAGTAAATCAAAAAATGTCAATATCTTCATTTGAAGAAAAAATTAATGAAATTATAGATAGTTCTTATGATCCTAAGCAAATTAATGTTTTAAGGGCAGTTATAGGATTGGGAGAAAAAACAGTTTCTAATTTAAATTAATTTTATGAAATTTACGGAAGACGATTTTAAAAATATAAAAAAAGCAATAGATGAAGGTGGAAAAATATGGGAGAATAAGATTCTCTTAAGTTTTAAAAAGAAATTTAAGAGTTATTATAGAAGTATATCTAATGACCAGTGTTGTTATTGTAAAAGAGATATAAAGGCAGAGTTTAAAATGGTAATAGATATTGAGCATATTCTTCCAAAAAGTGAATTTGTGGATTTAATGTTTGATGTCATAAATTTAAGTGTATCATGTAAGAGATGTAATATGAATATCAAGAAGGAAGATTATAGCTTTGTTAAAGATTCTAAATTGATAAAAGAAAATCATCTTGATAAAGATTTGTATAAAATTATACATCCGAATTTAGATTCATATTTTGATCATTTAAATTATAATGTAGAAATAGTTAATGAGTTGAAGATTGTAAAATATAGAGTTGTAGGAGAAAGTGAAAAAGGAGATTTTACGTATAAATACTTTAAGCTTTTCGAATTTGAAATTGATTTAATGAATCATGCGCAAGGTATAGTTGTTAGAGATGAACTTTCTGAATTAATTGATTTTGATACAGCTAAAGAGATAAAAGAATTGCTTAATAAATTAAAAGCTAAATAGTGATTTTTTGGCTTTCAGGTGTACTTAAACTAGTAGTGCTTGTTAGTTATAACATAAAATGATAATACAAATATTATAAAACATATTTATAAACACATTTCCAAAAAGAACAGCAAAACAAAAAATTGAGATTTCAAACGCCAAAACCTTATCTTTGTATAAACCAAAAAGCCATTAAATGTATTTTGTAGAAGTCATTCTTCCCCTGTCACTGTCCAAAACTTTTACCTATAAAGTTTCAGAAGCAGAATACAACTACATCAAAAAAGGAATGCGCATTGCAGTGCCTTTCGGCAAGAGCAAAATCTATACGGCGCTGGCAATCGAGCTCCATCAAAACGAGCCCACGCTCTACGAGGCCAAAGAGATCCACCAGATATTAGACGAGTCACCTTTAGTGACCGAAATCCAGATTGCCCATTGGCAATGGATCGCCTCCTATTATATGTGCGCCATCGGCGACGTATACCGCGGTGCCATGCCGTCGGCCTTTCTGCTCGAAAGCGAAACCATCATTTCGCAAAAACAAGATGCCGTAGTCGACGAGCTGCAGCTTACCGATGAAGAATTCCTGATTTACGATGCCCTGCAGCATCAAAGCTCGCTTAAAGTACAAGACATCATCGCTATCGTAGGCAAGAAGAACGTCTTTCCCATTATCCAAAAACTGATCGACCGCAATATCTTGGTACTCCAAGAAGAAGTCATAGAACTCTATAAGCCCAAGCTCACGCGCTACATTCGCCTGCACCAAGACTATGCCGCCGAAGAGAATCTGGTAGCGCTTTTAGACAATCTGAAAAACGCCAAGAAGCAGAAAGACATCCTGCTCAGTTATTTTCAGCTCAATGCTTCGCAGAAGAAGCCTATTTCCGTAAAGCAATTGGTCGAAAATTCAAAAGTCTCGTCCACTGTCGTAAAAGCATTGGTAGACAAAAACATCTTTGAAGAATACCACCTGCAAGAAGACCGCGTTTCTTTCGATAAAAACCAAAAAGAAAAGAACCTGCAGCTAAGCACCGCACAGCAGCAAGCCTTTGACGGAATCGCTGCCGCCTTTACCGAAAAAGACGTATGCCTTCTGCATGGCGTAACCTCCAGCGGCAAGACCGAAATTTACATACAGCTTATCGAAGACTATCTGGCAGTCGGAAAACAAGTACTCTATCTTCTGCCCGAAATTGCCCTTACGACCCAATTGGTCGGACGACTTACGGCGCACTTCGGAAACCAAGTGGCCGTCTTCCATTCCAAATACACCAACAACGAACGCGTAGAAGTCTGGAGACAAGTGCTGGAAGATTCGCCAAAAGCCAAGATCGTGATAGGAGCAAGGTCGGCGCTCTTTCTGCCGTTCCAAGAATTAGGACTCATTATTATAGACGAAGAACACGAGCAGACGTTCAAGCAATACGATCCCGCTCCGAGATATCATGCCCGCGATGCCGCTATCGTTTTGGCGAATTCCCACAAATCAAAAGTGCTTTTAGGTTCTGCCACGCCAAGCCTGGAAACCTATTTTAATGCGGCGAGCAGCAAATACGGCCTTGTAGAAATTACCGAACGCTTCGGCAACGTAATGATGCCCGAAATCGAACTGGTAGACCTCAAAGACAAATACTTCCGCAAAAGGATGAAAGGCCATTTTAGCGACACGCTTTTAGAAAACATGGCAGAAGCCTTGGCTTTGGGAGAGCAGATCATCCTGTTCCAAAACCGACGCGGCTATTCGCCTGTATTGGAATGCATCACCTGCGGCCACGTGCCCGAATGTCCCCAATGCGACGTCAGCCTGACCTATCATAAAAACAAGAACCAGCTCCGTTGCCACTATTGCGGCTACTCTATGGCCAAGCCGACCAACTGCCACAACTGTTCCAGCGTAGACCTGACAACCAAAGGATTCGGAACCGAACAGATTGAGATGGAGCTCGCTTCGCTGTTTCCAGAAAAGAAAACCGGACGCATGGACCAAGACACTACCCGCGGCAAATACGGCTACGAAAAGATCATCGACAGCTTCAAGAACCGCGAAATAGATATCTTGGTCGGAACCCAGATGCTAGCAAAAGGATTGGACTTTGACAATGTGTCCTTAGTCGGAATCATGAATGCCGACAATATGCTCTACCATCCCGATTTTCGTGCCTTCGAAAGAAGCTACCAGATGATGACGCAGGTATCGGGCAGGGCAGGACGCTCCGAAAAAAGAGGCAAGGTCGTCATCCAGACCTACAATCCGAACCACAATACCATCCAGCAGGTTACCAACAACGATTATATCGGCATGTATAAGGAACAATTATACGACCGCCATATCTTTAAATACCCTCCTTATTATAGGCTGATCAAGATTACGCTCAAGCACCGTGATTTCGACAAGCTTAAAGAAGGAGCCATGTGGCTGTACCAAGTCATGAGCCAAAATCTGGACATGCCTGTTTTAGGTCCGGAAGAACCTGCCATAAGCCGCATACGAAACGAATACATCCGCACGATCATGATTAAGATTCCGCAAAACCAGCCATTAGGAGGCATAAAAAAAACTATCCAGAAAATGCTGAATAGTTTTGAAGCGGTACCGCAATACAGGCCGATAAAGACGGCTGTTAATGTCGATTTTTATTAGGCCGAAGCTAAGGCTTTCACCAAGTCTTCTTTTTTGTTTCTGCTCAATGGGATTTTAGTCACGCCGATCTCTGCAAACTTGCTGTTGAATTTGTCTACCTTGTCAATATTGATAATAAAGGACTTGTGCACGCGTATAAAACGCTCTTTAGACAAATCGTTCTCAAAAGATTTCATGGTCGACAATACCAGATGGTTTTCGTCTTCGGTAACCACCTTTACATAATCGCCATACGCCTCGATCCATTTGATTTTTGACGTAAAGATCTTCAATTTCTTAAGATTGCTCTTGATAAAGATATGCTCGCTGTCTTCATCGATATTTTCCTTGCGCAACAAATATAAGTCCATGGCTCTTTTTACGGCAGCATTAAAGCGCTGTGGCGAAATAGGCTTTTGGAGATAATCGGTAGCATCATAATCGAACGCTTTCACGGCATATTCTGCTTTAGAAGTAATAAAGATAATCTGCGGTTTTACTTTTAAACCGTCAAGCAAATCAAAACCGTTAATGACGGGCATTTCGATATCGAGAAAAATAAGGTCTACCTCTTTATTGGTAAGACAATTCTTTGTTTCTATGGCATTTGAAAAATCGCCCACCAAATTCAGGTTCGGATGATTGGCAACCAGCTTGGTTACCGTCATTCTCTGAATGGCACTGTCATCCACTACGACACAATTCAATTTCATAATAATCGGAATTTATAGATTGGGTACGATAAATGTAGGATAATTTTTTTATAAAAAAACAATCTTTTGCCCGTTTTTTTGTACTTCGTCGAATATAGTCATTTTTCGCTTGCAGATTAAAAATAAATAGTTACTTTTGCACCCAATTTTATAACAAATAAAATATATTATTATGAATCATTATGAGACTGTTTTCATCTTGAATCCCGTTTTATCTGAAGTACAGGTAAAGGAAACAGTAAGCAAATTCGAAGATTTTCTTACTTCCAGAGGAGCAGAGATGGTATCAAAAGAGGATTGGGGCCTAAAAAAAATGGCGTACGAAATCCAACACAAAAAAAGTGGTTTTTACCATTTATTTGAGTTCAAAGTAGCTCCTGAAGTATTAATCGCTTTCGAAACTGAATTCAGACGTGACGAAAGAGTTATGCGTTTCTTGACTGTAAGTCTTGATAAACATGCAATTTCTTGGGCAGAAAGAAGAAGAGCAAAATTAAAAGCAGCTAAAGCGTAATTATTATGTCAACGATCGAACAATCAGCAAAAGGAAAAAAAGACGGAGATATCAGATATCTAACGCCTTTGAACATAGAAACTAACAAAACTAAAAAGTATTGTCGTTTCAAAAAATCTGGAATCAAATATATCGATTATAAAGATGCAGATTTCTTATTGAAATTCGTTAACGAACAAGGGAAAATCCTTCCACGTCGTTTAACTGGAACTTCATTGAAATACCAAAGAAAAGTGTCTGTAGCTGTGAAAAGAGCAAGACATTTAGCTTTAATGCCATACGTGGCCGATTTACTAAAATAATAAAAACAAAGTTGTTGGTTTCTCGTCAAACGGAACCTAACTTCTCTTAATAAGGACAACAACATGGAACTTATATTAAAAAAAGACGTACAAAATTTAGGTTTTAAAGACGATGTAGTAACTGTGAAAAACGGATACGGTCGTAACTTTTTGATCCCGCAAGGTTTTGCTCAAATGGCAACTCCTTCTGCTAAAAAAGTATTAGCTGAGAACCTAAAACAAAAAGCTCATAAAGAAGCTAAAATTGTTGACGATGCTAAGAAATTGGCAGAAGCACTAAAAGCTCTTGAAATCAAAATTGCTGCTAAAGCAGGTGGTGAGAAACTTTTTGGTTCTATCACTAACATTGATATCGCTGAAGCTTTAGAGAAACAAGGTCAATCAATCGACAGAAAATACATCACTTCTGGAATCGTTAAACGTACTGGTAAATATACTGCTAGTGTTAGATTGCACAGAGATGTTATCGTTGAGTTGCCTTACGAAATCGTAGCTGAGAAATAATATTTTCAAGTACTGAAATACAAAAGTCCCGATGCAAGTCGGGATTTTTTTTGTTTCAAAATTCAATATTCCAAATTCAGAGTTCGTTATTGATTTTTAAATTTTGAATACTCAACTTGGAATATTGAACTTTGAAAGCTTATATAGAGTATAATTAAATGAAGGAAGATTGCTTCTTTCCTTGTGACGACATGAAATACAGAAGACTAACAAAAGAGCAATTCGAAGCGCTTCATCAAGAATTTGCCAATTTCTTGGCTACGCAATCAATCGATAAAAAAGAATGGGATACGATCAAGGCAGAAAAGCCTGAAGTAGCCGAACAAGAACTAGATGTGTTTTCAGACCTGATCTGGGAAGGCGTACTGACAGGAGCACACTACTTAGAGCACTTTTCTAAAAATTATATTTTTCTTTTTCACTGCCAGGAAAAAGTGGTGAAGTCTATCGTTTTGAAATCATTGGTACAAGAAGTCGATTTTATGACTAGAGAAGGCTTGCAGTGGCTGAGCGACAATATGTTTACCGAAACCGTAGAAATCAAGCTAGGCCAAAAGGACTATGAAGAAGAAAGAAACAGCTCGATCTTCAACCTGATCCAGCAAGGCGCTATCTTGAGCGACGGCCAATTATACCTGCAAATTAATGGGATAATTCAAGCTTCATAAATACAAATATTTAGTAGAAATTGGTTATTTTAGTGCTCTGTTTTCAGAAAACTAAACTAGCCAATTTCTTTTTTATGGACATTCAGAATACCATCCAATCATTACGCGAAGAGCTCAACCTGCACAATCATAATTACTATGTTTTGGATACGCCCACGATATCCGATTATGATTTCGACCAAAAGCTAAAAGAGCTGCAAGATCTTGAAAGCAAGCATCCTGAGTTTTTTGATGAAAATTCCCCGACGCAGCGAGTGGGCGGGATGATTACCAAGAACTTCGCGACAATCACCCATAAAAATAGGATGTATTCCTTAGACAATTCCTATTCCAAAGAAGATGTATTGGATTGGGAAAAAAGAATCCAGAAGATTTTAGGCGATGTGCCTTTAGAATATACCTGCGAGCTAAAATACGACGGCGCTTCTATTTCCATGACCTACGAACACGGAAAGCTAAAACGCGCGGTAACGCGCGGCGACGGTTTTCAAGGCGATGAAGTAACGAATAACATCAAGACTATCAAATCCGTTCCGTTGCAGCTGAAAGGAGATTTTCCAGACAGTTTTGAAATACGCGGCGAGATTATCCTGCCATTGGAAGGTTTTGCCAAGATGAACCAGGAGTTGATTGAAATAGGCGAAACGCCTTATTCTAATCCTAGAAATACCGCCTCTGGCAGCTTGAAGCTGCAAGACAGCACAGAAGTAGCCAAACGTCCGTTAGATTGCTTATTGTATACTTTTATTGGCAATGATGTCAAATTTGCAACGCATTTTGAAAGCCTTGAAAAAGCAAGAAGCTTCGGATTTAAAGTGCCCAAAGAAGCCAAATTGGTAAAAAACGTTGACGAAATTTTTGAATTCATCGATTACTGGAATATCCATCGCCACGAACTGCCGTATGAAACAGACGGCGTGGTCGTGAAGGTAAACAATCTGCACTATCAAGATGAATTAGGCTATACTTCAAAAGCGCCGCGTTGGGCGATTGCCTATAAGTTCAAAGCAGAACAAGTTTCAACCAAATTAAATTCTATTTCGTATCAGGTAGGACGCACAGGAGCGATTACGCCGGTAGCGAATCTAGAACCGGTACAATTGGCGGGTACGATCGTGAAGCGTGCTTCTTTGCATAACGCAGACCAGATCGAAAAACTCGATATCCGCGTTGGTGATGAAGTTTTTGTAGAAAAAGGAGGCGAGATTATCCCAAAGATTATCGGCGTAGACTTTACCAAGCGTTCTTTAGATCTGCTGCCGACAGTTTACATCACCAATTGTCCAGAATGCCAGACCGAACTAATCCGAAAAGAAGGCGAAGCCCAGCATTATTGTCCGAACTTTTACGGCTGCCCGCCCCAGATTATCGGACGAATCCAGCACTATATTTCCCGAAAGGCGATGGATATTGAAGGATTAGGAGGAGAGACAGTTGCTTTGCTGTTTAATAATCACCTTGTGCAGAATTATGCCGATTTGTATGACCTTACGGTAGATCAAGTGATTCCGTTAGAAAGAATGGCGCAGAAATCGGCAGAAAACTTGGTCAATGGAATCGAGAAATCCAAAGAAGTTCCGTTTGAAAGAGTCTTATTTGCACTGGGAATCCGTTATGTAGGAGAGACCGTAGCAAAAAAACTTGCCAAGCATTACCAGACAATCGACAATTTGGGCAACGCCAGCTTAATGGACTTGATACTGGTAGATGAAATCGGAGAACGAATTGCGCAAAGTGTTGTAGAATTCTTTGAAAATCCAGAGAACCAGATAATCATCCAGAGATTAAAAGATTACGGCGTACAATTGGAAGCAAAAACAGTCTTTAATCCAGATGCGACCGATAAACTAGCAGGCAAGACCTTCGTGGTTTCGGGAGTATTTGAGAAATTCTCTCGCGATGACCTAAAGAAATCCATAGAAGATAACGGCGGAAAAGTAGGGAGTTCTATTTCTGCCAAGACCGATTATGTGGTTGCAGGCGATAATATGGGGCCAGCAAAACTGGAAAAAGCAAATAAACTAAACGTACCGATAATTTCGGAAGATGATTTTATCGCAATGTTGCAGTAATATTGAAAGTAACTACTAAAAAAGGCTCGTGATATACGAGCCTTTTTTATTTTGGATATTGTTTGCAGTTAGACTACTATAGTCCTTCCTGAATGCGATTTGTTTTTGTCTGTATCAAAATAAAAATCAATACGTCCAAGGTTGATTCCGTAGCAGCCTACTTGGTTTACTAAAGTATCAATTCCGTCAAGGTTTTTTACGATGGTCGGCTTGTCAAGGAAAGTATGTGTATGCCCGCCAATAATCAAATCGATATCTCTTGTAGCGGCGGCTAATTTTAAATCAGAAACTTTGTTCGGGTCGTTTTTGTATGCGTATCCAATGTGAGAAAGGCAAATAATCAGGTCGCATTTTTCCTGCATTTTTAAGATTCGCGTCATTTCTTGCGATACGGAAATGGGGTCGTTATAAACAGTTTCTTTGTAGTTTTTTTTATCCACTAAACCGTCCAATTCAACGCCCAATCCAAAAACGCCAATCTTGATGCCGTCTTTCACAAAAACCTTATAGGGCTTGACGATTCCGTCCAATACCGTATTTTTAAAATCATAATTAGCGCTGACGAAGTCAAATTTGGCATTGTGCAATTGCGAATAAAAACCGTCAATTCCGTTGTCGAAATCGTGATTTCCCATTGTAGCCAGATCGTATTTTAGCATGCTCATTAGCTTAAATTCCAATTCGCCGCCGTAATAATTGAAATAAGGCGTGCCTTGAAAAATATCACCAGCATCCAAAAGCAATACATTCGGATTTTCTTTACGAATGCTTTCGATCAAGCTTGCTCTTCTCGAAACACCACCCATATTAGGATTTTTTGCATCTGTTGCAGGAAATGGATCGATATGGCTATGAACGTCATTCGTATGTAAAATCGTGATGTGTTTTTTATCAATCGGCGCAAAGCTGCTCAATGACAATCCGCCAACAGTCAATAATGCGGAACCGGCTACTGTTTTTTGTATAAAATCTCTTCTTTTCATTTTTGTGTCTTTTTGGCTTCTTTAGAATTGGGAACTACTCAACAATAATTCTCTTGTTCGTCAAAACAGGAATGGTGTCGGTTTCTTTGAAATAATCGATCCAAACATTTCGAAGTTTGTAATCTAAAGAAGTCATGGTTCCTTTTTTAAAGAAATTCATGCTGTCGCCGCCGTTGTACAGATAATCATTTGTGGCTACGTAATAGGTTTTGTTCAGATCTAAAGGTTTTCCTTGTACCGTAATGCTTTTGTAAGCAGAAGCGTCTTTGTTTAAGATAATTTCCATTCCCGAAAGCGGATGCGGTTTTTTCTCAGCAATCAGATAATTGACCATTTCTACAATCTGCTCGCCTTTTAGGGCAACCACTACCAATTCGTTTTCAAAAGGCATTAATTCAAAGGCGGTACGTGTCGTTACGTTTCCTTTTGAAATCATGCTTCGGATACCGCCATGGTTCAGCAAGCAGATGTCGACAGATTTGTTTTCGCGCTTTTGAAAAATTTTATTGGCTGCGGCAAGCGTTATATCGGCCTGAAGGCTTCCAATACTGGTCTGCCATTCACCTTTGCTCTTGTCTAAAGTTTCCGGTGCATACGCTAAAACCTGATTCATGTCTTTGTCGATATTTTCGCGATAAGGTTTTATAAATTCCTCGATAGCAGGAGTTTCCGGATTTGTATTGGTGACGCCGATTTGCTTTCCTTCGATTTTAGAAACATACGCTTTTTGATTCGAGCAAGAAAGTGCAAGAAATAATGTTAGAATTAAAACAAATTGTCTTGCAGCGGCGTTATAGTTTTTTAGTTTTAGCATCTGAAATACGGCTTATTTAATTAAATTTGTAATCACAAGTAAAAGTACTATGTTTTTAAAATTTTTCAAGAATTTTTCTGCAAAAAGAACATTAAAAAATAGTTCCCTGCATGTAAAGGGAAACCCTTCGACCGAAACGATAAAAACAGTCGGACTGCTCATTGATAAGACCTATTTTGAAGACAAAGTCAATTTGATAGAAGAGCTTTTGGCTAACGGAATCAAGAGAGAAGACATACAAATTTTGCTTTATAAAGACCGTTTCAAGAAAAAAGAAGTTATTAATTATCCGAGTTTCAGCCACAAAGATTTGAGCTGGAAAGGAACGCTGGAAAATAAGAATGTAAGGGACTTTGCCGAGAAGGAATTTGATATGCTCATCAGTTATTACGATACTGAGAAAGCGCCCTTGATGATTACGACTTTCAAGTCGAAAGCGAATTTTAAAGTGGGATTTTCAACCATCGACAAAAGATTGAATCATTTTATGATCAATACCAATGCCGAAAATTATAAGGTTTTTGTTTCTGAATTATTCAAATATCTAAAAATACTAAATAAAATATAATTATGCAGTCACTTATTGGAACAGGCGTTGCGCTTGTCACACCATTCAAAAAAGATTTTTCTGTTGATGTCGAGGCCTTAAAAAGAATCGTAAATTATCAGATCGATAACGGAATCAACTATCTTGTTGTTTTAGGGACGACAGGCGAGCCGGCTACATTAAAGAAAGAAGAAAAAGAATTGGTCATAAAAACCGTAATCGAAACCAATAACGGAAGATTGCCATTGGTTTTGGGTGTTGGCGGCAATAATACTGCAGAAGTTGTGGAGGAACTAAAAACCAGAGATTTTACAGGATTTTCAGCAGTTCTTTCTGTTTCGCCTTACTATAACAAGCCTACGCAAGAAGGAATCTATCAGCATTTTAAAGCGATTGCAGAAGCTTCGCCGCTTCCGGTAATCTTGTACAATGTTCCGGGAAGAACAGCTAGCAATGTCTTGCCGTCGACAGTACTTCGCTTGGCGAATGATTTCAAAAATGTCGTGGGAATTAAAGAAGCTGCGGGAGATATTGTTCAGGCTATGAAATTGATTCAGGACAAGCCAAAAGATTTCTTGGTAATTTCTGGCGATGATATGGTAACACTACCGATGGTTTTGGCCGGTGGAGCAGGAGTGATTTCAGTAATTGCAGAAGGTTTTCCAAAACAATTTTCAGAAATGGTGCGTTTGGGATTGGAAAGAAAAGTTGACGAAGCTTACCAGTTGCATTACCAACTTGCCGATTCTATCGACATGATTTTTGAGCAAGGAAACCCAGCTGGTGTTAAAGAAATCTTTAAATCTTTGGGATTGTCAGAAAATACAGTACGTTTGCCATTAGTTAATGTTAACGAAGATTTAGCAGGCAGAATTGACCAGTTTGTTAAAAAAACAGTAAATTAGTTTCAAAAAATAAAGATTATGTTGTCACAAACCATACAAGACGCGCTAAACAAACAAATAAAAGTAGAAGGAGATTCTTCTCAGATTTATCTTGCGATGGCTTCTTGGGCTGAAGTTCAAGGTTTTGAAGGAATATCAACTTTTATGTTTGCGCAGTCAGAAGAAGAAAGAATGCACATGCTGAAATTGGTAAAATACATCAACCAAAGAGGCGGCCAAGCTAAAATATCTGCTACTGTTGAGCCTGTACTTGATTTGTCAAGCTATAAAGTGCTTTTCAAGCAATTATTGCAGCATGAAATTAAAGTTTCGGAAAGCATCAACGACTTGGTCGGTATTGCGTTAGACGAAAGAGACTATGCGACTCACAATTTCTTGCAATGGTATGTTGCCGAGCAGATAGAGGAAGAAGCAAACGCTAGATATATCCTAGATAAAATCAATTTGATCGGTGACGACAAAGGAGGTTTGTATCTTTTTGATAACGAAATGAAAAACTTTACGAGTCCGATTGCGACTGGAAAATAAATACAGAATTTAATCGTTAGAAAGGTGTCATTTTATTTGGCATCTTTTTTATTTTTAAGTCTTTTTGGAGCCTTAAAAAAATGTTTTTTTAATCTATAATTAATAACTAAATTTGCGGTTGATTTTTATACAGCCTCAAAAAGCTTGAAATCAGTAAATACAATCTTGAAAATGAACAGAATATTTTACATACTTTTAATCGCAATAGCCCTTGGTTCTTGCAGTCCTTATCAAAAAGCCTTAAAATCAGAGGATATCGCTGTAAAATATGACATCGCTTCAAAAATGTATGACGCTGGAAAATATACAAAAGCAATTCGACTTTTTGAGCAGATTGCGCCTTCTTACAGAGGAAAACCTGCGGCAGAAAAAATGTTCTATATGTTTGCGCAGTCGTATTATAAGACAAAACAGCATTATCTTGCCGGCTATCAGTTTGAAAGCTTTACATCAAGCTATCCAAAAAGCGAAAAGGCCGAAGAAGCTGCTTTCTTGAGTGCTGAAAGCTATTCAAAACTATCTCCGAGATATACTTTAGATCAAACGGATACGGATAAAGCAATTGATAAGTTACAAGCATTTATCAACCTGTATCCAAATTCTGAATACCTGCCAAGAGCGAACGAAATCGTAAAGACATTAAGAGAGAAGCTAGAGAAAAAAGCTTTTGAAAACGCAAAACAATACCATACGATTGGCGGTTATACACGTGATTATTCTGCAGCTATAAAAGCGTTAGACAATTTTATTGCAGACTATCCAGGAACGCCTTTCAAAGAAGATGCTCTATATTACCGATTTGATTCGGCTTATATTTTGGCCATCAACAGTGTAGAAAGCAAAAAGCAAGAACGATTGAACTTAGCGAAAGCTTCGTATGCTAATCTGATAAAATTTAATGAGTCGACACAATACAAAAAAGAGGTCGATGAAAAGCTTGCAAGAATCGAAAAAGAATTACAACAATTTTCTAATTAAATAAAAGTCATGGATTTAAAAAAGACTAATGCTCCAGTAAACACAATTACTTATAATAAGAGTGTGATCGAGGAACCGACAGGTAATGTGTATGAAGCGATTACGATTATGGCTAAAAGAGCAAATCAAATTAACTCTGAGATCAAAAAAGAATTGACAGAGAAATTAGAAGAGTTTGCTACCTATAATGACAGCTTAGAAGAAATTTTTGAAAACAAAGAGCAAATCGAAGTTTCAAAATTCTACGAAAAATTGCCAAAACCACACGCTTTAGCGGTACAGGAATGGCTAGAAGATAAAATCTATTACAGAGATACTACTAAATAATTACGATGTCTGTTTTAAGTGGTAAAAAAATAGTGCTGGGAGTTTCCGGTGGGATTGCCGCATATAAAACAGCTTCGCTAGTAAGATTATTCATAAAAGCAGGCGCCGATGTCCAAGTGGTCATGACGCCTGCTTCTAAGGATTTTGTGACACCGCTCACACTTTCCACGCTTTCTAAAAATCCGGTACATTCTACTTTTTACAACGAAGAAGACGAAAATGCTGTCTGGAACAATCATGTCGAATTAGGTCTTTGGGCCGATTTGATGCTTATTGCTCCCGCTACTGCAAATACGTTATCTAAGATGGCTAATGGTGTCTGTGATAACCTTTTGATTGCGACTTACCTTTCTGCTAAATGCCCGGTTTATTTTGCGCCTGCAATGGACTTGGATATGTATAAGCATCCTTCAACTTTAGCGAGTTTCAGATTATTAGAACAATTCGGAAATACAATTATTCCTGCCGAGTCAGGCGAATTGGCCAGCGGACTTTCAGGCGAAGGAAGAATGGCTGAACCTGAAAATATTATTGCCTTTCTTGAAGCTGATCTCGAAAGCAAATTGCCTTTAAAAGGAAAAAAAATACTAATTACTGCCGGACCTACATACGAAGCCATAGACCCCGTGCGTTTTATAGGCAACCATTCCTCTGGAAAGATGGGATTTGATATTGCAGAACAAGCAGCCAGCTTAGGAGCAGAAGTCATTTTGATTTCTGGACCGACGCACTTGAAGCCTAAAAGTTCCAAGATTCAGCAGATCAACGTGACTTCGGCACAGCAGATGTATGATGTTTCGCATGATTATTTTGATGCTGTTGATGCAGCCATAGCGGCAGCGGCAGTTGCGGATTATAGGCCTAAATTTCCTGCATCACAAAAAATAAAAAAGACGGAAGACGCTTTTACAATCGAGCTAGAAAAAACACAAGATATTCTTGCTTCTTTAGGAAAGCTGAAGAAAAAACAATTTCTGGTAGGATTTGCTTTAGAAACAGAAAATGAAATTGAAAATGCGAAGCAGAAAATCCAGAAAAAAAACCTAGATTTGATTGTTCTCAATTCATTGCAGGATGAAGGAGCTGGTTTTGGAAAATCGACAAATAAAGTTACCTTTATAGACAAGAATTTCAACATCGAGCCGATGCCTCTTAAATCAAAAGAAGCCGTGGCTGAAGATATTTTAAATAAAGTAATACAACATTTTTATGCGTAAGATATTATTTCTTTTGTTGCTCGTTGCCGGATCTGTTCAGGCTCAAGAATTGAACTGTACCGTAAAAATAAATTTCGACAGGATTACGAATGCCAATACGCAGATTTTTAAAACTCTGGAGCGTTCCTTGACCGAATTTGTAAACAAGACAAGATGGACAAACCAGACTTTTGGAGAAAATGAACGTATCGAATCGACCATGTTCATCAACGTTTCAGCCTATAGTTCAGACCAATTTTCGGCATCTATTCAGGTGCAGTCATCGCGTCCTGCATTTAATTCTACGTATTCTTCTCCGATTTTCAACTTTAACGACAAAGATTTTAATTTCAGGTATGTAGAGTTTGAAAACCTTATTTTCAATCCAAATAGCTATGATTCTAACTTAGTGTCGGTTATTGCCTTTTACAGCTATATCATCATGGGGCTGGATGCGGATTCTTTTTCGCCAAAAGGCGGAACTCCGTATTTTGAACTGGCACAAAATGTTGCAATCTTGGCACAACAAGGCGGTTCAAAAGGATGGAACCAATCAGACGGTAATATCTCAAGATACTTTTTGATCAACGACCTGATGTCCAATACATTTGCTCCGTATAGAGAAGCGCTTTACCAATACCATTCAACCGGAATTGACGTGATGAGCGACGACCTAAAAAAAGGAAAAGAAAACATCAAAAATTCTATAAAAACACTAGCTCAAATTTATGAGCTTCGACCAAATGCATTACTGACCCGCGTATTTTTTGATGCAAAATCAGATGAAATTGTTTCGATTTATACAGGTGGGCCTTCCATAGGGATAGCAGATTTAGTTGAAAACCTCAACAGGATTTCTCCTCTAAATTCAAGCAAGTGGGGCGGAATCCGATTTTAATTTTTTGAAGCTTTAACCAGCTATCCGTTCCAATCTTTTTAGCAAAAGTACCTTTTGCTAAAAAGGATTTCCACTTCTATCTGGGCTAGGCGACGGTGCAAATTTTTAACATCATTTCTAAATTTAAAGGCATTGCTGACATCACTATCCATAAAGAATTTTGCCCTTATCGAAAAGCTTGATATTGACTTTTCTGAGAATTTCTCTATCATTACAGGAGAGACAGGAGCCGGAAAATCGATCTTATTAGGAGCTTTAGGCTTAGTTTTGGGAAAAAGAGCGGACTTGAGCTCCTTAAAAAATAAAGAAGAAAAATGCGTCATCGAAGCGCAATTTGAAATAGCACGCTATAACCTCGAACCCTTTTTTGAAGCCAACGATCTGGATTTTGAAAAGCAAACCATTATCAGGAGAGAAATACTTCCTTCAGGAAAATCAAGAGCCTTTGTCAATGACAGTCCTGTAAACCTTCAAGAACTTCAAGAGTTGGGCGAATTTCTGATCGATATCCATTCGCAACATCAGACACAAGAACTTTCCGAAGAAAACTTCCAGTTCGATATTATTGATTCCATTGCCGGAAATACAAAAGAAATAGCCGAATATAAAGCGCTATTAAAAAAATATAAAAACCTAAAAAGTAATCTGTCTGCGCTGAAATCTAAGTTGCAAGACGCTTCAAAAGAACAAGATTATAATTCTTTTCTTTTAGAAGAATTGCTTGCTGCTAAATTAAAATTAGGCGAACAAGAAGAGCTAGAAAGTACTTTTGAGCAGTTGAACAATGTCGAATTAATCAAGGAAAATCTAGATCGCTCGCTTTCAATCGCAGAAGAAGAGCAGTTCGGCGTACTTCACAATCTGAAAGAAATAAAAGCGGCCCTTCAAAAAATTGCCGCCTTTTCACCGGATTATAACTCGTTGTCTGAAAGAGTAACTAGCGTTTCCATCGAATTTGACGATATTGTTTCCGAATTGAACCAAATTGCCGAATCTTTGATGAATGATCCAGAACAATTGGATTTGGTCAATCAAAAACTGCAGACCATTTACAACCTGCAGCAAAAACACCAAGTCAAGACAATTGATGAATTGCTGGAAATCCAGAACAGCCTTGATGAAAAAGTTATTTCTGTAGACAGCCTGCAAGCAGAAATCGAAACAGGAGAAAAAGAAATTACGGAAAGCGAAGCTCAATTGGATGCTATCGCTAAAACTATAAACGAAAAAAGACAAAAAGCAATTCCAGTGCTTACCGAAAAACTGATTGCTATTTTAGAGCTTTTAGGGATGCCAAATGTTCGCTTCCAGATTGAAGCTACTTTATCAGAAAGCTATCATGCCAACGGAAAAGACAATCTGCAATTTTTGTTTGCCGCAAATAAAGGTTCTGACTTTGGCTTGTTGAAAAAAACAGCTTCAGGCGGAGAATTGTCAAGAATTATGCTGGCCGTAAAATCAATTTTGGCACAGTATCAGAAACTGCCGACCATCATTTTTGATGAAATTGATACTGGAGTTTCAGGAGAAATAGCCCATAAGATGGGAGAAATCATGAAAGAAATGAGCAAGACGATGCAAGTCTTTGCTATTACGCATTTGCCGCAGATTGCTGCCAAAGGCAACTCGCATTTCAAAGTATTCAAGTCGACAGTAGGGGAGCAGACGCAATCCGAACTTAAGCTGCTCTCAAGCGAAGAAAGGATTGTCGAGATTGCGCAAATGCTTTCGGGAAAAGACATTTCCGACTCCGCCATAAATCACGCCAAGGCCTTGCTGAACTAAAAAAACAAAGGTATATTTGCCATTGCGGAACGCTAGTTTTATAATTTTTAATCGAATATATAAATTTTTATGATCATAGAACCAAGAATGAGAGGATTTATTTGCTTGACTGCACATCCAAAAGGTGCCGAGCAAAATGTTAAAAATCAGATTGAATACGTAAAGTCAAAAGGAAAAATTGAAGGCGCCAAAAAAGTCCTAGTGATTGGTGCTTCTACAGGATTTGGTTTGGCTTCTAGGATTACGAGCGCTTTTGGTTCTGATGCTGCTACTATTGGAATTTTCTTTGAAAAACCACCATTAGAAGGAAAAACAGCTTCGCCAGGCTGGTACAATTCGGCTGCTTTTGAAGCAGAAGCGCACAAAGTGGGTCTTTATGCAAAAAGCATAAATGGAGATGCCTTCTCGAATGAAGTGAAAGACCAAACCATTGATTTGATAAAAGCAGATTTAGGCCAGGTAGACTTGGTAATCTACAGTCTAGCTTCACCAGTAAGAACTAATCCGGTTACAGGAATCACGCACCGTTCGGTTTTAAAGCCAATCGGAAATACCTTTTCAAATAAGACAGTAGATTTCCATACAGGAAAAGTTTCAGAAATTTCGATAGAGCCAAGCAAAGAAGACGATATTGAAAATACAGTTGCCGTAATGGGCGGCGAAGATTGGTCTATGTGGATTGATGCCTTGAAAAAAGCAAATGTTTTGGCTCCAGGAGCGATGACAGTTGCCTATTCTTATATCGGGCCATCGTTGACAGAAGCCGTATACAGAAAAGGAACTATCGGACGTGCAAAAGACCATCTAGAAGCGACAGCATTTTCGATTACAGACAGCCTGAAAGATATTGGAGGAAAAGCCTATGTTTCTGTAAACAAAGCTTTGGTTACGCAAGCAAGCTCCGCTATTCCTGTTATTCCATTATACATTTCGTTGCTTTACAAAGTAATGAAAGAAGAAGGCGTACATGAAGGAACTATCGAGCAAATTCAAAGATTATACCAAGAAAGATTGTACTCAGGAGGAGAAATCCCGACTGATGAAAAAGGAAGAATCCGAATTGACGATTGGGAAATGCGTGATGATATCCAAGAAAAAGTAGCCGCATTATGGACAAAAGCTACAACAGAAAACCTTGCTGAGATTGGAGATTTGGAAGGATATAGAAAAGATTTCTATCACCTTTTCGGCTTCGAAGTACAAGGAGTTGATTATGCAGCAGATGCAAACGAAATGGTAGGTATTGATAGCATAAAATCATAGTTTTATAGCTGTTTATAACTTTCTAATAAATAAGGAAGAAAATGTTAAGCCCGCGTAGATGCGGGCTTTTTGCATAATATAGGCTTAACGTTATGTTTAAATTCCTGCTTTTTATGTCTAACTTTTCAATTTTAACTTTTTAGTTTATTAAAATTAGTATTTTAGCGGTCTGTTAATCAATTTATACTTTTTTATGAAAAAAATTACGTTATTGCTGATGCTATTTGTCGGCTTTCTGTCCTATGGACAGGTCTGGTCGGTAGCATCATGTCTAGATCTCGGGTCCAATACTTATGGGCCCATGAACAGTACGTCTGCGGTGAATTCCACGAACCGTACTGCCGTAATCTATCCAGCTTCCCAATTGACTGGAATTGCGGGTCAGGTTCTTAACTCTGCCTATTTTGAGAGAGTTACTGGTACTGGAACTATGGCTGGGACTCCGAATTTCAAAATCTATTTGAAAGAAACTTCCAGCACAGACTGGGGAACTGGAGCATTAGATTGGGCGACAGCTATCACCGGAGCTACTTTGGTTTATGATTCTAACCCTGCTACAGCTAGTGGTTCGTCTGCTGGCTGGAAAAGTTTTGTTTTTACCAATAACTTTACATACACAGGGGCGCAAAACCTAGCCGTTTTGATGGAATATACAAATTCAACGGCAAGTACGACAATTACATGGAGTTATGAATTCCAAAGCCCATGTATTAATACGGGTAATTCGAATACCACGAAATATTCTAACAATACTTCGGGTACATTGCCAGCAAGTTTAGGATCTTCTGATTATAGAAGACCGCTTATTGGTTTTGATTACAATGTTTCATGTAATGTGCCGACAGCCTTGAGCTCAACTGCTGTTACAACAAGCGGAGCCACTATAAACTGGACTGCTCCTACGATAGCTCCTGCAGAAGGTTATGAGTACTATTTAAGTACTTCTGCTACTACGCCATTACCTTCGGCAACACCAACAGGTTCTGTACTTGCAGGTGTTACTACTAAAAGCTTTACAGGATTGCCTTCAGCTACGCAACATTATGTTTGGGTAAGATCAAACTGCGGAACTGGCGACAAGAGTACATGGGTTGCAACTACATTTACGACAGCATGTGGTACAAATGTTCCTTCGTACCTTCAAGATTTTACGACTTTCGTTCCGACATGTTGGAGTACAGCTGGCGATGGGGATCCTACAACAGGACCGATCGGTACTGCAGCGGGTATCTGGGTAGCAGACGGATTCTTAAATAACGGAACTACTGGTGCTGCTAGAGTTAACTTATATAGCCTTAACAGAAAAGGATGGTTGATTTCTCCTCCTATCAATATGAGTGCTGGAGGATATAGAGTTAAGTTTGATGTTGGTGTAACAGCCTTTACAGGTTCAGGACCAGCAGAAATTGTATCAGATGATAAAGTTGTTTTCTTGGTATCTCAAGATAATGGAACAACTTGGACCATACTGAATACTTGGGATTCTACTAACTCTCCTTCAAATCTAGGAACTGTATATACTGCAAATCTTGCTACTTACGTGAGTCCTACTACTAAGTTTGCTTTTTATGCAACAGATGGGCCTCTTGATGATACTCCTGATTATAATTTTTATGTAGATAACTTCTTGGTTGAAGCTATTCCAAGCTGTGAAGCTCCTGTTAACGTAGTGGCTTCTGGCATAACAAATGCAGCAGCAACTATTACTTGGGATGCTGTTACAGGCTCTACAGGATATGAATATGTTCTTGACCAAGTGGCGACTAGCCCTACAGGTGCAGGTACTACGATTGCTGCAGCGCCATATAATGCTGCTTCTTTAAATGGAAATACTACTTATTATTTCCACGTTAGAAATAATTGCGGTTCAGAGTTCAGCCTTTGGACGACAAAAAGCTTTAAAACACTTCCAAACCCACCAGCTAATGACGACTGTACAAATGCTGTTGTCTTGACTGTAAATCCTAATTTATTGTGTGGTGTTAAAACTTCAGGTACATTACTGGGAGCTACAGATTCTGGTGAAGGTGATAACGGTGCAGGTGTGCCTAATGATGATGTTTGGTATAAGTTTGTTGCTACAGCAACAGCGCACCAATTTACAATTTCTAATGTTGCAGGAACTCCTACAGATTTAGTACATGAAGTATTGGAAGGAACTTGCGGTGGTGGTTTGTTTAGCCTAAACATTAGCGATCCAAATACAAGTACAGTAACGGGTCTAACACCAGGAAATACTTATTATGTAAGAGTATTTAGTCTTGCAGCTGCAACTGGAGCTACAACAACATTTGACCTTTGTGTTGGAACTTTCCCTCCAGCTCCTGCAAATGATGATTGTTTCGCGGCAGTTACTTTGACAGTAAATGCTGATTTAGCTTGTGGCGTAAAAACTTCAGGTACTTTGCAATCCGCTACAAATTCAGGTGAAGGCGACAATGGTGCTGGTGTTCCTGATGATGATGTTTGGTATAAATTTGTTGCAACTGCAACGTCTCATAGAATTGCTATCTCAAATGTGGCAGGAACTCCAACTGATATAGTACATGAAGTACTAGATGGAACTTGTGGTGGCGGTCTGATTTCTTTAGTTGTCAGCGATCCTAACACAAGCACAGTAACTGGATTAATCCCTGGAAGCACATATTATGTAAGAGTTTTCAGTGTTGCTGCGGCAGCAATGACAAACACTACAACTTTTGATCTTTGCGTTGGTACTTTCCCTGGACCTCCAGCAAATGACAACTGTAGCGGAGCTATTGCTTTGACAGTGAATGCTGATTTGGCTTGTGGTGTAAAAACTTCAGGTACTTTACAGTCTGCTACAGATTCTGGTGTGCCAGATAATGGAGCAGGTCTTCCAAATGATGACGTATGGTACTCTTTCGTAGCGACTACAGGATCTCATACTATCGCTTTGTCAAATGTTGGCGGAACTCCGACAGATTTGGTACACGAGCTTATGGTTGGAACTTGCAATGGTTTAGTAAGCTTGAATGTTAGCGATCCTAATAGTTCTACATATACAGGATTAACGCCTGGTACGACTTACTATGTAAGAATCTTTAGTTATGGAACAGCAACTGATGCTTCAACTACTTTCGATGTTTGTATCGGTAGTTCAGCTGCTGCTGCAGCTCCAGCAAATAATGAGCCTACAGGAGCAGTTAACTTGACGGTTAACCCAGCTTTAACATGTACGGCGACACAAGCAGGAACTACGATTTCTGCAACCGCTTCGGCTGTGCCAGCTCCGGCTTGTAATGCTACTGGATTTAATGACGATGTGTGGTATACATTTACTGCAACTGATGTTCGTGCTAGATTTACATTTACTGGAACTGCAACTGGTGCTGTAATGGCAACTGCATTATACACTGGAACTCCTGGAGCTCTTGTTGAAGTAACAGGATCTTGTCAAGAAGGAAATGTTCAAAACTTTGCAAACTTGACAGTTGGGACGCTTTATTATGCTAGAGTTTTCACAAGTTCAGCAAGTCCAATTGCGACTTCTGCTTTCACTTTATGTGTTGGAACTCCGCCTGCGCCACCTGCAAATGATGACTGTGCTAATGCAGTATTGTTAACTCCGGGTGCTACCCTAACTTGTACATCACCAGTTAGTGGAACTACAGTTGGCGCAACACAAAGCCAAAGTGTAGGTACTTGTTTTGGTAACCCAGATGATGATGTTTGGTATAAATTTGTTGCCACTGGAACAGCTCACAGCATCATAACTGCAAATGTAACAGGAAGTGGTACTGCTGATATCGTTACACAAGTATTTGATTCTTGTGGAGGGACTTCAATAGTTTGTCAAGATTCTCCAAACTCGCCAGTAAACTTAACAGGTCTGACAGTTGGAAATACCTATTTCTTTAGAATTTATTCTTATGCTTTGACTACAACAACATCGTTTACAGTTTGTGTTGGAACACCAGCACCGCCACCTGCTAACGATAACTGTGCTAGTGCTGTGGTATTGACTCCAGGTGAATTGTTCGCAACGAATCCGGTAATTGGAACAAACGTATCAGCAACAAATTCAAATCCTCCTGCTCCTGGCTGTGCTAGTTTTTCAGGCGGTGATGTTTGGTACCAAATTACTGTTCCGGCTTCAGGAAGTATAACTATCGAAACAAATAGCAATACTGGAGGCGTGATCGCAGATACTGGTTTAGCTGTGTATAGTGGAACTTGCGCTGCTTTGACTTTAGTTGAATGTGATGATGATGATAGTACTGACGGGAATTTCTCTAAAATTGTTTTAAGCGGAAGAACTCCTGGAGAAGTATTGTATGCAAGTGTTTGGGAATATGGCAACGATACGTTCGGAACCTTTAAAATTTCTGCTTACGATGCTTCATTAAGTGCTCCTTCATTTGATGATACAGACTTCAGAGCTTATCCTAACCCTGTTGTAGATGTATTGAACTTGTCATACACACAAGAAATTTCAAACGTGTCTGTCTTCAATTTATTAGGACAACAAGTACTTACAAAAACAATTGGAGCTACCGATGCTTCTGTTGATATGTCAAGCTTAGCTGGCGGAACTTATTTAGTAAAAGTGGCTGTCGATAATCAAGTTAAGACAATTAAGGTGATTAAAAAATAATTGACATAACCTTTTAAAATAGAAAATCCCGACTGCATTTGTAGTCGGGATTTTTTTTGCTTTATCGGAAATATCTGAGCCTATTTTTTGTTATTCGAACAATCCAGATAAGGCAAAGTTTAAAAGGCAAAAATTATATAAAATGCCGTAAATAAAGGGGAGTAGGATGCTACGCAAAAATGTTTTTTATATAAAAAAGTGTCATTTAGAGGCTTTTTGTTTTATTTATTAAATCTTAAAAATATATTAAAATAAATAATTATATTGCAGTGTATTAACTAAACTATTAAACAGTATGAAGAAACTTTACTTATTGCTTGTCATGCTTTGCTGGCAAGTTAATTCGCAAACGCTCAATCAATCGGCAGGCTGGCCAAACCCAGCCTGGACGATTACTGGGAGTTACAATTCGGCTGCTGCCGCTTTTGAATCCGATCCAAGAACAACTGCAAGTTTTGCGTATGACGACGACGATGCCGGAAATCCGCACGATGATAGCATTGCGGCAGAATCTCCGGTTATTGATTTGACACCTGCTTTTACGGCTGGAGAAACCACATTAGAAATAACGGTGCAATACGGCTACTATTATTTGGCTAATGATGTCTTAAGATTTGAATATTGGAATGCAGCGACATCTGCGTGGGTTCCTTGGGGGACAAGCAGTATTCCTGGAAATAATACAATAGTGACAGATAATTTTTGTTCGATTACAAAAACAACTTATCTAACTGAGGGGCTTAATATTTCTACTTTTACGCCAGCACAATTGACAGGGTTTAAATACCGCATATTTTACGATGATGATATTGCAACTAGTGATTGGAATTATGGCTTCTGTTTCAGCTCTCCAACAATACGTTCCATAGCTTGTGGAGCTCCAACCGGACTTGCGGTTTCAGGAGTTAGTGCTGGTGGTGCCACTCTTGCTTGGGATCCTACTTTGGGGGTAACAGGATTTGAATATGTTTTAAATACAACAAGTGGCGATCCAACTGGAGCTGGAACACCGACAACAGCAACTACTTTGTCTCCAACCGGATTGCCTGCAGGTACAACGCATTATTTTCATTTAAGAACTATCTGTGCTACTTCTCAAAGTCCATGGAGAACAGTTTCGTTCACAACTAGTCCTGCTAACGACAGCTGCTCAGGAGCTATAACGTTGACCGTAAATGCAAATTTATTGTGTACTGTAAAAACATCAGGAACTCTTGAATCTGCAACGGATTCGGGTGAGCCAAACGGAGGTACTGGTACGCCAGACGATGACGTATGGTATAAGTTTGTCGCTACAGGAACTACACATAGAATAGAGCTTTCTAACGTAACAGGAAATGTAACCGATTTAGTTCATGAAGTACTAGAAGGAACTTGCGGTGGGGGATTAATCAGCTTAAGCATAAGCGATCCTAATATAAGTACAGTAAGTGGCTTGACAGTCGGAACTACATATTACGTAAGAGTATTCAGTTACGGCTCTGCAAACAACCCTACGACTGATTTTGATTTATGTATAGGCACATTCCCGCCGCCGCCAGCTAATGACAGCTGTGCAGGAGCTATTATGCTTACCGCAAATACGGATGCAAATTGTGCTATCGTTACGCCTGGAAACTTAACTTCTGCAACAGATTCTGGTGAAGGAGATAATGGTACAGGAACACCTAACGATGATGTGTGGTATAAATTTGTAGCAGCTCAAACAGAGCATAGAATTTCACTTCTAAATGTGGGAGGAACACCAACAGATCTTGTTCATGAGTTATTAGAAGGAACTTGTGGAGGTGGTTTGACCAGCTTGAATATTAGTGATGCAGACATGAGTACTGTAGGAGGATTGACTGTAGGAAACACGTATTATGTAAGAGTCTTTAGTAATTCGTCAGATACAGGAGCTACAACAACATTTAATATTTGTGTTGGAGTGCCACCAATTGGAGCGGTTTGTGAAAATCCAATTGTTATTGCCAGCTTGCCATACACTACTACCGATAACACCAACCTTTATGGTGATGATTATGATTTTCCTAATGGAGGCGAATCAGGTTGTGCTGGTACATCAAATTATTATTTGAATGGTGATGATGTTGTGTATGCTTATACACCAACAGCAAACCAGTCGATCAATATCAGAATCCCGAATGCTCCAGCTTGGTCTGCAGTTTTCGTTTATACAGATTGTAGCGCAATAGGAACAGGAGCTGTTGCTTGTGCTGCTGGAAGCGGTTCTGGAAATAGAGAAATCAATCAGTTTTCTGTAACAGCTGGTACTACATACTATATTGTTCTTTCAACTTGGCCATCACCGCAAAGTTTTGCCTACACGATGAATATTACAGTAAATACTTGTATTTCTCCAACTGTAGCATTTACTAGAACATCAAATTGTGCTGTTTCGCCAGGATTCTTTGTAAATGCTAATATATCTAGCTTAGGATCTGCAACTTCTGTGACAGTTACTGACAATCAATCTAGTCCATCTCAGCAAGTAACAGCTACAGGAAATGTTCAGTTTGGACCTTATGCTAACGGAACATCTGTTGTCCTTACCGTAACAAATAATCAAGATGCAAGCTGTGTAGTAACAAGTACAGCTCAAACTCAAGCAGCTTGTCCTCCTGTGAATGATAATTGCGCTAATGCTGTAGCAATAACTCCTACTGGATCTTTCGGAAGTGTTACTGACGGAACAAATTTGGGTGCTACTGCGAGTTCTACAGAAACGGTACCTACAACATGTAATGGATATTCTGGTGGCGACGTATGGTTCTCTGTTGTCGTGCCTCCTAGCGGTAACTTGACAATTGAAACAGGAGCTTCTAGTACTAGTGCGCCTCCTTTAGATACTGTAGTTACTGTGTATTCAGGAGCCTGTGGTTCATTAGTTCAAGTAGGTTGTGATGACGACGGAGCAGCAACAGAAGCTTATTCTTTAGTTACTTTGACTGGACAGACACCAGGTTCGACATTGTATTTGAGAGTTTACGAATATTCAAATGATGGTACCGGAACTTTTGGTATTTCAGCATATGATACTTCATTAAGCACTAACTCTTTTGACAATGCAAGCTTTAAAGCCTATCCAAACCCTGTGAGGAATTTACTGAATCTTTCATATACTGAAAACATGTCGGATATTGCCGTATTTAATCTTCTTGGCCAGCAAGTCCTTTCTAAAAAAGTCAATGCTACTGAAAGCCAAATCGATATGTCGACTTTGACTAGCGGTACTTATTTGGTAAAAGTATATGTAGGCAATCAAGTGAAAACACTAAAAGTGGTTAAGCAATAATAACCTGATTATCAAAAATATTTTTAAAAGCCACCAATTTTGGTGGCTTTTTTTATACTTTCGTAAAGTATTATCCCCAAATAAGTAACACATGGAAAAACACTACTTTGATTCCATCTATCAAAGAACAAAGACTTTAGGCTTTCTAAAAATTGTATTGTTCTTCATTTCCATAAACTCCTTTTCCCAGACCGTATTGATTAATCCGAATTCTGACGGCGGATTTGAAAATGGAAATACCTTCGCTTCTAACGGGTGGACCGCCATCAATGCTTCGACCGACAGCTGGAATGTTGGAAACGTTCCCGTGGCAGGTGCCGGAACTAACTGCGCTTTTGTTTCCGCTACAGGTGGAGCTACTTGGCAGTATTCACAGACCAGTTCAGTCATTCACTTATATAAAGAAATAACCATTCCTGCTAACGAGCCTAAAATTGCACTTTCTTTCCGATGGAAGGCTGGAGGCGAAGGAACGGGAGCTAATGATTGGGACAATATGAAAGCCTTTTTGGTTCCAGCCTCTTACAATCCTGTCGCAGGAGTTCCGATACCGCCAACGTATCAAGTAGGTACTTTGTATAAGCTGAGTTCGACCAATTGGAATACAGCCACTATTGCTCTAGCCATTGTGCCTGGCACATCTTATAAGCTGGTATTTAGCTGGAAATCCGATATCCTTGATGTCGTAAATCCGCCGGCTGCTATCGATCAAGTTTCGATGATCTCGAATCCGCCTGGCAATTTTACATCTATAGCTTCAGGAAACTGGAACATTCCGGCTACGTGGGATGCAAACGCGGTTCCGACTAGTGCAGACAATGCGATCATTGCTACAGGTACTACGGTAACGCTAAACGCGAATAATTTAGCGATAAATGATCTTACGGTTAACGGTACTCTAAATTACGCAGCGGCAGCCGTAACATTTGCCGTAAAAGGGAACTTGCTGGTGAATACAGGAGGAAATCTAGATGCCTTTGCCGGTACGGTAGGCAAAAGCCTTGTAGTTTCAAGGAATTTTACAAATAATGGAAATATTGACCTTTCAAAAGGAACAGTACTTACAAATATCTTGACGTTCGACGGTATCATTCCGCAGACGGTAGGAGGAACAGGAACATTTACAAATAATGTCATCCGAAATCTTACCTTCAACAATTCATCATCAGGTGTTATTACTTGGAATTTTAACGATATCAGGGTTGGAGGTAATCTTACTTTCACCAAAGGAAAAGTCGCTTTAGGAACTAATACGCTGATTCTTGGCACAGGTGTGACTCAAGGAACAGGGAACAATGGTATCGGAGCGCTCGTTTATACTTCTGGCGGATTTGTATCTGGAACCTTTTCTAGATGGTGGGCGAATACGGCTACGGGGACAGCATTGACTGCTGGAACCCAACCGACGGCTGCTTTAGGCCGATATCCTTTTATTAGTAATTCGGGAATTAGTAGGGCGGCTTATGTTCAGCGCGTAACACCTACTGTGGGCGGACAAATTGCTTGCCGTTATGTAGATGCTCCGACAGTTTCTCCTTCGTCAATTTCAGATGCAGGCTATACCCTTGATTCAAGATATGATGGAAATTGGACGTTCTCAACTCCGGTAACCGTTCCTGTTTCGGCAACCTACAACATTGCACTCATCGGACAAAATGCCTATTTGGCTTCTAATGGAAACAGTAGGATTGTAAGAGCTGCTTCAGCGCTGGAAGGTACACATCTAAATGGTACAAGCCTACCTGTCGGACAGCGTACAGGACTTACGCTTGCTCAACTAACCCAAGCACCTTTGTATTTAGGAGTTTCTTTTGCCGATACTCCCAACTTCTCTATTGCTAGCGGAAATTGGAACAATGCTTCGATCTGGAGCAAAGGAAACGTTCCGAACTGTACAGAAGCTGTCAGTATTGCTTCAGGACATACCATAACTGTAAATTCTGCCGCGAATGTATGTAAAAACCTTACCGTGTCGTTAGGGGGAACTTTATCCGTTTCTGGAGGAGATTTGGTCGTTGGCTGTACAGATAATAATAATTCTTTAAATATTCTGGGCGTTTTCAATGTAACGGCTGGAACTGTGAATGTCAATGGAAACATTGCCACATCATACGGTTCTGTATTTTCGCAAAGCGGAGGCAACATCAACGTTGATGGAAATTCAGGTACGATAGCGACAAGTGTTCCGAATGGCACGCGAATCATCAATATTATCCCAGAAGATTCAGAAAGCTTAAATTGGACAGGAGGAACGTTAACGATTGTGGATCCTCATGCCTCAACAACAGCCAACGATGTCTTAAGGGTCGACGGTACTTTTGAAGGTTCTGTAAATGTTACGGCGGGACATACTATTCGATTTGGAAATGGAGTCTCAACACAGGCTGGTGGTAACGCGACGAATGGTTTTAGGGTGAATGGCTGGGCTACAGTCACAGGATTGCCTTTAGGAAACGTAATTGTTGAAGGTCCTGCAGGAACAAACCGCCATTTGACGAGTACGTATCAATTTCCTGTGTACGGCAACCTGACGATTAATGATGGTGCCGAATGCCGTATTCCTACAATCTATTTGAACGGTAATGCTGTAATCAATCCTGGAGGGATACTTACTTCTACGACTGGATTCTTCTTTGTAAATACGCGATTTATTAATGATTCTACGGTATCTTTCAACCCAAGCCTTAATCCGCAGCAAATCACGAACAACGGAACGATCAGAAATCTAGCAGCAGCTCCGACAGCGAATTTTTCAAATGTCGTAGTGACTAACGGAAACGCCTCTGGAGTAACTCTAAATTCGCCTTTGTCTTTAAGCGGTACGTTAAGCTTGAATGAAGGGAAATTAAATACTTCAAATACAAATCTGCTTACCGTCGGAACAGCTACAGCGGCTGGAGATATTGCAGGAGGTTCTGAAACAGCTTTTATCAATGGTCCGTTAGTAAGAACATTTGCTTCTAATAGAACTTCATTAGGAACATATTCAGGTGCGACGCTATACCCTGTCGGAAAAAATAATAGCTACTTGCCATTTTATGTGGATCCATCAACTTCAAACGGTGCATTGCAAATAAAAGGCGAAGCATTTACCACTAATTCAGGAACTTTTCCTGCAAATGTTTCGGTACTTTCTAACAATCGTTGGGAAGCATCAGTTGTTTCAGGAAATAGCAATTTTTTAAATGCAAATGTGAGAATTACAGACGCAAGCATTGCTTCGAATAGTAAAATGTTGAAATCCGCTACAGCTACTGGCGAATATGCTGTTTTTTCACCAGTTTCAATACCATCGTCTGGAAGCTTGACAACCTACTCCCCAATTATGGCGACTGATTTCGCAGGATATTTTTCACATGGGCAAATAATTTGTACAGGAACTGTGTTGGCGCCGACGGGCACTGCAATCCAAGATTTTGTAACTGGGCAGACTTTGGCAGATTTTGTAGTTAACGGAACGGATATCATCTGGTATGATGCTGAGATTGGCGGAAATATTCTTCCGCTGTCTACATTAATTGTTAGTGGTGTCACTTATTATGCTTCTCAAACCATAAATGGCTGTGAAAGCAGTACCAAGCTGGCGGTTACAGGCGGCATCAATTTACAGAGAGAAGATTTCGAATCCATCGCTTTTAAATACTTCCCGAATCCTGTAGAAAATAGGCTGAACCTTATATCTTCAGAAAATATTGAGTCGGTAGAAATTTATAACTTTTTAGGACAGAAAGTCTTTTATGCAACATTCAATGCAATGGAAGGCGAAGTAGATTTTTCATCGCTATCCAAAGGGACTTATATTTTGAGAGCCAAAATAGGGGAGCTGGTAAAAAATGTAAAAATCGTCAAGAAGTAGATCATGCTAAAATAACAAAAGAGCCATCCTCAATCAAGGATGGTTTTTTTGTTTATAAAAGTTATCTTTGTTACAGTTTAAAAACCGTTATGAAATTTTCTTTTATAATTCCTGTTTACAATCGTCCAGACGAAATTGACGAACTTTTGCAGAGCCTGACTTTGCAAGAATACGACCAAGATTTTGAAGTTGTGGTAATTGAAGACGGATCGACCGTGCCTTGCAAAGAGATTACAGATAACTATCAAGACAGGCTGAATATTTCGTACTACTTTAAAGAAAATTCTGGACCGGGCGATTCAAGGAATTTCGGAATGAAAAACGCAAAAGGAGATTATTTTTTGATATTAGACTCTGATTGTATCCTCCCGCCCGAATATTTATCCGAAGTGCAGAAAGCTCTTGAAACCGATTATGTAGATTGTTTCGGTGGCCCTGATAAGGCATTAGACAGTTTTTCGGACATACAAAAAGCCATAAATTTTTCCATGACGTCTTTTTTGACAACAGGAGGAATTCGTGGAGGTTCGGAGAAAATAGGAAAATTTCAGCCTAGAAGTTTCAATATGGGATTGTCCAAAATAGCCTTTGAAGCCAGCCAAGGTTTTGGAAATATCCATCCTGGTGAAGACCCTGACCTTTCTATCCGACTTTGGAAGATGGGCTTTGAGACGAGACTATTCCCGAACGCTTATGTCTATCACAAAAGAAGAATCGACTGGTCAAAATTTTACAAGCAGGTCAATAAATTTGGAAAAGCCAGGCCGATCTTAAACAGCTGGTATCCTGAATACAACAAGCTCACTTTTTTCTTCCCAACGCTTTTTTTTCTAGGATTTGTCGTTTCACTTCTCTTCTTGCTTTTCGGGATATCGATCTTCTTGATACTATATGCCCTTTATTTTCTAGCCATACTGGTTGTTTCGACATTTGAAAGCAAAAGCTTAAAAATTGGATCCTTTTCACTTTTTGCCGTAGCTACGCAATTTTACGGTTACGGAATAGGCTTCCTGAAATCTTTCTGGAACATCATCTTGCTTAAGAAAAAACCACAAGATGTATTTCCGGAATTGTTCTTTAAAAATTAAAAGATTATGACAAAAATTATTGGCTTGACTGGAGGAATCGGGAGCGGAAAAAGCTCCATCGCCCAGCATATAGAATCGCTGGGAGTTCCAGTTTATATTGCTGATATCGAGGCGAAAAAAATACTCGAGACCGATGCAGTAATTGCCAAAGTTGTTGCCTTATTTGGAGAAGATATACTAGATAAAGAAAAAATAGATAAAAAAAAGATCGCAGCATTGGTTTTTCAAGACCCCGAAAAACTTAGAAAATACAACAACATCATTCACCCCGAAGTCTTCCTGCATTTCCAAAACTGGGTAAAACAGTACGAAAACCTTCCTTTAGTCGTAAAAGAAGCCGCAATACTTTTTGAAAGCGGAAGCTATAAAGATTGCGACAAGATTATTTTAGTCACAGCTCCAAAAGAGACTAGAATCAAGAGAGTTATGAAAAGAGATGGCGTTTCAAGAGAAGCTGTCGAACAGCGAATGGCACATCAATGGGACGATGAAAAGAAAAAAGCCCTTAGCGATTTTGTAATTGAAAACATCGATTTGGCGAAAGCTAAAGAATCTGCAGAAAACATAATTTCCGTATTAAGAAATCAATAATTTATGAATTAGATGTTAATGTTTGGTTAATGTATTTATTGATTAAATGTTAAAATGTTAATTTTGTTTCGATGAATAAGACATTGTTTCGCTTACTGGTTGTGTTGATGAGCCTATCTTTGATAGGAATTATTTTGGTTCAGTTATATTTGATTAATACATCTTTCAAGAATAACGAAGAGCAATTTAAATATCATGTACAACAAGTAATAGGAAATGTTTCAGAGAAATTAAAGCAGCAGGAAACATATACTATTGTTAATCAGTATAATATATTAAGAGATAGTATTGGGAAAGACCCAAATCCAAGCCAATTGCTAGATTTTGTTCTTGTACAGAAAAATAAGGTTACCAACGAGACCATTATTTATTCAAACAACATTATTGCAGAAGATTATAATATCAATCTGACGTTCTTTGATAAGAAAAAAGATTCAGTAAAAGCCCAAAGCTATATTTCTAAGCGTCGGACTGAAATATATTCAGGCAAACCGATTGACAATTCAGGAATCCAAAAAAATACGACTCCCGATATAACAATAGAAAAATCTGGAAATATCGAAATGCTTGAAAGAGCACAATTTGATATGTTTTATAAAGATATTGCAGAAACAAAACCTTTGAAAGACAGGGTTTCTAAAGAAAAACTGCAAAAGATGTTGCAGCAAGAATTAAAGCAATACGAAGTAAAAACACCTTTCGAGTTTGGTATTTACAGTGATGGCCTTGCGACAAAAATAAGGTCAGACAATTTTAAATTTGATAAGAATTCAACTTTTCAAACGCCGATTCTGACTGATAATGATGGGAAAAGCAAGTACCAATTGCTGGTTAGCTTTCCGGAGAAAAAGAAATTCTTATTCACAGATTTGGTTGGCATTACCATTTTGTCGATAACATTTACCCTGATTATTATTATTGCTTATGCCAGCGCCTTGAACCAATTGATAAAACAGCGCCAGATTTCTGAAATCAAGACCGATTTTATCAACAACATGACGCACGAATTTAAGACGCCTATCGCAACCATAAATTTGGCTCTGGATGCTATCAAGAATCCTAAGATAATTGAGGACAAAGAAAAAGTCCACCGCTATCTGCAGATGATTCGAGACGAAAATAAACGAATGCACGCCCAAGTCGAAAACGTTCTTAGAATTTCTAAGCTAGAAAAGAAAGAACTTGAAATTAACAAGGACCCGATTGATGTCCAAACTATAGTGGAAGATGCTGTAGAACACGTGAATCTGATTATTGAAGACAGGCAAGGAACCATAAATACGCATTTTAATGCGACAAGAACAACAACATTGGTCAACGATGTTCACTTTACAAACGTAATCGTCAACATTTTAGACAACGCAATAAAATATTCGCCAGAAGCCCCGATTATTGATGTTTATACCGAAAATGTCAAAGATTTTATCCTAATCAAAGTAAAAGACCAAGGACAGGGGATGAGCAAGGTGGCGCAAAAAAGAATCTTCGAGAAGTTCTATAGAGAACATACGGGAGATTTACACAACGTAAAAGGCCACGGTTTAGGATTGGCCTACGTAAAAAGAATTATAGACGACCACAACGGTCAAATATTTGTTGAAAGCGAAAAAGGGAAGGGCAGTACCTTCATTATAAAATTACCACTAATTAATTAAGCTATGGAAAATGTAAACAAGAAAATCCTCCTAGTCGAAGACGATCCAAACTTCGGTTCTATTTTGAAAGACTATTTGAATCTGAATGATTTCGAGGTTACCTTGGCTAAGAACGGGATGGAAGGTTTCGAGAAATTTAAAAAAGATACTTTCGATTTGTGCATTCTTGACGTAATGATGCCTTACAAAGACGGATATACTTTGGCTAAAGAAATCAGAGAAAAAAATAAAGATATTCCGTTAATCTTCTTGACAGCAAAGTCAATGAAAGAAGATGTATTGAAAGGATACAAAGTTGGAGCTGATGATTATTTGAATAAGCCTTTTGATTCAGAAGTATTGTTGATGAAAATCAAGGCAATTATCCAAAGAAAAGCGTCTGACAGCAAAACAGATAATACTAAATTTGAGTTCCAGATTGGAAACTTCCACCTGAATTCAAAACTACGTTTCTTGACATTTAAAGATGAAGAGCCAATCAAACTTTCCCCTAAAGAGAATGAATTGCTTAAAATGCTTGCTGTTCATGAAAACGACTTAATGCCAAGAGAATTGGCGCTGACAAAAATCTGGAGAGATGACAACTATTTTACTTCAAGAAGTATGGATGTCTATATCGCCAAACTAAGAAAATACTTGAAATCTGACGAAGATGTCGAAATCTTAAACATTCACGGTGAAGGTTTTAGACTTGTAGTCAAAAATAAAGTTTCAGAATAAGAGAGAAAGCTTCAAGAAATTGGAGCTTTTTTTTTGACTTTTTATTTCCAGTTTAATTCTAAAGCAAAGCAAGTTTTGCCTTCTTTTGCTATCGAATAAATAGATTTATTGTCTAATGAGGCTTCTTGTATTGAAACCTCATCACCAAGAACCAGTTCCTTCATAAAGTTCATGTCGAAACTTTTTAAGTCCTGCTTCAATATGGATTTAAAATTGACCAAATCCAGGCACCATTCAAGATATTTTACGTTATTGACATGGTTAACGATATCCAAATCAGAAAGAACTACTTTTCTTTCGCTGGCATTTTTCATGTACTTTGGAAGGTCTATTTTTTTAACTCTTTCTTCTGTTGAAAATTTTGTAGCATATTTTTCGAAATGCTCGTGCGGAAGCGCTAAAGGTTCAGGCCTGCGCAACTTTGTATTGAAAACAGCCCAATACGTTTCGCACCCTATAATTTTCTTTCCACCAACATACATTTCTAAAGCTCTCACCGAGCGTGAATTTTCTAAAGAAATGATCCAAGTTTTTACGGTTACGACATCTTTCCATTTAGGCAACGACTCGATTTCAAGCTTCATTCGGCTCAATACCCAAGCTTGATGAAATTCCTGCATGTCTGTAAAACTAATGCCTCCAATTTCAGCATGATCGCCAGCTGTCAATTGCAATATGTTGCACAAGTCAGTATATTTTAAATAACCGTTTGGAGTGCATTGCGTAAAATTGAGTTCCCAGTCTTTGCTGAAAATAGAAGTGAAATTCGAAGCTATTGGCATTTTAATTGGGTATTATTATCAAGAAATAGAATTCTTTATATAGTTTAAGATGTCTTCAAAATCCGTTTTGTAATCAAACCATTTTGCGTTTTCTGTTCTTTTGAACCACGTCATCTGGCGTTTTGCAAATCTGCGAGTATTTTTTTTGATTTCCTCGATGGCAAAATCAAGACTAAAATCTCCGTCAAAATAACTGAATAGTTCCCTATAGCCTACCGTCTGTAAGGCATTCAAGTTTTTGTTCGGGTAGAGTTTTTTGGCTTCTTGTACCAAACCAGCCTGTATCATCAAGTCTACGCGAAGGTTGATACGCTCATACATTTCGTGCCTTTCCGCTTCCAGTCCGATGATGATTGGAATGAAATTTCGGTTATTTTTTTTACGATTCAAAAAAGAAGAATACGGTTTTCCAGTTCCGATGCAGACTTCGACAAAACGCATCATCCTTTGTGGATTTTGCAATGTCTGCGGATTTTCATTCGAAATCGTATCGAAATAGGCTTTGTCAAGTCTTTCCAGTTCTTGCTGCAGATAACCGATGCCTAGTTTTTCATAGCTCGAAATAATTTCTTCTCGGACAGTTGGGTCAATTTCAGGGAAACTGTCAAAACCTTTCAGTATAGCATCCACATACAAGCCAGATCCGCCGACCAAAATTGCATAGTCGTTGGTTTTATATAGCTTGTCTAGTTTGTCAATGGCCTCTCGTTCAAAATCGCCTACCGTATAGTTTTCAAAAATCGATTTATTCTGTATGAAATGATGCGGAGCTGAGCTTAGTTCTTCTTTTGAAGGAACGGCGGTACCAATTATCATTTCTTTGAAAAACTGTCGCGAATCGCACGAAATGATTTCGCAATTGAATTGTTTTGCCAGCTTGATGCTCAAAGCCGTTTTGCCGATTGCTGTGGGTCCGATGATGGTAATTAGATATTTCATAAAGTATGTCCGCAATGATAGCAAAATTTTGCATCGTCCCTATGGTGGTCGGCGCTGCAGTTAGGGCAGACCTGAGTGTTTTCGTGTACTTTTCTGTCCTTGGACATAAATTCTGCGGTAACCAATCCTGTAGGAACGGCAATAATTCCGTAACCCAAAATCATGATGATCATCGAAACAAACTGGCCGAAAGGTGTTGCAGGAGTTATATCGCCAAAACCAACAGTCGTAAGTGTAACGATAGTCCAGTAAATACTCATTGGAATACTTGTAAATCCATGTTCAGGACCTTCGATCATATACATAATCGTTCCTAAAATGATACACAATACGATTACACTGAACAGAAAAACGGCAATTTTCAGACGGCTTTTCTTTAGGGCAACAACTAATTGGTTGGATGCGCCGACAAAGTGGGCAAGCTTTAGGATTCGGAAGACCCGCAATAGCCTTACTGCTCTAAGTGAAACTAAGAAATGCCATCCAGGGAAAAGCAGGTCAATATAGGCAGGCAAGGTTGCCAGAAGGTCTATAATTCCATAGAAACTGAAGATATATTTGAGCGGACGCTTGACTGCAATTATTCTTCCGATGTATTCCAAGGTGAAGAAACCCGTAATAATCCACTCAATGATTGCGAGTTCAGTTCCGTATAAAAATCGTATCGACGCCACGCTTTCAAGCATTACAGAAATAATGCTTACGATAATAAGCAGAAGCAGAATAACATCGAAGAGTTTTCCAAAAGGAGTGTCGGCCTCATAAATAATTTCATGAAGTTTTTTTCTAATTCTTTCTATTCTAGTGACTTCCAAATTAGGTTTTTATCGGATTATATCAAATTTACTAAAAGTCTTAAAAAGATAGGGTTTTGAAGACTTTCTTTTTTCGGAGATAGCTTAAAATTATATTTTTAGAATCGCGATTGCTGTCCATCGGGATGATGATGTTTTTCAAAATTTCGATATTATTCACCTGATAGTTCAAATCGAAGAAAGCATAACCCTTGAAAGTACCATTTTCAATCAATACGGCGCTTCTTTCTTGGATATTTCTTCCTCGATCGATGATAATCATATTCTGATTCTGATATTCGTTATTTTCGAAAAAATCTTCAACACGACGGTTGTATTCTTCAGGAGATTCTTTTCCGATGCAGGCACCGTTGCATTGATTAAGCTCGAAAGGAAAACAATGTGTTTTTACGGCCTCAAGACTGTTAATCTTCTGACAGAGCCTATAGTTATCAGTAATCTTAAATAAAGCGCTCTGTGCTTCGGCATGGCTCGCAAACGAAGCCAGCTCTTTCTTTCGGGCATCGGTCTTTTGCATTTTTAAAGAGAGATAGCCTTCTGTGTCTTTTTCAAGATACAACGACCATGGAAAAATGGTTTTTTTCAGCGATCGATTGTATTTTGGCTTATTGACTTTAATTTCTTCGGCTTCTTTTAAAAGCGCAATCAATTCGCTTCCAGTTTCTTCGTAAGTGACGTCAAAAACCTCAAGCTGTATTTTTTTTGATTTGGTGGACCCGTTCGTAAAATGCTGGTTGACGCGTTTTTTGATATTTCGGCTTTTCCCGATATAAATCAGGTCGCCATTTTCTTTATGGACATAGTAAATTCCTGTTGTAGAAGGAAGTCCTGATACGATATCTAGAAGTTTGGGCGCAAGTCCTTTTTCGACTTCTGTTTTGATAAAGCTTTTGACGATTTCTTTTTCAAGATCTTTAGCCAATAGCATTTTGAAAAGCTTTACGGTTGCTAAAGCATCGCCAGAAGCACGGTGTCTGTCGGCCATAGGAATCCCGAGCGCACGCACTAATTTTCCTAAGCTGTAGGAAGGCTGTTCAGGAATTAGTTTTTTTGATAATTCTACCGTACATAGATTTTTACGCTGAAAATCATAGCCAAGGCGTGAAAATTCTGTACGAAGAATTCGGTAGTCAAATTGTGCATTGTGGGCTACAATAACGCAGTCTTCTGTTATTTCTATAATTCGTTTGGCAACCTCATAAAACTTTGGAGCGCTGTGAAGCATGGCATTGTTAATGCCTGTCAATTTCACTACAAAAGGCTGAATTGTTTTTTCAGGATTGACAAGGCTGATGAATTGGTCTACAATTTCGTGTCCGTCAAATTTATAGATAGCAATTTCGGTAATTCCTTCTTCATTATACTGGCCTCCAGTTGTTTCTATGTCTAATATTGCGTACAAATTCTGATTTAAGTTTATTATGATAGCCCACAATCGTGCAAGCCATTTAAATTAGCGTGTTCCAAAGATACTACTTCCAATCCGAACCATTGTGCTTCCGCAATCGATTGCCAGCTGATAATCGCCAGACATTCCCATGGAAAGTGTTTTTAGATTGCAGTTTTCTGATTTTTGAGTTGGAGCTAGGCTATTAAAAATCGATTTCAAATGCAGAAATTCTTTCTTGATTTGTTCTTGATTGTCTGTGAATGTTGCCATGCCCATCAATCCTGTAATTTTTATATTTTGTAACTTTTTAAAAATTTCCGATTGCAGCAAATCATTTAGTTCTGTTTCGTTTAGCCCGAATTTTGTTTCTTCTTCGGCAATATGAATCTGCAATAGGCAATCAATAACTCTATTGTTTTTTAGAGCCTGCTTATTGATTTCCTCTAATAATTTTAAACTGTCAACGCCATGCACTAACCTCACAAATGATGCCATAAATTTGACTTTGTTCGTTTGAACGTGGCCAATCATGTGCCATTCAATGTCTTTCGGCATTTGTTCGAACTTTTCGGCCATTTCTTGGATCTTGTTTTCTCCAAAAATACGCTGTCCGGCTTCGTAGGCTTCCATGAGGTCGGAAACTGGCTTTGTTTTTGAAACAGCAACAAGCGTTACATTTTCAGGAAGCGAAGATTTTATTTCGAGAAGGTTCTTTTTTATTGACATTTTTAAATCTTTATATTTCATAAACCACCAATCCGCTTCGAAACTTCGGATCGATATACGTACTTTTTGGAGGCATGATCAAATTGTTATCGGCCAATTCTTTTATTTCTGAAATATCAGTCGGGAAAAGCATGAAGCCCAATTCAAATTCGCCTTCATCAATGACTTCTTTTATGGTAACAATAGATTGTTTTCCAGGGATATAATCTATTCGTTCGTCGTTTCTAAGGTCTTCAATACCTAATATCGGTTGGAGCACTTTTTTATATAAAATCTGTGCATCGAGGCTTTCCAACACAGAAGAAAAACTGTGCTCATCTTTTAAAATAAGGGAATAGAATTCTCCATCAAGATACATTCCGAATTCAAACTTTTTGGTCGGTTTCCACAATTCCTGTTCTTTATTTTTAATCCAGAAGTCGTTGGATAATTTGGCAAGAAATTCTTCTTTTGAATGTCCGTTTAAGTCACGTATGATTCGATTGTATTCGTATATTTTTACATTGCTTTCGGCTATCAGAAAACTCATGAAATAATTCAGGTTTTCGTTACCAGAAGCTTTATCTTCTTCGTATAATAATTCGGCAGAAGCCGAGCGGTGATGCCCGTCGGCGATATACAAGTCGCCAATTTCTTGAAATTTTTTCTGCAGCCAAACTATTTCGTCTGGGTTGTCTATTTTCCAGAGAATGTGCTTTTCTCTTTTAGTTGTTGAAAACTCATAGAGCGAATCGCTTTGCTTTTTTTCTGCAATCCAATTGGTTAATTCGGAATTGTCAGGATACGTAATCAAAACGGGTTCTGTATTAAATCCTGTCCTGTGAAGATAATCTTTGAATAATTCTACCCGATATTGTAGCGTATCTTCATGTTTTTTGATGACATTGTTTTGGTAATCTTCAATACTGGTTCCGGCAATTATTCCTGTGAAAGTCTGTGTTTTTGTTTCGATTTCATAAATGAAAAAGACTGGCTTTTCTTCTTTGATCAGGACAACTTCTTCCTTAAAATCATTGTATTTCTGGGCAACAAGCTTGAACCTTTTTTCAAGTCCGATTTTCTGCTGGTTTACATAAGCCGGATTCAGGACATGGAGAAACGAAAACGGATTAAAATCCAATTGCGAGGCCAGTTCAGCTGGGGAATATTCATCGTAAGAACGTGACGTCACCAGACTCACTTTGTCGCGTGTTGGCCGAACTGCTTTAAAAGGAATAATTTTTGCCATATTGAGTCAAAAAGTCTTAAAGTCTTAAAGTCGAAAGCATGACACTTTTGACTTTAAGACTTTCAAACCTTATACTATTATATAAATTGCTTTGCTACTTTTTCAGCTTTCTTGCTTTCTGAATAGTCATAGAAACCTTCTCCTGATTTTACGCCTAATTTTCCAGCACGAACCATATTTACTAATAACGGACATGGAGCATATTTTGGATTCTTGAAACCGTCATACATTACGTTTAAGATAGCAAGACAAACGTCAAGGCCAATAAAATCGGCTAATTGCAAAGGTCCCATTGGATGCGCCATTCCCAATTTCATCACCGTATCGATTTCATAAACACCGGCAACACCGTTGTATAGAGTTTCGATAGATTCATTAATCATCGGCATCAAGATTCGGTTAGCCACAAAACCTGGGTAGTCATTAACTTCAACTGGAACCTTCCCTAGTTTTACGGACAAATCCATAATGGTTTTAGTTACCTCATCCGAAGTATTGTAGCCACGAATAATTTCAACCAGTTTCATAATCGGCACAGGATTCATGAAGTGCATTCCGATAACTCTTTCTGGATGTGCAACAACCGCACCGATTTGCGTAATAGAAATCGAAGACGTGTTTGTCGCTAAAATAGTATTATGTGAGCAAGCATCGTTTAATTGCTTGAAAATATTCAGTTTCAATTCTACGTTTTCCGTAGCGGCTTCAACCACTAAATCTACTCCAACGACACCGTCTTTGATATGCGTATAGGTAATGATATTGCCGATGGTTTTCATCTTATCGTCTTCAGTAATGGTTCCTTTCGCAACCATTCGGTCCAAATTTCCGGCGATTGTGGCCATTCCTTTGTCTAAAGATTTTTCAGAAACATCTATCAGTTTAACTGTAAATCCGCTTTGTGCAAAAGTGTGAGCGATTCCGTTACCCATGGTTCCGGCTCCGATTACGGCTATGTTTTTCATTTTTATGTAAAGGTTTGAAATTTAGTTGGATATTATTTTTTGAAGCAGTCGATGATTTGATAGGCAACTCTCAAGGCTTCAGTTCCGTCTTCCAAAGTAACAATTGGCGTCGTGTTGTTGTTGATCGCGTCGGCAAAAGTTTCCAATTCGTCGAGGATAGCATTGTTTCCTTCTACATCAGGATTGTCAAAATAGATTTGTTTTTTTACGCCTTCGGCATTTTGTAGTATCATATCGAAATCGCCTGGAACTTCCGGTGCGTCTTTCATCTTTACGACTTCGCATTTCTTTTCAAGAAAATCTACAGAGATGTAGGCGTCTTTTTGGAAGAAGCGCGATTTGCGCATATTTTTCAGGGAAATACGGCTCGAAGTCAAGTTAGCAACACAGCCGTTCTCGAACTCGATTCGGGCATTGGCAATATCTGGAGTGTCAGAAATTACGGAAACGCCGCTGGCATTTATGTTTTTGACTTTTGATTTCACAACGCTCAAGATAGCATCGATATCATGAATCATCAAGTCTAAAACAACGGGAACATCGGTACCGCGAGGATTAAATTCCGCTAGACGGTGTGTCTCGATAAACATCGGATTTTCGATCATTTCCTTTGTTGCTTTAAACGCGGGATTGAATCTTTCTACGTGCCCGACTTGACCTTTTACGTTAAATTCTTTGGCTAAAGCGATGATTTCTTCGGCTTCTTCAACCGTATTGGAAATAGGCTTTTCAAGAAAAACGTGCTTGCCTGATTTTATCGCGACCTTGGCACATTTATAATGGGAAAGGGTAGGAGTTACAATGTCGACAACATCTACAGCATGGATGAGTTTTGCAATAGTATCGAATTTTGTATAGCCAAATTCCTTGGCCACTTTTTCGGCATTTTCTTGATTGGGATCATAAAAGCCTACTAATTCGTATTTTTCAGATTGTTGTAATAAACGCAAATGAATTTTTCCTAGATGGCCAGCACCTAATACTCCAACTTTTAGCATATAAATGTATTTTCCACAAAAATAACATTAATTGTTTAAAGATTAAAGTTTAAGTAGCTACAAACGCATAAAATATTTGAAGTAGTTTAATGTGAATTATAAGCTCATTTTCTCTTTGAAGTTATTGGTTTGTCTCCTAGAGATTTCCACTTTTGTTTCTTTGGGCATGTGCACGAGCAGATTGCCGCTGAACCAAGGGTCGATTTTGCCGATATATTCCATGTTGATGATTTGGTTTCTATTGGCGCGGAAGAAGTAATCTTCTGGGAGTTTTTCTTCGATCTGGTTTAAGGACTTGCTGATTATTGCTTTTTCGTCTTGGAAAAAGATTTTGGTATAATTTCCATCAACTTCAAACAGATAGATATCTGCTATTTTTACGAGCCAACATTTTTCTCCGTCTCTCAAAAAAATCTGGTTGTTTAGCGTAAGCTTCTTGCTGTTCTTTTCTTCTTTTTCGATAAGATTGGCGCTTACTTTTTCGATAGCTCGAGCAAATCTTTTCGGATTGATTGGTTTCAAGAGATAATCTAAAGCGTTGTATTCAAAGGATTTGATTGCATATTCATCAAAAGCAGTAGTGAATACGGTGATGGGAACTCTGTCGAGCATTTCTAACAGTTCGAAGCCATCTTTTTCGGGCATGTTGATGTCTAAAAAAAGCAGATCGGGCTGTACAGTATTTATAAGCTGGAAGCCTGAATCAACGTTTTCTGCTTCTCCGATAATTTCAATTTCGGGATGATTTTTAATCAACTCTTTTAGCTCGTTTCTGGCTAAACGCGAATCTTCTACTATGACGGCTTTTATCTTTTTCATGTTTAAAAAATTGGAATCTTGATTTCTGCAACTACTTGATTTTCTATTTCCTGTAATTTAAAATTAGCGTTTTCTCCATAAATCAACTGCAGTCTTTTTTCAATATTTTTTATCCCTAATTGGGTGGATTCTTTTTCGATGGTTAATGTGCCTGTGTTGGCTACTATAATTACTAGCGTTTTGTTCTCGTGTTTGATATCTAATACAATTTCTCCGCCCTCTTTTAATTTTGATATTCCGTGTTTTACTGCGTTTTCGACCAGCATTTGTATGATCATGGGCGGAATTTCTAATTTTAGTAATCCGGGATCGATTTTAGAAGTAAACTTTAGGCGGTCTTCGAGTTGTATTCTAGAAATCTCGATGAAATTTTCTACCATTTCGATTTCTTCTTCTAATGCAATCGTATTGATGTCGTTTTTGGTCAGGGAATACCGAAGCATTTCAGATAATCGGGTAATCATTTCTCTAGATTTTATTGGGTTTTCAAGAATCAAGCCGCGAATATTGTTTAAGCTGTTAAACATAAAATGCGGATTAATTTGTCCTTTTAGGGAATTCAACTGTGATTCTTTTAGGGATGATTCTAATTCTATTTTTGTGAATTTCACCTCATTTATATATTCGTACACTTTGATTGCCAGTATGATAGATAGCCATACTAAAAAGGCAACGGTGAACGGAGGAACATTTGTCAATTTCATAAACAATGTCATGAGGCCGTTGTTGTTTGATCCGAAATAATAGGTGGCAGGTATGTCTAATAATGGCCATAATGCTATGTGATAAATGGTCTGTGCTAGCGCAAAGACTAGAAATAAATTCCACCAATCTCTTTTTTTTAGATTAGACAAATTGAATTTAGTTTCAAGAAATACTAGTATGATATAGGATAATACGAATCCTAACATTGCACATATAAAGCCTTCGAGAAACGTGTAGTATATAAGATTTAATTCTTTAGGCTTGAATTTATTCATGAATGAAAAATCCCGATAAGAAATCTTATTAATAGTCAATGTGCTGAAAATATACAATTGCCAGCCTAAAAAGTTCAATAGGTTGTATTTGCTGCTTTTTATTAGTTTCATCAATTAGTTCGTTACATTAAGCATTCTAGTGCCGCGCCCGCTAAGTATAATAGTATTGAAATCATCTTTTTTAGGTATTATATACCTTTGGCAAAGCGTTGCTCCGCCAAAGGTACTAGATTAAAAATTATTTTGTTGGTTGGAAATCTTGATGTCCGACTTGCCAGAATGCAAAGCTCAATACATCGGCGATTTCTTCGTATGATTTTAACTTGGAAGCACCTCCAAAGTGTCCTGCCTCATAATCTACTTTCAATAAGGTAGGCTTGTCTGAAGCATTGGCTTCTAATAATCGGGCCGCGAATTTTGCAGGTGACCACACGATGATTCTCGGATCATTAAATCCTGCTGTTGTTAATGTTGCTGGATATTTCACGCCGTCTTTTAATTGCAGGTAGGAGTCCATTTCGATAAGCGCTTTTGCTTCTTCTTTAACTTTCATGGTTCCAAATTCTGGCATGTTGGCTGGTCCGTTTGGCGTATTTTCTCCTCGAACCGTGTTCATGCTTCCAACACCAGGAATAGCAACTGCATATAAGTCTGGTCTTTCTGTTATTGCTCTTCCAACGAAAATTCCTCCCGCGCTTCTGCTGTAGATGGCTGTTTTTGTCGGATTAGTATAGCCTTGGTTAATCATATATTCTGTACAGGCAATAACGTCTTTCCATGTATTTTGTTTGGTCGTTTTTTGTCCGGCCAAATGCCATTTTTCGCCTAATTCTCCACCGCCTCTAACATGAGCCACTGCCAAGATGCCGCCACGTTCTACCCATAAAAGCAATTCTGGATTGAAGGAAGGAGTGATTGACATTCCATACGCTCCATAACCGTAAAATAAAACTGGATTGTTTTTGTCTTTTTTGATGCCCCTTTTGTAGATGATAGATAAAGGAACTTCAACACCGTCATGAGATTTTACCATGAGTTCTTTAACTTCAAAGTTTTCAAATTCAGGATATTCGATGATCGTAGAAAGCTGTTCTCTTTTGAAAGTATTCGCCTTTAAATCATATCTGTATCTTTCTCCTTTATTTGTCCATCCCGTCGTTGTTACCCAGACATCAGAAAATTTATTTCCTCTGGTGCTTACAAATATTGATGCAGATTTTTTAGGAGTTGTAATTTCTTTATGTTTTTTACCCTCAAAATCAGTAAAATAAAGCTTGCTTTCAATTCCATTTCGGGTTCTGGTATAAAAGATACCATCTTTAGAAAGCACCATAGAGTTTAGGTTCGAATCGTTATTTTCAGGAATTACAAGCGTAGCAGTAGCCAAATTCGGATTAGCGATGCTTGTTTTTACAACCTTAAATTTTGGTGCATTTAAAGTCGTATACATGTAAATATCTTTGTTACTGAAAGCAAAACCTTTGACCTCGTCTTTCCGGTCTGTCAATAATTTCCAGCTTATTTTTGGCTTGTTTAGATCAGCGCCTTGTGCTAGAAATACTTTTTGATTCGTATCTACCGAATAAGGCGAAAAGAAAAGCAGATCGCTATCAACATCGTAGCCTACAAAAGGAATTTCTTCTTCTGCAATATTCAATTCAGGATACATGGCTTTTGAGAAAACAAGTTTGTCTTTTGAAACATCTGTCCCTATACTATGAACTTTTGTTCTTACGTCCATTTGCGCCTTCATATCATGGATATCATCTGTAGGCGATTGGATATAAAGAAATGATTTGTCGTCTTTCAGCCAGTTAGCGCCGCCGAATCTTAATTTGTCAATTTTGTCCGATAAGATTGTATTATCGGCTGTATTCATAAGGATCATCTCGCTCATTTCGCCTCCATTTTTGGAGATATTTATGGCGATTAATTTTCCGCTTTTGTTAGGAGAAAAAGTGCTGACATTAAAAACATCTTTGCCGTTCTTTTGATAGCTTTCTGGGTCAAAAATCAGAGTTTCTTTTCCTTTTAGACCATTTCTTTTATAAAGCTTTGCAACTTGATCTTTTGGAGTTGTTTTGAGGTAGAAATACGTTCCATCGTCCATAATTTGCAAAGTCGAAATACTTTCGGTTGTGCGATTATCAATTGAAGCCAGTTCATCAATGATTTTTTGTTTCCCTGGAATAGAATTTAGGATAGAATTCGTATAATCGGCTTGGCTTTTCATCCAAGAAAGTGTCTGCTCATTTTTTAGGTCTTCCAGATTACGATATTTGTCTTCAATTTTAATTCCGAAATAATCCTCCGTTACAGGAACAGAAGGAGCTTTAGCTGGTTTGTTTTGACCAAAAGAATTTGTTGAAAAGGCAAATCCGATTGTCAGGATGGCGATTTGTTTTAAGGTGGTTGTTTTCATGGTTGGTGATTGTTGGTTAAAGTTCGTTTTTGATGATTGATGATTGAAGGTTAGTTTAGTATAAAGTATTTTACAACGGTAAATCCGACTGCAAAACCAAATACTAATGCTCCCAAAATTTTTACTGTACTTTTTGTTTTAGCGTCCATTTTTTTTATTTTTTAGTGATTGATACTTCAAAAGTAATAGTGTTTCGAAGTAAAATATTTAGAAAAATGACGAACGGTTTATAAACCATTTAAGCGGTAAACGATTAGTTTGTATGCTATTTTCAGTAAAGCTTTTGTTCAGAAACATTAATGAAGAAGGCTATTAAAATAGATTTTACTTTCTTATTTTTACCAAAAATAATTCCTCCAAATTTTGAAAGATACAGCCAAACATCAAGGACTTCGAAATCAATTAGTAACTGTTCTGCAGCAGAAAGGCATTACAGATAAAAACGTTCTGGAAGCGATTAAAAAAATTCCAAGACATTTGTTTTTGAATTCAAGTTTTGAAGATTATGCGTATCAAGACAAAGCTTTTCCTATTGGTGCCGGGCAGACGATTTCACAGCCGTACACGGTTGCTTTTCAGTCACAATTACTAGAAGTGCAGAAAGATCATAAAATTTTAGAAATCGGAACAGGTTCGGGCTATCAGACAGCGGTTTTGTGTACTATGGGTGCTAAAGTATATAGTGTAGAAAGACAAAATGAATTGTTCAAGACGACTTCATTGTTATTGCCGAAATTAGGCATTCGTCCAAAACATTTGTCTTTTGGAGACGGCTATAAAGGACTTCCTAATTATGCACCGTTTGACAGTATCATAGTAACGGCTGGCGCTCCGATTATTCCAAAACCACTTATGGCACAATTAAAAATAGGAGGGAAACTTGTCATTCCTTTAGGTGAAGAACATCAAATTATGACCATGCTAGTCCGAAAAAACGAAACCCAATTTGAAAAGCACGAATTCGGGGAATTCCGATTCGTGCCTCTGTTGGAAAATAAAAATTGATGCTATTGCCCAATAATACTCAAGTATCGTTCTAGGCTCTCTTTTTCGATTTGGGCAATAAAAAGAAGAAAATCTTCTTTGTTAGAAGTTGTCTGCGCCTTTTCAAGAGCTTGGTAATATTGCATCCTGCTATCATAATCTCCTTTGATATTGGCAATTATATAACCATGTGAAAGCAAGACTAGATTCATAACTAAACGAGAAGTTCTTCCGTTTCCATCAATAAAAGGATGAATGGTAACGAGCCGTTCATGCATTTCTCCTGCTAAAATAACCGGATGAAGCGTATTTTTATTGGTTTCATACCAGATGAAATAGTCTTCCATCTGTTTTGCTACCATATAAGGTTGTGGCGGCATATGCGTGCTGCCTTTTATCATCACTTGAACTTTTCTGTAGCGCCCTGCATCTTCTGGATGTATTCCTCTCAAGATTAGGTTGTGAATACTTAAAATTTCCCTTTCGTTTAAAAGGGCATTTTTTTCCATCAATTGTTTTATGTAGGCAATAGCTTCTTGATGGTTGATGGCTTCAAGATGTTCGCGCATGCTTTTTCCTGAAACGGTTAATCCTTCGTTTATAACGAGGTCTGTTTCTCTTAAGGTTAGTGTGTTTCCTTCGATTCTATTGCTCTCAAAAGTGTATTCAAGTTCTAGAGCCTGTGTAATTCTATAACTGTCAAATTCTCGAAAAGTATCTAATTTTGATTTTAAGGCATCTATTTCTGCAAGAATCTTTTGAAGCGAGCTTGAAATCTTTTGTGTTGACTTTACCTGATAACGAATCTCTTCTTCTGCAACTTTCATGGCTTTTAAGGCAAATTCATCATTTCCAATCTCATAAAGGATTTTTTCTTTCAGCCAGGCGACCATTAGTGTTTCTAAATCAATTTTTAAAACATTGGCTAGTTTGAGTATTTGATCTCGCGTGGGTTTTCTGGTTCCTGTTTCAAATTTGCTTATAAGAGCCTGATCAATTCCTGTTTGCTGTGACACTTCCCGGACTTTCAGGTTCTTTGTTTCTCGTGCTTTTTTAAGAAGTGTTTTCATTTTGAAATATTTTGTCTTGACAAATTTAGTCATTTATTCTTAAATAAAAAAAATCATTTATTGAAATGATTTTTTTATTCTGTCCAAATCTCTTTTAGTGTCTTGTTCTTTGAGAGATTCTCTTTTATCATAGGTTTTTTTCCCTCGTGCTAGTCCAATATCGAGTTTTGCCATTCCTTTTTCGTTTGTAAACAGTTTTAAAGGTACTATGGTTAATCCTTTTGCTTGTACGTTTTTTGCGAGTGTTTTCAGTTCTCTTTTATTGAGAAGTAATTTTCTTTCGCTTCGTGCTTTATGATTAAACTGGTTACCGAACGCATATTCTTCGATATACATATTTATAGCAAAAAGCTCATCATTGTTAAACTCACAGAAGCTTTCGGTAATATTGGCCTTTCCTAAGCGGATAGATTTGATTTCTGTTCCGGTCAAGACTATTCCCGCCGTATATTTTTCAATTATTTCATAATCGAAACGGGCTCTTTTGTTCAGTATATTAATTGTTTTCAACATAGGAATGCAAATGTAGCAACATTTGGAGGAAACCACAATTAAGCTTAAGAAATTGTTATGTAAAATAATCCAAGAAGTTACTAAAGAGGATTCTTATTTTTTCAAAAGAGAATAAATTACAGTATCTTGGAATTCCCCATCATAATAAAAGTTTTCTCGAAAGTGCGCTTCTTTTAAAAAGCCGGTTTTCTGCAATAATTTTTCAGAACCTATATTTCTTGGATCAATTACTGCTTCAATAGAATGTAATTTCATTTTTTCAAAACCGTACTTTATTGCTTCTATAAGCGCTTCTTTCATAATTCCTTTTCCATGTGAATTCGGGTGTAATATATAGCCGACTTCACCTCTGAAGTTTTCAGGTTGCATTCTGAAAAAACCAATCATTCCGATAAGCTTATCGCCTTCTTTCAAAGCAATTGCCCAATTTATGAGCTCTTTATTGTCAATTGCCTGATTGGTTTCGTTTATAAATTTTTCAGCATCCTCAATAGTTTTTGCTAAAGGTCTTGGGATGTACTTCATGGTTTCTGGATTAGATCGTATATCTAAAACCTCAAGCGCATCTTCTAGACGGATTTTTCTTAATATAAGGTTTTCGGTTTCCAAAACAGGAAAAGGAGAGAAATCAAATTGTAGCATTTGGATTAATTTAAAGGAAATATCAATTCTGAGGTTATTTTAGTGTTATTGGCTTTAATGACATAAAGATTTTCAAAATCTGATTCAGGTATATCGGAATATTTTTGTTCTCCTAGGAGCTTGTTAATATAGTTTGGAATTGTATTGCTGTGCCCCACTATTACAATTGTCTTGCCTTCGTTTTCAGAAATTATCTTTTTTAAATCCATTGCTTCAGGTTTATAAAAAATAATATCTTTTTGTTTTGTTGTGGCAATAGCAGAACATGTTTGCTGTGTTCTTCGATACATAGTCGTATAAAAAACGTCAATAGGTGTTTTTTCAAAGTATTTCGCCCAATTTAGAGCTCGTTCTATTCCGGCTTGAGAAAGTTCAGGATTGCTCGAATTGTCTGCCTTTTCAGCATGCCTGATCAAGAAGACAGTAGTTTCCTTATTTTGAGCTGAAAGCTGTTGCATAATCGTCAGGATTGCTATAAGGCAGAATTTTTTCATCATTTTTCATATAAAATTAAACTAATTTTCCAATTGCTTATTTTTGCAATATGGAAAATAAACAACAAAACAATCCGCTTCACGGAATTACGCTTCAGAAGATGTTGGAGCAGCTAGTAGATTTCTATGGATTCGATACTTTGGGCGAATTAATAAAAATCAAATGCTTTACTGAAAATCCGAGCATTAAGTCAAGTCTTACCTTTTTAAGAAAGACCGATTGGGCCAGGACTAAAGTTGAAAATTTATATATCAAGACCCTTCCAAAATTTCCGAAATAGTTTAAGCTTCTGCAATTCCTTTCCACTTTTTTATCTGAATCGAGATTATCAGTAAAAAGATAAAGACAAAAAGAATATTTAAAGTGATGGCGTCATGAAAATGTTGCTCCATCCATTCTACTTGTGGAAATTGTTTCGCTTTTGAGTTGTATATGTATACATAATCATTGTACCCACTTGTTTCCTTGATAATCTCAAATACAAGAAAATACAACAAGGGTATAAATCCTGGCATGATCCATAAAATTTGACTCAAGGTTATTCCGGATATTCCTTTGCTTTCTTTTATTTTTAGAATAATCACAAAATGGAGCAGTAGCGATAAAAATACTAACATACAAATGATAGGAAAAGTAACAGAACCGCCTATGATTACAGAAAATATACCAGTAATGATCCCGACTACCCCAAGCGAAACAAAAGCAATCAGCCAATTTTTTCCAGAAGTAACCTTAAATGAAAAAACAGCCAAGGACAAGCCGATGGAAAGATAAATGAAGCTCAAGATAAAGTCAAAATCAACATCAGGGTTTTCATAAGCATTTGAAATCTTGCCATAAGATTTTGCCAATGCGTTATATGGGACATAATATTTTGAATATACAAATTCTTGTCCGTTAACAATTTTTATAGTCTTTGATAAGGTATCAATAGCTGCATTTTCAGGAGAATCGACAGTTTCTACAGCATAATCATAATTGTTGTCTACGCCATCATAATAATTGTAAATCGGATCGTTTTCGGTATGTGTTCTCCCTACAGTAATATACTTTGTGAATTCAGGATAATCATAAATCAGTTCCGTCCACTTTTCAGGAGTAATATTTGAAGTAAGGTTATGTTCTTTCGATAATTTGAAAAACTCTCCGAACAGCCATTGTACGGAATCTTTTTTGTTTTCTACGAGCCATCGTTTGGCTTTGAGTTCTATCAATGAATCTTTTAGGCCTGTAAAGTAATTAAAGCTCCGAATCTGCTTATTTAGAAGTGATTTTAAAGAATAATTTCTATTGGCATATTTAAAGGAATCTCTTTCTACACGAACGCTTTTGCCATTTATTTCTTCTATTGTAAAGTTACTTTCTTTAAAAGCGCCTTCAACAAACAGCGAAGAAAGTGTTATGGTTTCTAAACGTTTGCTGATTTCTTCTTCCGAATAATAATTTCTGGCTCTGAGGTCTTTTGCATAAAAAAACGAAACAGCATATGTTGCATTCAAGGTACAAAACAAAAGTATCAAGAGCCATTCCTTAAATAGCGATAATTTATTTTTAGGATAAAAAGACTTGAACGCATTGTTGCGGGAATAATAGACGAGCCAGATGATAAACATAAGTATGGTTATCAAGACGCTTACGGATATTGTAGTGAAGCTGTCAGTTCCGTAGCTATAATAATTATTAGAATCTGTAAAATCGATTTCTCCTTTTGAAAATCCCAAAAGAAAAAATATAATATGGAAAAATAGCGCCAGTGTAGCGAAAACTATAACCTTGCTGTTCCAAAGTAACGGATGATTGAGCAGCAATTTTTGTTGTATATTTTTAAACATAGTGATAAGTTTAGGAAACGAAAAATCTTCGGGTTGATTTTGAAATATTTCTGAAATACTGGAGCGGAATCTGTTTTTCTGTAATTATTCTTAAGAAGTCATACGAGCTCATTTCAGAAGAAAACGTTGCTATAAAAGTACCTCCATTAAATTTAAGAGAAATTAATTTTCCAGAAAATGCCTCGTTCAATTGGTTCTGTGACCATTCGCTTTCGAACTCAATGATAAGGTGTTCTTCAGTTTTTTCTTCATTTTCAGCCGAAGATTTAGCGTGAAGGTTTTTCTGTTCCCCATTTTTTAAGAAAATCACCTGGTCGGAAGTTTTTTCTACTTCATACAGCTGCTGAGAGCTCAGTACAATTCCAATTGGACGGAATGGCGATTTTGCAATAGCTTTAAAATCCTCTAAAACGGTTTGCTGGGCAAGGATGTCAAGATTGGCCAAAGGCTCATCAATAAGCAATATTTTTGGTTTCCTCAAAAGCATTCTTGCCAATTCAAAACGCATTTTATATCCAGAGGATAGGTCTTTCCAGCGATGATTTCTGTATTTCCTTAGATTTAGCCTGGCAATAATTAATTCTACGACAAGCTTGTTTTCTTCAGGTTTATAGCCATAGCTTGATGCCGTAAATTGAAGGTTTTCAAACATCGAACCGTACCAAGTAGCAGTTCTTTGCGGGATATAAACTAGCTGGGTTCTTAGCTCGAATAGATCTTTGAAGTGAAACGTGTAGTTTAATTCCCCATCTGTAGCGAATAATTCGCCGCAAAGGAGACGCAAGAGGGTTGTTTTTCCGTTACCATTTTCACCAACCAAGCCGAGAATTTCTCCTTGGCTTAAATCCAAATTAATAGGACCAAGCGAAAAACTTGCAGTATTGTATGACTTTTTGATGTTTTTTGCAGAAACAAGAATTTGTTTTTCAGGTATTGGCTTGCTACTCAAATATTGGTGGAGCTCGTCAAGCAGTAAGCTAAAACGCTGTTTCTTTGCCTCAATATTATTTTCATTCTGATCCAACCAATCTAATAAATCATTGGTCTTTTGATAAAAGGAAATATTTTCGGTATCCAGCGTTAGGTCGATTATTCTTTTGGTGAGCAGTGAATAATCTTCAAAATCCAAGAAACTTTTGATTTCCTGAAACTGTTTCTCAAATTCTGTCATGATATATCTGTCTATTGTATATCAAATATAACAGAATAATCTTTCAAATAGTATATTAGTTTATTTTATACGCAATCATAAGGCCGCCTCGATATAAAATCCATTCGCCGCTTTTGTTGTAATCATGAACCCAAGTATCATAACGTTCTCCAGTGGATAGTAAATAACCTTTATAAAATGCCTCTTGATGCCCGCCACCTACAAATAAATCCAGCGCCCATTTATCGCTCACTTTCCATTGATAGCCAATAGTGACTCCCAACATATAGTTTAAACCTTTTTGGTAAAAATCGGTATCCTTGTAACCATATTTTTGTAACTCGAATACGCCTCCGCTAATATTACCGCCAACATACAATCCGTTATTTTTTTCATTAAAATGATACCTCACTTCAGGAGTTAGTATGAAGGCTTTGAACGGAGCTCCGTTTACAGATTCCCAAAAAGAAGCAGTAGCATCCACCTGCAGGGTTATTTTTTTGCCAATGCTTGTTTCAATACCAATATTCGGGATTAGCGCTAAAGCTGTAGCTCCATTAAATTTGACGTAAGTCTGGCTGTATGAAAGGGAAACACTTAGCAGAAAGAAGAGGGACAGGTATTTTTTCATTTTACTGTAATCGGAATTTTTTTGCAAATGTAACGATGATAATGATTTGTACGACTTTGTTAACTAAATTTAATTTGACTAAAAAACATTAAAAGATTTTGATTCCGAAAGAAGTTTCAAAGGCCTCTTTTTCATTGAGGATGATAATTCCTTCTTTTTTGAATAAGTCACCCGTGCTTGCAATAGTGTCGGAATAACCATACCAAGGCTCGATACATAAAAAAGGAGCTTTGTCCTTTGTCCATAGCCCAAGATTTGGAAATTTTCCTAACTGTATTTCTACTTTTGGAACATTATTTTCAAGGATTTGGATTTTGTCGGAAGCAAGTTTCTTGATAATCAAAGCGTCGTTTGCAAATAAAGAATAGGCAAGCGGAAGCTGATTTTCAGTCAGCTCAAAAGTAGTTGTTTCCTCCGAGAGCAAATCTTCTTTTAATGAGTAGCTTATGATTGATTCGTCATTTTCAAATCGCAAAGAATAGTTTTCAAAGTTATTCGGAAGCGCAAAAGCTGGATGGCCCCCGATAGAAAAAGGCATTTTTGATATTCCTTTATTGAAAACTTCATATTGTAGTATCAACGAATCGTTATCAAGGATATAAATTACTCTCAGTTCAAAATCAAAAGGATAGTTTTCTAGTGTTTCTTTCGAAGATGATAAAGAAAATACCGCCTTATTTTCAGTAACCTCGCTCACAATAAAATCATTATCCCTAGCAAACCCATGTCTGGAAAGATGGTATTGCTTACCATTATAATTGTAGCTATTGTTCTTAAGAGTCCCAACAATTGGAAAGAGAATAGGAGAGTGCTTTCCCCAAAATTCAGGATTTCCTTCCCAAATAAATTCCTTGCTGTCTTTTTTTAGCGAAATTAATTCAGCTCCTTTGGTATTGATTGTCGCAGTTAGTGTATCGTTTGTAAGGGTAATATTCATTTTTGTATAATTTAAAACAAAAATAAAACAAAAACACCAGCATAGAGCCGGTGTTTGATAAAGCTTTAATAAAGCGAATTAGGATATAACCACTGTCTGGGTAATAAATTCTGTAGCGCTTTTCTTGAACTTAAATACGTAAGTTCCTGCTTGGTTGACAGTAAATTTGTACGGCTGCGTTTTAGTTGACGGAGTAGTTCCACAGTTATTCCCAGTGTATTTCGCTTCAACCTCAATTGTTTTAGTGTTGCCGCTTGTAGCTACAATAAATTTATTGAATTCGCCACATGAATTGTTAACCGCGAAAGTTACATTTAGAGTCACTTCTTGATTAACAGTTCCTGTTGTAGGTCCGGTTACGGCCGTAACAAATTCTTTTTCTGTGGTTTGTGAGCTTCCTGAATCGTCATCACTGCTACATGATGTAAGAGCTGTTGAAACGAATAAAACTAAAGCCATTGTTTTTAATGCAAACTTTTTCATAGATAAAATTTTTTAAATTGTTTTTCTTAAAGATGAATAAAATCGAAAAGGTTGCTTTTAAAGTTTTCTATTTAACATCATTTCTTTTGCAGTCTTTTTCTTTCCAATTGAAAACTAGAATACTATCAGAAAATTGGATCGCAATATTTTAACATTTTTCTTGTAGTCAAAGGTTCAAATAATTTTTTACTAAAAAGATCTTTTTTATAAGAATTTTAAAGCCTGATTTTATCACTTTTTTTTCCAAAACTTCCCTTGCCAGAATTGTTAAAAATGGTAATTGTATAAACATAAATTTTATAGTATAAAAAGCAAGGTTTTTTTGATGTTTTTAACACTATTTTAATAATTTATTGCGTAAAATTTAATACTTAGTAATGGTATTTGTAAATTTAAAAAGCCAAATTTGTAAGAAACCAACCAAGAATAATTACTAATCTAACCAAATGTAGCATTATGAAAAATCTAATCACTTTATTAAGCATCAAAGAATTTATCATTGAAAATGAATTAACTGATAGTGTAATGCTTGTATTGCATCCTAAAAACTTTGACGAACTGGCGATGGAATATATCGTTAGTAATAATATGCAAATTGAAAGACCTTTCGAGGTTTTGGGTATCTCTATCATAGAGGACACTGACGGTGAAGTAGCCTACAACGAAATAGATATTCTTGAAGTGGCGTATGACCACCATGAAGAATTTGAATATGAGTATTTGAGAGCTGCTGTTTAATTTGAATTAGAATTGCCTCAAACTTAATTTAACCGCATTTAATATGAAACGCATAACCTTTGCCATCTCGACAGTTGGACTTCTAATTTCAGGATACGCGCTTCCTGGAAGATTTGCCGATGACTCGACAGATATGGTCAGCCTATCGCTCAAAGGAGGTTTTATATTGCTTTTTATTTGTTCTTTTATTGTAAATGGATATTGCATTATGGATTATTTCAGAAGAAGGAGAAATTTCGGAAGAAAAAGACATTATGGAATCCGAACAATAAGGCAGTATTATCATCATCCGCAGAGAACCATTCGCTAATTACGAAAGATGTTCTCAGCAAAAAAGCCTAATCAATATTATTGATTAGGCTTTTTCATTTAAACTATTTTAAGATTATTCGTTTACCAATTCGGTTTGGTTTCTGAATACTAGCTTTCCGTCAAAGCTATCCAAAAGAATAATACTGTCTGTTGTGATTCTTCCTGAAAGTATTTCTTTCGAAAGTTCGTTTAAGACTTCTTTTTGCACGACCCTTTTTACAGGCCTTGCGCCAAATTGCGGATCGTATCCTTTTTTAGAGAGATAGTCGATTGCTTCTGGAGTCGCATCAAGCGTGATATTCTGTAGAGCCAGCATTTTAGTAACCGATTTCAACTGAAGTCCTACAATCTCTTTGATATTGCTTTCGTTTAGTGGCGTAAACATTACGATATCGTCAATCCTATTGATGAATTCAGGACGCACCGTTTGTTTTAATAAACCTAAGACTTCTACTTTTGCGGCTTCGATTGCGCTTTCCACATTTCCTTTGAGATTCTCGAATTTCTCTTGGATAATCGAGCTTCCCATATTGGAAGTCATGATGATAATCGTGTTTTTGAAATCTGCCAAGCGCCCTTTATTGTCTGTCAATCGTCCTTCATCCAAGACCTGAAGCAGAATGTTGAAGGTATCAGGATGTGCTTTTTCAATCTCATCAAGCAATACTACAGAATAGGGTTTTCTTCGAACGGCTTCTGTTAATTGGCCGCCTTCATCATAACCTACATATCCTGGAGGTGCTCCAACCAAACGGCTCACGCTATGTCTTTCCTGATATTCGCTCATGTCGATTCGAGTCATGGCATTTTCATCGTCGAATAAATAAGTAGCAAGTGCTTTTGCTAATTCTGTTTTTCCGACACCAGTCGTTCCTAAGAATAAAAACGAACCGATTGGTTTTTTGACATCTTGAAGTCCGGCACGGCTTCTTCTAACAGCATCGCTTACAGCTTCAATTGCTTCTTCTTGACCAACGACTCTTTTATGAAGTTCTTCTTCCAGATGAAGTAATTTTTCTCTTTCTCCTTGAAGCATTTTCATTACCGGAATTCCAGTCCATTTGGCTACAACCTCAGCAATATCTTCGCGAGTGACTTCTTCTTTGATTAAAGAATGTCCTTCATTTTCCTGCAATTGTTTTTGGAAAACATCCAATCTTTCCTGCGCTTCTTTTATTTTTCCGTAGCGTAATTCGGCTACTTTTCCATAATCGCCTTCGCGTTCTGCTTTTTCAGCTTCCAGCTTAAAGTTCTCGATTTCGGTTTTTGTGGCTTGGACGTTGTCAACAATATCTTTCTCGCTTTTCCATTTGGCAAAAATCTCGTTGCGTTCTTCTTTTAAATTTGCCAATTCTAAACCGAGACTTTTCAGTTTGTTATCGTCATTTTCGCGTTTAATGGCTTCCATTTCGATTTCGAGCTGCATGATCTTTCTGTCCAACACATCCAATTCTTCTGGTTTCGAGTTGATTTCCATACGAAGTTTCGAAGCCGCTTCATCCATCAAGTCGATGGCTTTATCCGGCAAAAAACGATTGGTAATGTAGCGTTGAGATAATTCTACAGCAGCAATAATAGCCTCGTCTTTGATGCGTACCTGATGATGTGTTTCGTATTTTTCTTTGATACCACGTAGGATAGAAATCGCACTTTCGATATCCGGTTCATCGACCATGACCTTTTGGAAACGTCTTTCTAACGCTTTGTCTTTCTCAAAATATTTTTGATATTCGTCTAAAGTCGTGGCTCCAATCGCTCTTAATTCTCCACGAGCCAAAGCAGGTTTCAAAATATTAGCCGCATCCATAGCGCCTTCACCGCCGCCAGCTCCAACCAAAGTATGGATTTCATCGATAAACAATACGATATCGCCTTCAGCAGAAGTGACTTCTTTTACGACCGATTTTAGCCTTTCCTCAAATTCTCCTTTGTATTTTGCTCCGGCAATCAAGGCTCCCATATCCAACGAATAAACGATTTTATCTTTTAGATTTTCCGGAACGTCGCCGTCTACGATTCGGTGCGCTAGACCTTCTGCTATTGCAGTTTTACCAACACCAGGTTCGCCGACAAGCATCGGGTTGTTTTTTGTTCTTCTCGTTAATATCTGCAAAACACGGCGGATTTCTTCGTCTCTTCCAATTACAGGATCGAGTTTTCCGTTACTAGCCAGTTCGTTTAGATTTTTGGCGTATTTGTTTAATGAGTTGTAGGTTTCTTCAGCAGAAGCCGAAGTTACTCTTTCTCCTTTGCGGAGTTCGTCAATAGCCGCTTTTAATCCTTTTTCAGTAACGCCTTGATCTTTTAAAATTTGGGCAATCTTACTTTTTGAATTAAAGACGGCAAGAAGAAGATGTTCGATAGAAACGAATTCATCATTCATCTTTTTTGCAATAGAGGTAGCCGCGTTTAAGGTATTCGAAGCTTCTCTGGACAACATGATGTCGCCACCTGAGACTTTTGGAAAGGATTGCAACGTACTGTCCAAAATCTGCTGCAGAAGTCCAATATTTACATTCAGCTTTTTAAGCAGAAACGGCGTTACGTTTTCATCAACTTCAAAAATTGCTTTTACGATATGCTCGTTTTCAATCTGCTGATGTCCAGAGTTTTGAGCAATTTGTTGTGCTCTTTGGATAGCTTCTTGAGATTTTATGGTAAAATTATTAAAGTTCATAGATTAAATTTTTAAATTTGATAAAGTCATTTCAATTTATATTCCAATAGGGTAAATCTGACAAAATGGCTTAAAAAGATAATTTTTTACAAACTAAATAAGACAAAAAGTCTTAAAAACTGACGATATGAGTTTTTTTACTAACCTTTTTGGTAATTCTGATGAATCGGAATCTAAAGATACGAATCAAAATAGCTTAAACTGGAATGCTTTAACAGAATTAAAACAGTTGGACTCGATCGTGGAAGAATCGGAAGAAAAGCCGATTGTGATTTTTAAGCACAGCACGCGCTGCAGTATCAGCAGGATGGCATTGAAAAATTTTGAAAGGGAATACTCGGATGAAAATAGTGCTTCGCTTTATTTCCTTGATTTATTAAATCATAGAGATGTTTCAAACGAAATTGCACAACGTTTTCACGTAATCCATCAATCGCCACAGCTGTTGTTGATTAAAAACGGACAGTCTGTTTATGATGTTTCCCATAGTGAAATTGATGCTGAAGCTTTGAAAAGCAAGATCTAAAATAAAAAAGCCACAGAGTAAGTTTATTCTGTGGCTTGAATTTAGGCCAATTCGGCCATTTTTGAGACAATCTTGTCCAAACATAAATTGTTGATGCTTCCTTCGTGCGTATGCAAAGTTTCTTTTGAAGGTTTGTAGTTTCCGTTTTCAATCTGTTCTGCAATAATTTTATAACCATCTCTAAACGGAATTCCTTGCTTTACTAATTCGTTCAGGCTGTCGACCGTAAAAAGGTAATTGTATTTTTTATCGTCCAAAATAGTTTCATTGACTTGGATGTCTTTTATTGAGAAACAAGCAATTTCCAAACACGATTTCAAGCTTTGTATTGCTGGAAAAAGTCCTTCTTTCAACAATTGGAAATCCCTGTGATAGCCGCTTGGCAAGTTGTTTGTCAATAGCGTAATTTCATATGGCAACGCCTGTATCTTATTGCATTTTGCTCTGATCAATTCAAAAACATCAGGATTCTTCTTATGCGGCATGATACTCGAACCTGTTGTCAAATGGTTTGGAAGGCTGATAAAATTGAAATTCTGGCTCATATACAAACAAATATCCATGGCTAATTTAGATAAGGTTGAAGCCAAGCCAGCCATGGCAAACGCTACCGTTTTTTCTGATTTTCCACGACTCATTTGTGCAGCAACTGAATTGTATTTCAATGTAGCAAATTCTAATTCTTGAGTAGTAAAACTTCTGTCAATAGGAAAAGAACTTCCGTAACCTGCGGCTGAACCCAACGGATTTTGGTCAACGATTTTTTGTGCTGCATTCAGAAATATTATATCGTCGATTACGATTTCGGCATAAGCAGAAAGCCACATTCCAAAGGAAGAAGGCATGGCGATTTGCATATGCGTGTATCCAGGGAGTATGATATTTTCGTATTTTCTGCTTAATAAAATTAATAGGTCAAAAAGTTCTTTTGCCAGTTTTTTGATTTCGGAAATTTCATCTTTCAGATAAAGATGAATATCAACTAAAACCTGATCGTTTCTGGAACGTGCGGTATGGATTTTCTTTCCAGTGTCGCCTAGTTTTTCAGTTAAAAGATATTCAATTTTTGAATGTATATCTTCGAAAGTATCTTCAATCGTAAAATTTCCAAGTTGGATTTGAGCTAAGATATCTTCTAAAGTCAGTACCAAATCAGTTGCTTCTTTTTCAGTAAGGATGTTTATTTTATGTAACATTTTAGCGTGAGCGATTGAGCCCAAAACATCATATTTTGCTAGAACCAAGTCTAATTCTCTGTCATTTCCGACTGTGAAAATATCGATTTTCTGGTCTGTCGGTATTCCTTTTTCCCAAAGTTTCATGGTTTACTGTTTAGAGTTAAAAAAATCAGATAAAATTTTGATGTACAAATCGATGCCTTCTTTAATTTCATCCAGATAAATAAATTCATTTGCAGTATGCGAACGAAGCGAATTGCCGGGACCTAATTTCATCGATTGGCAACTTAATACCGATTGATCAGAAAGAGTAGGAGAGCCATAGGTGTTTCGCCCTAAACGGATTCCTGCTTGAACCAAAGCATGATTTTTGTCAATCGAAGAAGCGTTCAAATGCATGGATCGCGGCGTTATTTTCGCAGATACGTGTTGCTGTACGATTTCTAAAATTTCGGCATTGGAATAGCAATCGTTCACACGAATATCAACTACCAAACTGCATTCTGACGGAACTACATTGTGCTGTTTTCCCGCGTTTATTTGCGTAACCGTCATTTTTACAGGCCCTAGAATTTCTGATTTTTTTTCAAATTCATACGTTTTGAACCATTCGATAATAGGCAACGTATTATAAATCGGGTTGTCTAAATTTTGATGTGCAGCATGGCTCGCGGTTCCAGGAACGACAATATCTAGAACCAAGAGACCTTTTTCAGCAATGGCCAAATGCATTTCTGTAGGCTCGCCCACAATGGCGCATTCAATCTCAGGAAGGCTTTTCAACAGACTGTTCAATCCATTTGGGCCGCTGCTTTCTTCTTCTGCAGTTCCGGCAAAGATGAGATTGTGAGGAAGATTTTCATCAGCATAAAAATAGGTGAATGTAGCTAGTAAAGACACCAAACAGCCGCCTGCATCGTTGCTTCCAAGTCCATACAATTTTCCATCTTCTTCGACAGCCTTAAACGGATTCAAAGTGTAGCCTTCGTTTGGTTTTACCGTATCATGATGAGAATTTAGTAACAGGCTAGGTTTTGACGCATCAAAATAAAGATTGCTCGCCCAAATGTTATTATTTTCTCTCTGAAAAGGAATTTTGTTATTGCTAAACCAATGTTCCAGCAGTAATGCAGTCTGTGCTTCTTCAGAAGAAAAAGACGGCGCTTCAATCAATTTCTTTAATAAATCAATTGCTTCGTTAGTTAGTTGTGTTATGGTTTTAAGACTCATAATTATAATTTTATTTTAGTCGCTATTTTGCTTTTTAATACATTTTGATTTCCGATGATAATACTCTGAACACCATTTGCAAGCGACTTGAAACAATTTTCAAGCTTCGGAAGCATTCCGGAATGAATGACTTTTTCTTCTTTCAAAAGTTGGAATTTTTCAAAATCAAGTATTTCAATTATAGAATTTTCATCTTCGGAATTCAATAAAACACCTTTTTTCTCAAAACTATATATCAACTCAATATCATACTCTTTAGATAAGGAAATAGCAATTTCTGCGGCAATCGTATCGGCATTGGTATTCAGAAGCTGTCCGTTGCCGTCATGCGTAATGGCTGAAAAAACAGGTATGATATTTTGCGAAAGCAAAGCAGAAAGTAAGTTGTTGTTTATGCTGATCACGTCTCCTACAAACCCAAAGTCTATGGCTGTATTTTTTCTTTTTTCAGATAAAATCAGATTGCCATCGGCACCTGAAAATCCGATACTGTTGGTTTTTAATTGCTGTAATTTTGCCACAATCTGCTTGCTTATTAAGCCCGAATAGGTCATTACGGCAACTTCGAGCATTGATTTGTCGGTAATTCTTCTTCCTTCGACAAAAGAAGGTTGTAATCCTAGTTTTTCGGCAATTTCGCTGGCTTTTTTACCACCGCCATGTACTAAGATTTTGTATCCTTCCAATTCAGAAAAATCTTGAAGAAATGTGTTCAACAATTGCTCGTTGTCAATCACATTGCCACCAATTTTCACAACGCTGATTTTAGGCTTATTTTCCATTTTCTAGAATTTTTGTCAATATAGCTTGTACGGCGAAAGTCCTGTTGTTGGCTTGCGGTATTACGATAGAATCTTCGCTATCTAAAACTTCATCCGAAACAATCATATTTCTTCTCACAGGGAGGCAATGCATGAATTTTGCATTGTTTGTCAGCGCCATTTTCTCTTTTGTAATTGTCCAATTAGTATCGTTCGAAAGGATTTTTCCATAATCGTTATAAGAGCTCCAATTTTTAGCATAGATAAAATCAGCATTTTTGAAAGCTTCGTCTTGATTGTCCGTGATCGTCGTTCCTTTTGTAATTTCTGGATTCAATTCATAACCTTTCGGATGTGCGATGACTAAATCATATTTGGAAAGCTTCATGATTTTGGCAAAAGAATTGGGAACCGCATGTGGCAATGCTTTTGGATGCGGCGCCCATGTCAATACGACTTTTGGCTTTCTTTTGGTCTTATATTCTTGGATGGTCAACGCATCGGCAACAGCCTGAAGCGGATGTTCAGTCGCGCCTTCTAGGCTGATAACGGGAATCGATGAATACTTTACGAACGAGTTGATCACTTGTTCTGCTTCATCTTTTTCTTTATCAGTCAAAGTAGGAAAGCTTCTGACGCCAACAATGTCGCAATATTGCGAGATTACTTGTGCGGCTTCTTTGATATGTTCTGCTTTGTTGCCGTCCATGACAGTCCTGTCTTCGAATTCAAGCGACCAGCCTTCGGTGTTGAGATTCATCACAATGCAATCCATTCCTAAATTTAGAGATGCTTTTTGAGTGCTCAATCGAGTTCTTAGGCTTGGATTAAAAAATAGCAACCCTAGCACTTTATTTTTACCCAATTCGGGGCTTCCAAAAGGATCTGATTTGATTTTTTTGGCTGTTAAAATCAGTTCGTCCAAATCATTAATATCATCTACAGTAGTGAACTTTTTCATGTTTTTTAATTTAAAGATTGTAATGCATTTTTCAATCCGAGAGCAAATTGGTCGATTTCCTTTTCAGAAATAGTAAGCGGCGGAAGGATTCTTAGAAGGTTTTTCTGGGAAGCATTTCCCGTAAAAATAAACTGGTCGTAGATTAATTTTTTACGCAGTTCTGTTACGTCGAAATCAAATTCCAAGCCTAGCATCAAGCCTTTTCCTTTTATCTTTTTAATTTGGGATAGGCCAGAAATCGCTTTGATAAAATAATCCGACTGTTTTTTTACATTTTCTAAAATTCCTTCTTCTTCAATGATCTCCAAAACAGACAAAGCCGCGGCGCAAGCCAGATGATTACCACCGAAAGTAGTTCCGAGTAGGCCATAAGAAGCCTGAAATTTGTCGCTGATTAATAATCCACCAATAGGAAAACCATTGCCCATGCCTTTTGCCATCGTAATAATATCAGGTTTGATGTCGTGATACTGATGTGCAAAAAACTTTCCGGAACGTCCGTATCCGCTTTGTATTTCGTCTAAAATCAAGATGACGTTATTGTCATTACAAACTTTTTCTAGTTCTTTAAAAAAAGCTGCTGTTCCTTCATCTAAACCGCCAACGCCTTGAATTCCTTCAATGATTACGGCCGTGATTTCATGTTCTGAAATGGCTTTTTTGACGAGCTCGATATCATTCAAAGGCAAGAAAATTACAGAATGATTGGCATTGATTGGTGCTACAATAGACGGATTGTCAGTTACAGCAACAGAAGCTGAAGTTCTTCCATGAAAGCTTTTTTGAAAAGCAATTACTGTTGACTTTTTATTATGGAAAGAAGCCAGTTTTAAGGCATTTTCGTTAGCCTCAGCACCTGAATTGCATAAAAACAAGCTGTAATCTGGATAGCCTGAAATTGCAGTTAATTTTTTTGCCAAAGCTTCCTGCAACGGATTTTGGATGGAATTGGAATAAAACCCAATTTTTTCAATCTGTGACTTTATAGCTTCTACATATTTTAGATGGGAATGTCCGACAGAAATTACGCCATGACCACCATAAAAATCAAGATATTCCTGATTCTTGTTATCCCAGACTTTAGCTCCCAAAGCTTTTATGGGAGTGATGTTATATATTGGATATACGTTGAATAAGCTCATTTTTCTTTTTAATTTTTTGTTTAAAATCCGCTTGGTTTTAGTTGGAGCCCAGTGGTTTCATCAAGCCCAAACATTAAATTCATATTTTGGACGGCTTGCCCCGAAGCACCTTTCAAAAGATTATCGATTACTGAAGTGATCAAAAGATAATCGCCTTTTTTCTCCAATCCGATGATGCATTTATTGGTCTGAACCGCCATTTTCATACTGATGCTTTGATTCGTAACCAATGTAAAAGGATGATTTTTATAGAAATTCTGATATAAATCGGTTATTTCTTCGATGCTTTTGTCCGTTTTTGTATAAAGCGTCGCAAAAATTCCTCTGGTAAATTCGCCTCGATTTGGAATGAACAATAGTTCGTTTTTAAAATGACCTTGCAATTCGTTCAAACTTTGCTTAATTTCCGCAAAATGCTGATGTTCAAAGGCTTTGTAGTGCGAAATATTTGAATTTCTCCAGCTATGGTGTGATGTTTCTGTCGGCTGCACTCCAGCGCCTGTACTTCCAGTCACGGCATTGATATGAACATCCTCTTGCAATACATTTGCGGAAGCCAAAGGCAAAAGCGCCAGCTGAATTGCCGTAGCAAAACAGCCTGGATTTGCAATATATTTTGCTGTGGTGATTTTGTCTTTGTTCAATTCAGGTAAGCCATAAATAAAGGATTCTGATTGAAAACCAGCATCATCGCTTAAACGAAAGTCATTGCTCAAGTCGATAATTCTTGTATGCGAAGCAAAATGGTTATTCTCCAAAAATGCTTTTGATTTTCCGTGTCCCAAACAAAGAAATACGATATTTACTTCGGGATTTATTTTATCTGTGAATAATAAATCTACTTCTCCAATCAAGTCAGGGTGTGCAATAGTCAAAGGTTTTCCTGCTTGAGAAGTACTAAAAACAAAATTGATTTCCACATTAGGATGGTTTGCCAAAACTCTTAGCAATTCGCCAGACGTGTAGCCGGCGCCTCCAATAATTCCTGCCTTAATCATAATCAACGGTATTTACTTGTGAATAAATCGACTGTGCATTTCCGAGGACTTTGATAAAACCTTTAGCGTCATCGGCAGTCCAAGCATTGTTCATTTCGCCATATTGTCCAAATTTGGTATTCATCAGATCGTGGTCAGATTTAATTCCGTCCAAAGAAAAATGATAGGGCTTTAAGCTTACGGTTACAGTTCCGGTTACATTTTTTTGAGTATCTTCTAGAAAAGCCTCGATGTTTCTCATCACAGGATCTAAAAATTGGCCTTCATGAAAAAGCATTCCGTACCAATTTCCGAGCTGTTCCTTCCAGTATTGCTGCCATTTTCCAAGCGTATGTTTTTCTAAAAGATGATGTGCTTTTAAGATAATCAATGGAGCTGCAGCTTCAAAACCGACTCTTCCTTTAATGCCGATAATGGTATCGCCAACATGAATATCTCTTCCAATAGCAAAAGCACTTGCTAACTTTTCAAGAGTTATGATATTTGCCGAAGGCTTGTCAAACGCATTGTTGATGCCTACGATTTCTCCTTTTTCAAAATGTAAGGTTACTTTTTCTATTTCTGTTTTTTGAAGCTGAGATGGATAAGCGCTGTCTGGCAACGGCAGATTAGAAGTCAGTGTTTCTTTACCGCCAACGCTTGTTCCCCAAATTCCTTTATTAATAGAATATTGTGCCTTTTCCCAAGAATAGTCTACACCGTTTTTTTGCAGGTAATCGACTTCTTCTTGTCTTGACAATTTCAAATCCCTGATGGGCGTAATGATTTCCATTTCTGGAGCGATTGTCTGGAAAATCAAGTCAAAACGAATCTGGTCGTTACCAGCGCCCGTGCTTCCGTGAGCAATTGCAGAAGCGCCAATTTTTTTTGCATATTTGACGACTTCAATCGCTTGAAAAACTCTTTCAGCACTTACAGAAAGCGGATATGTGTTGTTTTTCAATACGTTGCCAAATACCAAAAACTTGATTGCCTTTTCGTAATAGTGGTCGATGATATCTAAATTGATATGCTGCGTGCTTCCTAATTCATAAGCTCTTTTTTCGATAGCGTCTAATTCTGCTGCATCAAAACCGCCTGTGTTTATCAATACAGTATGGACTTCTAACTGCTTTTCATTCTTTAAATATTTCAGGCAGAAGGAAGTGTCCAGACCGCCGCTATATGCTAAAACTACTTTTTTCATGGTATTATTTTTTTAAAAATGTCTGCTTGATTTGTCTCAATCGGGTCAGCACTTTTTTGTTGAATTTGATTTCTTCTGGTTTTTTGTTGTTTGGGTCATAAAGCATTCCCGTGCATAGGCACATCTTGAATTCTTTTCTTTCTAAGATGTCATAGTTGGTACAGCCTTTACAGCCTGCCCAAAACGTAGGATCTGTAGTCAGTTCTGAAAAGGGTACTGGTTTGTAACCTAAATCAGAATTAATTTTCATGACTGCTAAACCTGTCGTAATTCCAAAAATTTTAGCTCCTGGATATTTTTCTTGGGAATATTCAAAAACCTTTTTCTTGATTTGTTTGGCAAGCCCCAAATGACGGTAATCAGGATGAACAATGAGTCCAGAATTGGCAACAAATTGGCCATGTTCCCAGCTTTCGATGTAGCAGAATCCGGCAAATTTTCCGTTTTCTAGAGCGATAATAGCATCGTTGTTTTGCATTTTCTTTTGGATGTATTCAGGTGATCTTTTGGCGATTCCTGTACCTCTCAAAAGTGCCGAAGCTTCCATAGTGTCGCATATTTCCTGCGCAAATTTATAATGCTCTTCTTGAGCAATAGAGATGGATACATTCATTTTAAATGTATGATTGGATTAAAAAATAGGATAATAAAATCGTGACGGAAGGAAAAATAGGGCGGACCTATTTCATAAAAATATAAGCAGACCTATGGCCGGAAATAAGCCAAAACAGAAAAATCTAAAAATAATACGGTAAAGTCAGGATAGTAAAATCCCAAGGATAAAGTTGAAAGTTTCAAAACTAAAAAAATGAAAAATGAATAAACTAATTCGGACTCGATGTAGCTTGGCGGTACAAATTATGACCGCACAACCCGTGAAGTTTGGGTTGGCATGATCCGTGAAGTTGTATGTAACTTGTAATTATTCATCGCTGCAAATGTAGGCAAAAAAAATAAAAAATTGTGGCTTTGATGTTTTTTAACAAATTGTTTATAAAAACATATAAAAAAATCTGAAGCTGATTGACCTGCTTCAGATTTCTATAAGTATTGCTAACGCAAAATGCGATTGCTAATTTTTGATAATCTTTTTGATAAATTCTTGGTTGTCAGCTTTTACGTTGATAATATAAGTTCCGGATGGGAATTTAGAAATATCGATTGCTGTTTCAGATTGTCTATCGCTGTCCAAGCTTCTAGTTTCTACTTGTTTTCCTGTGATGTCATATATCGAATAGCTGATCTCGCCTACAGAGGCTTTGTCGACTGCAATAACAAAATGCCCATCATTTGGATTTGGGTAGATTTTTACATCCAATTCAGATTTTCCGATAGAATTTCCTTCTCTGCCAGAGGTACAGCTGATGGCTGTTCTTGAAAGCGTTCCATTAGAGTTGTTGACTGAGCCGTTTGCATTTTTAGCTTTTACATAATACGAATAGCTTGTTCCTGCTACAATCAGATAGGTATTCAAGAAGGAATTTCCGGTTACGTCTGGAGCATAAAGATTTCCGTTTCTGTAAATATCATACGAAGTTGCATTGCTGGATGTTGTCCATGTTACATTAATCGCGCTTTGTGTCCCGCTGCAAGTCGCAGTTGCAGTAATGGTAAAGCTTCCAGGTGTTGCGTTGCACACTAGGGTTGCTGCAGAAAGCGTTCCGTTAGAATTGGTTCTTGTTCCAGAACTGTTTTTTGCAATAACATAATACGTGTATGTAGTTCCTCCAGTTACAAGCGTATTGATGTATTGTGTTCCAGAAATATTGCTGGCATACAGCGTGCCGTTTCTATAGATATCATAGCCAGTTGCATTACTAGAAGCAGTCCAATTTAATCGGTTTTGAGTTGAAGTACCGCTGCATTCCGGTGTAAGAGTCAGAGAAAAAGTTCCTGGTGCGGCCACGGCGCTGCAAGTAAGATTTAAATTCGATTTCAATGCATTAAAATAGGCCAAAGCAAAACTGTCTCTCCACGTATTGCTGTTTAGTTTTGTAGCATCAGAAGTAAAATCGACAAAACCGATTTCATTTAAGCAGGCCGTTGCAGAAGAATAACGCAATACGCCCAAATGATAGGCCAAAAAGCTATTGTCTTCTACACAACGTCTGTTAGTCCATGAACCGTGCGTCACCATATCGGCTTGAATTTTTTGCGCAAAAGCAATATCAGGTGCCGTGCTAGTATCGTCGGCTGTACAATAAAACGTTTCGGTTCCAGTTCCGCCACCCGCGTTGCAATGGATGCTTAAAAGACGGTCGGCATTCCAGTTGTTCGACATCAAGGCTCTTTGGTTGACAGAAATCCAGCCGTTGACATTGGTTGTTCTTGTAAGATGTGCCGTCCAAGTACAGCTGTTGTCAATCAAAGCTTTCGTTTTTTGCCCGACAGCCAAAGAAGTTTCAATTTCGGTAGCTGTTCTACCATCTGGATTGTCACTTGTGCTAGTTCCATAACCATGTCCGGGATCAAGGACAATTATCTGTGCGTTTACTCCTAAAGACAATAGCAATAAACTGAGTATAAAAGTTATCTTTTTCATCTTAATTCATTTTTAGAGTTGCGATAAAGAGTCTTCCGGTCTTGTCATCTGAAAAAATGACTTTGTCCTTGTGGATTGTTGGAAACATTTCAGAAATCACTTCTGTATTGGTAATCTTTTTGGTCTTGGCATTCTTGACATCAAAAAGATACAATTCTGAATTGCTTACGGTATGTCCGTTTTCGCTCTCGTCTAAAAATCCGATAAGATAACTGTCGTCGTCAGACCATGCTGTTGCTATTCCAGTACCTATTTTTCGGCCTTTGGAATTTCCATCCAAGTCATAAATATAAATGTCGGCTCCTTTATGAACGGCCACTTTTTTGCCATCGTTAGAAAGCAGGGCATTGTAAAATTGCCCTTCGTCTTTGGTCACGGTCCATTGTTTCGATGTAGCCAAATCTTTAGCTTCAATCTTTAAGCTAGCCAGATTGGTATAAATAACTACTTGCTGGTCGCCTTTTTTAGAAGGTGCTCCTTTATAGGAAGGCAGGTAATTATGGTCGATGTTTTCAACCTTTTTAGAATACTGGTCGCGGATGTTGTAGTTGATTACCTTGGCATTGGAAAAATATTCCTTTTCGGATTTTTCCTTGTAATAAAAAGAATTGCCCGATTTGTCCCAGACATACGAATAACCGCTGCCAGGCTTGTCAGAAATAGGTTTGACACTATTTGTTTTTAGGTCCAAGAGATAGACACCTTTTAAATGCTCTCCAGTAAGCAAGACAAATTCTCCTGTGGGAGAAAATAGGGGATTGGTGTAAAAGCCATCCACTTCGATACGTTCGAAACTATCGATTTTTTGTGCATAAATCGACAAGCTCATGAGGAATGAGCATAGCATAGTAGTTTTATTCATAATTGATAAATTTAGGTTGTTATAAAATTAACCTATAAAATCTTATAAATAAATACTAATTATGTTAATTTATTGTAATGTAATTCGTTATCAAAGCAAAAGCTTTGCTTTTACGGCTGTTTTTTAAGGATTATCTTCTGATTCTGTTTCTAGAAATAATATCCTTCAATTTTACTTTCAAGTCTTCGCCCGTATCGTAAATCATCTGTTCGTTTGAAGGGAAAGGCACTGCTTTTTGATTAAAATAGGTATAATAGGATTCGTCAGCAGCTCTTCTATCGCCTCTATAATTCGAGTAAATATTCTCAAAAACAAATTCGCTGGATAGCGGGAAAGTCTGCAACAATTGGCTTGTTTTATAATCTACATAATCAACTTTGGCAGTAACCTGAGCCGCTTTGAATTGCGTGAATTCATAAATATCAATCTTGATGGTTTTGAATTTATCAACTTTGATCGGATTTCCAAGGCTGTCTTTCACGACATTCCCGCGAGAATCTGTCAGGTTTTTAACGCCGTCTTTTATCTGCTTCTCTTTGATAAATTGTTTTTCTTTTACTTGTTCTGGAGAAATAGTGATTTGGCGGAAGTTTACCACGACTCCAAAATCATAATCGATTCCCTTTTGCTTGCTGCTGTGGTATACGGTCCATTTGTCGTTCATGCCATTGGTGCTAAAGTCCAAAAGATCATTTTGCAAGCGTGTAGGAATGACCATATTGGTTTCATTTTTCATATAAACGTTCACATAATCGGTACCTTTAGACAAGGCATCGTCCATCAGCTTTCGCACATCTTTAAAATTAGGATTGATCTGGTCAAGATAAGCCAAATCATCATAGGCACGGCGGACAGTCATCTTGTCTTTTGTCAACAACAACGCTTTTGCATTGTCATAAAGATATTTCGAAAGCGCGTTCTTGCTACTAACGATCTGGTCTGAATAATCATCAAAAGGAAAAATAGCATTTCTGTTTTCTTTCATCAGTCGCAAAGGCAACAGCGGACGTATTTTTTCTTGACGATTGTTTAATTGCACGTAAGTCGTATAAATGCGTTCCAGATTTCGCGGATTGGCATCTTTTGCTAAGAATTGGATATCACGCAGGTCGCGCTCCTTTGCTTTGGCAAAAGCTTCTTCTAATAAGTAAACATAATCCTGTTTTCCTTTTTTGTCCTTGTTAGAGCGGAGGCTGCCGACAGCATTATCGATTGCTCCATCGTAATCGCCACTAGTGAGCATATTTGTGGTCTGCTTCACGCCGCAAGAAGCTAAAACTAGAATCAAAAACAGGGTAGTAATTTTCTTCATAAAAGGTAAAATTTTAAGCAAATATATATCTTTTTTTGAAGCTGTTTTAGCCTTTTATGTCCAAAATAAAAAAGCCCCGAATTACCAGAGCTTTTAAGAAGGTATGTAGTTGCTATTATTTTCTAAAGAATGGAGGCAGAAGCTTGCTTGAAACCTCGCCAAAACCGATCCTTACGTTTTCTTTTGTACAAAAGCCTTTCATGATTACGGTATCGCCGTCATTGATGAATTTGCGTTCTGTGCCGTCGCTCAAGGTGATAGGATTTTTTCCGCCCCAAGTAAGTTCCAGCATCGAACCGAAACTGTCAGGAGTAGGACCCGAAATAGTTCCAGAACCCATCATATCGCCAGAATTCACGCGGCAGCCGTTTGAAGTATGATGTGCCAATTGCTGGCTCATGCTCCAGTACATATATTTAAAATTCGATTTGGAAATAACTGTAGGCTCAGCATTTTCAGGCTGTAAAGAAACTTCAAGATTGATATCGAATGTTTTTTTGCCTTTCTCTTGCAGATAAGGCAACGGCATTGGCTCTTGTTGAGGGCCTTTGGTTCTGAAAGGCTCCAAAGCATCCATAGTTACAATCCAAGGTGAGATTGATGAAGCAAAGTTTTTTGCTAAGAAGGGCCCTAGCGGCACATATTCCCACTTTTGGATATCTCTAGCGCTCCAGTCGTTTAAAAGCACCATTCCGAAAATATAATCCTCAGCCTCATGTACTGGAATATTTTCGCCCATGATATTAGCATCCGTCGTGATAAAGGCAGTTTCCAATTCAAAATCAACTAATCTCGATGGACCAAAAACAGGAGTCGTTTCGCCGTTAGGCAAAGTCTGTCCCATTGGTCGGTGTACTGGAATTCCCGAAGGAACAATCGTAGAGCTTCTACCATGGTAACCTACTGGAATATGAAGCCAGTTCGGCAATAAAGCATTTTCTGGATCACGGAACATTTTCCCAACATTGGTAGCATGTTCTCTACTCGAATAAAAATCGGTATAATCTCCGATCAAGACAGGAAGCTGCATTTCGACCTCTTCAATTTTAAAAATCACGGTTTCCCTGTGTTTTTCATTGTCTCTTAACTCGGCATTAGTTGCATCAAAAATATCAGCAATTCGGTTTCGTACCAATCGCCATGTCTTTTTTCCGTCGGATATAAAATCATTTAAAGTGTCCTGCATGAACATATCGTCCGTCAGGTCAATTCCTTCAAAATAGTTTAATTGCTGCAAGGCACCCAAATCAATGGCGAAATCGCCAATCCTAGTTCCGATTGTGACAACATCATCTTTGGTTAGAAAAACTCCAAAAGGTATATTCTGTATCGGAAAATCGCTGTCTGTTGGGACTTCTAGCCAAGATTTTCTGGTTGGGTCGTTAGCTGTTATAGGCATTATTGTTGTTAGTTTATTTGTTTATAAATCAAGTATCAAATATATCGTTATATGGCATTTTAACAAACGCTTTTCGTATTTTTGTCCTCAAATTAACAAAAAATTATCAAATGCAACGCGACGAACAAATTTTTGACTTAATATTAGAAGAACAAGACAGACAAATTCACGGTTTGGAACTGATTGCTTCAGAGAACTTTGTAAGCGACCAAGTACTTGAAGCGGCAGGATCTATCCTGACAAATAAATATGCCGAAGGCTATCCTGGCAAAAGATATTATGGAGGCTGCGAAGTAGTTGACGTAATCGAGCAGATAGCAATCGACAGAGCAAAAGCATTGTTCGGTGCTGAATATGCAAACGTACAGCCGCACTCTGGCTCTCAAGCGAACACGGCTGTTTACCATGCTTGCCTAAAGCCTGGCGATAAAATTCTTGGTTTTGATTTGTCTCATGGAGGACATTTGACACACGGATCGCCAGTAAACTTTTCCGGAAGATTATACAATCCTGTATTTTACGGAGTAGAGCAGGAGACAGGCCGTTTGAACTACGACAAAATTCAAGAAATTGCTACAAAAGAACAGCCAAAATTAATTATTGCTGGAGCTTCTGCTTATTCACGTGATATGGATTTTGCTCGTTTCAGAGAAATTGCTGACAGTGTTGGCGCTATCTTGATGGCGGATATTTCGCATCCGGCTGGGCTTATTGCTAAAGGTTTGATGAATGATCCGATTCCACATTGCCATATCGTAACGACTACAACACACAAGACATTAAGAGGGCCTCGCGGTGGGATGATTTTGATCGGGAAGGACTTTGAAAACCCATTCGGAATCAAGACGCCAAAAGGAGAAATCAGAATGATGTCATCTTTAATTGATGGTGCTGTTTTTCCTGGAAACCAAGGTGGTCCATTAGAGCATATCATTGCAGCGAAAGCGGTTGCTTTTGGAGAAGCTTTGTCTGACGAATTCTTTACCTATGCAAGACAATTGCAGAAGAATGCCAATGCTATGGCAGAAGCTTTCGTTAAAAGAGGCTACAATATTATTTCTGGCGGAACTGACAATCACATGATGCTGATTGATTTGAGAAACAAAAACATTTCAGGCAAAGAAGCTGAAAATGCTTTAGTAAAAGCCGAAATTACTGTAAATAAAAATATGGTACCGTTTGACGACAAGTCGCCATTCGTTACTTCAGGTATCCGTGTGGGAACTGCTGCGATCACGACTCGCGGTTTAGTAGAAGCGGATATGGAAACAATCGTTGACTTGATTGACAGAGTAATCCAAGATCATACCAATGAAGAACTTTTAGAGCAGATAGCTGACGAAGTAAACGAAATGATGAGCGAAAGGCCGATTTTCGTATACTAAATCATCCAGAATAGTCTTTTAAAAACCCATACAAATCGTATGGGTTTTTTATTACCTGAAATTTTTTTCAAAAAAAACTTACCTAATAATTTGTTCGTACGAAAAATTTCCTACCTTTGGTTTGTTCAAGAATAATTTATTTTCTAAAGGAACCATCAATCAAACCAATCAATCAAAAAACAAATGATAAAATTAGTTACACTTTCCGCCTTATTTTTAGTTCAAGCGGCCATCGCGCAAACAAAAGCTGAAAAATTGGACAGCCTTTTCATAGCAGTTGAAAAAGACAGCTCTTTTAACGGGAATGTCTTGATTGCAGAAAAAGGCAAAGTCATCTATGAAAGATCAGTGGGATATGCCGATTTCAAGACCAAAGAAAAGCTAAAAAGCAATTCCGTTTTTGAATTAGCTTCTGTCACGAAACAATTTACTGCCATGGGAATCGTTCTTTTACAAAAACAAGGAAAGCTTTCTTATGACGACCCAATCAGCAAATACCTGCCAGAATTATCGATGTATAATGATATTACGATAAAAAACCTGCTAATACATACAGGAGGGCTTCCTGATTATATGGAGCTGATGAGCCAAGAAGAAAATAACGACGATTTCGCTACCAACCAGACTATTATCGATTTATTTGTCAAGCTGAAACCAGCAGTCTTATTCAAGCCAGACGAAAAACACGAGTACAGCAATACCGGTTATGCGTTACTGGCTACGATTATTGAAAGAGCATCTAAGCAAAGTTATGGCGACTACCTGCAAGAAAACATCTTCAAGCCATTAAAGATGAAAGACACGAGAGTCTACAGAAGATGGTATAAGCCAGAGAGAATACAGAATATCACCCACGGGCACATCTATTCCGATAGCCTTAAGCAATTCATTTTTCCAGATGATATGGGTAAAAAATACTATACTGTTTATCTTGACGGAATCGTAGGCGATGGAATGGTCAATTCTACAGCATCAGACCTTTTGTTATGGGACAGAGCTTTATATACAAACAAGCTGGTCAATGAAAAAGACAAAGAATTGATATTCAGTTCCTATACGACCAAAGACAAGCTGCCTACCAATTATGGTTTCGGATGGGGTATATCATCCAGCGAAATTTACGGAAAGGTCGCATCGCACAGCGGAGGCTGGTCTGGATATGTAACGTATATCGCCCGCTATCTCGATCGCGACTATACGATAATTTTGTTGCAGAATGTATCGTCAAGAAAAACAAAAATTCCGCAGAAGCAAGTCAAAAACATCCTGTTCGGAACTCTTTACAAAGCAGACCGTAAGAAAGTAGAAAAAGTGGCAGGCACCTATAAAAACGAAAAAGGAGACGAAAGAGAATTGTTTTTAGACCAAGGCAAGCTCTATGTAAGGCTGAATCCCGAATCTAAAATAGAGCTTATTCCGATTGCCGAAAACAAGTTCTTGGCAGACGGCTACCAGCCCGAAGTTTTCTACGAATTTGTCGCAGACAACAATAAGATCGCCAAATACATCGTCACACAGCCGCAGCTGTCGGTACGAAAAGAAGCAATAAAAATTAAATAGAAAAGGATATGCAGTCAGAACCCACAAAATCAGAATTAGAAATCTTACAAGTATTATGGCAATCAGGGCCAGCAACAGTACGATTTGTAAACGACCAGCTCAACGAGCAGAAACGATCTGTACAATACACCTCAACCCTGAAATTGATGCAGATCATGACCGAAAAAGGAATGCTTGTCAGCGATAAGACCCAAATGAAACACGTCTACAGTCCGGCAATAGAAGAGAAAAAAACAAAAGGCTTTCTTCTCGAAAAATTTGTAGACGCGATGTACAATGGTTCCAGCAGCAGCTTGATGATGCAGCTGTTAGGAAACAAAAAAACTTCAAAAGAAGAAATCGAAGAAATTCGAAACTTATTAGACAAATTAGAAAACGAGTAGCAACTTAAAATTTTCGACTATGATAATGCCAAATGAAAATTTATTGAAAGCGATTTCTTGGACACTGGTACATTCTGTGTGGCAAGGATTGGTTCTGGCAATTTTTGCCGGATTGGTGATAGTGTTTACGAAAAAATCCAAAGCAACCTTACGCTATAACTGGCTATCAGGACTATTCCTTGCCTTTATGATTAGCGTTGGATTTACATTTAGTTACGAATATCAGCAAGAAACAGCCGTTTCTGGCGGTGCTATAATTACTGCCGGAGCCTTAGATGCAGAAACCTTGGCTGTAGCAAACACGCCAAATTATTTTCAGGCAGTAGTCGGTTATCTTAATGAATATGCCGCTACAATCGTGGTCGTTTGGTTTTTGATTTTTGCTGTAAAATGCTTTGGTATTTTCAGAAGCTTGAGCAATATCTACAGAATAAGAAACTACAGGACTCAAGATGCTCCAGACTATTGGAACAGAAGAGTAGCAGAATTAAGCGAAAAGCTGAATATCAAGAAACATATCGTTCTTTTGGAATCCCAACTCGTTAAGGTTCCCTCTGTTACCGGTTTCTTCAAGCCGATTATCCTCATCCCTGTAGGACTGCTTTCCAATCTGCCGCAAGACCAGATTGAGGCGATATTGTTGCACGAATTGGCACACATCCGCCGCAAAGACTATTTTATCAACCTGCTTCAGAGCTTTGCTGAAATCTTGTTCTTTTTCAACCCTGGACTTCTGTGGATATCCTCATTGATCAAAGAAGAAAGAGAAAACTGCTGTGATGATATCGCTGTCGGAATTACTAAAAGCAAATCCAATTTCATCCATGCCTTGGTTTCTTTCCAAGAATACAACATGAAACAAAACCAATTGGCGCTAGGCTTTGGGAAAAATAAAAACCAGCTTTTAGAAAGAGCCAAACGTATCGTTCAAGACAACAACAAGTCATTAAACACGATAGAAAAAACGTTTCTTTCGATCTGCATTATCGTGATTATAACCTTCTCTTTTGCTTGTTCAAATACTAAAGCTACAGCCGCAAAAACAGCCGAAAAGGAGAATACGGAGATAGCCTACTTGAAAAACCTGACGAAAGATAACCTGCTGACGGAAGAAGAAATCCAACAAGTAAAAATGGAAGCACAGGCAGCACAAAAAGAAGCTGCCATCGCAAAAGTAGAAGCTGAGACATTTAGAATAGAAGCAGTTGCTGCCGCAGATGAAGCGCAAAAAGCCTTAAAAGAAGGAACAATTTCTGAAGAAGAAGTCAAACAATACCACGCAGAAGCAATACAAGCACAACTTGATGCTGAAAAAGCCCGAAAAGAACACGAATTGGCCCGAAAAGAACATGAAAAAGCTAGAAAAGAAAGCGAAATAGCAAGGAAAGAATCTGAGAAAGCAAGAAAAGAGTCTGAAAAAGCCCGAAAAGAAGCTGAAAAAGCAAGAGTAGAAGCGGATAAATACAGAACAACTACAGGAGCTACTTTTCAGCCCATAAGGCCGATGACTTTTGAGCAAGCACAAGCATCAGGTGTGTGTGTTATGCCGAACACGAACGTTGCTCCTCTAGCCAAAGCAGAGCCTATTGCAACAGGACAGAATTACGTGATAAGCAGACAAGATGCCATGAACAGCAGGATCCAAGCGAACAACGAACGTGCCGAACGCAAAATAAAAGCAAGCGAAAAACGCATAGCAGCCATTCAGTCTAAAAAAGATGAAATGTCGAACAGTAAGAAAGAAATGTGGCTGGTAAACCAAAAAGCCAAACTTCAATTGGAAAGAGCTAAAATGTTTGAAATCAAGCGTGCTACACAGGAAAAATACAACTTGCAAAAAATAAAATACAACCAAGACAGCCTTTACAGAAACTATAATAGAGAAGCCAAAGATAAAAGGACAGGCAACATCGTCATTCCAAACGATACAGATAATCTGAGCAGACAGATTATCCAAGTCTTGGCCAAAGAAAAAGCTATCGCGAGCACAGACAACCTATCCTATAAGCTTTCGCACGATAGTATCATCGTAAACGGAAAAGCCATTACAGGAACAGTTCATAACCAATTAAAAAAATACCTAAAGCCAAACATTAGTGCTGTTTATTATAATTATGACGTAACCGCGCAAGACCTTGCAGCAAAATGTAAAGCTTAGAAAAACTAAAATGCCCTAATCAAGCAGAGTTTCAATCATCATCAAATCAATCAATCAAAATGCTAAAAAAACTGGCCAGCCTCTTGCTGCTCTATTCCGGAATTGCCGGAGCCCAATCGTCTGGGAAAATCATTGGAAAAATTACAGGAACGGGTCATAGCCCACTTGAAGCGACAGTAGTGTCGCTTCTTTTGGCAGAAGACAACTCGCTGGTCAAGACACAATTCTCTGATCAAGATGGAAGCTTTGAATTTTCCAGCCTCAAACAAAACAACTATAAAATTTCCATTGAATATCTTGGCTATACCAAATACGAAAGCCAGTCAATCGCAGTCGCCCAAGAATCCGTTTCTTTAGGAGAAATTAACCTGCAGCCTTCAGAAGCCAATACGCTTAACGAAGTCGTCATCCAAAAACAAAAAAACTTTGTCGAAAGAAAGATAGACCGTACGGTCGTTAATGTCGATGCCATGATTTCAAACGCAGGAGCAGATGCGATGGAAGTCCTTGAAAAATCGCCCGGAATTATCGTGGAAGAAAACGGAACCATCAAGCTTAAAGGAAAATCCGGCGTCATGGTTTTTATAGACGACAAGCCGACCTATTTATCTGGAGCCGATTTGGAAGTCTACCTAAAATCACTGCCTGCCAGCACGCTAGATCAGATCGAAATCATGACCAATCCTCCCGCACAGTATGATGCTGCCGGAAGCGCTGGCGTAATCAATATCAAGACCAAAAAAAGCAAGGCCAGAGGTTTTAACGGAAGCGTGACCTCTCGAATTTCCCAAGGAAAAAGAACCCATTATCGAGATGGACTGAATCTTAATTACACCGACAATAAGATCCGTCTTTTCGGGAATGTAAACTATGCCAATCAAAAATTTGTCAACGATCTCGATATTTTTAGAAGATATAAAAACGAAGACGGAAGCACCAAAAGCCTTTTCGACCAGAATACTATTATGAGAAATAAGGTCACTACGGGTAATGCTAAGATTGGGATGGATTATTATGCTTCTGAAAAATCGACTTTCGGAATGAGCCTCATCGGGCTGCTCAAATCCGGCAAAGAAAAAAAATCTGGCAAAAGCAGCCTTACGAATGCCTTTGGTGTTTTAGATTCTACTATTATAGCCGACAATAGAGAAGACAACAAATTCAAGAATGCAGGCGTAAACCTGAATTTCCGTCATGAATTTGATACCATCGGAAGGAAAATCACGATGGATGCCGATTATATAAAATACGAAAACGAGATCGACCAGAATTTTAAGAATTACATCTATCAGCCCGATAATACGCTTTCAGAACAAGACGAGTTGAGAGGCCATTTGCCGTCGAATATTAGCATTTATACTTTTAAGTCCGATTATACGCATCCTTTTAAAAATCAAGGTAAGCTTGAAGCGGGCTACAAGATCAGCTATTCAAAAACCGACAATATCGCCGACTATGCCGATGTTGTCGATAATATTCCTGTACCCAATTACGATAGCAGTAACCATTTCAAATACGACGAAACAATCAATGCCCTCTATATTAATTACAGTCAAAACTTCAAGCGCTTTTCGTTCCAGACAGGATGGAGGCTCGAGACTACAATCTCAAAAGGAAATCAGCTGGGCAACATCGTCAAGCCTGCATCACGATTCAAGAAAGACTATACCAATCTTTTTCCGACGCTCTTTGTGTCGTATAAATTAGATTCGGTGGGCAACAACCAGATGGTAGTTTCTTACGGCAAAAGAATCAACCGTCCCTATTTTCAAGACCTGAACCCGTTCTTGAGCCCGTTGGATAAGTTTACCTACTATTCCGGAAACCCGTATCTAAATCCTTCGTTTTCACACAATGTGGAGCTCTCGTATAATTATAAAAGCCTGTTTTCTACCACGCTAACTTACATGAATTCTGAAGACGAAATCAACGAGACGATCGAAATTAATGACGGAATCTATTACAGCCGTCCCGGAAATATCGGCAAGAGTCAAGCGCTCAGCATCAACGTCAATTCAGACCTGACTATAAACGACTGGCTGTCTACAAACCTCTATTCAGAATTGGTACATACCAGTTATAAGAGCCAGCTCTATACAGAAAATCTTGACACGCAAGGAGTTTTCTGGTTTGTTTCTGTACTGAATCGCTTGAAGTTTAAAGACGGATGGTCGGGAGAAATAAGCGGCAGGTATACCTCAAAAATAGAATCCGCACAATTTACTGTCGGAGCACGAGGCGCCGTAAACTTAGGCGTCCAAAAAAAGATACTACAAGGAAAAGGCAGCCTAAAGTTCGCTGTCAATGATATTTTTTATACCAACATCAACACCGGAACCATCAACAACCTCAAGCTCACCGATGCCACCTATAAAAACAAAGGAGATACCCGTTTTGCGGCCCTGACTTTCACCTATAGCTTTGGGAAATCTTTCAAAGCCAGAGAAGAACATGAAAGCACAGGCTCAGAAAGCGAGCAGAACAGAGTCAAGAATTAGCAATTTGAGTTCAGTAGTTAAAAGGAGCAAGGCCAAGCCGAAGCTCCTTTTAGCGTTTATAATCAGAAGCAATCTTAGTACCTCAACACCTTAGTGCCTCAGAACCTTATAGCGCAATTCAAAACAAATCCCTAAATTTGCAACCTAAAACAGTCACTATGTCTATGCTGCGTCTAAAATTGCCGACCGACCCAAGATGGGTAAATATTGTTGAGAAAAACATTGAAGAAATCCTGACAGATCATGCTTGGTGCGAACAGAAAGCCGCTTCCAATGCGATCACGATTATTACCATCAATTCAGAATACCCAGATTTGGTAACTGATATGCTGGCGTTGGCAAAAGAAGAAATCGAGCATTTTGAGATGGTGCATAACATCATCAAAAAAAGAGGACTCACGTTAGGCCGCGAGCGCAAAGACGAATACGTAGGCGAGCTGGCACAATACATGAAACGCAGCAATACCGGAAGCCGTGTCTCCGGATTCGTAGAAAGAATGCTCTTTTCTGCCATGATCGAAGCCAGAAGCTGCGAACGTTTTAAAGTGCTTTCAGAAAACATCAAAGACGAAGAACTATCCAAATTCTATTGGGAGCTGATGGAAAGCGAAGCCGGACACTACACCACATTTATTACCTATGCCCGAAAATACGGCCACGGAATCGATGTCGAGAAACGCTGGAGAGAATGGCTCGAGTTTGAAGCCTCCATCATTGAAAATTACGGAAAAAGCGAAACCATACACGGATAATCAGCCGCGAATGACTAATTCGTGCTTATCCAGCAAACCTTTCAAGCCAGCTAATGAAAAGCTGGCTTTTTTGATTTTATTTTTGTCCGGATCGATAGAGAAATTATAACTCGTCGTAAAATCAGCCTTGATAGCCGTCGTATTATTAAAAACCGACTTGTGCAGGTTGCAGTTGTCAAACAATACATTCGTCAGGTCCGTATTCATAAAGTCAAGCGCAATCATGCTGCAGTTCGTGAACGTAGTGCCTTTCATCTTGAGGTCATAAAACTTGGCAAAATCAAGAATGCAATCCTTGAAATGAATCTCAAAGATCAGCTTGTCACACATCGAAAAATTCACGTCCAATACCTGGCAGTCGATAAAACTCACGCCTCGAAAAGCCACATGGTTGATTCGGGCACCGCTAAAATCGCAGTTGATAAAAGTACAATCCGTAAACGCCACGCCGATAAAGTTGCAGCGCGTAAAATCACAACCCGTAAAAGTACATGCCTCAAATTCTCTCAAGTTAAAAGCATCTTCCGTATAGACCTCATCAGAATAGGCTTGGTCGTGAAAATAATCTGTCATACGCTATAAAATTTGCCACAAAGCTATTCCAATTCCTACTGGAATAAAAATTTATGCAAAATACTTCTCAACATTCTCAAACAGCAACGCTTTAGAAAGCCAAGACCGATTTCAATAGTTTGAATTATGCAACTGACAATCCAAACGAGGCAGCTAACTTTACAAACCAATACACAAACAATAAGAGTAATTCAATTAACAATAAGCACAATCAAATACTGTAACCAATAAGAAATTCGAAATTCCCCACAGTTTCATTTTAACTAAAAATTAATACCTGTTTCAAGCCAACACATTCCATTAAGCATTAATTTTATCCTCTATGGAAACTAACAAAAGAAAAGGCTTTCTATTCAAGCAATACGAAGCTCCAAATTTGTCTCCGTTTGATAAGCTCTTCGAGATTTTCAAAGAATTGATTACGCACACTTCAGGCGATTTGGACGAGGCCATAGACTGGCTTCGCGAACTAGACAAAGAATACAAACTGACCGATTCAAACTACACTATCGATGATTTCATCGAAGACTTAAAAAAGAAAGGATTTATACGAGAAGAAATTAAAGACGACGGTTCTGGCGGACTTGCCATCACGGCAAAAACAGAAAGAGCCATACGCCAGCAAGCCCTTGACCAGATTTTCGGCAATCTTAAGCGAAGCGGTTCGGGCAACCATAAGACCAAATATTCCGGAAGCGGCGACGAACATACGGGAGAATTCCGGGAATTCCACTTTGGCGACAGCCTCGAACGCATTTCGCTGACCGAAAGCCTTAAAAATGCCCAGATCAACAACGGCATCGACAGCTTTAAGCTGACCGAAGACGATTTGGTGGTAGAAGATTCCCAATTCAAGGCACAGATGAGCACGGTACTGATGATCGATATCAGCCATAGCATGGTGCTGTATGGCGAAGACCGTATCACGCCCGCTAAAAAAGTAGCTATGGCATTAGCAGAACTGATTACGACACGCTATCCGAAAGACACGTTGGATATCTTGGTGTTCGGAAACGATGCCTGGCCGATTGCCATCAAAGACTTGCCTTATCTAAAGGTCGGACCGTACCATACCAATACGGTAGCCGGATTAGAGCTGGCCATGGACTTATTACGCCGGAAGCGCAACACCAACAAGCAGATCTTTATGATTACCGACGGAAAGCCGAGCTGCGTTCGCGAACGCGACGGCTCGTATTACATGAACAGTAACGGACTCGACGAATACATCGTAGACAAATGCTATACGATGGCGCAGCAGGCCCGAAAACTCCACATTCCGATTACCACGTTTATGATTGCAAACGATCCCTATCTACAGCAGTTTGTCAATCACTTTACCGAAGCGAACCAAGGAAAAGCGTTCTACACCGGACTGAAAGGATTAGGAGAAATGATTTTTGAAGATTACGAAACCAACAGAAAAAAAAGAATAAAATAAGCAGGCCAAAGGAGGCCCGCTTTTAAGCAAACAATACAGGATACAATGAAAGCAGCAACTATAAAAACCCTCGGAGAATTAAAAAAATCCGGCTATGAATCCAAAAGCATCAAAGACGAACTGCGCGACAACCTTCGCCAGAAAATAAGCAAAGGAGAAACCGTTTTCCATGGCGTACACGGTTACGAAGATTCCGTAATACCCGAACTCGAAAGAGCCATACTTTCCCGACACAATATCAACCTTTTAGGATTGCGCGGTCAAGCCAAGACCCGACTGGCGCGCCTGATGATCACGCTGCTCGATGAATGGATGCCGATTGTGGCAGGCTCAGAAATCAACGACGATCCGCTGAAGCCTATCTCGCGATTTGCCAAAGACCTGATTGCGGCAGAGGGAGATAATACTCCGATTGCATGGATCCACAGAGACGAACGCTTTTTTGAAAAGCTGGCCACGCCAGATGTTACCGTTGCCGACCTGATTGGCGATGTAGACCCGATCAAAGCGGCCAATCTAAAGCTTTCGTATGCCGATGACCGAGTAATCCATTTCGGAATGATACCAAGAGCCAACCGCTGCATCTTTGTCATCAACGAATTGCCCGATTTGCAAGCCCGAATCCAAGTAGCACTGTTCAACATTCTACAAGAAGGCGATATCCAGATCCGCGGATTCAAATTACGTCTTGCCCTCGACATGCAGTTTGTGTTTACGGCCAACCCAGAAGACTATACCAACAGAGGCAGCATCGTGACGCCTTTGAAAGATAGGATCGGCTCGCAGATACTTACGCACTATCCAGAAACCATCGAGATTGCGAGAACGATTACCGAACAAGAATCCAATCTTGACAGCCGCCAGAGCGATCTCATCCACGTTCCGTCAATAGCCAAAGACTTGCTAGAGCAGATCAGCTTTGAAGCACGTGAAAGCGAATTTATTGATAACAAAAGCGGTGTCAGTGCCCGTTTGAGCATTACTGCCTTTGAAAACCTGTTAAGTACTGCCGAACGACGCGCTCTTAAAGCAGGAGCAGAAAAAACAACGCTGCGCTTGGCCGACTTTATGGGCATCATACCTGCAATTACCGGAAAAGTAGAATTGGTCTACGAAGGCGAGCAAGAAGGAGCAGGAGTAGTAGCACAACATCTGATAGGCGATGCCATCAAGACGTTTTTCCCGCTTTATTTCCCTAAGATAGAAAAGCTAGAAAGACAAGAAGACAAAAGCCCTTACAAAGAAATAATAGACTGGTTCTTCAACGAAAGCGGCTTTGAGCTGCTAGACGATGCGCCCGATGCCGAATACAAACAGCAATTGGATTCCATCATCCCGCTTAGAGCCTTGATTGCCAAATACCAGCCCGATCTGGCGCCCGAAGATACCTATTTCATGAAAGAATTCGTGCTCTGGGGCTTGGTCGAATACAACAAGCTCAGCAAGGACCGAATCATCAAAGGCTACCAGTTCAACGACCTGTACGGAAGCTACATCAAGAAATTATAAAAAAACAATGCCTCTCCATCGAGAGGCATTGCTGCTTAAAGCTTTGGGGAAAAAAGAGGCTGTTAATCAATTATACAACCCCGGAAGCAATAAAGATGGATGTCGGTTTTTATTAAACAGTCGAAGATAAAAGTAACCCGTTCCAGCGATTCCCATCATCAGTCCCGGTGTATACTGTCCCGTATTCAAGCCAGTAGGCCATGAAATCCTATTGTTTTGGTATTTCTGGATGCCCGCAGTTCCTATTGCTTCCGCAAGCTGGTGGTATTCCGTACCGCCGCAATCCAGCAAAATTTCCGCATTGCCCGCGATTCCGTGGCATAAAGAATAATTCGTATTGTTCAAGTTGTCGGTAAGCACACGGTAGACGCTAGACGTAGTGGTTGTCAAGGCGGCCTCCATTTCTTGCGTAAAGACAGCATCCGCTTTTACCTGATTCGCCTTTAGCCTAGAAAGAGCAATGCCAGGCGCTCCGTGGCACCAAGCCAAGCCGCAGACCTTTGCTGTAGGTGTCGATACCCCGTCCCTGAAATCAGGCCAGTTCTGCTGCGAAGCATCAAAAGAGTGCCTTTCGTAAGTAAAGCCTCCTTCGGCACCTGCCAAAAACCGTTTCTCTTTTGTAGCTTCATACAGCTGCAGCAAGGCCAACGCTATACCCGACGAACCGTGCGAGAAGCCCGTCAGATTTTTTTGTGACGGAACCGTGGCCCAAGACCAAGCTTCGCCGTTTTGTACGGCAGCATCGCACAATAGATGCCCTAATGCCACCGCCTTGTCTAGAAATTCTTTCTTTTGGAATTCTTCATGCGCTTCTAAAAGCACTGGTATCGTTCCTGCTGCGCCGCTTATGACATCAATCTCATACGATTGGAGCGAAGAAGAAGATACGGTCTGCAAAAGAGCGATGCCGTCCTCGATCCAATCCTTGCGGTCCAGTTCTGTTCCGATTTTAATCAATGCTGCGGCTATGCCCGGTTTTCCGGCATAAAAGCCATGCTCAGGCGCTTGGTACATGGTCGACTTCATCTGTTCGACAGCGCCTCCAATGGTCTTGAGTAAGATAGTATCCTTTTTTTCTTTATATAAAGCGGTCAAGAAAAGTGCGATGCCGGCCGTTCCGGAATAAATGTCGGAGCCAAAAGCTTTCCAGACGCCTTGGTATTGTCCGTTTAAAGCCTCGATGGAATAGCCTTGCCAGTTGCAAGAGTCGCCATGCCATGTGCTGGTCTTGATAAGCTGGCAGCCGATGTTCCAGGCAGCATCAAGAAAAGTGTTTTTATCGATTGGGTTCATGTGTGCTGTCTTTTAGTTAAATGTGATTCTCGATCCTTTGTTTAAGAAAGTCGCCTTAGGGTTGATTCCTTTCTGGAGAAAGGCCGCGGCAATCTCTTGAACGGTTTCTTCTGGAGTCAGGTTTTTTGGAAACGCCTGCAGCAGTACATCCGCTACGATGGCTATCCGGTTCATGCCAAAGCTTTCCTGCGTATTCGGACTTTCGGCTATGCCGACTCCTTTTCGATAAGCATACGAGAAAAGAGGCACGTCCTCTTCCAAATACGGCGCCATCGTCTCGCAGATGTCAGGCAACAGCAGCTGGAGCAACGGCATCAGTATATCCTCCACATACAACACCGCGGCATCGCGGCGGAAATAGAGGGTGGGATGATTAAGGCATTTGAAAAGAAACGGAATGCCGTAGTAATTCAGCTTTTTCGTAATTGCATCAATCAATACCGGAGCGCCTTCGCTGGTACAGTTCCAATAAATACGGGTCAGGTTTTGGGAAATGTCCATTCCTGTATTGCTAAAGATGTAATAAAAGGTAGGCTGACGGTTCCGGTCTTCTTTCGGAAAAAATACGGTAACGGTCTGTCCGATACTTGCCGAAGTTCCGGAAGGCAAATCTCCCAAAGCACTATAAGGAACGATATGGCTTTCAGTATGCCTTGTAACCTCCACATGTCCGTTCGAATAATTGTTTTTGATGGTCCAGCCCGGTTCGGTCCTGTCTTTGCTATGGTTGTTCTGTGAAAGCAGATTGATAAAATGTGTCGTATCCTCAGCAAAATGCTGCGGCATGGCAGCCATTCCTGTCTGATAGCGCTCTTTTAAGGCATAACATTCAGAATACAACAAGCTGGTGAGCAGCGGCGCAGCAGCTTGAGGTGCCGTTTCATATCGCTTCCCTTTAAAGATAAGATGGGTAGCATAGATTTCTAATTGGCTGGCAAGCCTGACGAGTTCTTTAAGAACAGCCTTATCCTCAAACATAATGGTATAGTTTTATGTTAAACAATTCGTCCAACGCTGCCAACGGATCTTTCATGATATTAAAGGCAAGCTGTATGCAGCGCATGTTATTGGCTTCGACCTTGCTGTTGAAAGTAATGCCTTCCACGCTAGTCTGTATGATTCGGGCAGCGGTAAACTGCATCAGCCTTGTAAAAAAAGCAGCATGCTCTGATTCGGGATAGCCCTTCGATTTTAGGTACTGATAGATAAAAGCGCGGGCAGAAGGCTGCATGTTCTTGATTTCATAAAGCTTCATGTATTCTGGCAATTCCGTGCTGTGCGGATTGCCGTTGTCAAATCCCAGAAGCCAAGCCGTGACATACGATTGCACAAGACCGGCAACGTCCCACATCGGGTCGCCGATATCGGCTAGTTCCCAATCGATCAGCCTTTGGCTCAATCCGTTTTCGTCTTCTACCGCAAGGAAATTAATCCATTTGATATCGCCATGGATGAGGTGCGTACACTGCCATGAAGAAGCCAGTTCTTTCAAAGCATTTAACAGCAGGGTGTTGTCTTTGATGAGCTGTATGACGGATGCGCTGGCCTCGCTGTTTGCAAAAAAAGCATCGGCATTGTGGCGGTCGAGCTGCAGTACCCACGGCAGCAGTTTCGGAAAAGCAGATACGTCGGTTCCGGCATTGGGCATGATATGGCAGTCGGCCAATATAATAGCTTGCCCTTGGGCAAGAGATACGTCGAAGTTTTGGGTGAGCATATAGTGCTCAGAAAGGTTTCTTGCATTGTATAGCAGTTCAGAAACCATGATGTTGTTCTCATCATCATAATCTAGGAGCGGTGCGGCAATAGCAGCGACAGGCGCAAATTCTTTGGCATTCTTAAACAATTGGTAGGCGCTCACTTCTCTCAAGAAGAGGCTCTTGGCAACAGTATCATTCCCTGTCTGTTTGACAAAAAGCGAATTATGAGGTTCTACGATTACCTTCAAGATGGTATTTCGGGTCGCTACAGGATGTATCATAAAATGACCTTTGACAGCGGCGGCTTCATCAATGAGCTGCCGTTTGCGCAGGTAATGGTATACGTTTTCTGGAACTAATTGCATGGTAGGCATTTTTTAAGGGTTGATAAGAATAACCCGCAAGATTTACGCTTGCGGGCTATAAAAAAGAACATTCTTAACAGATAAATGGTATTCCTGTACAAGAAACAGTTGGAATACAAGATATAGTTGGAATACAAGATACCGTAGGTACACATTGGTCTACAGGCAAGGTCGGAACCGCTGCTGCATTTACGCCTTCAGAACCGCCTTGGTTTGTATAACGACAGATCACTGGGCTTGTGTTGCACGGACCTGTAGCTGTCGGAGGACATAGAACAGGCTGGGTAGGACGTGGGAAACAAGTTGGTGTCAATGTCGGAAAACAAGATGTCGGCAACGTTGGAGCACATGATACTGGCAATGTTGGAGGACATAGGAATGGTGTTTCCGTAGGGATGATACCAGCTCCTAAGTTGTTTCCTCCTTGCTGTGCGCTACAGATAGGCGATATTCCTGTGATGCAAGATGTAACGGTTGGGATACATTTTACAGTAGGAATTGGAAAACACTGTGTTACCGGAATTGTCGGAAATCCAGCGCCTACATTATTACCTCCTTGCTGCGCAAGACAGATAGGCGATATTCCTGTTACGCAAGATGTAATGGTTGGGATACATTTTACAGTAGGAATCGGAAGACACTGCGTGATCGGAATTGTCGGAAATCCAGCGCCTACGTTACCTTCTTGCTGTGCAAGACAGATAGGAGATATCCCTGTTACGCAAGAGGTAACGGTTGGGATACATTTTACAGTAGGAATCGGAAGACACTGCGTAATCGGAATTGTCGGAAATCCAGCGCCTGCGTTAGCATCTTGCTGCGCAAGACAGATAGGCGATACTCCTGTCACGCAAGATGTAACGGTTGGGATACATTTTACAGTAGGAATCGGAAAACACTGTGTAATTGGAATTGTCGGAAATCCAGCACCAACGTTAGCCTCTTGCTGAGCGCTGCAGATTGGCGAAATCCCTGTTACGCAAGACGTAACCGTAGGGATACACTGAACAGTAGGAATCGGCAGACATTGCGTGATTGGAATTGTCGGGAATCCGGCTCCTAAGTTGCTAGTGTCTTGCTGTGCGCTGCAGATTGGCGAAATCCCTGTTACGCAAGAGGTAATCGTAGGGATACACTGCACTGTAGGAATCGGCAAGCACTGCGTGATTGGAATAGTAGGGAAACCTGCTGCTCCTTGGCTTCTTAAGAAGTTGTTGTAGATGTCGCCTTGCAATAAAGAAGACCCTTTATCATCACAACCGCAAGAAGAATCGAACGCATTTCCGGCATGCAATGCTATGATGCTTGCAAACTGCGTATCGTCGATATTGTTCTCGATGCCATTAAGCGCCAACGGCACGCTAAAGTGATGGGTGTAGTTGAAGCATTTCCATCCTACAAAAGGAACATCGATACATGGATTTAGCCCTAGGTCAAAACTAAAAACACCACCAGCTTCGTTAAAGTTAGTGATGCTCACAGTAATTTTGAATCTGCTAAAAGGCTGCCACGTATAGCTTACGTTTGTGTTGAAGCTGAAGCTTTTGCTTACATTTCCAAAAGGAGTCTTTAAACCGATAGTCAGCGTTACCTGACCTTTAACGGCGCTGGCCGCTACACATACGCTACACCCTAAAAAGGATGGCGTACACCATTCTGATGCGAATAAGTTGTCGTATCCTTCGTATACGGCACCTTCTTCTACGTTTGCTAATTTTGCCATGTTATAGTTTATTGGTTGCCTACTCATTTTTAGGGTTTTTCGGCTTCCGCCCTGTGCAATGATGGCTTACCTAAATAAAGTCCTATATCGGTGGAGTAAATCATGTAAACACATGTAGGTTGATAGGAAGGGGGATCTTTAAATAAGCCCAGAAACAAATGATGCTAGCTTTCTTTTGTATTCTGAACTAAAATTACTGGGCTAGGCAGGCCTTTTGGGAAGAAATGACACGAGTCCGAAAAAAATTGACATGGGCAAACAAAAAACCATGCATGAAAATAGCAGGAATAAAAAAACTCTTTCATGGTAATGAAAGAGTCAGTAGAGAAGAAGGCAGCGCCTTATTTTAATATGTTCAATTTCTTGATAAAATCTTTGTGCTTTTCGCCCAGGGTGACCTTGTGGTTGCCTTTTAAGATGACGAGATTGTCGTGCAGCACGATTTCTTCGATCTTGCTCGCGTTCACGATATAATTCCGGTGGGTCTTGACAAATTTGTTCTTTTCCAAAAGCTCGCTGATCTTGGTCAGCGAAATCATGATGACGAACTTTTCATGCTCCGTGATGATGTTGCAGTACCGTTCTTCCACTTCAATATAAACGATATCGTCAATTAGCACTTTCTTGAGGGAATTCTTCTTTTTGATGAACAGCGAATCGACGCTCAGCACCGTATCCTGGTCTTCGCTAAGGAATACATTGGTCTGCTCATAAAACTTTTCGACCGCCATTTCAACCGCATATAAGATTTCCAGCTCGTTGAAAGGCTTGAGCAAGAAGCTGAACGGACGGGTAAGCTTGGCTCTCTCAAAAACCTGTCGGTCGTTAGAACTCGTCAAGAAAACAAAAGGCCGGGAGATATCGGGAGTAATGCTGATGGTTTCCGCAAAAGTAATCCCGTCGGGCGAGCCGTTCAAGAAGACGTCAATAATCACGATGTCGACCGTTTCCTTATAAAACAACGCCAAGGCTTCGCTAAACGTAGTCGCAACGCCGGCAATAGCATAGTTATTTTCCGTAAGTACTTTTACGAGCGCCTCGCTTTCTGCCGGAGTATCCTCAATAATCAGCACGCTTACCTTATTCATTTCTTTGGGTCTTTAACAATTCGATACTTATTTTGGTTCCTTGATTTTCGATGCTTTCAATCCGCAGTTTCCCGCCGTTTTTCTGTACCATCGATTTGCACAATTGCATTCCGAGTCCGGTACCAATTTTTTCCGTGTGGCCCTTTTTAGCAACCAGTCTGCTGTCGTCAAGCAATTCCTGCTGTATTTCTGGACTCATCCCCAAACCAAAATCTTCTACGGTCAAGATACAATACGCTTCCGAAGCACTGCCATGAATAACAATCTGTCCGTTTTCATTCGAGAACTTGATCGCGTTATCCATCAAGTTCCTCAGGATTATTTTTAGCGAATTCAGATCGGCCTGCGCATACAGCCCTTTCGGGACCAGATTTTCAAATCGGATGCCTTTGTCCTGCATCAGCGGCCTGTAATTCAATTCCATCTGCTGCACGATCGAAAACAAATGTACCGATTCCGTATGGAAATACAATTGTTTGGTCTGCAACAGTGCCCAATGCAGCAGATTGTCCAGCAAGTTATACGAGCCGTTGGCAATGGCGCTGTTGTTTTGCAGCAGGGTATCGAGTTCTGAGAAGTTTTTGTTTTCAAGGCTTTCCAGCAGCTTTGCATTGCTGGTCTTCAATGCGTTTACCGACGAGCGAAGGTCATGGCTGACAATAGAGAAAAGCTGGTCTTTTGCCGCATTCAGCTCGTCCAACTTCATTTTCTGCGAAAGAATGATCTTGCTGCTTTTGATTTTCTGCCTGTAGAAGTAAATCCCCGTGCCAAACAGCACGAGCAGCAGTACCGATGAATAGAAAAATCCGTTTCTTTCCGCAATCTTCAGCTTGTTCTCGGCTTCCAATATGTTGATTTCCTTTTCCTTTTGCCTCACGGTAAATTTCTTTTCCAATTCGGCTATCGCCCATACTTTGTTCTGGTCGTTCAGCGAATCTCGCCAGCTTTCATACTCTTTCCGGTAGACCAAGGCCTGCGGAAAGTTTTTGCTGTTTTCTGCTACCACGGCCATATTGAGCGCCGTGTTCTGCTTTAGTTCCACGTCCTTTATCTTCTTGGACAAGTGATACGCCTTTTCAAAATACGGAATAGCCAGGTCGTCTTTATACTGCTCATAATACAGGTTGGCAATGTTCATATACGACCCGATAAGCGATACCGTATCTTTTTCGGCCTGCAGTACCTTGAAGCCTTTTGACAGATACGCATCGGCTTCTTCGAACTTTTTCAGGTGCAGGTAGCAGAGTCCGAGGTTATGATAGACCACGCCCCGTTTGAAATCATACGTTCCCGTTTCGGGAAGCTTTTCGATTTCCTTAAAATAGCGTACGGCGCCTTCATAGTCATTTTCTTCCAGAGCAATCTCGCCCAGATAGAGCCTGACCTTATAATAAAATTGAAAGTTTTTGGAAATTTGGGCGAATTCTTTGCGTGCTTCCTGCAGCAGCCGCTTGCTTTTAAAGCTGAAAGCCCTGAAATAATGGCAATAATCGATAATCTCTGGATTCTTTTCTGCGGCCAGCTGTTTCATGGAATACACCAAAGTAGAATCCCAGTTTTTCTCTAAGAAAAAAGCCTGCGCCTTATAAAAAGAAGTCTTGTTCTTATGGTCAAGCGCCTTTTTCTTAATGGCCGAATCTAGGGCGCTGTTGGGCGCTTCTTGCGCGAAAAGAGGAAAAGCAAGAAAAAAGAAGAGCGAAAAAGCGGCAAATTTAATTCTGGATACCATTGGGGTGTTGCTGTTGGCGATAAAAACATCTGCAGACGTTTTATCTGTGTTCTTTAGCTTTGCAATACGTGAGTTACAGTACCTCTGGACGTTTTTGGATTGGCATCTTTAAAATGGAGATTCTCGACAACGGTCCGGATCTGTTTTATTTCTTCTTCGCCTTCCTTGATGTCATGGGTATAGCTGACATACCATGCATGGTATTCTTTCGGTTCTTCTTCGGCGCTGTCGTATTTTACGACCAGCTTGAGTTCGTTCGCTTCTTCTGTATTTGAATCTTGGTACAGCTCGATAGGCGCTTTTCCCAATAGCGTTTTAGGGATGAAAATCGCGATACGGATAGTAAGGCGTACCGCACCGCTGTTATTAAATTCAGTCTCAGAAGATACCAACGGAGTCAGAAGCTCAGAAGGCTTAGTGATGCCTATTATAGCAAGGCTTTCAAAATTGATTTGAGAAATCTGTAAGGGTTCTAGGGGAGTCTGTTTTCTAGAATTTCCTGAAGTTGAAGCATTCATGATCGTTAAGTTTTAATGGTGGTGCAATAGGTCAAGACGGTTGTCTAGGAGTGCTAAAGGTAAATTTTTTTATCCAACAATTTTGTTTTTAGTAAGAAATATTTGATTCAACAGGAAGAAGGAGACAAAAGAAAAGAGGCACTGGGCCTCTTTATTTTTTGCTGTACGGAACTGCTTATTTCTTCTTTTTGCTGCTTAGCACGATCTGGTAGACGTACAGAGGTACCGACCATCCCATCCAAAAAAACGAAGGCGAAATGTCTGCAAAGGTGCCCAGGTTCTGCACATACGGTATTTTTATCGCCAATCCGGAAATGATAAAGGCAAGGGTCACGATATAGCTCCTGACCATCCATTCTTTGTGAAGGTTGACGTTTCTTTTGATGATCGCATAATAGGCGATGGCCGTAGCGCTTATCCAGACGGTTACCCAAACCTGCAGCGAAAAAGCATACGCCCAGTTTACTTCATAAGCGGTCGTAAACGCCAAGATGACCGCGCAGCTGCTGCTCAAGAGAATCGCCAGCAGGTATAAGAACCCGATGATACGGTGCAGTTTCCAGCTAAAGTTTCGGAGCTTGGGCCAAAACTGAACGAATCCCAATACAAGCGCGCCGCCGCCCGCCGTGATGTGGGCGATAAGCACCCATTTCAGCTTAAAGTACTTTCCGAGCGCTTCGGGTGTCAGCAAAAGAAAGTGATCGGCGCCGTGCATAAAGAGCCAGGTCAAGAAGATAATAAGGACCCATATAAATAACGGTCCGAGATCTGTTTTTTCTAATTTTAAAAGCTTGGTAGTTGCCATGATTCTATCGTATGTCGTAAGGGTTACACTAAATGCTGTTTTACAGTACAAAATTCCTGACAATCTAGCTCCTGTGCAATAACCGAAAAAAGATTCGGTAGGCAGGACGTCGCAGATTTTTGATTTATTTGGCGTATTTTGCAGTAAAAAAAGAACGATGTATATCAATAAGATTGAAGAAGATTTAGACTGCGGCATCCGTGTTGCCTTTAAGATATTCGGCGGCAAGTGGAAGCTCTGTATTCTCGATGCCATCAACCGAGGCATCACCCGACCGACCGACATCCAAAAAGACATTCGGATTGCGTCACGACGCGTCATTGAAATGCAGCTGGCAGAACTGCTATCGTACGGCGTAGTCGAAAAATGTGCGGAAGAAGTGTATCCCAAAAAATCAGAATATGAGGTCACGCCATTCGGAAAAACTATTATTCCGCTGCTGGCCCAGATAGATGCGTGGGGAACTGCCAATGCTGCTTTTGTAAAAACCAGACAGCTAGAACTGGAAAAGATTGCTATAGGGTAGTACATGTGAAATGCGTGTCTGTTTCTGTTCCGTTCTGACCTGCATCCGTAGCGGTGTGTATCACATTCGAGTGGTGCTGTATCGCATAAGGTTTTTTCTGATACGAATTTTATAATTGCTGTATAGAAAACATTTTTTACGGCAGAACCTGACTGATGTAATACAGAATAGGAACGATGTTATATAGAAACTGTCTGATGCTATGCAGAACAGGGGGTGATATAATACAGAAGTCTTCTTTTTCTATACAGACTCCTAACCGATGTTATACAGAACCTGCCTAATGCTGTGCAGAACGCAACTGATGTTATGTAGGGTTGCAGTAAGTGCTATCCAGAAAGATCTATTTTCTATAGAGAACCGGTAGTTTGTTGTCGTATTTACTGCCTTTTCTAGCAGTATGGCTGCTTTTCTTGACTGCTTTTTATTTACCGATAATTACTTTTCGGTGTTCCAATCCCCACTCAGCAAGATGGTCGATGATAGTCTGCAAGGTCTTGCCGTATTCGGTTAGTTGGTACTGAACGGTTATCGGCTGCGTATCTAAAACCTCGCGTGTTAGGAGCTTATTCATCTCCAGTTCCTTTAATTCTTTGCTTAGCATTCTGTTGGATATCCCTTTTACGTCGTTTAAGATGTCAGAGAATCTTCTTTTGTTGTAATAGCAGACGGAAGAGATGATGGATATCTTCCATTTTCCGTGGAGCACGTCCATTGCATCGTGAACCGCCATGATTTCTTTTTTATGTTCTATAGAGCAAACGTTTTCCGACATAAGTTACTTGGTTACTTTAATGTTACTGTTACTTTTCGTTACAAAGTTACGGAAATACATTTAGCTGCGCTACCTTTGTGTCCTAATATTTAAATTTTTTACAATGGATTTTACAAATAAAAACGTCGTCATTACAGGCGGCAGCACAGGCATAGGATTAGCAACAGCAAAAGCATTTATCAAAGCAGGAGCCAACGTTTGGATTACAAGCAGGAATGCAGAGAACCTGCAAAAATCTGCCGAAGAAATCAACAGTCCGAACTTGAAGACCGTAGTTTCTGACACTTCTAATTTGGAAGGCATTGCCGCCTTAGAGAAAGTGATTGCCGCAACCGGAAACAAGCTAGATGTTCTTTTCTTAAACGCAGGCATTGCCGTATTTGCACCCATCGAGCAAGTTACCGAAGCTGATTTTGATGCCCAATTCAATACCAACGTGAAAGGACATTTCTTTACGCTGCAAAAACTGCTTCCGCATTTGGCAGAAGGAGCTTCTGTACTGTTTACTTCGTCAACCGTAGCAACGGCGGCAGGATTAGGAACCAGCGCGTATTCGGCTACGAAAGGAGCGATCAACAAAATTGCGCAAATTGCCGCAAACGAATTGGCAGAACGAAAAATACGCGTGAATATGGTAAGCCCCGGACCAATCGCAACGCCTGGACTAGACAAGGCCGTGCCTGAAGAGACAAAAGGACATCTGGCATCGGCTACAGCATTGCAGCGATTAGGACATCCTGATGAGGTGGCCAATACCGTGCTGTTTTTGGCTTCGGATGGGGCAAGCTTTATTACAGGAGCGGAGTTGTTGGTTGATGGAGGTTTTATCAACTATGCACTGAAATAAAAACAACAGGCAGCTGCAAGAGGCTGCCTGTTGCCGTTTCCGGCCGTAGTAAAACGCTGGAAACTAAAAACCGCCTAAGTGATTTTAGGCGGTTTTTTAATTTTTAGTGTTCGGAACAGGATAAATTCCAGTCAGAAAAGAGTAGAGGTTGATCCAAAAAAGCGCAAAACAGGCAGGAAAGAAGTTTTTATTGGAGTAATTACTGGATTTACAAAAGCTTAATATAAGACCTACCGTTTTTATTCTATCTTCGCGATTGAAAACGGAAGAACAATCCCCTAAATATCAGTACATTCTAATGAAAAAAACACTACTCGTACTTGCTTTTATGCTAGTTGTAACGTCAAGCTTTGGGCAATGCTGGAAATCTGCCGCTGTCGGTTATGCCAATATTACGGCGATTGCAGCTGATGGGACGCTTTGGGCCTGGGGCAAAAATTCGAATGGAGAGCTGGGGGATGGAACGAATGTGCTTAAAAATTCGCCCGTACAAATCGGAACCGCAAACGACTGGAAAGAAGTTTTTGCCGGAATGGACGGCATCTATGCTTTTAATCTGGCCATAAAAACAGACGGTACCTTATGGGCATGGGGAAGCAACAACAGAGGACAGCTAGGCGACGGGACAACGACAAGCAGAAACTATCCTATGCAGATAGGAACGGATACCGACTGGAAAACGGCTGCGGCAGGACTAAACCATTCTATTGCTATTAAAGAAAACGGCACGCTTTGGGGATGGGGCTGTTCGGAGCACTTTGTCTTAATAGGTTTTCCTAGCGGACCAAACGTGCTGGTTCCGGAACAAATAAGTCCGGATAGCGATTGGGTACAGGCGTCTGCTCACGACCGCGTGACGGTTGCTGTTAAAACAAACCATACCGTTTGGGGCTGGGGCTGGAATAGGAACAATATGCTGAACGCGCCTGCGGGAGCGACCATAGCTGGCGACGTGCAATATCCTGCACAGAAAGTGCTTGGCACAAACATCCAATATACATCCACAGGAAATTCCTCCAGTTATGATGTCAAGACGAATGGTATTCTGGCCAATAGCGGCGACCCGCTGGATCACAATCCGTTCTATGTGAATGTCGCTGATGTTGGAAACAATACGCTGGGCATTATCAAGCCTAACGGTACCTTATGGTTTGAAGGAACGGTATTAGGAACGACCAGCCAGACTTCTGTGGCTTTAACGCAATTGGGGACAGCAAATAACTGGGTATCGGTTAGTGTAGGAAGCCAATGTGCTGCCGCCTTAAATTCTAACGGTGAGCTATGGACTTGGGGTTCTAACTTTCATGGCGGATTAGGAATAGGAGTAAACAGCACGGCAAGCAGTTCGACTGTACCCGTATTGGTGCCTTGTCCTAATGTATTAGATATTCCACAGCAAGATTCTAAAGTAGCACTACAGCTTTATCCTAATCCGGTGCAAAACACATTGCATGTGGTATCGGATTCGCCTATTGATCGTTTGGTCATCATCGATGCTTTAGGTAAAGAACTATACAACCAAACTTTCAACGCGACAGCGATTACTATAGATAGCAGCCAGTTGGGAAGTGGTTTGTATATTGTGAAAGTCTTTTCCGGAACTCAGCAAAGCCAAGCTAAGTTGATAAAGAATTGATAGATTAAAAAGAATCTTGTGTAAAGATTATGCCTTTATCACAAAAGCTTTTAATGCTGCCATCTTGCCGTTTTCAAATCTCCATACATCGCAGTAATCGTACGCGGCTATTTTCCCGTTTTCATCTTTGCTGTTGATTTTTCCGATGGCAATAACGAAATCGCCTTCGGCAATGAGGCTTTCGACCATAAACTGCGGCGGTTCCAGATACTCGACAGCCATATACTGACGGACGGCTTCTTTACCGCTCAGGACACGATCGCCTACAAATGTCCATTCGGTATCTTCTGTGCAGAATGATAAAAATCCTTCATTATCGCCTTTGGAGACTGCTTCATTTGCTTTTTCGAGTATGGCTTTGTTGCTTAAGTTCATGGGTGTGCTATGCTTTAAAGGTTGCTATCTATTTGATTTGTTCTCCTAAAGTTACGTTTTATTGCTAGAAGCTTATGTTAAGTCCAGTATAAGATTCTGGCTATTCTTCTCGATGCACCTGCCGGAAGGTTAGGTTGATTCTCGGCAGTACTTTTCTGGCCGTCTTCGGTACTTGGTGTTCCCAAAAGCTATTTGTGGTTCCTGCCATCAGCAGAAAGGAGCCGTGATACAGCGGAATTTCGACCTGCTGCAGCTCTTTCCTGAATTTATGGCGCAAGCGGAACATACGTGTCTCGCCAAAGGTGACGGAAGCAATAATCATGTTCTTGTTGACCGTAGCCGTTTTGTCGCTGTGCCAAGATACGCCGTCATTGCCATCGCGATACAAGTTTAATAAGACCGCATTGAATTTAATCTGGGTTTCAGTTTCTACCCGCTGGCGGATCGCGCATAAGTCTGGAGTCAAGGAAATTGTCGGCGCTTTGTCCTTTTTTTGGACGCTATCTTCAAACCAAGAGACCATTCGGGGAGCGGCTACGACTTTTTCATACATCGGCATTTCGTAAGTATGCCAACGCGTCTGTTCCAGCAGTGTGGTATAGTAGTAATCGGACTCTTCCTTGGTGAAAAAAGTATCGATCAGCATGACATCGGCATCGGGCAGGTCAAACGTTTTGGTTCCGCGGTTTCCGGACATAAAGAGTTCAGTATCTTCAAATAAGGTCATCATGAAATTTGTTTTTGAGGAATACCTGTAGCGTCAGTTCGTCCTGAAATCCGTTGAAATACTTTTCGATGACCTTTTCAAATACCGGAGGCGCATCCGGCACATTCGCAAAAAGGGTCATGCTGGAACGCAGCTTTAGGTCGTCTGGACTGCCGAGAATCTCCTGTGCCGTCTTTCCGTCGATTTCCAAAAAGGCCGTGGCTATCTGCACCATATGCAGACCTAGAATCGGGTGGGCCAGATACGCTGCGGCTTCATCGATATCATTAATGCCGTAGAATTTTGATGTTTCGCTGCGGCCGAGGCTTTTTAGCTGTGGAAAGATGAACCACATCCAATGCGATTCTTTCTGTCCGTTCTTGATTTCTGAAAGCGCTTTCAGGTATACTTGATTTTGCGCGTCGAGGAAACGCGTTAGGTTATAATTGTCCATTTGTTATGTACGATTTGATCATTCATGAACGCCATCCAAGTGGTGTTCTTCTAAAACTTTTTCAGCCCACTTTTGTTTGGGAAAGACTTTGCCCGGATACTTTTCGGCATAGGCATAAATCAGATGCATGCTGTATTGGTTGCTCCGGTAATGGGTCACATAATCTTTTATTTCAGAAGGTTCGGCAAGCGTAATATCCGAAGCCATATATCCCATGCCGTAAAAATGTCCGTTTTCGACCCATATACAACTATGTTCTTCTGGAGTCCTTCCTTTATCGATGATTCCAAAGCTTCGCCTGCTGTCTAAGAAAAAGGCGACGGCCTTTTCGATTTGGCTGTTGTGGCTCATGACATCGGGCAGGTTCGTAAGGTCTGCTTTTCTGATGCCGTCGGCTTCCACGCCATATTTGCAGAATCGGGGATCGATGCCAAATTGCTCGGCAAGGCTGCGGAGCAACTGTATGCCGTCATGGAGCGTATTGAACGATTCAATGCAGGCTTGGAATCGGCTCAGCTTTCCGATGGCCAGATACGTAAAGCCGTTGCGGGCCTCGTATTGATACAGTCCGTATTTAGGCTCGAATCGTTTTAAGGCTCTGTTGTAGGCAGGCCATTGCGTCTTGATTTCGTTGCACTCTAAAAGCAGGGCCATCAGTTCGGTACCGCAAATCTCAAAGGAAATGCTATGGATATCCCGCAAGAAATGCTGGCGCTGCGGCGTAATCTTATGGCCGCTAAAATGGGAAGCGACGCGTTTTTTTAAATTGACCGCCTTTCCTATATAGATTACTTTTTTTGCCTGGTTGTAAAAATAGTAGACGCCTGGCTTTTCGGGCAATTGCTCAAAGTCTGCAGGAGGCAAATTGGGAGGTAGGCGCTGGTCTTGCGCGGTTTTCTTTACCATTTTTGTTATATCGCCTTCGCTGTCCCATTCCAGCAGTCGGGAAAACAAGATCGCGGTAGTATCTGCATCGCCGCCGGCACGGTGCCTGTTTTCTACAGGGATGTCTAGCGACTGGCAGAGGTTTCCGAGACTGTAAGAAGCCAATCCGGGCCGGATCTTTCTTGCGGCACGCACGGTGCAAAGCTTTCGGGCTGTCCATTTGATTCCTGCTTCTTCTAGCTGGTGCCTTACGAAGGAATAATCGAAGTTGACGTTGTGGGCTACAAAGATGCGGTCGGTAAGCAGTTCGGCTACTCTTTCGGCAATGTCATCGAAAATAGGAGCGCCGGAGACCATCTCGTTTGTAATTCCGGTCAGGGCAAAGATGGGAAGTGGTATCTCTTTTTGCGGATTGACGAGCGTTTCAAAGCGGTCAATGACGCTCGTACCGTCATGGATTATGATAGCGATTTCGGTAATACGGCTGCCGCCAGCGTTGCCGCCAGTGGTTTCGATATCGACTATGGCGTACTGCGTGTTTTTCATATAGCGTCTAGCATTGATCATGGTGTTTTCGTTTTTGGGATTGCTTTCTTTTTGTGGCAACTTCCAGCATTTTAAAAACTTTGTCGAATGGCGCGTATATTGTTGTTATATTCTACAAAATTATATATTTTTGCTGTAGTAACTTACAACATTAACAATGTCGCTATTTTCAGATAATCTTAGATTCTTACGAGAAAGCCGGAAAGAAAGCCAGAGGGAAACGGCCGAAAGCCTTGATATCAAGCGTGGAAGGTACGAACCGTATGAAAGCGGGAAGGTGGAGCCGCCGTATGAGATACTAAAAAAAATTGCCCGGTATTTTGGCGTCAGTATCGACCTGATGCTGTCGGTTGACGTACGGAAGTACCGTATAGACGACCTGCTCAAGCTGGATGATAACCGTATCATACTGCCTATTATGGTAGATGCTAATGGTGAAGACTTGATTGAAATAGTACCGTATAAAGCACGCGCCGGGTATCTGACGGGTTATGCCGATCCTGAATTTATTGAAGCTTTGCCGCAGATAACGATGCCTTTTTTAGGGCCGGGCAAGCACCGCGCATTTCCGGTTGGCGGCGATTCGATGCCTCCGCACGATGATAAGAGTTTTATTATCGGGAAGTATGTGGAGAATCTTGGCGAGATAAAGAAAAACAAGACCTATATTCTGATCACGCGCAGCGAAGGCATGACGTACAAAAGGCTCAACAGCAAGAATGAGGATTCGCTTACGGTAGAGCCGGACAATGTGATTTATAATCCGTATGAGGTCAAGCTGTCTGATATTATAGAGATCTGGGAATATGTGGCGCATATCGGACGCAATGACGCCAAGCTGATGAACGAGGGCGGCGAACCGCTGGAAGCTGTCGTAAGGAAGCTGCAAAAAGACATGGCCGAGATCCGAACGAAGATTACGTAGGCGCAGGACCGCAAAGAGTTTTTATTCTATAGACTTTAATTATTTTGTTGGGTGTCTTTTTTCTTTAGGCACCGTCCTCTTGGCTCGTCGCCTTCATGAAGCACAATTTCGGAATGCAGGAACTGTGCGGCATCTGCCGAATCTTTTACCTTGACAGCGCTGCGTTCTAGCATTTCGGATTCAAATTCTGTCAATACGCTTTTTCTTATTCCTGCTTTTCTCCATTGCGATAAGGGCTTGCATCCTTTTGCGATTCCCCGTGCTAAGGTAAGCGCGTCCAGCAGGGCTTGGTTGGCTCCTTGTCCTTTGAACGGACTCATCGGGTGCGCTGCGTCTCCAATCAGGGTCACGGCGCCTTTTTTCTCTAGTAATTCTGACTCTAATAATTCACGGTCGTATACGGGATAGCCAGAAATCTGTGCTTCCAATGTTGCTGCTACAATTTGTGGGATGGGATCGTGCCATTGCGTCCTGCGACAAGCTTCTTCCTTGAGGGCTTGAGGTCCGTGTGCGCTTAATGCCTTGGCTTCTTCTTCGGACATTGGGAAGCTTAGCTGCCACATTACGGAGTCTGAAGTATACGGCATGATGTAGATGCGCTCGTTGCCATTGGCGGTTTGAAATACCGTGGCGGAGTCGAGCAAGGAACTCGTCGGGTCTTCGAGAGCTTCTAAAGGACAGATACCCAATATCACAATACAGTCCAGATAACGCAAAGGGGCGATATCTTCGCCGAGCAGTAGCCTCCGCACCGAACTGCGGATACCATCGGCTCCAACTAAAAGGCCTGCCTTGGAGCTTTTTATTTTCCCATTGACTTGGAAGTTTAGGGTAACGCCTTGGTCTTCATCTTGCTTAAAATCGATTAATTGATGCCCCCATTGTACGGCATCCTGTCCGCCGAGCTGCTCCAATAGCGCTAGACGCAAGGATTGCCTTGCGATATGGATGTTGGTGCGTTTTTGTGATGTCTTTGCTTCAGAGGACAGCCATTTTCTGATTCCCCATTCGCCGATGACTTTTCCTTCTGTAGTATGAACCAGATGCCTGGTAGAGATTACGCCTTCTTCTAATGAGAAAATGCCGAATCCTTCAATGGCTTTGCTGGCTTGCTGCAATGTGAGCCCGTAGCCTTGAGAACGGGCCGTAAAGTTGTTGTCGCGTTCGAAAAGCGTAAAAGGAATTCCGCGGTGCAGGCAGGCTACTGCTAATGCCACGCCTCCAATGCCGGCACCAATAATAGCGATGTGCGGGTAGTTTTCTTTATCTGCCACAGGAGGAAAGCCAGCCGGAATCAATCCCGATCCGGAACAATTCAGGCAAGAATAAAGAGGGGCTTTAGGGCGGACAGGAGCTGTTCCTTCGCCATTATTTTTTTCAAATAGATCGGAGGCTATTTGGTATTGCAGCCGGACTTTCTTGCTCAGCCTTCGGCTTTTTTTGCCGCGTCCTTGGCATTCCTGGCAGATGGTCCAGTTGGTTTGTTTATTTTCTACTTGTTTCACTTCCAATAACAGGCTTTTATAAAGAGTACATGCAACTATTGTTCGATAATTTTCTTACGGTGTTCTATTCCCCATTCTGTCAGATAATTAATTATCGTTTTTAGGGTAAGGCCATGATCCGTAAGTTCGTACTGCACTGTTATGGGCTGCGTATCTAAAACAGTTCGCTTGATAAGTTTGTTTATTTCTAATTCTTTCAGCTCTTTGCTCAGCATTTTGTTGGAAATGCCTACGACATCATTGAGTATATCCGAAAATCTCCTTTTGTTGTAGTAGCAAATAGAGGAGAGGATGGAGATCTTCCACTTGCCACTCAGCACATCCATTGAATCCTGGACAGCCATCATTTCTTTTTTGTGCTGTTGTTCTACACGAGGTTTACATTCCAATTCCATACGGTGTTACTTTGTTACCTGTTGGTTACTATTACTTTTGGTAACAAAGTTACTTAAATAAATGTAATGTCTATAGCTTTGCATCTCACTTTAAATAAAATAAAAATGAACAGATTAAAAGATAAGGTAGCCATAGTTACAGGGGCATCAAAAGGAATAGGTGCTTCGATTGCAAAATATTTTGCCGCAGAAGGGGCAAAGGTTGTAGTGAATTATGCTTCGAGTAAAGAAGACGCCGAAAAAGTAGTCAGCGCAATAACCGATCAGGGAGGAACAGCCATTGCAGTGCAGGGCGATGTATCAAAAGAAGCTGATGTGGCAAGATTGCATGCCGAAACTAAAAAGGCTTTCGGCACATTGGATATTCTGGTAAACAATGCGGGCATTTATCTGTATGAGCCTATTGAGCAAGTATCGGCAGAAACGTTCCATCGTTCTTTTAATATCAATGTCTTGGGATCCATACTTGCCATACAGGAGTCTTTGAAGCTTTTTGGCGATAAGGGAGGTAACATTATTAATATCAGTTCGGGAGCGAGCAATTCGCCTTTGCCTACCGGTTCGGTTTATTCGGCGACAAAAACAGCACTAGATGCTATTACCATTTCTTTATCTAAAGAATTTGCCGGAAGAAATATCCGTATCAATTCTATTCTGCCAGGTATTGTAGAGACTGAAGGTTCTCATAGCGCAGGGTTTATCGGCAGTGAGGCGGAAGCAGGTTTTGTTTCTAAAACACCGCTGGGCCGTACGGGTCAGCCAGATGATATTGCAAAAGTTGCCGTATTTCTTGCTTCTGATGAGGCGGCATGGATTACCGGAGAGAAAATCACCGTTGGCGGAGGCGTCTATGGTTTTTAAGACAGAAGATTAATGAAAGTAAAAAGGCGACAATTGGTCGCCTTTTCAAGTTTTGTAAAATAAAATTCTACCACGGAATTTCTCCTGTTTCAGGATTGGTTTCTTCGCAGAAAAATTTTCCTGTTACGCCATCGTTGCCTATCAAGGCGTATTTTACTATTCGTTTTCCAGCATCTTCAACCGTGCCTGTGCCTCTGTTATAGTTTAGATCGGTTTTGGTAAAGCCGGGACTTACGGCATTGATCTTGAAATTGGTATCGCCCAATTCGTAAGCCAAGTTTACAGTGTACATATTTAGGGCGGATTTAGAGGATAGATAGACCGCTCCTTTATGGTTGTAATATTTGTAGGATGGATCGCTGTGCAATGTAATAGAACCTTGGCTGGAGCTTACCATTACAATCCTCGGCTCGTCTGATTTTTTTAGCAGATCCAGAAAGGCCTGCGTCACTCTTATTACGCCATAGACGTTGGTTTCGTATACTTCCTTAAAGATATCAACGCTAGTATCGGTTGCGGTCTGCGGGATAAAGCTTCCGTCTTCTTGTAGTTTTACTCCTGTAATACCGGCATTGTTGATGAGAACATCCAAAACGTCTGTCTTGCTACCGATTGCCAAACGGGCTTTTTTTACGGATTCGTCGCTGGCTACATCCATCTGGATGGCTTCTGCATTAGACAATCCTTCCGATTTTAATTTGTCGACTGCTTGCAGTCCGCTTTCCAAATTTCTACTTCCCAGATAGACATAAAAGCCTTTTTGCAATAATTGTCTCGCGGCCTCAAAGCCAATACCTTTATTAGCTCCTGTAATAAGTGCTTTTTTCATTTTTGCTGATTTAAGATTAACAATGCAAAGTTGGCCCTGAAAAGAATAAAACCATTTACCATTTGGTAAAAAGCGATTTTCAGTCCAATCCGACTCTGTGCAAGCAAATCAGGATCAACGGATGTTCTTCCTGATTCGGCTCAGCGACTGCTGCGTGACGCCTAAATAGGAAGCGATATAAGAAAGTGGAACGCGATTGGCGATAGAGGGAAATTTTTCTAAGAATGTCAGGTATCGTGTCGTGGCATCTTCTGAAACTAGCGGACTTCTTCGGTCTAGTTTTTCTATGAGTGCCTTTTGGATAATTTTATTGACAATAGTGTCCCATCCGATAATAGTATTGGACAGTTCTTCCCAGTCTTTTCGGGAAAATACGAGCAGTTTACATTCGGTAACAGCTTGGACGTATTCTGAAGCAGGAATTTTTGCCTCGAAATGGTGCCAGTCAACAATGAGGTGATTTTCGTCGCCGAAATACTTGGTGACTTCTTCGCCCTTGTTGTCGTAATAGCAGACCCGCAGAATACCTTCCAAAATAAAGCCGACCTGGTTTGGAATTTTTCCTGCTTCCGAGAAATATGCCTCTTTCTTGAGTAACAGTTCCTCAGTCTTGCTGCCGATGAGGTCAATCTGCTGAGTGTTCAGGTTTCCGAATTGCAATAAGAAGTCTGTGAGTTCTTTCATGACGGAAAATTAGTAAATAGGATCTTTACAGGATTTATCAAATGGTAAAAAGTTTGCACAGACTCAGGAACATTGCAAATTATGTCTTTGTTTTCTAGTAGCTGGGTCAAATAAAAAGGGACAAAAGATAATTTATCTTTTGTCCCTTTAGTGACCTCGACTGGATTCAAACCAGTAACCTTCTGAGCCGTAATCAGATGCGCTATTCAGTTGCGCCACGAGGCCTTAATGCGGGTGCAAATATAGGAAATTATGTTTATCTTGCAAATCAATTTTGAAATTAAATGTAATAAAAATGTCAATAGAAAAGTACATCCGTGATATTCAGGATTTTCCGAAACCTGGAATTGTTTTTAAAGATATAACACCTCTTTTGGCTGATGCAGAGGCTTCAAAAGCGTGTTTGGAACTGCTAATCAATGGCTTAAAAGATAAAAAGATTGATAAAGTAGTAGGAGCAGAGAGCCGCGGCTTCTTTTTTGCTACGCTTTTGGCGTATCGATTGGGAGCGGGGTTTGTTCCGGTGAGGAAGCCGAAGAAGCTTCCGTTTACGACCATTACAGCAACGTATGAACTGGAATATGGCACCGATACCTTAGAAATGCATACCGATGCTATAAAAAAAGGCGACAGAGTATTGATTCATGATGATGTCTTGGCTACTGGCGGAACGGCAAAAGCGATGTGCGAATTGGTTGAAAGGCTAGGCGGGGAAATCGTACAGTGTAATTTCTTGATGGAGCTTACTTTTCTCAACGGCAGGGAAAAAATCAAACAGTATGATATCTTTTCTCCCTTGAAATATTAATCTAACACATGGGTCGTGACATAATATTTCCAGGCAATGATTGCTTTTTGCCATTTGGTTGCCTTGGCTAAGTCTAAGCCTTTCTTGGTATAGTTGGGCAGCAGCCACTTGTTTAGTTTTGCTAATAGTTTGAACATGACTTTTCTTTTTATTTAAAGATACAAAAAAAGGCTGTCTTTTTAGGACAGCCTTTTGCTTTCTTGTTTTGTCTTATCTTAAGTTTTTCTCCATTTGTTCTTCCATCTGTTTTGCATAGGCTTCCATCTGCTCTTCGAAGATTTCCATTTTCTTTTCAAACTCTTCCATTTGTTTTTCGAAGTCTTTTGAGAAGGCAGCTTCCATTTCTTCACCATATTTTTCCATGGCTTTTTCGAATTTTGCCATTTCACCGTCTTTAGCTTCCATCTTAGTTTCAAATTCCTTCATCTTTTTCTCAAATTCTTTCCATTCTTTGCTGTCTTCGTTATAAGCAACAGTTGGAGGCGTTGGAGGTGTTGGGAATTGCGGAACCGGCGGCGTATTTGGCATTGCAGGCATTACTGGCGGTGTTGGCGGAATAGGAGGTGTTGGCATTTCAAGCTTATCGGCTGATACTACTACAGAAGATCCGTTTGTAGTTCTGCCGTAGAATGTGTTTTTAGGGCTAGAAATAACGACTTTATCATCTTCTTTTTTCAATACAAAAGGTTGGATTGGTTCGTCGCTTTTTAGGTATGAATTTCCTGAATTGCCATCCTTGTCTTTGTAAGTTGTCTTGATGGCCACGATTTCCTTGTCGGCATTTCTTTTGACTTTTGAAAACTTCACGTCGATTCCATTATTCTTCTTAAAAATCTCTGATTGCAGTTTTAGATAGTCATCCGTAGAATTTTTATCTACTTTGAATTCATAAGGATTTGTTTCCTGGATTGCTTTTTTTGAAGATTTCTCCTGCGCTACGGTTTCCACTTGAAACTGAAGCATGAAAACTGTCAGTAATGGCAATACGATTGCATACTTCCATGAATTTCTCTTTTTTGATTGATCTGTGTTTAACATAACGATTCGCTTTTTGATTAATGATTGAAAAAAATGATTAGTAATTGGAATGCAGTGATGAGGTGCACTTACTTTTAATAATGTTTTTTGGTATATGATTCGGTCCGAAACCATTTTTAAGGCTGTCGAATCGGCAATAAATTCTAAGTTTTGGACAATAGCTTTTTTATGCAACCAGGCAAAAGGATTAAACCAAAAGGCAATGCAGAATAGTTGGCTTATGATCATGTCGGCCGAATGCATCTGCGAGCTATGTACTTTCTCATGTTCTAAAATGTTATCTAATTCTTCTTGCCTGAAACGGTTTGAATTATAGACGATATAATTAAAAAATGAAAAAGGCGACTGTATTCTATCCGTATCCACAAGCTTAAAACTGCCGCAAGTTTCTATCGTCTGGTTTTTAAATATTTTTTTTAGTGCCCAAAAGTCTCGAATAAATTTTCCTAAGAAGAAAAGCATCCCCATAAGATAGATTCCGGCTACAACATACAGCCAATTAATCTCAAACGAAGGCTCTTGAATCATTGGTGGTATTTCGGTTTTTGGAAAATCTCTAACGTAAGTCATAGGATACGCCCCTGTTTCTAAGGGTACATAGTGCCTTACGACAGGTTCTGTCCACACTATTTTTTTGAAAATAACAAGCGGCAAAGCCAATGAGGTTAGTATCCCAGCCAAGAGGAACCATCTGTTAGACGTAAAGAATGTCTCTTTTCGCAACAGGAAATAGTAGGCTAGAAAGAACACGGCCAATAGGGCAGATGCTTTTGCAAAATAGAGGATGAAGTTTTCCATGCTTATTTCTTTTTTTCGATCATGTCTAAAATCTCACGTAATTCGTCGGCAGAAATCTTTTCTTCTTCAGCAAAAAAGGAGACTAGGTTTTTATAAGAGCTGTCAAAATAATTGTCAATTGCTGTAGTCATAAAACGTTTTCTATAGTCTTCAATGGCTACGATAGGATAATACTGGTGCGAGTTTCCGAAAGCAGTATGCGATACGAAACCTTTTTCCTCCAATATTCTCACAATAGTCGAGAGCGTATTGTAATGTGGCTGGTCTTCTTTGATTTCGGCCATTATCTCTTTTACGAAAGCTTTTTCAAGTCTCCATAAAATGTGCATTACTTCTTCCTCTTTGTTTGTTAATTTTTGCATCTTTTTTTTATTTTTTGGAAGTCTCCCGAACGTTCCAAGATAGAACGTTCAAGAGAAATACCAATCTAACCCTTTAACAAGACAAACTTACAACTAAATTTTTAGTTTGCAAACTATTTTTTTAGTTATTGAACTGTTTTTTTAGTTTTTATGTCTTTTTTATTTGTAAATAGTTGATATTTAAGGTATAATAAAAACGAAAATGCAAGCTAAATTAATCAAAAATGTAATGCTGAAAGCAAAGGAGTTTAGAAAAACGCCTTTGTTATCTAAAATAAGCTATTTGTTTTTTAAGATCATTTGTTTCAAATAAATGATGCTGGCACAGGAGAGAAGGCCCAAAGTTCCCATTACGATCCAATTTGCATTGTAGCCAAAGCGGGAAATAATTTCCATACCTAATTTAGCGCTGGTGACATGCGCGAGGCTGAAGCTCATCGTAAACAAAGCCATATAGCGGCCTTCATGTCCTTTTGGAGCTCGGCTCATCGCAAAACTATTTGAAAACGGAAAGTTCAGCATTTCTCCTATAGTGATAAAGACCATGCTGATGACCAAGATGCCCACCCAGTTGTCGAAAAGCAATACAAAAAAGCTTAAGCTAACGAAAAAAGTACCCCAAAGAATAATTTTTAGACGATTTACCTTTTTTCTTTCGAGAAAGGTGACCGTTGGCATTTCTAAGAAGAATATGAGCAGTCCGTTGAAAGACATCAATAGATTTCTTTTGTAAAGCCTCTAAAAGAATCGATGTAGCGTTTGAAAGCTTTTTGAAGCATTGAATTGTGAATTTGACACAAAGTTACAAAGTTTGGATTCCTTTTTTTAGAATCTGTAATCGATTATTTTGCTTATTTTTGCCTAAAATTTAAAACTGTGAAAAGCTTTCTAAACCTCTTGTTTTTGCTGGCAGCTGTGGTTTCATCCGCACAAAAAAGTTTTGTAAAAGATTCTGTTATTGCTTTTCAAAAAGAAATCAATACAGAATATGCTGATTCTGTAAAAAGTCCATTGCTCAAAAAAGATTGGAAGGAATTCAAGTCGTTGGATTTTTATCCGATCAGCGAAAAGTTTTTTGTAAACGCAAAATTTGTAAGGACTCCCGATGAAAAACCTTTTGAAATGCCGACGACAACATCTCGAAAGCCAATCTACATAAAATATGGCGAGGTACATTTTTCGATCGACGGCAAGCATTTCAAGCTGAATATCTACCAAAGCCAAGATTTGAAGAAAATTGACAAATACAAAGACGCGCTTTTCCTGCCTTTCACAGATTTGACTTCGGGCGTGGAAAGCTATGGCGGTGGAAGATATGTCGATCTGAAAATTCCTGAAGGCGATACGATTGCGATTGATTTTAATACAGCATACAACCCGTATTGCGCTTACAATCACAAATATTCTTGTCCGATTCCGCCACAAGAAAATGACCTTAAAATTGAAATCAAGGCTGGCGTGAAAAAATTTAAAAAATAAGTTTTGCTATACAATCTCCATACGCACAAATTCTCAAACCATCCCGATTGTCTTGAATTGGTGAATCAGTATCCGCAGGAATTTGATGAAACCATTCCGTTTTATTCGATAGGAATCCATCCTTGGTATATTGTAGAAGATAGGATAGAAGAAGATTTGGGGATTATTGAAGAAAAACTGCAATCTGCAAATTGCTTGGCAGTAGGAGAATGCGGTTTGGACAAAAGAATTGAAGTTCCGTTTGATTTGCAAGAAGAAGTATTCAGGAAACAATTGCTTTTGGCAGAAAGATACCAAAAGCCAGTTGTGATTCATTGTGTGGCTTCTTTTCAGGAATTGATTGCGATCAAAAATGATTTGGGAATAACGGTTCCGATGATTATCCACGGATTTTCAAAAAACGAGCAGCTGGCAAAACAGCTACTAAGCAACGGATTTTATCTTTCTTTCGGAAAGTATTTGTTAAGAAATCCAGAGTTGGAATCGGTCTTTAAAAATATTCCTGACAACCAGTTTTTTTTGGAAACCGATACCCTAGATGAAACCATTGAAGAGGTGTATGCGATAGCTTCGCGATATAAAAGTAAAAGTACCGATGAATTGCAGGAAATCATCCGATTAAATTTTGAAAAAGTTTTTAAAATACAGTTATAATAAATTTAGAAAAAATGGCGCAGTGGACAGAAAGGGCTGAATTGCTATTCAAAAAAGAAGGTCTTGAAAAATTAAAGAATTCAAATGTATTGATTGTCGGCGTTGGAGGTGTAGGCTCTTTTGCGGCCGAATTTATCGCAAGGGCAGGTGTTGGAAAAATGACCATAGTTGATGGCGATGTCGTGGATATTACGAACATCAACCGACAATTACCAGCTTTGCATTCTACAGTTGGCGTATCAAAAATAGATGTAGTTGGTGATCGTTTGATGGATATCAATCCAGAATTACAGCTTACGAAAATAAAAGAATTCCTTTCCCCAGAAAGAGCATTTGAAATTGTGACCAATGATTTTGATTATGTCATGGATTGCATCGACAGCGTGACGCCAAAACTGAATCTTATCATTGCGTCTAAAAGAAAAAAGATAAAAATTATCAGCAGTATGGGCGCTGGCGGGAAGATGGAAGCTGCTAAAGTAAAAGTTTCGGATATCAGCAAGACCAAAAACTGCTATCTGGCCAAAGCCATAAAAAGAAGATTGAAAGAAGTAAAGATTGATAAAGGCGTAAAAGCCGTATATTCTTCTGAAATTCAAGATACTTCCAGCTTGAGAATGACCGATGGCAAGAACTTCAAAAAGTCATTTTACGGAACGAACAGCTATATGCCTGGGCTTTTCGGACTTCATGCGGCAGAAACGGTAATCCGTTATTTATTGAAAAAGGAGGGACACAATTAAAATTTTCTACCAAAACTACACAACACAACAATGATAAAAACAGTAATTTTTGACATGGACGGCGTTATCGTTGATACGGAACCGGTTCACAGATATGCCTATTTCCAACATTTTGACGAACTAGAAATTTCCGTAACAGACGATATGTTTGCGACTTTCACAGGAAATTCTACTCGCAATGTTTTCCAGAAATTAAAGCATGCTTTCGGTTTAGATCATGACGTAGAAGATTTGATACAGCGAAAAAGAAACATTTTCAACGATGCTTTTGATACCAAAAAAGACCTGCACCTTTTAGAAGGAGTAGAAGATTTAATTAAAGACCTTTACCAAAACGGCATCCAGCTTATCGTGGCATCGTCGGCTTCAAAGGTTACGATTGAGCGCGTTTTTAACCGATTTCATCTGCATCAGTATTTTTCGGATATCGTTAGTGGAGAAGATTTTCCGAAATCAAAACCGCATCCGGCCATCTTCGAACATGCCGCTTCGTTATCCATAGCTAAAAAGGAAGAATGTATTGTTATTGAAGACAGTTCCAACGGTATTGAAGCTTCAAAAGCAGCCGGAATTTTTTGCGTAGGTTATAACAGCGAACATACCAAACTTCAGGATTTGTCAAAAGCAGACTTGATTATTAATCACTTTAACGAGCTGAACGCCGAAAAAATTAAGAATTTAAAGTAAAACAAAATGGTTAAAACCGTGATTTTTGATATGGACGGTGTCTTAGTCGACACTGAGCCAGTTCACTATGATGTAAGCCTATTGCAATTCAAAGATTTAGATATAGAAGTTCCCGATGAAATGTACCATACGTTCACAGGGAATTCAAACAAGATGATTTATCAGAAGATAAAAGACAGATTCCAGCTGGCACACGAGGTCGAAGACCTGATTGTAGCTAAAAATAAGCTGTTTTTAGAAGCGTTTGACAATAAAGAAGACTTGCACCTGATGCCCAGCGTCAAAGACCTCATCATTGACTTATACGAAAATGGAGTGCAGCTGATTGTAGCTTCTTCTTCTGAAATGGCGATTATTAACAAAGTTTTCGACCGTTTTGGACTGAATCCGTACTTTACGCACAAAGTTAGCGGTGAGGATTTCCCAGAATCCAAGCCAAATCCCGCGATATTTTTAAAGGCGGCTTCGTATTCGAAAGCGCCCATAAACGAATGTATTGTTATTGAAGACAGTACCAATGGCATTACAGCAGCAAAAGCGGCCGGTATTTTTTGTATTGCCTATAAAGGCAAAACTGCAGTAGGACAGGACCAATCGAAAGCCGATATGATCGTGACCGATTTTAGCGACCTGAGTTTTGAAAAAATAAAAAATATAAATTCGTAATGATAAGGAGGCTACCCGACAGCTTCCTTATAAACTTTCAGGCATCTTTCCCTGGCTTCTTTGTGGTCAACAATCGGTACGTAGCTTAGTTCTTGGAATTCAGGTACCCACTTTTTGATGTACTTGAAATCCTTGTCAAATTTTTTGACTTGCTCGCTCGGATTAAAAATCCTGAAATAAGGCGCCGCATCAACGCCAGAACCAGCAGCCCATTGCCAATTCCCGATATTGCTGGATTGTTCATAGTCTAACAGTTTTTCTGCAAAGTAGGCCTCACCCCAGCGCCAGTCAATCAAGAGATGCTTGCATAAAAAGCTGGCGACAATCATCCTTACGCGGTTGTGCATATTTCCGGTAGCATTCAATTGGCGCATTCCAGCATCAACAATAGGATAGCCGGTGTTTCCTTCGCACCATTTTTGGAACTCATTTTCGTTGTTACGCCACTTGATATGGTCGTATTTCGGACGGAAGCTTTCGGTAACTGTATTAGGAAAATGCCAAAGAATTTGCATGAAAAATTCTCTCCAAATCAGTTCATTCAAAAAAGTATCTTTTTTATGCTGTAGTGCCTTTTTTACAATTTTTCGGATACTCACAGCACCAAATCGTAAGTGCGGACTTAAATGTGAAGTGCCATCAACACTTGGGAAATCACGAGTTTCTTTATAATTTTCAATAACCGTATCAGAAGTATCAAAATCTTCAACTGGAATAGTAGATTTTAGAAATCCGATATCTTTCAACGTCAGAAAAGGATAAGAATGGTGAACTATTTGTCCCATTTTTTTCTCTGAAGGAAAAGAGTCTATTGGTTTATCTCGAAGATTTTCTTTCCACTTTTTAGAATACGGAGTATAAACGACATACGGCGTTCCATCTTCCTTCACGACTTCACTTTTTTCAAAAATAACCTGATCCTTAAAAGTATGAAATGCAATGTTTTTAGATTTCAAAAGGTTTTTGATTTCGGAATCTCTAGTTCTTGCATACGGTTCGTAATCATGATTGGTATAGACCGCTTTTATAGGGTTTTCCGAAATTAACTTTGTAAAAATATTTTCAGGTTTATCATAAAAAATGGCCAGTGATTTTCCTGTTTTTTCGAGCTGATTTTGGATTTTTTCCAGCAATTGCGAGATAAAAGTTACCCGAGCATCATCTTCTGGAAGTTCGGACAGAATGTTCTTGTCGAATATAAAAATAGGAAGAGTCTCGTCAGCGGACAAAGCTTCCCACAATCCTTGATTGTCTTCCAATCTCAAGTCACGCCTAAACCAAAATATATTCATAGCTTATTGCTTAAATTCACCAAAAAGTTCTACAAGTTTGTTTCGTCTGAAAGCAAAAATTTCCTCAAGTTTTGGCTTTACTAGAAAAGGATGCGCTAACTGGCCTAAGAGTCCCATGGGTACTTTATAATGGACAATATCTTCCATCTCCACGCCGCCAGGAATAGGAGTCAGGAAATGTTTATGATGCCAAAAGGCATAAGGCCCGAATCGCTGCTCGTCTACAAAGAATTTTCCATCATGGACATGCGTAATTTCGGTAACCCATTGCATCGGAATACCAAAGAGCGGCGTAATCGTATAATGGATGATCTGTCCTGCAAACATTGCTTTTTCATCGCCAGAAATCGTCTTGAACCCCATCGATTTTGGAGTGATTACTTCTAGGTTTTTTGGATCGGCAATAAATTTCCAAGCCTCATCGACAGTGATCGGCAGCTTTTGTTTTGTATGCAGCGTATATAATTTCATATTACAAAAATATCATATTGTTTAATTAAAAGCTAATATAGTTAAACAATATAATACTTTTTTCTTGGTTTTATTTAACAAATAAGTGATTTGGAATTATTAAATTCGCAGACATTAAATCAAAAACTATAAATTATATGAAAAAGATAATTATTGCTGCAGGATTGCTTCTAATTACTTTAACTGCTGAGGCACAAGTAAAAACGCCACAGCCAAGTCCAAAATCTGATGTAACTCAAGTAGTCGGATTAACTGAGGTGCATATTGAATATTCTCGTCCGAGCAGCAAAGGAAGAACTATTTTCGGAGACTTGGTTCCTTTTGGAAAAACTTGGAGAACTGGAGCTAACGGTAATACGGTAGTCACTTTCAGCGAAGATGTAAAAATTGGCGGAAAAGACTTGCCGAAAGGAAGCTATAGCCTGTTTACAGTTCCTAAAGCAGATTCTTGGGATGTTATTTTTTACAAAGACACTAATAACTGGGGCTTGCCAGCAGAATGGAACGAAAATAAAGTAGTTCTTAGAACAACTGCAAAACCAGAAAACCTAAACAGAAATGTGGAAACTTTGACGATTGCAGTCAACAATATCAGCAATGATTCAGGAAGCTTGGAAATTTCTTGGGAAAAAACTCTTGTAGCGGTTAAGTTTGATGTTCCTACGCAAAAGACAGCGATGGCTAGCATCGAATCTACATTATCAGGACCTTCTGGGGATGATTATTTTGCTTCTGCACAGTATTACTACCAATCTAACGGCGACATGAACAAAGCCTTGACTTGGGTAAATGCTGCGATTGAAAAATCAAAAGGTGATGCACCATTTTGGTATTTAAGACAAAAATCGTTGATTCAGTCGAAATTGGGAGATAAAAAAGGCGCTATCGAAACGGCTAAATTGTCTCTGGCTGCTGCTGAAAAAGCAAACAATGCTGATTATGTAAAAATGAACAAAGACAGTATTGCTGAATGGAGCAAGAAATAATAACCATTCTGTTGTAATTTATAAAAAGCTGATTGCATTGCAATCAGCTTTTTTTATTGTTGTTGCTTGGTATTAGAATTTCTGAAATATTGCACCGTTACCGAAACAATAATCGTGATGATAACTCCGATAAAGTTCAGCCATAAGTAGCTTAATTTTTCTTTTCCAGGAGGGAAGATGTAGATGGCCAAATAATAAATTATAAATATCGCTATCTGGCTGAATACGGCGGCCCAGAAAATGGCTTGTGCTTTTACATATTTTATGTAGAAAGCTACCAAGAAAATCCCTAAAATGGTACCATAAAATATAGAACCGATGATATTTACGAACTGGATCAGGTTTTCAAACAATGTACCAAAACAAGCAAATAGGATAGCAATCATACCCCAAAGCAACGTAAATCCTTTAGAAGCTCTTACAAAATGCGCTTCGGACTTTTCGGTTTTGATATTTCTTTTGTAGATATCGATTACAGTTGTAGATGCCAAAGAATTGATTCCTGCGGCAGTAGACGACATAGCCGCGCAGATAATTACAGCAAGCAAAAGTCCGATAAATCCTTTTGGAAGGTAATGGATAATAAAATGGATAAATACGTAATCGCTATCTGTGGTCTTGTTTTTCTTGTTGGCTTTGCTGATTAAGACTTTAGCATTTTCGCGAAGCGTTTTTTCTTTTTCTCCTAACGCGATAATTCTGTTTTTTAAGACTTTATTGTCAGTTTCGATATTTAGCTGATTGACATACGCCAGCGTCACTTCTTTCTTTTCTGAAGCGATATCCACCAATTCGCCTTCTAGCTTTTTATAGTCGTTGGCATAGACAGATTTTTCGATACTCGCCTTGCTATTTGGATTGAAATTGATTGGTACGGACTGGAACTGAAAAAAAACATAAACCATAATTCCGACCAAAAGAATGAAGAACTGCATCGGCACTTTTAAAAGCGCGTTAAAAACAAGCCCCATTTGGCTTTCTCTTACCGATTTCCCTGATAAATAACGTTGTGCTTGAGATTGGTCAGTTCCGAAATAGGAGAGGGCCAAGAATAAACCTCCTGTCAATCCTGTCCAAACCGTATATCTTTTTTCTTTGTCTAAAGAAAAGTCAAGAATATTCATCTTGTCGTTTACGCCGGCAATCTGCAAAGCGTTATTGAAAGAAACCTCTTTTGGCAATAAGCTTAATATTATAAAAAAGGCGATGAACATTCCCGACATGATGATAAACATCTGCTGTTTCTGGGTAACATTGACCGCTTTTGTCCCACCCGTCATCGTGTAGATGATGATTAAAATACCGATGACAATATTCATCAGATTCAAGTTCCATCCCAATATAGAAGACAATACGATTGCTGGCGCATAAATCGTGATTCCGGTAGAAAAGCCTCTTTGTATCAGGAATAATATGGCTGCAAGCGAACGAGTCTTAAGGTCAAAGCGCTGCTCTAAAAATTCATAAACGGTATATACTTTGAGCCTATGATAAATGGGAATAAAGGTAATGCAGATGATAATCATCGCCAACGGAAGCCCGAAGTAAAACTGCACGAAGCCCATTCCGTCATTAAAAGCCTGTCCTGGAGTAGAAAGGAAGGTAATAGCGCTGGCCTGGGTTGCCATTACAGAAATTCCTACGGTATACCAAGGAGTCTCATTGTTCCCCAAGATATAATCCTGCACGTTTTTGCTGCCTCGAGTTTTCCAGGCACCATAAAAGACGATGAAAAAAAGCGTAATGATTAAAACTACCCAGTCGATTACCTGCATTTATGAAAAATATTGCATTATAAAGTAAAAAATCAGAATGTACAGGGCGTTCATTACAAGCACCAAGGTGTAATTTCTTTTCCAGCTTCTTAATTTCTTTTCTTCCATTATTTTATGATTTTTCCTTTTTTCCTACGGAAATAAGATTGGTAAAAAGCTTAAATGCACCTGGAACGCCGGCTGGCAATTCCCTGAAAAAGCTTAATCCTGTGTAAATATAATATCCTTTTCCGTAATTCGCGATTAAAAGGCTGCCTTGTTTTTCAGATTCCCCTAAATCTTTCATGCCAAGGATAGGCGTGAACTCAGGCGCCCATTTATCAGGGAAATATAATCCTCTTTCTTGAACCCAGCCTTGGAAATCGGTTTCTGTTATTTTATTAGGATGATTTAAAACGGAATGCGTTGCGTTCAGAAACGAAACTTTTGCATTTTCATCGGTAACCCTGTCGCTCGAAAGATTTAGTTCGTACGGAGAAAAATCCGGCACATTGAATCCGCGTCTTCCAGAAGTATTGTATTGCACGATCAAATTACCTCCATTTTTTACATATTCCAAAAGATAGCGCTGTTTGAATTGCAGGTCAGAAATTACGTTATACGCACGGATTCCCATTACGATGGCGTCAAATCCAGCCAAAGAAGTTTCGGTAATTTCATTCGGCTTTATAATTCGTACATCATAACCGATTTGTTTCAGACTCTGCGGAATTTCATCTCCAGCACCTTCAATATAACCGATAGTCTGTCCTTCTCTTTTAATGTCCAATCGTACGACAGAAGCTTCGGAAGGCATCAAAACAGATTGTTTTGGAATATGGTCGTACTGAATGGTTGTCAGTTTCTGTCCATATTTTTTTCCTTCAGAAGTGATTAAAGGCGAAATGATTCCTTTGTTTTCAGAAGCAGGAGGGGTGACGTTGAAAATAACAATCTTTTCGTCATTTTTCATGGCGATTTCAAAATCGATAGTTTCAGGAGAAACCTTCCAGCCTTGTGGTACTTGAAGACTAATGCCGCCTTTTAAGTTTGCTTTTCCTGCTTTTATCTTTACAGAAATTGGCTTTTGTCGGGAATCTGGGAAAATAGTCACATCATCCAAAACGAGCGCTGTTGCTTCGGGCAGGACTTCAAAAGGCTGGTATACTTCGCCTTTTTCAGGATCTGAATATTTGTAGATGATTTCTCTGTAGACATCAAAAGGCTGTCCTGCAATTTTCAGGCTCCATTTTAATTTGAGCTTTTCAGTATCCGGTTTTCCTATCAAGGCTATGTCTTTTACGGAATACATTCCTAAAGTTCCTTTTTCATTTAGCCAATAAGGCGAGGTGTAAGGTGTTCCAAGCGCGGTACGTAATTTCTTTTCGGCTTTGAAGAGACTGTTTTTATCAAGCTTTTTGCCTGAAATTTTCCCGTTTTCAGGATTATTTAGAAAGCTGACTTCGATCAATTCGATATCTTGGCTGCTTCGATTTACGGCCTCGAGCCTCAATGTAAATTCATTATTTGGATTGGTGCTTTGTTCTGAAGAAGTACCTTCTAAGAACAATCCTGCAGAAGCCAAGATAATAGTTTCAAGTTCTTGTTTTTTGATGGTTCTCCAATGCTCGTCTTCTAACTTGCTGATGAGATTGTACGCTTCAATCAATTTTGGAAGATGTACGGAAGGATCGTTAAAGTTGAAATTAGCTTGGACTTCATTTAGTATCTTTCCGATAGCTTCACCGCCTTTGACTCTTGTCCAAGTAGTGTTTATGCCATCAAATAAATTGTTTTTGTCTTTCGGGAAATCACCTTTTAGAAATTCGATATATTCCATTTCGTCGCCGCGAGTTCCTAAAGTACCGAAGCCTTGGCATTTGTGCTGGCTTCTGCTTAAGGCGGCAATTTCGCCATTGCTTTTACCTTTTATTCCAAAATAGACGCCTGCGTTGATTGCAATCATCTTGCTTTTATCTGCCTGCTCAAATTTTTCTTCTGAGCCGTAAAACCACCATGAAGTATTAAAAAATATTCGTTTTGGCTGCCAGGTTTCCCATGAAGTGAGCTGTTCTGGATAGCTTTTCTTGTTTGCGGCCAAATCAAAAGCCTCCATGCTGAGCATAGCAGAAGCGGTATGATGTCCGTGCGTGGTTCCCGGACTTCTATGGTCAAAGCGATTGATAATGATATCGGGCCTGAATTTTCGGATAGCCAAAACGACATCGCTTAAGACCTGATTTTTGTCCCAGATCGAAAAAGTTTCGTTTGGTTCTTTGGAAAAGCCGAAATCATTGGCACGAGAAAATAGTTGTTCTCCGCCATCGATTCTTCTGGCGGCCAATAGCTCTTGGGTTCTCAAGACGCCAAGTAGTTCTCGGAGTTCGGAACCTATTAAGTTCTGTCCGCCATCGCCTCGAGTCAAAGAAAGATAGGCCGTTCGGGCTTTAATTTCATTAGAAAAATAAGAAATAAGCTTGGTGTTTTCATCATCTGGATGTGCGGCTACGTATAAAACCGAACCTAGAAAATTTAGTTTTTGTACTTGTTCGTAGATTTCGCCAGAGTTTAATTTCTGCGGCTGTTGAGCATTCAGGATACCGAATGTGAATAGGAAGAAAAATAGGGTGTGGTAAGCAGTTTTATGTATCATTTTAATTTTATGGAACTCAGTAGCTTCAAATATAATAATTAATTTTCCTGTGTGTTTTTCTAGTTACGACTTTAACAAAAAAGAGAGCCTTTGGCTCTCGATTTATCTAGTCATCGTGATGATGTCTGTGATGTTTTTTTGCTTTGTGTTTTTTGTAGTGCTTGTGATTGTCGTGATAATGGTGGACATCTCTTACTACTACCGTATGTGGCCTGTTGCCTCTGTAATATTTTACTCTATGCGTATTAAAATGTGCATAAGGCCTTGCACCATGATAGTCTGTTAATACAACTTTATAGCCGTTGTAAAGATCATAATTTCTGTATCTGGCTGGTAAGTATCTGCCTCTAATCCAGTTTCCATTGCTGATGTAAATAAAATTAGAAGCTCTTACATCATAATAGGCTTCAATGTCTGGAAGATAATAGTAATTCGCTTCGGTATATCCGACAGGCCCCCAATCTGGACGGCTTCCGATACTTACATTTACTGATACTTGGGCTTGTAGAGAACTCGCCACAAATAAGCCAAATCCTGCGATTAATAATTTTAGAGTTTTCATAGCTGCATTTTTTTAGGTTCTTATATTGACCGAAATCCAACAACTATGCCACTCAGATTTTATTAAGAAATATTTAACTATTCATACGGAACGGTTTCGGGCTTTCCAAACTCGAAATTCTGCATTCCGAAATCAGTTGTCTTAAGAGAGTTGGTCTGCATATTGCCACTTCCGTCTTCTGGTACCGAAGGATAATAAGAGAAAGAAAATTGGAAAGTGTTAAATACCAAGAAGTCGTTGCTGATGAGCACTCCGATTCCTATTTGCGAATATGCTTTTCCCTTGTACAAATTATTATTTTCATTGCTCAAGATTCCTACTGTATAGGTCAGGAAAGGATTAAAACGAAATCCTCCAAGATTCCAAGGCGAGTAGGATTGTGTTTGTAACATAAGGGAAGCTTTTTTTGTACCACGCAACTTGTAGCTGTTAAATCCCGGAATGCCGTTTTCTTCATTAAGATTTACCCTATCCGCAATGGTTGGAAAACGATTGTTTCCGATCACGAGTTTTGGTTTTACGAACTGCCTCAATCTCCAATCGCCTAATTCGATAAGGTTGGTGAAATAATTGGCTTCTACCGAAAAAACAGTCTGTTGGGTAATTGGGCCTCTAAAGAACGTGCCATACTCGACATTGGTGCTGAAATAGCCCCATCTGAAATATTGCCCGAATGAAAAACGACCGCCAAGATACAAACGATTGATATGGTTTTTGTTTTGATACCCTACCGTCAGCGCATAAACTTTTCCTATGGCAACGTCTTCCGTAATGCCATAATTGAAAAGGTATTTGTCTTGGATAAATTTTCTCGAAGTTACACCAAAACCCGCAAGATAGAAGTTCTCATCAGAAAAAAACTTAAGACTATCATAAGCAGGAGTAGGGAATTCACTGTAATTTCTTCTCAAGAATCGGAAAGAGGTGATAAAATTAGTCGTCCTGTCTTCTTCGGAATTTCCTTTGAAAATTTGAAGCGATTTCCCGACCCAGGCATCTTGCGTACCGACTTTAAAATTCTGCGGTCCATATCGGCCTGTGGCATCAGGCAGAGAATCTACCTTGAAATCTTGGGCGATATAAATTCCAGCTCCCCATTTTGCAAAAGCAGAGAAAAAAGGCCGGTCGATCGTAATGCTTTTCGAGTAATTATTATGTTCGTCGACGCTATAAGCAAGCGATGTTCGGATATAAGTATTTAATATATTGGGAACAGTATATCGCGTACTGATGGCGCTTCTTCCGTTATCAAATCGTTGCCTGTACGTATTGTCTAGTTCGTGTCCGGTTCCTAAGAAATTGCGCTCAGTCAGCTCAAAAGTAGTCTTGGAAGTCGAGCCTGAAGCATTCGGAATCAAACTCCAAGAATCGAGCGCCCTGATATAAACATCGACAGAATCCGAACCTGCTCCTGCAAATTTTGTAGTGATGTCCACGGCTCGAATATACCTTTGGCTTCTGATCAAACGTTCTGATTCTTTCACCAAAAGTGAATCCAATGGACGATTTTTTTTGATAAGCAGCAGGTTTTTTATGGTAAGCCTGCTGGATCTTATATGAATTCTGTTTCCGAATCGTTCAAAACCATTTCGTGCTTTTTTGGTCGAGTCTTTTTCTGAAAAACCAAACGGATCGAGCGTAGTAATGTGTATGTTTCTGATAATCTTTCCTTCGTATTCGCTATAATTTTTAAGCACGACCTTGTCTTTCGGCTTATTTTTAGGTTTTTTAGAATCTACCGGCTTAAAGATAAGTTTGTGGAGAAACTTGGTAAATCCTCTTTTTTTAGAATAGCGCTCAATGTTGCGGTAGCCTCGCAAAGAATCCTTTTTGGCCGGCTTTTCTTGCGCATGCGACATTTGACAGCAGCTGATTGTCAATAGCAATAAAAAGAATTTTAATTTTCTGAGCATTGGCAATTTTACAATTTGGGATTACCTTGATTTGTGAAGTTACAAAATAGGAATCAATTTTTAAGCCAATTACAGCTAATCTGTGAATTCTTTTTCCTCTCGCGTCGTATTTACAATAGAAACGCCTTTTTGCAGCAGCAGATTGTTCGGATAAGTGACGAGCTCGCCTTCTTTAGTCCTCAAATAAGTGTGGAAAGCCTTGATGTCGTCGATTTCTGCCTCAAAAGGAAAATCTTTATCGTGTATCCTGATCGTATCGCCAATCTTAAAAGGAAAGGAAAAGAAAAGGATGATTCCGGCGGTTATATTGCTTAGTATAGACCATTGCGCAAAAAAAGCAACGCCAATAATGGTAATTACAGAGGTAAATGCCAAGTAGATGTCGCTCGTACGGACACCCCAAATGATAAAAATTCCAGCCAATGTCAGCGCCATGATTACGATGCTGATGTACTTGCTGACCAGTATCGCGCGGTGCTCATTGATTTCTGCATGCTTGGCATAACGCTTTATCAAAGTGGTAATGATAAAACGGATGACCATTACGCAGACCAGTAAGATGATGGTGCTTATAATTTTAGGCGTGTTTTCTTCAAAAAAGGACATTCTCTAGCGGTTTTTCCCAAAGTTAGTAAAATATTCATAAACTTTATGGACAGGAAGACCGACAACATTCGAGTAAGAACCTTCTATTTTACTAATTCCGACGATGCCGATCCACTCTTGGATGCCATAAGCTCCTGCTTTATCATAAGGCTTAAAATTCTCCAGATAATAAGCAATTGCCTCATCCGAAAGAGTACCAAAAGTAACTTTGGTAACTTCGTTAATAAGGTCTATTGTGCCATTGTGCTTGAAGCAGACCGAAGTATATACCTCATGGGTTGAATCTGACAAAGCTCTTAGTATATTAAATGCATCGTCGTAATCTTTTGGTTTTCCCAATGCTTTTCCGTTGTGCCAGACAATGGTATCGCTGGTGACCAAAATATCTTTAGGCCCTAATTCGTCTTGGAAAGCTTCGGCTTTTAGGATTGCTAAAAAATCCGTGATTTCAGAAGCTTTAAGATGGTCGGGATAGATTTCTTCCACCTCTTTCAGGCGCACTTCAAAATCGAGGTGCATATCCTTGAAAAACTGCTGTCTTCTTGGCGAGCCCGATGCTAAAAGGATGGTATATTCTTGTAAGTGAGAATTAAGCATATTTGATGTTGAAATTGATAATCGCAATAGAAAGAATTCCGAAGAAAATCACAAGCTTTAATACTTTGCTCAGATGATGAAAGTCCTTTTGGCTTTTTGCCCCAAACATTTTTACTGTGAAATATATCAGCGGCGCCAGAATGAACACAAAACCATATCCAGAAGCGTAATATAAATTATTCGAGAATAAATGTTCGTTGATATAATAGATGATCAATCCTAAAGGAATAAAGCTCAATCCCAGCACTACTTTTGCCGTTCTAGCAACGCCCAGCACAATTGGAAGCGTATTCATTCCTTGGTTATAATCGCCATTCACGTCTTCCAAATCTTTGACAATTTCCCGAATGAAATTGATGATAAAGGCGAAAACAGCATAATCAATCAATATTCCAAAAATAACGCCCATGTTTGCTTGATTTTCAGGAACAATCATCGGCAGCAGATCGAAAATCCCGATAATCAGAATGCTTAGAGAAAGCAATAACGCAATGATGATATTACCAATCAGCAAAGTTTGCTTCAAGCCATTAGCATACACATAAAGCGTAGCCGCTATGATAATAAACACGGCTGCGAAATTTGATTTGTGGATGGCATTGGCCAGATAAAAACCAATTCCTACACCTACAACATTTAATGCAATATAGATGTTATATCCCATAGATTCTGAAATCTGTTTTCCTATTACGACATCTTGCGGTTTATTGATTTCGTCTGTTCCTCTGTCAAAAATATTATTAATCAGATAACCGCCAGCAGCGATACATACTGTTGAAAGCACCAAAAGCGCAAACTGCCAGTCATTTAAAGCCAAAGGAATAGATTGCGACTCCAAAAAGCCATATCTGAAAACCAGCTGCATCAGCGCGAGCAGGATAAGATTTTGATAACGTATCAGTTTTAAAAAAGACATGGTTTCTTTATTTAGAATGTGTTCTTGTTTTTATTAATCGTGTTTTCCGTTAAAATATTGCATCCACTTTCCTTGAACGCGCATCACTTGCTCAATAACGTCGCGAACCGCGCCACGGCCGCCGTTTTTGTGAGAAATATAATTACAGATTTCTTTGATTTCTGGGCTCGAATCCAGCGGACAGGTAGGCAATCCTACAAGCTTCATGACATGATAATCAGGAATGTCGTCGCCCATATAAAGAACCTGCTCCGGCTTTATGTTGTATAATTCGATATATTCCTTAAAAGTCTCCACTTTGTCCGGACAAGCCAGATGGATATCCGTAATTCCAAGATTTCGCAATCGGATTCGGACGCCTTCGTTGCTGCCGCCAGAAATAATGCAGACATGGTAGCCGCTTTCTACAGCTGCTTTCATGGCATAGCCATCGCGGATATTCATTACACGTAGCATTTCGCCTGTTGGGGTGATATGGACAGAACTGTCGGTCAGAACGCCATCGACATCAAAAATAAAAGTCGTGATGTCGTTCATGATTTCCTTATAGCTTTTTGACATTGGATTGTTGAATGGATTGGGTTAGTATTTTGTAAATTTCTTTTTGCATGTTGTTGGTCAGTAACGCCAAATGTGCCTGTATCGTATTTTGATCGTTTCTTTTTGCCGGTCCCGTCTGCGCTTCAAGAGGAGAGAGATGTTGAACCTTTTCGGCCGTTTCTGCAATCAAAGGCTTTAATATTTCAAACGGAAGCTGATGTTCCGCACAAATTTCTTTGCCAATTTGATACAGATGGTTCGTAAAATTATTCACGAAAACAGCGGCCACATGAAGCGATTTCCTTTGATTAGAACTGATGAGATAATGCTTGGCACCAATCGCTTCGGCAAGATCTTCTAATGTAGTATAGTCGTCATCGACTTCACTTTCAAGGCAGATTGGTATTTTAGAAAAATCCACCTCTTTGTCTTTTGTAAAAGTCTGCAGCGGATAAAAAACACCTCTACGGTTCTTGGAATCCAATTCTTCTAAAGGAACACCTCCAGAAGTATGTACGACGAATCGGTTTTTAAACGGAAGATTCGACGATACCTCAGCAATAGCGCTATCGGAAACAGCAATAATGTAAATGTCTGATTCTAAAAGTTGTTGCCAGTTAGTAGCGATTTTGGAATCGTCAACCAAATGCAATACGCTTTCTTTCTGCCTCGAAAACACTTGCTGCAGCTCAATCGTATCGCTTTTCAGAAAAGCCTGGATAAGATGCTGCGCTACATTCCCGGAACCGATTACAGTTGCTTTAATCATGGCGCTAATTTAGGGATTAGTTATGAAATATATTGCAGTGTTTTTATTTGAAAGTTTTCGAAAAAGGTTTAACAGACTCTTACGAAAGGCTTTGCGTTTAAATCGCTACATTTATAACAGCCAATTAATGAAGAAGAGTATGAAGAAGTTTAAATTAGCTGTCGAAGCCTGCCTGGCTTGTTTTGGTGCCTGCGAACTCTGTGCCGCGCTCTGCATCGAAATGAACGACAAGAACCATCAGCGGTGTATTTCCTTATGCCGTGATTGCGCAGAGATATGCATATTGTGCGTTAAGTTTTGTTCGAGAAATTCTACCTTTTCCAGCGGTTTGATGAAGTTGTGCGCCAAGATTTGTACGGCCTGTGCGTTGGAATGTGAAAAATTCAGCCATCATCCTCATTGTAAAGAATGCGCTGAAGCTTGTAGAAAATGTGCTGCCGTATGCAGTTTTAAATGGTAAGTGATATTACAGCAAGATAATTAAGTCGCAAATTTCATGCAAACGCATAAACTCAATTCTATTTAGAAAAAATTAACAAGGAATTACGAAAACGCAGGAGCAGGAACAATGGTTGTATCAAACATTTTTCCTTACTTTTGTGGCACTTTTTAAACTACGTAATTCCACTCTCATGGATAAGATTTTTTCCTTCCTGTTTTCCACCCGTTTAATGGCTGTCCTATTTATTGTTTTTGCTGTCGCAATGGGAATCGGAACCTTTGTTGAAGATGCTTACAATACTGATGTTGCCCGACTTTGGATTTACAACACTTGGTGGTTTGAGGCGATTATGCTTCTTTTTATGATTAATTTCCTTGGAAACATCAAGCGTTATCAGCTTTACAAAAAAGAGAAATGGACAACTTTATTGCTTCACTTGTCTTTTATTTTTATTTTAATAGGCGCTTTTTGGACGCGTTATATCAGTTTTGAAGGTATGATGTCAATCGCAGAAGGGCAGTCTGAGAACCAAGTTTTCTCAGATAAAACGTTCTTGAATGTGTTTGTTGACGGAGAATATAAAGGCGAAATGAAACGCAAAGCTGAAGAGAAAGAATTATTGCTTTCACCACAAGCGAACAACGATTTTTCTATTGACGGAAAGTTTGCTGAAACACCTTATGAGATTGTATATAAAGACTTTGTGATGAATGCCTCAGAAACAATTAAGGAAGATGCAAACGGAGATACGTACATCAAATTAGTAGAATCTGGAGATGGAACGCGTCATGAACATTTTTTAAAGGAAGGTGAAGTTCAAAATATCCACAACTTGCTTTTTGCATTCAATAAACCGACTGATGGCGCTATAAATATTTCAAAATCAGGTGATAAATATACTTTTCAGGCTCCGTTTGGCGGAAGTTTCATGAGGATGGCTGATAAATTGCAAGGTTCTGTTGCTAAAGATACCGTTCAAGATTTGATGTTTCGTTCGTTATATAATGTAGGAGGCGCGCAATTTGTGTTTCCAGATCCTGCAATTAAAGGAAAAGTGGCTTTTGAATCTAACAATGATTACAAAGATAAAAAAAGCGACGATGCTTTGATCGTGACCATAAAATCTGGAGGAAAGACTCAAGATGTGACTCTAATTGGTTCTAAAGGAAAAATGGGCGAACCACAATCATTTAAATTGGGCAACCTTGACTTCACATTATTCTTCGGAAGTAAGGTCTATACATTGCCTTTTAAAATTAAGCTGAATGACTTTATCGCTGATAAATATCCTGGAACTTTAAAGAGTTTTTCTGCTTTTAAAAGCAAGATTACTGTGGAAGACGAAAAGCCTTATGACTATGAAATTTTCATGAATAATGTCTTGGATCATGGCGGTTATCGATTTTTCCAAGCTTCGTATGATTATACAGACAATCACTTGAGAGATGCTTACGAGCCAAATATCACGGTACTTTCTGTCAATCACGATTTCTGGGGAACTTGGATTACCTACATAGGATATTTCCTTTTATATATAGGGTTGATGGCAATTATGTTTGATAAAAATTCAAGATTTGGCGAAGTGAAGAAAAAATTAGATAAAATTAAAGCGAAAAAAGCGAAATTGATGACGATTTTATTATTGTTTTTAAGCGTTGGAACTTTCGCACAGCACAACCACGACCATGCAGCTCCAGGTCATCAGCATACAACTTCTGCTAAAAAGGCAGCACCAATAAAAATGCCGACGGAAGCTGAAATTGATACTTTTTTGACCAAAATAAAAGTGAAGCCAGAACACGCGGCTAAATTTGGTCGTTTGGTAATTCAAGATGACGGCGGAAGGATGAAGCCAATCAATACTTTTTCGTCTGAATTGCTTCGAAAAGTGAGCCACAGCGATACATATAGAGGATTAAATTCTGATCAAGTTTTCTTGTCAATGTCACAATATCCTGAGTTTTGGGTAAATATTCCTTTTATTTTTGTGGAGAAACACAATGACAGCTTGCATAAAATTTTGGGAGTGGAAAGCAAGGCGAAATATGTCTCGTTCATCAACTTTTTTGACGAACAAGGAAATTATAAATTGTCTCCTTATTTAGATGAAGCGCAAAAAGCGGCAGTTCCGAATAAATTCCAGACTGATTTTATTGAAGTGGATAAAAAAGTAGTGCTTTTGAGCGCGGCTTTGAGCAGAAGAATTTTGAAAATTTTTCCGGTTCCGTTTGATAAAGGAAATAAATGGATTTCTCCTTTAGAATTAAATGAGTCTGGACTTACTGGCGTGGATTCAACTTACACAAGAAACGTGCTTCCGGCTTACATCGGATTTTTAGATGAAGCAAGAACTACTGGTGGTTACAAACAAGCTGATGAAATTCTAAGTGGCATTGAGCTTTTCCAGAAAAAATATGGAAAAAATGTGCGTCCGAGTGATGAAAAAATCAATTCAGAAATTATGTATAACAAGTATGATATCTTCAAGAAATTGTACTATTTATATATGATGGCCGGAATTTTCATGTTGCTTTTTACTATTATAAAGATTTTCAAAAACAACAAATTCATTAATTACACGGTAAAATTCTTCCACATTTTAATTGCATTTTTCTTCGTCTTGCACACTGCAGGATTGATTGTACGTTGGTACATTTCTGGGCACGCGCCTTGGAGTGATGCTTATGAATCAATTATTTATGTGGGCTGGGCAACAATGTTCTTCGGATTGGCTTTTGGGCGACAGTCACAATTGACAGTGGCTTCCACGGCTTTTGTGGCATCGATGATTTTGATGATCGCACATTGGAACTGGATGGATCCAGCAATCGCTAACTTGCAACCGGTTTTAAATTCATATTGGCTGATGATTCACGTGGCGGTTATCGTGGGAAGTTACGGACCCTTAACATTAGGAATGATTTTAGGATTAGTTTCATTGTTATTGATGATTTTTGCCAATAAAAATAACAGCAAAAAATTAGAATTAAGCATAAAAGAAATCACTTACATAACTGAATTAACCTTAACTGTTGGTTTGGTAATGTTGACTATCGGAAACTTCTTGGGTGGTCAATGGGCAAACGAAAGTTGGGGACGTTATTGGGGCTGGGATCCAAAAGAAACTTGGGCTTTGATCAGTATTATGGTTTACGCATTTGTAATTCACGCAAGATTGGTTCCTGGATTAAGAGGAACTTGGATTTTCAATGTATTTAGTGTGTATGCTTATTATTCGATTATGATGACTTATTTTGGAGTAAACTTTTACTTGACAGGTTTGCACTCGTATGCGAGCGGAGATAAAGTAGTTACGCCTAATTTCGTTTTCGTGTCTTTTGGTATTATAACCTTGATTTCGATTTTGGCTTACATAAAGCAGAAAAAATATTTAAGAAGTTAAATACTTACTATAGAAAAGCCCATAATTTGATTATGGGCTTTTTATTTAACAAAAGTTTAGACGGAAGGAATTTCCTAATTATCTAATTTTATAAAAAATAAAACAATGAGAAAAATAGCCTTCGCCTTTGCACTCATAAGCTGTTTTGCCTGCCAGCAGAACCAAGCACAAGAGAAAAAAGCAAAAGCACCAACGCAAAAAAATAAAACAATGGCCAAAGAAAATATCTACCAGTTTAAGGTAAAAGACCTAGAAGGAAAGGATTTCGATTTCGCTTCTTTGAAGGGAAAGAAAATACTGATTGTCAATACCGCTTCAAAATGCGGATTAACGCCGCAATACAAAGATTTGCAGGCGATTTATGATCAGTATAAAGACAAAAACTTTGTAATTGTAGGTTTTCCAGCTAACAATTTTGCTTCTCAAGAACCAGGAACGAACGAAGAAATAGGTGCTTTCTGTCAAAGAAATTACGGCGTGACCTTTCCGATGATGGAGAAAATTTCCGTGAAAGGTGATGATATGAACGAAGTTTACAAATTCCTAACGCAGAAATCTAAAAATGGATTGCAAGATTCAGAAGTAGAGTGGAACTTCCAAAAATACCTCATCAATGAAAAAGGGGAATTGGTAAAAGTGATTTCTCCAAAAACATTGCCGACAGATCCAGAAATTGTAAACTGGGTTAAAGCATAAAGACTTTCAAAATTTTATATACTAAGGCTTTCAGAATTCAAAACTCTGGAAGCTTTTTTATTTTAAGATCAGCTGCATCAGTTGTACGTCCAGCCATTTTTCAAATTTATATCCGGCTTCTCGCAAAACACCTGATTTTTCAAAGCCGAATTTTTCATGAAAAGTAATACTTCCGACGTTTTCTGCATCAATCAATCCAATCATTGTATGTAGTTTTTGGGTTTTGGCTGTATCAATCAGTTCAGATAAAATTTGTTTTCCGATTCCTTTGCCAGAAAGTCCATCTTTTACATAAACAGAATGCTCAACGGTAAATTTATAGCCGATTTTCACACGGAAATCGCCATATGTCCCAAACCCTAGAACATTCTCTTTTTCGTCAACAGCAACCAGAATCGGGAAGCCGTGAGCCTGTTTTTCTTCAAACCAAGTCAACTGGTCGTTCAAAGTTCGGACATCGTAATCATAGATGGCCGTTGTGTTTAGGATAGCATCATTTACAATTTCTAAAATGCCCTCTATATCTTCAATTCTTGCAGGTCTGATGCGGCTTTTCATGTCTTGATTTTTTTCACTTCCAAAGATAGAAAAACTTGCCAAGAATGTACGGAAAGCCTTTGTAATTTGTACCTTTGATGTATTGAAATACTACAGAATGATCTATCCAAAAATACCTCTGGCGCAAAGCATACTCGAAATCTGCAAGGCCAAAGGACTTACCGATATCGTAATCTCTCCAGGTTCCAGAAATGCCCCGTTAACTATTGGTTTTGCTAACAATCCCTACTTCAAATGCTACAGTATCGCTGATGAAAGATGTGCTGCTTTTTTTGCTTTAGGAATGGCACAGCAGACCAAAAAGCCGGTGGCAATCGTTTGTACTTCAGGTTCTGCGTTGCTGAATTATTATCCTGCAATCGCAGAAGCTTTTTACAGTCAGATTCCTTTGGTGGTAATTTCAGCCGACAGGCCTCATGATAAAATCGATATTGGAGACGGACAAACCATTCGCCAAGAAAATGTATACGCGAATCATATCCTTTACAATGCCAACTTAACCGAAGAAGCATCGCAGGAAAACGACCTTAAAATTGCAGACGCGATTACTTTGGCAACAGTCAAAAAAGGCCCAGTTCATATCAATGCTCCCTTTGAAGAACCTTTGTACGAAACGGTTTCTGAGCTTTCGATAAATCCGGTTATTTCAGAAACTACTTTTGAAGGCCCAAATTCTGAGGAAGATATAAGCTCATTTATTTCACAATGGAATACTTCTAAAAAGAAATTAGTTTTGGTTGGAGTCAATGATCCTAATGCTATTGACAAAGAAATCATACACCATCTGGCCAATGATCCGTCGGTAGTTGTTATGACCGAAACAACTTCTAATTTGCATCATCCGAATTTTATAAACAATATCGACACTATAATCACGCCATTCACAGATGATGATTTTAAAGAGTTCCAGCCAGAAATTTTACTGACTTTTGGTGGAATGGTCGTATCGAAAAGAATTAAAGCTTTTTTAAGGAAATACAGGCCCAAAGCACATTGGCACATCGATACGCTGAGAGCATATGATACTTTTGGCACATTGAGCAAACATTTTGTAGCAGAACCTAACGAATTTCTGAAACAATTTCTATCAAATTCTACCGTAATTTCCGACTATAACCAAAAGGCACAGGATTTAAAGAAGTTTAGGAAAGAAAAGCATGATTTATACCTTTCTAAAATTCCATTTTCAGATTTTACCGTATTTGAAAAAGTAATTCCGAGCCTTCCAAAAAACAGCCAGCTACAGATCAGCAACAGTTCTGCGATTCGATACGCCCAATTGATTGATATCGATCCGACAATTGCTGTATTTTGCAATCGAGGGACAAGCGGCATCGACGGAAGTACCTCAACAGCAATAGGAGCAGCGCTGGCAAGCGGACAAGAAACCATTTTGATTACTGGAGACGTAAGCTTTTTGTATGACAGCAATGCATTATGGAATACTTATATTCCGAAAAACTTTAAGATAATCTTGCTTAATAATGGAGGCGGAGGCATTTTCAGAATTCTTCCAGGACATCAAGAAACGCCAGTTTTCAATACCTATTTTGAAACTTCCCATTGCCTGACAGGAGAACATTTGGCCAAAATGTATCAATTTGATTATTTTACGGCTAGTGAAGAAACTGGCTTAGGAAATAACCTAAAAGAATTTTACGCCAGCAATAAACCTTCAATTCTAGAGGTTTTTACGCCTACGCTAGAAAATGATAAGATTTTATTGCAGTATTTTAAGGAATTGGTCTAGTTTTAGTTTCAAAAGGACTCAATAGTCTTAATTTGATTGATATAACACTATTTACATTTAACATTTGTACCTTTGGTGTCTGCAACTTAGAAACTTTGCAACTTTAAAAAATGATTGAAATAGGAAAATATAATACGTTGACAATTGACCGAGATACACAAGTCGGTTTGTTTTTGACGGATGGAAAAGAAGATGTTTTACTGCCTAACAAATATGTGCCGAAAGTATTCGAAATAGGCGAAGAGATTACTGTTTTTGTATATCTTGACCACGAAGAAAGGCCTGTAGCTACAACTCTAGAGCCTTATATACTGCTGAATGAATTTGGACTTTTAAGAGTGAATTACACCAACCAAATCGGTGCTTTTATGGACTGGGGAATGGAAAAAGACATTCTGGTTCCGTTTAAAGAACAAGCCCGTCCGATGGAGAAAGGAAAACGCTATCTCGTCTATCTTTATATGGATGAGAAAACGAATCGTTTGGTCGCTTCGAGCAAGACAAACCAATTCTTGAATAACGATAATCTTACTGTTGAAGTAGGCGAGGAAGTCGATCTGATCGTTTCTCACATTACAGAATTAGGAATCAACGTTATTATCAACGAGCAACACAAAGGCTTGATTTATAAAGATGAAGTTTACGATGATGCTATACGTACAGGCGATAGGCTTCGTGGATACGTCAAGGCAATCCGTCCAGATAATAAGATTGATGTTGCTTTGCAAAAGCAAGGTTTTGAAGCCGTTGAGCCCAATGCAGAAAAGATTTTAGATGAGCTTCGTGCCAACAGAGGCTTCCTTCGCTTGAACGATGCCAGTCATCCTGAAGATATCAAGACTGTCTTAAAAATGAGCAAGAAAACCTTCAAAAAGGCTATTGGCGTGCTGTATAAACAGAAACAGATTGAGATTAAAGAAGATGGAATCTACTTGGTAAAAGAGTAATTGAAGCTTCAATATAAACTATAGTAACGCTTTCTTTTCTAAGGGAGCGTTTTTTTATTTTTCGTTTCAAAAGCTATTAACTTCAAATTAAGGTTTATATAAAAACTATTTTATACATTTGTATATACAAATATTGTAAGATTTGAAACGTTCGGATTTTATTAAAACAGTAACAGGAGGAATAGCTATGGGATCATTACAGCCTTTTTATAATTGGACACAAGAGTTAAGCGAAGAAGATATTAAACATCCCGTATTGTTCATCGGTCACGGATCGCCAATGAACGGGATCGAAGACAATGAGTTTTCACAGAATTGGGCGAAGATGGGGAGGGAGATTCCAAAACCAAAAGCCGTTCTGGTAATTTCGGCACATTGGCTGACACGAGGGACGCACATTACGGCCATGAATAATCCGAAAACTATTCATGATTTTGGAGGATTTCCGCAAGCTCTTTTTGACGTACAATATCCAGCAAAAGGAAATCCAGAATTGGCAGCTGCAACCGCAAAGCTTATTCATTCTACTGATGTTGGATTAGACCATGACTGGGGATTGGACCACGGAACATGGACCGTCGTACGACATATGTATCCCGATGCTGATATTCCGGTATTGCAATTGAGCATTGATTATGGAAAGCCTGCACAATACCATTACGATTTGGCAAATCAGATTGCCTCATTGCGGAAAAAAGGCGTGCTCATCATAGGAAGCGGTAATATGGTACACAACCTTCGTATGGTGGCTTGGAATAAATTACAGGAACCCGAATATGGTTTTGATTGGGCAATTGAAATGAATCAAGTTTTCAAAGATAAAATCGAAAACCGTGACCACAAGGCATTAATAGACTATGAAAACCTCAACAAAGCGTCGAAATTAGCAATCCCGACGCCAGATCATTACTATCCGCTGCTGTATTCGCTTGCTTTGCAGGACAATCAAGAAAATACGACTTTTTTTAACGATAAGCTGGTTGGAGGTTCATTAAACATGACTTCCGTGAAAATAGGCTGATTATCTTTCGGTTGTTTCCAACTGAAGGACTAGATTTTGGTATTTTCGGCTTAAAGAAAACATCTTTTCTGCAGCAATCATAATAATTACTGGAATTAAGAAATATTCAGCAAGATTCTCTACATATAATAAATAAGTTGTAAGGATGAACAATCTTGAATATTCAAGATAATAAATCCATTTTCGCTGTTCTAGCAGTGCGCCGCAGTTGATCAGCGTAATCATGATAAAGGAAAGCCCAAATATTTTGTCATAAAAGCTTAAATTCCCAAAGTAATACGTAAAACCAGTCAGGACGATAGTGCTGATAGCCAATTGTATGTAAAGGTAATTCCTGAATTTTAGGCGATGGCTCCTGTCGGTTTTATCTTGAAGGAATTTTTTCTCCAACATCGGCCGGATATCTTGGTCCATTGCAGCTGGACTTCCAAATACCGCATTCCAGCGCGCTTGAAATCCTTTGGAGCGTTTCCAAAGCTCATAAATTTCAAAATAATAATGAAAGTGCTGCCATAAAAAACTGTAGCTTTTCAATGGATGCGTCAGTCCGTATTTTGGCTTTTCTTCCTCTTCTTGGAAAGTACCAAACATTCTGTCCCAAAAAGTAAACATGTCGCCGTAGTTTTTGTCCAGGTATTTTTCATCAGAAGCATGGTGTACGCCGTGTACAGAAGGCGTCACGAAAACATATTCCAACCATTTGATGCGGCCGATGACCTGTGTATGCGTGAAAAAAGAATAGGCTCCATGAACGATCAGCATCGTGATGACCATTTTTGGATGGAATCCTAAGAAAGGAAGAATGCACCAAAACCCGGTCCTGATAATTGCTTGAAAAGTGGTAATCCTTGCGGCGGCCGTAAAGTTAAATTCTTCGCTATGATGATGGACAATGTGTGCGGCCCAAAAAAAGTTTACTTCATGCCCAAGCCTATGATACCAATACCAAACAAAATCTGTGGCGAGGATTAGTCCTACCCAAATCAAAAAAGTGCTCGGGATATCAAAGATTCTGTAATGTTCGTAAATATGATAAAAAAGCAGGTAGAAGCTTGCCGCGATAAAAAGATTGATGAGCCGTTCTGCCAATCCGATGCTGATATTGGAAACCGAGCTTTCATAATTGAATATTTCAGGACGTTTTCTACGTTGCGCCAATTTGTATTCTAAATATACGAAGAGGAAAAAGGCCGGCATCGCAAATGCCAGAAAATTAATGTTTTCCATAATTCTTTTTTGAAAATTAGTATTCTAAATAGCTCATTTTTAAAGCTTTTCTAGAGTAAAGTTATCAAAAAAAGTTCCAAAGCTTGCAGTACGACTTATCAACCACTGTTGATAAATAGCCTAAATTTTGGGCTGATTTACGGAAAGAAGAAAAATTAAAAACATTCACTGAACATTAAGCAAAAGATGCTTTTCAAAATTAGGGATTGCTCAATTTCTGGAAGGCAAAATTTAACAGTTTTTCTATTTTATTTCAATATGGGAATTGATTTCTAGTAATGCATCGATGAAGGCTTGTTTCTTTTTTGGAGAAATGTAGATGTCATCGTATTTGTTGTATTTTATGATGAGTCCTTTCGAACCCAAACCCGGTTTTAGGTTCGACTGAATCATCCAGCCCTTTTGATGTTCGATCGTATGGATTCTGTAAATATCAATCTTTCCTCTGATTGGTCCAGATTTGTATTTTAAATAAGAACCTTCTAGGCGATAATTAGTATCCACTAAAATCCAGATAAGCAATGCAGCACAAACAGCACAAATGATAATCGGAATAAAAACAGTTCCTTCAATGTCGTTAGGCGTCATAAAAGGAAGAGCAATTAGGAAGGCTACCACAAGCCATAAAAGCGAAACTGTAGGAATATGATAGTCGGTATTAAATTTTTTCATGTCTTAAATTTAGGAAAATATATAAAACAAAAAAATTCGGGATTGAAAAATCCCGAATCCTTCTTTTAAGATAGAAGTATTAGACTCCTAAATCTTTTTTAGTTTTTTTCTGAAGGGCATCTTTGTGCAATAAGACAGAAATTGCTTTTAATCTCAAATAAGGAACGCTCATGTAAACGTAGCCGTCATTTCCTAGGTTTTTCGTTCCCCATGAATTTTTTACTTTGTAATAAATGTTTCCGTTTTGGTCTTTTACTTTCCCCACAATATGCATTAAGTGATCATCAGTTGTATTGTAATTTTCAAATTCTTGCTGGCGGAATTCTGGCGTGATTTTTTTCTCCGGCTTGATTTCGGTCAAGATTGTTTTTTCATCGGCATCGTTTTCAGGAACTACTGCAATTCCGTTTCTTCCAGAAAAAGTCTTTTCGCTCACATCAGCATCCAAAGCCAAGGTATACCCTTTGTCTAAAGCATTGTCTATATTCTGTACAAATTCATCCAGCGGCATATTATAAAAGCTTCCGTTAGAGAAATTATCTGGAATATCCAGGATAAATGTCTTATAATACGGCTCGTTTGTGAACGAAGTAATCGTAATGTAATCTTTCAAGTTCAGCTTGGTCATTTCCAAAAAGCTCTTCGGCGTATATTTTTTTCCGTCATAGGTAAATTCAGTTACATTCGCACCCATGTATTTGTCAAGGATTGCCTCAACATCCGTTTTCCATTTTGGATCTAGCTTTTTAGAAGGATCCGCATATTTCTTCAACAGATCTTCTAATTCTTTCGCCATTTTTGAATGGTCATGCTTTGTAGCACTTCCTACCAATCCGGAATAAGCCGTCAAAGGAACGATACCAAATTCCATAGCGCTGTTGATTACATCATGATTCAATCCTCCTTCGCCAAATTGCGCTTTTCCCTGACGCATCACATAGTTCCAAGCCTTTTTTGGATACGTATTACGTACATTATACATCTCAGAAAGATCAATTTTCTTTCCTAAAACACGTATGATTTCGGCCTCTAAAAAAGAAGTAGAAGAGAAACTCCAGCAGGTTCCTGTAATGTCCTGAGAAATTACAGGAGTCGCTTCAATGTCTTTAATGGTTTGGAATTCATACTTTTGTGAGTAAGCCGAAAAGGCGAATGCTAGTAAGGCAATAGGTAAGAAAATCTGTCTCATTTATATTTTAATTTTTGTTTATTCGTAGTCTGTGAAAAATGATTTATTTTTACGCTAAAATAATATAAAAATGAGTTCAATAAACTGGGAAACTGTTAAAGATTTTGAAGATATAACCTATAAAAAATCAAATGGCGTTGCACGAATCGCGTTCAACCGTCCAGATGTGAGAAATGCTTTTCGTCCAAAAACCACTAGCGAGCTGTATCAGGCTTTTTATGATGCGCAAGAAGATACGTCGATTGGTGTTGTTTTGCTTTCTGCTGAAGGACCGTCCTCAAAAGACGGCGTTTATTCGTTTTGCAGCGGCGGTGACCAGAAGGCGAGAGGCCATCAAGGCTATGTTGGCGAAGATGGCATGCACCGTTTGAATATTTTAGAAGTACAACGACTGATTCGTTTTATGCCGAAAGTCGTGATTGCTGTTGTTCCAGGATGGGCAGTTGGCGGCGGACATAGCCTTCATGTAGTTTGCGATTTGACTTTGGCAAGCAAGGAACACGCGATTTTCAAACAGACCGATGCTGATGTGACTAGTTTTGACGGAGGTTACGGTTCTGCTTACCTTGCGAAAATGGTCGGACAGAAAAAAGCCAGAGAGATCTTCTTCCTTGGCAGAAATTATTCGGCACAAGATGCTTTTGATATGGGAATGGTGAATGCCGTGATTCCGCACGATGAGTTGGAAGATACAGCCTACCAATGGGCCCAAGAAATTTTAGAAAAATCGCCTACCTCTATAAAAATGCTGAAATTTGCCATGAACTTGACTGATGACGGAATGGTCGGACAGCAGGTTTTTGCTGGCGAAGCAACGCGTTTGGCGTATATGACCGACGAGGCAAAAGAAGGAAGAAATGCTTTCTTAGAAAAAAGAAAGCCTAATTTCGAAAAGAAATACCTTCCATAACAAACTTTTGCTGAACAAACCCCTCAATCTGAAACCGAATGGAATTTACCAACGAAACGATAGACTTAGACTTACTTCCCAAATTTGAGGAAGTGCATTTTTCTTCATTGCATAAAGATTATATCAAGGTCGTTTATATCAATATTGCTATTGTCTTGCTGATTATAGCAATCGGAATTGGCGCTCTGATTTACTTTAATGAAGAAATGCAACAAAGTTTGGCCTATTCGATTTTTGGTGTTTCTTATGTGGCTTTTGCTTTAGTTTTGTTTTTCAGTTCAGTAGCATCTGTAAAAAGACGTGCCTATGCCGTACGAGAAAAAGATATTTTGTATAAAAGAGGATTGCTTTCGACCACTACGACCATGATGCCCTTCAATCGGATTCAGCATGTAGCCATGCATGAAGGTGCTTTTTCTCGAATATACAACCTGGCGCAGATACAGATTTATACAGCAGGAGGAAGCACGAGCGATGTCAAGATTTCGGGAATAGAAAAAGAAAAAGCGGAAAGCATCAAAGAACTTCTGATGCAGAAAATCCAAAATCAAATCTAATGGAGTTTGATTTTAAGACGCCACAGCGCCAATCCGTAACGGGAATCGTCATTATGTTTGCTGATACGTTCCAAGGCCTTATACGTGCCTTATGGGCACCGATTTTGGTGGTTCTTTTCAGAATGAAGTCCGAAAATTATCTTCTTATAGCTCTTGGATTCCTAGCTTTGGTTGTCTTGACCTTGGTGATAGGCTATTTAAAATACAGAAACTTTACTTTTTTTCTGGACGAAGAAAAGCAGGAATTTGTTCTAAGTAAGGGAATAATCAATAAGAGCAAAATTAATATCCAGCTTTCAAAAATCCAGCAGGTTAACATCAATCAATCCATCATTCAAAAAATAATAGGTGTCTATAGCTTGGATATCGATACGGCTGGAAGCGATAAAAAAGAAATCAGCATACGCGCTATCGACCAAAGTTTGGCGCTAATTTTAAAAGAAAGATTGCTGGATTATGGCGATAAGGGAGAAGCTGTTTCTGAAGAAAAATCAGAAATAATTTCCAATTCTAGTTCCAATGCAAAACCCTTTATTAAAGTAAGTTATACTACTTTATTTAAAGTAGGGATTACATCCAATTACGGACGAACGATCGCACTTCTAATTACTTTCGCGATTACACTTTACCAAAGTTTCAAAGATGCTATCAGTACTTTTGAAATCGACGAAACAACGGTTGATTCAGCCTTCGAAAAAAGCGCAGGCTATTTTTCAGTAGGAATTTTAGTGGCCGGACTTTTGTTCTTGGTGTTGCTGATCAATATCATCAGGACATTTATAAAACACTTCGATTTTGAGATGATCAAGCAGAAACAATCTTTGGCGATAATCTCCGGTTTGTTTGCAAAGAAGAATACGCTGTTAAATCCAGACAAAGTACAGATTACATCCTACAGCCAAAATTATTTTCAGAAGAAGCTCAAGATTCTGGATATGAATATGAAACAAGCTTCCAGCAACGAAGCCAAAGAAGAACAGAAAAAAAGCAACGTGATAGAAGTCCCAGGCTGTAATAGTTACGAAAGAGATGAAATTCTAAAGCTGATTCTTGGTAAAATTCCAGAAAAAGGAACTCCGATACAGCCTAATTTTCGCTATTTGATTTCCAGGATTTTTTCTGCGGCCGTATTTTTAGGTATAATTTTTACGGTTTTAAACTTTTCGGAAGTTGAAAATATCACATTTTATATCCCTTTGATTTTTGTATATTTAGGTCTCGTTAGCAGCGTGATTTATTTCGGATTCAAAAATAACAGGCTCTATTCCAATGAAAACTTTGTGATACTCAAGCATGGAGCGTGGGATGTAGAGCATGAGATTATTGAACCTTATAAAATACAGGCAATTACGACAAGGCAATATTTCTGGCATAAGGGAGCCGACGTTGGCCATCTGACATTGCATACTGCAGCAGGAGATGTACATTTTAAATTCGGAGATTTTACAAAAATAAAGCAATTAGTGAACTATTGGCTGTATCAGGTTGAGACATCTAAGCAAAATTGGATGTAACTTTGCCTTTCAAAAAGAAAACACTATTTACGAATAAACACTAAACATGAAACATTGGGTAGAAGCAGCACGTCTGCGAACATTGCCGCTTTCGGTATCAGGAATAATTGTAGGAAGCATGTATGCCTTGGCATATCCAACAGCAAATGTGCTAACGCCGACCGAAGTTTTTAACTGGCAGTTATTTGGCTTTGCCATACTGACAACACTCGGACTTCAGGTGCTTTCCAATTTTGCCAATGATTACGGCGATGGTATCAAAGGAACCGATAATGAAGATAGGGTTGGCCCAAAACGCGCCATACAGAGTGGCGTGATTTCTCCTGAAGCCATGAAACGAGCCATTATCATTACGTCTGTCCTGACTTTTATCTCCGCCGTTTTGTTGATTTATTTTGCGTTTGGAGAGAACAATATCGGCTATTCCATTTTCTTTTTGATTTTAGGTATTTTGGCTATTGCTTCCGCAATCCGCTATACGGTAGGAAATACGGCTTATGGCTATCGCGGTTATGGCGACCTTTTTGTATTCGTGTTTTTCGGATTAGTAAGCACGCTGGGTGTCAACTTTTTATATTCTAAAGAATTAGATTATAAGCTCTTCCTTCCGGCAATCGCTATTGGCTTTTTAAGTGTAGGAGTGCTCAACCTCAACAACATGAGAGATGAAGAATCAGATAGAAAATCAGGAAAGAATACCATCGTAGTAAAAATTGGCGGTGCAAAAGCCAAGAAATATCATTATTTTCTAGTTATTTCAGCTATGATTCTGGTGCTTGTTTTTGCAATTCTGAATAACTTTCAGTTTGACCAATACATTTTTATCGTAGCCTATTTCCCGCTGACAAGCCATTTGATCACGGTCTACAAAAATAAAGATCCAAGAATGCTCGATCCAGAATTGAAAAAACTGGCTATCAGTACGTTTCTTTTATCTGTGCTTTTATCGCTTTGTCTTATTTTCTTCCTATCGGATATTATTGTAAATAATTAAAAATCAGAATTATGAAAATTACTTTCTACGGACACGCAAGCCTCGGGATTGAAGTCGGAGGCAAAAACATCATAGTTGACCCTTATATCACGGCAAACGAACTGGCCAGCCATATCAATATCGATGAACTAAAAGCCGATTATATCTTAGTAACACATGCACATGGCGATCATACGCTGGATGTTGAGGCTATTGCAAAACGCACGGGAGCGACTATTGTTTCCAATGCAGAAATTGCAGGTTATTTCGAAAAAAAGGGATTGAAAAGCCATCCAATGAACCATGGCGGAAGCTGGAAGTTTGATTTCGGAACCGTAAAATATGTAAATGCCATCCATTCGAGTTCTTTTAATGACGGTACTTATGGCGGTAATCCTGGCGGTTTTATTATAGAAGGAGAGCACAAAAACATTTATATTGCTGGAGATACAGCTCTGACGTTTGACATGAAGCTGATTCCGTTGCGAACCAAACTAGACTTGGCTATTTTTCCTATAGGAAATAATTTTACCATGGATATAGAAGACGCGATTATTGCTTCTGATTTTGTCGAATGCGACAAGATTTTAGGCTGTCATTACGATACGTTCGGATACATAAAAATCAACCACGAAGAAGCCAAAAAGAAGTTTTTTGACAAAGGAAAAGACTTGATGCTTCTGGAAATAGGCGATTCTATCGATATCTAGCAAAATCGATTCGCAATCGACCTTTCAGCTTTGTTGTACAATAAAGCTATTAATGAACCATTTACAAATGCATACATCAAAAATTGCACTTTTTCTGCTGTTACTTATGGCCCAGTTTGCTTTTTCCCAGCAAGATGGCTATTGGGACAAAGATCGTGTGACTACAAAAGAAATTATTGTTTCAGCAGGAGACAGAATTACTGTAAGGACCGAAGACCTTCCGACTGGTACGACCGAAATCGTCTACAGGATCACGCTTCTTGACGAAAACCAGCAGATGGCGAACAGCCTGACTTCTTTGCTAAAAGCAATTCCAGATCCCACAGGAATCAGCCAAGGTGCTGCAGGAGCAGTGTTTTTGACGTCTAAAATTTCTGGCGATGATAAATGCACATATGGTATCTTTTCAAGCAATGCTCTTGCGAAGGAATACAAAGAAAAAGGAAAAACAGAGAACGCCTGCCTTTTTCAGAGTACTCCTGTAAATAAAGATGCAAGGCGTCTTTCGATGGATAAATCTTCCTGCCTGAAAGCGGGAATGGAGTATTTATGGTTTGGTTTTGAAAGTAAAAACTGGATCATGAAGCAGAAGATTATCCTAGAAGTCGTGCCTTGGGTAGATAATAAATTAAGCCGTGGCTGGACGACAGAAAATCGCCAGACAATTATCAAGCAGGTCAAAACATCGGAGTTGGCTAAAAAAATGCTCAACTCTGACGACTTTTCGCTTTGTATCCTTGAAAAAATGCAAAAACAATACAAATTTCAAGAGTTTCAAAATCTTATGGCGATTGAAAAAGCAAAAGCCTTCAAGGATTTTGGAAATGCATGCCTCTCTGAAAAACCAGCAAACAAATCAATCTTGACGTCAATCCGTTTGGATGCGTTGCACTATTTCAAAAATCGAAAATACGAACAAGCTATCGATTTATTGCAGACCGGAATTATTGAAAACGGCAATGCGACTGTTTTGGATTACAATGCTTTAGGTCAATATTATCTGTATTCAAAACAATACGATAAAGCGCTGAAAGCGTTGAAAGAAGGTGAGAAGATAGACGCTTCAGAATTGCTTGTCCAATTAAATATGGCACATGTTTATCTGCTAAAAGGTGATTACAAAAAAGCAAAGGAAATCCATAAAAAGTATAATGGGCAAAACGTAACGACAGCCCTATCTTGGAAAAACAAAACACAATCCGACTTTGAAGACTTAAAAAAAGCAGGATTCAAAAACGACGATTTCGACAGGATTATAAGACTTCTCGAAGATTAAAAGTACAAACAATGCTCAAAGCCTCCTATAAAAAGCATATTCTTAATTTTAAGCGACCATCAGGTACATCGCGAGGTGTTATGACCCAAAAGGAGACTTGGTTTCTTATTTTGGAGGAAAATAGCAAAACAGGAATAGGCGAGTGCGGTATCTTGAGAAGTCTAAGTGCAGATGATAGACCCGACTATGAAGAAAAGCTGCAATGGACCTGTGAAAATATCCATCTCGGAAAAGAGACGCTTTGGGAATCGCTGCTAGAATTTCCTTCCATACAATTTGGAGTAGAGATGGCGTTTCAGTCGTTGGAGAGCGAAACGCCTTTTTTACTGTTTCCTTCTGACTTTACAAAGGGCAAAAAAAGCATTCCAATCAATGGCTTGGTTTGGATGGGAGAGCCTGCTTTTATGAAGGCACAAATTGAGGAAAAATTGGCGCAAGGTTTTAATTGTATAAAACTTAAAATTGGAGCTATAGATTTCGAAAAAGAACTCGAATTATTACGTTTTATTCGACAAAATTATGATGCTTCAACTATCGAAATCAGGGTAGATGCTAACGGTGGATTTTCTTCAAATGAAGCTTTATATAAATTAAATCAATTATCTGAATTTGAATTACATAGTATAGAGCAACCTATACAAAAAAATCAGCATGACAGTATGTCAGAACTCTGTAAAACGACTCCTTTTCCGATTGCTTTGGACGAAGAACTGATTGGTATTTTTGGATATGCTGAAAAAGAAGCTTTGTTGCAAAAAATAAAGCCCCAATATATCATTTTAAAGCCAAGTTTGATAGGTGGTTTTAGAGGTTCAAAAGAGTGGATTTCGCTTGCTGAAAAATACAATATCGGCTGGTGGGTTACTTCCGCTTTAGAAAGCAATATTGGCTTAAATGCTATTGCACAATGGACATTTTTGCAACAGAATCCAATGCCCCAAGGTTTGGGCACTGGCGGTCTGTATACTAATAATTTTGATTGTCCTTTAGAAGTAAGTAACGGAGAATTAGTTTATGATCCTGCTATAGGCTGGAATATAGGTTTGCTTCTAGATAAATAACTACTGTTTCGTGATAATCGGTGCGCTCAAGCAGCTTTCAGGAATCGCGAAAGCATTAACTAAAGGCACAGCATTCTGTCTGATTTCCCAACATAACTGATTTACGGCTTTTCGAATGGCTTTTGTTTTTACACCTTCCATGTAGCCTTGCTCCAGATACCAGCTTGCGTTTTTTTCGAGAGTTGATAAGGCATAGAGCTGGCAAAGTTTCTTTAAGATAGCCTTTGCGCCCTCATCTTTCGTCTTTTCAATTTGAAGCTGAAACTGTTCCAAGACAATTCGTTCCAAATAAGCCTGACTTACATTAATCAAATGATGTTGGGCGATATTAAAAGCATCAAATGAATCCAAGCCACTATCCAGCAGCTTTTTGATACGTTTTGCCGCAGAAGCCTGTATTTCCCTTTCACGGAACTGAAAAGCATGAATGTGGAATTCGCTATCAACCAGATGATTTTCGTCCGTATTTCGAGTCGCAAAAGGATTTTTATAGGTAATTGAGGTTTTGGCCTGGTCTACGACATAATTAAAAAGGCTCAAGGCGTTCATTTCGCCAAACTGATTTTTGAATTCTGAAAGTCGATTTTTGGCAACGAGATTCATTAAGACAGTATTATCGCCTTCAAAAGTGGTATAGACTTCCGTATCATTCTTCAAAGCAGCAAATCGATTTTCAGCCAAATAGCCTTTTCCGCCACAGGCTTCCCTGCATTCCTGTATGGTATCGCGCGTGTTCCAAGTAGAATAGGCTTTCATGCCGGCTGCCAAAGCTTCGATTTCCTGCATTTCCGATTCTTTTCGGTTTAGGAATCGTTGCGTAACATATTGCAAGGCAAAATGTATGGCATAGGATTTGGCTAAATATGGCATCAGTCTACGCTGGTGCATTCTGTAGTTTAAAATTGGAACTTCTGAACCGCCTTGAGGGCCGAACTGACGTCTTTGGTCGCCATAGCGGATGGCAATTGTCAAGGCTGATTTAGCTGCTGCTAGTGCTGAACGCGGAATTCCAATCCTGCCGCCGACTAAAGTGCCGAGCATGGTAAAAAAACGTCGGTTATCACTGGCAATCGGGCTTTCAAATTGTCCTTTGCTGTTTATAGAAGCAAAACGGTCGAGCATATTTTCTTTCGGAATCACGACATTGTCAAAATAAATAATTCCGTTATCTACACCATTCAGTCCCATCTTTAGACCGCAATCTTCAATAGTGACACCTTCGTGCACCTTGTTTTTTGAGTCGCGAATTGGTACTATAAAAGCATTGACGCCGTGGTCTGTTCCGTCAATAATCAATTTGGCGAAAACTGTGGCCATCTGTCCGTCGCGAGCCGCATTCCCGATGTATTCTTTTCGCGCTAATTTATGCGGCGTATTGATCGTAAAGGTTTTTGTCTTGTGGTCATATGTCGCTGTGGTTTCAAGCGATTTTACGTTAGAACCATGATTCGTTTCGGTCATGGCAAAACAGCCAGGAAGACTGAGCGTTCCGACTTTTTTCAAATATTTTGCATAATGTTTTTCGGTTCCAAGCGATTGGATGCTCATGCCCCAAAGTCCAAACTGCACGCCAAATTTGATGACAAGGCTCAAATCGTGATAGCTTAAAGTTTCCATGATAGAAAAATAAGCTTCTACATCGTCTTGGCCGCCATGAGCTTTAGGGTAGGCAGTAGATCCCAAACCTTCTTTTGCCAAAATTTTGCACCATTTCAAAACTTTTTCACGATAGACCTCAATATCGGTCGATTCCTCATATTTAAAAGTGGGACGACTGATAATTTTTTTGACCTTATTGATCGTTTCGGCCTGATTTCCATCAAGTATTTCTGTGAGTTTTTCTACAGAGAAAGTTGCTTCGGTAGCGTATTTGGAAGTAATAGTATCATGCCTTTCTTTGAAGACATATACGGCTTCGTTGCTGATGATTCCTAATAATTTTTCTAAATTTTGAAGATAGAAGTAGAGCGGCTTTAGCTTTTCATTGCTAATTTTAGGATTGTCGAGCAGGGCTAATTTTATGGAGATATCTGTTAGCAATTCTTCTTCGCTGTCTTGATTTACGGCTCTTTTGATACTTTCTTTCCACTCCTGCAGTTCGGTTCTTGACGGAGGACTGTCGATATTTATTTTAGAAAGAAGTTCTTTTTTGTCGGCTTTTGTCAGCCAGTCTTGGGTGTTGATAGATTCCTTAAGCAGGTTTGTTTCTTTTTCTGTCAACACATCATCAGACCAAGCGATATAAAATATAGGAAGGAAGGAATTTAAAATTGGATTTGTCATAATGGAATAATTTCTAAAAAAGCTGTGTAATTTCTATCCCTTTAAAATTAAGCAATTATGATCGGATAAGGTTTAAATGTATGTTAATTAAGAATTTTTCTGTTGGTATTTTCTCAAAGATTCCAAAGCCTGATGCTGTACTTTTTTATGAAGGAAGGAAGACCATCCCAATAGCAAGCCGGTTGTTCCTAAAGCTTGTTTTGCCCAATTCCAGAAATCAAACGAATCGGTATGTTTGATAATCAGACCGTCCTTAAATTCAAAGGAAGCCTTTATTTTGTTGACGACTTTTCGGTTGGTTTTTATGAAATGATAGATTGCGGTCCATTGTGCCGTTCCTTTTTGAGTATCGGCCTTGATATCGGAGAATTCAACTTTCAGGTTTCCTTTAGCCCTTTCAATCAACATATACCACATATCCGAGGCGTCTTTTCCTTCGAGTTTTCCGAAAGCAGGATCTTCAAAAACGATATCTGGATGATAGCAGCTTGCCATTGTTTCTGCGTTTTGGGCTGCGAAAGCCGCATAGAATTCTTCAATAATCTGTTCGTTGGTGTTCATACTTGGGATTTTGAATCATTAAAAGTAGGCAAAAAAAGACAATTGTTTACGGAGTATAGACATCTGTCCAATCGGTCGAGCGAATAGCTGAGACTTTATTTTCGTTATTTAGCGTTACCTGAAGTTCTTTTTGTGCAAATTTTCTCTGATAATCTGCCTTGTATCTGAAAACAAGTGTATTGTCAGAATTGTTTTTGATAACCTCAACCAATCTAATATCTTCAAACTGCCCATATTTTATCGAAAATTTTCTGCAAGTGCTAGACAGTTTTTCTAAAGTCGTATTTTGGATTACCTTATCGGTAGCTTCTTCTTTTGTAAAAGGCTTAAATTTAGAAGTGTTGCAGGCATTCAATATCCTTTTTCCTAAATCATACGCCCTGCTTTTTTGAGACGGGCTTACTTGCGAAAGTTCTAGTTTGGCTATTTTAGGTGCCGCTGGCTTCGATTTGCAGGCTGCAAGAACAGCAATGCAGAGTAGCAGCAGGAATAATTTTTTCATAGTGTGTTTCTTTTTCAATGTTTTTTATTTGGTAAAAAGCCAGCCTGAAGAAGCTGGCCTTAAACAAATAAAATTTAATTCTTTGGCTTTTTGATTTCGACAGACGCATCATTTTTAGAAACGTTCACGTCTGTTTTGCTCTCGCCATCTTTTGTGTTTACCTGAACACCGTCTTTTCCGACAGAAACGGTAGTTCCGTCATTATCTTGCTTTTCAGCTTCGGTTTTAGGCGACGGAGTCGGAGTTGGGTTTTCTACAGGCGGCGTCTCCGGAACTGGATCAGGAGTTTTTTTGTCTTTTTTACAGGAAGCGAACGCTAGCAACGCTATGGTTCCCAATGCGATAAACGATTTTTTCATTTTAGTCTAGAATTTTAGGTTATTATTGTTTTCAATGTACTCATTTTAACTTAAAATCGCTAGAATATATTGTTTTATTTCTAAAATTTAAGAAGATGTTAGGAATTGTCCTGCAAGCAATTCATACGATTTCTTGCGGTCTTCAAAATTTTCTGCTATGGTGGCAATCATGATTTCATCGGTTTCATACTCGTCGGCAATTTTTTCGATAGCGGCCTTGAGCTTTTCCGGAGTTCCTGCAATATAACGCCCTTTGTTATAAGCAATCCGTGCTTTCTGCTGCAACGTATAGCCCATATTTTTTATTTCTTCAAAAGAAGGAAGTTCTCCGGCAGCACCCGCTTCAATATGCAGCATTCGATAATCGAATTCTGTAATCCAATCGGCAATCTTTTGTTCGTCTTCAGAGCAGAAGGCAAAGATTCCGACATTTACTTTCGGTTGTTTCAGCTCGGCAGAAGGCTTAAAATTCTGGCGGTAGAAAGCCGCTACCTCTGGACCACCATCAGGATTGATAAATTGAGCAAACGACAATGCCATTCCGAAATGGGCCGCAAATTGAGCACTGCCTCCACTGGATGTCAAAATCCATAAATCTGGAATTTCTTCCGGACACGGATACGATTTTACTTTTTCATGTACCGTATCGGCTAGGGTTTCATTCCTAAGAAAGGCTTGGACATCGATCAATTGCTGGAAAAATTCTTTTTCACTAAAGGTATTAGAAGGATTGAGCAGGTGAGACGACAGCCTGTCGCCGCCAGGAGCACGTCCGATTCCTAAATCAATTCTTTTTGGGAAAAGCGTTTCCAACAGTCCGAAGTTTTCGGCCACCTTAAAGGCGCTGTGGTTGGGAAGCATGATACCGCCCGAGCCAATCTTTATGGTTTGTGTCTTTGAGGCTAAAAACGGAATCAATACTTCGGGAGCCGTGCCGGCAACCATCTTAAAGTTATGGTGTTCTGAAACCCAATAGCGGGTGTATCCTAGTTTTTCTGCTAATTGTACTAATTCGCCGGATTCTTGCAACGCTTGTTTTGCTGTTCCGTTTCTCCTGACCTGAGATTGGTCAAGAATGCTTAATCTGATATTTTTCATACTTGTAAAGATAAGAAACTAATCACTTTTGACGGTTTCTGCCAAAGGCTGCAAGGTGTTATTTTTTTCCTAAAAATTTCCAATGTTAAGTTTTTGCCTGAAGTGAAAACTTAACATTGGCGCATCTATTAATGGCTTAAATTTGTTAACGTTAAATTTACAATATCGTAATTTTAACGAAACATGAACACTATTTCCAGAATCTCAAAATCATTGTATAATACTAATCGATAACCCTATGAGTCAAATAGCCGAAAACAATCCAGAAAACGCCCCTGAGAAAAGCCAAGATACTCCAAAAGCCACAGCTACTCCAGTTGCGAAGCAAGAGAGTCCAAAGCCTGCTTCAGCTCCGAGAGCTAGAGCGCCAAGGCCAGCCGCTGGTACGACAGCGAAAGCTCCTGTAGCTAAAACTGCGCCTGCAGCCAAACCGGCACCTTCAAGAACAATAACTACAGCGGCTAAAACGGCTGCCGCTAAACCAGCTGCCGCAAAGCCTGCTGCTACGACAACAGTAAAAAAAGCAACTCCAGCGGCGACCAAAGCAGCGCCAAAGGAAAATACAGAGGCTAGTGTAAAAGAAGTTGAAAACGCATTAACGCCTGTCCAAGATACTCAAGCGAATACCGAAGAAGCAGTACAGGAGGATAAAAAGAAAAACAAGAAAAAATCTAAAAAGATGAAAGAAAAGGAAAAAGCCAAGGCTAAAAAAGACAAGGAGAAAGCAAAAGCTAAAAAGGCAAAACTAAAAGAGAAGGAAAAAGCCAAGGCTAAAAAGAAAAAAGATAAGGAAAAGAAAGAAAAAGCTAGAAAAAAAGCCAAGGCTAAAAAAGTAGCGAAAGCTAAGGCAAAAGCAAAATCCAAAAACAAATCGAAGAAGAAAAAGTAAAGGAAATAAAAAACCGATGATTACTAGTCATCGGTTTTTTGTTTATATCTACAGCGTAAGTCTTATTTTTTTAGGCAAGGCCGCTCTTGCCGTATAAAGTCAGGTTTTATAAGCCCTGTAATAAAAGTTTTTAATCAAGGTAATTGCATAAAACTGGCCCCGATAACTTTCAACATGCCGTCAAAGCGTTTCCAAACTCTAAAATATCTAAATTTTCCTTCTAGAGGCGTTCCCATCATTTTTCCTTTCGCTGTCATTGTAACGATTGAAAGCGCGGTGTCGCCCATTATTCTAATGTCGTCAATTTCTGTTGAAGCGTCTTCAATAATCATTGTTTTCGCTTTATGTGAGTTCAAGTCCATTTCTTTAGTTAGAATTTGTCCTGTCGGTGCAACTGCAACCAAATCATCGTGCAATAGTTGGTCAAGTTCGTCCACATTGCTTACAAGTTGAGCCGAAAAAAGTTTGTTTTCCGCTTCAACGACATTTTCTCTGGTGATTTCTGTTTTGTCCATATTCTGAATTTACATTTTTATCATTTAAACAATCTGTTACATGAATAAGTAATAGCATTCTAGTCAAATAAATAGAGCTACCAGAACTTCCACCATAATTTCTTATTAGTTGTCTTTTCTAACATAGCTTTTATGCGATTTTCAGCTTCTTCTTTGCTGACACCATTATAGTAATCTCTTACGAAGGGATGGTCGAAATCTTTATGAGGTACAATTTCTGGCCTGTCTCCGCCTTTTCGTGTATAGACAGAGGTTGGAATGCTTTCTTCAAAATCATAATCTGGTATGTCGTTGCAGAGCCAGCCAAAATAGCTTCCCTCATGTTCTTTATTGTCAAAGTTGTCTTTATAATCCTGATAGCTTTTTTCGCTAAACGAAACCCAAAGTCCATAATGCAGGTCTTCGCAATGATTGTTTACTTTTTGAAAAAGTACGCCTCGGACAAACCTGTCAGTCTGATCGGCATGATGGATAGAACAGAAATCACTGCTGAGTTCGGCAATTTCTTTTTTGTCTTTTTTGGGCAAGATATCATAATAAAGTGGCGAAGAGAAAGCCAGGGCAGGCCAGTCTTCACATTCTTTTCCACAACAATCGCAAATGTATTTCATAAATTAATCAACATTTAATAGTCTTTCAATCTGTTCTTTCCAAATTTCCCTTTTACTCACATGAAAATCTTCTTTCTCCTTATGCTTTATTATAGATAAGCCATTTTTAATCAATCCTAAAGCATCTACAAAGTTAACTTCAGTTATTTGGTCAAGAAGTATTGTGCATTCATGTCTTTCTGTATAATTTATGGCGTTGGTCTGGAAAATAAGCCTGTCTTTTAGTAGATAGAGTGTACCTCCCACAGATATTTTATTTCTATAGTGATTTGCTAAGCCAGAATATACAATCTGATTTTTATCTATTTTTTGGAATTGAAGCGAATAATCAATTTTTGAAAACATCTTGATATAGAAGCATATACTAAATACAATAGTACAAAAAACTCCAAGGACCAAGGCTAAATCACTTTTTTTGGAGGTTATAAAAACATATATGCCAGCAGTAAAGCCAAAAAATATTCCTGCCAGTAAAGAGTTTCTGATTCTCATTTGCTATTTTCTTATTATTGTTATCCCATTACTTTTAAAGATAGAAACGAGTTGCTTTCCACCAAATATAACTATTTCCCTACACAAAAAAACTACAAAACCTCAGCCCTAAATAATTTTATATCAAAAACCAGCTTAGTTGGAAGACGCCTAAACAAATTTGATTACCTGAGCTGGCGGAAAGCCTTAACTAATCGGCGGAAAGTGTCAACTAAGTGGCGAAAAGGGGCACCAATCTTTTGGTCAAAACAACGATACGGCCCAGCCGGTCAGCTATCACGTCGGAGTGAACTACTAGCTTCGATACAAGAAAGAACCCTATTACCCCGGAGTTTCTTATTATTTTCTGTGCGTATCGGCACATTTTTCTTCTTCTTTCTTTTGATTTATTTTTAAATAGGCTTTCTTCTGTTTATATTTCATTTGATTGAAAATAATCTAAGTTATTTCCCTTTGTGAGAGCTCTGATTATTAATGCTTCTGTGCATTTTAAATGTGCTTTTATAATGTATATTGCTGATTTAAAGATGATTGACACTTTCTTTTTTAAGCAACTGACGAATTGCTGACTGTAAGATAATAATATACAGTATTTTGAAAAATAATTGAAAATAATCTTATTTTATATTTGTTTAATAGATTTATTTCTTATATATTTGTACTGTAATCATTCGATACTAGCCATTCAAAAGCCTTGTTGTCCGGAAAACAATTCAGAGAATCATATTAGCCACGAATATTACAAGAAATAAATCTTATAATTTAAAAAAGTAAAAATGAGTACAGAAATTAAAAACACGCTCTTCCGATTCGTTACCATGAGATCGCCAGAGCTATCTGAAGAAAAAAACAAAGACAAGCGTTTTGTGTATCGAAGCGCAAATGGAGTAACATTTGACAACGCTGTCGCCAACAGGCCGAGCAACAAGAGCAAGTGGCAATCTATGGTAGATGCTTCTCCTTCTTTCGGGGCCATAAGCCAAGAAAATCTAAAATCTATCAATGCAGAACTATATGTGCTGGCTGTATGGATGGCAAAGAACAAATATTCGTATACTGAAGCAGACCTCAAAAAAGAGGTTTTAAAAGTTACAACAGGCTTGACGCCATCGCAGCTGACTCTTTTATGGGACAATCTTTTTTACCAAGTAGTCACGCAGAAAAGCTTTTATGCTAAAGAAATCATCATGCAGTTGCTTGTCGCCAACCATCTATTTAGAAACTATGATGAATCGAATAAGCCATTGTCTAAACAATTGATGAATGCAAAAGTTGTCTTGCCTAAGCAGTTATTCGTAGAAAATACGTCTTCTGCTCCGATTGTTGCAAGAATGGCTGCAAGAGGTGAGTCTGAAGAAGAAGCCCAAATGTCGCTGCCTAACGATGAGATGCGACAATTTCAAGCAATTTCCTTGTCGAACATAAATATAGAAAGACAGAATAAGCTCAAGAAAGAATTGCAAAAAGTCGAAAAGGCCTATAAAAAGGAATATCAGGTTTCCTTTGAAAAAGAACAGCTAAAATACCAGGCAGAAATACAGCCTATTATTGATGATTATCATAAGAATGTGGAAGATGCCAAAACCAAATGGTGTTCTGTGAGAAATCCTGATGTCCCTTTTGATGCGGCAGATCCTTGCAATGAGCCACCAGTTGTTCCAATGCCTAAATTGCCTGCTTTTAATTTTAAATTCAGAAACGAAATTGATTTGGAACATTTGAAGTCTGTATTATCTGCACCAGCTTTTGATACATTGCTTGAAGTATTGGAAATAGAGACAGAAGACGAGCCGGAAAAAAAAGGAGAAGGCCTTGCGGCTAGAATCACTCCAGGATTGTCGAGCGATACTAGCCTAACGTCGTTCCAAAATGTTTTCACATTGATTGAAGATCAGGTTTCTACTAATACGCAGACTATCATCAGCCATACGCCTCATCAAGGAAATATTTCAATAAGTGTTGGAGGAGTTGTTATTCCTACGACAAATAATGCTACGGCTGGGACACTTCCTTTTTCTTATCAAGCCTGTCCAAAAATCTACAGTAGTAACGCTAATGGCGGTACCTATGTAAACTTTGACGTTTCGTTTACGGTAGCTGATTCTTCATGGCAGATTTCGGGAGTTGAGACTACGGTCGAAAAGTATTCTGGAGAAAAGGTGGTTCGTACTGCTTTTACGCAAAACAGAAACGGAAACAGCATCATGCTGACCAATCTTCATAATGATGCGCTTACGACAGGTGATTTCTACTACGTGATGAAGAATCTTACAGTAGCAATTACTTTTACGAATGGAGCAAAAAAATCGTTCACGACTGATTTTTGGCATACGTTGAATTGTGCTACGGGCAGGATGCTGACCATCTTAGAGCCGCAGCCAGAAAGCACGCCGTCAGTTCCCTCTGTACCTGCTACTGGAGCCGATGGATCGTTTATCCCTTCTGGATTTGGAGTAAAACAACTTGGTATTGCTGATTATAAAAAAGTAGAACAGACTGTTCAAGGATATGTTGAAGGCGAAGTGGCGGCAATCGAAAACGTCATGGCCCGCGAGTATAAGGAGAAGGCTACCCGCAAGCTCCGTAGAAGCGAAAATACGACGACGTCTACTTCTGAAAGAGAAAAAGAACAGTTGTCGGATACGACCAATACGAGCCGTTTCGAAATGCAGAGTGAAGTCGCAAAAGTGTTGCAGGAAAGCAAAGATCTTTCTGCCGGAGGAAACTTCGGAATGGAATGGGGCGGCGCTACAACAGGAGGTACCAAATTTACTCTGGGTGCAAATGTCAATATGGCTACGCATACTTCTAGAGAAGAAAGTACGCGCCAAGCCGTCAACCAAGCTAAAGAGGTAACAGAGCGTGCGATGGAAAGAATCGTGACTAAGGTAAAAGAAGAGCGTATCGAGAAAATTATCGAAGAGTTTGAAGACAATAACAAGCACGGTTTTGATAATACGAAAGGCGACAAGCATGTCGTGGGAGTTTATCGCTGGGTTGACAAGGTTTATAAGAATCAGATCTATAATTATGGAAAACGCTTGATGTTTGAATTTATGGTTCCAGAGCCTGCCAAGCTTCATATATTGGGTATGTCTGAGAATGGAGGATCCAAATTGATAGAGCCCGTAGATCCAAGAAAATTTGTTGACACTCAAGGAACGACAACTCCGCTAAATCTAAAAGATTTTACGTGTGTAAATGATGCTACAGTAAAATACTGGGGCGGAAAGCTAAATGTTGATTTGGATGCGAGTCCTTCGCAATTCTTAAGTGTCGGTAAAGAATTCAATTTCTCTGGATTGATGAGTGGTGGTAATTCTTGGTCTGATAAAGCCAATCTGACTTTGCCTGAAGGTTATAAAACGGTTGATGCGGTAGTTACTGTATCTAGTGCTGCAATGCAGACCAGCTGGGGTAAATCGATTGGTGTCAGCGTTGGAAACTTGAGATACTATTGCGGTTCGTTGAACGACAACTGGAGATTATATCCAAAAGATGGTGAGATCTTAAATGCTTTTGAAGGCAATATTCCAGTTTCTGTTTTCTTTATTACGCACCACGTTGGTATTGCCAATGTTAGCGTCAAATTAGAAAGAACAGCCAATAAATACCAACAATGGCAGCAAGAAACGTTCAAAGCGATTATTGATGCTTATGAAGATGCAGTTGTAGAATACGAGCAAAAATTAGCCGAAGAACAAGCCAAAGGTGTTGTCATCAAAGGTACTAATCCTGGCTTTTATCGTGAAATTGAAAACATGGTATTGCGCAAAAACTGTATCTCTTATATAATAGACCAGAATACTACTGCGAGAAGAACTTATGGAAAAGACATGACCAAGCCTCTTGCTTCAGGTGTAGACAGATCTTTTGGAAACCATGAGATAAAAGTAGATGCGAATCTAGACGATTATGCTGCTTTTGCCAAATTTATTGAGCAAGCTTTTGAATGGGACATTATGTCTTATAATTTCTATCCGTACTATTGGGGAGCTAGAGAAGATTGGGCAAAACTGTATCAATATGATAACAATGATCCTTTGTTTAGAAGTTTCATGCAGGCAGGTATGGCGAGAGTAATCGTAACAGTTAGGCCAGGTTTTGAAGAAGTGGTTAGCTATTATCTACAAACGGGCCAAATCTGGAATGGAGGCGAAGTACCAGTTATCGAAGATGAACTGTTCCTTTCTATCGTAGACGAATTGCGTGAGCCGGAAGGTCAAAAAGAAGGAAAAGCATGGGCTACAAGACTCCCAACTGCTTTGACTATTTTGCAGGCCGATAGCATTGGATTAAAGGTAGACAAAGCGTTACCGTATGACGAAGACTTGTCTGATTTCGAAGATCCTGCTTCTGTACCGCATTCAGCTAATTTCCATATCACGGGAGCACAGATGAACGGAGCTTCTTCAAAAACAGTTACCTTTTCGTATGAAGATATGGATAGTTTTGGTAATAATACTATTGGTCACTATGATTCGTATTCCAGTTTTCCAAGAACGTTCCGATGTATGGGAGAAGAAATCGTTATCGAAAGAGATGCCGCTTGGCAGTCAACAGATTCAGCGAAGGTTATCTATACGAAGCTAGCAGAACAACTGTCTCTGATTCCCGGAATCGATGCTCAGCAGTATACTTCAGCAGATAACAATGAAGCGTCTATCCGATTCATAGTGGACACGAGCGTAGTTCCGACATTTATTTTTGAAAAAGAAACTCCAGTAACGGTTACGATGCCTGAACTGGATCAGGTAAAAGTTCTTTTCAATTCCGATTCTGTGAAGTTTACAAATCCGACAGCTTATTATGACAGGATTTTGGATGCTAACGGAACCAAATTAGCTTCTGCCGAAGTAAATACTTTATTGCCAATTTCTAGATTTTCTATATGAGCCAGATAAAGGCAGAAGCCATATGGCAGCACGAATTCGTGCTGCCATATATTTTAAATGACCTGAAAGCCAAAGTAGATGAGATTACTCCTGTAAGAGCTATTTACTTGCATGGCAGCAGGGCAAGGGTGTTGCCAAACGATTGGCGCCAATTGGAAGGTAAGGATTGGGACATTATGATGGTGTGTGATTTTCCGATCGTGAATTCACAGCTGTGGACAACTGCGCTGAACTATCATATCGACCTGGCCATCACTACAGAATATAAAATCAAGAACTTTTTGCGAAACAATACCTCGGTTGTCGAGCTATTTCCAAGCTATAAGTTGGTGATTTAAGAGTATTAACCATAAAAAATAATAATATGACAACAGATATATTTGAAGATTTTGACGAAGAAAGTCAGGATCTTCTACGAGAGTTGGATATGCAGGGCTTCGAAGCATTTCAGAACAGCGGACAAGTAGGTAATTTAAAAAATAATAGTTTTGAAGAAATTGCTTATGAAAAAATATATGGAGAAAATAATTCCTGTGGTGAATATATAGATGAATGGACAACTAAAATAATTGACATTAATGAATTATTGAAATTTATCAGGACAAATAGACCCTATAAAAAGGCTTTTTATTTTCCAGCTTTCTTGATCCCTACGCTTAATCCACTGTCTTCGAAGAGCCCTTCGGCAATGATGCTGAAAAGTTTTTATGCTTCGGTTTCTAGTGATAAGACAATCTTTAATTATGAAGATGAAAATCGTAAGATAAAAAGGCAGGGAAAATTAGAAATCAAGCTTAATTCTAGAGCCTGTCATGTGAACTTAGATAAACCCGGCTATCTTTTTAAGATAGATGCTGCAAAAAAGAATCTAAACTTTCGGATTGCTTTTGTCTATGAAGATGCCATGCATTTAAGAAATTATGACGTAACGCCAGAAGTTGAAAATGATTTTGTATTAAGAGATCAATTCAATGCGATTATTATAAAAACAGACGATGCCAATGCGTTTGTGGCATTAGCCGAACACACGGGATCAAAAGAATTTGTTAAGGAAAAAATTAAAAATGCTTTTGTTGAGGCTCTCAAAATAGCTAAAACGGGAAGTGAATTGAAGTTCCTTTATGAAAATATTCCTGACTTTATCTTAAATCAATTAGTGTCTCTTTTGAAAGAAGAAAAGCTATGGGATCATGTGAATCTGCTCACAGATTATGATGATACAGGAACGTTTAGTAACTTTAAAGATAGCAGTGGTGCTTTAATGAATTTATTTAAGGCTTTTGGCAACTCTTTTTATATAATCGAAAAATTTAGTGAAGACCAAGCTTTTTTAAAAAGAATTTATGAGAATCTGGATGGAAGTTCAGAGTTTATGGGACAGGTCACAAGCAACAGGATAATTTTTGCTAGTCTGATAAGTGCCTGTTGCGTATATGACAATAGGCTGAAGAGGATAGACAAGACTTTTTATTATGGAAAAGGGTATAAGATAGATTCTGATATTTCTTGGTTTAGCGACGAAAAGGAAGATGAATTTTACTTAAAGCAACAGAAAATCGTAGAACATACCTATCAACAGCCCAATACTGAAACTGATGAGTTTGGAGTGACTATTTCTTTAGGACCGGATCTAGAAAAGAGCTATTCTGAAACTGTTGATCAAGATAAAGGGAGGATGTACCATCCTTTAGACATGGTTTCTTTGGTTGATTACAGTTCGGGTATAGATATTCCTATTTCCGTTCCTATTGTTTTTGTAAAAGCACTCGCGGGCGAAAAAGAGAGGCAGGATGTCGAACTCGCTATTCGTATTGGATTCGATACAGTAGCAATCATTGCTGGCGTAATAGTAATGGCAACTACTGCAAATCCAGGAGTATTTGCCCTAGCTCTTGCAGATGTAGTGCTAGCTACCGGCGATGTAGCCATAAATACCAGTCGGAATGAAATTTTGGAAACTCCAGGAGGCGCTGAATTTTTAGAGACTTGGGAGCAAATTTATGTGGTTGGAGGTATTATAACAGCCGGCCCAGCGCTTATACAGAGTTTTTTTAAAGCAGGAGCAGGGCTGTTAAGAACAGCAAATGCGATTAAAAACTTTAAGGTTGCCAATTTTGCTAGAGCTTGTATTACAAAAGTCATCTTTGAAATAAATATTGCTAATTTTACTCAAAATACAGTAAAAGAGATTCTGTACGCTGAAGAAGCTTTAGCCAATACAGGTATAAAGTTCAATATCAGAGCGGTTGCAAGATTTCAAGAAAAAGGCGTGCTGTTTATAAAAGGTATTGGACATGATGGAAAAGTTCAAGGTCTTGCAGCACTTTATAAAGGCGAAGTTATTGCTCAAGGAACTGCAAAAGAAATCAGGAATTCATTAAAAGAACTTTGGTCTGCTGAAGGTAAAGCGCTTGAAAATGGACTCGATATTCTTGAACAGACTGTAAAATATGAAAATGGCAGAATTGGTTATGTTGATGGACTGTTTGATGGGATTAATGTAAATCATAAACCAGCAGGATTTAATGCCATTGAAGATGTCGAAAGTATCCATCCGATATATGGAAAAGGAATTATTACGAAGTTTCAAAATTTTACAGGTTATTTCTATAGAAATTATGACCAAACTAAAAAAATATTTACATTCAATCATGGTTTTATAGAAGACCTGCCGAAATGGGTGACCGATGTAAGAGTAGCTTTAGTAAAAGGTAAAGGAATTCCCACCCAAGCCTATTTTACATTGAGACAAATGAAATTGCTCGGAATTACAAAAGGAGAAATAAAGCTTGTTAAGATGGCTCAAATTCAGAACCTTGAAACGATGGGTTATATCCATAAGGCTATGAAAGAAAAAGGCTTGACGAGGCTAGCAGACGTAGATATTTTGGCAGCTCCAAGCAATGAATATATGAAGACCGTTATGACACAAGCAGGTTATGAGACCATATCTGGAAAAATAATTAAGACAGATGTAACCACAAAATTATCAATACGCCGATTGAAGAGTGAGGGTTTTCCAATTACAAAAGAATTTATGAAAAAATATGACTTGTCAGACAATAGTGAATTATTTATAGACTTTAATATTGAAGTAAATGTCAAATATATAAAAAGATAAAATCATGATACAAGTAAAATTATTAAGATTAAAAGATGTTAAACCAGTAGGAGTTGACAATTTGCCTCAATTTTTGGAAGGAATAAGAAATGTTATTGGAAAGGATATTGAAATTGCTGAAAAAATTGACCCAAATTTTGAAGGTTATTATTTGTTACCGATGGGATTTACTATTCCTGAAGATGGAAATGGAAAAGTGAAAGAAAATATCAACGAAAAAGTTTTTTTAATAAGTGTTATCAACACTAATATTTCTAGAATACTAGAAGAATGCCAGCCAGCTGGATTAAACAACTGGGTTTTGTTTAAAGATGCAGGAACTTCTGTAATAGGGAGTGAAAAAGCGCTAAGAAAAGCCGGATATATAGATTCAGATTTTGGTTTTGTTTATAATAAATATAAATCAATTGTACCCATTGAATCAGATGGTTCTTATGAAACAGCTGCACGTTCAATATTAAAATATCTAGAAATTTACGATCATTATTTACAAAGCAAATAGTTATCGACAACTCATGAAAATGAAAACCGTAAGGCTTCTTGCGGTTTTTTAATTTATATTAATTATCAAAAAAATCTCATTACAAAGATTATTTTTTGTCCGTCAAACAAAAACTATGCGATTCAAAAAAATCAAGCCCATCTACGTATAACGAAAGCTATATTATTTATAAAATTTCAGGATTGATTAATATATTAGGAAAATCGGTCATTCTGATTGAATATCTTTATATACTTCATAGAAAGAAGATGATGAAAAGGATCCAAGATATGTTGGATTGCAGAAGCACTACTTGTCGAGAAAAAAATCTTACTTTGAAGATTTTTATGGCAAGTTTTTTAACCAAGGTAAAATGAAGCGCAAGAATATTTGCAAAAAACGCATGGAAAAATATCCAAAAATGAAGATTTTATATATTTGAGTTTGACCTATAAGAAGAAAATTAATAACTATCAAAATAGATGTAATAAAAAATCCAGTCAATTGACTGGATTTTTTTATTTATAACAAATGGATATTAGTACAAGCTAGTAAACTTCTCAGGATTTACCTCACTCATAATCGCATATACTTTTTCATAAATATCTTCTGCAGAAGGCTTTGAAAAATAATCCCCATCAGTTCCATATGAAGGACGGTGTGCTTTGGCAGTCAATGTTTCCGGTTTGCTGTCAAGGTATTTGTAACCGTTCTGTTCATCAAGAATCTGTTGCAAGATAAAGGCAGAAGCTCCTCCAGGGACATCTTCGTCAATTACTAATAATCGGTTGGTTTTTGCTAGAGATTTTACGATATCATGGCTGATATCGAAAGGCAATAGCGACTGTGCGTCGATAATCTCAGCATCAATACCAATCTCAAGCAATTCTTTTGCGGCCTGTTCAACCAAACGCAAGGTAGAACCATAGGAAACAAGCGTAATGTCTTTTCCTTCTTTAAGTGTTTCTACAACACCAATAGGAGTCTTAAATTCGCCCATATTGACAGGCATTTTTTCTTTTAAACGATATCCGTTCAGGCATTCCACAACAAGAGCTGGCTCGTCGGTTTCCAATAAGCTGTTGTAAAAACCAGCCGCTTTTGTCATATTTCTAGGAACCAAAACGTGTATGCCTCGAATAGCATTGATAATCATTCCCATTGGAGAACCAGAATGCCAGATACCTTCCAAGCGGTGTCCACGAGTTCTTATAATAAGCGGCGCTTTTTGCTTGCCGCGTGTTCTGTATTGTAATGTTGCCAAATCATCGCTCATGATCTGGATCGCATATAAAAGATAATCTAAGTATTGGATTTCGGCAATCGGACGAAGTCCTCTCATCGCCATTCCGATTCCTTGCCCTAAGATAGTAGCTTCACGGATTCCGACATCGGCTACACGTAGTTCGCCATATTTCTCCTGCATACCTTCCAGACCTTGGTTTACGTCACCGATATTTCCGGCATCTTCACCAAAAACAAGCGTTTCTGGATATTTGCTGAAAATAGCATCAAAGTTATCGCGGATGATAACTCTTCCATCGACTTCTTCTGCATTTTCTATGTATTCTGGAAGCACTTCTTTTACAGAAAAGACATTTTGGTCTGATTCTGAAAAGAGATTAGAGCTGAATTTCGGCTGTATTTTTTCAGTATAAGCTGTAATCCATTGCGAAAGCTGGGCTTTACCATTTTCTTTTAGGATAAGACGCAATACTTTTCGAGCTGTCGTAATAATATCTTTGCGAATAGGCTCTTTAATACTGGCTAAATCTGAAGCATGTTTTTGAATAAAAACTTTGTTTTCGCTAGCAGCAGCAATTGTTTCCAGCAAAGAAACCAATTCTTTCTGCTCGTTTTTTATAGGTTCTACAAAAGCATTCCAAGCGGCTTTTTTGCCATCGAGTACTTCCTTTTTAGCGATATTATCAATTTCGTCTAATTCTTCTTGCGTAGCAATATTGATGGCAATCATCCACAATTTCAACTGGCGAAGACAGTCGAAATCCGCTTCCCAAGCTAAACGATCAGCATTTTTGTAGCGCTCGTGCGAACCTGAAGTCGAGTGTCCTTGAGGCTGTGTCAATTCTTGCACGTGGATCAAGACAGGAACGTGTTCTTCACGTGCAATCTGTGATGCCTGCTCATAAGCTGTAATCAAGGCTGGATAATCCCATCCTTTGACGCGGATGATTTCATAGCCTTTATTTTCGTTGTCTCTTTGGAAACCTTTTAGGATTTCAGAGATATTTTCTTTTGTAGTTTGGTGTTTTGCATGAACAGAAATTCCGTATTCGTCATCCCAAACGCTCATTACCATTGGTACTTGCAACACTCCGGCAGCATTTATAGTTTCGAAAAACAAACCTTCAGAGGTACTGGCATTTCCGATAGTTCCCCAAGCAATTTCGTTTCCATTAATCGAAAAATTAGTCTTGTTGTGGATTCCTGAAACATTTCGGAATATTTTAGAAGCTTGTGCCAATCCTAATAATCGAGGCATTTGCCCAGCAGTAGGAGAGATGTCAGCACTAGAGTTTTTTTGTAGCGTTAGATTCTTCCAAGAACCATCCTCGTTCAAGCTATGCGTAGCAAAGTGGCCACCCATTTGGCGTCCGGCAGACATCGGATCATGGTCGATATCCGTATGGCCGTAAAGTCCGGCAAAAAACTGCTGAATGGTCATCTGGCCAATCGCCATCATAAAAGTCTGGTCGCGGTAGTAGCCTGAACGGAAATCCCCATTCTTAAAAGCTTTTGCCATGGCCAACTGAGGTACTTCTTTTCCGTCGCCAAAAATACCGAACTTTGCTTTTCCGGTCAAGACTTCGCGGCGTCCCAAAAGGCTGCATTCTCTGCTGATTACGGCAATTTTATAGTCATTCAACACTTCGGTCTTGAAATCTTCAAACGAAAGTTCTTTTTTGGAAGCTATTTGTGTCATAAATGGAATTTCTTGAATAGAAAACAAATTTAGACATTTCTACTTACAAAACAAAAAAGAGCTCATTTAATTATCTGCAATCAATTTGCCTTGTAATAAGTTTTGAATGCAAGAAGTTTAGTGAAAGTGAATTAAAATTGTAATATATGTAATTTTAGGCTAGAATTATCTGTTTCTGGTAGTTTCTCGAATAAAACCTTTTTCAGCCTAAAACCATTTACGAGTAAAAAGATTGACCAATGTTTTTGGACTGAATGTTATGATAAAGCGGACCTTTTCGTTATAATGAGGTTGTCCGACTTCCCAGCCATTGCTGGAATATACAGGGAAATATAATTCAAAATAATCAGTCACAAGATTTAATCGGATGCCGCTGTCGTAAACAAAATTCGGGTCAGCATGCTTGTTTTTTACCAATCCGGCATCGCCGTAGACTTCAATCCAATGCCAGATACTAAAACTTCCGTTCAGGGTCGTCATCCATTGGTTGGCAAACGGAGTATCAAGCTTGGACTTGAACCCACCTTCAGCAAGAATCAGCTGTTGGCTGAAAAAACCAGTGCTTTCTGAACGTCCGTAATAGTTATAATCAAACAAATAATCTGTCGGACGGTCAAGCGCAAAACTGAAATAATCGGTGTCGGTTTTGTTGTATAGAAAAGTTCCGGCGTACAATCTCAGGTTGAGCTGGCGGTTGTCTTCAAACAATTTTCGGTATTCGATTTCTGCTGCCGTTTTTCCAAATTTTCCAGAAATCTGCAGATCGGTTACAAAGTTAAAGTGGTTGGTCACTTCTGTCTTGACATTGTAATATTTAGCATTAAAAACAGAATAATTTTCAGTTTCTTCCACATTATAGATAGACTTGTCACGGTTTACCAAGACTTCTCGAAACTGTATGCCTTGCTTTCTGTTATCGCGGAAATTATTTTCCCTGAAAAGCATCGTCACCGTAGGAGTTAGTTTCAGATAGGCCGCATCTGGAGCATAATGAAAATAAGACCCGTTCATCTGATAGCGGATGTTGAAAGGATTGTTGTTGCGGTTGTATTGGTTTACGGCAAAAGAAAACGACCCTGTTAGCGTCTGCGTATTCGGCGAATAGATTGGGTTTATTTCATAAACAAACGGCTTGTCTAAGATGGTCTTGTTATGGAAACGGATTCCTGGCGACAGCCCGTCGTATAAGTTATACGTTAATGTCGGGACATAAAGAACTTGGTTATAATAGGGATCTTCCAGGTCCTTCATGAAATTGAACTTGATCGGTCGGTTTTGATGTAGAAAGCCTTTTAAGGATTTCCAGTTGTTGCGAAGATTGTATTCTGGAACTTCATTATGATAATTCAGGACGATTTTGTCTGCCTCGTTGCGCGGCAGGGTAAAAGTGCTGTCGGTTTTGATGTTGTCGAGCCATTTTTTAAAAACAACTTCGTTTTTCTTCGTACCATAAACTGGAATAGGAACAACTGTTTTTGTCTTATTACGAACCGTAAAAGTTACGCTGTCTTTGGTTTTTGAAACATTGGTAAATTTATAATCCACGATATCTCTAGAATCGATTATCGTCTTGAAGAACCAGCTGATGTCTTTTTTTGCATTTGCTTTAAGGATCTTCTCAAAATCTGTCCTTGAAGCAGTGTGTTCTTTGTCCAAGGCATAAAATTCACGGATGCTGTTTTCTACGATGTCATTTTCTAAATAATTATCCAAATATTTAAGGCTTAGTCCCGCTCTGTATTTGCTGGCAATCTGCTCGTTGAATTTAATGAATGTATTTTTAGGATCGCCTATCGGCTGGTCTAGGTTTTTTCGGGCCATCAGCATATAGAAATAGCTGTACTGCTCGTTAAAACTAATCGTTGTAAGGTTATAACCTCTGAGCAGCCACCATTGCGAAAGATTGCCCATCATTTTACTGTCCGGATGATGATCTTCTATATATTTCATCATGGTATAAATCTGAATGCCGTCATAAATCCAGTTATCGTCTCTTGCATTTAGGTGAAGGCTGGTCTTGAGGAAATTATTCAGATAGGTCTTGAGGAATTTTATCTCAAATAAAAACTCATCGGGAAACGGACTTATAAATGACGGAAGCTGATTCAATCCGTAAAAGGGATTTTTTTCATAATCTGCTTGCGACACCGTAATTTTTTCAAAAGGATAGCTGCCTATATTTTCATTGACAAAATTTACGACTTTGTCAATGACAATCGCTTTCTGGATTTCGTTCAGCCTGTTTTCCTTGAGGTTGGTTTCTACAGTAACGACATTGTTTTTATAACTGTAGAAGGTTGTTTTGGGTTCTAAGAACAGGTTGAAATCTTGGCGGTTTTTTCCAGACAGCTCATAAGTAGAAAACGTTGCGTCTTTGGTACGGCTGATTTCGTTTAGGTCTGAAGTAGCTTCAAGTCCTAATGGAAGTTTCAAGTTTACGTCAAAATCTGTGAGACTATTGGTGATATCGTCTAGATTATTGTTGCTGTATTTTATAAATTGATGGTTTTCATATCGGGCAGGAGTGAGGAACCAGTTTTTCAGATTCATTTCGCCGTTCTGGTTCCAGCCGTATTTGGTAAAACGGTCATTTGGAAGTTTTACCAGATACGTCAGTTTTAGTACTGTTTTTTCATTGGGAGCCAATTTTTCACGAAGATTGACTTCTATTACATCGGGATGTTTTTCAAACCGGTGCCATTTCAAAAACAAATTATCTTGTCCAATAATGGTTATGTTGTCTGTCTTTCCTCTTTCTTCATCTTTTGCCAAGTGAAAGCTTCTGACAAATTCATCAGAGAATCGTTTTGCCAAAGGCGTATTTTTATCCGAATAAGCGTGGTTCCAATCGTTAAGGATGATAGAAGTCAGTGTGTCTCCCGTTTGGTTATTAAAGGTAATTTCCTGCTGTACGTAGGCTGACTTTTCTTCGCTATTAATCTCAACAATCATTCTGGAATGATGTTGCGCGTTTCCTTTTATTGAAAGAAACATAAAAGAAAAACAGAAAAAGATTTTAAAGAAAGTATTCAAGCAGCAATTTTATATAATGTACGGTAAAACGTTAAAGCAAGTTTAGTTATTATTAGATACATTTCCTAATAAAGGTTGCTTAAGATTGGCTTAAAAAGAAAAGCTGCCTAAAAAGACAGCTTTCGATTTGTTTATTGTGATGAGCTTTTTAAAAATTAGGACTCAAATTGTATTTTTTGTAGAAATTATCCAAGACATCTAAGACTTCATCTTCATTGTCAACAATCTTGATGAGGTCCATGTCGCCAGGGCTTACGTTGCTGTATTTTTCAATCAGTACCGTTTTTACCCATTCGATTAGTCCGGCCCAGAAATCTCTTCCGACCAAGATGATTGGGAATTTGCCTATTTTTTTTGTCTGGATTAAAGTTATCGCTTCGAATAGTTCATCCAAAGTTCCGAAACCTCCCGGCATTACTACAAATCCTTGGGAATATTTCACGAACATTACCTTGCGTACAAAGAAATAGTCGAAATTTAGATTTTTGTCTTTATCGATATACGGATTGAAATGTTGCTCAAAAGGCAGGTCGATGTTGAGTCCAACCGAAGTCCCGCCGCCCAAATGTGCTCCTTTATTTCCGGCTTCCATGATACCAGGTCCGCCGCCAGTGATAACGCCATAGCCGGCTTTACTTATTTTATAGGCGATTTTTTCAGCAAGCAGGTAATATTTATCGTCTGGTTTTGTTCTTGCAGATCCAAAAATAGAAACACAAGGACCAATTCTTCCCATGTTTTCATAGCCGTTTACAAACTCGGACATGATTTTAAAAATTGCCCAAGAATCATTGCTTCGTATCTCGTTCCACGTCTTTTGTTTAAATACTTCTTGTATTCTGTCGTCTTCGTTTTCGAATGTTTCTTTTTTCATCTTTCTTAAAAATTAATCAGCCTGCTAAAGTAACTCTTTTTTCAAGAATTGCGCCGTGTAGCTGTTTTTATTTTTGGCAACTTCTTCCGGCGTTCCTTTGGCAATCAACTGTCCGCCGCCTTTTCCTCCTTCAGGGCCAATGTCGATAATATAATCGGCGAGCTTGATAACGTCCATGTTGTGTTCGATTATCAGCACCGTATTTCCTTTGTTGACTAACTTGTCGATTACTTCCATCAAGACACGAATGTCTTCAAAATGCAATCCCGTTGTTGGTTCATCGAGGATATAAAACGTATTTCCGGTATCTTTTTTAGACAATTCGCCTGCGAGCTTGATTCGCTGCGCTTCACCACCGGAAAGCGTGGTGCTTTGCTGTCCTAAAGTGATATAACCTAAGCCAACATCTTGTAGAGCCTTTACCTTTCGGTATATTTTTGGTATGTTTTCGAAGAATTCAACTCCTTCGTCAACAGTCATATTTAGCACATCAGAAATTGATTTTCCTTTGTATCGTATTTCTAGAGTTTCTCTGTTGAAACGCTTTCCTTGGCAGGTTTCGCATTCTACATACACGTCGGGCAAGAAGCTCATTTCTATCGTACGTACGCCAGAACCCTCGCAGGTTTCGCATCTTCCTCCAGAAACGTTAAAGCTGAAACGGCCCGGTTTATAGCCTCTAATCATGGCTTCCGGCGTTTGCGTGAACAAACTTCTGATTTCTGAAAAAACCTCTGTATAAGTAGCTGGATTCGAACGTGGCGTCCTTCCAATTGGTGATTGGTCGATGTCGATAATCTTGTCGATATTCTCTAATCCTTCAATCTTTTTATAAGGCTGTGGTTTTTTCACGCCGTTGAAAAAGTGAGCGTTTAGGATAGGATAGAGTGTTTCGTTAATTAACGTCGATTTGCCGCTTCCGGAAACTCCTGTCACACAGATTAATTTGCCCAAAGGCAATTCTATAGAAACATTTTTCAAGTTATTTCCTGTTGCTCCCGTTAGTTTTAGAGATTTTCCGTTGCCTTCGCGTCGTTTTTTCGGGACAGCGATTTCCATTTCGCCATTTAAATACGAAGCGGTCAAAGTATGTTCTTTCAAAAGCTCTTTTGGAGTTCCTTTGCTGATGATTTGCCCGCCAAATCGTCCCGCTTTTGGTCCAATATCGATAACGTAATCGGCTCTTTCGATCATGTCTTTATCGTGTTCTACCACAATTACAGAATTTCCGATGTCGCGCAACTGTTCTAAAGAATGAATCAGTTTTTCGTTGTCTCTTTGGTGTAATCCGATACTCGGTTCGTCTAGAATATAAAGGACTCCAACCAATTGCGATCCGATTTGTGTCGCCAAACGGATTCGCTGTGCTTCTCCGCCAGAAAGTGATTTCGAGCTTCGGCTCAATGCGAGGTAATTCAATCCTACGTTGACCAAAAAGCTCAATCTGGATTTGATTTCTTTGACAACTTCGGAAGCAATTTTTCGTTGCTTTTCGGTTAAATCGTTATCCAATTGGTCAAACCAAACGGCTAGGTCAGAAATATCCATATCGGTTAATTCTGCTATGTTTTTTCCGTTTACTTTGAAATATAGTGATTCTTTTTTCAAACGAGAGCCTTCACAAACCGGACATTTTACTTCGTCCATGAATTCTTTTGCCCAACGTCTGATGGAAGTGGAGCCGCTTTCGTCGAATTGGTTTTTAATAAAGCTTGAAATTCCTTCAAAGTCAATTTTATAATCTTTTGTCACGCCTAATGTCTTGGACGAAACTTCAAATTTTTCTTTTCCGCCGTACATGATGACTTCCATGGCTTCTTCGGAAATCTTTTCAATCGGATCCGTTAATTTAAATCCGAATTTCTCTCCGATAATTTCCAACTGTTTGAAAATCCAAGAGCTTTTATATTCTCCCAAAGGCGCGAAACCACCTTGCTTGATGGAAAGTTTCGGATTCGGAATGATCTTTTTCATATTGATTTCATTCACGGTTCCCAAGCCGTTGCAATGGTCACAGGCTCCTTTTGGGGAGTTGAATGAAAAATTATTCGGCTCTGGATTCGGATAGGAAATCCCAGAAGTAGGACACATTAGGTTTCGGCTAAAATAGCGTGCTTCTTGGCTGTCTTGGTCAATAATCATCAAGATGTCATCGCCGTGATACATGGCTGTCTTGATACTTTCCGTCAGACGTTTATCATTTTCGGGCGTATTTTCAATCAGCATTCTGTCGATAACCGTCTCGATATCGTGTGTCTTATAACGGTCTAATTTCATTCCGGCCGTAATGTCCTTGATCTCGCCATTGATTCGGACTTTTAGAAATCCTTGTTTTGAAATTTGTTCAAATAACTCGCGGTAATGTCCTTTACGAGAACGGATTATAGGCGCTAAGATATTAATTCTTTTTCCTTCGAACTGCTCAAAAATAAGTTGTTTGATTTGCTCATCGCTGTAGCTGACCATTTTTTCGCCAGTCACATAACTGTAAGCATCACCAGCTCTGGCATATAACAGACGTAGGAAATCGTAAATTTCGGTAATAGTTCCAACGGTCGAACGCGGACTTTTGCTTGTCGTCTTTTGCTCAATGGCAATTACCGGAGAAAGGCCGTCAATTTTATCAACATCAGGACGTTCTAGACCGCCAAGAAACTGTCGGGCATAGGCCGAAAAAGTCTCAATATAACGGCGCTGTCCTTCGGCATAAATCGTGTCGAAGGCCAAAGAAGATTTTCCAGATCCCGAAAGACCCGTAATGACTACGAGTTTTTCACGGGGAATTGTAACATCAATATTTTTTAGATTGTGGACGCGGGCGCCTAAAACTTCAATCGTATTTTCAGTATCTAGCATAGAATTTTTTGCAAAATGCAAAGGTACGTTTTTGTAATTTATTTTTAGTTAAAGACGAATGTCCAAAACTTAAATTTATGTAAAAAGAAGTAAGGGCTTAGTTTTGCTCTTTGTCAGTAGTTTATGAAAAGAAAAGTTCCTTATTCAATGACCATTTCTTTTAATTTTTTTCTATAGGATTCTAATACGCTTACCTTAGAGATGAACCCAAAATACTTGCCGTTTTTTGTGACTGGAAGCTGCTCCAAATGGGAGTTTTCGAATTTTTCCATTACAAGTTCCATTCCGTCTTCATAAGAAATCACATCAATAGGAGCTTTCATGACTTCTGGAATGGTTGTATATTTTACCCTGAAAGAATTGAATACGATAGGTTTCAGGTCTTCAAAATCAATAATCCCGATCAGCTCATTTTTAGCATTTACGACCGGAAAAACTTCTTGCTTAGAATTAGAAAGATATTCTACTAGACTCTCGATTTTGTCTTCCAGCTTGACAGTTTTGTATTCGGAATTGATGTGGTCTAAGATGTCGATGTTGGAAAGGATGTTTTTGTCCTTGTCGCTCGTAAAAACATCGCCTTTGTCTGCCAAATGCTTGACGTCCATTGAATGCGTCTCAAACTGCTTGGAAACCGCAAAACTGATGGAAGAAACAATCATCAACGGCACCATAAGGTTGTAGCCTCCGGTAATTTCACCGATAAGGAAGATAGCTGTCAATGGAGCGTGGAAGAGGCCGCTCAAGATTCCGGCCATTCCTACAATCGTAAAATTTCCGACAGGAAGTTCTTTTCCGATTCCTAAAAGATTAAAAAATTTAGCTACGAAAAAACCCAAATAAGAACCTACGAAAAGGGAAGGAGCAAAGTTACCTCCGTTTCCGCCGCTGCCGAGTGTCAATCCTGTAGCATATACTTTCAGAAGCATGGTGATCCCTACGAATAACAACAGTACCCATTCGTTACTTTTATATTCGTCAAGCAATGTGTTTTCTAGAAGGACTTGTGGATTCGCGTTAGATAAGGTCTTGATGCTTTCATAACCTTCTCCGAAAAGCGTCGGGAAAAAGAAAATCAGTACGGCTAAGATTGATGCTCCAAAGAGCGCTTTTTTATAAGTACTGTTTTTAAATTTTTTGAAAAAACCTTCTATTTTTTGGAAATTTCGGGCATGATAGATGGAGACAAGACCAGCCAAAACTCCCAAAAGGATATAAAATGGAATGTTATGGAAGTCAAACGTTTGTTGTTGCTTGAAGGACAGAAGCACGTCTTCGTTTAAAACAATTGTTGAAATCAAGGCTCCAGTCGCTGCAGAAATCATGATCGGAATAAAAGCTGTAATGGCAACGTCGGTGAGAACCACTTCAATCGCAAATAATACGCCGGCAATGGGCGCGTTAAATGCGGCCGCAATACCTGCGGCGACGCCACAAGCCAAAAGTAAGATTCTATCTTTTTGAGAAAGCCTGTATTTTTGGGCAAAATTGGAACCAAAGGCAGCGCCTGTAATCGTAATCGGCGACTCTAATCCCGCTGAACCTCCAAGTCCAACCGTTAAGGAGCTAGTTATGATTTGAGCATACATTTGCTTTTTTGGTAGAATACCGCCTCTTTTTGCAACGGCATACAAAATTCGGGAACTCCCTTTTTCGAGCTTTCCGTCTAAAATATTTTTAATGACAAAAACCGTCAGAAGGATTCCTATTATTGGCAATATACTATTGATGTAAGGGAGTTTCAGGTAACCATTGACATACGTAGCAAATACGAAAACGGAGTGGGCAAAGCCTTTCAACACGATTACGGCAAAGGCGCAGGAAATTCCAACGACTACGCAGGACAGGTAAATAAAATGTCTTTCGGAAAGGAAATTTTTAAACAAAAAGAACAGCGTTTCTATTTGTCGGAAAATGTTCCTGAAGAATATTTTTATGGGAGACGCTTTTTTGCCTGGCATTTTATATCTGAGAAAAACGATTAGGATTAAAATGCTAAAATACGCCTTTTGTTAAATTTTTAAAGATAAAACTATTATAAAGTTTTAATTTTTTCTGCGACAAAATCCCTTAACTCTTTAAAAAATAGAGTAAACTCTTGCTCAAATTCAGTATAGAATTCTCGTAATTCTTTTACAGATTCGCCCATCTTTGAAGTGTTTTTGGTACGATAGTCCATTTGTGATAAAATTTTTCCGATGCCGTCGATAAACTGGTAATTCCACAGCCAGTTGCCGCGTTCCATGTGAGGGAGCATGTTTTGAGTTTTTAGCGTCAGAATGTCGAAATTATCTTCTAACGATTGGTAGAAATTGTTCACAAATACATCTAGTTTTTCATCCGAATAGTGCTTCCAGTTCTTGGCCAAAAAATGGTCGTAGAAAACATCTATGATGACACCAGAATAATGGCCGTATCGTTCGTGCAATCTATGCTTGCTGATTCGAAAAACAGAATGAGCATCCGTAAATGTATCAATAGCACGGTGCAATATGATTCCTTTTTGAATGTCTTCTGGAAAATGTTCGTAGTCTTTCCCGCGAATACCGTCGGCCATAAAACCGCCAATTTTCATGAAATCATTATTTCCGGAAAGATAAATATGGGCTAGAAAATTCATTCGTCTAATTTAGGAATTTTATATTACTTGAGGCGCAATTCATATATTTGCTAACAATTTAAATTTTAGGAACGAAAAAATCAAAATAAAATATGACCTTAATAAAATCAATATCAGGAATCCGAGGCACTATCGGTGGAAAAGTAGGAGATAACCTGACTCCGGTTGATGCTGTAAAATTTGCTTCTGCGTACGGAACTTGGCTGAAAGACTATTCGAAAAAAGACAAACTGACGGTCGTGATTGGCCGTGATGCCAGAATTTCGGGCCCGATGATTCATAATTTGGTCGTGAATACCTTAATCGGATTAGGAATTGATGTTATTGATTTGGGCTTATCGACGACGCCTACTGTTGAAGTTGCCGTTCCTTTAGAAAAAGCCGATGGTGGAATCATCCTGACAGCAAGCCACAATCCAAAACAATGGAATGCATTGAAATTGCTAAATGAAAAAGGAGAATTCTTAAGCGGAGCTGAAGGCGCTAAAATTCTAGACATTGCCGAAAGAGAAGCTTTTGACTTTTCAGATGTAGATAGTTTGGGCGAAATTATTTCAAATGATGCTTACATGGATATTCACATTGATGAGGTGTTAAATCTTCCTTTAGTTGATGTCGAGGCTGTAAAACAAGCCAAATTTAAAGTTGTTGTCGACGGAGTAAATTCTTCAGGAGGTGTTATCATTCCTAAGCTGTTAGAATTGATGGGTGTTGAGGTGGTAAAATTATATTGCGAGCCAAACGGACATTTTCCACACAATCCAGAGCCTTTAAAAGAGCATTTGACGGATATTTCAGAATTGGTCGTAAGTGAAAAAGCAGATTTGGGCATTGTTGTCGATCCTGATGTAGACCGTCTGGCGTTTATTTCTGAAGACGGAGAAATGTTTGGTGAAGAATATACTTTGGTTGCCGTGGCAGATTATGTCTTGAGCAAGACACCAGGAAATACGGTTTCTAACATGTCGTCTTCACGTGCGTTGCGTGATGTAACAAACAATCACAAAGGTACTTACGAAGCCAGTGCCGTGGGTGAAGTAAATGTTGTGGAATTGATGAAAAACAACAATGCGATTATTGGCGGCGAAGGTAACGGCGGCATCATTTATCCAGAACTTCATTACGGCCGTGATTCCTTGGTAGGAGTAGCTTTGTTCTTGACGCATCTGGCAAACAAAAAGATGAAGGTTTCTGAATTGAGAGCTTCGTATCCTGAATATTTCATGAGCAAGAACAAGATCGAATTGACACCGCAGATTGATGTTGATGCCATTTTAGTCGCCATGACAGACAAATATAAGTCAGAAAATATTTCGACAATCGACGGCGTAAAAATTGACTTTGCCGAAAACTGGGTACATTTAAGAAAGTCCAACACAGAACCGATCATCCGAATTTACACTGAAGCCAAAAGCCAGTCAGAAGCGGATGCATTAGCACTAAGAATTATTGAAGAAATCAAAGCCGTAGCCGGAATTTAAATAGATAAAAATGGAAAACCAATCTCAAGAACCATACAAGCAAGAATCCTATAGAGCGGAACCGTATAGGCAAAATTATAGAAAACAACTTCCGAATGCCACGACCGTACTTGTTTTAGGAATTACTTCGGTAGTTACCTCGTTTTGTTATGGTATTTTCGGAATCATATTGGGCATCATTGCCTTAGTGATTGCGAAAAAAGACATGCAGCTGTATCGTGAAAATCCACAGGAATACGACGGATATCAGAACTTAAGTGCTGGAAGAATTTGCGCCATTATCGGATTGTGCATCGGCTCGTTGTTCTTTATTTTCATCATTTTCTATTTTATTTTTGTTGCATCGGTGCTGATCCCTGCATTTTCAGCCGCAGCAGCGACCTAAACTATTCTATTATGAAAAAGTTAACCTTGACATTTGTCTTATTGTTAGTAACGATAGGCGTTTCTGCCCAAAAGTTTACGAAATCAGAACGGAATTTGATTCAGTCTGGAGATACGAAAACGATGCTCAAGGTTATTCAGATAACAGACGAGAAAGAACTAAAAATATTAAAATCAGTTTCAACAGATGTCGACCCGAAAGACGACCTGTTGCCATTGCTAGCGGAACGAATGTTTTTGGCAATGCGAGATCCCGTCAATCCAGGCATCGGAATTGCAGCACCGCAGGTCGGGATTAATAAAAATGTCATCTGGGTACAGCGTTTTGATAAAGAAGGAGAGCCGTTTGAATTGTATCTTAATCCAAAAATAACATGGAGTTCGGCTTTGTTGCGAAAAGGAAAAGAAGGCTGTCTTTCCATTCCAGATATCAGTGGCGATGTCTTGAGAAATTACACTATAAAATTAACGTATCTTGATAAAAGCGGAAAGCCTTGCGAAGAAATCATCGAAGGCTTTACTGCTGTTATCTTTCAGCACGAAACCGATCATCTAAAAGGAATTCTTTTTACCGACATGATGAAAGAACAAGAAAAAATAGAAGTTTCTCCTGTCAGTAATGAAATCAACTTGTTTTTAGAAAAACGTCTCAGAAGACAATAATTCTTGTTATCAAGAATACTTTTTGAAAATGGTACTGGCCGTATGGCCTCCAAAGCCAAAAGTATTGTTCAAGGCGTAATTCACTTTTTTGTTTATCGATTTGCCTAGTACAATATTCAAATCAGCCATAGATTCATCTACATTCTCCGTATTAATGGTTCCTGGAATGATATCGTTTTTTACAGATAACACTGTAATGATACTTTCGATAGCTCCGGTAGCACCTAACAAATGTCCTGTCATTGATTTTGTTGCACTGATAGCAACTGGATGATTGCCAAAAATTCCTTTAATAGCATTCAATTCACTATTATCGCCTTGTGGCGTTGAGGTTGCATGAGCGTTGATATAATCGATGTCTTTCGCTAAAATTCCCGCTTCGTCCATTGCTTTTTGCATTCCTAGAGAAGCTCCAAAACCATCTTCGGGAGTTCCGGTCAGATGATATGCATCTGCGGCCATACCGCCACCCACGATTTCAGCATAAATTGTCGCGCCTCTTGCGATAGCATGATCAAAATCCTCAAGAATTAGGGCACCGGCACCTTCGCCTGCTACAAATCCGTCACGATCTTTGTCAAACGGACGAGAAGCTTTTTGTGGTTCGTCGTTTCTTTTGGATAAGGCTTGAGAAGCATTAAAACCGCCAATAGAAGAAGCCGTGATTGCCGCTTCAGAACCGCCCGCAATCATGATTTTTGCCTTACCTAATCGTATGGTATCAAAAGCGTTGATTATCGCAGTATTAGAAGAAGCACAGGCTGAAACCGTAGCATAATTGGGACCATGAAGCTTGTTTTTAATCGAAATAACGCCGGCTGCAATATCCACAATCATCTTGGGAATAAAAAACGGATTGAAATGCGGCGTGCCATCGCCATTGAAAAATTCTTTCAGCTGTTCTTCAAAAGTTGTGATACCGCCATTTCCAGAAGCCCAGATGACGCCAACATCAGAACGTTCTTTTTGCGTCATGGCTTCGAAATTCAGTCCAGCATCTTTGATAGCTTGATCGGATGCGGCGACGGCATATTGCGTAAACAAGTCATATTTCTTGAGCTCTTTGCGGTCCATATAGTCTTCGGGATTGAAATCTTTGACTTCGCATCCGAACTGGGTCTTGAACTTTGAAACATCAAATTTTGTCAGCTTGGCAGCGCCGCTTTTTCCGTCAATGATATTCTTCCAAAATTCATCAACTGAATTTCCCAAAGGCGTTATGGCGCCAAGGCCTGTTATAACTACTCGTTTCATTTGTTTTTTGTTTTAGTGTCGGCAGGAATACTTTCCTTAAAAAGTGTTTCTACCAATTGTTCTATTTTTGGAGCAATCAGCAAGATAGCAGGAATTGCGATGACATAAGCTAGCATCCATGATTTGATCCAAATCGTAAAGAAATTTTCTGTAAAACCTACATTTATGGAGATAAGCAAAAACGAAATAATACATGTCGTTACTATTCCCATAATCATCGCAAATGCTATTTTCTTCTTTTTCATGTTTATTTTATGTCCGTCTTCAATAGGTTGGTATAGCCTTTAGCCAGCAATTTGGTTCTGTCTTTGTTCCAGATTTCGCATTGTGCATTTACGATCGTCTTTCCTTTTTTGTTGATGGCTGTTTCTGAGATAATCACGTCGTTTTCTTTTGCAGATGCGAAATAATCAATCACATTATTGATGGTAACGTAAAAATGCGGCTCGCCATACGAAATCAGCGTGGCGCCTATGGCATCGTCGATTATGGCACCGATCACACCACCATGCATGGTACCGAAAGGATTTGTCATTTCTTTTCGGATCGTGTATTCAAAGGAAAGTTTTCCTTCTTCTACCGAAACCATTTTAGGCTTGAGCCAGTTCATGAATGGGGAAGGAGACTGTGTGACTTCCTTCCCGATATGCTGTTTTAAAAAATGGAAAGCTTCGTTATTCATCTAACTGTTTTTAGGATTGTGAATTCATTGCCAGCAAGGCATCTTTAGGAGAAGCAAGCGAAAGCTGGTAAATGTCTGCAGTCTGTCCAACGTGGATTTCAAAGTGATTTTCTTTGAAAGCGTTGAACAAATCTTGCGCGACAACTTCTGGGCTGATTCCGTTTTCACCGCCGATTTCTTTTGAAAATTCGGTATTTACCAAAGGAGGCATTATTTCATACACTTGTGTCGAAAAAGAACTTCTTTCCAAAGCAATTCTCAACGAAAGCGTGTAAGAATGCAAGGCCGCTTTGCTAGCTGAATACGAAATTAAAACTTTATTTGGCGCAAAAGCGACTATTGATGAGACGTTTACTATTGCTGCTTCTGGTTGGGAATTTAAAACAGGAAGCAGTTTTTCAGTTAATCTTACAATAGAAAGGTAATTGGTATTTATTTCGTCAGAAGCTTTTGAAAAGGCATCTGCATTGGGAGCCAATACATCATAATAAGAAGCGTTTCCGGCGTTGTTTATCAAAACATTCAGATTTGGAAAATCTTTTGTGATTCTTTGCACCAAACTGTTTATGTCTTCTTCTTTGGTAATATCGGCCGCGATGGCTGTGACATTTGTAAGCTGTGAAGCTGCTTTTTTAAGCTTTTCTTCGCTCCTTCCGGTAATAATGACGTGGTTGTCGTTTTGAGAAAATAATTTAGCGATTTCGAATCCGATTCCTGAACCGCCGCCGGTAACTAAAATTGTGTTTTTACTTGTTTTCATTTTGTTTTTGTATTTATTTTATACCAATTGGTATATTTTTAATTAAAAAAAATTATAATTCGTTTATGAGTTTTCGCAACGAAAGCATTAATGTCTTGAGATAATTGACTTTTCCTGTTAGTTTTGCAACCATTACTGTGCCTTCTATAATAGAAAGTATCAACAAAGCTGTTTCTTCTGGATCGGTATCAGGCTTAAATTCTTTATTGTCGATGCCTTTTTGTATAAGATGCATGAGACTGTCTTTCCATACCAAAATTGCTTTCTTGGCTGCTTCTTTTAACAGTGGATGCGTATCATCGGCTTCAATAGCTGTATTCATTATCGGACAGCCGCCGTCGATAAAATGTTTGGAAAAGAATTGCTCATACAGTTCTGGATAGGTAAGGAGCTTGTCTTTGTAAGTACTTTTTTTGCTTATCTCCAATGTAAAGAGATTCTGCATTTTCTTTTTGTTGTGCTCAAAAACCTCTAGTGCGACTTCATCCTTATTTTTGAAATTGCCATAGATGCTGCCTTTCGTAAGCCCGGTTGCTTCCGTGATATCATTCATAGAAGTACCAGCATAACCTTTAATATTAAAGATTGGTGCCGTCTTTTCGATAATGTATGATCTGGTTTTTTCTGCCTTGCCCATGATGATAGTCAAATAACACTGCAAAGGTAAATATACCAATTGGTATTATTTGTTAATGTTTGATTAAAGTTTTAAATTATTCTGCTTGGTTCATTCTTGGAATACAGATTTCCTCTTGAAACTTAAGGAATTTAGTAGGCGAGAGGCCTAGATAATGCTTAAAATCATGAATGAGCTGGCTTTGGTCATAGTAGCCACAAGTTTCGACAATAGCAATCCAATCTGCTTTTTTTGAAGTTTCTGTCGTTTCGTTTAGCAGTTCTAACGCTTTTATGAAGCGCCTGTAGCGATTGATTTCTTTCGCACTGAAGCCCAAATATTTTTTAAAATTTAGCTGTACGTTTCTTTCACTTTGGTTGGTTTTGTCGGCAATAGCCTTGATAGGATTCAGATTTTCTTCATCAAAATTGCTAATGCTTTCATAACCAAGCTCTCTATTCTTAAGGTAAGGTCGGCTAAAATCAAGAATGGAAGCCACTTTTTCCTCTGCCGAAATTCTATCTTTTAAAGAATGCCATAAAAGCGTAAAGCAATTTTCGTCAACCAAATCATCGGGATGTACCGGAATCGTATCAGAAATCAATGACAATCCAAAAAAACGATAAAAGGCATCGCCTTTGAAATTTGCAACCAGTATTTCTGAGCTCGCAGGCAATACATACTCGATTGGCTGGCGGATCGGGCCTAAAACGAGGCACTTTTCAATTGTAATTGTTGTCTGTTTTTTAGTTGTTAGTGACGCTTTTTCGCCAAAACAGAACACTAGGATAGTCTGATAAGTCGGAAACAAAGTCTTATGAATTGGTGTTTCACCCGTATTTTTAGCCGAATAGAAATAGGAAAACACATCTTCAAATTCTGATGGAACAGGAATCTTGTTTTCAATATACGTGCTTTCTTTTTCCATAGAAGATAATTTCAAAACAAAGATAGTTGGATTAGGTCGAAAGGAACGGGATACTCCAAAATAATCCTCCAAAGAAGAGAATTGTTTGAATTTTGCAAGTTTTGCTTTGCTCTACGCAATAACTGCGCTCGATTGCTGCCCTAATTTTGCCTTATCAAATTTAAACAAAATCATTAATCATTTAAAACTATCAAAATCATGGAAAATTCAAATCAAAAAGTATGGTATATCACAGGAGCTTCAAAAGGACTAGGTCTGGCTCTTGCAAAACAATTATTAAGTGAGGGCAAGAAAGTAGCGGCAACCTCAAGAAGCCTAGAAGACCTTAAGGAAGCAGTAGGCGAAAACGAAAACTTTCTGCCATTGGCCGTAAATATTCTTAGTGAAGAAAGTGTTGAAGAAAGTATCAAAAATACAGTAGAACGCTTTGGCAGCATTGACGTCGTAGTGAACAATGCCGGATATGGATTGGCAGGAGCGCTAGAAGAATTGACAGATGCCGAAACAAGACAAAACTTCGACGTGAATGTTTTCGGTTCGTTGAACGTAATTCGAAAAGTATTGCCTTATCTACGCGAGCAACAATCAGGGCATATTTTTAACGTATCGTCAATCGGCGGATTTACTGGATCTTTTCCTGGCTTCGGAATCTATTGTGCAACCAAATTTGCAGTTCAGGGCTTTACCGAATCTTTAGCGGAAGAAGTAAAAGATTTTGGAATCAAAGCGACAATCGTTTCTCCAGGATATTTTAGGACTAATTTCTTAAACGACTCTTCTCTTAACGTGCCTAAAAACCAGCTTCAAGAGTATAAAACGGTTAGGAATGTCCAAGCGGCCCACGAAAACGAAATCAACGGAAACCAGCAAGGGGATCCACAAAAAGCGGCGTTGGCTTTCATCAAGACAGCAGATATGCATAACCCTCCAGTACATTTATTTTTAGGCCAAGACGCTTACGATATGGCGGAGGTCAAAATACAGGCAGTGAGAAATAACATGGAAGCCGTAAGAGAATTTGCGACAGCAACAGGATACGAAAGCTAGCCAATAGCGCCAGCTCCTCACGTCTGAAGTAAATTTCAAGGACGGCATCCTCTTACCTCGCAACAATTAAATTAAAAGAACAAAAAGTAAGCAGTATGAAAACAGATAAAATTTGGTATGTAACAGGAGCCTCGAAAGGACTTGGGCTCACGCTGGTTAAAAAATTATTGGCAACAGGCTATAAAGTTGCCGCGACATCTAGAAACAGTGCGACATTGAGCGCTGCTGTAGGCGCAGAGAATTCAGAAAATTTCTTACCTTTGGAAGTAGATTTGATCAATGAAATGTCTGTGGCTGAATCGATTAAAAAAACACAAGAAGTCTTCGGAAAGATAGATGTTATTGTGAACAATGCCGGATACGGAATAGGAGGAGCTATCGAGGAATTATCTCAAGAAGAAATAGCTGAAGCCTTCAATATCAACGTATTCGGAACAATAAACGTGATCAAATATGCAATGCCTTATTTAAGAGCACAACGTTCGGGCTATATTATTAACATTTCGTCCATAGCCGGATTTGCCCCAGCAACTGGCTGGTCGATTTATGCAGCGGCAAAACACGCGATAATCGGATTGTCAGAGTCTTTGGCAGATGACGTACGATCTTTGGGAACAAAAGTCACCGCTATTGCGCCAGGCGCGTTCAGGACGCAATTCTTGACAAAAGAATCCTTGGTATTTGCCAAAAACGAAATTGATGATTACGAAGATGTTCATGCATCTCACGACAGGTTCCGAAATATGAATGGCACACAGTTGGGAGATCCTGAAAAAGCGGCACAGGTAATGATCGATTTGGCTGAAAGTGAAAACCCTCCTGTCCGATTATATCTAGGAAGCGACGCCTATAGAAGGGCGGCCGCTAAAATGGGAACACTTTCTTCGATGCTCGAAGACTGGAAAGATACCAGCCTTTCGACAGACTTTAACTAACGGCTGTTTGAATTTAACAGCTACAATAATTCTCATTATAACATGCCAAGCCTGCGAAAATCAGGTCTTGGCATAAATGAAAAATTGAAATCATGGCAAAAATAGAAACAATTGAAGATTTTTATAAAAAGAAATTCGACTACTTGCCGGACAACCTGCAAGATTTAGGACATTTCAACGTTTTCCGTACCGAAGACTGCTATAAAGACGGCGTGCTTATTCCGGTAAGCTATACGCGAAGAGATTTTTATAAGATCAGCCTTGCCCGTGGGAAAAATGTGTTCCATTATGCCGACAAGAGCCTTGAAGTGGATGGGACTGCGCTTATTTTCTTCAACCCTCAAGTTCCATATACGGTTGAGTCGTTATCGGCTGAGAAGAGCGGTTTCTTCTGTATTTTCAAAGAAGCTTTTTTTACAGAATCACTAAGAAACAGTATTACGAACCTGCCGATGTTCAAAATTGGGGGGAAACCGGCCTACATACTGAATGAAGAGCAAGACAAGCAGATAAGCGACATTTTTACCCGAATGATTGATGAGATCAATTCTGATTATATCTACAAATACGACCTGCTTCGGAATTATGTAACCGAAATGATTCACGGTGCCATGAAAATAGAACCGTCGGAAAAACTCTATCAGCATCCCGATGCAAATTCAAGGATAACCTCTGTCTTCACAGAACTGCTCGAAAGGCAATTTCCTATCGAATCACCGTCGCAGCGGTTTTCGATGCGTTCTGCCAAAGATTTTGCAGAAAAGCTGTATGTGCACGTAAACCATCTTAACAGAGCCATAAAATTAACGACAGGAAAGACGACAACCGACCTTATTTCACAGCGATTGGCCAGCGAAGCTCAAGCTTTGCTAAAACATACAGACTGGAATATTTCGGAAATCAGCTACTGTTTAGGTTTTGAAGAACCCGCCCATTTCAATAATTTTTTCAAAAAACAGATACAGATGGCGCCTTCGGTCTATCGGTCTGCATAACTCTACCCCACTAATCATAGAAAAGCCATTCCTCAAGGAACGGCTTTTTTTATATAAATTGATTCTATAAGGCACAAAAGAAATCGCCATCCTTAAGATGGCGATTAATAAATTCTAAACTGAAATCAAGAAAGTATCCCTATTCATGTTTGATGTGTGATACTGCCAGTAAGTCCTCAATACATGCTGAAGCACTTTTTTCATCTTCTCGTAGTCGTTCGGCTTTTTAATATACACATTTGCTCCGAGCATAAAGGTTTCTTCTTGGTCCTGTTCCGAAGATGATGTCGAATAAATTGCAATACTAGTATCTGCATATCGATTGTCACTACGTATTTTGCTAAGGCAGTCAATTCCAGACATGACAGGCATGTTAAGGTCAAGAAAGATGATGTCAGGAATTTCGCATTCTTCGTCGTTCAAATAATTCATCAAATCCTTCCCATTGGAGAAAAAAACAAGATTGTAATTCTCATTGATTTCATTGATAGCCTCTCTAAATAAGCTGCATTCATCCGCGTCATCGTCGGCCAACACAATGTTAATCTTCTCTTCGAATAGTCTCATACTTAATACTAAATTTTAGGTTTAAAATTAATTACAAGCAAAATTCAAATTACGTTTGTTACTCAAATTTAAAAAACGTAAACCCCAAAAACGACTGTTTGGCTTTAATTTAACGTATCAAAAATGTCATAAGATATAAATCCTCTTAGCAATTGTATAATGCTTTTTTGCGAGAAATAACCGAAATTAGCTAGAGTTGGATTTTTGTAAATAATTAGCAGTCAGCGCTTAATAACCGATAAGCTGCTAAACCTAAAAAAGAACAAGATGGTTGCAGTATGCCAGTTTAAGATGCCAGAAAAATTAGAAATCGCAGGAAAAAACCTAGACGATATAAGCACAAAAAGCATTATCGATAAGATAATAGAAAGCCTAAAGTCGGGTAAAGCCGAATTGTACCGCGTCGAATCGTTCTGCGATATCGAAAGTCAGGCGAATGCCGAAAAAGAAGACGAAAAAGAATCCGGAACCTTTTTTGAAATCATCCTTATCCTTGACGAACACCAGATTCAAGACTATAAGATATACGATGCCCTTATCATTGACAAGGCCTTGCAATGTTTCCAGAACGATGAAAATTATATCTCCCGCTACTGGGTGAACGGAAACCAAGAATACATCGGCTTTGAAACCGAATTCTAATAAAAAGAAAACCCCGAAGCCATGCCTCGGGGTTTTTAAAACCAAACCATCTTACTTATTCCAGATAGCCAAAACGCCCTAAGTTAAAGTCATTAAAAGCCTGTATGATTTCTTGTTGCGTATTCATCACAAAAGGACCATGGGCAGCTATAGGCTCGTTAATAGGCTCTCCGCTCAAGATTAATACTACGGCATCTTCTAGCGCTTCAACAGTAAATTCTTCTCCTTCGTTGGCAAACAATACAAAATTATCTGTCGGTACTTGTTCGCTGCCGTTTACTTTTATGCTTCCTTCGATGACCAAAAGCGCAGTATTGTATGTTGCTGGAAAATTAAAGGAAGCCGTTGCACCCTTATGCAGCTTGGCATTAAGCAAACCTACGGGAGTAAATGTAGAAGCTGTTCCTGAAACACCATTGTAGTTTCCTGCGATTACTTCTACCAATCCGCCGCCCTCTGGCAGTTCGTACTTATTGATTTCGCTATTCGTAATGCCTTGATATTTCGGTGGCGACATCTTGTCTTTTGCAGGCAGGTTCACCCAAAGCTGAACCATCTGAAAATCGCCTCCTGCTTTGCTGAACTGCTCTTCATGATATTCTTTGTGCAAGATGCCCGAAGCAGCCGTCATCCACTGTACGTCGCCTTCGCCAATAACACCGCTATTTCCAGCACTGTCATGATGGGCTACTTTTCCTTTATAGGCAATCGTAACCGTCTCAAAACCTCGGTGCGGATGCACGCCAACGCCTCTCAATTGATTAGTCGGAGGAAAATGGAACCTAGAATTATAGTCCATCATAATAAATGGGCTCATGCGCTGCATGCTCAAAGATGCGCCCGATGGAATGAAATTATGTACCCTGAAACCGTCGCCAACCATATGAGGAGCAGGCGGTGCTATGATTCTTTCTGTCTTTTTTGTTGTCATGATAATCAATTTTTAGTGTGAAAAAGTGAATTTTCCTGATATTCAGGATGCCTGTCGATATACGCATTTATAAACGGACAATACGGCTTGACTTTTAAAGCATTGTCTTTTGCATACTCCAGTACATATTTGGCCAAGGTAGAGGCGATGCCCTTGCCTTCGAGTTCTGGCGGAACGATAGTATGCATGTACGCAATGCCTCCGTCAAAAAGCTCATATTTTACATAGGCTGTCTTGCCATCAAGGGTGATTTCAAATCGCTTGCGGCTTTCATTATTTGTGATTGTATAGTCCATGATTTTACTTTTTTTGATACCGTAAAATTACGCAGTATAAAACTCATGGCACTTGACCTAGGTTAAGAAATGCAGCTACAAAGAAATATCAGTAAATTGTCGGGTGCTAATCCCTGTTGAAGTTCTTGTTGGCGAGTTCCTTTCGCACCCTGCTTAGGCCCTCTGGAGTAATTCCAAGATAGGAAGCAATAAGCTGTTGCGGAACCCGTAAGGACAAATCACGATAGGTCTCGATAAATTTCAGGTACCTTTTTTCTGCGGAAGCGCTTAACAGATAATTGATTCTTTTTTCCATGTGCCGGATATTATTATGGAGCGCCAGCGTATTGACTTTGGCAAAATTCTCGAAGATTTTTTCGGCCTTATCGAAAAACTCCTTTTTCACATAAATTGCTTCTGTATTTTCTAAGGCATCAATATACATTTCCGAAGGCTCGTTGAAATAAAAGCTGCTTCGGTCGGCAATAATCCAATTTTCGGGAGCAAACTGTATCGTATGTTCTTTCCCTGCCTCATCAACAGTATAAGAACGCAGGATACCTTTGCTTACAAAATAAGCCTTGTCGCAGATTTCATCTTTTTGCAGCAGCATTTCTCCTTTCTTGATTGCTACAGGATAGACGAGATGCTCGACCGCCTCATACTGGCTTTCGGTGCCGCATTGGGTCTCGATGATATACTTTTTAAAAAGATCAGACATAGCTTAGGAATTGGATATGGGCGAACGATTACGAATTTAAGAAATATCCTCTATTTTCAAAGCAGCATTCATCAAGAAAAATCTTCGGCAAAATCCTCTACAAAATTCTTGAATTGGCGTGCCGATTTTCCAAGTATGTCTTCAACGGTAGCATACACTTCAGAAGCCTCGTTTCTTGAATAATGCGCATAGTCTTCGATAAGCCCGTCCGCCTGCCACAAAGGGAAGCCGACAGAAAGCAGTGCCGCTTTCATCTCTTCTGGCGCTATGTCTATAAATTGTATTGGCTTGTCCAATACTTCCGAAAATAAGGCCGCCAGTTCCATGTGCGTCAAGGCTTCCGGGCCTGTAATATTATATACTTTGTTTTCATGTCCCGACGCTGTCAATGCTTCAGCAGCTATAGAAGCAATATCGCGGATATCGACCAAGCTGATTTTAGCATCACCTATAGCAGCAAAAAACGCATTTTGCTGTTTGATAATATCCTTAAAGCCAAGCAGTCCCTGCATAAAGAGGTTAGGGCGCAGGAAGGTATACTTCATTCCTGATTGTTTTATCTGCGCTTCAACTGCTGCATGGTAGCGTAAAAAACGTACTGGAGAATCTGCCGACGCATGTAATTGCGAAAGCTTGACAATCTGCTTTACGCCAGAACGCTGGGCGACCGCGACAAAGTTTTGCTGCAGCTGTTCTGCAGTTTCAGAAGAATTAGTGAGCAAGAAAGCTTTTTCGATTCCGACAAGCGCATTGGAAAGGCTGGCTGTATCATTAAAGTCGCCCAACACGATTTCTGTGCCTTCTAATGAAGCAAGGCTTTCTGTGTTTTCGAAGGAACGAACCATCGCTCGAAAAGGGATGCCTTTTTCAGAGAGCTGTCTAGCCAGTTCAGAACCGATAGTTCCTGTGGCTCCTGTAATAAGAATCTTTGGTGCATCTGAATGTTTCATAATCTGTATCTTTTTTTGATTTGTATAGGACAAATTTCAGCATACGCAGAGACCTAAAATTGTAAGAAAACGAAAAGGCAGGCCAATAAAAAAGGCTTCCAGAAAAAATTCCGAAAGCCTTAAGTGGATATATAGAGGGGAAAGTTACTTTACAGGGGTGCCGTCTTTGATTTCTTCAGAAGCCATTTTGACCAATTGTGCATTCTCAGGAATCTCGCCAAAGATTTCCACACGGTCTTCTACCTCGCGGCCTTTTTGGACTTGTTTTCTGACGGTCTTATTGTTTTCGACCTGCAATACAAAAGTACCTTCGCTAGAAGTGACCAAGGCTGTTTTTGGCACCACATAGTTGCTGTCTTGCGCTTTCAACGGCAAGAGTACTTCCGCAACCATGCCAGGCAATAATTTTTTGGTCGTATTGATCACGTCCATTTCGACACGTTCCGAACGCAAGCGGCTGTCTAAAGCGCCAGACATTCTAGCTACTTTGGCTTTAAAAGTCTGTCCTGGCATAGATTTGACGTTAAAGCTGATCTCATCTCCGTTCTTTAAATAGCCTGTGTAAAGCTCCGGAACATAGACAGACAAGCGCAATTTGTTTTGTTCTTGAATCGTAAACAAAGGCAGTTCCGAACCTTTTCCGGCCGGACCTACATAGGCTCCAAGGTTGACATTTCGCGCAGCAACCACTCCGTCAAAAGGAGCGCGTATCTGCAGATAGCCTTGGATGTTCTGGATTTCCTTATACGAAGCCTTGGCTGCCTGTAGCTGTGCATAGTCCGAGTTTTTTCTAGCATCGGCCTGTTCTAGGTCGTTTTTAGAAATCGTTCCTTCTACCTTGCTGGTTTCCAAAAGTCTTTTATAGGTGCTGTTGCTGGCCATATACACGGCTTCCTGTGAACGCAATCTCGATTCTGAGGCCGCAAGCTGTGAGCTGATTTCCGGCGCCTCAAGCACCATCAGCAGCTGTCCTTTTTTTACTTGGGTTCCGATATCGGCTTTCAGTTCTTTTACAAAACTGCTCACTTTCGCATAAATATCTACTTGCTGAAATCCCGTAAGCTCTGCCGGAATACGTAACTCTGTAGACAGCTTTTCTTTGCTGACTTGAAAAGTTTCAATTGCCGGAGCCGTTTCTTCGGCCGGAGCCGCTTCTGCCTTTTCTGAAATGTTACAGCTGTTCAGCGTAGCCATAAGCACTACCAAGGCCGATGTTCTGTATAAATTATTTTTCATTTTGTGGGTGTAAAGATGATATATAATGTTTGCTTTCTTTGTCTTCTGGATCAAGTGATACCGACTGCGTTGAGGTCTTGCCCTGTGCCCAGGCGAAAATCAGCGGCAAGATAATCAATACTGTAAAAGTAGAGAATAATAAGCCTCCAATAACTGCTCTTCCTAATGGAGAAACCTGGTCACCGCCTTCGCCGTGGCCTATCGCCATCGGCAGCATCCCTGCAATCATCGCAACGCTGGTCATGATGATCGGACGAAGCCTTAATGAAGCCGCCTCTCGTGCCGATTGCAGCGCATTGCCGTTATGTTTCCGGAGCTGTTCGGCATTCGTGACCAGCAGGACGGCATTCGCAATAGATACCCCGACCGACATGATGATTCCCATATACGACTGGAGGTTAAGCGTAGAGCCCGTAAGCAGCAATAGCAGCAAGGAACCGAGTACTACGGCAGGAACCGTTGTCAGGATAACCAACGATATCTTAAACGATTGGAAATTGGCAGAAAGCATCAGGAAGATAACCACGACCGCAACCAATAATCCTGTTTGCAAGCTGTTCATGGTTTCGTCCAAGACTTTGCTCAATCCGATAGGCTCGATAAACAGTCCTCTTGGCAGTTCGCCTAAGGAAGCAATGGTAGTTTTTACGTCTTTTGAAGCCGTTCCCAAATCGGTATGGTCTATATTTCCCGTGATGGAAATGTAGGGCATGGCACCCAAGTTGTCGTTCTCTCCGTAAGTATGCGATGGCGTGATAGTTGCCACATCGCTCAATACAGGTCGTGTAGCATTTTTCAATAATGGAATCTCTCCCATATCGCTGATACTCTTCATCTTATTTAACGGAACCTGTACCTGTACATTATATGATAATCCCGCTTTTTCATCAATCCAAGTATTCTTTTCTGTATATCGAGAAGAAGACGTAGAAGCAATCAGCGAACGCGAAACCTCGCTCATGTCAACACCAAGCTGTGCGGCACGCGTCCTGTCGATATTGATGTCCAGCGAAGGATATTTGATTGGCTGTGCAATCTGCACGTCCCTGAAATAATCAATCTTGTTGAGCTTGGCAATTAGCTTGTTGGCGTATTCTTCGTTCAGTTTCTTGTTCTTTCCGGCTATTCGAATCTCTATCGGAGTCGGAGAGCCTTGGCTCAATACCTTGTCGGTCAATTCGATGGGTTCAAACGAAACTTTTACGTCGGGAAGTATCTTTTTTACCCTTTTGCGGAAATCATCCTTAAATACGTCCATATCTGCATGATAATCTTTCAATCCGATCTGGAAGACAGCCTCGTGCGGTCCGCCCATGAACAAGTAGATTGGCGAAACGGAGAATAGGGAAGGATGCTGCCCGACATAGATAGAAGAAATAGCAATATGCTCTTTTCCGATCATGTTTTCCAGTTCTTTCAAGACCAATAAGGCTTTTTCTTCGGTACGCTCCAGACGCGTTCCGTCTGCAGCACGAAGCCTCATCTGGAACTGACTTGAATTGACTTTAGGGAATACATCCTGACCGATAACGTTCAATAGCAAGACGGCCAATCCTGTAATTCCGAAAAGGTATAAGAGGGTAATCGGCTTTCGCAGCGGGAACAATCGTTCCAGCATTCGCATGAATCGGTTTCTGAATCTCTCAAAACGGCTGACTTTGCCGTCGTTATTAAAATCGTCTCTTTCGACCAGTACTTTTTTCTGATTGAATGTATCTGCTTCTGATTCGGCCGTAAGTCCCGAAGCGATAAATTCAGCCTCATCGTCTGTCACACCAGAACCATGTTCTTTTTTAGGGTGGCTTTTCATCAGCCAGTTGGCCATTACGGGAACAAACGTCTGCGAAAGCAAGAAAGAAATAATCATAGAAAACCCGATTGCCAATGCCAGCGGCAAGAACAAGGCGCCCGGTATGCCTTTCATGGTAAAGGCCGGAGCAAAAACGGCCAAGATACATAACAGAATCAGCAGTTTAGGCAGGGCGATTTCCTTACAGGCATCCCAGATGGCCAAGGCCTTGGGTTTTCCCATGTCGAGATGCTGGTGGATGTTTTCGATGGTTACCGTACTTTCGTCCACAAGAATACCGATAGCCAATGCCAGGCCGCTCAGCGACATCAGGTTGATGGTCTGTCCGAATAATTTAAGGAACATGACACCCGAAATAATAGAAATAGGAATGGTAAGGATAACGATCAAGGCTGCTCTTCGGTCGCCCAAGAACAACAATACCATCAATCCGGTCAGTACTGCCCCGATAATCCCTTCGGTAATTAAGCTTTTTACGGAGTTGATTACATATACCGACTGGTCAAATTCATAGGATAATTTCACATCTTCCGGAAGCGTGCTTTGTATTTTTGGAAGTTCTTTCTTTAGGTTCTGTACTACGTCCCAAGTCGAAGCATCACCCGCTTTGGCAATACTCACATACACCGAACGCTTGCCATTTACCAAGGCATAGCCAGACGTGATATCTGCACCATCTTTTACGGTCGCAACATCGCCCAGGTATAAGTTCTGTACGCCGCCTTTAAACAGCGGAATTTTTTCGAAATCCTTGATTTCTTTAATCGTATTGTTGGTAGGAGTAATGTAATTCTGGTCGCCGATTCTAACGTTTCCAGAAGGTGCCGTCTGGTTGTTGATACGGATGGCATCTACAATCTGGTCGGGCGTAAGGTTGTGCGAACGAAGCAGGTCAGGGTCCACATTCACCTCCACAGTTCTAGGGCTTCCTCCAAAAGGCGGAGGCGACAAAAGTCCAGGGATAGACGTAAACGAAGCACGAACGTAGACGTTGGCCAAATCCTGAAGCTCATTATTAGAACGCGTCTTGCTGCTCAAGACCAATTGCCCTACAGGAAGCGACGAGGCGTCAAAACGGATGATGAACGGCGGTTGCGAGCCTGGGGGGAAGGCGGCTTGTATCCTGTTGGATAGCGCACTCAATTCGGCTGCAGCCTGTGCCATGTTCGTGTCTTCATAATAAGTCACTTTCATCAGCGTAAGGCCTTGTGTGTTTTTAGTCTCGATCGACTTCACGCCATTGGCGAAAAGCATGACGTTGACATAGTTTTTGGCAAAATAAGACTCCATCTGGTTGGGCGTATACCCTCCGAATGGGTGTGCCAGATAGATTACGGGCAGGTTCATCTTTGGCAAGATATCTACCTTAACGTCGCGGACAGCACCGATTCCGAAGAAGAACAGTCCGGCCACGAGCACCAATATGGAGATAGGTTTGCGAAGTGCAAAACGTATTAAATTCATCAGTAGTAAAAATTAAAATTCATTAATAAATAATTCAAAATCTCCTGTAGCGGCGGCTTTCATCAAAAGCGACTGCCACACATTGGTATAGATGATATCTCGGTCGATTTCGGCACGGTTCAGGGTATACAACGTCTGCGTTACATCTACCAGATTGGTCAGGCCGTTTTTATATAAGGTCGTCTTTTGGAGATAAGCCTGAGCGGCTGCCTGTACTTGTTTCGGAGCTTCTATATAATTGTCCATCGCGTATTTGATCTTGGCATCCGCCGCATCTGATTGGGTCTTGAGCTGCTGGTCGATGACATTGTATTCTTCTTGCAGTGCTTCAGAAATAAGCTTTTGGGCGCTGGCCTTTTTGCTCGATCGGGCAATAGTAGTCAAGTTCCAGCTTACGCCTACGCCAAGCAGGTAGTTCTGGCGGTTAGGGCTTACGCCGTCAAAATAATTTCGGGTATACGAATTCTGGTCTACGGCGTAATCGGAGTTAAAGCCTGATGCTCGTGTCTGGTAGACGCCGAATAGGCTGAAGGTAGGGTAATATTCTCTCCTGAAAAGCTTCGCCTGCTGCTTGCTATAATCGATCCTGCTTTTATAGTATTGCAGTATCGGGTTCAGCGTGTCGTTTGCCGTCTCAAGGCGCAAGATTGATTTCGGGATTTCTTTTACGAAAGTGCTGTCCAAAACAAAATCTCTGATGTCCACTCCCATGAGCGCCACCAGCTTGTTGTTTTGTTCCTTGACCTGATCCTTGCCTTGATTCAGCTGGATTTTAGCGCGTGAAACCTCTGCAGAAGCTAAGGTCGAATCGACTCCCGGCAATAATCCGTTTTTGACTCTGGCGGCAGCAATCCTCTGGAATACAACCGCGCGGTCAAGATTTTTCTCCTGCGAGATCAGCAGTCTTTGGCTGGCAAGCAGGTTGAGGTAGGCCGCGGCAATCTTGATTTTCTGCTGAAATTTCTCTTGTTCTAAATCCTTGTCAAAACGTTCGGCATCGGCTTTTGCCAAGTTGATACGCTGCCTTGCCTTTCCGAAAGAAAAGAAATCCCAGTTCATGTTGACCAGATAAAGGGCGCCGAAAGCAGCATTCCAGTTTTGTTCAGGAAGCGGCAATCCCGATGAAGCGACGCCAAGTCCGCCAAAACCGTATAGCGGTCCGTTCTGTCCGTTTACGGTACCATAGTCCTGCTGTGCGGCAAGGTTAAGGTTGGGCAGGTACTCCCTGCGTGCCTGTTTTACTGTTTCCTTAGAGGCTTCGGCATATTTGCTTTTCGCCTTTAGGGTTCCGTAATTCGCCATTCCTGTTTCTACCGCCTCTTTGAGCGAAAGAGTCTGGGAAAACCCTTGGAAAAAGAAGAGGGATAAAAGAAAAAGACTTATTTTTTTTGTAGTCATTTGTTAAGCCTGATATAAGTTTGAAAGCGCAAATTTACAGCAGGCGTAGGAGCGAAGGCTGCATTAAATGACCAATTCGCCTAAAAAAATGACGAATTCAATTGGTCATTAAAATCAGCAAAAAATTAATAATAAATCGTTAATTTGTATCCTTAATTGCAAAAAATGAAATGGAAAGTCGATAATGTACTAGACAATAAATGGTGGCAAGAGGTTGCAATATTGCTGTTTTCGTTCTCTTTGTTTTCTTTAAAGAACGATTGGATTTTGTTTAATTCGGCGATTGCTGTCTGGTCGGGAATTGGCTATTACCTGATGCTTTATCTGCATGCGCAGACCAATCGTTTCTTCCTATTGCCCATATTGGTCAAGCAGCACAAAGGATTTTTATATCTGGTGCTTACGATACTTTTGGCGTTGCTTTTTTCAGTTGTTGTTTATGAAATATCGTCGGTCTGGATTACCAAAGCTTCTTCGCTGTATGAGTTTTCGCATCAAAAAAGCTACCAGTACCAGCTGGCTACGGTAATCGGTACGCTGATCTGCATTCTCGGACCGGTTATGTTCCTTAAGTTTTATAGAGAAGAGAAAAGAAAGCGAGAAGAAGCCTTGCTGCTCAACCAGATGCAGCTCAATTCGCTCAAGAGCCAGCTGAATCCTCATTTCTTGTTCAATACTTTTAATACGCTTTACGGAATCAGCCTTGAGTTTCCTGAAAGAACCCCTGACCTGATTATGAAAGTATCGCAGCTGATGCGCTACCAGCTCGAGAGCAATGCAAAGCAGTGCGTATCCCTAGAAGAAGAACTTTCGTTTATCAACAGCTATATCCAATTAGAAAAAGAGCGCGTAGGCTACCGCTGCGAGATTACCTATGACAGCAAGATCGATAATGAGAATGCGTATAAGATTTCTCCGATGCTGCTCATCGCTTTTGTAGAAAATGCCTTCAAGCATGGCACCTGCGCTATCGAAAATTGCTACGTGCACATTTCGATTACGGTAGAAAAAGGAAAGCTACACTTACAGATTGTCAATTCCATACCCGAGAAGAAAATCAACGTTGTTTCTACAAGGATAGGCATCCAGAATACAACAGAGCGTTTGAAAATCATCTATGGCAGCGACTATACGCTAGACATCAAGAATACCGATACGGTCTATACTGTTAACTTGGCATTGCCGCTAAAAAAGGTAGGCGAATCATGAAAGACCCTAAAAAATGCATCATCGTAGACGACGAGCCGGCAGCACATTACGTGCTTATCAACTATATCCGACAGAATCCGGAGCTGGAACTCGTGCACCAATGCTATAATGGGATAGAGGTAATGAATTATCTGCGTGAAAATCCAGTAGACCTCATGTTCCTTGATATTGATATGCCCGAAATCACAGGGCTGGAACTCTTAAAGATCCTTCCGTCGCAGCCCAAGACCATCCTTACGACAGCCTATTCTGAATTTGCGCTCGAAAGTTATGATTATGGCGTAATTGATTACCTGCTCAAGCCGATCTATTTCCCGCGTTTCCTAAAGTCTATAGAGCGATTTTTAGCTACCCAGGCAGATCGAAAAGTGATTGCCTCTAACCTTTTTATCAGCATAAAAGCCGATGGAGCGGTAATCGACCTCGATGTAAGGAAAATCCTTTTTGCCCAAAGCTACGGCAATTATGTCAAGATTTTTACCACGGGTAGGACTTATCTAGCCTCAATGACGACCAATGAATTGGAAGCCAGCCTGCCGGCAGAGCAGTTCCTGCGCGTGCATAAGTCGTATATCGTGGCAATCGACAAGATTGAAGCGAATGAGCGCGATACGCTCGTAGTCAGCAGCCAGAGAATTCCCGTAGGCATTACCTACAGGAGAGAGCTGGAACGATTGCTTGCGCGATAGCCGTTTTATAATATTTCCTCGTCTATTTCGTAAATTCTCTTGATTTCTTTCATAGAGCGGTCGCTCATGAAGTATTTCAGTATTGTAGAATCGTCGCGGAATCCTTTGTAGGTTTTTAATTGCTCCGGCGTCAAGATGCTCCTGAAATTATTTTCCGACTTAAAGATAATCGGTGCGATTTCTGAGTTTTTTCCCAAATTGATTCTTCCTAGCTGTGTTTTTTCTTCTTTCCAGATGCTTATGGCGGCCACTTCTTGATCTTCAGACAATTCCAGGAAAGAAATAGAGCTGATCTTGTTCTTGATAAATTCTGTTTCAGTCTCAGTCGCCATGGCTTTTGCATTGATCATGGTGATTGTTTTTGTTATTCTGCAGCTGGTCAAGGTTACAAGACAAAGTATAAAAAGAAGGAATGTAGTTTTTTTCATGTAGGATAGTATTTGCTATTACCGTTTGTTTAGGGCCTGGATTGGGAATCGGCAGCCGCCAAAAATACAGAAAATCTTCTGTATTTTCAGCCTTGCCTCAGGAAACCGCTTTTAGAAGCTGTATCCGATCTTGATTCCTGCTCTAAAGACAAAGTTGTCTATGTTTTTATTGTCAACATCGCCTTTTCCTTTTACTTCCCATTTCCAGTTAGCCCCGATAGAAGGATCGATGCTGAAGTTTTTGCCGATCATGAATTTGTAGCCGACGTTTGGATTGATGATGCTCCAATAGGAATACGTCCCGTCAAAATTTCCAAGTCCGGCAACATCCTCATCGAATTTTACATTACCGTAGGAAATAAAGTTCTCTGCATAAAACCCATCCCATTTTCCTTTTTCAACATACGTCCTGCTTCCCAATTCGATCACGAAGCCGTTTCCGTCGATATCAACAACATCGTTGTCATAATTTAAGCTTGCGGCAGAAATGTTCAGCAAGTGTGATGAATTTCTTTCGCCCTCTTTGTGCTTCTTTTTATACTCAAGGCTCAAGCCGTATTGCATCGGGTCAGAATAGTTGAAATTGGCAGAAAGCGTCAGTTTTGGACCTACTATTGCAGTTTCCTCGTTAGCTTCTTGTTTCTCTTGTGCAAAATTTAGTGCTGGTAGTAGCAATGCGAATAATAAAATACGTTTCATTTTTTTAGTTTTAATGTTTGTTAGTGTTATGGCTGCCGGCTAAAAACCGACTTCTATTAGCATAGACGAATGCCGTTTGAAAATGGTTGCATGGGCTTTTAAAAAAAATCAGGACCAAGAAGAAAAAAGCTTTGTAGGGGTTATGTTGCAGTCTCATTCTGAGAAGGTTCGGAAAAAGGTCCTTTTTTGAAAAAAATTCCCGAACAAAACCCGAACAAAACCCGAACAAAACCCGAACGAAACCCGAACAAAACCCCAACGAGATTCGAAGCGATTTTGCCGAAATGACCCTCCATAATGTCACATTTTACCCTGCTACTATTGCTAAAAAGGAGCCAACTTTGTATTAAGCGGGTCGAGAATCGCGCCGCACTAATTGCTAAATAAAAAATCATGAAAAAACAAGAATTTACAATAGAGCTGGATGCGCCGCGCGAAAAAGTGTGGGACGTCCTGTGGGGAAAAGAAACGTATCCGTTATGGACAGCGCCTTTTGGCGAGGGATCTAGAGCTGAAACCGACTGGAAAGAAGGCAGCAAGGTACTTTTCTTGAATGCTGATAATGAGGGAATGGTGGCAAGGATAGCGAAGAACATTCCGAACGAATACATGTCTATCGAACATTTAGGCGTGGTAATGGGTGGCATCGAGCACACCGAAAACGAGAAAAGCGGCGAATGGGCCGGCTCGCTAGAAAATTATACCTTGAAAGAAGCCAATGGCAAGACCCAGCTTATGGTGGATATGGACGTGACCGAAGAGTATGAAGATTTTTTCAATACCACATGGCCGATCGCCTTGGGCAAGATCAAGGAACTGTCTGAAAAGAAATAAAAAGGGGGACTATATCAGGTTATTAGGCTATTTTTCGACGATTTGTATACAAAACTCGTCAAAGTGGCTGTCTTTTATACTACTGATTTATTTCTAATTTCTATATTTGTAAACGATTATTATTAAGTAATTAGATATCAGCATATTGCTTGAACTTATAATTGTTTTCAATTATACTGGATTTGAATTAGTTACTTAAATTATGCAAGCAATGGGGTCCCATGAAAATGGGACCTTTTTTTAGGGCAATAAAAAGGCTGTTATTTTTTAGAATTCCATTGCCACAGGTGCAGGCAGGCATAGGTGCGGTACGGGCTCCATTGGGCCGATAGCTTATGCATATCTTCCTTAAATTTTTTCTTGTCGCTTTTGTCCAGTCCAAATAGGGCAGCCATCGTATTTTGGATGATGAGGTCGTCGGCAGAAAAGACATCTTCTCGTCCCAGCCCAAACATAAGCAGGTTCTGGGCCGACCATATTCCGATACCCTTGATGGAAGTAACCAGACGGCTTACTTCGTCGTCGGTCATCTCGTGGAGCTTTTCATACTGCAGGCCATGGTCGACATCAAACTGAGCTACATTCTTTATATAGTCTGTTTTGGATTTTGAGAGGCCGATGGCCTTTAGGGTTTCAAAAGGAGTATCGAGTACTTGCTGTGAAGTAGGCTCGTTTCCATCGTATAGCGCCAGAAAGCGGTTAAAGATGACATCGCCAACCTTAGCAGATAGCTGCTGGTTGATGATAGAAGTATAGAGGAACAGTGTCAGGTTGGTGTTCTTTTTCAGTTCCCGCGGCACCGCGTCTTGCAGTACTTCTTTAAATACAGGGTCGCTTGATAAGTGGAGTAGATAATGGTGCTGCATAGAAATATGGTTGAAGCATTAGGATAACAAAGATATTATTTATTCAGATTCCAGCCAGATTACTTTTTGGATACTTTCATGGGATTTGCTTATGATTTCGCCGTATAGTTCCGGCTTTCTTGCCGCCATGTATCGACTTCCTCCGGCACTAGTGAGTTTTATGGCGTCTATCTCGGCTACCGCAATGGCATCTGCAAGCTCCCTGCATTCAGCAATAATATCGCCATAAGGGTCAATGAGCATCGAACATCCATTTTTTAGCTGATCGTCGTCCATGCCTATCGGGTTAGAGAAAACGACATACACAGCATTGTCATAAGCTCTGGCGGGCAGCCATTTCATGAGCCATTGCCTGCCCTTTGGTCCATCGAATTCTTGGCGTAATTCTATTGCATTTCTATCTTTATCAGCCCACAGCTTGGGATCGACAAATCCGGCACCCGGCCTTGTGGATGGCGTGCACATGGTAACATGCGGCATAAAGATGATTTGGGCGCCAAGCAAGGTGGTTGCACGGACATTCTCTATGATATTGTTGTCATAGCATATCAGGATGCCACATTTCCATCCATGGAGGTCAAAAACAGTATAGTTGGTACCGGGCAAGATATGCGGATTGATAAACGGGTGGAGTTTTCTGTGCTTTGCTAATACTCCTGTCTGGTCTACGCACACATGGGCTTTATAAAGATTTCCTTCGGAGTCTTTTTCAAATAAGCCTGCTAAAATGGTTATTTGGTGTTTTGCGGCAATAGCTATCAATGCTTTTATGCTCGGCCCGTCGGGAATATATTCTGCCAGTTCTGTCAGTTGTTCTTTGTTGAGGTTTCTGGCAAAAGTATATCCTGTAATAGCGCATTCGTGAAAATTAATGACATCGGCTCCTGCTGCTGCGGCTTCTTGTGAGAGCTTTTCGATTACTTTCAGATTATAGACCTTATCGCCACTTTTGTTTTCAAATTGGGCGGTAGCGATTTTCAAATTTCTCATCGTATGTATCGTAATGGATTAGTACTGCGAAGATGAAAAGAAAGCAAGCTCAAAAATTGGAGAAAACCGACAAAATCGCTTAGGCCAGCAACAAAAAATTGACAGCCAGCAGGTTGTTGTTTGCTTGGTATTGGACAGGAGTGAGGCCCGTGAATTTTTTAAAGCTATTATTCAAGTGCGGCTGGTCGTAATAACCGCAGGCATAGCTTACTTCTGTAAGGTTTGCTTCTGGAGAAATCTGCTTCAGGCTTTTCAGGGAGTGCTGGAACCTGACGATGTCTGCAAATTTTTTAGGACTCAAGCCGATGTGTTCGTTGAATTTTCGTTCGAGCTGCCTTTCGGTAGCCGGAATTCCTTTTAGCATTTCTGCCAGGCTGTTCTTTCCTTTGTGTATGTGAATCTGCTGTACGGCCATGGATACCAGGCTGTCATTATAGGAGTTTTTAAGGAGCTGGCCCAGCAAGAAGTTTTCAATTGCGGCTATGGCCGATGCATTTTCAGAAAGGCTTTGGATCTTTTCTATAAGAAGGCGGCCGGAATGACCTGCCAATTCTGTAAAAGGCAATGTCTTGTCATTTATTTCAAAAGCGGGTATTGTAAATAGCTTGAATAGTGCCGTGGGCTGCAGTACTACCACAAGCATATCGATTTCTCCTGTAGCCGAGAGGGTATTGAATCGCGTGATCTGTCCATATACAAAGCAGTCGGGCTGTAAGCTAAAGTTGTCTTCTGTCTCGTTTTTCTCTTTAAAAGGAGCTTTCCGATGAAACACGATTCCGGGACTTCCATCCGAAAAAATCCTAAAATCGGTGGCTGTAACTGCCTCATTTGAAAGAATCAGATAATGCCTTACGATATGCTGCAGAAAGGGTGATGGTGGTATTTGCATTAGGATTTTTGACTATAGGCGGTTTATAGAGGCGTTATTGATATGAACGAGGGCATTGAAAAAAAGAGGCAAAGGGAATAAAATCCAGTTATTTTATTTTTTCAATAGCTTCTCTCACCTTAACGATATCAGGCTGATGGTTTTTGCATTCTTGAACGCCTTCAGGATAAAGTACTTTTATAAAATCATTATAGTCATTGCAATTTTTGAAGATATTAAATTCTTTGTTTTTTACATCCCATACGATACCTTTATGATTGCCTAAGGAACTGCCGATTGCACCGCCTACAGCTCCGCCAGAACCATACGCAAAACCTTGTGCCCATTTATTGGCAAGGCTGACTTCTGTATAATAGTAATTTTCTCCAAGGGATATGACTTTGGCAAAGCCATTTGGAAAATGATTGGTTTGCGCCCTGTCCGTTTTGTTCCTGTTGTCTAATATGGCTTGTGTCTGGAAGTAGATATGTCCTTTGTAGCAAACGGCAAATACTCTCTTAAGCTTTTTGTCTTCATTTTTCAAATAAAAATAACACTCTGCTGGAATATCATCTACGATTTCTTCTTTTGTGAAGCCAACCAGACCTTTAGGAATTACTACTGCTGTAGAATTTGGTACTTTGTTTATAAAATCTTCTTTGGTGTAATAGATTCCATTCGGATATCCATTTGCTGCGACCTTAGCATCTTCTTTTTTTGGAGCAGGCTTCTTGGCACTAGCAATGGTATCTGCTTTTGTTTTCTCTATAACCATTCCTTGCGAAAATTCGGTTGAAATGATAATGTTCCTGTTGGTAAAAACGCGCTTATGGTTTTCATCATCAATTACCTTGACTGTGCTGATTGCTATTTTTTTGTCTTCACCCGTTGTCGGTTCAAAATACTTAAAGTGCCCATCGACAAGTTCTAGCCTTTCAAAACTTATTTTTTCGTTTGTCGCCAATGTAATCGTTCCTTTTTTGGCAAGAAGGTCTTGAGCATTGCAATAGCTTGTTGCTATAAAGAAGAGTAGGAGTAGCACTTGTTTCATGGTAAGGATCTTGAAATAGGATAGGTTCTTTTATACGAAGAGCAAATATATAGGAAGATATCAGAATTATAGTAAAAAGTTTAGGGCTTTTGATTTTTTGCTCTCTAGCGCTTCTGCCTTCCTTCAGTAACTGACAATTCACTTATACTGAATGTCATATTAAATACTGTTTGATGTGTTTTTTATTGATTAATTATCGTAAAACGATAATTAATTATATATTTGCATAAAATATTTAAGAAATGAAAAGAGTCCGTCTTATTGCTACTTGTCTGTTTTACTTTTCAAGAGTGCTGGCGCTGCCGTATCTGGCAACGGCGGCCTATTGTATTATCTGCTTTCTATTTCGTACTGATTCTCTGCAGCCTATAGAAGATGGGAAGCGGTTTGTCATCACCTATCCCTTTACCGATACGCGTTTTTTGATAGGTGATACCTATGAGTTTTATTACATTTTTGAAATGATAGCTTTTATAGCGTTGTACGGCATTTTCTTCTGGCTGCTGGGCAATATTTTCAAGACGTTCCGCGGAAAGAAATTGTTTACCCAACAGGGAGTAAGAAGGCTGAGCATCTTTTACCTGCTCAACTTTATCGTACCGTTGCCTTTTTTGATCGGGCATATTGCTTATTCTTATGAAGTCGAAATACTCGTTAGCCTGTCGGTATTGCATTTTGTGCTTGGGGTATTTGCTTATTTCATGGCGGTAATATTCAAGCAGGGGCTCAATCTTCAAACCGAACAAGACTTATACATATAACCATGCCGATTATTATAAACATTGATGTAATGCTCGCTAAGCGGAAAATGCAAAGCAAGGAATTGGCCGAGATATTAGAAATAACTCCCGCCAATCTGTCGATTCTAAAAACAGGCAAGGCAAAAGGTATCCGTTTTGAATCTCTGGAAGCCATCTGCAAGGCGCTGGATTGCCAGCCGGGCGATATTTTGGAATACAGAGAAGAATAACCATCAATAACCATGTAGCGTATAAAAAAAAACGCCCCTAAGAGGGTGCAGGAATTCTATTGTCTAAAATAATCAATCAAAAATCAAAAAAATGAACAGTTTACAAATCAAAAACTTGAGTAAAAAGTACGACAACGGCGTACAGGCTATGCAAGACATTTCGCTTGAAATCAGCAATGGCATTTTCGGATTGCTGGGTCCAAATGGTGCCGGCAAATCTACTCTTATGAAAACGATAGCCGGCTTGCAGGCACCCGATAGCGGTGCGATTGTATTTAATTCGGTCGATGTGGTAGCCGATCCTACCTTTATCAAGCAGCAGCTGGGCTACCTTCCACAGGATTTCGGAGTCTATCCCAAAATCAGCGCGTATGATTTATTAGAGCATCTGGCGGTGCTTAAGGGCGTCGGCGGTAAAAAAGAAAGAAAGGAACATATCTATGCGCTTCTCGAAAAGACGAATCTTTATGCAGACCGCAACAAGGCGGTAAGCTCTTTTTCGGGCGGAATGCGCCAGCGTTTTGGCGTGGCACAGGCCTTGCTCGGTAATCCGCAGCTGATTATCGTAGATGAGCCAACGGCCGGACTCGATCCGGAAGAACGCAATCGGTTCAATAATTTATTGAGCGAGATAGGCGAGCAGGTCATCGTGATCCTTTCTACGCATCTAGTAGAAGACGTACGTAATTTGTGTACCCAGATGGCCATCATCAACAAAGGAAAAGTACTGGCCTATGGCAATCCAGCAGCGTTTATCGACGAGCTGGAAGGGTGCATTTGGACCAAGGCTATAGAAAAGAAAGAGCTGTCAGCGTATCAGGAACAGTTTCAGGTCATTGCTACGCAGCTGAATGCAGGAAGACAGCACATCCATATCCTTTCTAAAGAGAACCCGCATCACGGCTTTGCTATGAAACAGACCGATCTTGAAGACGTGTATTTCGCCCAACTTTTTAATACGAAATAATATGTTTGCAGGTCTTTTACATTTTGACTGGATCTTTTTCGCAAAGAAAAAATCCTTCTTGGTACTGCTCGTTTTCTTTCTAGGATTCGGCTTGTTTACTTCTGTCGCGGCTAATTTTCCTTTTCCGGAAACGTATAAGAATTCGCCTTATGTGATCACGTATGTTATCGGCATCATGTCGCTGATGTGTATTTTTTCTGTCGCGCTGCTGGCGGCGCAAAGCTTGATGCGGGAAAAGGACGCACATTTTGACTTGATTCTTTATGCTACGCCCATACAGAAAAGGTATTACCTGAGCAGCCGTTTCCTCGTGATTTTTGGTATTGCGGCTTTGACATTTGTATTGTACGTGACGGGACTGCTTGTCGGGCACCAGTTGTTCAGCTCTCATGATGAGGAATTGGCAGCGCTTGACGTATGGAGCTACGTAAAACCTTTTCTGGTACTGGCTGTGCCCAACATCTTGTTTTGTACAGGCGTACTGTGCAGCATAGGCGTATTGTCTAAAAACAGGATGGCAATCTATATCTCCGGACTCTTTATTTATTTCCTCTATTGGGGAATAGCAATGTTTTCTAATTCGCCGCTTATGGCCAGTGCCGCACCCGTATCGGCAGCAAGCATGGATGTCATGGCAAAGGTCGATCCCTTTGGTCTGTCGGCCTTTTTTGAGCAGACACAGTATTGGACAGCTGGGCAGCGCAATACGCAGTTGGTAACGCTAACCGGAAATTTCTTGTTCAATCGTATGGCTTATATGGCGGTGTCTTGCCTGCTGGTAGTCTTTGCTTATCGCAAGTTTAGTTTTATAGTAGGAAAAGACAGAAAATCGAATAAGAAAGCCAAAGAAGATAAGACTGTTCTTGGCCTTGAATATGTGCCAGTTCCAACAAAGAATAGCGGTGGTGCTTATAGCCTGAAGGCTGGGCTTAGTTTTGTAAAGATTGATATGGAATCAATTATCAAGAGCGTTTCGATATGGATTATAGTCCTCGGCTGGTGTTTCTTTTTCGGGATGGAGGTCATTGGTATCATCGATGCCGGAAGGCGCTTGCCAGAACGTTTTGCTACTTCGGGCTTGATGGTCAGCGAAATATTGAAGCTATTTCCCATGATTGGCCTGATAGTCGTATTGTTTTATGGAAGCGAGATTTTCTGGAGAAGCCAAGGCGCGCGCTTTGATGCATTGGAAAACAGCAGTCCCGTTCCTAAGATGGCAGTCGTGCTTTCAAAATGGCTTACGCTTACGTTCGTGCCGATGCTGTTGCTTTTGTGCAGCTGTCTTGTCGGTATAGGGTTCCAATTGGCGTTTGGTACAGAAGCTATCGACTTGGGACTGTATCTGTCCTTGTATTATCTGATTGGCCTGCCATTGTCGCTTTGCGCTGCCTTGGTAATTAGCATACATACGCTGTGTAAAAACAGGTATATCGGCTTGATGGTTTCTTCTGTGGTTTTGTTATTGACCAATACTTCTTTTGGAGGGCTTATCGGACTAAAGCATCCTCTAGTGCAATATGCCAATGCTTTTAAAGGGAATTATAGCGAAATGAACGGATTTGACCTTTTTATGGACGCGTTTCATATCAAAATGCTCTATTGGTCGTGTATTTCGGCTATTGTTCTTTTTGCAGCGGTCCGATTCAGAAGGAAGAGTGTCCCATCAGGCAGGTTAAAAATAGGGCAGGCCCTCTTATTGGCGGGCTGCCTAGCGGGCGCATTATTTTCGGGAAGCATAATCTGGAAAGAGACGGAAATTCCTAAGAAAGAAGAACGCAATGATTGGAAACAGGCGTATGAAGAGCGGTACAAAAAATTCAGCGAGCTCTTGCAGCCTACGGTAACGGATGTCAAGACTTCCATCGATCTCTTTCCTGAAAAAAACAGCTATGCTGTCACAGGAACGTACGTGTTAGCCAATAAAGGTGACCAAGCTATAGACTCTGTCTTGGTGTATGCTGACAAGGATATGCAATGGAGCCGTATTACTATCGAGAATGCCAAGCTGCTGTCTGCCGACAAAGAATACGGGCATTATTGGTATAAATTAATAAAGCCGCTGCAGCCTGGCAAATCAGCCAGCATGAAATTCGCTTTTGCCTATTCGGGTTCTTCATTTAACGGGTTCAAGCAGTTTAGTACGATCCTGAAAAACGGCTCGTTTATCCGCATCAGTAACTTTTTCCCGCGATTCGGCTATATGGCCGATAACGAGATAGACGACCCTAGAGAGCGTGCCAAAAGGAAGCTGCCGGCAGCGTCATTGGTATTGCCTTTGGAAGAAAAGAGGGAAACGCCTTATGAGTATGGCTATATCAATCTCGATGCCGTGATTTCTACTTCTGGAAACCAGACGGCTATCGGTATCGGCGATCTGAAAGCCACGTGGCAAAAAGAGGGACGTAATTATTTCCAATACAAGACTCCGTCGCCTATACCATTCCGTTTTGCAGCTGCTTCGGCACGTTATGCCGTACAAAAGGCGAACTACCGAGGCATTGCGATTGAAGTCTATTACCAGCCCGGACATGAGCATAATATCGAGCATATTATCCGAAATGCAAAGCAGTCGTTGGAATACTGCGAGCAGCATTTTGGCAAGTATCCGTATGCCATGATCCGATTTGTGGAGATTTCTTCTTTTGTGAAAGGCTTTGCGGCTACGGCCTATCCTACGGGTTTCTTTATCAATGAATCGTTCGGTTTTCAGAATAATATCCGACAGGATCCTGAAAAAGACATATTAAACGAGCAGGTAAGCCACGAACTTTCGCATACCTGGTGGGGCAATGCGACCATCGACCCAGATTATAGGGAAGGAAGCAAGCTGCTGACAGAAACACTGGCGATGTATACCGAGTTGGTGCTCTATAGAAAAGCGTATGGCGATGAAAACATAGTGTCGCGCGTACAGATACATAAAGATATTTATATGGAACAGCGTGCTTTTGCAGGAGAAGAGCCTTTGTCTAAAGCCGATCCTTACAAGCCATTCTTGGCGTATGACAAGGGAATGGTCGTCATGTACCAGCTGGAACTGCTTCTTGGGGAAGAAAACATCAATAAAGCGCTTAGAAGCTTTCTTAAGAAATATGCCTATCCGAATCAGCCGCCTATTTCTTTAGACTTGATAAACGAATTGTATGCGGTGAGCGATAATACCCTTCATCCTAAAATTGATGAGCTGTTCAAGCAGATTATCACCCACGACCTGCAGCTGGATAAAGTGTCTTACCGTAAGACAAACGAAGGAATATATGAGTTGGAAATAGCCGTTATTGCCAAAAAGTACAAGGAAGACGGAAAAGGCAAAAAAGCAACTCTGGCTTTTGATGAGCCCATAGAAATCGATATCTATCTTGAAGACGGAAAAAAACAGCGTGTTATCCTGCCACAGGGGCAGAGCAAGCTAAAAGTCCGTGTGGCAAAAAAACCGACTAAGGTAGTACTGGATCCGCGGATGAGGTTTATGGAAGCTGTGTTGGAGGATAATGAACAAACTTCTTTTATGCCTCTACTGCAAGGAGGGTTTTAGATTTTCTATAAAAATACAATAGTTTGATATGGCGGTTGAAATAAAGAGTTTAGTACCACTTAAAAATCAATATATCAAGCTATTGTTATTCATATGATAGTTCTTATTAAAGGACACGGCAGATCTTGCCGTGTTTTTTATGCTTTATTTTTTCTCTTCTTTCGATTTGGTTTTTTCTTTTGTTTTTGTTCACAAACTCCACAAGTACCTCCTTCTTTAGCACAATGTCTACATCCGCTACAATTCTTACAAGCACTGCAATATTCGGCTCCGCTACATCCTCTTCTTTCGCAAGAAGCCAATAATACTTTAGGCTTTGTCTGTGCTATCAAAGATGTGGAGGAAAGGTATAAAACAAGGCCTAAAATTATCGTTTTTAAAAGATGTTTTGGATTTAGTGACATAGTAATTGTTTTAATAATAGTAGTATTCCTGGCAAGGCAAAAAACAGGATACATCCGTTGTTTTTAGCTTTAAAATTTTTTTGATAAGAAATTCCTGAAATTCCCGTTCTGATAGAATATCCCTTATTGCTTATTGTGCCTTTTCTTGTTCTTAGGCTTGGATAAATACCTGATTTGCTGATATTGATTCCTAGACCTCCGTATAGCTTGATTCTCTTCTGGAAACGAAAACTCATAACATTATATGATTATATAGATGCTTTGAAAAGGGCTATTTCATTTTAGGAATAGCCCTTCTTAATTATTAGGCGTACTGAATTAGTTGCCAAGTAACACCTTGGTTATTGTAAGGAGGAAAAGTTTCTCCTTCCGATAAAGGAATAGTTGTGGAAGGCACGCTTAATGCCTTCCAGATTGCTGATTCAGGGCAGGTTTGTCCTGTAGTTCTAGTTGTTCCTAACGGTAATTTTGACATACATAAAAAATTTAACGATTATTAGTCACAAATGTATAATCAAGAAAAAAGAGATATATGAGAAAAACCGCAGTCTTTGGTAATAATTTTTGTAACTATATATCAGTCCAGAGTAAAAAACACAAAAAATATTGATAAGTATATACAAGTTTACACTTTGCCATAAAATTCAAGAGTAATTTTATAAGTAACTTCGGTAAATACTTTACTCATCACATTCAATCGTTCATCTAAGTTCAGGACTAATATAAAAAGACAGCTATCATCTTCTCGAGAAACAAATAAAAAAGCCCTCACAAAAGGGCTTAATCATTTTTAGTGACTTCTAGGAGATCTTCTCTTATGAGATTTGACTGTTGTTCCGTTTTTCTTTTTGTAACTCTTGACATGCACAGTCTTTTTTCTCTGTTGTGCCCCTTTAAAAAAGGCTTCAGAAGTTTCGGTGATTTTTAGAGGCTCGAATGTCTTGGCATTTCCACCAAAGCAGAAGAAGGACACTAAAAGCAATAAGAATAATTTTTTCATAATAAAGCATTAAGAGGTTATTAATCAATGTAATGTCCAAATATAAATGTTTGGTTATCAAAATATTTAAGGGAAACCGCATTCTTATTTTTTAAAATCTATCCTAATATTAGCTAGGCTAGTCCAAAACATTAAAATAAGCCTATATTATTCCCATGTCTTTCGCAATAGATATCAGGTGTATAGTATTACTTGCTTCAAAGTAATTCTTTAATTTGATAATGCGTTTTTCGATGGTGCTCTTGCTATTGGGAACAATGCCTAATTCTTTAAATTTGACATCCATGCTTTCTTGCTTTACGCCTAAGGAAAGCCATCGTATTAGCTCGATATCATAATTATCGATCTCATTTATTGTCTTGTCTTTAAGAATATGAATTAGATCAGGAGCAAGAAATTTATCAGTACCATTATTTACATTTTGGATTGCTTTTTTAAGCTCAGGCATGCTATTTCGGCCTTTTATGACGAATCCGTTTACATGATGTTTGAGAAATAATGCTTGTATCCTGTAAGGCTTGTCTTCAATTGAGAATACGATGATTTTGATTTCTGGAGTAATTTTTTTTATGGCATCGATTAATTCTTCGCCGCATTTAAGCTTTTCTTCCTTATGATCGACTTTTTTAAAAGACAAATCGGTAATCAATAAGTCAAAAGGAACATCGTCAAATAGGGCTCTTTTAATTTTTAGTAGGGCATCATCACAATATTTTGCATAATGAATGTCTCTAATTTCCAGCTCTTCAAGAACTTTTACGGCCGCGATATCATTAAGGTCTATGTCATCAACTATTAGCGCTTTTTTATACATAACAAGATTAATTTGGAATCGTAATTTTTACCTTGAAACCTTTTTCTGTTTCTGTATCAAAAGTAATTACTCCGTTTATTGCTTTTATGCGGGTTTCCGCATTTTGAAGGCCATTTTTTAAGCTTAATTTATTAGAAAAGCCTATGCCATTGTCAGAATATTTGATTTGAAGAGCATTTTTTATGGTTTCAAAACTGATCACAACAATAGTGCTTTGGCTATGTTTTTTCATATTAACCATCAGTTCTTGTAGAACCCTAAACACGGCAACTTTGCTTGTTGAAGGCAATTTTGCCCAATTGATTTCAGGGCTGTTTTTTATGATGACTTTCAAGCCTCCGTTTTCATAGTTGACAAGCATCTGTTTTAGTTCGGAATCAAAATCTTCTCCTGTATCAATCGAACTGTTTTCTCTTGAAATATTTCGGGCATTGCCGTATATCTTATCAAGATTGTCTAACAGCAGTTCTTTTTTATTTGGGTTTTCCAAATTTTGGGTTTCTGCAAAGGACATTACTTGGAATACATCATTTGCTAATTCATCGTGCAATTTTTTTGAAATACGGGTTTCAGTATCATATACAGCTTTTATGCCTCTTTGTCTTTCTATTCTGTTTTTGTTTCGGTAATATCTACTTACAGCTATTATTAACAACAGGAGGATAGTACTTATTACTATCATTTTTAAAGAATCTTCCGCTTTTTCAGCCCTTAATTTTTGGTTTTCTTCTTTCTCATTCGTTGAATCGAATATAATCTTTGCAAATTGTTTTTTCTCATTGTTTCTTATAGTTATAATACTATCATTAACTTTCTGATAAGTACTCGCATATTTTCTTGCGTCTTTCTCATGATCGCTTACCATTAAAAATGATAATGCTTCTAGTCTTTCATCAACACTGTGGACGTCGGTAGCATTTTTATAAGCCATTTTTGCATATTGAATAGATTGTTGTGGACTAGAATTTTTGTGATAATCAGTTAGATGCAGATAACTTTCGATACTACCATAAGTGTCGCCAATCTTATTTCTCATTGACAGGGCTTTTTCCATTAATGAAAGTCCTTCTTTATCACGTCCAGATTTGTAGACAGCGTACCCCAAATTATCCATATATCTTGCTTTTTTGTCTTGCAAAGTATCTGTTTCCAGAATCTTACTTTTAAGGATTCCATCTAATATATCAATAGCTTTATTGTATTTATTTGTCGCTATATATATTGTTGCCATATTATTGAGAGGGGATAGTCTGGCAAGAGGGTCTTTTGTAAAACTCAGTACTTTTTTATAGTTTTGAATTGCTTCGTCATAGTGACCGTTTTCTTTTTCTATGATACCGTATAAATTTGCTATTGAGGCAGCATAATTTATATCTTTTTTTGGGTTATATTTTTCTGCTTCTGTCAGCATTTCTTCACTACCAATATAATCACCAACGACTTGCAGTATCCAAGCTGCCTGGACACAGTTATAGGTAATGTTCCCAGTATTCTCTTTTTCTTTTATAAATATATTTTTCGACTTGACGTAATAATATACGGCACTGTCATATTCTTTTGCTTCCTCAAACTTTTTAGCTTTTTTTTGCCATGCTTTTGCTTGTATTACATCTTCTATTTCTTGAGAAAATGTACTACTAATTGTTTGTCTCTTTTCACAAGAAAAAAAGAAAAAAAGGAGTAAAATAAAAAACGGGGAACGCACCATAAAAGTTACTTTCCCCGAAATTACTAATTAATTATAAATTACCTATTTAATCATGGTTTTTTTGGTGGTGGAGTGATGATAATCGGATCATCACCTGGACCATCGCCAGTTCCAGTTCCAGGAGGCTGGAGCGTATCTCTTGCAGCTACTGGATAATTTAAACTAGTATCTTTAATTTCATTGTCATCAGAAGAACAAGAAACTACGGCAGAGCCCATTGCTGCTATAACAGCAAATAAAAATATTTTTTTCATTTTTAAATAAGATTAAGGATTAAACATGGGCCTGCCTGTCCAGATCTTTCTGAATGTTTTTATGGCAGGCCAAAGTGTTATGGGAAGTGCAGTAAGCTTGAACTATAAAAATGAATTATACTTCCCGGATAATTATTTTTACGGTTTTCCGCATTACTGTTGCAGAAGTAGTTTTGTACATTTGTTTCTATCGCGAATAGAACAAGAACTAATTCTGAAGCAAAGGAAGTTTGTTTTTTGCCTAGCATTTATAAGGAATTCCTGTAATTCCCGCAATGCCACAAGACTCCCAAAAGTTCCTTATAAATCCCCCTCAGTTTATGAAAAAAGATATTTTAGAAGAGTATAAAAAAGCCATAAAGGCAAAGTATGAAGAAGAAAAAAACGGTATGTATTCTAGTTTTTTAATCAATCCATCTCGCGGACAATTAAAAGATTTGTGTTGGGAGATTTTCAAGAATAATTCAGATATCAATGACTTGAAGAGCTTCTCTATTTTCTTAGGATTTGATTTTAGTCCGACAGCTTTAGGAGGTAACAAGCTGAATAAAGTCAAAGACAAGTTTAGGCCTATTGAAACTTTTTTTAAGGGAGAAACTGACCTAGCTAAGATAGATGCAGCCGATATGGCAGCAATTTTAGTTGATTTTAAGCAAAGACCATTATCAAAGTATTCAAGAAGTTATAATGATGGAAAAAGGACAGAAGATTCCAAAGTAAAAAAGAAAGCGCATATTGAACTTCAGAATGAACCGATTGAAATAATAGATGATGTTATTATGCCGAACTATTTGATAGATTCCAATAATAATCTTGGGCATAATCATTCAAGTGGTTTTTTGATAAGAAAAAAATGGTCTGTCTATTTTGTGTTGGCAATTTTTATTATTGGAGGCATATTTATGATGTCACAGCAAGAAGAAAAAGACTGTATGGAATGGAGAGGAGATCATTACGAAGCTGTCGATTGTTCTTCGGAATCATTTGGTATAGTGAACACTAAAATTCCGATGGATCCACAGCAGTTTAAATTGAGAAAACTGAAACCTTTAGAAGCCAAAAGAATTCATTATTCCAAAAGAAAACCGGGAATTTGGTATGAGAAGACTAATGGTGATGTAGAATTTTTTAATGGTCCTGGTTATCATCCAGAAAATCATGAATACTTGAAAGTTGCTACTGATCTTATAATTAATAAATACACAGAGTAGTTTGATGCCAAGTTTATAGCAAATGAGTCATACTACTGCCGTAGAAAATATAAAGGCGTAAAGGCTCATAAAAATCAACATATCAAGCTATTGCTATTTCGCTGATAACCCTTACCTTTATGTCATTGCTATCAACTAATACTTGCGGACTATGACAAACGACATTTATCAGATCAAAAAACTACTGACTACAAAAAATGGCACTTTTACGTACTACAGCTTGCCGGAAATGGAGAAGCAGGGATACAATATCGAAAAGATGCCATTTTCTATAAGAATACTGCTTGAAAACGCGCTACGTAATTTTGATGACTTCGCGATAACGCGCGAAAACATAGAAACCCTGCTCAATTGGAAGCCGGAAGCTTCTGATAAAGACATTCCTTTTAAGCCAGCCCGCGTGCTGATGCAGGATTTTACAGGCGTTCCCGCGGTTGTAGATATTGCTTCGCTTAGGGCAGAAATAGCGCGAAAAGGGAAAAATCCAGACGAGATAAATCCTCTGATTCCTGTAGATTTGGTTATTGACCATTCGGTACAGGTCGATTATTTTGGCACGGAATATTCCTATGAACGCAACATGGATGAAGAATACAAGCGTAACAAAGAACGGTACCAATTCTTAAAATGGGCACAGCAGTCGTTTAGTAATTTCAGCGTCGTGCCTCCGGGCATGGGCATCTGCCATCAAGTAAATCTTGAATATCTGTCAAAAGGAGTCATTGAGCGCAACGGCGAGATCTTTCCGGATACGCTGGTCGGAACCGACAGCCATACGCCGATGGTCAACGGAATAGGTGTTATTGCTTGGGGTGTCGGAGGAATAGAAGCGGAGGCCGCCATTTTAGGACAGCCGATTTATTTTATCATGCCAGAAGTAATAGGCTTGCGCCTGACGGGAAAAATCCCGCTAGGCTCTACGGCAACAGATATGGTATTGACTATTGCTGAATTGCTGCGTAAGTACGGCGTCGTAGGAAAGTTTGTAGAAGTTTTCGGTCCGGGATTGGACAATCTTTCAGTTCCCGACAGGGCAACCATAGGCAATATGTCGCCTGAATTTGGCTGTACGGTTACCTATTTCCCTATAGACGACAAGACGCTGGAATACATGCGCATGACAAACCGTTCTGAAGAACAGGTAAAGCTGGTTGAAGATTACTGCAAAGCCAACTTGTTATGGCGTACGGGCAACGAGTCGATTACCTATACGCATATTTTAGAATTAAATCTTTCAACGATAGAACCGACAGTTTCAGGTCCGAAAAGGCCTCAAGATAAGATACTGCTCAAAAACTTTCCGGCCACCTTTGCCGATGTCTTGCACCAGTCTTTCGGACGCAAATACATCAAGCCGCAAGAACAGCTGACGCGCTGGTTTGCGGAAGGAGGAAGCTCGCTGCCTATGAAGACTGAGACGACGATGGTACCGGATACAAAAATTGAAGGGAAAATTGAAGACGGGATGAAAATCGTTACCGTCACCGTCGGGCAGGAGCAGTTTATGCTTTCAGACGGAGCGGTCGTTATAGCGGCGATAACCTCTTGCACGAATACATCCAATCCGTATGTGATGATCGGTGCAGGGCTGGTAGCGCGCAAGGCAAGAGAGCACGGACTGAATGTGAAGCCTTGGGTAAAGACTTCTTTAGCGCCTGGTTCTAAGGTCGTGACTGATTATTTGATCAAGGCTGATTTATTGGACGACCTGCAGTCTATGAAATTCCATATCGTAGGATACGGCTGTACTTCGTGTATCGGAAACTCGGGACCACTTCCAGCGCATATTGCCAAGGCGATTGACCAACATGATTTGGTCATGGCTTCGGTGCTTTCCGGGAACCGGAATTTTGAGGCGAGGATACATCCGCAGATTAAAATGAACTTCCTGATGTCGCCGATGCTGGTCGTTGCGTATGCGATAGCGGGACGTGTCGATATCGACTTATTGAACGAGCCGATCAGCTATGACCCGAACCAGCAGCCAGTTTATTTAAAAGATATCTGGCCTAGCGATGACGAGATCAATACGATCATGAGCTCGGTACTTTCTCCGAAACAGTTTGCCAACAGCTACGGGACTATTTTTGAAGGAAACGCGATATGGCAGAATCTGGAAGTTCCTAATGAGAAAATATATGTGTGGGACGAGCAGTCGACCTATATAAAAGAGGCTCCTTTCTTTAAGAACCTGCCAGAGCATCCGCAGCCTTTAAGAGATATTGAGAATGCCAACGTGCTGCTGTCTTTAGGCGACAGTATCACGACCGACCATATTTCGCCTGCGGGTTCGTATGGCGAACTGTCTGCAGCAGGAAAGTACCTGCTGAGTCGAGGGGTTGAAAAAGCCGATTTTAACTCCTATGGTTCCCGCCGTGGGCATGATGAAGTAATGATTCGAGGTACTTTTGCCAACGTGCGTATCAAAAACAGGCTGGCAGATCACGAAGGCGGCTATACCAAATATTTGCCGACGGGCGAAGAAATGAGCGTATACGATGCTTCGGTGAAGTATAGAGAAGCTAAGATACCTTTGGTGATATTGGCTGGAAAAGAATACGGCAGCGGTTCTTCGAGAGACTGGGCAGCAAAAGGAACGTTCTTGTTGGGTGTAAAAGCCGTATTGGCCGAAAGCTATGAAAGAATCCACAGAAGCAATTTAGTGGGAATGGGCGTGCTGCCTTTGCAGTATAAGGACGGAGAGAATGCAGAAAGCCTCGGACTCACTGGCAGCGAGCAGTTTACGATAACGGGCATCGCGGAAGATATCAAGCCTTTAAAAGAGGTAGATGTTACGGCGCTGCGAAAAAACGGCGAGAAGATACAGTTTAAGGCTATTGCCCGATTGGACTCTAAGATCGAAATCGAATATTACAGGAACGAAGGCATCTTGCAGTATGTACTGCGCCAGTTCTTGCAGAAATCATAATGCACTGTTTTGAGAAAAAGAAAAGCGAAAAGATAACTACTATCTTTTCGCTTTTTTAGTTTATTATTTAGAATATCGCTTTACAGCATCTCATTCATTTCTGCAGCAGCAGGCTCTACTTTGCTATAATGCGGCTTTTTGATGGTCAGCTTGTAGACACGCCACATCAAGATGATACTGATGATCGAAATGACGACAATCACATAACCTACAGTATTGTAATGCTCTAGCGGACTGCCTTTACTTTTCTGCGTAACAATCATCCCTGCGACTGCTGCGGCAATACCGCCTGCAATCTGCTGCAAGGAAGAGTTGATGCTCATAAACGCACCACGGTCTGACATTTCGGGTACGGCGCTGGTCAATGCCGATGAGGGAATCATACGGCTCATGATCCCGATCATCATCATGATATTCAAGGCCATGACGATAAGCAGCGGCGTGACGCCTAGGTTGGTATAGACCACGCAGATAATCATCATCCAGACAGAAGCTGCCGCGAATATGGTAAACTTGTTGATCTTGTCGCTCAGCTTTCCGATTATCGGCATCACGACCAGAGAGCTGACGCCGGAAACCATAAGGAGCATGGTCAGCTGGTTGTAATTCACGCCGAGGTTGTTGACGGCAAAGGCACTTCCGAAAGGCATCATCATAAAGCCTCCGATTGAAAGCAGGGCAGTAGCCGTAAAGGCGATACGGTAGTCGCGCTTGGAAACGGTATGCCACAAGTGGGCGAAGGCAGACCTGTCATGCTGCAGCGCAAGATGTGCTGTAAGCGGTTTCAGGTAAATGGCTATGGCAATAGCAATAAATATGCTAAGGATGGCTACCATCCAAAACGGAGCTTCCCATTTCCAGAGCGTTGCGATATAGATACCGATAGGCACGCCTAGAACCTGGCTTGCGCCAAAGCCCATCTGGATGAATCCCATGACGCGGCCGCGCTGCTGCAGGGCAAACAGGTCGGTGATGATGGCCATAGAAATAGAGCCGATAACGCCACCGAAGAGTCCGGTAATGATACGGGCGGCTACCAATACGGCATAGCTTTCTGCAAGGCCGCAAAAGATAGTACCTCCTATAAATCCGATGTAGAAGAAAAGCAGCAGCTTTTTTCGGTCAAACTTATCGGCAAAACCAGCAGTCAGCAGTCCGGAGAGTCCGGCGCTAAAGGCATAGGCCGATACGGCAACACCAAAGGCAGACGGTTTTAGGTCTAGGGATTTCATCAGCATATCGCCTAGGGGCGACATGACCATAAAATCGAGTATGACCGTAAACTGCGTTATGGCCAGTATAAAGATTACAAATTTTTGATAGCCTGTAAAGGGCATGGATTGTTTTTCGTTCATTTTTTGATGAATTGATGATTAGTAATGGATTCTTGGCGGGTAACGGTATTATTTTTTAAGGGCTTTTAATGCGAGATCAAACGTCTGCCACAAAATTTCATCGGTGAGCTTGAAAGGCCTGCCGCCCATGCTTTTTCCTTCGTTGTGGAAACGGATAAGGTTATACAGCGGGGCAAAGGCGATGGACCAATAGACTTCAAAAGGCATTTTGTCGATTTCTCCTCTTTGGATGATGTTGTGCATGAACTTGCCTACTACGGTCTTGAATTCCTTCAGGAAGGAAGCCAGGAATTCTTGCTGGTAGGAAGAGCTGCGGAGCTGGTCGAAAAAGAGCGACATCATCGGATTGTTGATGGAATAGTTACAGCGGTTTTCCCATTGTTTCCGCAAGCCTTCTTCTAAAGACATTTCGGGGTCAAAATCGGCAATCATGGCAGTACCCATTTTGTTTCCTTCTTCAACTGCAATCGTGATGATGAGGTCGTCGCGGTCTTTGTAATAGATGTACAGCGTAGCTACGGATATGCTGCAGGCTTTGGCTAACTTGTTCATACTAAAGCCTTCAAGACCATGCGTAACGATAAGTTCGATTGCTTTTTCCTTGACTAGCTTTGTCTTTTCCTCGTCCCTGATTCTCATGGTGCAAATATAAATGAATATTCATTCACTTATGAAATGGTTGGAAAATTATTTTTGTAGTGGATAGGGGAGAGTTGAAAGTTGATAGTTGAAAGTTGATAGTTGAAAGTTGATAGTCGAAAGTTGGAAGTTGGAAGGGAAAAATCTAAAATCAAAAATCTAAAATCAAAAATAAAAAGCCCGTGCATAGCTGTCGACAGAATAGCGTCGACAGCTAGACGGGACAGTTCTTCTTAGAGCGAATAGTTGAGGTTGAGCGACCATCTGTAGTTGGCTTCGACTCTTCCGCCGGTAAGGTTTTGGTTGATGGGCAGCATGGTGCTTAGGCCGAGAGAGAATTTCTGGAGTCCTAGCTCGACGCCCATCTTTCCGAAGAGGATGTCTCCGGCGGTCAGTGGCACGTCTTCGCCGTGGTCTTTGTTCTCGTCGTATTTTTCTCCTGCCAGTCCTAATTGGGGCACGATGTCCAGATTGTCAATCTTTGTGCTGTAGAACAGGGTCGCGGCATAATTGAACTGGTTGCCAAACTGGTAGTTCTTTTCATTCTCTGTCTTGAAAACATAGTTGACCGTGGCGTTTAGTCCGAGGTTGTTCTTTTTGACCGTATATTCTGAGGCGAGCGTATAGTCCCAGCTGCCAGTACCCAGCTGGAAGCTCGGATTAATACTGCCGTTATTGGCGCTGTCGTATTTTCCCGTAGGGGCTTTTACTCCGGCACCGAGCTGGAATTTATGGAACACCGTAGCGCTGTCGCTCTTGGTTCCGAAAAGGGTATAGAAGCCCATCAGGGTAATGTCGCCCAGTCCGTCGATGTTTTCTTTTCCGGTGGCTTTTTCGCGGTTGTTGAAATGGTACGGGACTAAGGCCATGACTTCAATCCGCTCTGTAATAGGCACTCGGGCCCAGAGCTGTGCGGTATTGAAATTCTCGTCGATCCACGGAGAGTTGTTAAAGACGCCGTCGCGACTCTTGTAGCTTTGGTGGATGTAGCGTATGCCGACGAAATTGCTGTTGAGCATAGAACTGAATCCCATGCTTCCGCCATTGGCCGAACAGCCGCAGGCATCGCAGTCTTCTTCCAGCAGGGCGACGTATCTGCGGAACGGATTGTCAATCGAATCTTTTTCGGTACGAGCCTGGGCTGCATTCAGGGCAAGGATTGAGATTGCGAGCGTAAGAATTATTTTTTTCATCTGTTTGTCTTATGAATTAAAAAAGGCTTTCGGGTTTTTAGGTTCGAAAGTAGAATAGGGGATTGCTGACGAATTCTTCGTCGGTCAACGTCTTCAAGAAAGCAATGATGGCTTCTTTTTCCTGCTGGTTCAAAGGAATTCCGAGCGTAGGATGCTGTTGCAGCAAAGGGTCGAGATTCTGCGTGTTCTGTACTCCCGAGGCGTAAAAATTCAATACCGACTGTAGGGAGCCGAAACGGCCATCGTGCATATAAGGCGCAGTCAGTGCCACGTTTCTTAGGCTGGGTACTTTAAACTTGTAGCGGTCATAAGCAAATCCGGTGACTGTTTCCCTGCCGAGGTCGTTCAGGTTGGGATTCGGCGGCAGGCCGTTGTTGCGGAACTTGTTATCGGTGAAAAGGTCGGTCGCATGGCAGGTGGCACAGTTCGTCTGAAAGAGCGCGCGTCCTTGCAGTTCTTGGGTACTGAGCGTGCCGCCAGCTTCGTTGCGGACGTATTTGTCGTAGCGCGAATTGGCAGAGACCATCATGGTCATAAACTGGCCTAATGCCTTGAGCATGTTGCCGGAGCTGACTTCTTTGTTGGCAAAGGCTTGGCTAAAGAGCTTTACATACACTGGGTCTTGCTTGAGCTTGAGCACGATGCTTTCGAGGTTCTCGTCCATTTCTACTGGATTGTGTATCGGCACAATGGAGAGCATCTCTAGGCTGCTGGAAGCGCCGTCATAAAAGTATTCGCCTTGGAACGCCATGTTCTGCACGGCAGGCGCATTGCGGAGTCCTTCGAGGTTGTCGACGCCGTGGCTGAAATCATGTCCGTGGTGTGTAAACGCAGAAGCCTGTTCGTGGCAGAAGGAGCAGGAAACAGTTCCGTCTCTAGACAGCCTGCCGTCGTAAAAAAGCTTCCTGCCGAGCTCGAATCCCTTTTGGGTCGGAGCATTGTAGCTGATGTCTTGTACGGGTTCTGGAAAATTAGCCGGAATGATAAAATCTAAGGGCTGGTCGATCTCGATGTATTCGCCGTTATCATCTTGGCACGAGAGTACCGATAGGATACTGAGAAAATATACTATTTTTTTCATTAGTAAAGTTTTAGGGCCGGAAGGTTTTCCGGATTGTGCATGCTAAAGGACAGCCAGCCTAAAATCATCTAGGCTGATTCCTTTAAAAGCATTCTGTTTTTGTCTAGTGGTGCGTTCCCGCTCCGTTATGGACGTGGTCTACAGTGAACATCTTTTTGGTGTTGTTGGCAATGGTGATGAGGTTTTCGCCCGCCATGATGCTTGCTGCAGTTCCGGCACCGTTCAGGTTGTGGTGCAGCTCGATCTTGGTGTCGCCGTCAAGAATAACGTTGGCATCTGATTTTAGGTGGATGTTTGGCATTTCTCCTTCTCTCACGCGTGCCGTAGTCGGCAGGTTCAAGACTACTTCTCTATAGTTGTCTGTAGCCGTGTTGCTGCCTTGGTGAATCATAAAGCCTCTTGATGTAGTATCGCCGCCATGAGCAGGGTCTACGGTAAAAGTACCCTGGCAGTTGATAAAGCGGTATCCTGTAGACCATGTCCAGGTCATGTTATTGGCAAAGGCAAGGTCCCAGAAGCTCTGCTGTGCGGTTTCGCCTTGCAGGTAGCGCTGCTGGTCAACGCCGATACCAAACTTGATCTTTTTATAATCGCCAGCAGGCACGTTCTCTAGGTGCACCGTAAACTGTCCGGTTTCTTCGTTGATGATAAAATAGCTTTCGTTTTTAGGGTAGGTAAACTCAGAGCCGTCTTCTTTTATCAATACAAAGTTGCTTACGATATAGGTGAAGCGTTCAAAGATAAGAGTCTCACCGTTGGAATTGGTATAGGAGTTTCCGAGCATCAGGGCATCTCCGGCAACGCCGTTGTCGAAGAACAGTTCTACGTCGCCAGACGTTCCGTCGGCAGGAGCCGAGCCGTTATCGTCGCTGCTGCACGAGTTGATAAATAGGGATAGGGCAAGAAGGCCCGCTATGTTTTTTAAGCGTGATTTCATGATGTATTTTTTAAATTTGTTATAGGATGAGGCTGCTCCGGAATGGGTTTCGGAGTATAGCGTTCAGAAACAGGCTGCTACCGCAGCATTTCTGCAAATCGTATGGAAATTTAAGAAAGGGGAGGACGGAAGATCGATCTGCTATCCAGATGGCTGTAGAGGTTTGGATAGAAGATGTAGCGACTACGATCTGCCAATGGAAATACTTGAGCTTCGAGCCCGAAATCTAAGATTTCTTCAAAAAACAAAATGTGGCTTTCTGAGGCTGCCGCTCTTTTTTCGTGAGACTGTTCACCGTCTTCTTGAGAGGATTTGGCAAGTTCCTTCATCAGGTGGCATTTTCCGTTACACTTCAACTCCGGCTTGTCCTTGTTGATGCAGAGTACGGTTGCTATGTAGTCGTAATCAATAGCATACTCAATCACAGGAAGCACGGGCTTCAGGAGCATAAACAATGCAAATATGGATGCCATTTTTTTCACCCTGCGAATTTACGGAAACGAAATCAAAAAACGGCAAGATGTAGCGACTAAAAAGAGGATAATTTTTACAATTATAAAGCATCAAATCGTTCAGTTTCAAGTTGAGGGATGCCAATAAGAAGTTGAGCAGTGAATATAAGAACTTGAGCGGAGCCTATAAGAAGTTGAGCAGAGCCTATAAGAAGTTGAGCAGAGCCAATAAGAACTTGAGCAGTGCCAATAAGAAGTTGAGCAGAGCCAATAAGAAGTTGAACGGAGCCTATAAGAAGTTGAGTAGAGCCAATAAGAACTTGAGCAGAGCCTATAAGAACTTAAGAAGTGCCTATAAGAACTTTATGAGAGTGAATAAGAAGCCTATACCCAATAAAGGAGATAGGCTTCTTATTCACTCTCATAAAGTTCTCTTTATAAACTTTACGGGTTCTAACTTTCGTAAATATAAGGAATCTCAAAAACAACTTTGGCACCTTCAATCATTCCGTTTGAGGCGATCAGATTATCGGTCTGCACTATAAAATCTTTGTTTTTGGTATACGAAACCAAGCGTTCTTTGGTAATGGTCATGGCTAGCGATTTGTGACTGCTTGATTGGGTGCTGGTACCAAAACCTTTGCCGTTATCTGTTACTTCAAAAAACAGCTTGTTTTCTTTCAGATAGAAATGAATAGCAATTTTTCCATTTTCCAAAGTGTTGCTCAGTCCGTGCTTGATGGCGTTTTCAATAAACGGCTGGGCTAACATCGGCGGCAAGAATATCGATTCGGTATCGATTTCTTTTTCTACCAGAATCGTAAATTTGAATTTGTTCTCATAGAGCAGCTGCTGGATAGAAAGGTAGTTTTCAATCATTTCTAGTTCTTCTTCTAGCGATATGTAATTTTCATTGGAGTTTTCAAGTATTTGTCTTGTCAGTTTTGAAAATTTGCCCAGATAAACCACCGCTTCGTCGTTCTGCTTGTTATCGATCAGGCTTTCGATGTTCTGTACCGAATTGAATATAAAATGGGGGTTCATCTGGGTGATGAGCAGCTTTTGCTTGATTTGGTTTTTTTCTAAAACCGTAATGGCTTGTTTCTGCTTATTGTTGCGGTAGTAGAAATAAGCACCGAGCAAAAAAAGCAGGAATACAGAAGAAACGGCAATCAGCCAGTTATTTTTAACGGCCGTTTTCTTTTCAGAATCTAGCTTGATCGCGGCTACTTTTTTTCCTTGAGCGAGTTTCTGGTTCAGCTGTTTTTTTTCAAAATCATAGACTAACTGTTGTTGGGCTAATTTGTTTTTTGAGGTTTCTAGAGCCGCTTTCTTTTGGGCTTCGAGCTTGACGGCTGTCACTTTCTTTTGCTGTTCTAGTGTAACTGCCGCTAATTTCTTTTGCTGGAGTATTTTTTGCTGCAGTTCTTTTTTCTCAAATTGGTATTTGAGTTCCTGCTGCGCCAATTCGTTTTTTGAGGCTTCTAAATTTGTAGAATCTTTTATTACGATGTTCGCCTCATGCATTTTTAATGCTTTTTCATACTGTCCGCTCTCTTTATAAATTTTGTATAGCAGGGAAGTGATACCCGACTGCGAATTGATGTTTTTATTTTTTTTCGCCAGGCTGTAGCTTAACTCACCATACTCTGCCGCTTTATCATAGTTTTTATTTTTGTAATTAATGCGTGCAGCACTCCCGTATACTCCTTGTTTTGAAATATCATCATTACATAACTCTAAGGCTCTTTTTAAATAATCTTCCGACTCCGCTAGTTTTCCCAATTCACTGGAGGATTGAGCCAATTGTACTAAAATTATCGATTCTGCCTGCGGATCTTTATTCTTTTTGATATAGTAGTACGCTTTTAGAAAATGGTTATGGGCTTCGGTAAAGTTTTTAAGACGGGTATAAGATGTGCCTATGTTATTATGGATTACCGCTAAACTATGGCGGTCTGATTTTCTTAATTCTGACTCTGGGACATCAAAATAGGGCAATGCTTTTTTTAGATGAACAATAGCTTTATTCCAGTCCTGCTGGGCTATACAAGCGGTTCCTATTTCCATATTTACGGTTGATATTCCGTTTTCATTATTAATGCTTTCGTAGAATTTTAATGCTTCAAAAAAGTATTTGAACGTATTTGGCCAGTCGGCAATATGGCGGTAGTACGCACCTTTACCAACTATTGCTAATGCCATAGGCTTGTAGTCTTTCGACTCTTTCCAATACTTTATAGCTTCATCAAAGTGGATTGGCGCATTTTTGTTGCCCTCACTTGTTTCTTTTTTTGCTGTATTGTAGTAATACACACCCGCAGCAAATTGGTATTTTCGCTTTACTTTTGGGTGAAGTTTGGGCATTGCCAATCCTTTAGTAAAAACAGGAAGCAACTGATTGAAGTAGGCCACATGAGGTTTGCTCAACATGATTGTGTTATCCATACCCGCAATAATTGTATTAATGCGTGTCGTATCACTAATCTTGCGATTGGCTAATATCGTTTCTATGGAATCAATTGTTTTATTTTGGGAATAAATAGGAAGGATGCTAAAGAAAAGGAGTAGAAAAGGTACTAAAGGCTTGCGGTTTAACATAAATGTGGGAGTTGTGGTTAATAAAAAACGGAGGTAAAAGTAATTAATTGATAGGATAAATGAAAGGCAATATCTGCGAATAGATCTTTCACCTTCGGTTATAAAGAAAATGGGCGCAAGAAACGTAACGAACCCCTTCTGTACAAAGGGGTTTAGTTATCAAAATGAATAGCTCTTTACAATCTGTTCAATTCCTCAGAATTGCCCGACTGGCGTTCTTTCGTCTTAAGATTGCTGTTGCCAAAACGGTACGTCAATGAAAAACGTATGCGTTGCGTGTCCCAAACATTTTTAAATTCCTGGGTTACCCCATACATTTTCTGTTTTGAATATTCACGTCCGTTAAAAATATCGGTTCCGCTAATGCCCAGCTCTAATTTTTTATCAAACATTTGGTATTTTACCGTAGCATAAAATTTGGCATACGGTTTTAAGCTTGAATTCTGGAACGTTTCCCCAAAATTCTGGAAATAGCTAAGGCTCATGAAAAACGTCTTGTTTTTATTTAATGTAAAATCATTGGTTGAGAAAAAAGACGTAGAGGTTCCCTTATTCCTTTTGTCAGAAACGACAATGTCTGATTCGGAGTAGCTGAAATTAAGATTATTCACGCTGGTCCACCACGGTGTCGGTTTTGCCGTATAACTCTGCGTAAAGCTAAGCATGTCTTCGTTGACATAATTCATCCAGATATAATTGTTCTGTTTTGTATCCGGATTTAATATAGAAGCTTGGTTTACGCCATCTTTCATGCTTGAAAAACCGATTCGGGAATCGAATGTCTTATACGTAAAGGTCACTTCAAAATTATGCGTAAACGACGGCTTCAAAAACGGATTTCCTTCATTGTAGCTAAATTCGTTGTTGATCGTACGGAAAGGATTCAGGCTTTCGTAACTCGGACGGCGGATACGGCGCGAATAATTGAATCCAAGACTTTTGTCTTCTGTAAACTGATGCAGTACATACACTGTAGGAAACAATTTCAGGTAATCATTGGTATGGCGATTATTGGCTTCTCTCGAAAATCCATCGGTTTGCGTAGCTTCTAAGCGTAGGCCTAACTGGATATTCCATTTTTCATTAAACTTTTTGCTTCCCGAAATATAAAGCGCTTCATTCTTTTCGGTGTATTCGAAATAATTCGACAGGTTGGTGTCATAGACCATTTCGCCATTTTCGTCTTGCTTAAAGGCATTGATCAGGTTGTCTGATTTTGAATTGGAAAAACGGGCACCAGCCGTAAAATCAGCTATTTTGGTTGGCAATTCGAAATCTACTTTGACGGATAGATTTTGTATTTTGATATCTACATCATTGATGCCTGCATGCTCAGAGTTGGCAATCAGTTCGTTTGCCGGCGTATAGTTTGCGTAGGCATATTCATTGAAAGTTGGCGTGTGGTAGTTTACAAAATCAACATCCACCATCACTTTTTTGCCCAAAGTATCCAATTTATATTCTGAGTAAATATTGTAAATCTGCTGGTAGGTCTTATCGTTTGAGGCCGCATTATTCTTCATAAACTGCTGGATACTGCCTCCTTTTTGATCAAAAAGAGTCGTAAGCTGTGGCTGCGAATCGGTAAACTTAGAAGCATAGGCAGAAACTTTCGTACCAATCGTCCATTGTTTTGTCAGCTGATAATCCAGAGACAATTGTCCGTTTACATAACGATTTTTACCGTCAGAGCCGCTCTCATTCTTCCAAAAAGCATCTGGATAATAAATATCATTGTCCCAATTGATTAAAGAGCGTCGTATTCCTGTAGAAAGAGAGCTTCTCAATGTCAGCTTATTCTTTTGCAGGTTGAATGCCGTATTGTACTGCTGCGTGTTTCTTCGTCCACGTTGATACGCTCCGCCTGCTAAGGCATTCCAGCTGTCTTTCTTAACTTTTTTGGTAACTATATTGATGATACCGCTGTTGCCTTCGGCCTGATATTTGGCTGGCGGCGTAGTAATCACTTCAATTTTTGCCAAATTGGAGGCGCTGATACTTTCGAGATAATTCATCAGTTCCGCCTGTCCCATATAAGTAGGCTTGTCGTCGATTAAAACCATAACCGAATTTTTACCCGAAATACTGATGCTTTCTTGTGTTACGGTAACGCCAGGCGTGGTTCTAAGAGCATCTATAGCCGTACCTCCTGTAGATGAAGTCGCATTGGCTACATGATAGATAAAGCGGTCTGCTTTGCGTTCCATCAGTTTTTTAGGAGCCTCGATTACTACCTCGTCCAGCTTGGTGTTGCTTTCAAAGGAAATCACTCCTAAATCGATATCGTTTTTTACTGCCAGCTCTTGCTTGTGCACCGCTTTATCAAAATATAAAATTTCTAAGCGGTAATCGCCTGTTTGTGCTTTTAAGGCAAAAGAACCGTTTTCGGCAGTCTTGCCTTTAATAGTATCTTTGGCTATCAATAAGACATCATAAAATGCTGCCGATCCGCCGTTGGCTTGCGCTATGCCTTTTACTTCATGCGTCTGTGCAAAAAGAGAAGTAGTAATTAAAAATGTGATCCAAATTAAAAAATGTGCTGGTGTTTTCATGGTGTATTATTTTTCAGCAAATCTTCGACTTTTACTGTTTTTATTTTTTTTATTTCGACCAGCGCGATAAAAAATCCGACCAATAGGTTGGTCGGAGAAAAACAGGTGTTTGTCGAAAAAAAGTTTTTTAGTATTCCGTAATGCGCTACTTTTCCACTTTAAAAAAATAGCCCAAACCATGAAGAAAAAATATGTGATTCTACTGCATCTGTTATTTTGGATGTACTATATAATGCAAGATTTGGCTGTATTTGACCCTGAACAAAATACATTCAGTTTCCCGATACTGTCTTTCGATTTTAAAACTCCGGGAAATGCATTGACCTACTCTTTTACAACAATCTATATTTTTATTTTTTATTTGAATTACTTAGTCTTTATGCCCAAGTTTTTTGATGTGAAAAATGTAAAACGAATCATACTATCGTTTTTGGGCCTGTTTGTTATTTTTATCGGAATGCGATATTTAATAGAAGAGGTTTTGTACGACACATGGCTTGGCTTCCATAATTATTCCAACGATGCAACAATTGCGTATTATATCTATGACAATCTCTATTATGGCAGCCGCCCGATCATGGCTTCTTCTGTCTTATGGTTTATTGTAAACATGCTGCGCCTGCAAAAAGAGCAGATCGTTTTATTGGAGAGCAAACGCGAGACAGAAATCAATTTCCTGAAATCGCAGATCAATCCGCATTTTATATTCAATACCCTGAACAATATTTATTATCTGATATTCGAAAAATCAGAAAAAGCGCTTCCGGCTGTGGAGCAATTGAGCGGACTGATGCGGTATATGACCTATGAAAGCCAGAACGAAACTATTGCATTGCAACGCGAAGTAGCCTATATAGATGACTTTATTGCCTTAGAATCGATGCGGATTTCGGGTGACGCACAAGTGGTTTTTAAGAAAAATATCGAAAATCCGGAATGCCGCATTCCGCCCTTGTTACTGATTCCGTTTGTAGAAAATGGCTTTAAGCACGGTATACTGAACAATCCGGGGCAGGTGTTTACTATCGAGCTGACGCAAAATAAAAATCATCTAATTTTGCAGACGCAAAACAGCATCAGCAATTATAAAAAAGACCATCAGTCGGGCATTGGCATCGAAAATATAAAGAAACGACTGCAATTGTATTTTCCTGACAGGCATTCGCTAGACATTACCACAAAAGAAAATATGTATTACGTAAAATTAGATATCAAACTATGAGAATCATCCGCTGTGCAATCCTAGACGATGAACCTATGGCAGTGGCTCTGTTGTCAAAATATGTAGAAAAAATTTCAAGTTTTGAATTGGTTAAAGCAACAACCAATCCGTTTGAGATACTAGAACTCATCGCCCAAACCACTATCGATGTCTTATTTATCGACATACAGATGCCAGAACTTACGGGCCTGCAGATGATGGAAATGCTGGGCAACAAAACAAAATTTGTAATCACGTCGGCCTATAGCGAGTATGCCCTGAAAGGCTATGAGCATAATGTGGTGGATTATTTATTAAAGCCGATTTCATTTGACCGTTTTTATAAATGCATACAGAAAATAGAATCCCTTTCTCAAGAAAAGCCCGCTCCAGCCGTAGAAGTATTGGCTAAAACAGAAGAAAAGCAGGATGAGTTTTTATTTATAAAAACCGATGGCAAGCTGGTAAAAATAAACCTGAACGACTTGCTGCTGGTAGAAGGCCTAAAGGATTATCTGTATTTGCATCTAAAAAACGAAAAACTAATCGTGCTGGACACCTTGAAAGAATTTGAAGCAAAACTGCCAGCACCTTCTTTTATGCGGGTACACAAATCCTATATCATTCGGCTCGATCAGATTGAAACCATAGAGCGCAACCGGGTATTTATTCAAAATAAGATTGTTCCTATTGGCGAAACTTACAAAATCAAATTTCAGGATTGGGTCAAGAGCTTTTTATGAGCCTTCGTATCGACTTCAAAAGTATAAAAGCCTCCTTTTTGGGAGGCTTTTTGTTTTTAAAAGAGGTATTGCAACTTAAATACTGTTTTTCACAAGCTTGCCGAGCTTCTGCAAGCCTTCTTCTGCGCGGTCGTTCCATTCCATCGCATAATTAAGGCGCATGCAGTTGTTGTATTGGTCGTGCTGGGAGAACATCCTGCCGGGCGCAAAATTGATATTCATGGCTCCGGCGGCATCATACAGGTCTTCGGTGCAGATCCTCTTGTCAAGTTCCAGCCACAGCATAAAGCCGCCCTTGGGCTGGGAGATCTTGGTGTTGTCCGGGAAATAAGTTTCTACGGCACGCTGGAACTGCAGGTAGTTGGCATAAAGCTTATTGCGAAACATACGCAGGTGGTGGTCATAACGTCCGTGTTCCAGAAAATCAGCAATGACGTCGGAATAGAGCGACGGATTGCATACGGTCTGCACGAGCTTTTGGCGTATGATCTTGTCTTTGAACTGCCCAGGGGCAATCCAGCCCACGCGGTAGCCGGGTGCCAGCGTCTTGGAAACCGATCCGGCCCAGAGCACCAGTCCTGCTTCGTCATAAAACTTGCAGGGCTTAGGGCGTTCGGCTCCAAAATAAAGGTTGCCGTAGATGTCGTCTTCAATCAGCGGGACATTATAGGCGGTGATGAGCCGCACGAGTTCTTTTTTGTTTTCGTCGGGCATCTGGAAACCCATCGGATTGTTGAAATTGGTCACGAAGCAGCAGGCCGAGATCGCAGGCAGTACTTTTTTTAAGGCATCCAGATCGATGCCATAGACGGGATGGGTCGGAAGCTCTACTGCTTTCAGTCCGAGCAGCTTTATGGCCTGCAAGATGCCAAAATAAGCTGGGCTTTCTATGGCCACCGAGTCGCCGGGCTTGGTAACTGCCATCAGGGCGTGATAGATGGCGTTCATGGCGCCCGAAGTAATGACAAGGTCATCTTCGGTTACTTTGCCTTCTAAGACCAGCGACCATTTGGCGATTTCACGGCGCAGGTGCTCGCTGCCTTGCACCGGTTCTAGATCGGTACCGCTGTCGCTTCGGCTGCGTATGGCCTTGATGACTCCTTTGTTGAGCTTGGCCAATGGCAGGAAATTCCTGCCGGGCAGTCCCAAGGCAAATTGGGTCACATCGGGCTTGGCAATAGTATCGTAGACCTTGCTGATAAGGTCTTCTGGGGTTTTGCCTTTTCCAGCATCGGCTATAGCCGTAACAGAGGGCAGGGCCAGTTTTCGCTGTGAGGTCTTGCTGACGTAATAGCCTGTCTTGGGACGCGATTCAATCAGCGAGCGACTTTCGAGCTCGAGGTAGGCTTGCTTGGCGGTATTGATGCTGACATTATGGAGCTTTTGCACGCTGCGTATCGATGGCAGCTTGTCGCCGAGAAGCAGCGTCTCGTTCTGGATCTGTTCTTCGATAATCTTGGCTATTTTCAGGTAGAGTGTTTCCTTGCGCTGCATGGGCTTGTTGTTTTTTGGGCGATAATAGGATGTGCTTGTGCGTTGGGCATCTGGGCTTAGTTGAGCCATTTCAATACCCTGCAAATACTGTCTTTTAATTGTTCTGGATCGCTATAATTGCCGGTGCCTTTTTCTTTGAGGTAGCGGGACACGAAAGATACGAAGATTCCTTTTTCGTCTGCATTCATATCAGGACTATTGTACACCTCAAAATCGATTGCTCCCTTGGCATTGAGCACGAGGCTCGCAAAGGCAACAATGCGATCTTCTTTTTTGGCCAGCAGGAAAGGGACGCCAAAAGCAGCGGTAATATCGTGTTCTAGCGGGAAGGCTTGAAGAAAGATTTTTTTCAGCGCTTCCATGTCGGTAATATACACTTGTGCAAATTGCAGTGTTTCTTGGTATTCTAAAGAGGTTTCCATGACTGTACGTATTTGGTTTAGTAAAGTTAGGAAGACGGCAGGTTTGGTTACAGATACAGAAATATGTTTTTTAATGGGTACAGATAAGAGGCTACAACTGCAGTGAGGCAGTTGGTTGGTTGCTACTTTATCGGCATCATAAGTTATTAAGATACTTATTGTCTTTATAGATAAATTATTCTATATATTATGTTATATTTATATCATATTAACAATAAAGTTATAAATTATGAGAAAAACTTTACTTTTATTTGCACTTACAGCAAGCACATTCTCTTTTGGGCAGGTTCCGATCGGTTCGGGGACTCTTGTAGACAGCAATGCGGGACTCACGACGCCTATCTCGATTTATTATTCGACTTCATTGTCTCAGACTATTTATTTTGCTTCTGAAATCGGTACGGCAGGAACGATCACTTCGATTGATTTCATGCTAAACACTACCGGCTCGCTGGCCAATACCAATACGATGATTGATGTATGGGTAGGCCATACTTCAAGAGCTTCCTACAGTCCTGTAGTCGGCGCTTCCGGTGCGGACTGGATTAGCGTGGCCAGCCATTCGCACGTACTGACCAACGGTTCTTTTACGCTGACGGGTACGACGCTTAGGTTTACGTTTGACACGCCGTTTTCCTATAATGGAACGGATAACTTGGTGATTACAGTAGATGCCAATAAAGCAGGCGATGACGGAAATACGATAAAATTCTATCAAGCTGCTGCGACAACAGATGTAACGTCGTTAATGATCAGGACGGATCAGGCAGCGGAGAATGCCGATCCGCTAAATCCGCCTCTAAGCTATACGGGAACTACGACAGCTACTTCGGTGCAAGCCAAAAGAACGCGTCCGCAGATTGTCTTGAACGGCATTACGTTAGGAGTTGACGAGCATGGTTTGGCAAGCCGTATTGCGATATATCCAAATCCGGTAACCGACAATCTTTTTATCGGATCTGAAGATAAGGCCACTGCCGGCGAAATTTATACCCTGACCGGACAGCTGGTACGTTCGGCAGCCGTAGAACAAAACAAAGTGTCGGTAGACGATCTGGCTTCGGGTGTGTATCTTTTAAAACTTCGTATGGAAGACGGCACGGCCGCTACTAAACGATTTGTAAAGCAATAAGGTTTTACCAACCTTTTGAAATACGAAATCCCTTTGCGAAAGCAGCGGGATTTTTTTATGCGGATTGGTTTCTTTTCAAAAAGCTTGGTTCAGGCTCGAAATAAGTTAACAATTTAATTATATAAACAGAGACTTGCTGCAGTAGGAATTTAAGATATTACAACCGCTGTTTTGGCTTATCGTGCAGGCCATAAATATGTAATAACTTATAAGGTTCTCAATGAGACAGACATGGGTATTCTAAAAAAAATAAACCGCAGGCGCAGGGCCTTTATGAAAGGCCTTACCAAAAATATCGGGAGCTGCAGCTATCCTAAAATAAAGGAGACTCCTGAAGACATCAAGATTGAAAAGGTGTTGGTCTGCAGGCCTAACGGACGTTTGGGAAACCTGCTCTTGGTCACGCCGCTGGTGCAGGAAATCACAGCCGTCTTTCCAAACTGCAAGATCGACCTTATGGTAAAAGGAAATCTGGCTCCGATACTTTTCGAGAATTATGATGCTATCGATCATACGATCAAGCTGCCCAAGAAGCCCTTCAAGAGCCTTTTTAAGTACTTTCAAAAATGGACGGCCATTCGCAGGACGCGCTACGACCTGATTATCAATGTTGTCAGCTATTCCTCGTCAGGAAGGCTGGCCACTTGGATTGCCAGAGGAAAGTACAAGCTATTTGGCAATGACGAAGGAGGCTTGATTGCTTCTCGGTATGAAAACGCGCAGCACATGGCCAAGTTTCCAGTCTATTATTTCCGTGATTTCCTGCTCCATTGCGGCCTTCCGGAACGAAGCGGGGCGGTTCCGTTGCTCGATCTTAAATTAAGCACTGCTGAGTTGGAGAAAGGCAAAGGCATCGTACAAAATATAGTCGGAGACGGCAAGAAGACCATAGCCCTCTTTACGTATGCGACCGGACATAAATGTTATTCGTGCGATTGGTGGGCTCAATTTTACGAGGCCCTAAAGCAAGCATTTCCGGAGTGCAATATTCTTGAAATACTGCCTATCGAAAAGGTCTCGCAGATTTCTTTCCAAGCTCCGGCATTCTACAGCAAAGATGTACGAGAAATTGGTGCTGTCATAGCCAATACCGATGTTTTTGTAGGGGCAGACAGCGGTATCATGCATTTGGCTAGTTCGGTGCAGACACCAACGATAGGACTTTTTTCGGTTACGGATAGTACTACATACCAGCCTTATGGAAATAATAGCCTCGGTGTCAATACAGAGGAGATTGGAATTGAGGCATGCCTTGCCCTTATCAGGAGCCGTATCGGTTAGGGAAGGGATAAGTCTCTCCTGACAATATAAATCGGTACGCTATATAAACTAGGCCGGATCCAGATCGTTCGCTTCATTGAATTTGCGCATGGCATTCGAAAATAACCGTTCTGCTTCATACACGTTTTGGTACAGCTTTCGTTTTTCTTTAGAAAGCTCGAGCAAGCGGTCTAATTCCTTATCCAGTTGTTCGCCTTTGGCATTTTTGATTGTGATTTCCTGTGCTATTTCTTGTCTGGAGTACAAGTGCAGTTCTTTTAAGGATTTGTAATAACCGATGGCTGTCTGCTTCAGCTGCTGTCCCATAGTCAGATCATCAGGCTGGAGCGTTTCGATCTGCTTGATGATGGCGTCAAATTCAGTTTCCTGCGTGTCTACAACAGACAAGGCTTTGTTGAAATCATGCTGTATGAGATAGTCCAGCTTGCGGGATTCGGAGCCTTTTTCGTGAATGAGAATGTGTGAAATCTGTTTTTCTTGAAGGATGGCCTTTCTGAAATCCGCTGCTTTCTGCTTGCCGCAAGAAAAGAACGAGAGCGTGATCATCAAAAAAAGAACGGCCTTATTTAGTTTTTCCATAATCTTTTCCTTTTGCGTATTCTAATCAAAGGGGGATGGTATAGTGAAGTTACTAAATTTTTTAGGATGTTCAAAATAACAATCGGCATATTCTTATCTTTACAAAAACGAGCGGCTCTTGCGCTGGATACTACAGAAACAACCCAAATACGATGTACGATGGCTGAGAAAAAATCAAAACTGGCAGAAATCAAGACCAAACCAACCGTGGCAAGCGTAGAAGATTTTATCAATACGATTCCGGAGGAGCAAAAGCGAAAAGATAGTTTTGTGATTTTAGAAATGATGAAAGAGGCGAGCGGAGAAGAACCTGTCTTATGGGGCAGTTCCCTCATCGGGTTTGGTACTAAAAGATACAAGAGCGCTGCCACAGGAAGAGAAGTAGATTGGCTCAAGATAGGCTTTTCGCCGCGCAAGGCCAATCTGTCTCTATACATCAACGTAGGCATAGCAGAACACGCCGAGACTCTTAAAAAACTCGGCAAGCATAAGACAGGCGTAGGCTGTCTTTATATCAACAAGCTAGCTGATGTTGATTTGGATGTACTGAAAGGAATGATTGCCGCTTCTTTGGATAAAAAGTAAAAGCAGCATCGAACGCGAAGAGCAAAAGAGCAAGCATTCCGATTCGCATTTTCTTAAGCTGTTACTTCCAACGACTGGATCAGTCCGTCGATAATCTCAAAATGATAATTCAGGATAAGCGGACTTCCTTCAAATGTGCCCGAAACTTCTGTTGTCAGAATACTTGAGCTGCCTGATTCCGTATAACCGATCGGTTTCATGACGGCTTTATATTTCTGGTTCGCTTCAGCAATCCATTTCTCAATTTCAATCGTTCCAGTATACGCCTTGCCTTCATCTAAAACGGTAGCTGTTTCTGCAAAACAGTTGGCATAGGCGATACTATCGAAGTTGTTTTGCGCCTTTACTAATTCAAGGATACTATTGGGTAAATTCATGATTTTATTTTTTAGAGTTATTAAATTGTCGGGAGGGTACCGCCATCAATGATGTATTCGGTTCCGGTCAGATAGCTCGCTCGCGGCGAAACTAAAAAACCGACAAGTTCTGCTACTTCTTCTGGCTGTGCTGGCCTGCCGTAAGGAATGCCTCCAAGTGCGTCCATTACGCTTTGCGCGGCTTCTTCTATAGATCGATTGGAACTTGCCGAAATCCGTTCTATCATTCTTGTTGATGCTGTCGTCATGATCCAGCCTGGCGATACGGTCAATACGCGGACGCCTTTTGGCGCAACTTCGTTAGACAATCCTTTGCTATAGTTTATCAATCCTGCTTTTGCCGCTGCATAAGGCAAAGTAGAATCATACAAAGGCAATTTGCCCTGTATGCTAGCAATGTGGATAATAACGCCGCCTTTGCGTTCGATCATTTGCGGCAAAAACTTTCTGTCTAGGCGCACAGGAGCAAGCAGATTTGCTTGTATCGTACTTTCCCAAGCCTCGTCATCCAATACGGCAAAACCGCCGCTCGGTGTTTCGGAGCTGCCTAGGTTGTTTACAAGAATATCGAGCCTGCCGTATTTTCCTAAAACTTCGTTTACCACCTTTTGCGTTCCTTCAGGCTTGCTCAGGTCTGCCGAAATAAAATGCAGGTTTTCGTTTGCTGTTTCGGGCGCATTTCTCGCCGTGATGATTACTGTTGCGCCTGCATGTAGCAGTCGTTTTGCAATAGCATTTCCGGCACCTTTTGTACCGCCAGTCACCAAGGCAATCTTGCCTGACAACTCATTGTTGAAATTAAATTCGTGTTCCATTTTACATTTGTTTAGTGCAAAGTTGGGACATACAATCAGTTTGTACAAGTACGGAAAAACGAATTGCATAGGGATAAATTTATCCTATATTGTACAGCTTGAGACAATGGATTATTTTTGTAGTATGTATGAAAGAAAGATCCCGTTGAGTTTAAACTGCGGCCTTGACCTGATAGGCGAGGTACTGTATGGCAAATGGAAAGTCCGTTTGCTATGGTTTATCAATGAAGGGCATAAGCGCCCCAGCGAATTGCAACGCAAAATTCCCGACGCTTCCCGAAGGGTGCTGACGATGCAGCTTAAAGAACTGGAAGAACACGAATTGATTACAAAAAAGATCTATCCCGTGGTTCCGCCAAAAGTAGAATACAGCCTTACCGAATTCGGCAAGACCTTGATTCCTGTTATTGCCACTTTGGGACAATGGGGAGACGAGCACGAAGAACGACTGAGGGAAGTTATCTTGAAAAGAAATTTATAGTACATTGTAGGATGAATCATATAAGCAAATAGAAGATGACAGACGAAACTGGAAAGCCAGAGTTTTGGGAAACCGCTTTTGAAGAAAAGCAGGAGATGTGGGGCTTTGAGCCTGCTAAGTCGGCAGTAGCGACAAAAGATTTCTTTGTGGAAAAAGGCGTAAAGAACCTCCTGATACCCGGAATCGGCTATGGACGGAATGCCCAGATTTTCAAAGACAGCGGCATGACCGTAACCGGAATAGAGATTTCAAAAACGGCTATCGAAATGGCAAGAAAGCATTACGGAACGGATATGGTCATCCACCATGGTTCTGTAACCGATATGCCTTTTGATGCCAAAAAATACGACGGCGTATTTTGTTATGCCCTAATCCATCTATTAGATACGCACGAAAGAGAAAAGCTGATTCAGGACTGCTACAACCAGCTAGAAGACAATGGCTATATGGTCTTTACGGTAATCTCGAAAGAAGCGCCTACCTATGGACAGGGAACTCTTGTGAGCAAAGACCGTTATGAAATCTTTGCAGGAGCACAGCTGTTCTTTTATGATACCGAATCCATCCATGCTGAGTTTGGCAAGGCCGGATTGTTTGAAATTAGTGAGATTCAGGAAAACCAGCCGTTCTTCTTGATCAAATGCAAGAAAGAAGCGGGTCAGCTTTAGAAGATAATCCGTAGCAAAAAAGCCTTCAAGATCGTTGATTTTGAAGGCTTCTTTTTAAATAAGAAAGACAATAATAAGGTATTGTGAAAGCAGTTGCACTACCAAAGAAGCAAGATGACAATTTTGCAGTCTTGGTTTATCTATTCGATTATTATCAAAGTAAAAAGTACAATCTGCACAGACAATTATTATAGCTTTTATAGTTATTTTAGCATGCCTAAAGACGGCATATTCCACAGGTAAGAAAAGAGACAATGGAAGCTAAAGTCAGTATAAAAAAAATCATACAGCTATTTCTAAAATTGGGCTTTATTGGCTTTGGCGGTCCTGCAGCGCACATTGCTATGATGCAGCAAGAAGTCGTATTGAAAAGAAAATGGATGAGCGAACAGCATTTTCTAGACTTGCTCGGTGCTACCAATCTTATACCCGGACCCAACAGTACCGAGATGGCTATACACATTGGTTATGAGAAGGGAGGATGGAAAGGCTTGCTAGCGGCAGGACTGAGCTTTATTCTTCCTGCTGTTTTCATTACGGGTATATTTGCTTTTCTATACCAACAATACGGACAATTGCCTGAAGTGCAGCCTTTTATTTATGGTATCAAGCCTGCGATTATTGCAGTAATTATCGGAGCAGTTTATCCGTTGGCAAGGAAATCCTTAAAATCACTATTCTTAGTAATTGTTGGTATCGGGGTACTGACAGCCTCTCTGTTCAATATCAATGAAATTTACCTTATGTTTGGGGCTGGCTTGCTGGCTGTCGTGTTTTATTCTCTCGCAAGCAGAAAGACATCTACTTTACAAAACGTTGCACCGTTTCTGTTTTTACAGCTAAGCGGCAGTAGCTTATTCTCCGATACAACTATCCGATTGTTCTTCATCTTTCTGAAAATAGGCGCTATCTTGTATGGAAGCGGTTATGTATTGTTTGCTTTTTTAGATACTGAATTAGTAGCAACAGGGTTATTGAGTAGGCAGCAATTGACGGATGCTATTGCTGTAGGTCAGTTTACGCCGGGTCCCGTTTTTTCATCTGTTACTTTTATTGGTTACCAAATTAACGGCTTCATGGGAGCCGCAGTATCTACCATTGCAATATTTCTCCCATCATTTATATTTGTGGCACTGCTCAATCCCCTGATGAAAAAAATACGCCAGTCCAAGATGCTATCCGCTTTTCTTGATGCGGTAAATGTCGCTTCTGTAGCCATCATAGCCTCAGTATGCCTTGCAATGGGCAGAGAAACAATTTATGATTCGGATACCGTTATTATTGCCCTTAGCAGTGCTTTTGTCGTATTCCGCTTCAAGAATATCAATAGTGCACTGATTGTATTGGGAGGCGCTTTGCTGGGCTTTGTATTATATCAATTTTAAATAAATGCCATATACTATTATGTCGTATCTTAGTTCCAGATTTCTAATTTAATTCCTAACGGGACAGTAGTAATTTAAAATTTTGGCTTATGAAAAGTAGTAAAAGATTAATTTTTGGTATGTTGCTTTTGATATCTGCGATTTCTCAAGCTCAGGTAAATGTCAATGTGAACATAGGAAACCCTCCGGCGTGGGGGCCTGTCGGCTATACAGATGTCCGTTATTATTATATTCCCGATATTGAAACCTATTATGACATACAGACCTCTGACTATATCTATATCAGCAAGGGTAAATGGATTCATGGCAGGACACTGCCTGTGGCGTATCGAAACTACGATCTTTATGGCGGCTACAAGGTTGTTTTGACAGATTACAGAGGCAATGCTCCCTATGCAAATTTTAAAGCCCATAAAATAAAATATGCCAAAGGCTATAAGGGAAAACCACAAAAGACTATCGGCGCTAAGCCTGGAAAAGGTAATAACAAGGCGCAAGGCAAAGCCAAAGGACATGGTGAAGGAAAAGGACATGGAAAAAAAGGCAAATAAGTAAGCCTCGCACAAGCAGATAAAAAAAACCTGATGCATTGCATCAGGTTTTTCTGTTTAGAAACATACGATACGAGAGCCTATTGTAGCCTATTATAACGTATTGATTCTGTGCTTCTCATAGCTAGAGAAGATTACTGTAAACTTTCGCAAATTCTGCCGCGAACTCCGCCAGCTTTACGCTGCCCAAGACCGGCTTGTTGCGGTAATAGTCTTCATAGAGCGAGCCATTACCCTGGCTGGCCTGCATTTCGACAAAACCGTGGGCGACTTGAGGATTAAAGCCGATGCGCAGCCAATTGTCGAGCAGCTGTTCGTCTGAGATGACCTGCCATTGCAAATCGGGCTTGCCGATGGCTTCGCCCAAGGCCTTGGCGATTTCGTTGGGAGCCACTTCGTCGCTGGCGACATAACGCACAGTTCTTCCATCAAACGGACGGTCTATTTCTTCGGCTATCGCGCTGGCGATATCGGTCGGATATACCCACGGTTCTTTCGTATCGCCGCCGTAGTTTGAAATGATGGAACCTTTCGACTTGATGGTCTGCACAAAAGAGAACATATTGATGTAAAATCCGACCGGACGGATAAATTTGATGGAAACGGCTTCGGGCAATTGACGCAAGAGCTTTTCGACGTTATGGTGAAAAAGCAAGATGCCGATTCCGGTGTCTGTATGCGCGCCGACACTGCTCAGGTGCACGACTTTTTGTGCGCCAGATTGCTCGATGGCTTTTTTATAGTTGCGGCCAATTTCTGTAATGCGGCTGATAAAATCGACTTCCTTGTCGAATAGATCTCCGGCCGCCTCCATAGTTTCCATAAGGTAAACGATATCGGCTCCTGTAAAGGCAGCGGCCAAGAAGTCGGTGTCAAACATGCTGCCGATAGCGGCTAGTGCGCCCAGCTGCTCGATTTCTTTTTTTCTTTCAAGGGTACTGCTGATAACGGTAACCGAATGTCCTTTCTGTACCAGTTCGCGTGTGAGTGGTTTTCCGATATTTCCAAGAGAACCTGTTAAGACTATTTTCATTTGTATGTTTTTTTGATTAGTGGATATTTGAGAGTAATAAAGCACGTTCGTGCCGATTTAGGCTTTGTTCTTTCCAAGCAATAAGACAACGATGGCGAGCAGCGCGCTGACTCCGCCGAATATATAAACGGATTGGTAATCGAACCAGCTGGCTACAAATCCGGCAATAGGAGCGGCGATTCCAAGCGACAAGTCGAAGAAGGCTGCATACGCTCCTAAAGCGGTGCCGCGCATTTGCGGATTCACTTTTTTTATCGCTAAAACGCCCAACGACGGAAATATGAGCGAGAATCCTGCGCCTGTCAAACTGCATCCTGCTATGGCCATCACTTTTGAAGTAGAGAATCCGATTAAAAGCTGTCCAAGGATTTCGATCAGTAACGAGAACAAGGTCACCCTAAGTCCTCCATATTTGTCAGGAAACGAAGAAAAAAAGACCCTGACAAGCACATACGAAACCCCAAAGCAGACAAAGGCCAGCGAAGGATCGCCCCATTGTTTTTGGACAAAGAACAACGCGATAAAAGACGAAATACAAGCGAATCCTATCGATGAAAAGGCCAGCGCCAATCCTTGTCCGGCAATGCTGCCGATTACTTTGTAGAACGGCGTGCGAACATGACTTAGGTCTACAGATAGGGTAGGAAGCTTTTTGATAATAAGCCAGCTGATGATCGACAAAAGCACGAGGGTAGCAAAGGCGCTTTCAATCCCGAAGATTTTTGTCATTCCGATGCCCAAAGGCGCGCCAATCGCAATTCCGGCATACATGGCAATACCGTTCCAGGTCATTACCCGTCCTGATTTTTGGGCTCCCACCAAGCCGATTCCCCAAGTCAAGGCTCCGGTAAGAAATAGGCTTTCGGCAATGCCATGAATCATCCTTGCGACCAAGATAATCCCAAGCGCCAAAGATACGTTTGACATAAAAAAGGTAGAGGCAACGTACAAGATGCCCGTCGTTGTCGTAAGAATGGTCCCCAAACGGGTGCTGACTTTTGCGCCTTTGGTGTCGGTCGTCTTGCCTGCATAGGCTCTTGTCAATAACGTTGCCAAGGCTTGCAGTCCTATAACGATACCCACGGTAACGCTCCCGAATTCTAGGCTGTTTTGTATGTAGCCGGGCAGTATGCCCAGCGTTATTCCGATGGTAAGGTAGATTGCGAATACCGATAAGATAATCGGAGCGATCGCGGCATAAAAAGAGGTTTTGGTAGTATCCCCGCTGATGATTGTATCCATATTATTGTAATTAAACTTTCGGGTACAAAATTAGGCAGGGAGGATAGGGGATAACGCTGTTATTTCATGGTATTAGTTGGACAAATCATGGTTTTCTGTTTCTAAAATGAAGCGGGGTAGTGCCCGTATTCTTTTTAAAGAAGCGCGAAAAGTAGGCGTAATCGTCATAGCCCAATTCATAAGCAACAGCCGTAATGTTGAGGTCGGTATACTGCAACAGCCGCTTTGCTTCCAGGATAATTTCTTGATGGATCCAATAGCTGGCCGCAAATCCGGTGATCTTTTTTATAGCCTCATTAAGATAGAGCGGCGTGATGTTGAGAAAGTCGGCATACTCCTTCACCTGCTTGTATTCTCGAAACTTCTGCTGGATGAGCTGCTTGAACTTTGCGGTTATCACGTATTTAGAACCTTCAAAATCAATGCGCTTTTCGTTGGTCGTCAATATTTTTTGGGCTATCCATCCCACAATCGTTTTGGTCAGGGAGGTGAGCATTTGCGCTTTTAATAGGGCTTCGCCGCTTTCGAGCCACTTTTGTAGCATAGCCACCAATTCAAAAAGATCCTCATTTTTATCTAAAAGAAGGTATTGGTTGCTATTTAAGAAGGTATCAAAAACTTCGCGGTACTGTTGCAAGGCAAAACTGGGATCGACAAAAAACAGCCATCCTTCCGGCTTTTCCGAGCTGATATTGCGATGCACCTGTCCGGGCGCAACATAACAAAGAGAATTGGGTTCTAAGGTTATCGTATTGAAATCCAATTCCCATGTCGAAGTTCCTTTTGCTTGGATGATAAACATAAAATGATCGTCCCTGTGCGCAGGATGGGTCACATCTGTAAGCAGCGATAAGGACTTTATATCAATCCCAATGCTTTTTAATTCATCTTTATGCAGCAGTATTTTAGGCTTCGGGTTCACGCTTTATGCAATTTCTTAGGGCGATAAAAGTACAAATTTAATCTAATTGCTGTTGTCAAACTTTGCTATGGCTTCGGGTGTTGCAGGCGTAAACAGATTTACGAGGTTGCCGTCGGGATCGCGAAACAACAGCGAGGTATTACCCCAAGGCATCGCCGTAGGCTTCTGGACGATACGATCTTCAAGATAGGCTGCCAACCGGGCATAGTCTTTTTCTACATCGTCTACCCTAAATTCGAGGATGACGCTGCTGTTTTGGGCGGGCCTTGCAATAGCCTCGCCGCCAAAGAAAAGCAAGGTCTTGATGCTTCCGATAGCCAAGGTGGCGGTGGCTGTTTTTAGCTCGGCAAAGTCGGGAGTATAGCGCACGGCGGTCTTGCCCGTTACCTGTTCGTAAAATGCTACCAATTCGTCTAGACGATCGGTAATAATGCGGATGGATACGAAATTCATTTCTTCTGTTTTAAAGTTATACCGCAAATGTAATGGGGCGGTATGACAACAGTCTGTCAGCAGTCTTGGCTTTTTTCTTTCGGACTGGATTTGTTGTGTCGGAATGCAGATCCGTCGGCACCGATAATCCGATTTCTTAAATTATAGCGTATCTTTGGTATTCGGACACGCAGAAACGATGCCACTACATTGCTATGATAAACGATTATAAAAAGCACGATCTATACGGCAAGACCTTGCTTCAAAAAATTGCTTTGACGCCGCCCTTCCAGTTTGATTTTCCGGTCACGGAACAAGCTTGCTTTTTATACGTGCTGAAAGGGGATGTCGAATACCAGATCGATGACGAGCGGCTCAACATTCCGACGAACTATTCTTTATTGCTGAACTGCATCCAGTCCGGAAAGCAGCTCCATCATTCCCATCCGAAAAGCAATTGCGAGATTGTGATCGTTACCTTTTATCCGGAGATATTAAAGAAGATATACGACAGGGAACTGCCGGTATTGCTTCAGGTACCAAAGAATACCATCTCTAACCAATCTAGCGAAAAGATAAACAACGATTTCCTGATCCAAAAATACATCGAAGGATTGCTGTTTTATTTCGAGAATCCGTCCCTGATCAACGAAGACATCCTGATCTTGAAAGTAAAGGAAATCATATTGCTCCTATCGCAGACACAGAATGCGGAAGCGATACAGCTTATTTTATCGCAGCTTTTTTCTCCTACTACCTATACGTTTAAGCAGATTATCGAGGCGCACCTGTTTTCGCAGCTTACCATTGAAGAACTGGCACAGCAGAACAACCTAAGCGTATCTTCCTTCAAACGCGAATTCGCTAAGATATACAACGATACGCCCGCCAACTACATCAAAGCCAAAAAGCTGGAGAAAGCGGCCGAACTGCTCTTGCTGTCTGACCAGCGTATTACTGAAATTGCGTTTGATTGCGGGTTTAATGATCTTGCAAATTTCACCAAAAGCTTTACCAGCAAATACAAGGTTTCGCCTACAGCTTACCGACAAAAGCAAAACAGCAAGTAATAAGTACCTAATAGACTATCTTCTTTTAAGCCTCTTTCTGATCTATCAGAAGTGTGTTTTTTTTGTGAACCAAATTGCCAAACAATTGAACCGATCCGCTAAATGATTCTGTTTATTCTGATAGACATTTGTCCCGTCATTACTAACTTAAAATAAGATAAAATGGGACTTTCAAATTTAGGAATTTTTCATACCGTTATCGGTATTGCGGCCATTGTTGCGGCCATCGTAGGATTTGTCAAATACGGTAAGATCTATCTCGGCGCCTTATCGGGTAAAATATATTTTTATGGAACCCTTATTACGTCGCTGACGTCGTTGGGCATTTCAAAACATGGCGGACTGAATGCGGGACATGCTTTTTCTGTGTTTATCATGTTCCTTGTAGTGGAAGCCTATTTTCTTTACTCTAAAAAGAAAAGCAGCGGCAGGGCGCGTCATTTTGAAAACTTCTGCCTGTCGTTTAGCTTTTTCCTGTCGCTTGTGCCTACCGTTAACGAAACGTTTACCCGCGTTCCGATTGGACATCCGTTGGCAAAGGATAGCAGCGATCCTATCATCGGAAAGACGCTTCTTGTTTTGCTTGTCCTTTTTATTGCCGGCTTCGTCTATCAGTTTAGGAAACAAAAGAAAAACAACAACACGGTTGCTATATAAGCTGCATTTTTATAAAACGGACTTGAAATTTTAAGGGAATTGCTACGCTGCCTCCGCGCGAATCGCTGTACCTTTGCAGTAATGTTTATCAACAACAAAAAAGCTTGAGATAACCAATTGCTTTGTCTTGGCTTTGCGCTACTAGCATAACTCGAAACGTAATGGATACAAACAATTTGCTGCAACAGGTCGCCTTTATCAAGGAAATCGATAAATTAAAATACATACAGCGCCGGACTAAATTATTTAACAGCGACCGGCATGAAAATGATGCGGAGCACAGCTGGCATCTGGCCGTAATGGCGCTGGTCTTGGCGGAGCATTCCGACAAGCCGATTGACGTGCTTAAGGTCGTAAAAATGGTATTGATCCACGATCTGGTCGAAATTGACGCAGGCGATACGTTTATCTACGATACTACAAAAAATCATACTAATACGGAGGAAGAGCTTTTGGCCGCAAAGCGAATCTTTGGACTATTGCCGGAAGCGCAGGCGCAAGACTTCATAGCGGTTTGGGAAGAGTTTGAAGAAGGAAGTACCGATGAGGCAAAATTTGCCAGGGCCATGGACCGCTTTGAACCTTTATTGCAGAACTCTAGCAACAATGGCGGAACCTGGGCCGAATTCAATGTCGAATACCACACGGTTTACGACAAGAAAAAAGCAATCGCAAACGGTTCAACTTCTATTTGGAACTACGCGGAGCGTTTGTTAGAAGAGAGTGTGGAGAAGGGGATACTTCGGAGGGATAGTTTGTAGTTGATAGTTTTTAATGGATAGTTGATAGTGGAAAGCTGTAAAGTCATAAAGTTGGGAGTATTGGGAGAGGGCAAAAGCCTAAAAGTCTCAAGCTCTGCAAAGAATTGATATAGTGCTATAAGCAGGAAGTGTTTGTTATATTACATCAGTCTTATGTTGTGTAACAAGCACTTCTTGTTGTATGCTATCTTTATCGTGTTACATGACATCAGTTCTATGTTGCACAACATACGATTATTGTTATATAACATTAGTATTATGTAATATAATGTTTGTCAGGTGTAGCCCAGTAAATATTCCTTGTAGCATAACATCATCTATAGGTACTAATACATCTACTGCATGTAGTATGACATACTAGTACATGTTATAAAGCAATAATTTTATGTTGTATTTCATGTGTATGTTGCTGTATAGCACCGTCACTATGTTGTGTTATAAGGAGTATGTGTTATTCTGCATCTGCTCCATGCAATACTGAACCGACAGGATGCAGTACTGATTCTTCCGAGTAATAGAGTAATTGACTTTACATATAATTTCTTGATAACGAAAGAGGCCAGAATCTGGGTAACTTCTGTTTTCTTTATACAATACTAAAAGTTCTAGGATAAAAACACAACCGAAAAGTAATAACTGTTCAAAATACGGGCGTAATTGGTCAGTTTTACGGTGTAACTGTTTTTTGGGATAGGAAAAAATAGGGTGGTATTTTGGGAATTTTTTGTGTTTGAAATTTTTTGTAGGAAAAAAAGAATTGTTATCAAACTTTAAATATAATATGGTTTTTAGTTTACAGAGTTAGTCTATCACTATTTAATACTTTTTCCATTCAAATTCCTTAAAGCCACTTTCTAAAGCCCATTTTTGCCAAACCGCCCGAAGAATTTCATTATCTCGTAGTGCCATAGTGTGCTTATAAGATTGCGACTTTTCATTTTTGTCTCGTTCGTGCGTTTCTAATACATGAAGAAAAATATGTTGATTTTTTTTGTTTTTTGTAGGGGGCAAGCACAACGAGTTATTGGTTTCTAGAGCTTTAGCTACATCTACCTTATTGACTTTACAAAATTGTCTTATTTTGTCTATTTCAGAGCTGCCGAAATAGAATTGACTATTTCTTTCCTTGTTTTTATATTCTAAATAACCGTCTGTGAATATATAAATATGATTCTCGTATTTGATGAATGTCGTATCTATACCATCAGTCAAATATGTGTCTTCTTTAGTAATTTGTTGATTTTCGATTTTATCAATCAAGATGCTTATTAAGTCTAGTCCTTGATTTCTGGTATTTGCATAGGTTTTTTTGACCATATTTTCAAAATTGTCAATTTCTTGTAGCAGCCCTTTGCTTTTATACTCTCCAGTAGAATTAATAAAACGTTGCTTTTCTCCCAAATTTTTAATTTTATCTACATCTATAGAAGCTAGAACCTTTTCTGAAAATAGAGAAAACGAAATGCTCGACTTATCACCAACTTTTTCACCAGGTTTAACACATTCAGTCTTGAAATACTGAATTAATTTATGGATTTCATCTATATCTTTTGAGGGTTTGTTGTCTAGACGGCTCGACATATCTGAAATGATGACAATGTTTTTGTAGATTAATTGCTTGCTTTGAGATTCCGGATTGCATGAAACTATCAATAGTATCAGCAAAATAATTTTTATAATTTTCTTCATGACAGTCTTTAAATTGTTGTTGTTTGTTCAATTTCTTGAACTCTCACAGCTACTTCATCAGTGGCATAATATTTAGGTAGATGCTCTATAAAGCCTGATTTGTATGCAGAAATTACACTGTCTAGAATAACATCCGTGAAGATTTTACCACTTATGATTTTTGCACTAAAATCATCGAATATAGACTTAATTTGCTTCAGTAATTCATAATACTTACCTTCTATCTGATTCTCACTATTATTTATTTCTGTTTCCAAATTCAAAATTTTACTGTTGTTTTCGCTAATCGCATCTTCATTTACTTTCACTTTTTGACTTAGCAAGTCTTTATCTGAAATAAGATCTAATAGTTCTTCATCCAAAACTTGAATATTTTTGTTTTTTTCAGCATTAACTATTTCTCGTTTTGATTTTTTATAAGCATTGATTATGTAGTCGATTATAAAATGTGTCAATATCAGTGGAAACATCCCAAATGTGAAAATTAAGTAAAATTCACCGTGTTTAACAACATCCCAAATTTGTAATGTAGATTCTCGTCCTACTAACAGACCTTGAATTTTGTCTGAATTAATTGCAACCATTGTCGAAACTACAATGTCGAATATTACTAAACCCATCCAGAATAAAAGATTGTTTACTAGTTTATTTTCACTTCCAAGAATTTTTAAATTAGATAATAAAACAGGTATGATAAAGAATAATGCTGCGATAAATCCGAACAGAACTCCTTGTTGTCTAAATATTTTAATAATAGCGTTTGCATCAATAAGCTGAGGAAGGCCTGGATTTATTCCAGACTCTAGCGAAGCTTGAATAATATTGCTTTCAAAAAATACCTTGTAAATTGCAGAAGCAAAAAATATAGATAGATAAAAGATAAAAATTACTAAGCCAATTAAGATAAAAATTGTGCCGATTGTCCAAAACTTTTTTATTACAAAAGATTGTTCTAAAGTCCGTCTATCAAGTTTATTTTTCTCAATTTCTTTGTTGAGCTGCAAAAGACCTTTTTCACCTGTGTTTTGATTACCTGATTCTAAAAGAGATTTTTCTTGTTTTAGTTCTAATATTTTATCTTTAATTTGACGCTTTTCTAATTCGTTATTCTTTTTTTCAACATTAATCTTATCTGCTTTTTCAATCTCTAAATTTGTTTTTGTGCTTTCAAAAGCATTTGTAATGTTTGACATAAGTATATTTTTTCGACTACTTAAGCCTTCATCGGTAGCATAAGTTTTAATTTTTTCTTTAATAGTATTATATTCGGTTCTGAAAATGTCAATATTTCCTTGGTTTTCTTTAGAGGCTTCATAACCTTTCTTTTTATATTCTTCCGTGTTAATTTGTGCAGAAGAATAGACAAGGTCGTTTAACTGTCGTGTAAATATGTCAATAATATTCATAGTTTGGGGTACTTGAATCTGTTGAATAGGAGATGAATTAGCTACTATACTATTAACTGCAATATTGTGGTCAATGTTATATCTCAGTCGTTCAAATTCCGATAAGAACTGTGAATAGACTGAAACGTTATCTGAAACTTGAATGTTTTCAATGTTGTTATTACTTGCATTGATAGAGTAGTTGTATGAACCGTTGATTGAAATTCTATTATCAATAAGACAAAATTTATGATGCATTATGCCTCGTACATCACCTGTTTCAAAAGAGTGAACACTAATGCCTGCTCCTTTTAGCATTAACTTTACAGTTTCATTTTGAACATTTGAAGAAAGAATAACATCTATAATCAAATTTCTGTTTTTTGACTCAATGATTGCCATAGCAATATCTCTATCGGTAAACCAAGCCATCGCAATATAAATACATTGACTTGCATTGTTGATTTCAGAAAGTATTCGTTGCTTAATTTCAGTACCATTTGTCAGCAGGTCGTTCATAGTCTTTCTTTTTGTTTAAGGGTTATGGTTGTAAAAACGATAAATTTTGGCATTCAAAATTTTCCACATCAATTTATGCCAATATTAAGTAAATGCATTACAGAGCAATTGCGGTTTTCCGTAAAGAAGCAAAATAATATAAAAGGGAAGTAGAGCTCGGTTTGGCTCTTTTGTTTTGGAAATGCTAATGTAGGTGAAATTCTATAAAAAACAAAAAAGATGCTAAGCAACTTTATTTCTTTAGATCCTTCTAATTATCTTTTAATACTCTTAATATCAGACATATTATCAGTTGGTCTTTAAATTTAAGTTAACAATAATAAGACATATATAAGTTGATACCTAACGTACATTTGAAATGTACTAAAAAAAGAAAAACTATTTAACATTAATGTTTGAAGGATTTGTAAGGAATGAATTTTCTTTCGAAACTTTTCTACGAAAGAGTTTCAAGTTTTTTGAAGACTCAACTTTCGGTTCCGTTGTTGTACATAAAAAAAGAAGAATCTTTGATTTTACTGAAAATCCTTTAATCTACTTCAATAGTATCTATTATAATTTAATAATATGTATTGCCTTATTGGCTTCATTTGTTTTTAGGAAGATACTCCTGAGGGATGGACTGTGAATAAAAAAAGAAACCCTTGCAGATGCTCAATCTACAAAGGTTTTTGCGTAGCAAGTGGGATACTTTATTGATTAGACGCTTGCTTTATCCGTTATTTATTTCCAAAAAACGATTGTACATCGAAAGCCAACGCTTAGACCTAAAAAAGAAACGCTTGTTCATTGGCTGAAATTTTTTTGTTTATTTTCTTAATTTTTGTACTGAAAATGCTACGTACTACTCTTTTTACAAAAGATTAAATTGGGTAAGATTCGCTTTTAGCAAGAAAAATAATTATTTAAATACCAATAATTTCTGAAACAATTTCAGACCGAAAAACAGCAAGCATGAAGAAAACAATTACACTTTTTTTAATTTTTTTATCATTACAAAACTACGCACAATGCTGGCAGACCATAAGTTCAGGCATAGACCACACACTTGCCATAAAACCCGACGGAACGCTTTGGGCCTGGGGCGAAAATGGAGTCGGCCAATTGGGTGACGGTTCGGATGTTGACAAGAACGTGCCCGTGCAGATCGGCACAGCAAACAACTGGAAAGAAATCAGTGCGGGTACAAGATTTTCCCTAGCCATAAAGACCGATGGGACACTCTGGGCGTGGGGAAACAACGCCTTAGGCCAGTTGGGGGATGGTACCAATACTCGCCGATATTACCCAGTTCGGATAGGAACCGCAACCGACTGGAAAAGTATCAGTGCCTCAGCAGGAACATTAGGGGGACATAGCCTGGCCATAAAAACCAACGGCACACTCTGGGCATGGGGCTTCAACTCATCAGGTCAGCTGGGCAATAGCTCGCTTACTAGCAGAAACCAACCTGTCCAGGTAGGGACTGATACCAATTGGAATGCTATCTGCGCCGGAAGCAGCTACTCAGTAGCTATTAAGGTTACCGGAACACTTTGGGCATGGGGAAATAATGTTTCATACCAATTAGGTGACGGTACCGGCACTAGCAAATTAACACCTACACAGATTGGCACGGCTACCAATTGGAAAAGCATAGACACTACAAGAAATCATACCCTGGGTATCAAAACAGACGGGACGCTTTGGACATGGGGGTTTGGAAGTGAAGGACAATTGGGCTTGGGAACGGTACTATATATCAATGTTCCTACTCAAGTAGGATCAGATAATGATTGGGCAAAGGCCGTAGCAGGAGACGATCATTCCCTTGCCCTGAAAACCAATGGCACCCTTTGGAGCTGGGGCAAAAATGAAAGCGGTGAACTGGGCCTCGGAACAAACAGCACTACTGACATAACGGTTCCTACCCAGGTAAATACCAATGCGGATAAGACTTTGATTTCAACAGGGGGAGAGTTCTCACTAATAATGAATGCTGATGGCTTTCTGTATGCAACAGGTTTCAACGCTGATGGAGAATTGGGAGATGGGACCAACACCAACAAAAACACACTTACGCCTGTTATCTGTACTGCCCTGGGCGTAAATGAATTTGGAGCCACGAAAGTCAACGCTTATCCCAATCCGGTCAGAGACCTACTGCAACTTTCTTATGGGCAGGGAATTACTATGGTTTCCGTTTATAATCTGTTAGGACAGGAAGTATTCAGCAAGTCCATTCAGGACAATGAAGCTGCGCTTGATTTGTCTGCTTTGTCACCAGGAACCTATTTGGTAAAGGTTACCTCTGCTGCTAATACACAGACCCTGAAAATCGTAAAACAGTAAAAACTTCGTTTAATGAATTTCTTTGATAGAGCATAATGCAAAAAACGCCGTAAGACATTTGTTTTACGGCGTTTTGCTTTACATTACCTTTCAGTCTGTGGAAAAGAGGAATCAAACTTTATTGATAGACGCTTTCTTTACCCATTATTTATTTCCAAAAAACGATTGTACATCGAAAGCCAACGCTTATATCTAAAAAAGGAACACTTGTTCATTCGCCGAAATTTTTTTGTTTATTTTCTTAATTTTTGTACTGAAAATGCTAGGTACTACTCTTTTTACAAAATATTAAATTGGGTAAGATTCGCTTTTAGCAAGAAAAATAATCATTTAAATACCAACAATTTCTGAAACAATTTCAGACCGAAAAACAGCAAGCATGAAGAAAACAATTACCCTTTTTTTTATTTTTTTATCATTACAAAACTACGCACAATGCTGGCAGACCATAAGTTCAGGCACAGACCACACACTTGCCTTAAAAATTGACGGTACGCTTTGGGCTTGGGGCGACAATGGCACCGGCGAATTGGGAGACGGTACCACAGTAGACAAAAACCTGCCCGTACAGATCGGTACAGCAAACGACTGGCAAAAAATCAGTGCAGGAAATAATTTTTCCCTAGCCATAAAAACCAATGGAACACTTTGGGCATGGGGAACCAATCTATTTGGCCAACTGGGAGATGGAACAAATATCTCCAAACAATCTCCTGTTCAGATAGGAACCGCAACAGATTGGCAAATATCAGTGCCGCTTCAGGATTACTAGGAGGATCTAGCATAGGCCTAAAAACCAATGGTACTCTCTGGACATGGGGTGACAACGCCCAAGGCCAACTGGGCGACAACACGCTTGTCAATAAAAATCAACCCGTCCAGATAGGCGTCGATACCGATTGGCTGGCTATCGAAGCCGGAAGCGCTCACTCAATTGCTATTAAGACCACTGGAACGCTTTGGGCATGGGGATGGAATGGTACACACCAATTAGGTGACGGCACCAATACTAACAAAAAAATACCTACACAGATTGGCACAGCCACCAACTGGAAAAGCATAGACGGAGGACATACCCATAGCCTAGGTATCAAGACAGACGGAACGCTTTGGGCATGGGGATTTGGAAGTGATGGAGAATTAGGCCTAGGAAACTCATCCTCAGCCGTGACACCTACTCAAATAGGAACAGATAATGATTGGGCAAAGGCCGTGGCCGGATCCGACCATTCTCTTGCCCTGAAAACAAACGGCGGTCTTTGGAGCTGGGGCAACAACGAAACTGGTGAGCTGGGCCATGGAACAGCCAGCACCACCAACATCACTATTCCTACCCTGATAAGTACCAATGCAGACAAGACCTTGATTTCTGCAGGACGAAATTTCTCGCAGATAATGAATAGCGATGGCTTTCTATATGCAACGGGGGTAAATACTTTGGGGCAATTGGGAGACGGAACCAATACCAACAAAAATACACTGACACCTATTATCTGTACTTCCTTAGCCGTAAATGAATATGCAGCCACGAAAGTCAACGCTTATCCCAATCCGGTCAGAGAATTACTTCACCTTTCTTACGAGCAGGGAATTACTATGGTTTCCGTTTATAATCTGTTAGGACAGGAAGTATTCAGCAAGTCCATTCAGGACAATGAAGCTGCGCTTGATTTGTCTGCTTTGTCACCAGGAACCTATTTGGTAAAGGTTGCCTCTGCTGCTAATACACAGACCCTGAAAATCGTAAAACAGTAAAAACTTCGTAATGAATTTCTTTGATAGAGCATAATGCAAAAAACGCCGTAAGACATTTGTTTTACGGCGTTTTACTTTACATTACCTTTCGGTCTGTGGAAAAAGAACTACTTTCCAATAGATTTTAACTGGCATTTTCTTTACTCTACTTTAATAGTATCTATTATAATTTGATAATATGTATCGCCTTATTGGCTTCATTTGTTTTTAGGAAGTATACTCCTGAGGCATGCTCTGAAATATCAATCAGATTTCCGGATCCTTGTTTTATTTTAGCGCCGAGGGCTGAAAATACGGTCCATTCTAGTTCTTTTGATAATTGGAATATTCCTGTTGACGGATTTGGATAGACTTTTATTTTATTTGAATTTTCTTCAGGAATTTCAACACCAAGATCACAGTGATGTACCATATAGGAAATCTCTTTTGTATTACTGCCAATTGTATTGCTAACGGTTAATAAAACATCTCTAGTGCCTTCTGTCGAATACAGTACAGAATGGGGACCGACTCCAGTTGCTGTTGCCGGCTGCGCTCCAGCACCAAAGTCCCATGCATAAGTATCTACGGTTCCTATAGAGACCGATGTGAAAGTAACTGCTGCGTTGATGCATCCCATCTGTGGGTTTACTTCAAAATCGGCGATTGGGGCTGCAGTTGCTCCAGCAAGTACAAACTCCATCTTATTGATATTAATATCGGCTCTTTCAAAATGCAAGGTGATGACATGTACGCCCTGAGTTAAAGGAATATTAGTTACTGTAGCGGTTTGCCATGCTTGGAAGCCTCCTGAGTTTGGTATCGTCACAGATCCAGTCACATTGATACCATCGACTTCAAGATGCAGCGTTTTGGCATTATAGGGAGTTGAGGTTCTGAAGCTGATATTGTAATTGCCTGTAGTAGTTACTTGCGCCGTATATTTGAGCCATTCATTTGTAGCAACATACGCTATATTATAACCTCCTTCACTGCAGGCTTCTGTTCCCACTCCGTCGCCTGGCCTGTAGACGTTATCACCGCCACCGTTGGTGTCAAAATAAGCAGCAGGGCCAATATCGTAGTTTTCTGCTTCTATAACACCCGGAATCTGGGCTACAATACCTTGATAGGGAGCAGTCTGTAGGGGAGTTGCAGTATAGAATGCCGTAAATGTAGCAGTGCCAGTGGCAGGTGCCTGAAATGTCTGATTAGCGGCTCCGCCTTGGCTCCAATGGTCAAAGTCATAACGGGTAGTACCTGCATATTGTGGCGTTGGGGCATTCAGTGTCTGCAAATTGGCATTGGCAACGACTTGTCTTGTAGCAGGCGCTACTATTGGCTTTTGATTGAATTCTAAGTTTAGCAAAGCAGGGGAGCTGGTTGTCGTGATATCCACCAGATTGGGATCAATATCTACAGATGCCGTAGCAGTCAGTCCGTTGCTGTCTGTTACCGTTACCGTAAATCGGTACCAAACGTTCGGTGTCTTTTCGCCCTGGTTTGATGCTGTAAAATTTCCTGATCGGACACCTTGAGGGCTGGCACCTGGATGCGAATGTCCTGAACCAGGAACGTCTTCATGAAACAGGTCGATGCTCCAAGAAAAAGCGCTGGCAGGCAATACTCCGTCTTCCACATCGGTTGCGGTGGCTTCAAAATGAACCACATCATCGGCATTCCATGTCAAAGTAGGCAAGGGGGCGATAATCTGTACTTGTGGTCTATTGCTAAACGGTACTACCGTTAGTATTGCAGAATTGCTTGTTACTGTTCCTGCGGAATTGGAAACTATAACCGAATAGCTGCCGGCATTTGCCATAGTCACTGCCGGAATGGTATAGCTGGCTGCAGTTGCTCCGGTTATATTTACGCCATTAAACTGCCATTGGTAGGTTTGTCCGACTCCGCTAGCGGTAACGCTAAAGGTTACAGGATAGGTTTCCATTATTGTTTGCGAAACAGGATGGTCGACTATGGTTGGAGCAGCAGTTTCAATGTAATTCAGCTTGATCAAATCGCCTGTGTTGCTGTAACTGCAATAGTAGATATACCCATCATTTCCGAGCATCATGCCCAGTGCATATTGCTGTGGCGCAGTATAGAATACGTTGGAAACCGGATTTGCGATTGTCGGATCAAAAGCTCGGATTTCATTCCTTACATAGTCCTTAAATATAAACTTTCCTTGAAGATTTGGATATCGAGGCGTTGCAGGATTATAAAGCACTCCGTTTGTCAGTGCGTTCCCTATGCTTCCTGTCGCATACGTAAATATCGGATTGGTAAATAAATTCGTTTCGGTCTGTACTCCGTCGCCGCCTTGCGGGTGTCCCCATCCATAGTTGCGGATGGTTGGATTGCTGATTTCATTTACTTCTTCCCATGAAGTTCCAACATCCAAGACAAACAATTTATTAGCTGTGGGATTGGGAATCAGCCTCCACGGATTACGGAAACCATATACCCAAATGCTTTGTCGCTGTATAGAACCGGTTCCATAAAACGGATTTCCAGGAGCTGGCAGTCCGTTTTCGGTAATTCGAAGTATTTTTCCTTTATACGTATCTAAATCTTGGGAATTAGTGTTTTGCTGGCTATCACCGACTGTCACATAAAGATAGCCGTTAAAGAACTTCAAATCGCCGCCATTGTGGAATCCGCCGCCGATGGGTTCTAATAGCAAGATTTGTTGCCTGCCTATTTCCTGATTGGCATTGTTGATCTGGACTCTTTCAATCCGATGCCTGATGACCGCTCCATCGTTGACAGAATAAAACACGTAGATATAGCCGTTTGTGGCAAAATCAGGATGTAATGTAAGTCCTAGCAATCCTTGCTCATTGTCTGTAACGGTTGTTACTGTAAAGACAGTAGAAACGGTATTATTTTGGTACACTTTTACGATACCGCCTCGTTCTGCTATAAATATTCGCCCGTCTGAAGACTGCTCTAAAGACAGTCCTTCCTTAATTACTGCTGCAGGCGTAAGATTTTCTGTAATGTATTGGCTGCTGGCCTGCCATGTACTGATTAAAAATACAGTAAGCACTAAAAATAATGGGTGTAGGCGTTTTGGGAAACGGAAAGGTAGATTTGGATTCATAGCGATTTAATGAATTAGTAGGTTTGGTTAAACAAAGTTAGCATATTCTTATACCCTAAATGTTAGTTTAAAAAAAAATTAAAGGGCACCTCTGTAATAATTCAATAAATAATCTGGCCGTTACCGTCAAAAAAAAAGAGACAACCAACAGGTTGTCTCTTCATCTATCAATAATTATAAGTTTATATTCTTTCTCAGTTAGTTACATTACTATTTTGTAAAATACCTAAACTGAGGCGTAATCAAAATAAAAAACGTATTACTCTTTTATAACTTTTAGTGTTTTAAAGGCGTTATCGGCAGCTACCTTTACAAAGTAAGTACCTGATGTTAAACTCGAAACATTAATAACTGTTTCAGTAGCGTTTACTTGTCTTTCCATAACCTGCTGCCCTAAGGTATTGAAAACAGCGATGGTTCTGATTTCTTTATCAAACGAAACATTCAGTACATCCTTTACCGGGTTTGGATAAACCACTAAATTAGCAAGCGAAAGATCGTCTGTAGACAAAGAATTCTGTACTGAAACAACGTTCCTAAAAACTGGCCCCCATTGACCCGTGTTGTCTTTTACACGGATATTGAATACGTGCAAGCCTACGGAAGGCAATGCGATTCCGGTTCTGCTTAGTTGTTCGTAGGCACTGTTAAAGCTGCCATCAGTGGCCAAAATTGCTGTTCCGTTTCCAGCTCCCGGATCGGTATCCCAGAAATATTCGGCTTGCAATATTGACATTACAGATGTAGTGCCAGGCTGTTCCACATTAATAATGTTGGTAAAAACAGGTCCCCATTGCCCGGTATTGTCTTTTACTCGAATACAGAATTTATGCAATCCTACGCTTGGTGCAGTAATTCCTGTTTTGGTTAATCGTTCAAAAGCACTGTTGAAATTACCATCGGCAGCCTGGACAGCAGTTCCAAGTCCAACTCCCGGATCGGTATCCCAAAAATATTCAGCCTGCGTTATCGAGCTTTGTGCAGTACAAAAGCTAACAGCCAGTACTGCAGTTATAGTATATATAAATTTTCTCATCTTACTTTAAATTACGAATTATTTAGAATAAGCTGATCCACTTACATTTAATGTGCTGGTGCTTAAAATGGTTCTAGGGGTGATAAAATAGTTTACCTGAGGCCTTCCGCCATTGTCCGCTGGAAAGTAATTCGCCCAGCTGTTGGAACCGCCGTAATGCCCGGCATCATTTCTGGTTAAATCTAAATCGGTATATTGTACCGCAGGGTTTCCTGCATTTACATTGCCTCCTGTAACCGTATAAGCTGTATTGTCGAAATTCATGTTGACAGATCCTGTATTGTTGCTTTGTGTGATTGTTCCCTCTACTACAAAGGCATTTGTAGATACGTTATAGCTCGCTGTTACTGTTGCTATATTATCCGAATAGATACAGGTATTAGTTTGGGCCACAACAAAAGAAATCGCATTGTTCATGATGGCAACGTTTCCGCCACTGCCCGGATTGCCATTTCCGGTGATATAAATTGGCGCTACGTCTCCGCCATTTGGCTCATACACTGTATTGTTTACGATTTCGTTGGATCCGCCTGCTTTGGTTGCGTATACTCCAAATCCTGACGTAAAATTATTGTAGAACTTAAAATTATAGCTGGTCTGTTGATTCGCAATTACGGAAGAGGCTGAATTTCCTATAATTTCAACATCGTCAGCTGCCAGGGAAGTATCAGAAGAAGTGTTGTAGGCCGTCATTCTCTGCACTCTGTTTCCGGTTATCCTTCCGTGCGAAAAGAACACATAGCCGCCAACGGTACATCCAGACATGTTTGTGGTTGTGTTCGCTTGGGTTGTATCCACATTGTTCAAATTGCAATTGAACAGATTGATGGTAGTTCTTCCGCCAGTTGTTGGACCTGTTGCGATTACGTTGTAAATGGTAAAGCTACCGGAATTTAAGTTGCTTATCGTCACCACGCGTCCTGCAGCCGGATTGATATTTATCGTTCCTCTGATGAAATACTTGTTGTAATTGGTTTCGGAAACGAAAGTTAGCGATTTGTTGATGGTCAAGTTTTCAACGTAGGCAGAGCCATCGGTTTTTGGCTGGATAATGATGCGGTCACCGTTGGCAGCTGCTGTTATAGCTGCAGATACAGTAGTGTAAGCACCATTTGCTCCAGATGCCCTAACATACAAATCAGCTGCATTGGCCATCGAGGTAAACAAGCCCGCGATTGCGATAAGAAGTAATTGTTTTTTCATTTTGTCTTAAAATAATAGAGTTGGTATTTTATTTTTTTTAACGAGCCGAAAGCAACAATTTTTTTATTAATAATTGTTGCTTTGGAAGTTATTTTATTTAAAAATTTGAGGCATTAGCTTTCACTTTTTGGTCTTTGAAAGCTACTATTGTCTCTATTTTTCAAGCTTCAACCAGAAATAGTCATTCCATCCTTCGATCAATCGGGTAGGGTCTGTATTCTTAGTTCTGTCTTGTTCAGGTATTTGCACTACTTTTTTATCCTTAACTGTAAATTTGTAGATCCTCGCATTGCTTTCACCTTCAACTGAAAGTTCAATTCTATAAGCGCCATCGGTAAGGTCAGCAAATTTGATTTCCCCTGGTTTATTAACCAGTTTGAAAGCACAAGAAACTTCGTTCCATTTGGCCTGTTCTACCTGAGCTTGGTTAGGCCCGTTTCCATAATGCTGTGCATACAATTTGTTGTCTTTAAACATATTTACCGACCACTTTACACTCTTGGTCGTTTTTTTGCTGTTTGCAGGAAACGGCTTAAACTCTTCATGTGTGATATAGTACCCAAAAACCAAATTTCCTGTATCTGCATAATTCAAATAGGCAAAATTATTCCATGGCCCACGTGTAACAAACATATCTTTTATAGCACCATACGGGTCATCGTTTATCAGCTTGTGCAGTTCAAAGTCGAAAGCATAGAACATTTTGTCGCCGGCATAAAAATCCAATCTGTAATTACCCGGGCCCCAGTCTGTTATAAATGATTCTGACCATCCAACCCATTCGCCATCACGCTTGTAACGACTGCTTGGCACATTAAACTTTGTCTTCTTACCGTCATCAAAAACTTGATGTCCGTCATATTCAAAATAGTTCATGTATTCGCCGTCTTTATAAACCTTGATTCTTAAATACTCTGACTGGTCTGCGGTATAGTCTACTGCTTTTCCGCTTGCTGTTTTATTCGGAATAAAGGTGCCGGTATAGTCAGCACATCTTCCGTCTCTGGTTCCATAAAGAAGTGAGTTAAAAGTTATGGCCGGTGTCTGCTTATACATACTCCAGTCTAACTTTAATCCGGTTGCGAATCCGCCGGCTGCTGCTTTACCTTTTACTTTTTTTGCTACTTTGTCGACACCTTTGGCACCTTCTACCACGTTGCTGGCAGTATTGGCTGCTTTTGTAACTTTATTCAAAAGTTGCGCATTGGCTGCCGTAAAGGAAAATAATAGTGCAACAATCATCGCACTGGTTTTAATCTGTTTCATGTTTTTAATGTCTTTAAAAGTTAGTACTTTTTTAATTACAGGTCAAACATAAATCAAAATGGAATGGAAATTTTAGGCAATGTGTATACGTTTCCTTTTGGAGGAAATTCGTAGGATAGTAAAGGAAATTCGTTTTAGGGAAATTTTCGACCTAAAGGTTTTCGAGCAAGACCAAGAATTCTTCCTTTTTACGGACTGAAAGCGGTATGGCCGTTTTGTTTTTCATCATAATCGTATTTCCTCCATCGGTTTTGATGAAATGGTCGAAATACGCCATATTGATCAGGTGCGACTGGTGTGACCTGAAAAAATTATAAGGCGACAGCATCGTTTCATATTCCTTAAGATTGGTAGAAACAATAAGCTTTGGCGCATTAATGAAATTAAAAGTGGTATAATTTTTATCGGATTCGCAGTTGACAATATCCTGGATATTGACCGAGTAAATTTTATCGGCCGTTTTTAGGATTAGCTTCTGCAGGTTTTTCGGCCTTTCGAGATTAGAGAACAGATTGCTTAGCTTCATGTCAAAAACTTCCTTACTCAGGGCTTCCTCAGCTTTCTTAACAGCATCAACCAAGTCTGACGCATCCAACGGCTTTAACAGGTAATCAATAGCTGAAAAGCGGAAGGCCCGAATCGCAAAATCCTCATAACCCGTAATGAAAATCACCTTAAAGTTAATCGGTTTAAGTTTTTGAAGCAGGTCGAAACCGGTACCATCTGGCATTTCAACATCGAGAAAAACAATATCCGGCGAAAGCTGCTTAATGGCTTCAATTCCGGATTCTACAGAATCTGCCTGCCCGATTACTGAAACATTAGGGCAACTGGCTTTGATAATGGCAATATTCTTTTTTCTGATATTTTCGATATCGTCTACGACAACGGCTCTTAACATGTTTTTTTAATTTTCGTAAATATACGGGATTTCAAAACTAATTTTGGCACCTACAATATTTTCATCGGTATCTTTTATATTATCTGCCTGCACGATAAAGTCGGCATTTTTGGTATAGTTTACAAGACGTTCCTTCGTTATGGTCATTGCAAGCGATTTGTGGTTGGTCACTTTCTTCTCGGCATCAAAGCCTTTTCCATTATCCGAAACCTCGAAGAAGAGTTTGCTTTCCTTCAGGTAAAAGTGAATCTCGATCATTCCGTTCTTATCCTTGTTGCCCAAACCATGCTTGATGGCATTCTCAATAAATGGCTGAGTCAGCATTGGCGGCAGCAATATGGCTTCGGTATCGATGGCATCTTCTACTTCAATCTTATAGTCGAATTTGTTGGAATACAGCAGCTGCTGTATGGAAAGGTAGTTCTCGATCATCTCGACTTCTTCGGATAAAGAAATGTAGTTTTCATTGGAATTCTCTAAAATTTGTCGAGTCAGTTTTGAGAATTTGGACAGGTAATTTACTGCGTCGCTATCTTTCTTATCGTGGATGAGCCCTTGGATGTTATCAATGGAATTGAAGATAAAATGCGGATTCATCTGCGTAATCAGAAGCTTCTGCTTGATCTGGTTTTTCTCCAGTCCGGCTATGGCGTGTTTTTGTTTGTTATTTCGGTAATAGAAATAAACTCCTAGCAGCAGCACTAGAATTGCGCCAGAAAGTGCAATAAGCCAATTATTCTTAACGGCCGCTTTCTTTTGGGAAACGAGCTTGTAGTTTAGTTCTTTTTTCTCGAAGTCGTATTGGAGCTGCTGTTTTTCAAAAGCGCCTTTTGCTTCGAGAATCTGGGTTGAGTCGACAATCTTTTCATAATACTTATACATTTCGAGGGCCTTCTCAAAATTTTTGGTCTTGATGTTTATCGTATATAGCAAATCAGCGCCTTGTTTCTGAAGAGCGATGTTACCCGTTTCTTTGCTCAAGGCAAAACCTTTGGCGGAATATAAGTTGGCTTTGTCTAAATCTCCTTTTTCAAAATTGAGCAACCCAAGACCCAGCGTAGACATGGCAATGGATAGGTTGTCGTTTTCTACAGTTAAGCTTTTCATTCCAAGAACTTCCTGGTATAATTTTTCTGCTTCCTCAAAATGGCCAAGCTTTGTGTGTGCCTCTCCCATTCTTGCCAACGCTTGTGCTGTCTGCGAATCGGCTCCTATTTTTTTCGTAATAGCCAGCGCTTTACTATTGTAAATAATACTCTGATTGTATTCCTTCATCCGGGTGTAGCAGAACGCAATATGGCCATAACACAAGGCTTTAAGGTAAAGAGTGTGAGTGATTGAATTTTTGGCATAAAAAGCATCATAGTAACCAATAGCTTTCAGGTCATAAGATATGGCTTTTTCGTACTGGTTTTGGCTGGAATACACATTGGCCATCATCGTCAGGGCATAGGACATTTGCTCGGCATACTTCACAGGATCCTTTTCATAAAACTTAAGAGCCGCATAAATCAGCGGAATTGCCTCTTTGTTTTTTTCCATCTTAGCATAAAATGCCGCTTTGTTTAAAGAAACTACGTACATTTCATCATAGGATTTTATGGATCTTAAAATCGCAATAGCTTTGTCGTGGTAAGCCAATGCTTTTTCGGGCATCGCTTTTTGGGAATATCGATTTGCTACAATAGAATAATGCGCGGCAAGCCATTCGGCATATATTATTTGCTCTTTGAAGGTATTGCCTTTTTTATAATTTTTCAGGGCTAAGTTGCCCAATATAGTATTAAGGTAGTAATAATTTTTGTCGTCTAGTGAATAGTAGTTATCCATGACGTCAGATATCGCCTGTAATTTTGTAGTGTCATGGACCTTGGTGTTCCTAAGGACAATTTTCAGCGAATCAATAGTCTTGTCTTGCGAATAGCTGCTCGAAAAAAACAGGATTGAAAAAGCTAAAACTAGCAGTTTGGGGATTTTAAACATTGTAATGGCAATCGGGGTTTAATTTTCGTAAATGTAAGGGGTTTCAAAACTGACTTTAGTGCCCCCTATATTTTTAAGTGAATCAATATCATCCTGGCAATAGGAATTTGAATAAAAGAAACCAATTAAAAGCACAACAGTTGTCTTAATAATCCTATGCATGGGACAAAATATGATATTAAATGTCCAAATATAGAGAATAAAAAAGAATATTTTTTTAGGAAACAGAAATTAAAACAGGCTTAATAGTTTTAATAATATTCTCAATTGGGCGGTTTGCTTTCTTTTTTCCAAGTAAGTCTTTTGTTTCTGAGTTTATTGATATAAAAAAACAGCCTTAATTCCTAATGATAAAAAGATAGCAGTTCAAAAAAAGGTCGCAGAATTGCCTCGTAAACTTTGCGGGTTTTTGAAAATTTTGGAGGCAGAAGAGAGGTAGGTCATAAAACAGAAAAACCTGCAAATTTTGAAGTTCGCAGGTTTTATGCTTTTTGACAGATATTTTGTGAACTGGACTGCGTAATGCCGGTATAGGATTTAAAAGCCAGGTTAAAATTTTGAGTGATACGAAATACGGCTTCCTCTAAATATTTCATACTCATGGCGAAGTTCAGGAAATATGTATTCTACCTTTTGGAATATCCGGTCCACTTTTTTAAAGCATGCAATTGCGGTAACACAAAGTCGTTTTAAACTTAATTAAAATGTTTTTTGATAAACAACAGCAGATTTTCTTCACTCATTTTATTGGAGGTACTTTCTGATACTACCACATTTTTATATTGTGGTGTTTCTGCCAGATATTTCATAAATTGTTCCTGGATCTGCCCAGTTCCTGTTATATGGATTTCATCAATGTTTGGCATTTGACTGGCAATTTCCTTGAAGAATTTCTGTGTTAGGGAAATCTCCTGATTGTTTGCTGCATTTTCGTTGGAGTTATTATCCGGGCCTGCGTTTTTGACCTGCCCAATAACTGCAAACACTTTTTCTTCTTCCTCTAAATTCCCTACGATGGTTGCATTGTGGGAATCCATCCAAACCCCAAATAACTTCTTGTTTTTAGCTGACATATCTTTACTTTTTTTAAAGATAAGTCATGCGCACAGTATACAATGGAATTTGTGTTAAGATTGTGATTAGGTATGGGATACTGAATGTAATTTCATAAAAGAAAGGTGCTACCATTTTATGAACTTCTTTGATACTGCTACAAAACAAAAAACGCTGTAAAACATAAGTTTTACAGCGTTTTACTAGTTCAGCGGAGAAAGAGGGATTCGAACCCCCGGACCTGTTACAGTCAACAGTTTTCAAGACTGCCGCATTCGACCGCTCTGCCATTTCTCCAGTATGTTGCTCTCATTTCCTGATTGCGAGTGCAAATATAGAAACCTTTTTCGAGTTTCAAAACATTTTATCATTAAAAATAAAACATTTTTTGGGCAACATTTTTAATTATTTCATTTTCTAGACGTTAGAAGAAAAATAATTTTCTGTGTTTTTTCTAGAATTCGACATATTCCATAATTTCTAGGCCATATCCTATCATTCCGACACGTTTGGTCTGTTCTGAATTGGATAGTAATCGGATGTTTGTGATGTCAATATCATGCAGGATTTGCGCTCCAATACCAAAATCTTTATTGTCCATTTTTACTTGTGGCGCTTTAAAGATTCCTTTTTCCTGCAATCCTTTGAGTTCTGTGATACGATTCAACAATTCGATAGGCTGGATTTCTTGGTTGATAAACAAGATAGCGCCTTTGCCTTCTTCATTGATTTTCTTGAACATGTTCTCTAATTTCTGATCTGGATCGTTGGTAAGGGTCCCTAAGATATCATTATTGACTTGAGTAGAATTGATCCTTGTCAATATCGATTCGCCGATATTCCAGCTTCCCTTTGTCAATGCAATATGCACCTGCTTGTTTGTTGTTTGCAGGTAGGCTCTTAGCCTGAATGTACCGAAACGAGTTTCTACTTCGTAATCTTCTTTCTTTTGGATTAGGCTGTCGTGTTGCATTCTGTAGGCAACCAAGTCTTCAATAGAAACAATTTTCAGGTCAAACTTCTTGGCTACTTCCAACAGTTGCGGCAGACGCGCCATAGAACCGTCTTCATTTAAGATTTCTACAAGAATTCCGGCTGGTTTTAATCCAGCTAGACGCGCTAAGTCGATTGCAGCCTCTGTGTGGCCTGTTCTTCTTAAAACGCCACCTTGTTTTGCTCTTAGCGGAAAAATGTGACCAGGACGTCCTAAATCTTCTGGCTTGGTGTTGTCATCGACTAAAAACTGGATGGTCTTTGCGCGATCGTGTACAGAAATTCCTGTCGTACAGCCATGGCCGATCAAATCGACAGAAACTGTAAATTGGGTTTCATGCAATACGGTATTGTTTGTAACCATCAAATTCAAGTCTAGTTCTTTGCAGCGTGCTTCGGTCAGAGGAGCACAGATAAGTCCGCGACCGTGAGTAGCCATAAAGTTGATCATTTCTGGCGTTACTTTTTCGGCGGCGGCAATAAAATCGCCTTCGTTTTCGCGATCTTCGTCATCGACAACAATAATGATTTTTCCTTGACGGATATCTTCAATTGCTTCTTCTATAGTATTTAACTGCGTAATTTTATTTTCGGACATTATTTAGGTGTGTTGTTGTTTTTTAGTTTAAATAGTTTTTGGAATCCTTTTTGGATAGGGGTAAGGATTACATCCATGTTGATTAATCCAATGTCGTTTGTAGCTCTGTAGGTCAATAAAATAGCCAAAGGAGACAAAATAAAGGAAGACATCCAAGAGCCTAAGAAGGGAGGGATTCCGTTTTCTTGGGCCAGTTTCCTTCCAAAAGTATTGATAAAATGGAAAGTAATAAATATCAAGACGGCAAATACGATGGGTAGGCCTAATCCTCCTTTTCGGATAATTGCACCCAAAGGAGCGCCGATAAAGAACATCAGCAGGCAGGCAAAGGCAATTACGAATTTTTCAAAAAGAGCCAACCAGTGGTTATTGATATTTTTCTGCTTTAGGTCTATTTCTTGCTTGGTACCGTCAATTGAAAATCGGGAGCTTTCTAAATTGCTATTGGCAATTTCTAACACTCGTGATTTGTCTGTAGCAGACAAAAGGCTGAGAAGATCGGCTGTATCGGAAGCTTTTTTAGGCTTTTCGATAGTGACTGTCGGCTTGGTAAAACTCGTGATTCCGGTTCTTTGATAAATGTTTTCGGCAAAAGAAACTAAGTCCTTATCATAGTTTTTATGCAATGAATCTAGGGTATAGGTTAGTTCGCTCACATTGAGCATGGCATTTGTGTTTGTAATGTTGGATTCGTCCTCCACCGTATTCAGTTTTGACAAATCGATATTGATGATGTCTTTTTTGAACGAAGCTTTTACAAAAGGTACTCTTCTGCGTTCTTCGTATTTTTTGGGAATGATGTTTTCGTAATAGTTTCCGTTGAATAAGATCAGCTGGAGCATGCTGGATTCTTCTTGATTGACAAGCACTCCATTTTTGGCTTTTATTACGACGTTATTTCCAATACCGTTCGCTGCTTTTTTGTGTATCGTAACGCCTTCCAGCTTTTCGCCTTTATCGCCTGATTTCTTATTGACTTTGATGTTATATTCTCCTACATCGCTAAACTGTCCTTCTGCAATAGCCATTGCGGGTTTGGTCTGTACGATGTCTCTTCGGAGGTTCAAGAACTTATATTCAGCAGCAGGAATAACGTTATTGGCAAAAAAGAAAGCGATGATGCTTAATAGAAAGATAAAGACCATCAAGCTTTTCATAGCTCTTTGCAATGAAATTCCAGAAGATTTCATGGCGGCAAATTCATAATTTTCGGCAAGATTACCAAATGTCATGATGGAGGCCAGCAATATCGAAAGAGGCAATACCAGCGGAATCATCTTTGGCGAATAAAAAAGAAGGAATTTTGCGATCAGCAGTACATCTAGGTCTTTCCCTGCTAATTCTGCGATAAAGAGCCAGACAGCTTGCAGGATGAAGATGAAATAAAGGATTACAAAAACCGTAGCTAATGTTTTGAGGAATGTCGTTAGAATGTATCTGTCAAGAATTTTCACCGATGTATCAATCTAGTTTGTTGATATAGTAATTAGGGTATTTACTTTCCGCAAAGGTAAATTGATTTTTTGATAATGGCTGATTGGTTTTAAAAGAATTAACAGTGATTGTTGTTTTTGAACCATTCTTTCCTATTTCCATAAGATTGTAGATGTGTTTGGTCTGTACGTCGATGCCCAGAAAAATCTCTTTTCTGTCGTCTTTAGAGCTTGTAGGCACTAATTTTACGTATTGGATTTTTCTGCCGCGTACGTTTTGAAGGATATCCCAAGAATATTTGAATCCGTGATTAAAAAAGGTAAGCATTTTTGACGGCGTCACAGCATCTTCTTCGTTTTCGTCAAATTTTGAGATGCTTATTTCTTCGTCTTCTGGAACGATATTGTATATTTTTTTTCCGTCATAGATTTTGGTCACTCCCATGAAGTTGAGCACATATTTGTTACCCTGCATGATTACATTTCCTTTGCTCTCTTGATTAAGGTTTTCCTTCGGATTCGTAAGGGAATATTTAAAATCAATCGAGATATTATCATAGCTTTTTACCTTGGCAGAAACTTCATCCAGCAGATTTCTCGCTTTTTGGCTGTTTTGCGCTTGAAGATTGAAGCCGATAAGAATTAATGTAATAATTTGTAATAACCTTTTCATTTTAAAAATCATTTTTCTCATTGTTAAAAAACTGGTCAAGAGAAGCTAAGTCGGGGATATTGACACTTCTGGCCTTGCTTCCCTCAAAAGGGCCAACGATTCCAGCAGCTTCCAATTGATCGATTAATCTTCCAGCTCGGTTATAGCCCAATTTCAGCTTGCGCTGTAATAATGAAGCAGAACCTTGCTGTGCTGTAACAATGATTTCAGCAGCTTCCCTGAACATAGAATCTCTTTCCGAGATATCTACATCAAGTTTGATGCCATTTTCTTCTCCTATGTACTCTGGAAGAAGGTATGCGTTCGGATACGCTTTCTGTGATCCTATGAATTCGGTAATCCTTTCTACTTCTGGCGTATCTACAAAAGCACATTGGACACGAACAACGTCGTTTCCGTTGGTATACAATAAATCTCCTCGTCCGATCAATTGATCGGCTCCTTGGGTATCTAAGATGGTCCTAGAGTCAATTTTTGAAGTAACGCGGAATGCAATCCTTGCCGGGAAGTTTGCCTTGATGATACCGGTAATTACGTTTACCGAAGGTCTCTGCGTAGCAATAATCAAATGAATACCGATAGCTCGTGCCAGCTGGGCTAGCCTTGCGATAGGCGTCTCGACTTCTTTTCCGGCAGTCATGATCAAATCGGCAAACTCATCTACGACCAAGATAATGTAAGGCAAAAAGCGGTGTCCTAATTCAGGATTTAATTTACGAGACTTAAACTTTTCGTTGTATTCTTTGATATTACGAACCATCGCGTCTTTCAATAAAGAATAGCGGTTGTCCATTTCAACGCATAGCGAATTCAGCGTGTTGATTACTTTGGCATTGTCTGTAATGATAGCTTCTTCGGTATCAGGAAGCTTTGCTAAATAATGGCGTTCGATTTTATTGAACAGCGTAAGCTCTACTTTTTTAGGATCGACCAAGACGAATTTTACTTCGGCTGGATGTTTTTTATACAGCAACGAAGTCAATACAGCATTTAGTCCGACCGATTTTCCTTGTCCGGTAGCACCTGCCATCAAAAGGTGAGGCATCTTGGCCAAATCGACAACAAAGGTTTCGTTAGAAATTGTTTTCCCTAGAGCAATCGGCAATTCCATTTCGGCTTCTTGGAATTTAGCGGCTCCGATAACGCTTTTCATGGAAACCATCGTAGGGTTCTTGTTCGGAACTTCGATACCGATAGTTCCTTTTCCAGGAATAGGAGCGATGATACGGATTCCCAAGGCAGAAAGAGACAAAGCAATATCGTCTTCTAAGCTTTTGATTTTAGAGATTCGGATTCCAGCTTCTGGAACGATTTCATACAACGTTACGGATGGCCCGACAGTGGCCTTGATCTGGGCAATTTCAATTTTATAGTTTCGAAGCGTTTCTACGATTCGGTTTTTGTTTTCTTCTAATTCTTCTTGGTTGATGGTAATTCCTCCCGTAGCATATTCTTTTAGCAAGTCTAGCGTCGGGAATTTGTAATTGGACAAATCTAAGGTCGGATCAAATTCGCCAAAATCGGCTACTAATTTTGAAGCCAGATTTTCTATGACCGTATCTTCATCTGCAAATTTTTCAATCACGAAAGCATCGTCATTGGTTTCGATAATCTCTGGAGTGTGATGCTGGATAGGAGCAACAGGAGCCTTGATAATCGGCTCTATCGTAATGTGCGAAGGATTATTAATCGTAGGCTTTAGCGCTTCTTTGTTGATTTCGAATTGAGAAATCGGTTTTAGCGTAGGTTCTTCAATTTCTTCGTCTTCATCTTCTTCTACTTCAACAATATCTTCTTCTAGAATTTCATCCGTCAGTTCTTGTACGGCGACTGGCGCAACGATTGATTCTGCCGCAGCTCTTTCTTCGGCCTTTCTCTTTTTGGCTTCAAAATAATTTTTGATTCCGTCTGGAGAGATTTTGATCTTGAAGATAAGATAAACGAGCAGTCCGAAAATCAAAACGAGCAAGGTTCCTGCCTTTCCAAGATAATCTTGGATGAAAAGGTTCATTTCAAATCCGATAACGCCACCTAATTCAGGCAAGAAATCGGCAAAGAATCCGAATAATATCGAGATGATGATGATGGCAAACAAGTCCCAGAACCACGTATTCTTTAATTTTCTTACCGGCATGTCTAAGATAAGATACATTCCGGTTATGAAAAACAATCGCACCAATAAGAAGGAAGCGACTCCAAATCCTTGGTATAGGAATAAGTTGGCAAGATATGCGCCAAATTTTCCCAGCCAGTTTTGGACTTCTATAGACCTATCGGCCAAAGCATCTACTGCACTTTGGTCATACTGTCCGTATAAGAAAAATGAAATGAAAGCCAGCAATAAGGCCACAGAAAACAAGACTAATAAAGCTCCAATGATTACTTTATGTTGTCTGGTCAATTTCCAAGGTTTTTTCTCTTTGGGTTGAGCATCTGCTTTGCCAGCTGTTTCTTTTTTTGTCGTTTTAGCCATTCAAAAAGGTGATGATTATACGTAAAAATAAATAATTTTTTTACAAATTCTGAAATATTGGTATATATATGATGAGGCCAACCGCAATAGCGGCAACGGCTGCAAAGAAGACTGCTCCGGCGGCAACATCTTTAATGAAGCCAATCTTGTCATGAAAGCTAGGGTGGATAAAATCTGCAATTTTTTCTACTGCCGTATTTAGCCCCTCGATGCTCAAGACCAATCCGATTGCCAAAGTCTGGAAAAGCCAATCTGTTTTTGAAATTTCAAAATAGAATCCAGCCGCTGTCATTATGATACCCAGAAAAAACTGGACCATGACGCTGTGTTCGGTCGTGACTAATTTATAGGCACCGTGGATTGCATACTTAAAACTTTTTAGCCTTCCTGATACAAAAGAATGGTCTGTCTTCATATAGTAATTTAAGGTTTTACAATACTGCCAAAGCGCTTTCGTAGTTTGGTTCGTTAGCAATTTCGCTAACTTGCTCTGTATGTAATACTGTTCCGTTTTCATCAAGCACAACCACAACTCTAGAATGAAGTCCGGCTAAAGCACTGTCGGCAATTTCTAAACCATAGTCTTTTCCGAAGCTTCCGTCTCTAAAATCAGATAGATTCACTACGTTTTCAAGGCCTTCGGCACCACAGAAACGTTTTTGCGCAAAAGGCAAATCTCTTGAGATGCAAAGCACAGTAGTATTTTCTAAACCGCTGGCTTTAGCATTAAAATTTCTGACAGAAGCCGCGCAAGTTCCAGTGTCGATACTAGGGAAAATATTCAATACTAATTTCTTTCCTGTAAAATCAGAAAGTGAAACTACGCCAAGATCTTTATTTACTAATTTGAAATCAGGTGCTTTTGAGCCTATTTTTGGTAATTCACCGCTTGTTTTTACTGGATTTCCTCCTAATGTTACTGTTGCCATCTTTTTAAATTTTATAAGGTTCAAAAGTATGAAAAATATATTTGTGAAATTGCCGTAAAACAAAAAACTCTCCCACATTATGGAAGAGTTCTGAATTTGGCGGAAGATAGATTACATCAGAAAAAGCATCGCCAAACTCATTAAGATCATAAGTCCGTCCTCGATAATCGTTACGGTACTCATTGGGAGATTAAATACGGTCCCAAGACAAGCGCATTGGATTTTCTTTTTGTTGAGTACGCTTTTCAATACGCCAATAATGCTGATTGTCATTACGATTAAAGTAACCAAGTTTGTTAGAAAAGGCTCAAAATTTAAGGCAAAAGCAAGTCCTAAAGCCAATTCTAAGAAAGCATATAAATAACCCCAGCCCTTAAATTTTCGTGCTACGACATCATACATAGAATAGCTGTCTGCAAATCCGCGGAGGTTTAGCATCTTAAAGAAAGAGAAAGTCAGGAAAAATCCAGCCATGAAGACACGCATGGCCGTCATGTAGTCGAAAATACCATTGCTAAATCCAGCGATTAAAGAAATGGTCAAGATGTACGAAAAGATCAAGACAATCGGCTTGTAGGTTTCTAACCATGTTTTTTCAGGCTCTGCAATCGGTGCAAAAACATTTTGATGCATCGTTACATTTTTTTCAGAAAGCTGGTATTTTGGATAGTCTTTTAGGATGTCTTGCAGTTCTGAACTAGCAATATGTCTTTCCATTTCAATCGTAGCTTCTCCTTGCTCCAGATTGATATCTACATTTTGTACCGAAGGAATTTGTTTTAATGTGGAAGATACTTTGGCGGCACATCCTTCGCAAGTCATACCTGATATTTTATACGTATGTTTCATGTTTTTTGTCGTTTGATTTGTAGGATACAAAGTTGCGAAACATCGGTCGGAAGACTATTATGTTATTTCATGAAAGAATATTAACTTTTACAGTTCGTCGATATTCTTCCGTTTGGTTTCTTTCAACGACTTATAAAAGGTAGGAGTGAGGCCGGTGACCTTTTTAAATTGGCTCGATAAATAAGCCGTACTGCTGTAGCCTAGCTGTATTGCGATCTGAGAAAGTGACAGTTCATCATACACTAATAGTTCTTTGACTTTTTCTATTCGCTGCGCAATAAAATATTTTTCGATCGTAGTGCCTTCGACTTCTGAAAAAAGGTTGCTGATGTAGTTGTATTCGTAATGGAGCTTTTCTGAAAGCAGGCTCGAAAGATTAGTATTCTCAATTTCTTCTGAATGATGTATCAATCGGATGATTTCGGTCTTGATCTGCTCGATAAGTCGGCTTTTCTTATCATCGATCAGTTCAAAACCAAGATGTTTTAATGCATTTTCGAGCTCTTCGAGTTGTTCTTTAGAAATAGTTTCAGCAGTTTCTACTTCGCCTAACTCAATGGTTATAGGCATCAGACCTGTTTTTTCGAATTCCTTCTGAACGGCCATCTTGCATCGGTTGCAGACCATGTTTTTGATGTAGAAATGCATTTATTGATATCTAGATTAATTGGAAACTCAAAGGTATAAATAAAAAACGCTCCCCAAAGAGAGCGTTTTATAAGGCAAAAAGGATTATTTGTCAATGGAGCCAAGAACCCGCTTCATAAAATTATTAAGCGCTTCTTTTTTTTCTGTACCGTCTTTGATCATCTTATTGACTTCAAGTGCACCGTACATATTAGAAATCAATTCCCCGATAACATCTAATTCTTCGTCTTTTAAAGAAGGAACCTCAGTCAAAGCTTCGAGGACTTCAATTGTTTCGATAATATAATCCTGGTCATTTTCTTCGATAAATTGAGTCAGGTGCTTTATAACGGGTAATTTCATTGTAGACTTCTTAAATTTTTAGATCTTTTAATTTGCTATTTCATTTACCAATTCTGATAAAACTTCTGCTTTATTAGTTTGTGTCTGATTGACCAACTGTCCGTTTACGAAAGTTGCGAAAGTCGGCAGGTTAGAAACATTGGCTAATTTTCTAGATTCTGGAGCATTTTCGGCATCTACCAAAACAAAAGTTACGTTTTCATTTTCGGTAGCCAATTTTTTGAATTTTGGCTTCATGATACGGCAGTTCCCGCACCAAGAAGCAGAATATTGCACGACAACTTTTTCATTAGAGTTTACTACATCCTGAAGCGTGTCTTCGTTTAAATCAATTAACATAGCAATTTTTTTAAGTATTGGATTAGATTGTTCGGCTTTCCCATGATGATTGCCGAACAATCAAAAATTTATTTTAGTTATTCAAGTAAGAAGCAACACCTTCTCTTGTAGCGAACATTGCTTCTTTTCCTTCTTCCCAGTTTGCAGGACAAACTTCTCCTTTAGTTTGAACGTGAGTATACGCGTCAACTAATCTCAAGTATTCTCCAACGTTTCTTCCTAATGGCATATCGTTTACGCTTTCGTGGAAGATTTTTCCAGTCTCGTCAATCAAGTAAGTCGCTCTATACGTTACGTTTGAACCTTCGATGATAACTGAGTCAGTTTCTTCGCTGTAGCTTGTAGATTCGATATCTAAAATTCCAAGGATGTTGGCAAGGTTACGGTTTGTATCCGCTAGGATTGGATAAGTAACGCCTTCAATTCCACCGTTGTTTTTTGGAGTGTTTAACCAAGCAAAGTGTACTTCGTTGGTATCGCATGAAGCACCGATAACGATAGTGTTTCTTTTTTCAAACTCTGGCAATGCGGCTTGGAAAGCATGCAATTCTGTCGGGCAAACAAAAGTAAAATCTTTTGGGTACCAGAACAAAAGTACTTTTTTGTTGTTGTTTACTGCTTCTTCAAAAATGTTGATTTTCAAGTTGTCGCCCATTTCTGAGATAGCGTCTACTGCAATGCTTGGAAATTTTTTCCCTACTAATGACATAATTATATGGTTTAAAAGTTATTTTTTCTGATGCAAAGCTACACTTATGATTCACTTTTGTTTATAGAAAATTATTATAAATATTTATTTTGTAATAGCTTCAGGCTATTCTTTTTGATTTACTGATAATTATATAATTTTCTTCAGATAATTTTAATGGATTCCTAGTTTTGGCAATTTTCTTTTTCATAAATCCTATTATTAAGTTTGGTTTTATATATTTGTTTTTGGTTAAAATTTACACAACAGAAATAGATTCTTCACGAAATCAATTAAATACGCACTCCAAAATATGAGTTTTTCCAATTTATTCCGAAAGAAAACAGTACAGGATATTTTAAAACAAGTTGAAAAGAATGAGATCGACGGACATGGCTCATTGGGAAAGCATCTTACAGCTCGCGACCTTACAGCATTTGGAATTGCGGCTATCGTTGGAGCAGGGATTTTTAGTACTATCGGTAAAGCTAGCGCAGATGGAGGTCCGGCAGTTATTTTTCTGTTTCTATTCACAGCTTTAGCGTGTAGTTTTGCTGCTTTTGCTTATGCTGAATTTGCCTCAATGGTACCTGTTTCAGGCAGTGCTTATACGTATTCGTATGTTGCTTTTGGTGAATTAATTGCGTGGATTATAGGCTGGGCATTGATTATGGAATATGCTATTGGAAATATTACCGTAGCAATATCGTGGAGCGATTATTTTACAGGACTTCTGGAAAGCGGTGGACTCTATCTGCCCCAATGGATACAGATGGATTACCTGACAGCTTCTAATGGTTTTGCTGATGCTACGGCCTTAATGCAAGGCGGAAAGTCTTTTGCAAACCTTGATGCTGGATTGCAGGATGCATATACAGCTTGGACAACTTCGCCTGTAATCGGTTCGTTTCATTTTGTAGCCGATTTACCAGCATTATTTATCATTGTACTGATAACTGCCTTGGTGTATAGAGGGATGAAAGAATCTAGAAATGCCAGCAATATGATGGTTGTTATTAAGCTTTGTATCATTCTTTTGGTTATTGCAGTTGGTGTTTTTTATGTAGATACGGCCAATTGGGACCCATTCGCTCCCAACGGAGTAGGAGGTGTGCTTAAGGGAGTTTCTGCAGTATTTTTTGCCTATATAGGCTTTGATGCCATTTCTACTACGGCAGAAGAATGCAAGAATCCGCAGCGCGACCTGCCAAGAGGAATGATGTGGGCGATTATTATTTGTACGGTCTTATACATTGCTATAGCCTTAGTCTTGACAGGAATGGTAAAATACAGTTCGCTGAATGTGGGCGATCCGCTGGCTTTTGTTTTTGACGAATTGGATTTAAAATGGATGTCAGGCATCATAGCAGTAAGTGCAGTTGTAGCTATGGCAAGCGTTTTATTGGTATTCCAGATGGGACAGCCAAGAATCTGGATGAGCATGAGCCGTGACGGACTTTTGCCTCAGAAATTCTCGAAAGTGCATCCGAAATTCAAGACGCCATCTTTTGCTACTATCGTAACAGGTTTTGTTGTTGCCATTCCGGCGCTTTTTCTTAACCTGACGATGGTGACTGATTTATGTAGTATCGGGACGCTTTTTGCTTTTGTGCTTGTGTGTGCCGGAGTTTTAGTATTGCAGAACAAACCAAATATTCCGCGAGGGAAATTCAAAACGCCTTATGTCAATTCCAAATATATTGTGCCGATTTTATTGATTGCAGGAATCGTTTACTCTTTTACCTACAATAAGAAAAACACGATAGATTTTGTGACGAATGTGCCGCAGATAAATGCGCCAGCTTCTATTGTGACTTCCTTAAATAAGACTGAGACAGAAGAAGTCTATGCCTTTTTGGTAGAAAACCATAAAGAAAAAGTCTTTAATAAGACAACCGACTTAGAGCAGATATTAAGTGATTTCCAAAATAATGAAACAGAATATGTTGCCGTGGTCGAATCGCTTCCTATTGACAAATCGTTGAAATACGAGACAGGCTTTGCCTTGTTCAAACATAAAATTCCGATGTGGATTTTCTTGATTGTTATAGTAGGTCTGGCTGTATGGGCTTTCCGCCAAAATCTATCTTTAATTCCTTTACTCGGACTCGTTTGCTGTTTGTATATGATGGCAGAATTAAGCGTCTGGAACTGGATTTATTTCTTCATATGGCTGCTGATAGGACTGGCAATTTACTTTGGCTACAGTCGAAAAAATAGTAAGCTTAATTTTGTGAAAGAAAGCTAGCAGTATTTAAAAATAAAAAAAAACCGTTTAGGGAATTCCCTAAACGGTTTTTTTTTTATTGTAGCATGATTATTATTTCAAATGCAAGAAGAAATAATTAGCAATTTTTTGGTTCAGATGAATTCTATCCTTGCCGCTAACGTTATGCTCGTGAGTAGGATATAGGAAGTAATCAACTTGTTTTCCTTCCTTGATACAAGCTTGGATAAACTCCATACTGTTTTGCTGAACGACAACCGGATCTTGCGCTCCATGAATCATCAACAGATGGCCTTTTAATTGTTTTGCCTTGTTGATTACGCTTGTTTTTTCATAACCTTCTGGATTTTCCTGCGGCATGTCCATATACCTTTCGCCGTACATGATTTCGTAATATTTCCAGTCGCAAACCGGACCACCAGCAACACCAACTTTGAAAACATCGCTATGGTTTAGCATCAATGAAGTAGTCATGAATCCTCCAAAACTCCAGCCATAGACACCGATTTTATCTTGATCTACGAAACTTTTTGATTTTAAGAATTCAATTCCCTTCATTTGATCCGCCATTTCGTTCTGTCCTAGATTTCTGTGGATTACATGCTCGAAGTCTTTTCCTCTAGCATCGCTTCCTCTGTTATCTACCGTGAAAACCACGAATTCATTTTGCGCCATAAAGAAATCAAATAAAGTAGCGCCTCCAAGCCATTCGTTTTGTACCAATTGTGCATGAGGACCGCCATATACATATACCATTACTGGGTATTTTTTATTCGCATCAAAATTTGCAGGATAAATCAAGCGTCCGTTCAAAGGTGTTTTGCCATCAGCAGCAGTTATCGTTACCAATTCCATCTTTGGAAGATTTGTTTTTCCTAAGTAAGGATTAGAAGCTTTGATAAGATTTGTAGATTTTTTAGCCTTCAAGTTTACGATCGACACTTCGTTTGGTGTATCGACATTGGAATATTGGTCAAACAATAACGTTCCGTCACTGCTGATACTTCCTGAGTGCATTCCTGAAGCAGTGGTCAATTGAGTCGTTTTTCCTGATTTTAAATCGACTTTAAAAAACTGCCTGTCTAAGCCTTTATTTGTAGTTCCGATATAAAATACATTTTTACCTTCCTTGTCAAAATCCAAAAGGGTAGTGACTACAACATCATTATAACCTAGTTTTTTGACTAATTTTCCATCGGTGTTATAAAGATACAACTGCTCAAAGCCGTCTTTTTCACTACGGTATAAAAACTCGGTATTCGAATTAGGCAAGAAAGTCAGGTCGTGCAATGGTTCTACATAGGTCGGAGCTTTCTCTTCAAACAACGTTTTTACCAAGGCACCAGTAGAAGCATCATATTTGTTCAGCTTCAAATGATTCTGTTCTCTGTTCAATACTCCGATATAAATAAACTTTCCGCTCGGTTCCCAAGTAATGCTAGTCAAGAATTGTTCTTTAGGCTCGCCCGTCTGCAAAGTCAGTGATTTTTTAGTGTTTACATCATAAACCACTAAGGTTACTTCCTCGCTTTTCATGCCTGCCATCGGGTATTTGATGTTCTTGTTGGTGGCAATTCTCGCTCCGAAATCTGTCAGCGGATAATCTGCAACCATAGTTTCATCTTTTCTGTAATAAGCCAATTTATCACTTTTTGGGCTCCACCACATTCCTTTATTGATTCCAAATTCTTGTCTGTGCGTGTAATCGCTTCCGTTTACGATTCCTGCATTTTCGTCAGAAGTTACAGTAATCGTTTGTCCGGAATTAGAAGTAATTTTGATATTATTATTGTCTAGCCAAGCTGTATATTTTCCGTCAGAAGAAATAGTTTGGTTTCTGCCTTCAGAAGAAAAAGCAGTGCCGTTTTTCACTTCTTTTTTATCAACATCAAATTGGATAAGGTATTTCGAATTCTTTCCGTCAACTTCAAATTCTAAAGTGTTTTTGTCAATCCAAGAATAGGAATACGGAAACATTCTTAACTGAAATTCATCGGAAGCAAATTTGCCTTTTAAAGCATTTTGTAATTCGGTTTTTGTCAATAGCGTCGTTTCGGCCCAATTGCCTTCCTCGCTTTTTGAAACCAGTTTTGAATACGAATTATCGAGATACGTTATTGCCTTGGTATCTTTTCTCCATTGCGGAGAAACAAGATTTTCAACAGCAAAATTACGGTACTGTCCAAAAGTAGCTTCCTCGATAGTCAGGTTTTTCTGCCCGAAAGCCGTCATCCCAACCAAAAGGAAAGCTGATAAAAAAGATATTTTTCTCATGTTGTAAAAATTAAAGTCGCTAATTTACTCAAAATACTAGTCGTGCAAATGAAAGATTGTTACAAATATTCCTTAAAAAAAAAATATTCTCAATGTTTTCAATATGTATTGAAAAATCCGTGAAATCGACACAGTCCGCGTCAAAAAAAATGCCTTATTGATTCCAAAGCGAAATCAAAAAGGCATTTTTATAAATATTTTATATCGTAAGCTATTCGGCTAAAACCATAGATTGGTCTAATATCCCTAATTCTAGCATACAGGCTTTCATCATAGAATACGTTCTCTCGATATCATTGTCCAAACCGATAGAAAAACGAATCAAGCCATCCGTAAGTCCCATTGCAGCCTGTTCTTCCAAAGGAATTTCGCTCGAAGTAGAAGTACCCGGAGCACTAAACAACGTCTTGTAAAACCCTAAGCTTACGGCAAGATAGCCTAGGTTTCGCTGTTGCATCAATTCCATCAGCTCGTTTGCTTTGTCTAACGTACCAACGTCAATTGTCATCATACCGCCAAAACCATATTCAGGATTAATCATGCCTTTGTATAGCTCGTGGCTCGGATGACTTTTCAATCCAGGATAAACCGTTTTCAATCCGTCTTTTTCAAATTTTTCTGCCAAATATTGTGCATTATGGCTATGCTGTTTCATTCGGATGTGCAGCGTTCTTAAGTTTTTCATCACGCTCGCTGAACGAAGGCTGTCCATTGTGGGGCCTAAAAGCATGCTTGCACCGTTATTTACATTTTTCAGGTCGTTGATAAATTCTTGTGAAGCACAAACTACGCCGCCAACCGTATCGCTGCTGCCGTTGATGTATTTTGTCAAGCTGTGGATTACGATATTAGCACCCAATTTTGCAGGAGCAACAGACAGAGGAGAAAAAGTATTATCAACTACTAATTTGATATTGTGCTTTTTGGCAATCTTGGCTAATCCAGCAATATCAGCTACTTCAAGCAACGGATTGCTGACCGTCTCGCAGTATAGTACTTTAGTTTCCGGAGTAATTGAGGCTTCGATAATATCTAACTTAGTGATATCCACGAAAGTGGTTCTGATACCAAATTTAGGTGTAAAGTTTTTTAAGAAAGCATAAGTTCCGCCATATATCGTTCGGCTTGAAACAATATGGTCGCCATGGCTGCACAATTGCAAAAGTGTAGGCGTTATTGCGCCCATTCCAGAAGCTGCAACGTTCGCAGATTCTGTTCCTTCCATGGCAGCTAAAGCCTTGTCAAGGTACAGATTGCTAGGCGAGGAGTGGCGAGAATACAAATAACAACCTTCTGCATTGCCTTCAAAAGTATCGAACATTGTCTTTGCCGATAAAAAAGTGTAGGTTGATGAATCAGAAATAGAAGGATTTACGCCCCCAAATTCCCCAAAATACTGCAAGTCCTGAATATTATCTGCTGGATTAAAATTTTTCATGAATATATTTTTTGTAGTTATGATTGCTTTTAAATAATTAGACAAAAAAACAGTTATGTAAATAATTAATCAACCATATGGAATATATTTAGAAGATTAAACTATAAATACTACTTTTGGTAATTATATAAACTATTCAGGTCTGGAATAATTCAGTCCTGCCGAAAATTTATCCAAATGACTTTAGATGCAATCGACAAAAAACTTTTAAAGCTACTACAAGAAGATTCTAAACGCACGACCAAAGAACTTTCTTTAAAATTAGATTTGTCCGTTACCGCAGTCTACGAGCGCATAAAAAAGCTTGAAAGGGAAAAAATTATTGAAAAATATGTCGTTCTTTTAGACAGGAATAAAATCCAAAAAGGCTTTGTGGTTTTCTGTCACCTCAAGCTGATGCAGCACACTAAAGAATTTATTTCACAGTTTGAAAAAGAAGTTATAAAGCTGACAGAAGTCTTAGAATGCTTTCATGTGAGCGGCGATTACGATTATATTCTAAAAATCTGCGTAGAAAATATGGAAGAATATCGAGAATTTATGGTCACAAAACTTACGACGCTGCAACATATCGGAAGCACCCACAGTACCTTCATGATTGGTGAAGTAAAAAACACTACTGCTTTCGTATTATAAGTTTATTTTTAACGTAACTTGCTTATTGTTAAATATTTATTTTTATAATTTTTTTGTTAAATTTTTGAAATAACATTAATAATATTGAATCTCTTGTGTATAATTTCTTATATTTGATGTTATTAACTTAACCGAAATATTGTTATGAAAACAAACATTTTAAACATCGCAGGAGTAGAAGTACTCTCAAAAGAAAATTTAAAAGCAATCAAAGGTCAAGGACCGGTAGATCTTTCGTTATGCGGTTGCTCATGTAGCGGCTCTGTAACAGGGCCTAAGTATTGCGTATATTATATTGCTTGTCCGCAAGTTTATACTTGTGACCAATCAGCGATATAATTAGCACAAAAAATTAAAGAGCTGCTCAAGAGAAATCTTGGGCAGTTTTTTTATGTTGTCCTTTCAAAGAAACACAGCGATCAGTGATTTGAAAGCAGAAGCAGTATTTTAAACAAACTTTAAATGCCAAAGGACTTCCTAAACAAAAAAACTTCCTTAATTTTGTGACACAAATTTTAAAAACACAAAAAATAGATATCATGAGTTCATTTGACGTAGTCGTTATTGGTTCAGGACCTGGTGGATATGTTGCTGCGATCCGTGCTGCACAATTAGGTTTCAACACCGCAATCATTGAGAAATACAGCACTTTAGGAGGAACTTGCTTGAACGTTGGATGTATCCCGTCAAAAGCACTGCTTGATTCTTCGCACCATTACCACGATGCTATTTCGCATTTCAAAGAACATGGAATCGAAATCACAGGAGAAGTAAAATTCAGCATTGAGCAGATGATTGCCCGCAAAGGAAATGTAGTAGACCAAAACGTTTCTGGTATCAAATACTTGATGGACAAAAATAAAATCACTGTTTTTGAAGGAGTAGGTTCTTTTGAAGACGCGACCCACATCAACGTTGCAAAAAAAGATGGATCTTCTGAGACGCTTGAGGCAAAATATACGATTATTGCAACAGGTTCTAAGCCATCATCTTTGCCTTTTATCAAAATTGACAAAGAAAAAATCATTACTTCTACAGAAGCCTTGAACTTAAAAGAAGTGCCGAAACACCTTATTGTTATTGGCGGTGGCGTGATCGGACTTGAATTAGGACAGGTGTATCTTCGCTTGGGAGCGCAAGTTTCTGTAGTAGAATATCTAGACAGAATCATTCCTGGAATGGATGCTGGCCTTTCTAAAGAATTGACAAAAGTCTTGAAAAAACAAGGCATGAAATTCTATACATCACACAAAGTGAAATCCGTAGAAAGAAATGGCGAAGGCGTTCAAGTGCAAGCTGAAAATGCTAAAGGTGAAACAATCACTCTTGACGGAGATTACTCTTTAGTTTCTGTAGGCCGTCGTCCGTATACCGATGGATTGAATGCTGACAAAGCAGGCGTAAAAATTACAGAAAGAGGACAAATTGAAGTAAACGACCATTTGCAGACATCAGTTCCAAATATCTACGCTATCGGCGACGTGATTAAAGGTGCTATGCTAGCGCACAAGGCAGAAGAAGAAGGGGTATTTGTAGCGGAAACTATCGCAGGACAAAAACCTCATATCGATTATAACCTGATTCCTGGCGTTGTTTATACTTGGCCGGAAGTTGCTGCTGTAGGAAAAACAGAAGAGCAGTTAAAAGAAGCAGGAGTAGAGTACAAAGCAGGAAGCTTTCCTTTCAAAGCCCTTGGGCGTTCTCGCGCCAGCGGTGATACAGATGGTTTCGTGAAAATTCTTGCTGATGCAAAAACAGATGAGGTGCTTGGCATCCACATGATTGGAGCCAGAACTGCCGATTTGATTGCTGAAGCTGTAACTGCGATGGAATTTAAAGCTTCCGCTGAAGACATTGCAAGAATGAGTCATGCGCATCCAACCTATGCTGAAGCTGTAAAAGAAGCCGCGCTTGCTGCAACCGACAACAGATCAATTCACATGTAATAGTTTAAAAACTGAATAAAAAGACCCGTTTCCAAAAGAAGCGGGTTTTTATTTGTCGCTAAAAAATAAAAAACTTAATCGTAATTTTGCTCTTCAAATCAAAGCTCTTGAGAACATCGATAAAAATAACGCTAGAAAATCCATCCGAATTTAAAATACAGCTCTTGCTCTGGTCGCAGCAATTTCGTGAAGCCATTTTTCTAGATAGCAATAATTACGATCAAAAATATAGCTTGTTCGATGCTGTTCTGGCCGTCGATGCTTTTACGTCTGTCAAAACCGACGAACATAATGCCTTCGAAGATCTGAAGCAATATCAGCAGATTACAAAAGACTGGCTTTTTGGCTATCTTTCTTACGATTTGAAAAACGATACAGAGGAACTAAAATCAAGCAATTATGACGGACTGCATTTTCCGGATGTATTTTTTTTCCAGCCCAAAAAGCTTTTTCTTCTAAAAGAGGATCAGCTTGAAATCCAATATTTGAATATGTGTGATGATGAGGTAGAGGAAGATTTGGAAGATATCAGAAATCAGAAATCAGAAATCAGTCAAAAATCAGATATCAAAATCCAGCAGCGAATTTCCAAAGAAAGCTATCTTGAAAAAGTTTCAACCATGTTGGAACACATCCACAGAGGTGATATTTACGAAGCGAATTTCTGCATAGAATTTTTTGCTGAAAATGTATCCTTAAACCCAATCGAAACCTTCACGCGCCTGAATGCAATTTCAGAGCCGCCGTTTGCTGTATTTTTTAAGAATAACAAGCAATTTCTTTTGTCTGCATCACCAGAAAGATATTTGCGGAAAGAAAACGACAAGATTATTTCCCAGCCTATCAAAGGAACTGCAAAAAGGCACGCAGACGTTCAAGAAGATGAAAGCATAAAGCAAGAATTGTTGGCTAACGAAAAAGAGCGTTCTGAAAACATCATGATTGTTGATCTTGTGCGAAATGATTTGTCGCGAACCGCCTCAAAAGGCTCTGTTGAGGTCGAAGAGTTGTGTGGGGCCTATACTTTCAAGCAAGTACATCATTTGATTTCAACGGTTGTTTCGACTGTAGAGAGCGATAAATCTCCTATAGAAATTATCAAGACCACTTTTCCGATGGGAAGCATGACTGGAGCGCCGAAAATTTCTGCTATGAAGATTATTGAAGAGTTGGAAGAAACAAAACGCGGCCTTTACAGCGGTGCGGTAGGTTATTTTACGCCAGACAATAATTTCGATTTTAATGTGGTCATCCGAAGTATTTTATACAATGAAGAAATTAATTATGTCTCGTTTTCTGTAGGTAGCGCTATAACCTCGCTATCCGTTCCTGAAAAAGAATACGAAGAATGTTTGCTGAAAGCCAAAGCCATGCGGGAAGTATTAGAAACATAACATTGTACTGACAGCCTTTGTATCTGTTAGGTATTAATTTTTCCTTTTCCTATCTTTGAAAATGCTTTTGAAATTTCAGAAATATCTTGCCGAAAACCTTCCTTTCTTAAGAGAAAAAAAACTGCTATTGGCTCTCAGTGGAGGCATTGACAGCATGGTTTTAGCGCACTTGCTGAAGCAGTCTGGTTATACGGTTTGGCTGGCTCATTGCAATTTTCAGTTGAGAGGAAAAGAAAGCGACGAAGATGAAGAGTTTATCAGAAATTTTGCTTCTGAAAATAACTTTAAATTATTTGTAACTACTTTTGATACAAATAGTTTTGCTAAAGATAATAAACTATCCATTCAAGTAGCGGCACGTCAGTTACGATACATTTGGTTTCATCAATTACTTCAAGAAAACAACTTAGATTATGTGTTGACGGCGCATCATTTAGATGATAATTTAGAAACTTTCCTGATTAATTTTTCCCGTGGCACTGGCTTGGAAGGCTTGACCGGAATTCCTGTTCAGAACGATAAAATTGTTCGCCCACTTTTAACTTTCAGTCGTGAGGAAATTCAAGATTTTGCTGCTGAAAATAAGATCCAATGGCGCGAAGACAGCAGCAATTCATCGGATAAATACTTACGAAATAAATTACGCCATGATGTGGTTCCGATATTAAAAAGCCTCAACCCTGCTTTTTTAGATTCTTTCCAAGACACTTTAAGCCATCTGCAACAAGTAAAATCGTTGGCAGAAGACGCTTCCGTTTTAATTTATAAGCAAGTCGTTTCCGAAAAAGAAAACCAAAAACATTTCAATATTGCAGAATTGAAGAGGCTTCCCAACTATCAAGCCTATTTGTTCGAATGGCTCAGGCCTTTCGGTTTCAAAGCTTGGCAAGACATTTATGAATTGGTTGATGCTCAGTCTGGAAAAGTGATCGTATCAGAAAATTATAGATTGCTGAAAGACCGTGAGTACCTTATTTTAGAGCCTATTTCAGAAAAAGACTCAGCCATTTATGAAATTTCTGAAGACGAAATAAAATTTCCGATACATCTGAAAATCTCTGCCGCAGATCAAATTCAAAAACAATCCGATACCGCTACGATTTACGTAGATAAAGAAACGTTAAAGTTCCCCTTGCATATTCGAAAATGGCGTGAAGGTGATTATTTTTGCCCAGCAGGAATTGACGGCAAGAAGAAAGTCAGCAAGTATTTTAAGGACGAGAAAATGTCTTTGAGCGAAAAAGAAAGTACTTGGCTTCTGATTTCAGACGATAAGGTTGTCTGGATTATTGGAAAACGTTCAGACCGAAGATTTTATGTAAACAACACAACTCAAGAAATATTAAAAATAGAAACCTTAAAATGAAAAAAATAAGCCTCCTACTGTTCTTTTTCTTCGCTTTTATTTCTTCTAACGCTCAAATTTTAGATCCTGTAAAATGGACTTCAAAAATAGAGAAGACCTCCGATACAGAATATCTTTTGACTTTTAATGGAATCATTGAACCAGAATGGCATATGTATTCGCAGTTTACGCCAGAAGGTGGTGTCAATCCGCTAGAAGTGCTGATGAATAACGGAGAAGGTAATTTTGAGCCTATTGGAAAAGCTACAGAAAGCAAGACTAGAACAGAATTTAATGAGGTTTTTGAGATAGACGAAACGTTTTTTGAAAATATTGTTCAGCTACAGCAAAAAATAAAAATCAATAATAAAGAAAATAACCTGATTCAGATTGAATTGTCGTATCAGGTCTGCAAAAAAGTCTGCATTCAGCAGAACAAGTATTTCGAGTTTGATCTAAAAAATCTTGCAGCTCAAGAAGTAATGACTTTTTCCGAACCTGTAGTAACCAAAACGGAAAAGAAAACAGAACAAACTGTAGCTCAGACACCAGCAAAAGAAGCTGAAAAAGGATTGCTTTCGATCTTTTTAATTGCCTTTTTCTCAGGCTTTGCAGCGTTATTGACACCATGCGTTTTTCCAATGATCCCAATGACGGTAAGCTTTTTTACAAAACAAAGCAAGACCAAAGCGCAAGGAATCAGAAATGCTATCTTGTACGGTATTTCCATTATCCTGATTTATGTAATCTTGGGTTCGCTGGTTACGGCAATCTTTGGTGCTGATGCACTTAATGCCTTGTCGACGAACGTATGGTTCAATATCATTTTCTTTATCCTTTTGATCTTTTTTGCATCGTCTTTCTTAGGTGCTTTTGAAATAGTCTTGCCGAATTCTTGGGCGAATAAAGTTGACCGACAGGCAGACAGAGGAGGATTCATCGGAATCTTTTTCATGGCCTTGGCTTTAGCAATAGTTTCTTTCTCTTGTACAGGTCCCATCGTTGGTTCACTTTTAGTGGAAGCTGCCTCAAAAGGCGGTATTGCACCGATTGTCGGAATGGTTGGTTTCTCATTGGCTTTAGCGTTGCCATTTATGCTTTTTGCCTTATTCCCAGGATGGATGAATTCATTACCAAAATCAGGTGGATGGTTGAATACGGTTAAAGTTTCTTTAGGGTTCCTAGAATTGGCTTTTGCCTTTAAATTCCTTTCTAAAGCAGATTTGGTTATGCAGACACATTTGCTAGAAAGAGAAGTGTTCTTGGCTATTTGGATTGCTGTTTTTGGAGCCTGGGCGCTTTATTTATTTGGAAAAATAACACTGCCGCATGATAGTCCGCTTTCGCATATTTCGGTCGGAAGGTTTTCACTAGGACTTTTGGTATTATCTTTTACGATATATTTGATTCCGGGGCTTTGGGGAGCGCCATTAAAAATTATCAGTGGTTTCCCGCCTTCAATTACCTATAGTGAGTCGCCTTATGGAGTTGGTAATTCAAAAGGAGGAGGAGCTTCTTCTGGAGAAGAATTGCCCGAAGGTGCAAAATTAGCCGTTCATGATATTGTTGCTTTTACGGATTATGACCAAGGAGTTGCTTATGCCAAAAAAGTCAATAAGCCTATTTTACTCGATTTTACAGGATTTGGCTGTGAGAACTGCCGTAAGATGGAAGACTTTGTATGGTCGGACGCCAAGATACAATCCATACTTAAAAACGATGTAGTGCTGATCTCTTTATACGTGGATGAAAAGCAAGAACTACCTGAAAGCGATAAATACGTTTCTAAGGAAACAGGCAGAAAAATAAAGACCAAAGGAAACAAATGGAGCGATTTCCAGATTACAAGATATAAAGCGAATGCTCAGCCTTATTATATTATCCTTGATTCTGAAGGGAAAGACTTGAATGAGCCTGTAGGCTATACGCCCGATATTACAGAGTACGAATCTTGGTTGAAATCAGGAATTTCAAAACATACTAAATAATAAAAAAAGCCTCAAATTTTGAGGCTTTTTTTATTTTCCTAACTGACTTATCAATTTTCTTGCTGCAATCTGCACCGGATCCCAGACAGGTGAGAAGGGCGGAGCATACGACAGATCTAGATCAATAATGTTTCTCAAGGTAAGCCTGTTTGTCAAGGCAGTCGCTAAAACATCAATTCTTTTAGCAGCACCTTCTTCGCCTACAATCTGGCCTCCTAAGAGCCTTCCTGTTTTTTTGTCAGCGATTAACTTTACAGTGATGTCTTTTGCATCAGGATAATAATGTGCCCTGGTTTTGGATTGTATAGTTGTAGTGACATACTCAATATTTAATTTTTGTAGTTCCTTTTCTAGCAGTCCGGTTCTCGCTACTTCGTAAGAGCATATTTTGCACACTGCTGTGCCTACTACGCCCGGAAATACGGCTTTACCACCTGCAATATTCTTTCCGGCAATTACGCCAGTTTTGTTGGCCACTGTTCCTAATGACACATAAAATGGTTTTTTGCTCACGAGATGGAACGTTTCCGCACAATCACCAGCAGACCAAATGTTTCGGATATTTGTTCGCTGTGTTCTTGCGACTTTAACGGCGCCTTTTTCGGATAGTGCAATTTTAGAGTTTTTCAGAAAAGCGGTATTTGGGCTAGTGCCCATTCCTAAAATAACCAAATCAGCTTTAAGCGTTCGCTTATTGGTTACTACGGCAGAAATTCTATCCTTTTCGGTTTCGAAATGCTTCAATTCTTCGTTTGAATAGATTGTTACGCCTAGGTTTTTCATGGCTTTGTGGATTAGCGTTCCCATATCAGGATCTAATGTATTCATGATCTCTTCCGAACGATTGACCAAGGATACTTTCAGTCCTCTTATGAGCAGTGCTTCTGCCATTTCTAAACCGATATAGCCACCGCCGACAATCACTGCATTTTTGGGATTGAAATCTTTTATATAGCTGTCGATTTTTATACCGCTTCGCAATGTTGATACACCAAAGATCCCGTTAGCATCTCTATTTGCGACATCAGGACAGTATGCTTTTCCGCCAGTAGCAATCAAGAGTTTATCATAATTTTCCCAGAACTGTGTTTTTTCTGTGCTGTTTTTTACTAAAACCCTGTTGTTGGAAGTATCTACCTCAAGTACTTCGTGTAAGATACGCGCATCTATATTGTATTTTTTTTTGAATTGCTCCGGACTTCTGACAATAAGTTTTTCAGAAGAGCTGATTTTTCCCGAAATAAAATAAGGAATTCCGCAAGCCGAATAGGAGGTATACTCTGATTTTTCAAAGACAATGATCTCTATTTCTTTATTTTCTCTCCGTACTTTGGACGCAGCACTCATTCCCGCCGCATCACCTCCAATAATTACCAGTTTTTGTTTCTTCATAGTTTTAAAAAAAATCAGCCAAGATATTTAAATATAAACATTTTGGCTGAGATATGGAAAATGGGGAGGTATTACTTTTTAAGAAAAATCCTAAATTCAGTTCCTAAGCCCAATTCTGAATCGAGTTCTATTTTTCCATTTAATTTTTGGACCATCTTTTGTACGGTTGAAAGTCCGATACCAGTGCCTTTTGTGGCAAAGCGATCTGTTTTTCCTAACGTCTCAAAAATGTTGAAGATTTTGTCGTAATTATCCTTCTCAATTCCGCAGCCATTATCTTTAATAGAGATGGCATAATAATCTTCTGTTTCGGAGAAATTAATATAAATGATTCCCTTTGGCTTGTCATTGTACTTTATGCTGTTACTGATCAGATTGTAAAAAATCTGACCCAAAGCCATCTTATTTGACTGTATCTTATGGTTCTTTTCGGGCAATATGAATTCGAATTCATTTTTGGTATCCAATATGTCGATAAGGTACTGCATAAAATCGTTCAGCCTTATGTTCTCGTTGGTGATTACCTGCTCATTATCATATTTATAATATTCCAAAATCGCATCGACCAGTTTTTTTAGCTCTTCAGACGACTTATAAATATAATCTAGCATCTGTATTCCTTCGTCATCTAATCGATCATGATTGGTTTCCTGAAGCATTTTGGCGAGCATCATGATATTGTTCAAGGGAGATTTTATATCATGTGAAACGATAGAGGCAAATTGTTCCAAATCCTTGTATTTCGAAAGCAGCATATTGTGGTTTTCCATCAATTGGAAATTCTTCTTTCGCAATTCTAAAAGATTAATGACTTGATTTGCCAGCTTTTCTAGAGCCAAGAGCTGAAAATTATCCAAGCTTCTAGGGTGATTGTCAATCACACAGAGCGATCCTAAAGCATAGCCATTCGGATCTACCAAAGGAACTCCTACATAACAGCGTATGTTCGGAAATCCAGTCACCAGCGGACTATCATAAAAGCGATCGTCATCTAAAGAATCAGGAATAATAAGCATCTCTTTAGGATTGTTTAGCGTGTGGGCGCAAAAAGAGGTTTCTCGAGCTCCTTCAGAAAATTCAAGGCCTATTTTTGACTTGAACCACTGGCGATCCTTGTCGACAAGAGTAATGGTTGAAATCGGAGTCTGGCAAATTTCAGAAGCAAGCTTGACGATATCGTCAAAATCCTTTTCAGGAGCGCTGTCTAATATTTTATACGCTAAGAGGGCATCGAGACGCTCCTTTTCATTGTGTGGTATTTGAGGAGAAATCATTGGAAGCAAATAATAAGGGTGTTCTACTTATACGAAAAAAATGAGTTAATGGTTTTCTGTTTTTAATTAAAAAGATAAAAATATTTCATTTATGCTTCTATTCCACATTTATTACTGAGTTTAACAGAATTAGATTTTATTTTTTTCAATGCTGAAACAAGAAAATTAGTATTTTAGCGTATATAATTTATAAGCCATGTTAGTAAAAGTATACGGAAGCGCCGTTTTTGGCGTTGAAGCCACAACCATTACCATTGAAGTAAATATAGACAAAGGCATAGGCTACCACTTGGTAGGATTGCCCGATAATGCCATCAAAGAAAGCAGCTACCGAATAGCTGCGGCATTAAAAAATAACGGCTACCAGCTGCCGGGAAAGAAAATCACGATTAACATGGCGCCAGCCGATTTGCGAAAAGAAGGTTCTGCCTATGATCTTACATTGGCAATAGGTATTCTTGTGGCTTCAGGACAGATTCAGTCTGATGATGTGGATAAGTATATTATCATGGGCGAACTCTCGCTAGACGGAAGTCTGCAGCCGATTCGCGGAGCTTTGCCAATTGCCATTAAGGCTAAAGAGGAAGGTTTTAAAGGATTTTTTCTTCCGAAACAAAACTTAAAGGAAGCTGCTATTGTTTCAGAGCTTGAAGTGTATGGCGTCGAAAATGTTCAAGAAGTTATCGACTTCTTTGAAGGCAAGAGTACTATGGAGCCTGCTGTTTTTGATACACGAGAAGAATTTTATAAGACATTGGATTTTCCAGATTTTGATTTTAGTGATGTAAAAGGGCAGGAGTCTATCAAGCGTTGTATGGAAATTGCTGCAGCAGGAGGACATAATATTATACTCATAGGTCCGCCTGGAGCTGGCAAGACGATGCTAGCCAAGCGACTGCCCAGCATTTTACCTCCCATGACATTGCGTGAAGCTTTAGAAACTACAAAAATACACAGCGTAGCTGGAAAAGTAAAAGACGCAGGGTTGATGAACCAAAGGCCGTTTCGCAGTCCCCATCATACGATTTCAAATGTAGCACTCGTAGGCGGCGGAAGTTACCCGCAGCCGGGAGAAATCTCAATGGCGCATAATGGTGTCTTGTTTTTGGATGAGTTGCCTGAGTTTAAACGAGAAGTACTGGAAGTCATGCGGCAGCCGTTGGAAGATCGAGAAGTTACTATTTCAAGGGCGAAATTTACGGTTACTTATCCAGCATCATTTATGCTGGTTGCTAGTATGAATCCTAGTCCGAGTGGATTTTTTAACAATCCAAGTGCCTCTATGACTTCATCTCCAAATGAAATGAACCGCTATATGAGCAAGATTTCAGGACCTTTGTTAGATCGGATTGATATTCATATTGAAGTAACTCCCGTGCCGTTTGACAAGCTTTCAGAAGAAAGAAAAATGGAGAACAGTGCCAGCATCCGAGAAAGAGTGATCAAGGCAAGAGAAATCCAGGCCCTTAGGTTTTTAGAGTACGGCCAGGTGAATTACAATGCGCAGATGACTTCCAGGCATATTCGAGAATTTTGTGTGCTAGAAGAAAAGTCAAAGCAATTGCTAAGGTCGGCAATGGAAAGACTGAATCTTTCAGCCAGAGCTTATGACCGGATTTTAAAGGTAGCCCGTACTATAGCTGACTTAGAAAATGCTGCAGATATAGATTCAAATCATATTGCAGAGGCTATTTAGTATCGAAGTTTGGATAGAGAGGGGTGGCTTGGATAAAACATTAAAGCCTATTGTACATAGGCTTTAATGTTGATTTAAAACTTTTATTGCTTAGATAGGGTATACAAAACCCTATCTAAGTTTTATAAATGAAAAAATCTAAAGTGATTTTACAAATTTATTTGAATATATGATTTGGCCATTATCTTCAATCATCACTACATAAATACCATTTGCCAAATTGCCAACATAGATTTGAGAATCTTCAGTATCTATTTGTTTAGTGCTTATTATTCTTCCTTGAAAATCTATAAGTTTAAATGTTGCATTCTTAATTGTAAGATTGTTAATGTTTATATAGTCAACTAAAGGGTTTGGATAAACATTAATATTTTTAGGATTATTAGCTTTAAGTCGGCTACCAAAAGGAATGAGTGGAGTGTATGGAGTAAATTTCCATTTTTGACGTGGCTCATTATCAATTTTAGGTAAGGCCAATAAATAACTATTTGTTTCATCAGAACGATGTAAATAAGCCCTTGTATAGGCATTGTTTATTTTGTAGCCTAGGCCGTCTTCAACAATTTTCCATTCTTGGAATGTCGAAGATGATTCGTCTGATAGTTGTACATATCTTCCTTTACAGTTAACAGATTGAAGATCAATTGAGTTTTGAAGAAATTTTCCAGTGCTGTTATTTTTTATTTTGTAATGTCCTGTACCTAATTTGATTACTTCCCAAACTTGATTGTCGGCAAAAGAAGTACTTCCAATAGCTAAAGAATTGGCATACGGAAGGCTAGGATTTTTTTGCAGGTACAAATTTGTATCTAAATTGCTAATAGTATATAAGCCAGAATCTAGAGAATTAGAAAAATTATTAGCTTCTTGAAAGGTAATATTGTAGGCAAAGTCATTTGTATTGATCATATTGACTCCATTAATATTATAGTCTGAAAGGTCTTCTATTAAAGTTCCGTTGACTTTAAAGTTTTCGAAATGTACTCCATTGACGTATCTATCGCAACTTAATCCTTTTATTGAAGAAGGCTTTTCCCCGTAACCATTATAACTCAAATTTTCAAAACGTATATTTTCAACTCTTTTACCATCTGTCATAGCCGCTCCAACACCTCCGCTTTCAACATTTACAGATAATAATCTTCCATTTGAAAAATCTTCCACTCTAATGTCTTTAAATAAAAAATTACTGCATTTATTGCCATCTGAACAGTTGATTGAGATGGCGCCCAAGAAATCTCCCGCATTTTCGCGAACGGTCCCATCAGGATTAATCCAAATCTCATCATGTTCTAAGATATCTATATTATTAAAAAACAAATTGTAAATATCTAGGCCTTCTATGCCATTCCTTTCTTCATTGCCATGCCAGCCTATTTCTATTGGATGCGCCTTATCAGCATATAAACTAGTATTCTGCACATTTATATTTAATGCGGGTCTGTTAAGATAAGTTTCATTCCAACTTGGCGGAGTATATCTAGAAGCATATATAGAAATGCAATCGTCTGAAGTTCTCAGAAAACAATCATTAATATCAACATTCATACACCCTTTCATGTGAATACCATCTCCCCATCTAGCTCTTGAAAATACTTTTACATTATTAATAGTAACATAGTTATTATCGCCTAAAAACATATTTACATCTTGAGAGTCATTGAGTGTCACACCATCGACAAGGACATTATTACATCTGAAAAAGGTTATTGGCCTTATATAGTCATAATTGCTAAAAACTTCATCGTATTGTTTTCTGTGATTGGTTAAGTCGATGATACCTCTACCATATATTTTTACATTGCTGACATCTTCGGCTATCACTCCGCCTTTTAAGACACCGCCTCCTTCTATGTATATTTCGTCGTTGGCTAGCAATTTTATTCTTGATTTATAATTTGAATAATCTTCGGAAACGGGTCTTACGATTAAAACAGCTCCAGACCTTATATGGATTTTTTTATTTATATTATTCAGGTTTAAGTCATAGATATGCTCTCCAGCCTCATAAGTATATACTTCAGATCCTGAAGATGCTGTAGGAGCTGTATAATTTGAAATTCCGTTAGCAAAAAGATGTAAGCCACTATATCTATTTCCACCAGGTTCAATCGAAAATTTACCCGGATTTGTTAAAGTAAAAATGATTTTATTATCCTCAATAATTGGTATAATATTTCTTGATAAAGGTCTTATTAGTATGCTAGCACCATTAAGGTCAGGCAGAGTATTGAAGGTAATTTCAATTGTTACCGAACCACTGAAATCAAAATTTACAAATGAAGACCTTTCGCTTTTGGTCAAAGTTCCATGGGTATTATTTACAAAAGTGCTATAGACAAATAAATCTTTCCAAGTAGATGAACCTGTTTCTTTAACTCTGACGGAATACTTAGTATTTCTGCCTACCAAATAGTTTGCAGGTGTTATTCCTGTCAAACCCGTTAAAGGAGCAAGCAATGGAGGATTGTTTTCTACTAATGTATCCGGAGGGCTTGCATAGGTAATTAATTGATTTTGTGAAAACACATTAAGTGTTATAAAATTCATTAGCAATAAGAAATAAATAATTTTTTTCATGTTGGTTGAGGGATTGGGATTAATTTATTTAAAAAGAGGATTCCATTTGAATCCTCTTCCTTTATTCTATTTCTGCAAAAGTATCACCTTGTTTTATATCACCGGTTTTAAAACCTTTATTAAACCAGTACATTCGCTGCTCTGATGTTCCATGCGTAAAAGAATCGGGAACAACTTGGCCTTGCATTTTCTTTTGAATGGCATCATCGCCTACAGCATTTGCGGCGCTTAGGGCTTCTTCAATATCGCCTGGTTCTAAGATTTGGTTCATTTCTTCGTTGTAGTGTGTCCATACGCCAGCATAAAAATCAGCTTGGAGCTCTAAAGCTACAGAAAGTTTGTTGGCTTCGGCTTCACTAAGACCCTGTTGCATTTGTCTCATTTTTGCAGAAGTCCCTAAAAGCGTCTGTACGTGGTGTCCAATTTCATGGGCGACCACATAAGCTACAGCAAAATCACCGCCTTTGGCGCCAAACTTCGATTTTAACTCTTCAAAAAACGACATGTCCATATATACTTTTTGATCGCCTGGACAATAGAACGGGCCAGAAGCTGAGCTGGCTCCGCCGCAGGCCGTCTGAACTTGTCCACTAAATAAAACTAATTTAGGCGCTTTATAGGTCCATCCGTTTTCTTTGAAGATTTTAGTCCAGACATCTTCATTGTCAACTAGAAGGGCATTTACAAATTCTCCTTCTTCTTTCTCTTTGGCAGTCAATTCCCTGGACTCTGTAGAAGCGGATTGACCTTGTTGCAATTGTTCTAAAATGGGAGCAATATTTTGGGCATTTTCACCACCAAAAATATTTACTAATAATATAATAATACCAATAATCCCGCCTCCGGCGACTACTTTGCCGGTTGAGCCTAAGCCTCTACGGTCTTCCATATTATCACTCTGACGTCTACCTTGCCATTTCATAATTGTTCGTTTTTATACAAATTAAATACTTTTTAAGATAAAATTATTCATAAAAACGAAAATTAATCAGAAAAGACCAAATATTTAAAATTCATAAAAGAAGCAAAGAAGGCAATGTTTTTATCCTATTGCTAAAATGCTTTTTTGTCTTTTTGTTTTATATTTAGTATTGGCATTCAGGATAACAAACGAGACAGAATTGCACTACAAAATGACTTATAACTAATTTAGCTAATGAGATACCTATTCCAAACTTGGTCGCCAAGCTTTTGGATTCCATAACCTAAATTTTCGGTTTCTAGTTTTTGCGATGAATTATCATCAAAAATCAGTTCGAGGTAGAGTTTTTGGTCTTCTTCGCAGACGTTCCATTTTCCGTTATATTTCTGAGTATTTTGATTCGGCAGATAGAAATTTCCGCCTGAAACATTGCTGAAGGATTCGAGAACATAAACAGAACTGAAATCTGGATATAAAAAGAGGGCATATTTCTGTTCTTCATACCAACCTTCGTCGGAATAATCAGTGTCGCTGTTTACTTTTTCTAGACGCAGCACTCTATTTGAAAGAATATTGATCATTCGGTTTATTGAGGGATTCATAGATTGTAAGGTTTTAAATTGCACTTAACTTGTTGTATAAAGGTTATTTGATATACGCACTTTATCAGCTTTCTCACAAAAAACAACGGTATAAAATTGATTTTTTATAATTGTATGTAAAAGAGCTTATTTCCTGTATTTTTTAATAGTTATTCCTGAGCAGACAAGAAATAAGGCTTGATAAAAAAGGGGAATTTTCCCCTTGCAACATTTTTCCAATTAAGATAGTTTTGTTGCTTATTAACAACTTAAACTTTTAAAACATGAAAAGCTCAAAAACTATTTTTTTAGCTGGATTATTTTGTTTAACTTTTTTCCTCCAATCTTGCAGCGAAGACAGAATTTATGAAAAGCCTACCCAATTGATTACAAATGATTTAGCGCTACAGTTGAATAGCAATTATAATATGAATACATTGCAATCAAAAGCTGCGACTGTTGATAGTATTAGGGAAGATGCCAATGCTGTGTGGTATTCTGTAGAAGAACTAGAGAGATATATTAATTATGTGAAAACGGAAGGAATTAATAAAGGATATACAGTCGATGGTATCAGAATGTATTTTGGTAAATATCCAAATGATCCGAAATTAGGAGAGAAAGCAGGAATGACGACCGTATTTCTTTCGCCGACAGGAGCAAAAAGTGACGAGCAGAAAGCGGGAACAGGAACGTCGAATAGCACAGCTGACCAAGAGGAAAATCATTATGATATAACCGATCTTTCTCCAATGAATTACGGATCAATGGGCAATCCTCCAAAAATGACATATCCTTATAATAAATAATGTTAGAAAACTTAAGATTTTATAGTATTTACTTAGCTTTATTAGCAGGAATTGTAGGGTTGTTTTTTCTTTACAAACTCCCTGGTCATAAAGCTAAGTCTTTGCTAGGCATGATCTTTTTTTCTGTCCTGACGGAATTTGTCGGAAGCAATCTGACGCGATGGACAGGACTCATAAATTATTGTGTTTTTAATATTTATATACTTGTTAGCTTTACTTATTATTTGATTCTCTTGAAATACTTATTGGTTCATCGAAACCACAAGAGATTCGCCGATATACTCCTTATTATTTTTGTTCTTTTTTATATATGTGATTTTATTTTTATACAAAAAACGATATTTGAGGCATTTACGTTTAGTTTTGCTTTTGGAGTTATATTTGTTTTAATACTATCATGTTTGTACCTTGTGGAAATATTTAACTCAAAGAAAATTTTGAATTTCGGAAAATCGATTTTTTTTTGGTTTATACTTGGCGTCTTGCTTTTCCATGTTCCTTTTTTGCCCTTTATGCTGGCTATTAAGTGGTTTTTGATAGAAAGCAACGAAACTATTTACAGCTTGATGCTGTTTATTTTAAATCTTTTGATGTACGGTTGTTTTATAATCGGATTTATATGGAGCGAAAAGAAATACAATTACTAGTTATTTCATTAAGCATTGTACTTTTTACTTTGCTGATACTGATTCTAGTACTGTTTTTCTATTTTCATAAAAAGAAAACCAATTTTTTAATCGAAAAGATGGAATCCGATCTTCATTTTCAATCAGAGCTGGTGAAATCCAGGATTGAGATGAAAGACCAGACATTGTCGGAAATCAGCAGGGAGCTTCACGATAACATCGGACAAATATTATCAGTAGGCATCATGCAGATTAACTTGTACATGCAAAATCAGAAAGAAGTCAGCCGAGACGACCTAAACGATTTAAAAGGCATGTTGTCTAAGTCACTAGACGAAATCAGAACTTTGTCAAGAATAATCAATAGAGATAACTTACTCGAATCTAATTTTTTAGAAGCCATACAATTGGATTTAGAACGAATCCGAAAGCTCAAAAAAATTGATTGCACTTTTAGCCTGAAAGGAGATTTTCCTGAAATAAATGTAGAGCATGAATTGATTATCTACAGGATTTTCCAAGAAGCCATCCTCAATATTTTAAAACATTCTCATAGCGAAGTAATCGATTTCCAGATTGACTGTCTTGACAACGATACCATACAAATGAAGCTGACCGACCACGGAATTGGTTTTAATGCAAAGAAAAAAAGCAGCGGTTCAGGGCTTAATAATATAATTGTCCGTGCAAAACTTATTGGGGCTACCGTTTTGATTGAGTCGGATAATTCAGGAACCAAGCTATTATTTACTTACCCAAAAAGAATAAGCAATGAAAACTAGTACAAAAAATAAGGTCATTATAGTAGACGACCATCTGCTGTTTTCGCAGTCGCTGAAATTTTTGATTAACAGCTTTAACGACTTTGAAGTCACGCATAGTTTTGAAAACGGCAAAGAATTCATACAGTTTCTCGAGCAAAAAGAGAATTTAGACATCGAGGTCGATTTGATTCTTTTAGATGTCAATATGCCTATCCTGGATGGCTTGGGGACAATGATGTGGCTTAAAGAAAACAGGCCCGATTATAAGGCGATAGCACTTTCTGTAAACAATGAAGAAGATATTATCATCAAAATGATCAAGAATGGCGCGAAAGGCTATCTGTTGAAAGATACAACACCTACAATTTTCTATGATGCGCTAAAAACCGTAATAGAAAAAGGATACTTTTTTACGGAAATGGTTTCTGGGATTTTAGTAAACAGAATCGATAATAAAGACAAAAAGCTCGAATTTAAAGAAAAAGAATTGGACTTTATCAAGCGTGCTTGCAGTGAAAAAACCTATAAGGAAATTGCAGACGAAATGTGCCTGAGTCCCAAAACGATTGACGGCTATAGAGAAAATATCTTTGCCAAACTGGAAATAAAGACAAGGATAGGCTTGGTTTTATATGCGATAAAAAATAAAATCGTCTGTGTATAATTAGGCATAAAAAAACTCCATTAATCTAATGGAGTTTTTTATTGATTATGTGTTATTCTAATATTCGGAAGAATTTCCAATTTCATCTAATTCATTCTTATCGTCGATTCCTACAGCGTTTGCATAAATCATATACTGCATCGAATAGATAATCGGTATGGTGAATATAATTCCGATACAAAAAGCAAAAATTCCTAAGCAAGCTAAAACCACAGCTAAAATCATCAATCCTAAAAGAATAAGGAAATTTTTTGATACAAGCATCAAGCTTCCTTGAATAGCATCAACAGCTTTAAGATTTCCGAAAATGATCAATGGGGTAGTGAACAAGGTCAGAAGCAAGATAATATAACTTATTATCGCGCCAATAATCGGAACTCCAGATAACTCTAGTGCTGTGCTGATACCATTACTGCAGATACCAATCAATACTCCGGCAAGCACAATTTCTTTCAAATATTCGCTTTTGTAATAATAAAAAAGCGTAGAAAAATCGAAATCCTGTCTTGCGTCAGCATGATGGGCAACCCTCAAGATTCCAGCATAAAAAGGCTTGATGAGTGCAACTGCAATCACGCCGCCTACAAGGGTAACGATGATTCCGGCAGCCGAAAAGTTTTGAATCTGGAAGTCGGCAATGTCGCGACCAAAAGCATCCAATCCGACAAAAACGCCTGCCAAACCAATTATGATTCCCAAGAATACGATGGAAACAAGCAATATTCCTGCTCCAGTAATCCAGACAATTTTCTGGTAATTATTAAAAGTTTGAGAAAGAACTTCGCCAAATTCAAGTGAATATCCATCACGCTTGATGTTTTCGAGCTTTTCTTTCGTTGTAGTAATTTTGTACATAGTAAATTAGTCCGTTTGTCGCGCGAAAGTAATCAATATTTTTTATTTTTTTGGTATCAGAACCATTTCAGCAATTTCCGTATCATTTTCAGCTTGTTATTATAAGGAGCATAGCGTAGGGGAATATCAAGCCATGTCGCTTTTTTTACGATTGATTTCTGGTGGGAGAATGTCTCGTAGCTCTTTTTGCCATGATAAGCTCCGATACCGCTGCTTCCAACACCGCCAAAAGGCAACCTTTTATTCGAAAAATGGACTACGGTATCGTTTATGCAACCGCCTCCAAATGAAAATTTCTGGATGATACGTTCGGCAAAGGCCTTATCTTCCGTAAAGGCATATAAAGAAAGCGGCTTTTCGTATCTAGAAATAATTTTCTCTAAGTCGTTTTCGGTTTCATAAGAAAGGAGCGGAAGCAACGGCCCGAAAATCTCATCTTTCATGATATTGCTGTCTAGCGTGGGTTCATCAATCAGAGTAGGAGCGATATACAGCATTTCTTCGTCATGTATTCCGCCCGCAATTACTTTACCTTCTTCAATCAAACTTATGAGTCTGAGGAAGTTCTTTTTGTTTATAATCCTCGTAAAGTCAGGAGAAAGCGCTGGATCTTCGCCAAAAGCATTGCTGATTTCTTGTCTCAATAAGCTGATAAACTTGGCCTTGATGCCTTTTTGTATGAGAAGGTAATCTGGAGCAATACATGTCTGTCCGGCGTTGATGAATTTTCCCCATACAATCCGTTTTGCGGCTATTTGCAGGTTGGCGCTTTTGTCAATAATACAAGGGTTTTTCCCGCCTAATTCTAAGGTAACAGGAGTGAGGTTGGCCGCTGCCGCTTTAGCCACTTCTTTCCCTACAGCAACGCTTCCAGTGAAAAAAATATAATCCCATCGTTTGGAGAGCTGGCTTTTGGCAACATCGGCATCACCCAACACGGCAACCACTTCTGAAACCTCAAAAGTTTCCCTGATAATTTTAGAAATCAGGCTTGAGGTGTGCGGAGTCAATTCCGAAGGTTTCAATACAATAGAATTTCCAGCCGCATACGCAGCAATTAGAGGACAAATGGCCAATTGGAAAGGATAATTCCAAGGCGAAATGATAAGTGTCTTTCCGTAAGGCTCCGTATAAATATAATCTGACGAAGGGAAATTAAGTATTGAAGCTCTGACTCTTTTTGGTCGTGCCCACGAACGTATGTTTTTTATCGTATCCTTTAAATCAGATTGTACTACGTTTATTTCTGTGAGGAATGCTTCAAAAGCAGGCTTCTTGAAATCCTTATGCAATGCGGCGATAATTTCCTCTTCATGGAGCGAAATGGTATGGGAGAATTTCTTGAGTTTTTCTTTTCTGCGGTTGATTTCCTTTTGATCCATCATTTTTAAATTATTGCAAGCCTATTCGAAAGCCCAGATAGAAATCTGCCTGTTCGCCGTCATTAATCAAAGCGGTAGCGATAGAGCTGGAACCGATAAAAAATCCTCCGGCCCTGATTCCTAATCCAGCGGTAAATCCAGAAATTTCATTAGAAGCCAAAGGAGCATACACTTCAAAGCTTTCTGTTGAATATCTTGGCGTTACTGAAAATACATTTTGCGCCGTAATCTGGTCGTCGCTGTCATCTTTGTTCATTTTTTGCTGTCCGAAAACAGTAACGTAGAAATCAGGAATGATTTTCACATCTGCATAGGCAGAAAAAACAGTTGGCAGTTTTACTTTAAAATCACGTGAAGATGAGGTTGTCGTTAAAAAACCGCTCTCTAAAAGAATTTGTTCTATTTCTTCAAAGCTTTCGACATTTTCAAACTGGTTTAGGTCTAGCGACTGCCCAGCAGGTATGTTGAGTTCGTAATTGGTATTGTTGTTATTGTCGGATTTAAAAGTCATGCTTCCGATATTGCGCACTGCAGCACCAGCATTGATCTTGTAGCCGTCGTTATCGTCTTTCCATTGATAATTGACGCCAAGGTCTGTGGCAAAGCCGTTTAATTTTCCAAAAATTGAACTTGTATAATTGCTGAAATCAGTAAAATTTTCTGCCAAATCTCCAGAATAGGCGATATTCAATCGTGCTGTAGCATCGGTCATTTCAACATCACCGAGATTGTTTGTTATGGTTCCAGAAAATCGATCGAGTCCTAGGTTGGCATACGATCCTGGAAATAATAGCTTTAGCGTAACGCCGACATTAAATTTGTGCTCGTCGTCTTCATAAACGTTTCTTGAAACCCCGAAGGCAATTTCTCCCCAAGTCGTACCGTTGGCACGCTGATTTTTATTGCTTTCAATTGTCGTGGCTCCAAAAATAGCGCTCAAGGCTCCATTCGTAACAGCATCACCAATAGTCGGATCTACGTCGGTAAAATTGACTTTTCCGTAGGCTTTAGTCGCGAAAGAAAAGGCCCATTTGTCCATTTTCATAGCAAATGCAGGACCATAGACTTCGCCGTCGAAACGCAAATCGACATCTTCGTTTCCTTCAAAAAGCTTTTGTTCAAGGTCATCGCCGCTTACCAAATCATCAAATCCAAGCCTGTTGTTGGAGAGATTAAAGCTTCCTGAAAAGACACCAATTTCATATTTGGTTTTCAAGTTAGCGAGTTCTGCCGGGTTGGCAGCAGCATTTAAAAGTCCACCTCTTCTTGAGGTAGAGATTCCTGAAAAGTGGTCTTGCGAAAAACTGCTTGCCGTAATCAGGAGGCAGGAGAAAATTAATAGTTTCATAGCGGTAGTTTTTTTGTATAAATTTAAGGGAATTTTCGGCTTAAAGTTATCAAATTAACGCAAAAAACTATTATTTATTCTTAAAAAGATTAAATCGCTTTCCATATAGGGTCGTTAGGAACTGGGGCGATTATTTCTAAAGATTCTTTAGTCACGGGATGAATGAAGACAAGCTTTCTGGCATGCAAATGTATGCCACCATCAGGATTGCTTCTGTCAGCGCCATATTTTAGGTCGCCTTTAATTGGCGAACCGATAGCAGCCAGTTGTGCGCGAATCTGATGATGCCTGCCCGTATGCAGATTGATTTCGAGCGCAACATAATTGTTTAGCTCTTTGATTATTTTGTAATCTAAGCTGGCAATTTTGCTGTCGGGAACTTCTTTTAAATGGGCTTTTGAAGTATTGTTCTTTTCGTTTCTTTTTAAGTAATGGACTAATTTGGCGGAAGCTTCTGCAGGTTTGTTTTTTACGACAGCCCAATAGGTTTTTTGGGTTTCCCGGTTTTTGAACAATTCGTTGAGCCGAGTCAAGGCTTTAGATGTCCTTGCAAAAACGACGATTCCTGTAGTAGGTCTGTCTAGTCGATGTACGACACCGAGAAAAACTTCGCCAGGCTTGTTGTATTTTTCCTTGATATAGTCTTTGACAACATCGCTCAAAGGCTTGTCGCCTGTTTTATCGCCTTGGACGATATCACCAACGCGTTTGTTGACGACAATAATATGATTGTCCTCGTGCAAGACTTGAAGATTATCCTTTGTGGAAAGCGTTTTCATTGTTTTTGAAGATTAGATTTTCGGGTATTCAAAAGACAATTAGTATTGTTCTTTCTCGTTTGGAAAATCTTTTGACTTCACATCGGCAACATATTGTCCGATTGCAGTCGTCATTCCTTCATATAAATTCATGTATCTTCTCAAGAATCGCGGACTGAATTCGTTGTTCATTCCAAGCATGTCATGGATTACCAAAACTTGCCCGTCGACACCGCCTCCGGCACCGATTCCGATTACAGGTATGGAAATACTTTGAGCTACTTTTTCAGCTAAATGGGCAGGGATTTTTTCTAATACAAGCGCAAAACAGCCTAATTTTTCAAGCAGTTTGGCATCTTCTAGTAATTTTTCAGCTTCTGCATCTTCTTTAGCACGAACACTATAGGTACCAAACTTATAGATTGATTGCGGTGTCAAACCTAAATGTCCCATTACAGGAATTCCAGCATTTAATATCTTTTTTATAGAATCTTTAATTTCGCTTCCGCCTTCTAGCTTAACAGCATGTCCGCCACTTTCTTTCATGATTCGGATGGAAGAACGCAAGGCCTCTTTAGGATCAGACTGGTAACTTCCGAAGGGCAAATCGACTACTACTAATGCTCTTGTTATCGCCCTTACAACACTAGAGGCATGATAAATCATCTGGTCTAATGTAATTGGCAACGTAGTTTCGTGGCCGGCCATTACGTTTGAGGCAGAATCTCCAACCAAGATTACGTCAACACCAGCTGTATCAACAATTTTTGCCATGGTGAAATCATAGGAAGTCAACATCGAAATTTTTTCGCCATTGGCTTTCATTTCAATCAGCGATTTGGTCGTAATTCTCTTGTAATCTTTTTTTGCTACAGACATAATGTAAAAATTATAAGATGTAAATGTACAAATTGCTTTATTTATGGCTGTAACATAAACCGTATTTTTTATACTAACTTTATGCTTTGGAATATTAAATAGTTCATCATGAGGAAATTACTTTTTATTGTTTTCTTGCTGCCTTTTCAGCATTTGGCCGCGCAAGAATCAGAAATCAAACATTCTATAGAAATCTTTTTTGATGGTTTTCATTCTAGAGACAGCCTGAAAATAAAATCGGTTTGCGACGCAGGCCTGATATTGCAGTCTATTTCTGAAAGCTCAAAAGGGACTAAGCTGTCAACTGAGAAAGCTTCGGACTTTATAAAATCGATTGTCAGCATTCCTGACAAGATGAAATTCGAAGAGCGGTTACTTTCCTATAAAATTCAGGTTGATGGCGCTATGGCACATGTATGGACGCCGTATGAGTTTTATGTCAACGGAAAGCTAAGCCACAAGGGAGTCAATTCTTTCCAATTGTTTAAAGAAAAAGAGACTTGGAAAATCATTTATATTGTGGATACCCGAAGGAAAGGCTGAATCAGCTAATGCTGGTTTTTAATTTAATAGTGAATTCGCTTCCGAATCCTAGATTGCTTTCTACAGAAATCGTTCCTCCTTGTGCTTCAATAAATTCTTTGCTGATGGCAAGGCCGAGTCCTGTTCCTTCTTTTTCGGCTCCGGGAACTCTGAAATACTTATCAAAGATTTTGTTTTTATATTGTGGGGAAATCCCGATTCCGTTGTCTTTAACGCTTATTTCAAGAAAACTTCCTTTAGCTTCTGCGGTAATGACTACCGTTGAGTTTTCATACGAATAACGGATCGCATTAGAAATCAGATTGGAAACGACCCAGGTTGTTTTTTCTTGATCGCCAGCTATTTCGGGCAAAAATTCGGGAAGATTCAGATGCAAGCTGATGTTTTTTTGTTCGGTCAATATTTTTGTAGCTTCAACGGCATCGGCAATAATTGTTTTTGGATCACAGTTTTCAATCTTTAGCTGTGTTTTTCCTGTCTCTACCTGCGTAATATTTAATAATTCTCCAGTGGTCCTCAGCAATCTTTTAGCATCGTCTTTTATACTGGAAACCAATTGTTTTTGCTCCTCATTTAAATTTCCGATGCTGTCGTTTTCAAGCAGTTGCAGGCTCATTTTCATGGAAGCAATTGGCGTCTTGAATTCGTGCGACACCATAGCGATAAAGTTCGTCTTCGCAAAATCCAGTTCTTTATAAGCTGTCACATTACGCAAGATTATAAAAGAACCGATTAGTTTTTTTTCTTCTTCGCCTGTTGGCAAGACAAGAATAGGCACGACTTGTTTTTCGAAATAGCTTTCCTTGTTATCGGCATAAATTTTCAGGGTTTCTTGTGGTTTTTTAGTATTTTCACTAATAAGATGCTGTAGCAGCGAACGGACAAGGTCATTAGAAAGCGCTACTTCGCTGGCTGACTTTCCAATAATATCGCTCGCTTTCAACCCCGAGATTTTTAAAGCTTCTTCATTGGCAAAAAGGATGTTGTTTTTGTCATCAAGGCCAATGGCTGGATCTTGCATATTGTTGATGAGCGTTTCGATTCTTTTTTTCTCCATCATCAGCTTGGCCAAATTGCTGTCGCTGTATTCCTGGAGTTTTCCCGCCATTGTATTGAAGGACTTCGCAAGATTGCCAAATTCATCGTGTGTTTCAAAATTGACGCGTTGGGAATAGTTTTTTGCAGCAATTTGTCGGATGCTTTCCGTCAGGTCTTTTATAGGATTTGCAATATCGCTAGGCAGGTTGATGAGCAAAGTAAAAGCAATCATAAAGCAGGTGAGGCCTGTAATAGAAATCCAAAAGATAGCACTGTCGGCTGTTTTTTTTGCCACGATGCTTTTTCTCTGTATCGCATCCATGTTGATTTTCATGATGTCGTTGAGGTCTTTTCGGATCTGACTGGCAATGGATTTGTTTTCGGGCTGTAATTGGAATGCTTTTGCATCTTCAGACAAGCTTTGGGTGAGCTCTTTTTCTCCAATTTCTGTGACATTCTGGTTCTGCAATTTCAAAAAGCGATTAAAATTTTCGAAGGATTGTTTTTCACCTTCGATCTTATCAAGCTCTTTCATCATATTGCGGGAATAGTCTAGGGAATTGTAATTGGCAACAAGAATATTTTCGGTGTCGTTTGCAATAACGTGTACTTGTCTTACGGCCAGAGCCACAAGCAAGACAATCATAAAGAAAAGTAATCCGACTCCGAGCCTTAATTTTGTTTTAATTCGCACAGTTGATAGTTTATAGGTGATAATTTATAGTTGATAGTTTATAGTTGAGAATGGATAGTTTCTAGTTTATAGTTGATAGTTGAGAATGGATAGTTTCTAGTTTTTAGTGTGGTTTGTCTAGGTTTACTCTGGATGTCTTGACAATTGCGGTAAGCATTTTGATCAGTTCGACACTATCTTCGTAAAGGGATTGAAATTCTTTTTCCGATAGATAATGGGTTTCGTGTAACAAACGGAGCCAATATTCAGTTTCTTGTGCTTCTTTCAGCGAAATATTCATCTTGTTGCTAAAATCTTTTTTTGATGCGCCTTGCAAGGCTTCGCAGATGTTTGCTCCAATTGAAGTACCGCTTCTGACTAATTGTTTTGATAAAATAAATTCCTTTTTGTTTTCTGAAATATGCTGATACAATTTTACGATTCTCACAGCAAACAGAAATGATTTTTCTTTGATAATGCTATTCTTCATAATTACTTTTTTATGGCTTAAACTTTCAACTAAAAACTTTCAATTCTCAACTAAGAATAATCAAATCAATTTCACTCGAAGATAGCTTATTTAATAATTCTTTGAAAGCATTTGTGGAAAGAATAATCTTCATCAGATTCATTCTGGGTTTTCCGATGCAGACTGTCGTAATGCCTTTGTTTTCGGCTTGTTCTATGATTGCTTTGGCAATTTTAGTGTGTTCAATTTTGATGACTTCGGCTCCTAATTCGGTTGCCAATTTGAAATTGTTAATGAGGTGGCGCTGTTTGTCTAAAGGAATCTTATCGGCACTTTCACGGGGAAGCTGTACATACAGTACATACCATTTGCTGCTGTTGTAATAATTTGCCAAGCGGGCTGTTTTTCGAATTACTTTTTTAGCGGTTTCCTCGTTGCTGCTGATACAGGCCATAAATTTTTCATGTCGGGAACCTTTGTTTTTCGGAACTTCAATTTCTACTTTTCGTTCGACTTGGCTGGCGACTTCTTTCAAGGCTAATTCTCTCAATTGCAGAATGTGCTCGCTTTTGAAAAAGTTTTTCAGCGCCATTTCAATCTTTTCGGTCTTGTATATTTTTCCTTCTTTGAGCCTTGTAATCAGCTCGTCAGCTGTCAAATCGATGTTTACGACTTCATCGGCCTGTGCCAAAACGCTATCTGGAATGCGTTCCTTTACCTCAATTCCGGTAATGTATTTTATTTCCTCGTTCAGGCTTTCGATGTGCTGGATGTTTACGGCGCTGATTACATTTATGCCAGCTTCCAGTATCTCGAAAACATCCTGCCAGCGTTTTTCATTTTTGCTGCCTTCGATATTGGTGTGGGCGAGTTCGTCTACAATTACGACTTCCGGACGGAGGCTGATAATGGCCTGTACATCCATTTCCTCCAGCTCTTTTCCTTTGTAGAATAACTTTCTTCTTGGAACAAGAGGGAGTCCTTCAAGCAGTTCGTGGGTTTCTTTACGATTGTGCGTTTCTATGTAGCCGATTTTAACGTCAATACCATTTTTTAATAGCGAATGGGCTTCTTGAAGCATCCGAAAAGTTTTGCCTACACCGGCACTCATGCCGATGTAGACTTTAAACTTCCCTCTTCTTGATTTTTGGATTAAGTTTAAAAAATGCTGTACGTTATCTTCTCTTTTACTTTCCAAAATAGTGTGTTTAGGTATTAAAACGATAGTGCCAATGAGGTAACGGCTACAAAGTTTTGTTTTGTAGGATCGCCATTTTCGGTGAATATTTCATCTTTGCTGTTCAAGCTTCGGGCTTCGATTCTCCAAACGACATTATCGTAAATGCTGTAATCAAAGTTAACGGAATACCCAAAAGTTTTAAATCCATTAGGAGTTTCAGTAGCGATAATTACGCCGTTTTCGTCTGCATAATATTCTCCTCTTGCGCTGATGCTGACTTTATCTGAAGCCTTATATTTTGCGATCAAGACAGGAGAATACCATGAATTATAACTGTCGCTTCCTTTTTCTTTTTGCTCGGCTCCAATATCAAAACCCGCTGTCAGACCCCATTTTTCGTTTAACTGAAAGATGCCATATAAATTGTGAAAGTAGCGCATTCTTTTATCAGTATCAGGTTTGTCATTTCCAACAAACGAACTGCTGTTCAATGTGATAGATGCGTTTGGTTTATACGTTACTTGATGTCCGAAAGCCAAGGTTTTGTTGCCGTCAACCCGTAGGATTCTTTGCCATCCGTTTAAGACAAGCCCGCTAAGAAACCATTTTCCATTGTCGGTAGTATAGGATATTTTGGCACCGCTTTCATAATAAGGCGAATTATCAGCCAAGATGCTTCGGGTTAGTGTCCAGCAGTCTTTGCCGACGGCACTTTCAAATCCGATATGCGAGGCAAAAATTCCGGCATCGACCCACAGGTTTTTTGTTTTTGATATTTTGACACCTGCATTGGCTTCATAAATATTTTTAAGGATGCCTTCTTCTGCGGCAAGATTGGCATTGCCATAGGTTCCAGTCATGATGGCAAGATTGGCCCTGACATTGTCTTTTTCATAATTGGCCTTGATGAAACCTAAGTTTAAGGCGACTTCGTTATGTCTGTTATGTGAATAGATGAATCCTGGTCGGGTATTGTTTTCAGGCGCTCCAAAATCATAGGCATAATAGGCTTCTACATAGCCTGAAATTTTCAAAGGCGATTCTGATTTTTTCAGCGTGTCGGTTTGGGCTCCTGCGAAAGAAGTTATTGCGATAAAAGCTGTGGTAGCTAAATTTTTCATTTTTATTTTAGTTTATCTAAACCGATGTTTAATTGTAATACGTTTATTTTTTCTGGACCAAATACGCCTAGGAGCGGCTTTTCTGTATTTTCAGCAATAAGCTTTTCTAGTTTTGACTCTTCAATGTTTCTAGTTTTTGCAATACGCTTGATCTGTACTTTTGCACCTTGTACCGAAATGTTTGGGTCTAATCCGCTGCCGCTGGCGGTAACCAGATCGGCAGGAATTTCATTTGCTTTTATATCAGGGTTTTGGATCAGGAAGGTGTCGATTCTTTTTTGGACTTCTGCCAGATATTCAGGATTGCTTGGTCCTTTATTGCTTCCGCCAGAACCCGCTGCGTTATATCCTACGGCAGACGGCCTAGAATTAAAATATTTAGCATCGGTAAAAGACTGGCCAATGTTTTTATAGAATTTCTTCCCGTTGCTTTCAACCACAATTCCTTTTCCCTGGTTTGGTGCTATCTGGGCTATTCCAAAGATGAACAGCGTGTAAATTCCAGCGAAGAAAACGATGGTTGCCAAGGTTAATTTGATTCCTATTACTATATAATTTTTCATTTCTGTAGTGTATTAGATGAAGAATGTCACGATAATGTCAATAATTTTTATTCCGATGAAAGGAACAATGATACCTCCCAGGCCATAGTACAAAAGGTTTCTTCTCAATAAAGCAGAGGCACCGATTGGTTTGTAAGTCACCCCTTTTAAAGCCAGCGGAATCAAAAACGGAATCACTATGGCATTAAAGATAACAGCTGATAGGATAGCGCTTTCAGGGCTGTGCAAGTGCATGATGTTTAGTCCTTGCAAGGCTGGAATTGCGGTAATGAACAGGGCAGGGATGATAGCGAAATATTTGGCTACGTCGTTGGCGATACTAAAAGTGGTCAAGGTTCCTCGAGTCATCAGCAATTGTTTTCCGATTTCTACGATTTCAATCAGTTTGGTAGGGTCATTATCTAAGTCTACCATGTTTCCGGCTTCTTTGGCAGCTTGGGTACCGCTGTTCATGGCAACGCCTACATCGGCTTGCGCAAGGGCAGGAGCATCGTTTGTTCCGTCACCCATCATCGCGACAAGCTTGCCGCGCATCTGTTCTTCTTTGATGTAATTCATCTTATCCTCAGGTTTGGCTTCGGCAATAAAATCATCGACTCCGGCTTTTTCAGCAATGAATTTGGCGGTCAGCGGATTATCTCCTGTTACCATTACTGTTTTGACTCCCATTTTTCGCAAGCGCTCAAAACGTTCTTGGATTCCAGGCTTGATGATGTCTTGCAGTTCAATTACGCCTAATACTTTATCGTTTTCAGAAACGACCAAAGGCGTTCCTCCGTTGCTAGAAATTTCGGTTACCTTTTCAGCAGTGTCTTTTGGAAATGTATGTCCGGCATATTCACTTAGTTTTCGGATAGAATCATAAGCTCCTTTTCGGATTTTTGTACCATCAGGAAGATTAACACCGCTGCTTCGTGTTTCGGCAGTAAATTTTATCAAAGTGGCTCCTTTTACAGAAAGGTTTTTTGATGCTTCTTTGCCTGCTAATTCTATAATTGATTTACCTTCTGGGGTTTCATCGGCTAAAGACGAAAGAATGCTTGCTTTTATAAATTCGCTCTCGGATACGCCAGTTGTAGGATAAAAATGAGTTGCTTTTCTGTTTCCGATCGTGATGGTTCCTGTCTTGTCTAAAAGCAGTACGTCAATATCACCAGCAGTTTCTACTGCTTTTCCAGATTTTGTAATCACGTTGGCACGTAAGGCTCTGTCCATTCCAGCAATACCAATGGCTGACAACAATCCACCGATGGTTGTCGGGATCAAGCAGACAAACAATGAAATAAAAGAAGCGATGGTTATTGTGATGTTGGCATAATCAGCAAAAGGTTTTAAAGTGACGCAGACAATGATAAAAACCAAGGTAAAACCTGCTAATAAGATAGTCAAGGCAATCTCATTTGGCGTTTTTTGGCGTGAAGCCCCTTCGACCAAGGCAATCATTTTGTCCAAAAAGCTTTCGCCTGGTTCTGTGGTAACTTTGACTTTAATCTTGTCAGAAAGTACTTTTGTACCGCCTGTTACGGAGCTTTTATCACCTCCAGCTTCTCTGATTACAGGAGCACTTTCTCCCGTAATGGCGCTTTCGTCGATAGTGGCAAGGCCTTCAATGATTTCTCCGTCGGTCGGAATCGTGTCGCCCGCTTCGCAGATGAAAATATCGCCTTTGGCAAGGCTAGAGGATGGTACGATTTGCAATTCATCAACATACATTTCTCCAATCGGAAAAATTTTCTTTGCAGGCGTTTCTTCTCTGGTTTTTCGCAAGCTGTCCGCTTGTGCTTTTCCTCTTGCTTCCGCGATTGCTTCTGCAAAATTAGCAAACAGCAAGGTAAACAACAAAATGATGAATACCGTGAAGTTGTAGACAAAACTGCCTTGTGACTGTTCTCCTGTGAGAATCCAAAGGCAAACGCAAAGCATGACAGCGGTTCCGATTTCTACAGTAAACATAATCGGATTTCGGAACAGCGTTGCCGGATTAAGTTTCAGAAAAGACTGGGCAAAAGCTTCTTTCAGCAGTTCTTTTTGAAACAGTGATTTATTTTGAGTTTTCATTTTTTTTGAAAATCAGTTGATTAATAAAGAGTGAAATATTCTGCAATCGGTCCTAGCGTCAAGGAAGGGAAGAAGGATAAGGCAGCGATAATAAAGATCACGGCAAAAACCATAAGTCCAAACGTTGATGTGTCGGTTTTTAAAGTTCCCGCGCTTTCAGGAATATGTTTTTTAGAGGCTAAAATTCCGGCTATAGCTACGGGTCCGATTATCGGAAGGAATCTTGAAAGCAATAAGACAATTCCGGTTGTAATATTCCACCATGGATTGTTGTCGCCAAGTCCTTCGAAACCACTTCCGTTATTGGCTGCAGAGGAAGTGAACTCATACAATATCTCGCTGAATCCGTGGAATCCTGGATTGTTCAACGTGCTGGCTCCTTGTTCAGGAAAAGCGGTTGACAAAGCAACGCCAACCAAGATCAGGAAAGGATGCAACAATGCGATAATCATGGCAATCTTCATTTCTCGGGCTTCGATTTTTTTACCTAGAAACTCGGGAGTTCTTCCGACCATCAATCCGCTGATAAATACAGCTAGGATAATAAAGATGTAGAAGTTTAAGATTCCGACACCGCATCCGCCATAAAAGCAGTTGACCATCATGGCAAGAAGCTGGTTCATTCCAGACAAAGGCATCGCGCTGTCGTGCATCGAGTTGACAGAACCTGTAGAGATTACGGTTGTCGCAATGCTCCAATAGCCAGAGGCTGCTGCTCCAAAACGCACTTCTTTTCCTTCGGTCGCACCAGCTGTAGTGTCGATTCCCATTTGGGTAATGGCAGGATTTCCGTTCATTTCGGTAATAACAGTCGGAATTGTCAATGCTAGGAATCCGATAGTCATTACGCCAAAAATCATCCAAGATAATTTTCTTCGGTTCAAATAGAATCCTAAGGCAAATACCATAGCAAACGGAACAATCATTTGGGCGATCATCTCGACTATATTGGTCAGGTAATTAGGGTTTTCAAGCGGATGAGCAGAATTGGTACCGAAAAATCCTCCACCGTTTGTTCCTACGTGTTTTATGGCAGTAAAAGCGGCAACAGGACCTGTCGAAACTTGAACAGCATCTCCTTGTAATGTTGTCATTTCTTGCTTGCCTTCAAAAGTCATCGGAGTTCCGTTAAAAAGCAGCACGGTTGCTACGATTACGGAAATTGGCAATAAGATTCGAGTACATGACTTGATAAAATAATTGTAAAAGTTACCAAGGGTTTCTGTCGTTCTTTCTTTTAACGCATTGAACAAGACAGCCGCTGCGGCCAATCCGATTCCGGCAGAAACAAACTGCAGGAACATCAAGAAGAGCTGGCTGAGGTAGCTTACGCCCGTTTCTCCAGAATAGTGCTGCAGGTTGCAGTTGACCAAAAAGGAAATAATCGTATTAAACGCCAAATCGGGCGTCATGTTTGGATTATTGTCTGGATTGAGCGGCAGCCAGCCTTGGCAGAGCAGTACGATCATTCCTAAGGCAAACCAGACTACATTGATGGCCAGTAATGCGACCATGTGCTGTTTCCAGTTCATTTCTTTTTTAGCATCAATGCCGCTGACTTTGTAGAATAGAGTTTCAATCGGGACAAAGACAGGGTCTAAAAAAGTCTTTTGTCCTAAGTACACTTTGGCGATGTACCTCCCTAATGGTATGGCTAAAATCAGGGTCAGGACAAACATGGCTATAATTCCTATAATTTCTGTGTTCATTTTTTAAAATTTTTCAGGTTTGAGTAAGACATAGATGATATAGGCAAAAACAGCGAGGGCAATAAGAAATAAGGCTATCATAATTTTAGATTTTATCAAAATAGTAAATCGATACATAAAAAAGGGCAAAGCAGAGCAGCCCTACGATGGTGAGGATAGCAATTGTCATACTCCAGAAGTATTAATTTGTTTTACATATTCCTTGTGCAGCGAAATCGGCAACAATTGCGAAATCTTCAATCGGTTCATTTCCATATAATGCGAAACCGAAAACAGATAGACATTCGTAATTGCGTTTTTCATTTCTACATTGCCTTTGACAAGCAATTCTTCGGCTAGGGCAAGGCATCTTTTTGTTCGAGCCATTTTACCTAATTGGAGACTGCTGATGGTAATTTCTGCCAAGCGCTCCATTTTTTTGATAAGGCTATCATTGAAATTTTTCATATGATTAAGTTATTTTCGAAGCCTTATGCCAAATTAGAGTCCAATTTTTTGGCAGGACTGCTAAAGCGCTTGTTTCCTATGCTTTACATTTTATTGGGACGTATGCCAAAAGAAAAACCCTATCGAAATGATAGGGTTGGCACTTTCAAAATGATAGGTATTTAGCTGATTTTGTATTCCTCAAGCTTCCTGTATAAGGTCGTCAGGGCAATATTTAGCAGCTTTGCAGTTTCTGTTTTATTGTGGTTGGTATAGTTTAATACCTTTTGGATATGAATTTTTTCGGCAGAAGCTAGAGAAAAAGCGGATAAGACAGGTGCTTCTCCTGTTGTTTCAGAAGCTTTCAATTGCTGGATTTCCAAAGGAAGGCAATCGGTAGTCAAAATGTTTTCCGTTTCTAATATGACGCTGCGTTCCAAGACATTTTTCAGTTCTCGGATGTTGCCGGGCCAAGTATGCAGTTTTAACAGCTGTATGAATTCTCCTGAAAAGGATTTGATCTTTTTATTGGTTTTCAAAGCAAAGAAATGCAGGAAATGATTCGCCAAAGGCTCTATATCTGCAACTCGTTCTCGCAAAGCGGGCAATTGGATTTGGAATACCGAAAGACGGTAGAATAAATCCTGCCTAAAATGGCCTGCCTCTATTTCTTTAGCCAGATCTCTGTTGGTAGCGGCAATAATCCTTACATTGACTTTGGTTGGCTTGCTTTCACCGACTTTTATAAACTCCCCGTTTTCGATGACACGCAATAATTTTGCCTGAAGATCTAGGGCCATTTCACCGACTTCATCTAAAAATATGGTTCCGTTGTTGGCTTCTTCAAACAATCCCTTCTTGTCTTTTGAGGCTCCCGTAAAAGAACCGGCAATATGGCCAAACATTTCGCTTTCTAATAAATCATGACTGAAAGCGGAACAGTTGATGGCGACAAAAGGTTGATTCTTTCGCAAGCTCGATTGGTGAATGGCGGAAGCAAAAACTTCTTTTCCTGTTCCTGTTTCTCCTGTCAACAAAACAGTCGTGTCTGTAGGTGCTACTTTTCTCGCTAGTTCGATAGATTGCTGCAGTGATTTGGAGCTTCCTATGATTCCGTCAAACGAAAGCTTGGTGTCCAGTTTGGCTTCTAGCTGGGCAATTCTTTGGGTCAGATTACTTTTTTCGATGGCACGATGGAGCAGGGGAATGATCTTATTGTTGTCGTCGCCTTTTACAATATAATCAAAAGCACCGTTTTTTATCGCTTGAACGCCATCGGGAATATTTCCGTAGGCCGTCAGCAAGATCACTTCGGTCTGTGGCGATTTTTCTTTGATGGCAATGGTCAGGTCGACGCCGTTTCCGTCGGGAAGCTTGACATCGCAGAGCACGACATCAAAAAGCTGCTGTTCTAGTTTCTTTAATCCAGATTTGCAATCTCCGGCTTCTACGACTTCAAAACCTTCAAGGCCGATAATACGGGCCATCAGGCTTCTTAATTTTTCTTCGTCGTCAATGATTAGAATTTTTTTCAAAGGGAATAGAATTTAAGCAGACTCAAATATCAGAAATTAATTAATTTTACGCCATTGGGTATCAGTGTAACGATACTGAGGGTTAACGACATCATTATAGGTTCTTAGCTTGTAATGATTTTCATCCGTAAATAGCAATTCTGCAGAGGTATTAAAAGTGCTTATTAAATAGCCATTTAATGGTGAATAATACCATAAACCAATCGATACATTACTTAATGTACACTCAGTAGCCCCGTTACTCATACGAAATGTTGTTCTTATGCATTGACCATTTGTTTTATACTCAAGTGTAGAAAGATCATTGCAAGGTAGTAAAACATTAGAAACATTATAAACAGTTCCATCAGCTTTATATTGAGTTGATTTTTCTAATACCCATTTACCTATTAGTGGTCGGTATGTATCTATATTGTCAGTAGCGCTATCATCATCAGATGAACATGATAGAATAAATAAGGATGTTATTAAAATAAATAATATTTTTTTCATAATTAATAGTTTTAGGTATTATAGTAATTGGTTTTACTGGTATAGTTAAAAAACAAAAAACAGAATATTTTTATACGATCATAGTAACTCTTAGGATAAAGAACAAATATATATTAAGCGAAGTATAAACTAAATATATGTTTACATCTTTTTTATGCTTCTCCTAAAATTCTACTATTTTAAAGGCGTATTATATTTTGTACTTGTATAGGTGCTCACAAAAGACCTCAAAGATTTTGTTTTTCAGGTTTTAAGTAAAGTATTGGAATATCTCTAACAGTCAGCCATGTTGACGCTGATGGCCAAACCACCTTCGGAAGTTTCCTTATATTTCGTATTCATATCTTTTGCCGTTTCCCACATCGTATTGATAACCTTGTCTAAAGGCACTTTGGCATTCTTAGGATCAGTTTCTAGGGCTAATTCTGCGGCGTTGATGGCCTTGATAGCGCCCATGGTATTTCTTTCGATACACGGAATCTGAACCAAGCCGCCAATCGGGTCGCAGGTCATTCCCAAATGATGTTCCATTGCAATTTCTGCAGCCATAAGTACTTGTGCCGGTTCGCCGCCCATCAGTTCGCACAAAGCTGCTGCTGCCATGGCAGAAGAAACTCCGATTTCGGCCTGACAACCGCCCATTGCTGCGGAAATCGTAGCGCCTTTTTTAAAGATACTGCCGATTTCGCCAGCCACCATCAAAAACTGCTTGATTTCTTTTTCTCCCGCTTGGTGGTTTTCAATCACCATATAGTACATCAAGACGGCCGGAATAACGCCAGCGCTTCCGTTGGTCGGAGCCGTTACGACTCTTCCAAGTGAAGCATTCACTTCGTTGACTGCCAGTGCAAAACAGCTGACCCATTTTAGGATCTGGCGGAATTTTACTTCTGTCTTGCGAATAGTCTCCAACCATTCTTGCGGATTGCTGTAATTGGCCAGTCCGATAAGGTTCTGGTGCATGTCGAAAGCACGTCGGCGTACGTTGAGTCCGCCAGGCAAGATGCCTTCAGAATGGCAGCCGATGTACATGCATTCGAGCATGGTATTCCAGATGCGCATCAATTCGCTGTGGATGTTTTCTTCCGTGCGCATTGACTTTTCGTTTTCATAAACGATTTCAGAAATGCTTTTGTTTTCCTTGATGGTATAATCAAGCAGTTCTACCGCATTTTGTATCGGGAAAGGAAAGGCGCATTTTATGGCCTCCTTTTTAATCGCATTCGCTCTTTCTTCTTTTACGACAAAGCCGCCGCCAATAGAATAGAACGTCGATTCGTATTCGCTATCGGCAGTATAGGCGGTAAAAGAAAATCCGTTAGAGTGGAAAGGAAGGAAGTTTTTATTAAATACGATATCCGCTTCCATGTCAAACGGAATCATAGTCTCGCCCGCTAAAGGCAATTGCTTGCTTTTCTTGATCTCAGCAATGATTTTATCGATATTCTCAATCGGAATATACTCAGGATCGGCACCTGTCAGGCCTAACATGACGGCCAAATCAGTAGCATGCCCTTTTCCTGTCAGCGAAAGCGAGCCGAACAAATCTACTTTGATTCGGATGACCTTGCCTAAGATGTTTTCTTCACGAAGCTCTTTCAAAAAGCGTTCTGCTCCGCGCCAAGGTCCTAAAGTGTGGGAACTCGACGGGCCGACGCCAATCTTAAGCATATCAAATACCGAGATACATTCTTCCATAGTAATTACAAGACAATTTTACGCAAATATAATTTTTTTACGATTGCGAAAACGTTGTAAATTTATTAAATGTGCATTATTCCTAGATGATTTTAGAAATTTGATATAATTGGGTGATTTAAAGAGGGTTGGTTTGATAAAGTCGTAAAGTTGCAAGTCGTAAAGTTGCAAGTTGTAAAGTTGCAAGTTGTAAAGTTGTAAAAAGTATAAGGCATGTTGGTGAGGTCTTAAAATACGTTTATGGCGAGTCGTCTAACAGAGTTGACAGGCTAAAGTGAGGTCGTTTTGAGGTGTCTAACAGAGTTGACGGCTTGTTTCAGCTCGGGAGAGACTGTCTAACAGAGTTGACAGGCTAAAGTGAGGTCGTTTTGAGGTGTCTAACAGAGTTGACGGCTTGTTTCAGCTCGGGAGAGACTGTCTAACAGAGTTGACAGGCTAAAGTGAGGTCGTTTTGAGGTGTCTAACAGAGTTGACGGCTTGTTTCAGCTCGGGAGAGACTGTCTAACAGAGTTGACAGGCTAAAGTGAGGTCATTTTGAGGTGTCTAACAGAGTTGACAGGTTAAAGTGAGGTCGTTTTGAGGTGTCTAACAGAGTTGACAGGCTAAAGTGAGGTCGTTTTAAGGTGTCTAACAGAGTTGACAGGCTAAAGTGAGGTCATTTTGAGGTGTCTAACAGAGTTGACAGCTTGTTTCAGCTTGGGAGAAGCTGTCAACTGCGATAAATGGGTTGCCGTTCAGAATTTTCGCCTTCCAAAACGAAATTTCTTTACATTTGGATTCTTATTAACTGTTTTATGAAAAAACTATTCATTGTCTTGATGCTGTCTTGTTTATCAAGTAGGGCACAAATCAAGAGTCCAGCAGAATTTTTGCCGAATTACGGAAAGCAGGTCAGCTTTTATAGCGAACTCGAATCTTATTACGCTCATCTAGTTGCCAATTCTAATTGGATACAGCATAATCCGTATGGCTTTACTTCGCAAGGACGCACCCTGAATACCTATTATATTTCGACGCCGGACAACTTGAAAAACTTAGAAAGCATTCGAGAAAATCACCTGTATTCGATTGGCATGACCGATAAAAAACCTGCCACTGCAAATGAAAAAGCGATTGTCTGGTTAAGCTTTAACGTACACGGCAATGAAATAGGTGCGGCAGAAAGCGCCATGAAAGTAGCGTATGAACTGCTCAATCCTCAGAATGTAGAAACTAAAAAGTGGCTCGAGAATACGGTCATTATTTTAGACCCGTGCCTAAACCCTGACGGTTTTTCACGATATGGCAACTGGCTCCGTGATATTTCTGGAAAAAACATACATACGGAATTAGCGGATAGGGAACACATGGAACCATGGCCGGGCGGAAGACAGAATCATTATGCCTACGATCTCAATAGGGACTGGGCGTGGCAGACACAAGTCGAGACGCAGCAGCGCATGGTAGTGTACAACCAATGGATGCCGCAAGTGCATGTAGACGTTCATGAAATGGGCTATAACGAGCCTTACTTTTTTCCGCCGGCGGCAGAACCGTTTCATGACTTTATCACCAAGCCCCAACGCGATTTCCATAACGCTATTGGCGAGAATACCTCTAAAAAATTCGATGCCCAAGGCTGGAGCTATTATACTAGAGAGCGCTTTGATTTGTTTTATCCAAGCTATGGCGATACCTATCCGAGTTTTAATGGTGCTATCGGAATGACCTACGAACAAGGAGGCATCGGTGCCGGACGTGCTGTAATGATGCAGAACGGAAGCATCCTTACCTTGCAGGACAGGATCAATCATCATTCAGTTGCCGTATTGACTGCTGTAGAAACAGCATCGAACAGAAAGGAAAAGCTGATTGCGGATTTCAAGGCGTATTTTAAAGACAGCCGCCAAAACCCCAAAGGAAAATACAAGACCTATGTCATAAAAAATAACGGCAAGTCAGAACAGCTGGCGGTATTGCTGCAACAGAACGGTATTGAGTTTGCGTATGCCGACGAAACCAAAAAGCTGTCGGGCTATCACTATCAATCCGACAAAGACAAGCCGTTCACGATTGAGCCCAACGATATGGTGATTCAGGCGAGCCAGCCAAAATCGGTCTTGACGCAGGTATTGTTTGAGCCGAACCAGCGATTGTCCGACAGCTTGTCTTACGACATTACGGCTTGGGCCTTGCCGCATGCTTTCGGCATTGAAAGCTATGCTTTAAAAAATGCGCTGTCAGTAAAATCCAAGACCCAGCTCAATCACCCAGATAAGATTGTTGCCGAAAATGCTTTTGCCTTTTATATTCCGTGGAACAGCAGGGTTTCAGCTAAAATTGCGGCTGGACTATTGCGAAAAAATATCAAGGTACGTTCTTCAAGAAAGGCATCTGCTTTTGGCGCTATCAAGATAGGGCTGGGCGATCTCATCGTATTGAAATCGGACAATCGCCAACTGCCTGATTTTGAAAAGACATTGGAGAGCTTATTGATTGAGAAATCGGACTATAACGTTATCAAGAGCGGCTTTTCTGTCAGCGGAAGCGATTTAGGCGGTGAAAACTATCCGTTGCTGCGTGCGCCGAAAGTCTTGCTTCTAAGCGGCAGCACTATCAGCCCGACCGATTTCGGACAGGTTTGGTTTTATATGGACCAGATCATCAATTATCCTGTCAGTATTGTAGATGTAAACGATCTCAGGAGAATCAGCCTCTCCGAATTTACCACCTTGATCTTGCCTGATGGCTGGTATGACCTGTCCGACAGCCAGAAGAAAAATATCGATGACTTTATTTCAAAAGGGGGGAAGGTAATTGCCCTGCAAAATGCCCTAAGCTTGTTTGAAGACAGGGAAGGCTACAGCCTTACGCAATATGCCACCGACGAAGAGAAAGACGAAGCCAAAAAAGAAAGCAATGAAGAAGCATTGAAATTGCGCTTTCAGCAATACCAGAATGCGGAAAGGCGTTCGATTTCCAACGCCGTTCCTGGAGCCATCGTAGAAAATGTATTGGACAAGACGCACCCGCTTTCGTACGGACTGGGCGATACCTATTACAGCCTGAAAACATCGGACAAGCATTTTAAGATATTGAAAAATGTATGGAATGTGGCGTATGTTCCTGAACACTACAAAAGCTTTGGCTTTATCGGCAAGAACCTCAAAAAGAAACTAGAGAATACAGCTTCTTTTGCTGTAGAGCCGATCGGCAAAGGACAGGTAATCTATATGATCGACAATCCGCTTTTCAGGGGATTTTGGGAAAACGGAAATTTACTGTTTAGCAATGCCTTGTTTTTAGTCGACTAGCCATGAAAAGATATGTGCTTATACTAGTTGTTGTATTGTTTGGCGCGTATGCCAAAGCACAGACATTGAACGAGGTGTACGGACAGAGCGTAAAAGCTTATGAAGCTAAAGACTATAAGTCTTTTTTAGCATTGACTCTAAAGCTAGACAGCCTGAGACCATCGCACCCGACATTTACGTATAACCTAGCAGCGGCACATGCCTTAAACGGGAGTGTCGAAGAAGCCAATTTGTATTTGGAGAAATTGGTACTGACAAACAACAAGACTGAATTTGAAAAGGATGCCGACTTCAAGAGCCTAGAAACTACAGCCGCCTATAAAAAGACCCTATTGTTGAAAGCCGAGCTGGAAAAAGAAATCAAGAATTCAAAGAAGGTGATTTCCTTATCCGAAAAAGACCTGCATCCCGAAGGATTGCTGTTTCTGGAGAAATCAAAGACCTGGCTGGCAACAAGCATCCGAAAAAGAAAAATCGTTTCTTTCAATCCTAAGACAGGAAAGTGTACCGACTGGCTTACCGGCAAAAACATCTTGGCGGTTTTTTCAATCAAAGCAGACAAAGACGAGAAATATTTATGGGCGGCTACTGGCGCCTTGCCCGAAATGGAAAAATACTCGAAAGCACTAAAAGGAAAAGCAGAGATCTTACAAATTGACATCAAGACCAAAGCCATCGTAAAGCGGTTTTCTGTTGGCGGGGAACATCTTTTTGGCGATTTGGTAGTTGCTAAAAACAACGTGGTCTATAGCACCGACAGCGAAAAGCCGATTGTTTATAAGATCGAGAAAGATACGATTACGGAATGGCTCAGCCTTAACGGAGAAGCGCTCAGCCTTCAGGGAATAGCTCTCAATACGGAGAATACAAAACTGTTTGTGGCAGATTACCTGAGCGGAATTGTAGCAGTAGACATCAAAAACAATGCTGATAGGTCATGGCTGGAATTTCCGAAAGGCAGTACCAAAAAAGGCATCGACGGCCTGACGTATTATGACAATTCGCTGATTGCGATTCACAATGGTGTGCAGCCGATACGCATCGTTCAATACAAGCTGGATAAAAACCAGAAGCAGCTGACAGGCTTTACCACCCTAGACAATAACCGTCCGGAATTTAATGAGCCGGTACTGTCGATGCTCAAAGGCAATAAGCTGTATTTCTTCGCCAATTCGCCTTGGAAGTTTTATTCTAAAGAATTTGCGTTGGATTTGAGCAAGTTTCAAAACCCTATGCTATTTAGTCATGATCTTAAGGGCAAAATATGAAGGCAATGTTTTTTAATACTAGGGTAGTCTCGATAATTTCTTTACTGATTTTATTGCTTCCGTTTCTAAAACTAACAGAAAGTGAAACTACGGCAGATTTTATGGATGGTAATTTTGCAAATGCCGTAAAATACAAAACGTTTAGCGGTTTTGGCATCGCAATTTATTCAGCGCAAAATATAAGCAAAGGAATTCCAGCACTATTTTTATTGTTTTTAGCTATTTTCTCTGTTGCTATCTTTCAGGCCGTACTGATGATTTTTAAGAGAAATAAGCTTGTGCCATTCTTGAGTATTTTTTTAATTTTAGCCTTAGTAGTAGTTTACTTGCTCTTACCAACTGCCGATTGGCATTCAGAAATCTTATATGGATATTATGCGTTTGGCCTATTTCAGTTGCTGATCTATTATCGAGTATAATTAAACTGAGCAATGCTTTGTTTTTGGCAGACTAAAACGCACTTACTTCCGTTATCTTCTAAAAAAAGATATGAAAAGAATAATCGTCCTGCTAGTGGCAGTTACCTTTTTGAGTTGTGATAAAGACAATGACTCGTCTCCTTCAGAAGAGCGCAATTTTAGACAAGACATGCGCGATTTTGTCATCGGAATCAGCCAAAAGGCAAAAGGCATCAGGCCTGGTTTTGCTGTCATTCCGCAAAACGGAATCGAATTGGTTTCTGAAAACGGAGAAGCAGACGGCCTTCCTGCCCAAGCTTATTTAAATGCCATCGACGGAAACGGACAAGAAGATCTGTTTTACGGATATGACAATGACGATCAAGCAACTCCTGCGGATATTTCAAATTATGTAAAAAGCTTTTTAAACCTTTCAAAGAGCAAAGGCAAGACCATTTTAGTAACGGATTATTGTTCAACGGCTTCAAAAATGAACAACTCCTATCAAACGAATGCAATAAACGGCTATATTTCTTATGCCGCGCCACAACGGAATTTGACCGTAATCCCGACTACGGTTCCCAATAATTCCAATACTGCCGTAATCACAAACTTGTCACAGGCAAAAAATTTCTTGTATTTGATCAATACTGAAAACTTTACATCGAAAACGGCTTTTATAAACGCCGTAAAAGCGACGAATTATGATGCGATTATAATGGATTTGTTTTTGAACGAGGAACAATTTACGGCTACAGAAATCAGCCAATTGCGAGAGAAAGCCAACGGCGGAAAACGTTTGGTAATCTGTTATATGTCTATTGGAGAAGCCGAAGATTACCGCTACTATTGGCAGCCTTCTTGGAATACGTCAAAACCCAACTGGATGGCGGCGGTAAATCCGGATTGGCCTGGAAATTTCAAAGTGAAATATTGGAATGAAGACTGGCAGAAAATTATTTATAAGAACAATGATTCTTATCTGGACAAAATTTTAGAAGCTAATTTTGACGGCGTTTACCTCGATATCATTGACGGTTTTGAGTATTTTGAGAAATAAAAACAGTTTAAAAATGTCATCTTGTCATATTTATAAATGCCAATTTTAACAAAAACTGACAATTTTAATTATTTTTTGTCTTGGCACAAAGATTGTCTAATTGTTCACGAGTTCAAAAATTAGTATAGAAACAAAATATATATAAAAATGGGTAAAATAATCGGAATTGACTTAGGAACAACAAACTCTTGCGTTTCTGTTATGGAAGGAAGCGAACCAGTTGTAATTCCTAATGCTGAAGGAAAAAGAACAACGCCATCAGTAATTGCATTTGTTGAAGGTGGAGAAATCAAAGTTGGTGATCCTGCCAAAAGACAAGCAGTGACCAATCCAACAAAAACTGTTGCTTCAATCAAACGTTTCATGGGAAATAAATTCTCTGAAAGCGCTACAGAAGCTAAAAATGTACCTTACAGTGTTGTAAGAGGTGACAATGACACGCCACGTGTTGACATTGACGGCCGTCTTTATACGCCACAAGAATTATCAGCCATGACACTTCAAAAAATGAAGAAAACAGCTGAGGATTATTTAGGTCAAACAGTTACAGAAGCAGTTATTACTGTTCCTGCTTATTTCAACGATGCACAACGTCAGGCTACAAAAGAGGCTGGTGAAATTGCTGGTTTGAAAGTAATGCGTATCATCAACGAGCCAACTGCTGCAGCTTTAGCATACGGTTTGGATAAAAAAGGTACGGATCAAAAAATTGCAGTTTACGATTTAGGTGGTGGTACTTTTGATATCTCTATCCTTGAATTAGGAGACGGAGTTTTCGAAGTATTGTCTACAAACGGAGATACGCACTTAGGTGGAGATGACTTTGACCAAACTATTATTGATTGGTTGGCTGAAGAATTCAAATCAGAAGAAGGTTTGGATTTGCGTCTTGACCCAATGTCTTTGCAACGTCTAAAAGAAGCTGCTGAAAAAGCTAAAATTGAATTGTCATCTTCTGCTCAAACAGAAATCAACTTGCCATACGTTACTGCAACAGCTACAGGACCTAAACACTTAGTGAAAACTTTGACTAGAGCGAAGTTTGACCAATTGACTGACGCGTTAGTAAAACGTTCTATGGCTCCAGTTGCTAAAGCATTAAAAGATGCTGGCTTGAGCATTTCAGATATCGACGAAGTTATCTTGGTTGGTGGTTCTACAAGAATCCCAAGAATCCAAGAAGAAGTAGAGAAATTCTTCAACAAAAAACCGTCAAAAGGAGTTAACCCTGATGAGGTTGTAGCTATCGGTGCTGCAATCCAAGGAGGAGTTTTATCTGGAGATGTTAAAGATGTATTGTTGTTAGACGTTACGCCTTTATCTTTAGGTATTGAAACTATGGGTGGTGTTATGACAAAATTAATTGAGTCTAACACAACTATCCCAACCAAAAAATCGCAAGTGTTCTCAACAGCTTCTGACAACCAGCCATCTGTGGAAATCCACGTTTTGCAAGGTGAAAGAGCTTTGGCTGCAGATAACAAAACTATCGGTCGTTTCCACTTAGATGGAATTCCACCAGCAGGTAGAGGAGTTCCACAAATTGAAGTAACTTTTGATATTGATGCTAACGGTATCATCAAAGTTTCTGCAACTGACAAAGGAACTGGTAAATCTCACGATATCAGAATTGAAGCTTCTTCTGGATTGACTCAAGAAGAAATCGAAAGAATGAAAAAAGAAGCAGAAGCAAATGCTGATTCTGATAAAGCGGCAAGAGAAAAAATCGAGAAATTGAACGAAGCGGACAGCATGATTTTCCAAACAGAAAGTCAGTTGAAAGAATTTGGTGAGAAATTATCAGATGCGAACAAAACAGCTATCGAATACGCTTTGACAGAATTGAAAATGGCGCATGCTAACCAAGACATCGCTACAATTCAACCAGCTTTAGACAAAATCAACGAGGCATGGAAAAATGCTTCTGAAGAAATGTACAAGCAAGGTGATGCTCAAGGCGCTCCACAAGATGCACAGCCGCAAGGTGAAGCAGGTGGTGACAACGTTCAAGATGTTGACTACGAAGAAGTGAAATAATCGCTTTTTAAATTATAGTTCAAAGCGCAGGGTTATGAACCCTGCGCTTTTTTTTGTGCACTACTTTAACAATTAGGGTCTTATATTTTTTGTATTTTAGGCATTCCAAAAAAAATATACTATGAAAAAGACCGCATTTTTAATCTTACTCGTACTTACTGCTGCCTTTAGCTACGGACAGAAAAAAGGATCCAAAAAGAAAGCCGCTACAAAACCAGCTTCGGCTGCCTTGGCAAAAGCAGACAATCTTACGGCAGAAGTCGTAAAAGGAAATTTCTACCTGTTTATTAATAACAAAGCCAAAAAAGATACAATCGGAATCAAGACTGTTGATGAAAAAAGTCTGCCGAAAGATTGTACACTTAAAGGCTTTACTGCAAAAGGAACACCTTTATACTTGCTGACATGGACAGAGGAGATTACAACCAAAACCGAGTTAAAGACCGAAGTAAGAACCATTCTGTTTTCTGAAGTATACGATACGGCTTCAAAAATAAAACTGTTTTCGAACCAGCAGACAACGACAAACATTACAGAGAAGGTTTTTCTTGATCGATTAAAGAACGCGTCGGAAACGCAAGAAAAGGTGAGGAGAGAAGGCTTTGAGTTTGTCTTGACACCAGAAGGTGACATCTTACAGAAGAACAAGACACAACAGAATACTTTTGCCTTCAATGCAGCGGATAAAAAATATGTAGAAGGAAAAACAACGAGTACGGCGCCAGCCACACCGGCAAAGAAAAAGAAAGCCTAATGTACAGCATAAAAAAACCGAGCACTTAGCTCGGTTTTTTTATCTGAATATATTTTCAAATTTTTATTCTGAAATCTTGATCTCAAACATTTTGTCCCATTTTTTACCAGTGACAAAAAGCGTTTTTGTTTTTGGGTTATAAGCCAATCCGTTCAATACATCGTTTCCTGGATCATGGCCTATCATGTTGACTTTAGTCTTTAATTCTCTTAAGTCAAGAATGCCTTCAACAGCACCTGTTTTCGGATTGATTACAGCTACGGCATCTTTTTGGTATACGTTTCCGTAAATTTTTCCGTCTACCCATTCCAGCTCATTGACAGCTTTTATCTTGCTTGCTTCAGAATATACGTTGATATAATCTGCTTCTTTCATCGTTTCCGGATCCAAAACCCAGATTTTTTCGGTACCGTCAGATTGGTATAATAACTTTCCGTCGTTACATAATCCCCAGCCTTCAACTTTTTTGAAGTACTCAAAAGTTTTGATTTGCTTAAGATTATCAGCATTATAGATAAAACCTATGTTTTCTTGCCATGTCAGCTGGTACACTTTATTGTTTAGGATAGTAATTCCTTCTCCGAAATAGCGACCTTCCAAGTTGATGGATTGGTAGGCTTTCCCAGTTTTATAATCGGTTTTCAGCAATTTTGAAGTACCGCGCTGTCCGGTTCCTTCAAATAAAGTATCTCTGTAAAATTCCAATCCTTGCGTATACGATGTTTCATCGTGCGGGTAGGTATTCACAATCGTATACGTAAGCAATTTCGGCTTTACGTTAGAAACCACTTCGATTCGGGTTTCGGTTTCTACATTTTGTCCTTCATAATAGACAAGTGCTTTTACGTTTTGGTAGCCTAATTTGGTATCGGCCAAAGCAAAATCTAATTTCTTGTTTCCGACAACCGCACCGGCTCTTTTCTCGTTCACATAATAGATGATAGAGTCGATGGTCTTGTTTTTATCGTTCTTTAGCATCAAAGAAAGCGATTCTTGAGGCTGATATGACTCCTTTAAGCTAGCAGAATCAATGCTGAATAAATTTTTTTTCTCTTTTTCGTCATCACCGCAGGACACGATTACCGTCCCTAATAAAATGAATGCTAATAGTTTATGTTTTTTCATTGTTTTAAAATTGATTAGGACAATATACAACGTTATTTTATAACCGCCAATTGCCTTGCAAAAATATAAAATCTTTGTATATTTGCACCGGCAAGTCCTACACGACCAGCTCCTGCAGACTCCCCCAGGGTGGGAACACAGCAAGGGTAAGCGGTTGTAGCGGTGCGATGTAGGTCGCTTGCCATTTTTTTTTAATCTTCCCTTTGCGGAGGATTTTTTGTTTTTAACCCTTTCAGGGTTTTGAACCCTGAAAGGGTTGGTCTTCTGAAATAAAAAATAAACACTAAATTTGGCTTCAAATTTCTAAGAAGCTATCATGTCTAAAATCATACTAATTACCGGCGGTTCTTCAGGAATCGGAAAATCCATTGGAGAATACCTCGTCCAAAAAGGATATACCGTCTATGGCACCAGCCGTAATCCAAAGCGCATCACCGATTCTAAATTTCCTCTAGTTGCGCTTGATGTTCGAAATGTAGAAAGCATCCAGAATGCTGTTGCGGAAATCATCCAAAAATCAGGAAGAATTGACGTCGTAATAAACAATGCAGGTGTCGGTATTACGGGACCTTTAGAAGAAATTCCAACATCTGAAATAAAGAACAACTTCGAAACCAATTTTTTTGGGCCTATTGAAGTCATGAAAGCTGTGCTGCCGCAAATGCGGTCACAGAAATCGGGCTTGATTATTAATATCACTTCGATAGCTGGCTATATGGGATTGCCGTACAGAAGCGTCTATTCGGCTTCAAAAGGAGCTTTAGAGCTGATTACGGAAGCGTTGCGCATGGAAGTCAAAGATTTTGGCGTAAAGATTACCAATATCGCTCCAGGCGACTTTGCAACCAATATCGCTTCGGGCCGATTCCACGCGCCGCTGATCAAAGGTTCCGCTTATGAAAAGCCATACGGCGACACGCTAAAAATGATGGACGAACATGTGGATTCAGGAAGCAATCCGAACGAAATGGCGCTAGCTGTTGCCAAGATTATCGAAAATCCGGATCCTAAAATACATTATAAAGTAGGCGTTTTTATGCAGAAATTCTCGATTGTACTAAAGAGAGTTCTGCCAGATAAAGTTTATGAAAAAATGCTGATGAACCATTATAAATTGTAATTTTGCTACCGAATTTTGAGATCTTATTCAAGATTTGATTATAAGCGTAAACACACAAATTAAACTATAACAGATGAAATTTTTTATTGACACGGCTAATTTGGCTCAAATTAAGGAAGCACAAGCTCTTGGCGTTTTGGATGGCGTAACAACGAATCCGTCATTAATGGCAAAAGAAGGAATTACAGGAAAAAACAACATCCTAAAACATTATGTAGATATCTGCAATATTGTGGAAGGTGATGTAAGTGCCGAAGTAAATGCGCTTGATTTTGACGGAATGGTAAAAGAAGGTGAAGAGTTGGCCGAACTGCATGAACAAATCGTGGTAAAACTGCCGATGACGAAAGAAGGCGTAATGGCTGCGAAATATTTTTCAGATAAAGGAATCAGAACGAATGTTACTTTGGTATTTTCTGCGGGACAGGCTTTATTGGCTGCAAAAGCAGGTGCTACTTATGTCTCTCCGTTTATCGGTCGTTTGGATGATATTTCTACAGACGGCTTAAACTTGATCCAAGAAATCCGTGAGATTTATGATAACTTTGGTTTTGAGACTGAAATCCTTGCGGCTTCTGTTAGAAATACCATGCACATTATCAACTGTGCTAAAATCGGTGCCGATGTCATGACCGGACCGCTTTCGGCTATCACAGGATTGCTAAAGCATCCTTTGACTGATTTAGGATTGGCTCAGTTTGTTGCTGATTTTGAAAAAGGAAATAAATAAGAAGATGATCTTTTAGATATAAAAAAATCCCGCCTAAATTAAGCGGGATTTTTTATTTAGTATTATTCGCGAGATTATTTCAAATGCTCGATGAACTTGACATCAAATAAGTTGACGAAAGCGTTGTTGATCGTTCCGTCTGCATTGGTGGTAATAGCGCGGTGTATTTTTGTAATGACCCATTTCTGTTTCAATTCCTCAAAATCTTTTACCCTGAATTCTTCTATATCGCTGAATTTGTATTTAGAAAGATTGGTCTTCCATTTGGATTGATTGTCGTCAACATTGACAGCAATAAAAGTATAGGCAGGATATTTAGCTTTTAGTTCCATTGCTTTTTTGTGGACGGTTTCGAAATGAGATTCTGCATTTTCTGTCCAGAAAAAGATAACGCATTTTCCTTTCACAACATCCTCGCTGCTGACGGTTTCTCCATTCAAATCAATCAAGCTGACTTTTGGCAATGGATTGCCATTTTTTAGCATCTGGATTGCGTTCCCTATTTTTATGATTTCATTCTGGTTGCCTTTGTCCGTCGAAAGTTGGTTATAGCGGTCAAGGAATTTTTTATTGTTTATAATATGCTGGTCTTCTAATAGATAAGCAAAAGCAATATTGTCTAGGATCGTATTTTTTATTTCCGGATTCTTGAAAAGCGTGTCGGCAATATTAAGCTTAGTGATGTTCATGTCTAAAGCCTTGTCTTCTTCCGAAGCCTTTTCGTCCGCTTTTTCCAAAGCCATATTGTTGAGCATATAGGTAAGATATTTTACAAAAGGAGAGAAATTAGTCAAGTCCTTGTTATTGTAATCAATCTCGTCGCGGTATTCATAAAAATTCTTTGGTAATTTTTGAGAGACATTTTCGCCTGTCCTGATTTCATGAATTACAGGATAAATTTCTTTTTTCGTATAATAAGGAAAATCAAGAGAAGCCAAAGCATACAGGTCAAACTCATCGCTCCATTTTAAAGCTTCTTTCTTGGTCGTATAGTAGTTTTTTCTAGAAGTATAGGCCGAGTCGATGTATTTGTTGAATTTATTCAAGTCATAGTCAAATACCGTAAACATTTTGTTTTTGTCTTCTTCATTCTTAAGATACATTTCCATCAAGAAATTGTTCTTTTCTTCGCCGCGGCCGCAAAACACAACAGATTCGTCAAAGTCATTCGAATTCATGCGTACCATGATACTGTCGTTCTTGTCAAAGTAAACATATTGGTATTCTGGCTCGTGCTTGAAAGTGTATAATCCAGGAGCCAAAGAATCGAATTTCTTAAAAAAACGATTGTTCCTGTCCAAAGGAATAGTATCTATCACTTTGTTGTCTTTAAGAAACAGGACATAGCGATTTAGAGGATTTGTAACTTCGCCACCGAAATAAGCAGTAAAATTATCGTTTTTGAATTTCTTTTCGCAGGATCCCATTAGGAACAGGCTGAAAATTGAAAACGATACGATTTTAAAAACTTTCAAATTGTGCATGTAGTTTAGATCTAATAAACAAAAATATTCAGATGCATCTAGATTCTCTGTTAAGGCATAGTTAAATATAGATGCCTTCAATTATTTAGAATGCGATTAAATAATTAAATAAGAACTTTAAGTTTCATGCTGTAAAACTATCTCTGGTTCCTATGCCAAAAGTGCAGTATTTTTTCTACTTTTGCAAAACTTTTTTAAAAACTATAGCAATGTTAACAGTAAATAATTTATCAGTACAGTTTGGCAAAAGAATTTTGTTTGATGAAGTAAATACAACCTTTACAGATGGTAATATTTACGGAGTTATTGGAGCAAACGGTGCTGGAAAATCTACCTTCTTAAAAATACTTTCAGGAGAATTTGACCCGACTTCAGGGAATGTTTTCTTGGAACCAGGCAAACGTATGTCGGTGCTGAACCAAAATCACAACATGTTCGATGAGCATACGGTTTTGGAAACAGTAATGATGGGGAATAAAGTGCTGTATGCCGTTAAAAAAGAAATGGACGAGCTTTATCTGGATTATACAGATGAAAATGCAGACAGGATAGGCGAGTTGCAGGTACAGTTTGAAGAAATGAACGGCTGGAATGCTGATTCTGATGCTGCTTCTTTGCTTTCGAGCTTAGGCATTACAGAAGACAATCACTATACTTTGATGGCCGATATGGAAGGAAAACTAAAAGTCCGCGTGCTTTTGGCACAAGCGCTTTTTGGTAATCCTGACGTTTTGATTATGGATGAGCCTACCAACGACTTGGATTTTGAAACCATTGCTTGGTTAGAGAACTTCTTGGCAAACTATGAAAATACCGTAATCGTCGTATCGCATGACCGTCACTTCTTGGATGCCGTGTGTACGCATATTTCGGATATCGACTTTGGAAAAATCAACCATTACTCTGGAAACTATACCTTCTGGTATGAGTCTAGCCAGTTAGCCGCAAAACAGAGAGCACAGCAAAACAAAAAAGCTGAAGAAAAGAAACAAGAATTAGAAGAATTTATCCGTCGTTTTAGTGCGAACGTGGCAAAATCGAAACAAGCTACTTCGCGTAAGAAAATGATCAGTAAATTGAATATCGCCGAAATCAAACCATCGAGCCGTCGTTACCCAGCGATTATATTTGACCAAGAAAGAGAAGCGGGAGACCAAATCTTGAACGTGGTAAATTTAAGCGCTTCAATTGATGGAGAGACGTTGTTTACAGGTGTAGATTTGAATATGGCAAAAGGCGACAAGATTGTCTTGTTTTCTAAAGATTCGCGTGCTACGACAGCTTTTTATGAAATCTTAAACGGAAACCAAACTCCAGATTCTGGAACTTTTGATTGGGGAATTACAACCACTCAAGCGTATCTTCCGGTTGAAAACCACGATTTCTTTGAAAACGACCTGACTTTAGTAGATTGGTTAAGACAGTGGGCAAAAACAGAAGAAGAGCGTGATGAAGTGTATATCCGCGGATTCTTAGGGAAAATGATTTTCTCTGGCGAAGAAGCTTTGAAAACAAGCCGTGTATTGTCTGGAGGAGAAAAAGTACGTTGCATGCTTTCTAGGATGATGATGCAGCGAGCGAATGTCTTGATGTTAGATGAGCCTACGAACCACTTGGATTTGGAATCGATTACCGCTTTCAACAACTCATTGAAAAACTATAAAGGTTCTGTTATTTTCACGACACATGACCACGAGTTTGCGCAAACTGTAGGTAACAGAGTGATTGAACTGACGCCAAAAGGAGCCATCGACAGATACATGACTTTTGATGATTATCTTGATGATGAAAAAGTACAAGAGCTTAGAAAGAAAATGTATTCTTAAGGAATAAGCCTCATACAAATAAAAAAATCCCGTTCTTAAAGTACGGGATTTTTTGGTTTAAAATGGTTGGTTTTGGTTATGGTGTTTTATTTCTTAAATCTGCTGATGATAAAGATGATCAAAGCGATGATGGCAACAACAATAAAAATGCCGACGCCCACGCCGAGATTAAAAATACCTTCTACGACTTCGCAACTTGAAAAAGAAAGAAGTATCAAAAGCATAATGGATATTCTAGATATCTTGTTCATGGTTTCTAGTTTTTTATTTTTATAAAGTTCTCCATTTTGCACAGAAAAATATTACATCATTAGTATTTTTGGTTATATAATTATGATCCTGTTGGCATATGGCCTAAAACTGTATTTTTAATTTTACTTAAAAATAAATTTTGCCTACTTTTACAAACCAAACACAACACTTCATTATGAGTCAAAAAATATTGCTTACTTCAAAAGAAGTCAATATCATTCTGCATCGTTTGGCCTGCCAGTTAATTGAAAAGCATCTCGATTTTTCAGACACGATTCTTGTTGGTATTCAGCCACGCGGAACTTTCTTGGCAGAACGCCTCAAAGAAATCCTTCAAAATGAATACCATGTAAAGGAAATAGCTTTAGGTTATCTGGACATCACTTTTTTTAGAGATGATTTCCGCAGGACCGAAAAACCTTTGGAAGCCAACAAGACGCAGATTAATTTCTTGGTAGAAAACAAAAAAGTGATTTTTATAGACGATGTTTTATATACCGGAAGAAGCATCCGTTCGGCCTTGACTGCAATACAGTCTTTCGGAAGACCGGCTGAGATTGAATTGCTGGTGTTGATCGACAGGCGTTTTAGCCGCCATCTGCCAATTCAGCCTGATTACCGCGGCCGACAAGTAGATTCTATAAACAATGAAAAGGTAAAGGTCAGCTGGAAAGAGCAGGAGGGAGAAGATGTGGTTTATCTGGTGACCAACTAATAAGTTCTTAAAATAACAACAACACAACACAACACATATAAAAATGAGCGAATTAAGCGTAAATCATTTATTAGGAATAAAATATATCAACAAACAAGATATTGACCTTATTTTTGAAACAGCCGATCATTTTAAGGAAGTCATTAACCGTCCGATTAAAAAAGTCCCTTCGCTTCGAGATATTACCATTGCCAACATATTTTTTGAAAACAGTACAAGAACCAAGCTTTCGTTCGAATTAGCCCAAAAGCGACTTTCGGCTGATGTCATCAGTTTTTCGGCAGCCCAGTCTTCGGTCAAAAAAGGAGAAACCTTGATTGATACCGTAAACAATATCCTTTCGATGAAAGTCGATATGGTCGTAATGAGGCATTCCAATCCAGGAGCGGCTTATTTCCTTTCTCAGAATGTAAATGCGAGTATCGTCAATGCAGGCGATGGAGCGCATGAGCATCCGACTCAAGGTTTGCTGGATTCTTTTACTATCAGAGAAAAATTAGGCGAAGTAGCGGGAAAGAAAGTAGTTATTGTAGGCGATATTTTGCATTCAAGAGTAGCGCTGTCTAATATTTATGCCTTGCAGATGCAGGGAGTCGAAGTAAAAGTCTGCGGACCAAAAACCCTGATTCCAAAATATATTGAATCTTTAGGAGTTACTGTCGAGCCAAATCTGAGAAAAGCTTTAGAATGGTGCGACGTGGCCAACATGCTACGCGTGCAGAACGAACGAATGGACGTGAATTACTTTCCTTCTACAAGAGAATACGCACAGCAGTATGGAGTAGACAAAGCCTTGTTAGATTCGTTGAGCAAAGAAATTGTAATCATGCACCCGGGACCTATAAACCGAGGCGTTGAGATTTCTTCGGATGTAGCCGATTCGCAGCAGTCTGTCATCTTAAACCAAGTCGAAAATGGCGTGGCAATACGAATGGCGGTGATTTACTTATTGGCTTCAAAAATCAAGCAATAGCTAGCAAAAAGACAAAAACCTTTGTAACTTTGAATTGCTGCAAAGGAAATTCGTATTTCATAAAATAAATAAAATGAAAGTAGATCAAAAAGGACATACTACCGTAATAAAAGATACTCAAGGGAGTGTGAATTCCTTCCTTGAAAAAGTGACGAACGAATACGGCAGTTTTAAAAATCAAAACCTTATTTTGGATATTTCGGCCGATAAAGAGGTAACGCTTGACCAAGTATTATCTTTCCTTTCTTTGTCTAACAAACATAGAAAAGCAAAAAAATCATTTGTCTTAGTAATTAACGATTTTGATTTTAACGAAGTTCCTGATGAGATGATTGTCGTTCCTACGCTTCTTGAAGCGCATGATATTATTGAAATGGAGGAAATCGAAAGAGACCTCGGGTTCTAATTTATGATTTTAGATTTATGACTTCTGAGGAAGTCATTAGTGTCTTTAAATCAAAATCAAAAATTAAAATGAAGCTTACCATTTTAGGCTGTTATGCCGCAACACCCCGAACCATTACCAATCCGACATCGCAGGTATTGGAAATCAGGGACCGAATGTTCTTGATCGACTGCGGAGAAGGAACTCAGGTCCAGTTGCGGAAGAATAAGATCAAATTCTCGAAAATAAACCACATTTTTATTTCGCACCTTCATGGCGATCACGTGTATGGATTGGTCGGACTAGTTTCTACCTACATGCTCCTGAATCGCGTAAACGACCTGCATATTTACGGTCCGAAGGGAATTAAGGAAATCATCACGCTGCAGCTAAAACTGTCGAATTCATGGACCAACTATAATCTCTATTTTCACGAATTAGAATCGACAGTATCTGAAACCGTTTTTGAAGACGATAAGGTTGTCGTTAAGACCATTCCCTTAAAACATAGGATTTATACAAATGGCTACTTGTTCCAAGAAAAATTTAGCGAAAGAAGGCTGAATATTGACGCTGTACAGCACTACGAGATAGACCAAGTCTATTACAGAAAAATCAAGCATGGCGGTGATATTACTTTAGAAGACGGTCGTGTCATTCCAAATACAGAACTGACTTTTGATCCCGAAAAACCGAAAAGCTATGCCTTTTGTTCCGATACGGTTTATAATGAAGATATCCTGCCTTTGATCGAAGATGTTGATGTGCTGTATCACGAATCTACCTTTTTAGAAACCGAAGCCTTGCTGGCGGAAAAAACGATGCATTCTACCGCAAAAGAAGCCGCAAGAATCGCACTGAAGGCAAAAGCCAAAAATCTTGTCTTAGGCCATTATTCTACACGATACGAATCTATTTTAAAGTTCAAAGAAGAAGCGGAGACCGTTTTTCCAAATGTGCTTTTGGGAGATGATGGGGAGAGTTTTTCTTTTTAGGCACTAAGGTTCTAAGAAAAGAAATTCATTATTGAAACAACTTAGTTGATTCTCTAAAATAAACCAGCCTAAGTGCCTTAGCGACTCAGAACCTTAGTACCTCAAAACTAAACTGACAAATATCATATCCCAACATTTTAAACTTTGTAACTTTGTGTTTCAGAAACTCTCTATTAAAGAAACATGAAAGACTTAAGCAACTACAGAAAATCATACGAAAAAAGCGAGCTTATCGAAGGCGCTATTCCTGATAACCCTTTTGAATTATTTTCTATTTGGTTTCATGAAGCCGAGGCTATTGGCGGTACCGAAGAGGTCAATGCTATGACCATTGCTACGATTGGCCAAGATGGTTTTCCAAAATCAAGAATCGTGCTTTTAAAACAGTTTACGTCTGAAGGCTTTATTTTCTTTACAAACTACGAATCGGAAAAAGGGAAATCAATCGCAGAAAACCCAAATGTCTGCTTGTCTTTTTTCTGGCCTTATGCTGAAAGACAGGTAATCATTAAAGGCAAAGCAGAAAAAACATCAGATCAAGTTTCTGACGAATATTTCCATTCCCGACCTTTTGGCAGTCAGCTTGGCGCCGTTGCTTCTCATCAAAGCGAAGTCATTTTGAATAGGGAAGTGCTGGAAAATAAAATCCGTACTCTCGAAACGGAATTTTCTGGAAAAGAAATTACGCGACCTTCCTATTGGGGAGGTTATCTTGTGAAACCCCATGAAATTGAATTTTGGCAGGGAAGACCTAATAGATTGCACGACCGCATTCGTTTTCAACTTCAAGATTTGGTTTGGAAAAAAGACCGCCTTTCTTCTTAGAATGTAGGTTTTTACTTCTAAAAAATATAATAACATGCATTTCGTCGATTTTATTTTGCAGTTCAACGATGTTTTTGTAATATTGAATCGTTAAGTAAGAGTTGTGCCCCATCATGATCTTGCTTGATATTTGAAAAAGTTTTCCCAAAGGCTTTTTTGAATCTAAATCTTAATCTACTTAACCTATGAAAGCAATGATGCTCAGAACATTAGTGCCAATGGCTCTGTTGTTCACTATGTTATCCTGTTCTTCGGACTCTTCTGATGAAAACAATGTCCCTAATTCGACCCTCGTAGAGAATTATGACTACAATCCCACAGAATTAGATTTAATGCGCATTATCAACGAACACCGGCAATCCGTTAATTTGCCAATCCTACAGCCAATCAATCATATCTCTTACAAGTCTGAGGAACACAATGAATACATGATTGAGAATAACGTTGTCAACCATGCTTTTTTTGAAGAAAGATCACAAAACCTTATCCAAGTACTTGGAGCGGTAAAAGTTAATGAAAACGTGGCCTACAACTATCAAACGCCACAAGCTGCATTACACGCATGGCTACAAAGTCCTGGCCATAAAGCGAACATCGAAGGAGACTTTACCCATTTCGGAATCTCTGTTCGTACAAGCCCAGAAACAGGACGCAAGTATTATACGAATATGTTCATAAAAAAATAAAAAAGCCGAGACTCAGTAAAAAGGACTGCAGTTTCATGCAGTCTTTTTTTTGAAGCGGCCTAAAAAGATTGTTATTTACGTTCACCTTTCATTTATTACTGATTGCAATAATTCAACAGGAATTATTTTTTTTAGATAATTAATATTAGATGGGGTTTAATTTTCGTGGATTATTTATAGAAGCTTAGGCTGTTTATACAATAGATTCATATAAAGATTGTTCTTTTGTTTTGATTAATCTTTCAGTACCGAATGTGTGAAAACTATTGTATGGGGATATATTTTTAAAATATATTACAGTAGGGTAAATAACAAAAAAAGCATCCTTCTAGTCAAGGATGCTTTTGCTTTTTATGGGCATTTAGGATTATAATTCAGTTATGATAAATTCACTGCGTCTGTTTAACTGATGTTCTTCTTCTGAACATTCAACTCCATCAGCGCATTTGTTTACTAATTGGGTTTCGCCATAACCTTTTCCTGTTAATCGCGAAGCTTGTATTCCATCTTGTATCATCCAAGCAATTGTTGATTTTGCTCTTCTGTCGGATAGTTTTTCGTTGTATTTGTATGTTTGTCGGCTGTCGGTATGTGATCTTACATCTACTTTCATCGTAGGGTATTCACGCATCACATCAACAATTTTAGCCAAATCTGTAGCTGCATCTGGTCGGATGTTCCATTTGTCTAAGTCAAAATAAATAATCTTGATTCCAAATGTTTTTGCTAAATCATCACCCACTTTGACTTTCTTAACTGATTTTTCAAGAGCAATTGGAAGATCGGTTTCACCGCTTTCTTTAGGCAGCGTCACTTTTACTTCTTTAGTAACATACTCTGGTTTTTCAGCTTTTACGTAATACGCTTTACCACATTGTACTTCTTCGAAAATATATTTCCCTGTAGCATCTGATGTAGTTTCTTTTAGCTTGTTGAATTTCTCGTCAGACAAAGTCACTTTTGTGTTTGGAAGGATAGCTCCCGTTTCCATGTCTGTTACGATTCCTGATAAAAGCTGTTCGCAAGCAAATTCTAATTTTTTAGTCTCAAGGAATTTGTAAATGTCATCGTTTCCGTTTCCGCCTTCTCTGTTAGAACTGAAGAAGCCATTGCTGGTTTTTGTATTGATAACAAATCCGAAGTCGTCTTTTTTGCTGTTTGCTGGTTCTCCGATATTTTTTACTTCTTTAAAACTTCCGTCTTTTTCAATTTTTGAAACAAAAATGTCGAATCCTCCAAGGCCAAGCTGACCATCAGAAGCAAAATACAATTCGTTTTCATCCGATACAAAAGGAAAAGATTCTCTTCCAGGCGTATTGATTTTAGGCCCTAAATTTTCTGGAGTTCCAAAACTTCCGTCACCATTAATGCTAACTTTGAAAATATCAGACTGGCCTAACGTTCCTGGCATGTCAGAAGCAAAATACAATGTTTTTCCATCCGGACTTAAAGCAGGGTGGGCCACGCTGTAGTTATTATTGTTGAAAGGCAATTCGGTTACATTGGTCCATTTTTCACCTTCCAGCGTAGCTTTGTAGATTTTCAACAACGTTACTTTGTCGCTACTTTTTCCTTTTTTTCCGTCGTTATAATTGTTTCGGGTAAAGTACATCGTCTTTCCATCTTTGGTAAAAGCTGGAGTTGCTTCATGGAATTTTGTGTTCAGGCTTTTCGCAAATTTTTGCGGAGCAGACAAAGCACCTTCCGGACTCATATCGGCAACATACATGTTTGTGAAATATTGATTGGTCCAAGAATGCTGTCTTTTCGAGAAATTTCCGGTATCTCTAGCAGAAGTAAAGACAACTTTGTCGCCAAAGAAAGCACTTCCATAATCAGAATATTCAGAATTTATACCTGCATTTTCTACATTGTATCTTCCGGAATTCTTCTTGATTTCTTCTAGATAATTTTTTCTTTCCTCGTATAATTTTCCTCTAGAATCGATGCCCGACTTTTGGTTGAATTTTTCAAGCATTTCGTTTGCTTTGCTATAATCACCGATACCTTTCAAAGATTGAGAATAACGATAATAGTATTCGGCGTCTACATCTTGTGTCATTGCAAAAAGCTCACCGTACCATTTCGCGGCATTTTCCAGATCAGCATTGAAATAATAAGAATTTCCAAGCTTCTGAAGCATGTCTTGCGATTTGTATCCTTTTTCTGCAACACGCTCGTATGTTTTTATTGCATCGACGTAAGCGTATTTTTCGTATTCCTTATCCGCTGATGCTACAGCCGCTTTTTGAGAATATCCGCTGATACAGATGATGCTTAAAAAAGCTATATATGTAAATTTGATTTTCATAATTACGCAGTATTAGAAGAACCTAGGTGAAGTTACTTTGTTGAATTTGTTGAAAAGCTCGAATCGTAGGAACACCTCATGTGAGCCCGAGTTGTAGTTGGACAGTTTTGTCGTTTCTAGATCGTATCCGTACCCTACGAATATTCCATCGGTAACTTGAAAACCGGCCATTGCGCTTACCGCGGCATCCCATCTCCAGGCAGCTCCAATCGTAAATTTGTCGTTGAACAAAAAGTTCCCAGACACATCAAGCTGTAGGGGAGCCCCTTCAATTGTTTTCATAAGGAAAGCGGGCTTGAATTTGATAGTAGGGCTTAAGTCGAATACATACCCTCCGATTAAGTAGAAATTCATTCTTTCTTTGTATACAGAAACAGAATTGTCTTCATATCGAGTCGATTCGAAAAAGTTAGGCACAGAAAGACCTACATACAATTTATCGGAGTGAAAATAAACTCCGGCACCAACGTTTGGCGTAAAATTATTGTTGAAATTTTGCAAATGCGGATCTCCTGCATCGGCTGGATTTAATTTGTTTACGTCTAAGCTGAATAGGTTTGCTGTTCCTTTGATACCAAATGAAAGATTATACGTTTCCGATGTCTTTACAGTATAAGAGATGTCTGCCGAAATTGTATTTTCGTCAGTTGGACCGATCCTGTCATTGACAAAAGAAAGTCCAACACCTAATTTACTATTATTAATAGGAGTATTTAAAGAAACTGCATTGGTCACAGGAGCACCGTCTAATCCAACCCATTGGGTTCTGTGAAGGCCAAAAATGCTCATGACGCCTCTTGAACCAGCATAAGCCGGATTTATATTAATAGTGTTGTACATATACTGCGTGTATTGTGCATCTTGTTGCGCAAAACCTGCAAAACCTGCCAACATTAAAGCGAAAAATAAAAATTTTGTTTTCATTTATTTTGTTTGTTTAGTTCCAGGGACTTACATCCCTGGAAGTTAGACTTTATCTATTAATATATAGATAGCTTGCTTTTTCTCTAGATTTTCCATCAGCATCTACGTATTTAAGTACGTAGTAGTATGTTCCATCAGGCAATTCTTCTGATTTTTTAACTGTTGCTCGACCTTCTGATATTCCTCTGAATACTTTATTTGTATTATCATATCCTTGGGCATCGAATACTAAAACACCCCAACGATTATAGATTTCTACCGTATTATTTGGGTAACAATCAAGACCTTCAATCATAAAGAACTCATTTAGAGTATCTCCATTTGGTGATATTGCATTGTGTACGATGATTTCGCAAGGCGCTAAAACGATACATTCGTCATTTACATTCATGTTGACTTGAATAGTTCTAGGACAATCGCCATTAGCGATAACATAGCTCAAGATGTAATCTCCAAGTGCAACTTGCGCAGGATCAAATGTACTTCCTTGCAATCCGCCTGAATTATTAGTATCAACCCATGTACCTGTTGTTTCTACTGAACCATCAAGCAATGTGAACAAATCAATTGAAAGATCCTCGACACACAGTTCGCTAGGAATTGTTTGTGTTGGGCTTGTTATCGTAACATTTACAGTTTGTGTAAATGTATTAGAATTGCCACAGCTGTCAGATGCAGACCAAGTTCTCACGATAGTATAACCTGTTGCTGTCTGATTTTCAATCTGTTCATCAAATATAACATTTTCTACTGAAGAACAAGAGTCTGTGAATTGTAAAGCTGGCGCATCTGGAATAGCACTACAAACTACATTTATCGTTCCTTCAAAAGGAGTAATTAATGATGGAGCAGTATTATCTTCTACTGTGATGGTTTGGGTTGCTGAAGTTGTATTTCCACATAAGTCAGTAGCAATCCAAGTTCTTGTTATCACTGAATCACCAGTACAAGCTCCATTCGCTGTAGTTTCTGTCATCGTAACTGTTGCAAGGCTACAGTTGTCAGTTGCCGTTAGAGTTACTGCTGTTGGAATTGCTCCACAAGCTACGGTAACGTCTGCCGGTACAGTCTCAACAAATGTAGGGGCTTGCGTATCGCTTACCGTTATTGTCTGGATATGTTCTACAGTATTTCCGCAAAGGTCGGCAGTCGTCCATTTTCTTGTAAGCGTGTAGCTTCCGGCGCAAGCACCATCAGTTCTAGTTTCAGCAAAAGTTACAGTCGCACTTCCGCAAGCATCAGTTGCAGTCAATACAGCCGGAGCCGGGATATTGTCGCAAGACGCAGCCACTTCAGCCGCAGGCAGTGTTCCTGCAAATACAGGAGCCTGGGTATCGGTTACGGTTACTGTCTGAGTATGCTCGGCTGTATTTCCGCAAAGGTCGGCAGCCGTCCATTTTCTAGTAAGGGTATAGCTTCCAGCGCAGGCACCATCGGTCCTTGTCTCGGCGAATGTTACAGTCGCAGTTCCGCAGGCATCGGTTGCAGTAAGCGTAGCCGCTGCAGGTATGTTACTGCAAGATACAGCAACATCAGCAGGAGGTGTCCCTACAAATACAGGAGCCTGGGTATCGGTCACGGTCACTGTCTGAGTATGCTCTGCAGTATTGCCGCAAAGATCGGCAGCGGTCCATTTTCTTGTCAGGATATAGCTTCCAGCGCAGGCACCATCGGTTCTAGTTTCAGCAAAAGTTACAGTCGCACTTCCGCAAGCATCGGTTGCAGTCAATACAGCCGGAGCCGGGATATTGTCGCAAGACGCAGCCACTTCAGCCGCAGGCAATGTTCCTGCAAATACAGGAGCCTGGGTATCAGTCACGGTCACTGTTTGCGTATGCTCCGCAGTATTTCCGCAAAGGTCGGCAGTCGTCCATTTTCTTGTAAGCGTGTAGCTTCCGGCGCAAGCACCATCAGTTCTAGTTTCAGCAAAAGTTACAGTCGCACTTCCGCAAGCATCGGTTGCAGTCAATACAGCCGGAGCCGGGATATTGTCGCAAGACGCAGCCACTTCAGCCGCAGGCAGTGTTCCTGCAAATACAGGAGCCTGGGTATCGGTTACGGTTACTGTCTGAGTATGCTCGGCTGTATTTCCGCAAAGGTCGGCAGCCGTCCATTTTCTTGTCAAGGTATAGCTTCCAGCGCAGGCACCATCGGTCCTTGTCTCGGCGAATGTTACAGTCGCACTTCCGCAAGCATCAGTCGCAGTCAATACAGCCGCAGCCGGGATATTGTCGCAAGACGCAGCCACTTCAGCCGCAGGCAATGTTCCTGCAAATACAGGAGCCTGGGTATCGGTCACGGTCACTGTCTGAGTATGCTCCGCAGTATTTCCGCAAAGGTCGGCAGCCGTCCATTTTCTTGTAAGGGTATAGCTTCCAGCGCAGGCACCATCGGTCCTTGTCTCGGCGAATGTTACAGTCGCAGTTCCGCAGGCATCGGTTGCAGTAAGCGTAGCCGCTGCAGGTATGTTACTGCAAGATACAGCAACATCAGCAGGAGGTGTCCCTACAAATACAGGAGCCTGGGTATCGGTCACGGTCACTGTCTGAGTATGCTCTGCAGTATTGCCGCAAAGGTCGGCAGTCGTCCATTTTCTTGTAAGCGTGTAGCTTCCGGCGCAAGCACCATCAGTTCTAGTTTCAGCAAAAGTTACAGTCGCACTTCCGCAAGCATCAGTTGCAGTCAATACAGCCGGAGCCGGGATATTGTCGCAAGACGCAGCCACTTCAGCCGCAGGCAGTGTTCCTGCAAATACAGGAGCCTGGGTATCGGTTACGGTTACTGTCTGAGTATGCTCGGCTGTATTTCCGCAAAGGTCGGCAGCCGTCCATTTTCTAGTAAGGGTATAGCTTCCAGCGCAGGCACCATCGGTCCTTGTCTCGGCAAAAGTCACAGTCGCGCTTCCGCAGGCATCAGTCGCAGTCAATACAGCCGCAGCCGGGATATTGTCGCAAGACGCAGCCACTTCAGCCGCAGGCAATGTTCCTGCAAATACAGGAGCCTGGGTATCGGTCACGGTGACTGTTTGCGTATGCTCCGCAGTATTTCCGCAAAGGTCGGCAGCCGTCCATTTTCTTGTAAGCGTATAGCTTCCGGCGCATGCACCATCGGTTCTTGTCTCGGCAAAAGTTACAGTCGCACTTCCGCAAGCATCAGTTGCAGTTAACGTAGCTGCAGCCGGGATATTGTCGCAAGACGCAGCCACTTCAGCCGCAGGCAATGTTCCTGTAAATACAGGAGCCAGGGTATCGGTCACGGTCACTGTCTGAGTATGCTCCGCAGTATTTCCGCAAAGGTCGGCAGCCGTCCATTTTCTAGTAAGGGTATAGCTTCCGGCGCAGGCACCGTCAGTCCTGGTCTCAGCGAATGTCACCGTTGCAGTCCCGCAAGCATCAGTTGCAGTTAACGTAGCCGCAGCCGGGATATTGTCGCAAGACGCAGCCACTTCAGCCGCAGGCAATGTTCCTGCAAATACAGGAGCCTGGGTATCAGTCACGGTCACTGTTTGTGTATGCTCCGCAGTATTTCCGCAAAGGTCGGTAGCCGTCCATTTTCTTGTCAAGATATAGCTTCCGGCGCAGGCACCATCGGTTCTAGTTTCAGCAAAAGTTACAGTCGCACTTCCGCAAGCATCGGTTGCAGTCAATACAGCCGCAGCCGGGATATTGTCGCAAGACGCAGCCACTTCAGCCGCAGGCAATGTTCCTGTAAATACAGGAGCCTGGGTATCGGTCACGGTCACTGTCTGAGTATGCTCCGCAGTATTTCCGCAAAGGTCGGCAGCCGTCCATTTTCTAGTAAGGGTATAGCTTCCAGCGCAGGCACCATCGGTCCTTGTCTCGGCGAATGTTACAGTCGCAGTTCCGCAGGCATCGGTTGCAGTAAGCGTAGCCGCTGCAGGTATGTTACTGCAAGATACAGCAACATCAGCAGGAGGTGTCCCTACAAATACAGGAGCCTGGGTATCGGTCACGGTCACTGTCTGAGTATGCTCTGCAGTATTGCCGCAAAGATCGGCAGCGGTCCATTTTCTTGTCAGGATATAGCTTCCGGCGCAGGCACCATCGGTTCTAGTTTCAGCAAAAGTTACAGTCGCACTTCCGCAAGCATCAGTTGCAGTTAACGTAGCCGCAGCCGGGATATTATTACATGAAGCCGTTATGTTTGAAGGAAGGGTTCCATTGAATGTCGGAGCCTGCGTATCAGTCACGGTCACTGTCTGGGTATGTACCGCAGTATTTCCGCAAAGGTCGGTAGCCGTCCATTTTCTTGTAAGGGTGTAGCTTCCGGCGCAGGCACCATCGGTCCTAGTCTCAGCGAATGTCACCGTTGCAGTTCCGCAGGCATCGGTTGCAGTTAACGTAGCCGCAGCCGGGATATTATTACATGAAGCCGTTATGTTTGAAGGAAGGGTTCCATTGAATGTCGGAGCCTGCGTATCTGTCACGGTCACTGTTTGTGTGTGTACGGCAGTGTTCCCGCATAGGTCGGTAGCCGTCCATTTTCTTGTAAGCGTGTAGCTTCCGGCACAGGCACCGTCTGTCCTTGTCTCCGCAAATGTCACAGTCGCGCTTCCGCAGGCATCGGTTGCAGTAAGCGTAGCCGCAGCCGGGATGTTTCCGCAAGCTGCCGTAATGTTTGATGGCAATGTTCCTGCGAATACAGGAGCCTGGGTATCAGTCACGGTCACTGTCTGGGTATGTACGGCAGTATTGCCGCAAAGATCGGTAGCCGTCCATTTTCTTGTAAGGGTATAGCTTCCGGCGCAGGCACCATCGGTTCTTGTCTCGGCGAATGTCACCGTTGCAGTTCCGCAGGCATCGGTTGCAGTTAACGTAGCCGCAGCCGGGATATTATTACATGAAGCCGTTATGTTTGAAGGAAGGGTTCCATTGAATGTCGGAGCCTGCGTATCTGTCACGGTCACTGTTTGTGTGTGTACGGCAGTGTTCCCGCATAGGTCGGTAGCCGTCCATTTTCTTGTAAGCGTATAGCTTCCGGCGCAGGCACCGTCTGTCCTTGTCTCGGCAAATGTCACAGTCGCGCTTCCGCAGGCATCGGTTGCAGTAAGCGTAGCCGCAGCCGGGATGTTTCCGCAGGCAGCATTTATGCTGGCAGCAGGCAATGTTCCTGCAAATACAGGAGCCTGCGTATCAGCCACGGTCACTGTCTGGGTATGTACGGCAGTATTGCCGCAAAGG
>NZ_RBLC01000001.1:1692416-2140329 GCF_003634455.1 Flavobacterium endophyticum | reverse complement strand
TCGCTGCCGAAACTGCTGTCAATCCAATATGTCTATGAACGTGTTCTTCTATTCTTTCGCCTCTCTCGAAGCGGGTGCAAAAGTACGATTATTTTCCGAACCTGCAAGACTTTTGAAAAAAATTTTGAATCTTTTTTTCTCCGGCCCTTCCGGCCTCTTCCGATCGGTGTTTTGCGGACGGCAAAGATATGACCCTTTTCCGTTTCCTGCAAATCTTTTTCCGATTTTTTTTCAGGCCTTCTGTTTCAGTACTCGGTAGGAACGTTGCTTGATTGCGGGTGCAAAAGTAGCCCCTTTTTCCGCTTTTCCAAACTTTCGGCACACTTTTTTTTAAAGTTTTTCGCAATGCGCTGGAACACAGTTTTATGGAAGCGGAAGTTTTTTCGGCTGACGGCGGAGGAATCGGGGAAGCCGCGCGGACGCTCCTTGAAAAAGGGCGGCAGGAGCCGGGGCGGCCTGCGGATTCTGTGGCGGAAAAGGCGGAAATATTAGGCAGGAAGCATCCGAAGGAGACTGAAAAACGTCGGGAAAACTGATTTGAAGTATGGTTTTCGACAAAATTTGTCTTTAAATCTGAAGAACCATTTTACGAGAAATGCTTTCTACTTATAAAACTAGTCGAAACGCATGGCTTTTACAGGAGAAATCTTTGTTACTATATAGGAAGGAATCAAAAGAACCGCCAAACAAATTATAAGAGTTCCTATATTTAATAGAAGAATATAAAGCCAATCTAAATATGCAGGCGCTACGTTTACATAATAACTGTCTGGATTCAACTTTACAATACCGAATTGCTGCTGGATAACAATTAAACCAATTCCGATAACATTACCCCAAAGCAGGCCGCGGATTATTAAATAGAAGGCATTATACAAAAATATTTTACGGACTGTCCAATTGCTCGCACCAATTGCTTTAAGGATTCCGATCATCTGTGTCCTTTCCAGAATCAAGACGAGCAATGCAACAACCATATTAATTGTTGCTACGATAACCATAATTACAAGAATGACTATTATATTGAAGTCGAACAGCTGCAGCCATTCAAATATATTATAGTATTTTTCAGAAATCGTTTGGGTATCGAGAGTTTTCGAAGCGTCTTCTTTATTTTGGGTATTGTCATACACCTCTTGTCCTTTCTGCTCGATCTTATCAAAATCATCAATAAAGACTTCAAAAGCGCCAACTTGATCTGGTTTCCATTTATTGATTCGTTGCAGGTGGCGAATGTCTCCTATTATATAGGTAGCATCAAATTCTTGAAATCCGGAATTATAAATTCCTGCCACGACAAAAACTCTAAGGTTAGGCAGCTGGTTGCTATTTTCTTTCATGAAGAAAGTATTGAACTTGTCTCCTACTTTTAAGTCAAGTCTATCGGCAAGGTATTTTGAAATCAAAACATCAGGATTGAGCTTCTTCGAAACATCGGGAAGTTTTCCTTGGATTAGGTATTCTTCCAAATTCTTCCATTGATAATCTTTCCCTACTCCTTTATATATGATTCCCTCGAAAGAGGTTTCCGTCCTGATGATTCCTGCCTTTGTAGCTACAGCTTGGATATGGCTGATTCCTTCAACGCTTTTAAATTTAGGGTAGAAATCTTGATTGGTAGAAATCGGATTGATGCTTACTTCAGATTGGTTGTCATCATAATTGGTTATAATAATATGTCCATTAAAAGCCGCAACCTTTTCTCGTATCTTTTGCTGGAGTCCAATTCCTGTGGCTACAGATACAATCATCATAATCATTCCTATTGCAATAGCGGCAATGGCAATTTTTATAATTGGCGCAGATATACTACTTTTATGATTTTTAGCAGCAATCAGTCTTTTGGCTATGAAATATTCTAAATTCAAATTTTTATGATATCAAATTCGGTTTTCAAAAATACAGTTTTATTCTTGGTTTTGTCAATTCTTTCCTGTGGAAATTCATTTGATGCAAAAGGAAAAAGGGAAAAACCGAAAGCTCATGATACGGCTAACAAGCCTGGGCAAACTACAATTGCGGAAATAAAAACGGGAGCAGACAATTATGAAAAATACCTTCCTATACTAAAGGACAAAAAAGTAGGCGTGGTCACCAACCAAACCGGAATTTTATCGAACAAGACACATCTTGTCGATTTCTTACTAGAAAAGAAAATCAACCTCCAAAAAATCTATGCTCCGGAGCATGGTTTCCGAGGCACTGCCGATGCCGGCGAATTGGTCAAAGATGGAAAAGATACCAAAACTGGAATTGCAATCATTTCTCTTTATGGAGACAACAAAAAACCAAAACCAGAACAATTAGCCGGTATTGATATCCTAATTTTTGACTTGCAGGATGTGGGTGCCCGATTCTACACTTACATCTCTTCGCTACATTATGTAATGGAAGCTTGTGCCGAAAATAAAATTCCGCTCTTGATTTTAGACCGACCGAATCCGAATGGAAATACCATTGACGGGCCAATCTTAGAAAAAGAAAATTCAAGCTTTATAGGAATGCATCCTATTCCTGTCTTGCATGGACTAACAATCGGCGAGTATGGAAAAATGATCAACGGAGAAAAGTGGCTGAAAAATGGCATCCAATGTGACTTGACCGTAATTCCGTGCTTGAATTACAATAAGGAAATGAATTACCCTCTTCCTGTAAAGCCTTCACCTAATCTTCCAAACGATCAAGCGATAAATCTTTACGCCAGCTTGTGCTTTTTTGAAGGCACAAATGTCAGCTTGGGAAGAGGAACGGAGCAACAATTCCAAATCTATGGTTCTCCTTTCTTGCCAAAAACTAATTTCAGCTTTACGCCAAAACCTAATTTTGGGTCGAAAGATCCATTGCACAACGGAAAGGTTTGTTATGGAGAAGATCTTTCTAAGGCTCCGAGAGTAAAAGGTATCGAATTGAAATGGCTTTTAAAAGCGTATGCGACAACATCGGATAAAACCAAATTCTTTATTCCTTTCTTTACAAAACTGGCTGGAACAAAGAAACTGCAAGAACAGATTGAAACCGGAATGACGGAAACTGAGATTAAAAAAAGCTGGGAAAAAGGATTAGAGGATTTCAGAAAAATAAGAAAAAAATATGAAATTTATTAATGGAGATATTCCTAAAAATGTGTATTTTTAGATGTGGCTATTTAACATGCCGACGCTAAACCTATAAAATTTACCACCATGAATACATCGCAATTACTTTTAGACTATATGGACAAGCTGCAGGAATTTTTCGAAATGATTGATTATTACGTAGACAAAGCCATCGAATTATTCCACAGAGCAAAAGAATGGGTCGAGAAAATATTGGAATACATAAAACAAGGAATTGATTATGTAGTTGATGCAATCGGCGGCCGATTTAGCGAAACGATAGAACTTCCCGAAGATTATATTTTTGTATAAAAAAAGAGACCTTATTTAGTAAGGTCTTTTTTTTGCTTCTTTGTTATCTTGCTAGCGCCAGATTTGGTTATAAATAGCAAAAAGTAAACCACAACAAAAACGATAAAAAATAATCCGACCATTATCGTGACTTCCATTATTTTATCGAAAAGACTTGTTACGACTATTCCTTGGTTGACAAAAACCAGTAAAATTGAAATTGCTACTGAGGCAAAAAAGATATAAAACAGGTTTCTTTTGTGTTTCATAAAGTGATATTTTATAATGGCATTCTTTTTTTCATTTCTTCAACAATATTATAGGCCGCAGGACAAATGGCAACATTCTGCAATGTCAAGTTTGAAATCTGCTGAAACTTCTTCCTGTCGGTATGCGGAAATTCTCTGCAAGCTTTTGGACGTACATCATAAATCATGCAATAATTTTCCGAATCTAAAAAAGTACACGGAACACTTTGCAGCACATAATCATTATCTTCATCGATTCGCAAATACTGGTCAATGAACTGTTGTGGCTTTTGGCGGAAATGCTTTGAAATTCTTTCTATATCGGCAATCGTAAAAAGTGGCCCTGTTGTCTTGCAGCAATTAGCACACTTTAGGCAATCCGTTTTCTTGAATTCCCTATCATGCAATTCCTGCATTACATAATCGATATTCTTGGGCGCCTTCTTTTTAAGCTTATCAAAATACTTCTTGTTTTCGTTATGCTTATCTTTGGCCTGCTTAGGAAGATTTTTGATTATTTGTTCCAACGTAATTTATTTGCGGACAAAGTTACACTTTCTACTTTATCTTTAAACATAAACCTTAAATCGATGAAAGACCTTTTTGGAAAAGCCATATTAGATTACCAGACCAATAATGCTCCGGAAAATCTGATTACTGAAACTTCTATATCTGAAGCCGACGAAATGAGCGTTGCTTATTTGTTTCGGGACTTTTCGGCCATGCCAAAAATTGAAAAGCAAGCCCTGAAGCTGGCCAAAGGAAAGGTACTGGATGTAGGATGTGGCGCTGGAAGCCATAGCCTGTATCTTCGAAATGACAAAAAACTTGAAGTTCTTCCTATTGACATTTCTGCAAATGCGATTGAAGCGTGTCGTTTGAGAGGATTGGAAAATGCAACGATTCAAGATGTAATGAAGATGGATTCGAACGATCCTGGCAACAAATTTGACACGATTTTGCTTTTGATGAATGGCACAGGGATATGTGGGAAATTGCAAAATATTTCTGACTTCTTGCGTCAGCTAAAATCATTGCTTTCTCCAAATGGACAAATACTCATTGATTCATCGGATATCATCTATATGTTTGACGAGGATGAGGACGGCGGCAAATGGATTCCGACCGACAGAGACTATTATGGGGAAATTACATTTACTGTATTCTACAAAAACGAAAAAGAAGAACCTTTCGATTGGCTCTATGTCGACTATAACACTCTGCAGAATGCCGCTTTCGCAAATGGCTTACAATGTGAATTAGCCTTGGAAGGCGACCATTATGATTACCTGGCAAGGCTAACTCTTTAGTTTTTAAATCTGGATTAAGTCAGTCGTAGCAATAATTTCTTTTAAAGCGTCATAAAGCCTATCCAAATCTTCTTGGGAATTGTAAGCATTTATAGAATATCGGATATAAAAATTGCCATTGAGAGGCATGACAGGTATTTCAATCTTATATTTCTCAAAAAGCAACTCTTTTAGTTGTAAAGGTTCCTTCGTTTTGACGGGACTGCTTGCCATCTGTCCTAAAAATTCTTTTGAAATTGGACACAAAGGCTGGGTATGTAGCAAATCGCAGAAACGTTGGTAATTCTCTAGAACCGTATTTTTACATTTTTCGGATACTTCTTTCCAATTGTTGTCTTCAAGAAAATCAATTACTTTAGGTGTACACAAAAAGGCAGAAATATCTCTTGTCCCTTGATACTCATGGTAATCTAAAAATTGGGTATCATTAATCATTTCATTATCATAACCCCAACTTACAACTAATGGATCGATATCGTCTTGGAATTCTTTCTTTACATATAAAAACGAGCTTCCTTTTGGAGCAAGCATCCATTTGTGTAATGTTCCGGTATAAAAGTCAGGATTCATTTCTTGTATATTCAAATTGATATGTCCAGGAACATGAGCTCCATCAACAATTGTTATCAGTCCGAGTTCTTGTGCTTTTTTGCAGATTTCCTTGACAGGGAATACTAAGGCTGTTGCACTAGAGATTTCATTGATAAAAACCACTTTTGTATTTGCGTTATAGCCTTTCCAAAAGTCTTCTAAGATTTGCTCTTTTGAAATGATCGGCAAAGAGATTTCCTGTCGGACGTATTTGGCTCCTGATTTTCGACAGAAAAAAGTCCAAGTTCTGTCCATTGCGCCGTATTCATGATTTGTTGAAAGAATTTCATCACCCGGCTGCAGGTTCAGGCTTCTCATTATAGTATTTATTCCAATTGTTGGATTAGGCGTAAAAAAGAAATCTTCAGGCTGGCATCCGATGTATTTGGACAGTCTTTCTTTTGCTTTTTTCAAATAGCCACCTGCTTTTTTTTGTATAAACTGGACGGGCTCGTTTTCTAGCTCTGATTGAAATCTTTGATATTCTTCAAATATGGGTTTTGGACAGGCTCCGAAAGAACCATGATTTAGAAAAGTTATGGAGGAATCTAATAGAAAATGCTGTTTCATAATTTTTAGGGTATAAAAAAACCCAAATTTACGATTTGGGTTTTGATTTTTTAAAGAAGAAATTATTACTGCATGTATTTCATCATGATAGCTTGCAATTCTACACCCCATGCCTGAGCTGCTTCCATTGTTTTTTCTGTCAAGACTCCAGCTTTTGCCGTAATTTTTTTACCTACTGGAGACTCATAGAATTTTATCATCTCTTTGACGTCTGCATGTGTGTATTCTTTCATGTAGGCGTCTGCAATCTTATCAAAATAAGCTGGCATCGTTGCTTCAAAGTCTTTTAGGAATGCTGCTTGTTTTGCTTCAGGAATCATTCCGAGAATTTGCTTTTTTGCTACATCAATTTGAGCTGTAGCGCCAGTCATCTCGATTACTTTTTTTACATCGCTTTTAAAAGCTGCATCTTGTGCAAATCCAATTTGAGTTGCTAAAACAAAAGCGAATGTTACTACTAATTTTTTCATGGTTTATTGTTTTTATGTTGGTTTGATTTATTGACGGGATGTAAATACAATCGGGATTTTCATTTCAACGCTAACTGCCTTGCCATTCTTCATTGCGGGTTTCCATTTGGGCGACATTTTCATAACCCTTATGATTTCTACGGCAGTTTCAGCATCTGAAAACTGTAAAAGTTTAATCTTTTTTATGCTTCCATCTGGCTCTACATTGAATGATACTAGGTTTTTACTTTCTGTTTTTGAATTCTGGGCTTTAAATTCGGTATTGAAAAAATCAAAGAACTCTTTCATTCCTCCCGGAAACTCAGGATATGCTGAAATCTCGGCTCCATATACATCTTCTGTATCCATTAATAATTCTTGAGACTGAGCATCGAATGATAAAAATACCAAAATTAAAAGAATACATGCCTTTTTTATGATATTGCTCATGGCTTAAGGAATATTTAAATATTTATGAGTCTGCAACGAAACTCTCCATTTCGGATTGTTCATCACATAATCAACAATCAGCGGTGTCATCGCTTCTTTCTTGCTCCATTCTGGCTGCAGGAAAAGGATTGCGTTTTTATTTACTTTTTCTGCTTGTTCTTCAGCAAAAATAAAGTCATGCTTATTGTAGATAATTACTTTGAGTTCGCTTGCATTGTCATAGACAGTTTGGGTAGGAAGCTTGTTTTTCTTTGGAGAAAGCGTAATCCAGTCCCAGTCTCCGGATAGCGGATAAGCACCGGAAGTTTCTATATGGATCCTAAGATTTTTCTCTTTAAGTTTTTGCGTCAGTGGCCCCATATCCCATGTCAATGGCTCTCCTCCAGTCACAACGACGGTATCAGCATATTTCTTTGCATTCTCTACAATTGCGTCTATTGCTGTTGGCGGATGTACTTCGGCATTCCAGCTTTCTTTGACATCGCACCAATGACATCCAACATCACAGCCTCCAATACGGACAAAGTATGCGGCAGTTCCTGTATGATATCCTTCGCCTTGAATAGTATAAAATTCTTCCATCAAGGGAAGCATTTCTCCTTTTTCAACGGCGGTCTGTAATTCTTTCTTCAACATCATCTTTAAAATAGTCTGCAAAGATAGGGATTTGATTTTGGATTGCCGATTTTTGAAACAAGGGTTTAGGCAAAGTTTAAGATTCAGCTACGTTAAGCCAAAAGAAGGCATAAAAAAAACCGGCAGATTAATCTGCCGGTTTTATAAAATCATTCTATTATTTTTTTAAGACATCAAGAGATTCTTTGATGTATTGGCTGTTTGGATCTAAAACCAAAGCTTTTTCAAAATATTCTTTTGCTTTTGCTTTGTCAGAGATAGCATAGTGAGAACCGATGTAAGAGTAAGCTCCGATCAATCCTGCTTTTACGCTTTCTTTAGCTAATTCAGCTTCACCTTTTGCATGCACAACTTCAATGTATTTTTGGTAGTGAGCAACGGCGCTATCTTTCGCTTCTTGTCCAACAATGAATCTATTGATTTTAGCTCTGTTTAAGTGAGCATCTTGTGTTGTTGGAGAACCAGCTACTACATTTCCGTAGGCTGTGTCTGCTTTTTTAAGCAATTCTTGTACTTCAGGCTTATTTCTTTCAGCATCTGTTTTCAAGTCATTTGCGACATAGAACAATACTGCATTTCCAAGGTAGAAATTATCAAGAAGTGCATTTTTAGAATTTGGTGCTTTTGTAGCAGGCTCAAATACTTTAACGGATTCTAGATATAATTTTTGCTTGTATAATGAAACTCCTAAGTCACTGAATTCAGCTCCAATTGCAGGATCAATTTCTGTAGCTTTAGCCAAATCTACCATTGCGCTATCGAATTGTGCTTTGTCAGCTATAGTTCCTTCGGCAGTAATTGCTTTTCCTAATTTAGCTTTTGCCAAGAAAAGGTAGTCTCTACCGCTTACTCTTTTAGGATCCGCTTTTGCAATGAAATCATTTAAAGCTTTGATACTTTCATCATAGTTTTTGTTTTCGTATGCAGCATATCCTAAATATCTGTAGATTCTAGGATTTACTTTATCCAATTGCTGCATGGCTTGTGCTTCTTTTTGCAATGCTTGATAATCTTTAGCCAAAATCAAGAAATCTGCATGACGCATTCTTGAGTCAAGAGAATAATCTGTCAGGCTCATGTATTTTTCATAATACTCTAACGCTTTTTTGATGTATTCTTCACGCTTAGATGTATCGCTAGTACTCCAGAAATAATACGTCTCAGCTAATTCACGATACACAGGACCGTAATTTGCGTTTAATTTTATTACTTCATTAAAAGCAGTAATCGCTTCTGGGAATGCTTTTGCATTTTTAGTAATAACACCCAATTGCATTTTTGCACGTACTAATGAATTGTCTAAATCATAAGCTGTTCTGTAAGAGCTGTACGCACTGTTTACGTCAGCATCACCAAACTGAGCATCTCCTAAACTCAAGAAAGCTTGAGCATATTTTGGATCCACAGCAATCGCTTTTTTCAATGAAGTTATTGCTTTTTTATAATCGTGATTTTCAGAGTTGATATAGGCTTTACCAATATATAAAAACTCTTCAGCGTCTTTCTTTTTTAGGTTTGCAGTCGCTTTATTAAAATTGGCATCAGCTTCAGCAGCATTGCCTTTATCAAGACTGATTTCTCCAAGTCCTATATAGTTAAAATTGCCATTATCTTTAGCAACAATACCCTTGTCAAAATAAATTTTCGCAGAGTCAGCATTATCTAATGCAAGATATACTTCTCCTAAATGAAAATAATTCTTTCCTTTATCAGGGCTAGAAGCGATTAATGATTTCAGGATTGTTTTGGCTTTTTGATATTGTTCAGCATCAATTGCTTTTTTGGCTTGGTCTAAATCCTGAGCAAAAGCTGCAGTTCCAAAAAAGAATAGCGACAAACTGATAAACTTAATTTTTTTCATTTCTCTGTTCTTTATAATTTTTATTTATTTTCCACATCTTTTCTAACTTTAACTTCTCGTAAAGCTAGTCTAACCGGAGCTAGTCCAGATTTCAAAACTATCCTCTGTCCCACGTCTCCTGCAACAAAAGTTGCAAAACCCATACCCAAACCTACGGCACCTTCATAATTTAACATATAAATCTTGCGCGATAATGGATATAATCCCTCTGCCAGATTGGACTGACTAGGCTTATAATACTCCGAAGAGTTGGGCTCACTTTTAACATTTTTGACTGCCAAAACCTTGACGTTGGTTGTAGAATTCAACATATCTGGCATGGGCTGTGTCATCCAATTGACCCCAATCACGCCAATATATCCGTCATTCTCACTTATGTATTTGATAACATCATTGTTTGATTTTAAAGCAAAAATATTTTTGTTATCTACTTTTGCTACAGATGCTTTTTTGCTCAAGACATCAATAGTACTAGAATTTGCATTATCAAATACCAATCCTTTGATGGAAGCGACGGGCTTGCCATTCATAAAATCAATTACGTCTTGTAAATCAATTACTGAGTCTTTTGCTTTTTTGTTTGCAATCAGGGCAATGCCATCAATTGCAATTTGCGTTATTCTAGGTGTTATGCCTTTATCAGCAAAAATTCTTTCTTCGCCCTTTGTCAATGTTCTAGACATGACTACCAATTGTGTGGAATCTTTCTTCAAAAGATCTAAAATAGCTCCTTCTGTTGTCGATACCAAGTTTACCTTTTCGGGTCTTTGGCTATGAAAAACTGAAACTTGGTCTTCCATTATTGGCATGACTGTTTCATCGACATAGAAAGTTACTGTATCGTTTCCTTTTGCTTTCTTATCTGCACAAGAATCAATAAAAAAAATCGCGATTATAAATGCGAAAAAAAAGAATAGAAATCTTAGATATTTTGGCATATCAGAATTAATTAGAAATTCATTTTTATTATTGGTTCTTCCTGAAGAAGCGTACGAATCTAAAAAAAGAGTATACGATCAGCAGCAGTCCGAAGGCTACTCTGTAGGATTGAGGCATATCGATAGGCATGTTTTGCCAAAAAATAATGGCGACGCCTAAAACGAAATACATCAAAAAAAACAGGATTCCTAAAATGAGAAGAAATCGCTCAATGAGCGATTTCTGATCTTTATTGGCCATATTCCTACTGACGTTCATTAGTTAGATTTAATCACTAACTTAATCGGAAGGTTATAGGAAACACGTACTGCTTTACCATTTTGGATACCAGGCTTCCATTTTGGAGCTGATTTCAACATTCTGATTGCTTCTTTACCTGTTCCGTAGCCTAAGTCTCTTACAACTTTAATATCGGTAAGACTTCCATCTTTTTCAACAACGAAGTTTACGATTACGTTACCGCTAACATCGTCATCTACTTCAGGAACTCTATAGTTCTTTTTTACGTAAGCATAGAAACCTGCAATACCTCCAGGAAACTCTGGCAAAACTTGTACAGATGTATAAATTTTGTTTGGATCTTCCTCGATAACTTCAGCGTCTACTTTGATTTCGCTTGCTGTACCATCAAGAACTACTTCTCCACCTTCTTTTGCTTTAACTGTTTCTGAACCTGTTTTTTTAAGTTCATCAACAACAGCAACTTCTTCTTTTACGACCTGCTTGTCTACAACAACTGGCGGTACATATTTTTGAATATCTACGTTACTTTGAGTCTGCTTTTGAACAACCGGCTCAACAATAATCTCTTCTTTTTTTACAGGCTCTTGAATATTCACTAAAACTACTTGTTCGTCTAAAACTTCGTCTTTTTTAGCAATATTGTCAGAGATAAATTTAGAAATAATTGGAATGCATACCAAAAACAAGAAGATAAGACCTCCAATAAGCAATGCTTTTAAGGTTCTCTTTCCGCTATTTGTACGTAACTCATACGCTCCATAGCTTTTATTTCTGCCTTCAAAGACATTCTCAATCCAGCTTTGTTCGAATAAGTCTAATTTTGAATTTGACATATTTTAATTTTTTAATAGATTAATGAATCAGACTAATAAATTTTATTGTCTTCCAAAAACTTAATGTCTGCATCTGTTATGTCAACAATCGCATATTTTTTCACCTTAGTGATTGCCATCTCGTCAAGAATATCAACCAAATTTTTATAATTTGATTTTTTACTTGGTTTTATGATAATGGTAATACCACTTTTTTCAAGATCTGCGCCATCTGCTTTATTTTTTGCATCAACGCCAGCTTTTTTGTTCAAGATCAAATCTCTAACACCTGTTTTTCCGTATCCAGATACAACAGGTCCGTCAAGAGGTGGTCCGTCTGTTCTTCCACTATACCAAACCAATTTATCTCCAGATCCTAACACCAAAGTTAAAGTTCTCCAAGCTGGAGTTTCTGGTGGAACTGGATCATCAATTTTAGGTTCATCCGGCATAGCCAAATTCATCGATTGAGGCTTTGACAACGTAGTCGTTAATATAAAGAAGGTAATCAATAAGAATGCCAAATCCACCATGGCTGTTAAGTCAACCGAAGGATTTGATTTTTTACTTCTTACTTTGCCACCGCCTTTTTTACCACCGCCGTCGCCCGTATTTAATTCTGCCATTTCTTACGAATATATTATTTTATTAAAAATCATCACTTCTTAGACCAGTAACCAAGAAAAAGTTATTCTTATTTTGTTTTTGCAAAATGTCTAAAACTTTTTTTACCGTCGGATATTCTTCTTTAGCATCACCTTTAATAGCGATATCTAAATCTTTACCATCTAAATCTTTAGTTACTTCTCTTGAAATCTTTACCCAGTCAGCTAGCTGATTGTTGATAGAATCATAAGGCACTCCTGGTTGAGTTCCTTCTCTCATCCTATCCTCATTTTTCATATCAATCAACTGCTTCATTTGTCTGATATCAACTCCAAAACCATCAAGAAGTGCAAATTTCTTTTTGTCTGCTTCTGAGAATTTAACACCGTATTTCTCTCCCATTCTTCCTAGAGTCTCCGATCTCACTTCTCTTCCTGTCACACCAAAGAAAACTTTCTCTTTACCAATAGTCAAAGTAGCAAGGTTTTCTTCTGGCAATTTAGTCTGAACCGTTGAGGCTGGAGTATCTACTGGCAAAGCTTCTGGGACTTTTGCTGTAGCTGTCATAATGAAAAAGGACAGAAGAAGGAATGCCATGTCACACATCGCAGTCATGTCAATTCTTGAACTTTTCTTTGACAATTTTATTTTAGCCATTGTTTATTTATTTTTTAATCAAAGCCAAGAAGGAGAAACTTCCTTCTCATGGCTTTAATATATTATGAAACTTATTTTAATTAGTCACGGTTTGTAGCTCTTCTGTAAGCTTGAGTGATTGTAAAACCAGCCTCATCGATAAAATAAGTCAATGTATCAATTTTAGAGGTAAAGTAGTTGTAAACAACAACTGCAAGAGCTGACGTTGTAATACCTGTCAATGTGTTGATAAGTGCTTCAGAGATACCATTTGCCAATTCAGCTTGGTCTGGAGTTCCAGAAGTTGCCAATCCAGCGAACGCTTTAATCATCCCCGATACAGTTCCCATCAATCCTAATAATGTACCCAAAGATACCAATGTAGAAAGGATAGTCAAGTTTTTCTCAAGCATTGGCATTTCTAATGAAGTAGCCTGCTCTATTTCTTTTTGGATTACTTCTGATGCTTTTTCAGTATCAAAGTTCTCTCTTTTTACTTCTTGATATTTAATCAAACCTGCTTTTACAACGTTTGCAACAGAACCTTGTTGTTTGTCACAAGCATCTAATGCACCTTGGATATCTCCAGCTGCGATTTGACCTTGAACGCTTTTTACGAATTTTTCAACATCTCCTTTTCCAGCCGCTTTAGTGATAACAAAAAATCTTTCGAATGAGAATACGATTGTCATCAATAGTAATCCCATCAATACAGGAACGATAAAACCTCCTTTGTATACCATCCCTAGGTAGTTACCTTGTAAAGGCTGTCCATCTGGGTTACTATTTTGGAAGTTTGAAGGAGAACCCATTACAAATTCCCATACCAAATATCCGATAAGAATACAAATTACGATAGTCAATCCTGCAAATACGTTAGAGCTTTTGCTGCCTGCGTTGTTTTGAACCTTTGCGTTTGATGCCTGTGCCATTTTTTTTAATTTTAGTTTTTTAATTTTTAGAATTTAATTTTGGTAATAGATAAAATTATTTACCTGATTATTTTATAAGAACGACAAATTTATATTTTTAGTGGATAAAAAAAAATAAAATGCAGTTTTTTATTCCGTCTTAACTATATATTATTACAATCTTAACGAATAAATAATAAGAAATTTAAAATAATTTGTTTGAAAAACAAGGATAGAGCACTGGTTTAAAACTACTTATCTGCTTTTATCACCAAAAACGCCTAAGTTTTATACTTAACAAACCTAGATTTATTGCGCTGAATTATAACTCAATAATGATAATTTTATTACACTCAATGATATTAAAGCTATATCCTAATTATTTAAGGCTTAATTTGTGGCAATAATTAAAAACAATCCTAAATTTGTAACATTCGTTCATTTTTACTCACCATAAACATTTTTTTGCTCATGGCTTCAAAAGAAGATTTCATCAGTCATATTAACACAGGATATGCTACAAAAGGCGAAAGCATTATACTCGGAGGCGCAATGCTCAATGGAGAAGCGCTGCCAGATGCCCATATAAAAATCCCTTTAAAAACCTTAAACCGTCACGGCTTGATTGCCGGTGCTACGGGAACCGGAAAGACAAAAACCATTCAGGTGCTTTCAGAGCAACTGTCGCTTTTAGGCATACCTGTATTGATGATGGACATCAAAGGTGATTTCAGCGGTATCTCTAAACCAGGTATCGAACAGCCTTTTATCACGGAACGCCATGCAAAAATAAACATACCTTACCAAGTTTCTGGATTTCCAGTAGAATTACTGACATTATCAAAGCAGAATGGCGTACGCCTTCGCGCTACGGTTTCTGAATTCGGCCCTGTCCTTTTCTCTAGGATTTTAGATTTGAATGATACTCAGGCAGGTGTCGTGGCTGTGATTTTTAAATATTGCGACGATAACCAGATGCCATTGCTTGACCTGAAAGACATCAAAAAGGTCATCAATTATATTACTGAAGAAGGGAAAGCCGAAATCGAAGAACACTACGGAAAAATTTCTACCTCAACCACAGGAACCATACTCAGAAAAATTATCGAATTAGAACAGCAAGGCGCCGATCTTTTCTTTGGCGAAATGTCGTTCGACATCAATGACTTGATGCGGATTGATGAAAACGGAAAAGGCTACGTGAACATCATCCGCTTGACGGACATACAGGATAAGCCGAAGCTTTTCTCCACCTTTATGCTGAGTCTTTTGGCTGAAATATACAATACCATGCCTGAACAAGGCGACTCTGGACAGCCTGAATTGGTTATTTTTATCGATGAAGCTCACTTGATTTTTAACCAAGCCAGCAAAGCACTTTTAGATCAGATCGAAAGCATCGTGAAATTAATCCGTTCTAAAGGGATCGGACTTTATTTTGTGACCCAGAATCCTATGGATGTGCCAAGTTCTGTTTTAGCGCAATTAGGACTAAAAATCCAGCATGCGCTAAGAGCTTTTACTGCTAATGACAGAAAGGCCATCAAGATGACTTCAGAAAACTATCCAATTTCAGAATACTACAAAACTGACGAAGTACTAACGTCACTCGGAACTGGAGAAGCTTTGGTTACGGCCCTGAACGAAAAGGGAATCCCAACGCCTCTTGCCGCAACCATGATGCGAGCGCCGATGAGCCGCATGGACGTGTTGACAGACAACGAAATCAGCGAAATCAACAACAGTTCTAAACTGGTAAGAAAATATAACGAAGTAATCGACCGTGAGAGCGCTTACGAAATGCTGAACAAAAAAGTTCAAGACATCCAAAAAGAAGCTGCCGAAGCCGAAGAAAAAGTGCAAGAACAGAAACAAGAAAAAAAGGAAGCGAGCGAGCCGATGAGCCAGACTACAAAAAGCATCATCAAGGTGTTTACGAGCGCGACTTTTATTCGAGGCGTATTTGGAGTACTGACAAAAATATTCAAAAAATAAGATGAAAGCCTTTATTACGATTGGACTGCTTATTTTATCGAATGTCTTTATGACACTGGCATGGTATGGACATCTAAAGTTTAAAGAACTCAAATGGTTCGAAAATGCAGGGCTGATAACAATTGTGTTGATAAGCTGGGGACTGGCTCTTTTTGAATACTGTTTCCAAGTTCCGGCCAACAAGATCGGATTTAACGGAAACGGCGGTCCGTTCTCGCTTATGCAGCTCAAAGTCATCCAGGAAGTCATCACGCTTATTATTTTTGTGATCTTCTCTCTGCTCTTTTTCAAAAACGAAACTTTCAGATGGAATCATGCTATCGGTTTTATGTTTCTGATACTGGCCGTCTATTTTATATTTAAAAAATAATGAAAAAATATACCCTGCAAAAAGCCCCTTTTATCGTTCCGACAGACGATGGAAAATTAATCAAAGAACATTTTGGAAACGCCACCAATGGAAACTCCGAAGTATCCATCGCGCACATGATAGCACCGCCAAAATGGAGCGAGCCTTTTCAAGTTCCAGAATTTGACGAATACACCTATATTATAAAAGGCAAAAAGCAATTTATCATTGAAGGCGAAACCGTAATCTTAGAAGCTGGACAATCGATTAAAATAGAAAAAAACGCAAAAGTGCAATATTCAAATCCATTTGATGAGCCTTGCGAATATCTGTCTGTTTGCCTGCCCGCTTTTTCTTTAGAAAAAGTTAATAGAGAAGCGTAAGCCCTTATTATTTGGTAACTTTACGTGCAAATGAAACCCGTATGGAAACCAAAAAAAGAATCATAATTGTAGGCGCTGGATTTGCAGGACTGACCCTTGCCGAAGACCTTGAAAATACCGACTACGAAGTATACCTTATCGATAGAAATAACTACCATCAATTCCAGCCACTCATGTATCAAGTGGCTACGGCAAGACTAGAACCCGCAAGTATTTCCTTTCCGCTTCGGAAAGTTTTCCAGCGTTCCAAAAATGTAAAAATCCGAATCGCAGACGTCTTGAGCGTCGAGACTGAAAACAAGTGCCTGAAAACCTCCATCGGGGATTTTTCATACGACTACCTTGTCTTGGCTTATGGCTGCAAGACCAATTATTTCGGGAATAAGAATCTCGAAAATTGCGCTTTCCCGATGAAGTCTGTACCAGAAGCCATACAGCTTCGAAACCGCATACTCCAGACTTTTGAAGATGCCGTTGTTACAAAAAATCCGGAAGAGCTTCAGTATATTCTCAACTTCGTGATTGTCGGCGGCGGCCCTACTGGAGTAGAATTGGCCGGCGCTTTGTCTGAAATGAAAAAGAACATCCTTCCGAAAGATTATCCAGACAAGGATTTCTCCAAACTTACCGTCTATCTCCTAGAAGGCTCTCCTAATGTCTTGAATGCGATGAGTGACGACTCAAAAAAAGCATCTCGAAAATACCTTGAAGATCTTGGCGTTATCGTAAAAACAGGTACCGTAGTCGAAAATTACAACGGAAGAACCGTCAGCCTAAAAAACGGCGAGACCATTGAGGCGAAAAACGTTATCTGGGCGGCAGGAGTTACCGGAAACCAGATTGAAGGCATTCCGGAAGCGTCTATCACGAGAGGAAACCGACTCATCGTCAACCGATTTAACGAAGTAGAGCATTTAAAGGATGTATTTGCGATTGGAGACATTGCTTACATGACCACTCCTAAATATGTAAACGGGCATCCTCAGCTGGCTGCAGTTGCCAACGAACAGGCAAAGGTTTTGGCGAAGAACTTTAAGCTTCAGACCAAAAATAAACCACGAAAGGAATACGAATATCACGATAAAGGCTCTATGGCAACTATAGGAAAACGAAAAGCGGTAGTCGACCTGCCCAATTTCAGCTTCCAGGGACGATTTGCTTGGTTCACTTGGATGTTTGTGCATCTGATGCTGATCTTGAGCGTCAAGAACAAGCTGACCATTTTCGTAAACTGGGCTTTCAGTTATTTCAGCAACGATTCTACGCTTCGTGTCTTGATAAAGCCTGTGACCAAGAAAGTAGAAAACTAGTCGAAATAGGATATAAAAAAATTTGGGATTAAAGGTTATCATAACTTTTAATCCCAATTTTATTTTATAGCGGTATTTATTTCTTTTCTAGCAATTCTAATATCTTTTCTTCTACTTCTATGCTGTTCCATTTCTCTTCGATATGGTCCATTTTCAGGACTTCTTCCATCAAACGGTTCTGGAAATCTCCTACTTCTAAAGCTTGTGAATACGGATCCAAGCTAAAGGTCACACGGCTGTACATCGGCAGCCATTTATCGGGATGCTTTTCTGAAAACCATTTTTCTATTTTTTTCTGCAATAGGAATTTTTCATCAGCAGTCTTGGAACTCATTTCCATAAAATTCCTGTAAGACAGTTCGGCTATGGCATCGGTATTAGGCTTTCTGCTTTTTTCATATTCTTTAAAGATTCGCTCCCAATCGTTGCCGAATTCTTCCATGAATTCATACAATACGGTAATATCTTCAAAGCCAGCATTCATGCCTTGTCCGTAAAACGGAACGATAGCATGGCAAGCGTCGCCGATTAAAGCTACCTTATCACTATACGTCCACGGAAAGCATTTCATGGTCACTAAAGTACTGGTCGGGTTCTTAAAAAAATCTTCGGCCAGGTTTGGAATTACGTCTATGGTATCCGGAAGGTTTTTTTCAAAAAAGTCTTCCACTTGTTTTCTGTCTTTGAGCGATGCAAACGAATTTTCGCCTTCAAAAGGCATAAACAGCGTGCATGTAAAACTTCCGTCAAGATTAGGAAGCGCAATAAGCATATAGTCGCCTTTTGGCCAAATGTGGAAGGAATTTTTATCAAGCCTGTGCGTTCCATCTGGATTTGACGGAATATTAAGTTCCTTATAGCCTGTCTGAAGAAATTCTTGCGAATAGTCAAACATGCTCTGGCGCTGCATTCTATGGCGAACCCTAGAAAAAGCTCCGTCGGAACCAAAAACCATATCATATTTTACGGACTCCCACTCTCCTCTTTCTGTCTCTCCAATATGCAAAGTGGCATCTGCAAGTGTGACGTCCCAAATTTTCTTTTCGAAGAAAAATACGGCTCCCGCTTCTTCGGCCAAGTCAATCATTTTTCGATTCAGGGTTCCTCTAGAAATAGAATAGATGCTCTCGCCTTCTTTGCCGTAGGGCTGAAAATTCAGCTTATCCTTTAAGTGGATTGCTCTTTTGTCCATAGGGATTGAAATGGCCCGGACCGCATCCCCAACTCCGACACCGTCTAATGCTTTCCAGCCTCGATGCGACATTGCAAGATTTATGGAACGTCCGGAAAATTGGATTTTTCTGATATCAGGACTTCTATCATATACATGAACGGAATGGCCTGCTTTTTTAAGGTATATTGCCAACAGCGAACCCACCAGACCGGAGCCTACAATTGCAATATTTAAAGGATTTTGCATTAAGAGTAGAATGTAATTATAAGATATCAAATTTAGGGAAATATGATAACAATTGTTATAAAAATAATTTTTTATTTAATCTTTAGACATCTTTATTGAAAACAACATCACTAAATAACAAATAAACAGAATTTAATTCATGTAATTTGTTAATTTTAAATTAATTACATTATCTTTATCGTAATTTCTTAAAATAAATATTTAGCTGCAGAAGAGCCACAATTCTGTATAATATAAAATCACCCCAATTAGAGAACTATCACGGTATGAGTTTTATTATTAATTTTAAATATTCTATTTATGAAAACAAAACTACCTTTATTGTTTTTATTATTCTGCGGTATTGCAAATGCGCAGACGTACACGTTTAACACGGTAACGCCGATTCCGGATGGAACAGGAACTAGCTGCGGCTCAGGAAATTCAGCAGGAAACGTCTCAGTCTCTCTTAATGTTCCTATTACGGCAACAATTACAGATCCTACAAAGGTTACAATTAATCTCGATCTAGTTCATACGTGGCTAGGTGATGTGGTGGCCGAGCTCGGAACTCCCGCCGGAGGATCGTGTGCCTTAATCAAAAGACTTGGGGCCGCTACCGATACCAGCTGTGGTGACAGTTCTGATTTTGCTACAGGAAACGTATTGAGCTTTAACGCCGCCAACACGACAGCCATCAATGTGGTTACGCCTGGCGCAGCACAAAGTATTCCAGCCGGCGCTTATGCTCCTACTGGAGGGACTTCAACGTATCCAACAGATATTCCGCTGTGCAACCTGACTACCTTTTTGAATGGCGTGGCTGTCAATGGCGACTGGACGATGACCTTGTATGATAACGGTGAAGAAGATACCGGAAGCCTTAATGCTTGGCAGATTATTTTCACTACAGGATTTGACCTGAACACTCAAGATTTTCTTTTTACAAAGAGAATTTCAGTCTTAGGAAATCCCTTCAATGAGGCATTGACTTTAAAGCTAAACGAAGCCGGAAATACGAGCACCGTATTGCGCATCTTTTCTATAGACGGAAGAGAAGTCTTCAACAAAAGCTATGCTTCAAATGATGCCGGACAAACGATCAGCATCGAAACTGGGGCATGGCAGCAAGGTATCTACATGCTGGTTCCCGAAATTGACGGAAGAAGGCTAAATGCTATCAAACTGGCAAAAAAATAAGCAATCTGATCTCCCAAACTTAAAAGCCTGCAGCACAAGTGCTGCAGGCTTTTTATTTTTTAACTTCTATTTGTTCGGATTCGGTTTCTTCTTCTTTCGAATCTATCATTTCTATTTTTATATCATAACGTTCTTCTTTCCTGCCTTGCCTAGGAAGCGGAGCTCCGCCGATACCTGCCGCCATCGAAGCCAAAAGAATCAGCATGGCATAGGCCAGAAGCCGCAACTTTTTTTTGAAACTTTCCATAATTTACGCGTGTCTTTGAGCCATTGCAATAGCAGCAACAGCCTTGTCAATTAAAAAATTCAAAGAGATTTGGGCCTAGAGAGACCTAGCGAATTATGAAATAGGAGTATCTTCTCCTGAATTTCTGGAAATGGCTTGCGGACTAAAGAATTGCATCTTTGATTTGAAAGAGCAATAGTGCCTGTGTTTTTCGACCCATTTTACTTTAGCTGCTGCATTGTGAAATGTAACGAATAAAGGGGCTTGCTTTCTTCGATATTGAAAGTACCGAGCTCAAGAGCTCTTTTATAAGAAATGGCTTTTTTCTTAGAGCTGTTGCTTTTTAAAAAAGAGGTTTCGGAATGAAACGGCTGCTTTTCGAGATTTACAGAACCCGAACCATAGGAAACGCCAAGCAACAGGGTTAGTGCCAGTAGTGTTTTTAGCAGGCTTTTGCAATATGCTGATTGTGATTTATTCATCCCGCCAAAGGTATGTCTTTATGGCAACGGATTATCTAAAAAGAACGGGCTTTTTTGATTTTGGAATCTTGACGATATGAAAAGGCTGTGTCTTAACCGATGTCCCTCCGCCCGTATTTAGATTCTGTAACGTTACAACAATCGTGGCCTCATTTTCTGCAACTTGTGTAATGTCTATGGTATGCCCTCCGTTGCCTTTAATTTCATCAAAGACAGCAATGATTTGGAAAGCGTTAAAATCGATATTTGTTTCTGAAAAACTATTCGAGACAGGATTTCGAGTGTCCATCTTTTGCATCAGAAGGCTCCAATCGGCTGGGCTGTAGATGACCACATTCTGTCTTGGGATATTTTCATCACCATTGCCATAGAGATTGCCTTTTCCAATCAGCACCGCGTCAATAACGCGCGACTCTTGGTTGCCATCGCTGCTGCAGCCTTGAAGCAGAACGGTTAATAGTAGTGCAAACATTTTCATAGTCCTGATTTTTAAAATGATAGGTATAAATTTAATAAAAAAACCCGTGCTGGGCACGGGTTTTAAAATTCTTTATTTCTTAATCAGCTTCTTAGTATCGACTATTTTGCCATTGCACACCAAGGCTACCGTATACAGGCCGCTTGGGTAATTTGTGACATCGATATTAATTTCTGAATTTTTCACATCTAGGATGTAGTTGTTCGAGGCTCTGTTAGCGCCATAGCTTCCAATAATGGTTAGGTAAGCTGAGCCAGCATCATTAAGCTTATAGGATACCGTAACATTGTTTTTAGCTGGGTTAGGTGCAATGCCTCCTAAAGAGCTTGGATTCATCGTTACCTCAACTTCGGCATAATCTTTAAGCCCGTCTGCCAATGCTACAACTTCTAGCTTGTATTTTTTAGCCATCTCAACAGATACTGTAAAGTCTTTTCCTTGGTAGATCATGTTGCCTTCGGTATCGTACCAGTTATAGACTACGGCTTCGTTTAGCTGCGCTGCGCTTAATGTAATGACTTCGTCTCTATCGGCTTTTTTATCGTTACCAGCATCGGCAACAAGTCTTCTGCCGCGGGTTTCACCTTTGTTCACCAAATAGGTTTCGCCTCCTACAACATCGCCTGTTTCGGCATCTCGCTGCACAATATTGTAGACAAACTGCTGCGGAGTCATATCATCATTTAAGAAAGCAAACGTCAGGTTGAGCGTTCCTAATTCGTTAGGTTCAAAGACGATATTGTTCAGGGTAGCATTGTTTGCCCTGACAATTCTTGACATCCTGTCTCTTCCTTCCACTAATCCTCGACCTACAGCTCCTCCTCTTTCCCAGGCTCGGTACAGTCGTTCGTCCATTTTGACTGTTATTTGGGCTTGTTCAAAAATCGGCCTTACGTCTGGAATGTCTTCGGCTACAAATTCTAGGAAGTATTTCTTAGTAGCTTTCACAGGGTTTCCTACTCCAACAACGCCTCCGACACTTCCGTTAGCAAGTACATCGACAACCGTAACGTTTTTCCACGCAATATTGTTGTTGTTCTTGACATTGAGATTAAGGTCTGCTGTTTCTGGGAATGTCATCGGATCGCTGGCGGCTTCAATTCGGGTCAGCAGACAGAAATGCCACGGCTCTGGATTGATGGGCGCGTAATCGGCAGGATTTGGAACGTTCCATGCAAACGTCAGGATAACTTCTTGTCCCGGCTGGAGTACCGGAATCGTAATTCCTGCCAATGCTCCTATTTGTTTGCCCATGAGCACGCCGCCTACATAGTAGGTTCCGTTCCAGCTCATCGGCCAATTCAATGAAGTACCGGCTTTAGCCCAATAAAGTTTCAGCTTTTCGTTTCCTAAAGAGGCAACGCAGCTTTTGTTTCTTACGCGTACGCGTACGTAGTTAGGATTCGTAGGGCTGTAATCTGGATTTTGGTGCACCAAACCACTGTCATTATAGTTTCGTACCCAGATGTCTTCACTGGCCCACATGTATGGCGAAATAGTATTCGGCTCGATTCCTAGATCTGCAGGAGTGTCTTTCACATAGAGGTCTACGGTTGGCGAGTACATTTGTTGTGCACGCAATACAGCGGCATAAGCATCTATAAGTCCATAACCTGCTTGGTTGTTCCATGTTCCGTTGGTTCTTCCGGCTGTGGTAGAATAGCTAAAGCCTGGAATTTTTTGAGAAGTGCCTTCAATGATATCTCGTACTTGTTGCCCAGTAAGACATGGATTCACAGAAAGAATCAAGGCTACCAGTCCCGTTACGTGCGGACTTGCCATAGACGTACCGTTCATAGATCCTGTACTGTTGGTTGGGATGGTAGAAAGAATATTGCTTCCAGGCGCTACTACGTCAAGCTTGGTTCCATAGCCCGAAAAGCTAGAACGTGCTCCTGTAGAGGTAATCGATCCCACGGTCAAGATATTGTCTGTAAAAGTACCTGGGTAGTCCATTACAGGACCGCCGCTTCCAAAGTTTCCTGCTGCAAAAACAACTACAGTTCCTTTGCCTCCTCTTCCGTTTGCCAGGGCATTAAGGATCGCACTTTCTAGAGCCGCACTATACAGCTGTGCATAATAAGCTCCTCCTTGGTCGCCCCAAGAGTTATTGATAACATCAGCTCCGTTGGCTACAGCCCAGTTAATTCCAGAAGCAAGCTGTGCAGAGACATTAGGAACCAATCCTAACGAGTGGCTCACTGACATCAATTTCGATTGTGGCGCCACTCCAACTACCTGAAGGTTGTTGTCTTTTACGGCCCCAACGGTTCCTGCTACGTGAGTACCGTGATTGTTGCCTGAAATAAAAACACTAGGGCTGGTACCGCTTTGCGCATCAAAGCTCAAAGGCGAGATATTGGCAGCCAAGTCGTTGTGTGTCTTGTAGATTCCTTGGTCAAGGATGGCTACATTCACGCCGCTTCCTTGTGTAATCGTCCAAGCCTGGCAGGCATTGATATCGATGTTAGGATTGGCGCTGTTACTAAGTCCCCAAAGGCTTCCAAAGTTGGTGTCATTGGTACAAACCGACCTGAAATTAAACATAAAGGCAGGATCGATGTCGGCAAACTGTCCAGTTTCATAAAACAGGTTGGACATTTGCAGCGAAGTGCTTTGGTTGTCTGGTTCTACTGCCAAGATATACCATAAAGGCATTCCTTGAATCTGCTCTACGATCTTCACTTTGTTTTCGGAAGCAGTCTTTTTGAGCAGTTCAAAACCTCTATCGTCTTTCAGCTTGACATAAAAAAGGCTGGATGTTCCGATAGACGCTGCCTGAGGTCTTTTAAAAAAGAGGGAAACGCTTTTGATTCCTTTGATTTTTCTTAGGTCGCTTATGGCCTTGTCAAAGTCGGCGCTTGATGGTTCCGACTGGAATTCCAGCTTTCCAAACTTTTGGCGCTCTCCGGTAGAACTGTCGTCTTGCAGCGTAACGTCTTTAAATTTTAATCCGTCGAGGGAGGATTTCTGAAAATCTTCTGAAGTATTTATGTTCAGGAATTTCCGATCTAGATTGAGGGCAATTTTTTGGTCTTTATAATAATAAAAATAGCCGTTTTGGGCATTCATTCCAACAGCGCCCAAGAAAAATGCGAGTAGTAGTATGTAAATTTTATTATTCATGATTTCATAGTTTAGATTAATAATTGTTTAGGCATGCTAAATCGGGCCATAGTTCATGGCGGATGAATAGACTTTAAATTCATCTGTAGAAAAGTGGGTATGTTTAATAAGTGTGCCATACTGTTATGTGGAGGTGGTAGCTCCGTATATAACCGTTTAAAACATGCAACTATTTAAACTTCAATAGGTTTACCGAATTTACAATAGCTAAAAACCGTATCCTTACGATTTTCCCCATCGTGCTGTTTTTTTCTAAAAATAAGGGCTATTGGTGTTCTTTTTTTAGGCTTTAAAAGCAAAAAAAGACCGGCAGCAACGCCCGTCTTTCTTTAGATTTTTATCTTTTCTGCTGGTTCTTTTCTTGGGACTAAATTTTTTTTATTTTTTTTCGCATCGGTTCCAAAAAAAGGAGTGAATTACGTTTTTCCTCAAAGAAAAAAACACACAACCCATTACTTTACAATAGGTTATAATACAAAAATAACACAACCAATTGCTGCTTTTTTAGTTTTAAAATAACGACGATGCTGCCCCAAGTGTAGTTTGCAGCTGTTTTCGAAACTCTCCTATTAAAATCAAACAGGGACTTTCTACAAAAACAGCGGCGAAATCCCAATAAGGTTTGCTGTTTATAAAAAAGCATCCCTAAAGCAGAGAACAAGAAAGCAAAATCAGGAAATTGGGAACGCTGAAAAGTTAAAGAGGGGACCAATAAGAACTTAAGATGTAGCAATAAGAACTTGAGCAGTGCCAATAAGAACATGAGATGTGCCAATAAGAACTTAAGGGATGTAATTATTGCACGCAGATGACACCGATTTTATTAAAACCAGCTTTATTTCGTCTCAATATTCACAATCGTTTCTCCTGATGTGCCAAGATAGTGTTTTACCAAAGCTTCGTATAAGCTGCCTCCTATATCGGAGTTCGTAAAAATCAGCAGGCCTTGTTTTGTTTTCGGCAAGATAAATACGATGGCCCTGACGCCTAGATCGGCTCCTCCATGCGCAAGAGCATAGTCGCCATGGCCCAGATCGTAGATTTCGAACCCTAGACCAAAGTGCTTGCCTTTTTCGCTTGCGATTTGCGGAGTAACCATTTCTTTAAAAATATTTTCAGGTAACAACGTTCCGTCCATTAGAGCGGTAAGCAATTGGCCATATTCCTCGATAGTCGTCAACAGGTTATCGGCCGCGTTGGGTGTTGTATTCTTTTCTATCTCATACGGCTTTAGCTCTTTGTCATAGCCGGTGGCGTATCGTGACGCGTCGGTATTTTTAGTCCAGACGTAGCTGGTTTCGCTTATTTTTAGGGGCAGGAAAATCAATTCGGATGCTAATTGCTGCAAGGTTTTATGAAACTTGTTTTCTAAGGCTTTGCGCAGGTATTCGTATCCTTCCCCTGAATATTGGTATTGGGTTCCGGGGTCGGACAGAAAACTTAATTTTTTGTCGGCATTGGCCAAGCGCCAATTCGGGAAGCCGGCTTGATGGCTCAAGAGGAGTCGGGTGGTGATTTGTTTGTGTCTTGGGTCTTTGGCAATATCAGGATCGGTCCAGTAGTGGTAGACTGGCTTGTCTAAGTCCCATTTCCCTAGGCTGGCCAATCTCAATGCGACCATGGCCGTTACGGGCTTGGTTACGGAAGCCACATTAAAAATCGTATTGTAGGGAGCGGCAACGCCTGCCTTGATTTCGCCAAAGGCTTTTACCTGCTTGAGCTTTCCGTTTTCGATTATTCCTAGGCCAAGAGCGGGTACCTTATTTTCCTTGAGCCACTTTTCGATGACGGCATCGTTGTCGAAGGCAGGTACTTCCGACGTCTGCAATTGCTTGTTGACATGTTCGTAGCTGTAGGATCTGGACAGCTTCCATTCGCCGCTTTCTAAAAGCCAGAGATGGCTGAATTTTGCCGAACTGCCAAACTTTTCGGGCTGTGAGGGTTGTTTTTCAAAAAACTGATGCACGCCTATCTGGAGCGCTCCGTATATCTTGCCTTGATTCTCTCTGTCATAAAGGGCATAGATTTCTGTGCTTTGGGGCACCAATTCTCTTCGGGCCTGAAAGTTTTTGGGATCGTTGCATAGTCCGGACTCAAAGTCTTTTAGGAATTTCTTTTTGTCAGACCTGCCGCCTATGTCATGATAGAATTCTAAGTTTTCGCTCATCAAGTTTTCAAACTGGGAGATGTCGCAGGTATTGAAGCCAATATTAAACAGCAGGCTGTCTTTGGACATAATCGTCTTATAGAGCTCGCTTGTTTTTTCGACCTGGGCTTGGCTCTTTTGCGGCAAAGCGAATAGGAAAAGGAATAAAAAATAAAGGAATCGTATCATTGCTAAAGTTTTTGGCAAAGATTAGTTTTTACTGCTATAGGCGCCTAAAAATTAACCCGTCAAAAACCCGACAAATACCCGAAAGGCTTACAACATATTGAATTTCAACTTAAAATAGAGTTTTTGGTGCCTGTCGATTTCGGCCGCATTACGCAGGATGATAAACAGGTTTGACAGTACGATGCAGATTATCAGCCCTAAAGTAAACTTGCCTCCGAGTTTTAGAAAGATACCGAGCATAAAAACAATAGGCGCTAAAATCGTCCAAAGAATCTGGACGGAAACAATCTGTTTTACCAGCGGATTTTTCTGCTTTAGGATACTGGCCAAAAGAAGCGGCACCAAAATATTTAAGGGCGGCAGCACGACAAACAGCAGGGAGGAAAGATTGACCAGCTTGATTTTTGAATAGTCGATTGCAACCGATTCTTGTTTGATTTCTGCTTTTTCGCCGCCAATTGTTTCTGTTTTTGTCTTTTTGTCCAGCAATTCGCTTTCTGGGATTTCTAGAACTTTTGCTAAGGTTTTGAGCGTATAGCCTTTAGGTAATGTTCCGGCTTCGATTCGCTGTATGGTCCTAACGGAAATTCCGGACTTTTCGGAAAGTTCTTCTTGGGTCAGGTTTTGCTGTTCTCTTATACGTTTTAGTGTTGGCATCTGTTGTGTAATTGCGCCACTAAATATAATTAACTTTAGGTAAATGAGCATAAAATTTGTGAGGGCAGATTTTGGATTTAGGAGGGGAGATTTTGGATTTGGGAAAGATGCAAATAAAAACCCTTTGTTGAGGAAAGGGTTTTGTTATTGCTTGTGGTTTGAATTTGTTTGTTTGAGGCACGGATTGGAAATTGCGTTCGAATTTATTTAAAATCCAAATAATTTAGTGTCTAAACCAATCGCAAATCCCCACCAATATTTACCATTATACACCCAGTTTTTTCCATTTGAATTTATCGCCATATCAACCCCTAAAGGAATAATTGAAAATGTTATAGCTTGATATGTGTATGTTCCAGCTAATGACGTTGACAACATTAAAGTCGAATCAGTTTTCAAAGGGTCTTGATAATGATTGTTTGTGTTTTTATCACTTAACTCTTCAACCATTGGCGCAATCATCAAACCATACGAAAATTTATGCTCTGTCGTCTTTCCATCAAACCATAATCTTTTATTAGTAGCAATTTGAAAGGGGTAATAGATTCCAATGTTCTTAATATCAGCTTTTGCATAAAGTTCTCGTTTTTGAATAGAGGGTCTTACTTTGAAAGGAATAGTAATTATTGAAATTGGCATAAAATCGCAATTTTTTATTGGCCATGTATGCTTTTCTGTTGTAATAGAAATATAGCCTTTAGGCACAATTGGAGCATCATAATACTTTATTTTATTATCTGCATAATCAAGAAATTTGACTTCAAAAGCGCTAATAGCTGGGTCTACTTGTGATGGCAAAATCTGGCTGGCGAGAACGACAATATTCGCGCCTTCAAAATAAGTCTGAGTAACAGTGTTTGTAGCTGTTTTTTGAGAAGACCCTTTTAATGATAAGAAAAGACAAAAAAGTAAAATTTTAATTTTCATATGATTGAAATTTTATATTTTTAAACACTGTAATACAAGTACTTACAACAAAAATACATCTTATTCAAACTAGATATTTACGGTTTCCCATAAAACAAAAAAATAATTTAAAATATTTAAACAATTTTACAATGAGTTGTACTACTATAATGTGGAAGCGTCATATAATAGCACGCGGCTTTAATATAAAAAATCTCCTATAACAACTTAGCGCTATAGGAGATCGTATTTTTTATTTTAAAGTCTATTAGTCTAAAGGCGCTTTTCCAAACATCAATACCAACTTGTTATCTTGATAAAAGTTCAACGTCTGGTCTGCCACATCATACGTAAACGTATTATCTGTTAGCATCTTTAGCAGAGTCCCTTCTAGCTTGTTTTTGTTCTCGTCTGCACAAGCCATCAATGTACTTGCTATTCCTTTAAACTTTATGGTGTTCTCTTTGAGTTCATAGCCTCCAAAAATCCTGTTGCAGCCTCCAAAGCCGTTCATCGTTTTCATATCAGCCGGAAAAGTAACATAGGCTGAAGTGTCTGACGGTTCTGCACCATTGATCTGAATGACTTTCCATTTGTGTTTGGTGATAAAGGTCCACGCATCTGCTCCTTTTTCCCCAATCTGTTTTTTTTCTACGACTCTTTTGAGCGTGTAGGTATAGCTGCTGGCATCGGCAGGAACATTTTTTCTTTTGGTCTGGATGACATCTATCACATACCTGTAACCTGGCGTATAATCGAATCCTTCAATCTGGCTGTAGAACAGTTCCCAATCTTTGCTTTTTTTATATTTGACCTGAAAGCAGCTTTGCGGGGCTACTCCTGTGCAGCTGGCCAATTCTTCTTTGATTGTCATTCGGATAGTTTTTGCATTCGCATGGGTTGCAAAAAAAACAAGGCCGATTAGCAAAACGGCTGTTTTTAGGTTGAAGATTGTTTTCATCTTTTCTGTGCTTTTAAAAGTATTCATATAGCTGTTATTTTACTGACTTGCGTGAAATCACAAGATCGGCAAGGGGTTTGCAAACTCTGTGCCATTGATTCTTATCATAAAGATACGGAAAGTATTTTTTGTTTTGAACGTCTGCCGTCACCTATTTAAGAGTCTGAATTCCAAACAGCTATACACTTTTAAGCACGAGTACTTTCGACGGCTCTTTTGGCCTGCTGGATGTGCCTTTCGTTGTGGTAAATGAGGAATCTAAAGGTATCTCCTAATTTTAGCCGGATGAGTTTTGTGATGCTGATGCTGGTTTTGGTCTTGTTCAGGCTGATACTCCCCGACTTCTCCAACAATCGTAAAAGCTGTTGCTGCTGCTTGATAAAAGTGTCTAAAACCGACTTGTCCAGCTTGCTGTAAATAGGATCCATTTTGGCAAAAGTCTTCATTTTATTGAGTCTTGCTTTCGGACGCATGCTCTCTGCAAAATAATTGCCCAGCCAGCCGCTCTTGAATTCGGGCTCGGGTTTTGATTGCGATTGATAGATCCGCCTTTCGATTTCGGGTAGGTAGAAATTGCCGTAACGATTGAGGTGTTCGATGCATTCTAGGGCGCTCCAGCTATCGGGCGCTATCCTGTTGTTGAGTTCTTCGTCTGTTTGTGCGAGGAGCGACGTTGCATACGCCAGATGTTCTTGTACTTGGGTCGTAAGTTCTTGCAGGAGCTGCTGTGTTTTTATTTTCATCTTTTTTCTGCAAAGTTCCGCAGCCTTGGTTTAGAAATTCTTGATCGAACTCAAGATTTTTTAAGCCTCGACAATGTTTCCGGCGTCATGCGAAGGTAGTTTGCAATATGCTTGTTGGGTATTTCTTGAAAGAGCTGCGGACTGCGTTTCAGTACTCTTTCATAGCGTTCTTTTGGCGAATGCGTCAGCAGGTCTTTTTCTCTTTCGATCTGCTGCAGGACAAGGTCTTCAAGGATTTCGGCCCAAAGCGTAAGATTTTCAGGTTCTTTGCTGATGAAGTCCATGAATGTTTTTTTAGAGATGACTTTTAGGGTTGTCTTTTTGATAGCTTGTATATAGAAATCTGAAGGTTTTTCGGTGAGAAAAGAATCGAGCGCAACGATGATGTTGTTTTGGTAGCCGAAACGGATAACGCGTTCCTCCTCTCCGTCTGTGACAAAAATTCGAAGGCTGCCGTCTTGAACAAAATAGATGTTAGTATCGGTACTGCCGCCTGTCTTCACCAATTGGTTTCTTTCGACCGTTATCGTTTTTTCAAACAGGCTGCCGATTGCTATCTTATTCACTATAGCCACCGACTTGATGGCATCTTCTTGATTTTCCATGACTTGTATTTTCTATTGCCAAAAAGTTTTTTGAATTGTTGGTATAAGTTCCTACATTTACCGCATCAAAATCTCTTTATAAAATAATAAATCGTTTCTGCAAAAGCCATAGGCTGCTGCTTGTCTTGTTTGTCTGTATCAGATACATCAGGACTAAGATACTATTTTCAATAATTTTATAAAGAACAAAATGAAACACAATATAAAAATTGCCGTGATCGGCGGCACCGGAAAATCTGGCAAATACCTCGTCAGTACATTACTCCATCAAGGCATTCCGTTTAAGCTTCTCCTAAGAAACCCTGCCCATTTTAAGACTAGCAATCCTCTTGTAGAAATTATCGAGGGAGACGTAACAAACTTTAACGCTGTCTGCCAGCTGTTAGAAGGATGTGAAGCGGTACTAAGCACATTAGGACTCGGAATTCCGCCAAGCGAACCGACGCTTTTCAGCAAAGCTACAGATACCATCATTCGAGCCATGAAGGAAAAAGGCGCCCATCGTTATATCGTAACGACGGGACTGAACGTGAATACTCCTTTAGATAAAAAAGGGGAAAAGACGGCTTTTGCAACCGACTGGATGTACCAAAACTTTCCGGTCTCGACAGCCAACAAGCAGCTGGAGTATGAAATGTTGGCGGCCAGCGAAATTGATTGGACCTTGGTACGGCTACCGCAAATTGATCAGACCGAGGAAAGGAGTCCGATAAACGTAAGCTTAGAAGATTGTCCGGGTGACAAGATCAGCGCTACCAATCTGGCCCATTTTCTTATAGACCAGCTATCGGATAGCACTTTTATCAGGAAAGCACCTTTTATTGCTAATGCTTATTAAATAGCAATGGGCCCTTTGAGGTCCATTGTTTTTTTTTATTTTAGGAAGATTACTGCCTATTGAATTTGATTTTTTGCCCAATGTTCAAGCCGTTGTTCTTGGCCAAAACGCCGCACATGTGGAAAAGCATGCGTGCGCCTACGTTTCCGTCCCAATCATCATCGCCTGGCGCAACTTCTACCAAATCGAAACCTATAATTTCTTTACCGCTTTCGCCTAGCTTGCTCAAAAGATAAGCCGCTTGTTCAAAAGAGAATCCGCCCGGTACAGGGGTACCCGTATTGGGACAATACCAAGGATACATTCCGTCGATATCAAAGCTGATGGCTACTTTTTGTGGCAGCGTGGCAATGATAGCGTCGCATTGCTGTTCCCATGTCTTTCCGACATAGGCTTCTGCTTTCAAATCCATATCAGTATGCACCAAGACTCTGTTTCCTTGCTCGAAAGCCGTTTCTACTTCTTGCTGGCAGAAATCACGGATACCAACTTGTACGATTTTGGTAATCTGCGGCAACTGCAAGGCATTATACATGATGGAAGCGTGAGAATATTTAAATCCTTCATAGGCAATCCGTAAGTCCATGTGGGCATCAAGATGCAGCAGTCCAAATTCATTGTGCTGTGTAGCCAAAGCTTCATAATAGCCTAATGGTGTAGAGTGGTCGCCGCCCAAAAGTGCTACTTTTTTGCCTTTTTTTGTCCAATAAAGCACGCGTTCTTTTACTTCGTCCTTAAGATCTTTGCAGACTTTGTTTATCTTGTCTAAATCCGACTGCAGCGCCGGCAGGCTCTCGATAACTTCTCCGTTTTCTAAAGCTTCGATAATCGGCTGTGCCAATCCTTTGTATTTGGCGCTATCTGCGGCCCATTTCTCTGTCTGTTCATTCTGGTCAAGATAGATGCCGAGCTTCCATAATTCTGGAAATTCTTGATGGTGCAAATCTACTTGGAAAGAGGCATCAAGAATCGCTTCTGGACCTTCTGATGCGCCTGCTCCATAACTTACGGTTACTTCCCAAGGCACTGGAATGATAATGATTTCGCTGTCTTCTGCCGAAAAAGGAAGGCCGAAAATGCTTGCGTCTGCCAAGCCTGGCTGGCTCGGGTCAAAGTTTTTAATTATTTGTTCTTTTGTCATGATGTATATTTTGGGCGTGCAATTGGCGAAGTAGCGCTAACTGCAACGAATTTTATATCTATTACTTGTGTGACTGGATTCCTTCTTTTAAAATCTGACCGAATTCATACATATCTTCGAAAGAACAGTATAATGGCACAGGAGCCAATCGGATTACATTCGGCTCTCTCCAGTCTGTTATGACTCCGTTTTTCATAAGGTAGTCAAACAACGAGCGTCCTTCTCCGTGCAGGAATACGGATAGCTGCGAGGCTCTCTCTGCAGGGTTTTCAGGCGTGATGATCTCAAAAGTGCTGCTGACTTCTTTGTCTATTTCTTTCAGGATAAATTCGAGATACGAGGTAATCTTGTCTCTTTTTTCAATCAGGGCATCCATTCCGATTTCGGCAAACATTTCTACCGATGCGAGATAGGGCGCCAATGTCAATACCGGAAGATTGCTGATCTGCCAGCCATTCGCTCCTGCTTCTGGCGAGAATTTCGGTTCCATCAAAAAGCGTCTTTCTTTGTTGTGGCCCCACCATCCTGCAAAACGATTCAGCTCATAATTGTCGTGGTGGTCTTCGTGTATAAAACATCCTGACGCGTTTCCAGGTCCGGAGTTCATGTACTTATAACTGCACCAAGCTGCAAAATCTACATCCCAATCGTGCAATTCAAGTTTTATGTTTCCGGCAGCATGCGCCAAATCCCAGCCTACATAAGCGCCGACCTTGTGTCCTGCTTCGGTGATGGTCTTGATGTCAAAAACTTGTCCGGTATAATAATTTACGCCTCCGATCAATACCAAGGCCAATTCGTCTCCGATCTCTTCGATCTTGGCTAAGACATCTTCTAATCGGATGTTGTGTTCTCCTTCTCTTCTATGCAATTCTACGATGGTATCTTCTGGATCTAATCCGTGAAAGCGCACTTGGCTCTGAAACATGTATTGGTCGCTCGGAAAGGCTTTTGATTCGCAGAGTATCTTATATTTTTTCTCTGTAGGCCTGTAGAACGAAACCATCAAAAGGTGGAGGTTTACGGTCAAGGTGTTCATTACGGTGACTTCGGAAGGAAGCGCGCCTACTAATTTGCTTAAAGGTGCCGCAAATCTTTCGTGATAATCCCACCAAGGTTTTTCAGCATAAAAATGGCCTTCGACAGCCAGCTTTGCCCAATCATCCATCACTTCGTCTACATACGCTTTTGTTCGTTTTGGTTGCAGTCCTAAGGAGTTTCCTGTGAAGTAAATTACTTTTCTACCATTTACTTGTGGGAAAAGAAATTCGTTCCTGTAGTGGTGCAGTTTGTCTTGCGAATCTAGTTCTTGTGCGAATTCACGGGTATTTTGAAAGGTCATTGGTTGTTTTTTTAATGGTCGTAAAAATAGGAAAAAAGATTGAGTGTGGAAAAATTTTGGGATAGGACGCGCAGATTGGAACTGATATTGCGGATTTATCGCCAGGCAAAACAATTCTGTAAAACAAAAAATCTCGCCATTACTGACGAGATCTTGATTTGTATAAGGAAGTACTGATTATAGGATCAGCATCGCATCACCATACGAATAGAATTTGTATCCTTCTTTGATCGCTTCTTCGTATGCTTTCTTCATCAGGTCGTGACCAGTAAACGCTGAAATCATCATCAAAAGTGTTGATTTTGGCGTATGGAAATTGGTAATCATGCAGTCAGCAATACTAAAATCGTGTGGAGGGAAAATAAATTTGTTTGTCCAACCATCATACGGATTCAATGTTTTTGCAGAAGAAACCGAACTTTCGATAGCACGCATGGATGTTGTTCCTACGGCACATATCTTTTTCTTTTTCGCTTTGGCTTCGTTAACGATATCGCAAGCTTCTTGAGTGATTTTCAACTCTTCAGAATCCATCTTGTGTTTTGACAAATCTTCTACTTCAACTGGGTTGAAGGTTCCCAATCCTACGTGAAGTGTTACTTCTGCAAAGTCAATTCCTTTGATTTCTAATCTCTTCAAAAGGTGTTTTGAGAAATGCAGTCCCGCTGTAGGTGCTGCCACGGCTCCTTCTTCTTTTGCGTAGATAGTTTGGTAACGCTCCGCATCTTCTGGAGTTACTTCGCGGTTGATGTATTTTGGGATTGGAGTTTCTCCAAGCTCTGTCAGTTTGTTTCTGAATTCTTCATAAGAACCGTCATAAAGGAAACGCAATGTTCTTCCTCTTGATGTTGTATTATCAATTACCTCAGCTACTAATGAATCGTCATCTCCGAAATATAATTTATTTCCGATTCTGATTTTACGTGCTGGGTCAACCAAAACGTCCCATAATCTTTGTTCTGCATTTAGTTCTCTCAACAAGAAAACTTCAATTCTGGCTCCTGTTTTTTCTTTATTTCCGTACAATCTGGCAGGAAAAACTTTAGTATTGTTCAATACCATCACGTCACCTTCCTCGAAATAATCGATTACGTCTTTGAACATCTTGTGCTCGATGGTTTTAGTTTTTCTGTTTACGACCATCAGGCGAGACTCGTCTCTGTTTTCTGCTGGGTATTCTGCTAAAAGCTCTTTTGGCAAATTGAAATTGAAGTGTGATAATTTCATAATAGAATTTAGATTTGAGGTATGAAAACTTAGGTTCTTACTGAAGGCTAAATTTCAGACCGGGTGCAAATATACGATTGCGCGATAGGCCTTGTCAAGTGTTTTGGCTTTTATTTAATCAGAAAGTTGCAAAGCGCCCAACTTGCAAAGTGCTGAGGCCTATAAACATTGGGATTGTTATAACTCTTTTATTTGAAAACCAATACTTTTTAGGTCATCCCAAAAGTCTGGGTACGATTTTGATACGACTTCTGCTTCTTTTATAATTATAGGAACTTTTAGCGATAAAGGCGCAAAAGCCATTGCCATTCTATGATCGTTATACGTTGCTATTGAAACATTTGGATTTATTTCGGTTGAAGTTTCTAATTGCAAGGAATCGTCTGTTACTTTTATCTTGGCTCCGAGCTTTTCTAATTCTGATTTTAATGCTTCCAGTCGGTCGGTTTCCTTAATCTTAAGAGTATGCAGCCCTGTCAAATAGCACGGCATTCCTAGTCCGAAGCAGGTTACAGCAATCGTCTGTGCAATATCGGGAGAATCGTTCAGGTTTAATTCCAGCGTATTTGTGTTATGGCTTTCAATTTTTTGAAGAGTAACCGAGTTCGTTTCAAAACTAGTCTTTACCCCGAAATTTTTATAAATTTCTGCCAGAGCCGAATCGCCTTGAAGACTATTTTTCTTATAGCTGGAAAGTTTTATTTCTGTGCCAATTGCGGCGAGAGCCACTATCGAATAGTAATACGATGCCGAGCTCCAATCGGATTCTACTGTCAAGGTATGTGGTTCGCCATTTGGTGACTTTGGCAGTATTGTAATTGTGTTTTCTTGGAATTTAGTTTTGACTCCGATTTCTTCTAACAGAGCCAGCGTCATCTTGATGTAAGGCACCGATGTTATTTTTCCTTCCAATAGAAGTTCCAGTCCATTTTCAAGTTTTGGTGCGATTAATAGCAGTGCAGAAATATATTGGCTGCTGATATCTGCGGGAAGTGAGACTCTGCTTTTGGAGAGTTTTCTTCCTTTGATTCGAATCGGCGGAAAGCCTTGTTTTTCTTCATACGAAATCGAAGCTCCTAATTGTCGCAACGCTTCCGCCAGAATTTTGATCGGACGTTCTTTCATTCTTGAAGAACCTGTAAGGACCACTTCGCGGTTTTCTTGGGTTGCAAAATAAGCTGTCAGGAAACGCATGGCGGTACCTGCATGATGTATGTCGATGACTGAATCTTTTGTGTTAAGCGCTTCTGCCATTACATCGGAATCATCAGAATTTGACGTATTCTCTAGAACAATATTTGGAAATAACGCCTGCAACAGCAACAGCCTGTTGGTTTCTGACTTCGATCCTGTTATGGAAATTTCAGATTTCGGATTGCAGATGGCAGGGTTTAAAACTAGATTCATTTGTTACTATGCTACTTGAGCTTTTCGTTGTTTTTGTGAGTCTTATACTTTTTTAAGCACTACTTTTTCGTTCTGCTTTTCTATCATTTTTTTGTAGAAATCTCTTATCGTGTCATAAAACTCGGGCGAGACATTTGAATAATTAATTTCAAACACGGTTGTTAACTGAATCTGCCGTCCTGCTTGCGAAATATTGTATTTGAAAGACCCTATGTTTTCTTCCATCGAAAGAGCAATAGGTGCAGGAAGCGATTCTATTTCATAGCCATCAGGTATACTGATCGTAAAGAAATGTTTGTCATGATGAGGATAATTAAAATCGATAGGAAATTCACGCTCTTCATCCTTAAATGGGTTTTCAGTCCTTGCATAATAAAGCATGGGCGAGAAATAGACTTTGCTGCCTATGTTCTCAACAATATTATTATGTGTAAAGTTATAATTTTCTATTAATGGTTTAGACAAATCAATGTCATTAGCAGTCGAATATTCTTCAATTTCTATTCCTTTGTACATTTTTTCGATTTCTTCAAGATATTTATCTTTCGGCAGGGTTAAAAAATGCTCTCGAAAAACATACCCATTATAATCATAATATTGCTGTCTCGTTTTCCCAATTATTTTTCCATCTGCCTCAATAGAAGCCATGACGTTAGTAATCTCCTTGGAACTCATCTTAGGCATAAGGTCGACTTCAATAGACGTTCCATCTTTCCGTATCATTCTTCCTTTCCAATTGAGCGCTTCAACAGGCAAGATATTTGGCACTGCACTTTTTGTGGTCGCATCTAGCAAAAGTAATTGATCATTAACAAGTTCAACGGCAGCAATAACATAATTATACGCTGACGGATTTGGAAACAAAGCAATGCCGTTAGATCGCGTACTGACTAGAACAGGATTCGTTTCTATCCCAGCATATCGTAGCATTGCTATCAACATCAGGTTGATTTCTGCCACATTCCCAACTTTTTCAGCATAAGCTTTGCTAACGCCAACATGACTAAAATAGCCATTTGTCCTGTCCCAATTCATTTTGGCCTGAACGTAATTAAAAATCATGTTTACTTTCATGTCATTTGAAGTGACATTTTGTAATAATAAATCAAGATCTTTTTGAAAATAAGATGTGGATTTTATTTCTCCTCCAAAACTTTCAGCATCATATATATTCTTGGCAACGGAAGCCCAATCAGTAGAATAGGACTTAACTACTCCTTCTGATATATTTGCCGAAGCCAGCACCATTTGTAACGTCGGAATATAATTTTCAATATTATTCACATACGCTTCTGCCTTAAACGCCTTTACATTATCTACAGAATACAAGCGCCTCTTTTCACTAAAACTTTTTCCTTTTCTTGCTGGAATGTCTGGAATAGTCTTATCAATGGTTAAATTTCCTTTTATATAGGTATTATAAGAAAAAAAATCGGGCATCGCTACTAAATATTCAACATGATTGGCAGGAATTGGATATTGAAAATACCAATCATCAAAAGTGATAAAATTAGGCGTTTTGATCGTATACTTATATTCAATTATGCTGCCCTCTTTTACTTTTGGTAATGTAATTTTTTTATTGCTATAGCTTCCATTGACTTCTTCGGTGAATTTTCCGTCTTTTTTCAATTTGGTTTTTTCAATCTTGTCGCCAACCAGATTATAGGTCGCTACATTATCATAATCAACCTCAACTTGGTTTCCTCCACTATAGTATTGTATCTGCTGATCAGCAAAGACATAGCCTTCTTTTTTGTAAATTTTAATTTTCAGCTCAACTTCGGTAGTGATAGTCCAATTTAAAAAGTCAAGATCAAAATAGGTTTTCCCCTTTTTAAATAGAATAGCTGCTACTGCTGTTGTATCATTAGGATGTACTTTTTCTTTGAGCTCATCAATTGTAACGTTCCCTAATTCGTATTTTTTTTGACCAAATGCACATACGGCAAACAAGAAGATACTGATTATCAGAAAGCTCTTTTTCATTCTGTTGCGTCCTATTGATGGTTAACTATACTATTTTGTCTTATGATTTAGTATTGTTACTTAAGTTTCTCGTTGTTCTTGTGTCGGTCTTTGTCTCTATTTGATTTCAAGTCCATTTTTTTATCAAAAGCTTCTTGGAGATTGATTCCCGTTTGGTTGGCAAGGCAAAGCACAACAAAAACGACATCGGCAAGTTCTTCTCCTAAGTCTTTATTTTTATCGGATTCTTTTTCAGACTGCTCACCATATCGGCGTGCTATGATACGAGCAACTTCACCGACTTCTTCGGTGAGCTGCGCCATATTGGTAAGTTCATTAAAATAACGGACTCCATGCTCTTTAATCCAATTGTCAACTTCGAGCTGTGCATTTTTTATGTCCATAATTATACTTTTTTAAGCACTACTTTTTCGTTTTGTTTTTCTAACATCTTTTTGTAGAAATCTCTTAGCGTAACATAAAAATCTGCCGGGATATTCGCATAGTTAATTTCTATTGCAGCCGATACTTGAATCTGTCTTCCGGCTTGCGAAATATTGTATTTGAAAGAGCCAATATTTTCTTCCATTGCAATAGCAAGAGGCGTAGGAAGCGATTCAATTTCATAGCCTTCTGGAATGGTAATAGCAAAAGAATATTTGTCTTGAGAAGGGTAAACAAAATCTATAGGAAATTCTCTTGTTTCATCTTTAAACGGATTTTCAGTTTGTGTGTAATGAAGCATTGGCGAGAAATAGGCTTTGTTTCCGATATGTTCGACAACATTTGAATGTGCAAAGCTGTAACTTTCCATCATTGGTTTTGATAAATCTTTATCATTTGCCGTCGAATAATCTTCGACTTCTATTCCGTTATAGCGTTTTTCCATCTGCTCAAGATATTTATCTTTTGGCATGGTCAAGTAGTGCTCTCTAAAGCTATAGGCATTGTAATCGAAATACTGTTCTCTTACTTTTCCCGTAACTTTTCCATCAGTATCGATAGAAGCTATAACATTAATAACTTCCTTAGATTTCATTTTAGGCATAAGCCCAATTTCTACAGAAGTCTTGTCTCTTCTTATCATTCTTCCTGTCCAATTCAATGCTCTAACAGGCAAAATATCTGGCAAGGCATTTTTTGTAGTCGCATCCAGCAATAATACTTCTTTGTTTTCAAGCTCAATAGCCGCAACCACGTAGTTGTATGCTCCTCTATTTGGAAACAAGGCAATTCCATTGGAACGTGTACTTACCAAAACAGGATTTGCTTTAATTTCAGCATAGCGTAGCATAGCGACAAGCATCAGATTGATTTCTGCTACATTTCCTACTTTTTCGGCATATGCTTTTTTGACTCCAACATTGCAATAATAACCAAATCGCTCGTTCCAGTTCATTCTAGATTTCACATAATCAAAGATGGCATTAACCCTATCTTCTCTTGAAGGAATGTCCTTTAATACAGCATCTAAATCTTTCTCAAAATAGGAAGTAGCCTTAAGCTCATCTCCAAAGTCTTTGTACTCATAGATTTTTTTGGCCACAGTTTCCCAATCGGTAGCATACGATTCTGATCCTCTTTGAGGATAATAAGTCGAAGCAAGCTCCATCTGGATCATGGAAGTATAATTGTCCATGTTATTCACATAAGGCTCTTGTTTGATTGCTTTAACATCATCTATGGAATATGAAGTGATTACCTCGTCAAAACCTAATTGGTTGTTCCTAGATTTGATTGGAGCTGTGCTATTAACAGGCAAATAGCCTTTCATGAAAACATTGTAAAAAAAGTATTCTGGTATTGTCGTTTTGTATTGGACATGGTTTGCTGGAATAGGATATTGAAAATACCAATCATTCATCAAAGCAAAATACGGCGTTTTAAGTGTGTATTTGTACTCGATGATACTACCTTCTTTTACATTAGGCAATGCTATTTTTTTATAGCTGTAATCTTCGGTAACCTTCTCAGTAAATTCTCCGTCGCTTTTCAGTTTGGTTTTTTCAATTTTGTCGCCAACCAGATTGTAAGTCACTGCATCATCAAAAAACAGCCTGACTTGCTTTCCGCCTGTATAATAACCTACTTGTTGATTTGCTAACGAATAGCCGTCTTTTTTATAAATCTTAATTCTTGTTTCTACTTCTGTAACCAGAATCCAGTTTCTTTCGGAATCTACATCAAAATAGGTTTTACCATTCTTAAACAGAATTGCAGCAACGGCAGCCGTATCTTTTGGATGTTTCTTTTCTTTTAGTTCTTCGATGGTAACTTTCCCTAGTTCATATTTTGCTTGGCCAAACGCACACAACGCAAATAAGAATAGACAGATTGTTAGGAGGTTTTTTTTCATGTTTGTTAAGTTCTATTGGTTTTTAACTAGTACTATTTTTGCATTATCGTTTTTGGCAATCTGTTCGCGGAATTTCCTGAAGTTTTCATATTCCTTTTTGTCGTAATAGCCTGGGTTTGTTTTATAAGTTCTCTTATACAGCAGTTGATTTTCATTAATCACAGCTAATTCTGTTTTATATTCTCCGAAAGCCCCTTTTAGTTCCACGTTTTCAGGTTTTGCTTCAATGGTTACGCCTTTCGGAAGATCAATTATAATTTCATCATAATCATAGAATCCTCTTATTATTTCAAACGGATTATTACGCTGACGGTATCTTTGTGGTACTCCCGAAATCTGATTGTAAGCATTTATCGCAAAAATCATTCTGCCCCCTGTTGGCTTCGCATATTCTGATGCTTCTATAGTGATGTCTTCCGAAAATTCAACTTCTTCTTTATTATTCTGCAAGTTGATTTTCTTCAGCTTCAGGTTGTTTATATTATTAAAGTAGCTTTTATAAATTTTAGTAAGGTTGTCGCTGGACTTGTCTTCGTAATCAAACTTGCTGTCGTATTGGGTACCTTTTGACTTTATCAAGATACTTCCTGCAATATTGCCTTGCTCGTCGATAACATACTTCCCTTTGGATATTTGCGTATTATCCTGAGGCTGGTATTCTTGTGTTTTGATTATTTCTCCACCCTCAGGCTTTATAACAAGGGCAAAGCGATTATCTGTAAAGTCACCTTGGAAACCAAAAGGCATTTTTTGGCTAGTGCATTCAAGCCAATACATTTTATTGTCAACAGGCACTGCGAGAATCGCGTGATTACCTTCCATGGAAACAAAATCCTGGTTAAAATCACGTTTTTGAGGATTGCCATAAATAACGGTGTAATAAGATGGCACATTTACGACTTCTAGTAATGCTCTTGTATAATTTGTCAACGCTTTGCAATCTCCATAGCCTAAACGATCAACATCCTTTGCCATCATTGGCTTCCAGCCGCCAATTCCTAATTGGATACTGACATATCTCGTTTTATCTTGTACATACTTATATATGATTCTTGCTTTTTTCAGCGGGTCTTTTTCATCGCCTACTAAAGCCTTAATTTTAGCTTGGGTCTCTTGAGGAATTTCATCGGTACCTTTTAAAAGGTTTGAATAGACCCAGCCTCCAAATTCTTTCCAATTGGTTGCCTTACCATCTAAACCTTCATAATTGAAAGCGTCTAATCCCATAATTACATTAGGTGCATAAGAATTGAATGAAGGCGAATAATCTTCTTGTTTGTAAGCGACTAAATTAGTTGCTGTAAAGGACACACCACCTGCTTTTTCTTGTTTGGAAATAGCAGGATTATTAAGCATGTTGAATTCCTTATACTTAAAGCCTAAATCAGCTGGAGCTTGTACGTTCATTATCGCTTTTTCCACACTAACAGAAAAGCCGTGAATCGGATACCACGACGGAATAAATGCCGTATTCGAAGTTTCTATCTCACTTTGAAAAACAACCGTAAAAGGATATTCTGTAGGCGTATAGTCGCAATAAAGCAATTTATTATCGGTTATGATCGAACCTTCGGAAACTGAATTTTCTTTAAAATCTTTTCTTTTGATTTTTTTAATTTCCTTACCAAAAGAATTATAAATCTGCACTTCGATAGACTTAATACGGTTTCTTGCAGAAAAATATTCCGAAAGATCCATATGCTGCAATCCGTTTTCATTAAGTACCGTTACAATGCTTTTTGTAGTTATTACCATCGACTTTCTTGAAGCAATGACAATGTCTTTTTGATCCAAGCGCACCACGGCATTCGCGTTTTCTTTAAGTTCTGCTGGAATGTTTGCGACAGTATATTCAATATCCTGTGCGATAGTCACTTCGGCAAATAATAGTAAGATAACCAGGGGGAGTAACAATTTTTTCATTAAATGTTAAATTTTTCCAAAAATAAAATAATAAAACTAATCTACAAGTCTTATTCTTTGTTTTTTGTGTCAAAAATTATAGTCACCGGACCGTCATTTAGCAAAGCGACTTTCATGTCGGCTCCAAATTCTCCGGTCTGGATTTTTTTGCCTAAATCAGCCTCCATTTGTCTCACAAAACTCTCATATAAAGGAATTGCGATATCTGGTTTTGAAGCTTTTATATAAGATGGGCGGTTTCCTTTTTTGGTAGAAGCATGAAGCGTAAATTGACTGACGACAATAATGTCTCCTGCGACATCTTTTACGGATAAATTCATGACGCCTTCTGAATCACCAAAAATCCGAAGATTGGCAATCTTGCCAGAAAGCCATTCGATATCTTCTTTTGCATCAGCATCTTCAATGCCGAGCAAAACGAGCAATCCATTTTGGATTTCGCTTACTTTTTTTCCTTCAATAGTAACTGAGGCATGGGAAACTCTCTGAATGACGGCTTTCATTTTATAGTCTTAAAGTCGAAAGTCATAAAGTCAAAAATCAATCATATCAGTCTTTACGACTTTCTGACTTTTGGCTTTACAACTTTTGCCTATTTCTGATTTCTATTTTCATCGCTTTCGGCTCTTTCATCAGCATAATCATCGGTACGATAATGTTCATCATCGCCCTCTAAAATCTGAAGATAGCTTCTATAGCGCGACCAAGCGATCTCATCTTTTTCTAAAGCTTCCTTAACGGCGCAATGCGGTTCTTCTTTATGCAAGCAATTGTTGAACTTGCATTGGTCTTGCAAGGCAAAAAATTCTGGAAAATAACCGCTTATTTCTGATTTCTCCATATCAACAATTCCAAAGCCTTTGATTCCTGGCGTGTCGATAATCCTAGCGCCAAAAGACAAATCGTACATTTCGGCAAAAGTCGTCGTGTGTTGGCCTTGCTTGCTTTGTTCGGAAATAACAGTAGTCTTTAAATGCAATGTCGGTTCGAGCGCATTGGCCAACGTTGATTTTCCGACACCAGAATGTCCGGAAAACATCGATACTTTGCCAATCATCATTTCTTTTAGCTTGTCGATTCCTTTTCCTTCTGTTGACGAAACGCGGAGGCATTGGTAGCCTATATTGGAGTAAACATATTGAAGGTACAATTGCTCGTCTAGCATTGCATCATCATAGGTATCTATTTTATTGAAAACCAAAACGGCTTCAATTCCATAAGCTTCTGCCGTCACCAAAAATCGATCGATAAAGCTAGTCGTTGTCGGTGGATTGTTAATCGTGATGAGAAGAAAAACCTGGTCTATGTTAGAAGCAATGATATGAACCTGTTTTGACAAATTCACAGATTTGCGAACGATATAGTTTTTTCGATCATGAATCTTGTGAATTGTGCCTGTGACTTTGTCTGACGTTTTGTCGAGTTCATAATCCACGATGTCGCCTACTGCAATGGGATTTGTGCTTTTGATTCCTTTCATGCGGAATTTGCCCTTAATCCTGCATTCCATAAAGTCTCCGTCTTCGGATTTCACGGTATACCAGCTTCCGGTAGATTTATAAACAGTTCCAGTCATTCATTTCAGATTTCAGATTTCAGATTTCAGATTTTTCCGAAACAAGAAAGCGTATTGTTAAATTTAAACGACAAAATTACTGTTTTACAATCGAACAATATAATTTCGTCATTTAAATTTAAGGTTGCTGTTTATCCGTTAATGATTTTTTCTTGGTGGCTGATGCTTTCTTGGTGTATTGCTTTAAAAATTCTTAAGATGAATTCTTCGCTCAAGCCTTTTTCTTCTCCTTCTAAAATCATCTTGCCTAATATCTCATTCCACCTTTTGTTTTGCAGCACCGCTACATTTTTTTCTTTTTTTAGTGCACCGATTTTATCGGCGACAACCATCCTTTTTCCTAAAATCTCAATAATCTTGGCGTCATATTCATCAATATCTACACGAAGGCGATTTAATTTTTGGTTGTAATCGGAAGCTTCTTCGGTTTCTTTTCTGACTCTTAAATCTTCGAAAATTTGTTTTAGTCGGGTTGGCGTGACTTGCTGCGCGGCATCGCTCCAAGCATTATCAGGATCTGTGTGCGTTTCGATAATCAATCCGTCATAGTTCAAATCCAAGGCTTGCTGGGAAACTTCTTGAATCATCTCGCGTTTTCCTGTAATATGCGAAGGATCGCAAATCAATGGCAGATCCGGGAAACGATTCTGCAATTCGATAGCCAATTGCCATTCGGGTATATTTCTGTATTTTGTTTTTTCGTAAGTCGAAAATCCTCTGTGGATGACTCCTAGTTTTTTGATTCCTGCATTATATAAACGTTCTACACCTCCCAGCCATAAGGCTAAATCTGGATTTACAGGATTTTTTACTAATACAATTTTGTCAGTATTTTTTAAAGCATCGGCAATTTCTTGAACGGCAAAAGGATTTACTGTTGTCCTCGCTCCAATCCACAAAACATCAATATCGTGTTCTAAAGCCAGTTGCACATGGGCTGCATTTGCTACTTCGGTAGCCATGAGCAGTCCCGTTTCAGCTTTTGCTTTCTGCAACCATTTCAAACCGATGGCCCCAACACCTTCAAAACCGCCTGGACGTGTTCTCGGCTTCCAGATTCCTGCTCTGTAAATACTGACGTCTGAGTCTTTTAATTCATGGGCAATTTTCAATACTTGTTCTTCTGTTTCGGCACTACAAGGTCCGGCGATTACTAACGGATGCGCTAAATTGAAATCGTCCAACCACCTTCTCAATTCTTTTGAATTTTTCATTTTTATTTTGGTATTTCTTCGGCCTAGGCCAAAGTTAGTTATTTTTTAAATCTATTGTCTAAAGCCTAGCGATCGCTTCTTGAATTTTTTCTTCTTTGATACACAATGAAAATCGGATATAGCCTTCGCCGTTGCTTCCGAAAATAGTTCCTGGCGTAATAAAGATGTTTTTCTCGATTAAAATTGTATCAATAAATTCTTCTGAAGCTGTTATAGCTAATGGCAGCTTTGCCCAGACGAACATTCCTGTTGCTTTTTTATCAAATGTACAGCCCAGTTTTTCGGCCAATTGAAAGATCAGTGCTCTTCTTTTTGTATAAATAGTGTTTTGGACATCGAACCATTCTTTTCCACATTTCAACGCTTCGATGGCTCCTTTTTGAATTCCATAAAACATGCCGCTGTCCATATTGCTTTTCACTTGTAAGATGGCGTCGATGAATTCTGATTTTCCAGACACCATTCCGATACGCCAGCCTGCCATATTAAAGGTTTTGCTCAGCGAATTTAATTCCAAAGCAATATCCTTAGCACCTTCAACTTGAAAAATAGAAATTGGATTGTCATTCAGCACAAAACTGTACGGATTATCATTGACCAGAACAATCTGATGTTTTTTTGCAAAACTGACCAATTTTTCAAACATCGATAAGCTCCCGCTAGCTCCTGTCGGCATGTGCGGATAATTAATCCACATCAGTTTGACTTTCGACAGGTCTTGCTTTTCTAATAAGTCTAAATCAGGTTCCCAATTGTTTTTTTCTTTTAAATCGTAGAAAATTGGCTTTGCTCCTACTAAATTAGTCACCGAGGCATAGGTCGGATAGCCCGGATTTGGAATCAGGACCTCATCACCTTCATTCAAAAACGCTAAAGAAATATGCATGATGCCTTCTTTTGAACCCATCAAGGGCAAAATTTCGGAATTGGTATCGAGTGAAACGCCAAACTGGGCATTATAGAAATCCGCAATTCCTTTTCTCAATTCCGGCAATCCCTGATAGCTTTGATATTCATGTGCTTTTTCATCATCTATTGCTTTTTTGATAGCCTCGATAGCACTTTTGGGCGGCGCTAGATCAGGACTTCCAATTCCCATGTTGATTACCGGCTTTCCTTCCGAAATCATCTGGCGTACTTCTCTTAGTTTCCTTGAAAAGTAATACTCTTCGACCGTATTTAATCGATTAGCGAATCCTTTGCTTCCTATTACAATATCATTTTCCATGTTTCTTTTTTTTAGCTTCTATTACCTCTTTTGTATTCTCCTAAAACCTTAAAATGTGTCGTCATTAGTTCTAGAATTGATTTTGCTTTTTCATAGTGTTTGTATTTTTCAAAAGTCACATCCACAAAAAAAGAATACTGGAAAGGCGTTTCTATAATCGGCATCGACTGGATTTTCGTCAGGTTCAGCTTGCAATTGTTCATCACGTTTAAAATTGTCGCTAGGCTTCCAGGCGTATCATCCAATTCAAATTTTATAGAAGCTTTGTTGATTTCTTCTTTAGGCAGGACTTTGTTTTGCGTTTTCAAGATTACAAACCGCGTCTTGTTGCTTTTTATCGTATGGATTCCGGAAGCCAAAATGTCTAACCCGAACATTTCTGCTGCAATTGGGCTTGCTACTGCCGCAATTTCCTTTAGTTGTTTTTCTTGAATTCTTTGGGCTGTTTCTGCCGTATCGCCGCTTTCTACTAATTTTATATGCGGATATTTTTTAAAAAACTCACCACACTGCAATAAGGCAATTGGATGCGAATGCACTTCTTTGATGTCTTCTATTTTTTGGCCTTTCAGCACCATCAGGTTCATGTGAATGTCCAGATAATGTTCTCCAATAATGTGAAGATTGTTCCTATCAATCAAGGCATAGTTAGGTATAATCGAGCCTGCTATCGAATTTTCTAAAGCCATAATTGCTTTCTGGGTTTTGTTTCCTACCAAGCTTGTCACCAAAGCATCGAACGACATGCATTCGTCCAATTCCAATGTTTCATTGAAATATTCTTTAGCGACTTGGTGATGGAACGAGCCTCTGATTCCTTGAATTGCAATTTTTGTTTCCATAAGTTTAGGCAAAAAAAAATCCCGATTTGCATCGGGATTTCTATATTGATTTTTAAATATAATTCTATTTACATAACAACACGACAATCCCGTTTCTGTTTCCAGAAATAAAAAGAATTGCTAAAATAAAAACGGTTGTTTTGCATTTTTTGTTTTGTTATTCGGCTAAAGTAGAAAAATTTGTTTTACGCTTTACATAAAACAGTCGTTTTTTAGGAATATTTTTAACTACAACGTTTGAATTGTCGATTAATTTACTTGCTATGCAATTCGGATAACATATATACGTTTTAATTATTCATTTTATTACTTTTGTTCAAAATCAAAAATCATGTCAATCGAAGTTACTTCCATCTCAAAAAATTACGGAAACCAGAAAGCCTTGGATAATATTTCCTTTTCTATCCAAAAAGGCGAAATTGTCGGTTTTTTAGGACCTAATGGTGCTGGAAAATCTACGCTGATGAAAATCCTGACCACTTTTATCACTGCTGATGAAGGTAAGGCTTCGGTAAACGGAAATGATGTTTCAAGTGCTCAGAAAGAAGTACAAAAATCGGTTGGCTATTTGCCAGAGCACAATCCGTTATATCTTGATTTGTATGTACGTGAATATTTAGCTTTTAATGCTGATGTTTATAAAGTGGCAAAATCCAGAATTGAAGAAGTGATTGCAATGACCGGATTGACTCCTGAAAGCCATAAAAAAATAGGACAATTGTCTAAAGGATACCGCCAGCGCGTGGGCTTGGCAACTGCCTTGCTTCACAATCCGGATGTCTTGATTTTGGACGAACCCACAACAGGTCTTGATCCGAATCAGTTGGTAGAAATCCGAGAATTGATCAAAAATATAGGGAAAGACAAAACGGTTTTTCTATCTACACATATCATGCAGGAAGTGGAAGCGATTTGCGACCGTGTAATCATTATCAACCACGGAAAGATCGTCACTGATAAAAAATTAAATAACCTGAAAGATGAAAAAGAACAGGTTATAGAGGTTGAATTTGATCACAAAGTAGAAGAACAGTTGTTGAGAACAATTCCGAATCTGGTTGCTCTGACCAACACAAATGATAAGATTTGGGAATTGACTTTCTCCACCTCTAAAGACATGCGTCCTGCTATCTTTGATTTTGCTCATGATAATGGATTAAAAACATTACAGCTGAACCTGAAGAACAAAAATCTAGAAGCTATTTTTAGAGACGTTACCAAAGAATAGGTCAAGGATAAACCAAATGACCTTGGTATAATTGCGTAACTTCGATAATCGGAGGCACATTTTTCAAGACAACATTTCCTGTACTGTAAATGGTTCCTGAAATTTTATTTATCGGATTTATGATCATATTATTTGAGCTTCTATGAAAAAAAGAAACTTCTTTAGCTCTTAAGTCTGAACCGTCAAATCTTGCATCGCCATCATAAAAGGCTACATTCAAAGCATCAGTGAATCCTGAAATAGCAAAATAGGACGATTTATTGTCTTCTATATTTAGGTTGACACAGTTGACCTCAAGTTCAAAGGTTCCCGAAGCTGTGTTTCCAAACATTCCAGATTGTAATGACAGGTTCGGAAAACTTAATACGCCATCTGATTTTACTCCAAATTGGGAAGAAGAATATACATTTATCAATGTGGGAGTCGTGACATACACTTTTGTCGTATTGTAATCTCTGACCCAATTGCATCCGTTTGAATTTCGGAGAAAAAGTTCATTATTCGAAACTTCGGCCGTAATGCCACTTATTAGGTTTTCACCTGTTCTTACAACTACTTTCGTTTCCGTTCCTTGTTTTATGATCAATTCGATTCCTTCAGAAATATTAATTTTCTTAAAATCTTCAACGCTAAATTCTTTTTCAATCGGTGAGCCATATGTCTGGAAACAGTCGCTTGCGTTCTCTGAATCGCATGATAAAAATGCTATTATAAATAGGAAGAATATTGTTTTAAGCATTTTTGTTTTCATTGCGATATAATTTTATAAACGGACTCCTATTCCAAATTCAAGAGCTTCCGCTTTTGCTGCATGAGTCTTTAAGGCAACTCCCATAAAAATCTCGTCCATAAGATAATACTTAAGTCCCAATCTTTGATAAATTGGAGGCAGATAATCCAGCGGAGCATAAGCATAATAGCCAAACTGCGTTTCAAGAGAAAGCCTATTGACAAAAAGCTCATGCCCGATAAAGACTCCTGCCTTTCGATAATCCGTATCAGGGCTTATCGTAGAGCCTGGCGCATGGGATAGCTGCCACACCGATCCTTTTAAATATTTCATCATAAAAAACTCCGCACCGATATGGATGGCGCTTTTTCGATTCAGCCTTTTATCTGCATAGGCAGAAAATACATAAAACGGATATTGTCCGCTTCCTACCAAATCACTTTCATTAAATCCTGTCCTAAAAGCAAGATTATATCGTATCGGTTCCGTAAACTTAATAGAATCTTTATTCGGTATATAATTTAAGGATTCTTTGCTATCAAAATTATAAACAGCTCCAATATTTAGAGCTACTGTATTTGTCCCTTTATTAGGAGATCTCAAATTCGCATTCGAATGATGAAAGAATGTAACTCCCGCTTGAAGTCCTAATCCATTCCAAATTCTTTCTTTCTTATAGTTCAGCATAAAATAAGTCGCCGGCATCCAATGCGTTCCATAAGCCAAGTTTTCCGGATTGGTATTTACATCGTATGGATTTGTATTGTACGCAACTCCTTGTGCAATTCTCAGCATCAAATTCCTTTTGAAAAAATAAAAATTATAATGCCCGTACAATCCATAAAAATAACCTAGCTCTTCATTTTTCATATTTTGATATTCAAACGAAAGGCCATAATCTGGGTAATTATAACGAGACTGCCATGCTTTTTCGCCGTATGTTTTTCTGTTGATACTAATAAGAAATCCTTCCGGACTATGGTCTGTAAATTGCGATATTTCTTCGGTATGATTTAAAATTTTTCCGTAGAAATTATTAATATCAAAAGTATATCTGCTGTTGTTTTCCTGTGAAAAGCTCAACACGGGCAAAAGACAAATCAGAAAAAGAAATTTGTTCATTCTGTTATAATTTATTTATAATCTTACACCGACACCAAATTCTACTGCTTCGGCTTTTGCAGCATGTGTTTTTAATGTCATTGATGTGAAAATGGTATTGCTAATATAATATTTCAAGCCAATTCTCTGGTAAAATGGGCCTAAGTAATCAAATGGGGAATAAACGTAATAGCCAACCTGAGCTTCCACGGATAAATCATTTATAAAAAGTTCGTGCCCGATGTAAAGTCCTATTCTTCTATAATCTGTATTGGAATCTACGTGTTCGTTTGGATACGCGACTGATTTAAATTTGATATATTCTTCGAGATATTTCATTATGAAAAAATCGGCTCCGAATTGGATAGCGCTTTTTCTGGAAAGACGTTTGTCGGCATAAGCAGATAGCACATAAAAAGGGAATGTCCCGCTTCCGATAATATCGCTTTCATTAAATCCGGTTCGGAAGGCAATATTGAATTTGATCGGCTGTCTATAATTTATAATCGTATCATAAACTCTTGTATATCGCTGATTTTGTTCGCTTTTTTCAAAAGAATAATTAACTCCCAGATTCATAGCCAAGGTATTCGTACTTGTATTTGGCGATGCTAGGTTTGCATTTGAATGATGAAAAAAGCTAATCCCGGCTTGAATGCCGATATTCTTGAATAGATTTTCTTTTTTATAATTCAGCAATAAATAGGTTGAAGGCATCCAATTTGAACCGTATGCCAAATTGCGAAAGTTGGTATCTCTGTCATAAGGATTTGTGTTATAAGCAATTCCTTGACCTACTCGGAACATCAGATTTCGGTTAAAAAAATAGAAGCTATAATGACCATACAATCCGTATAAGTCTCCTAAAGTTTTATTTTTGGTATTCTCATAGTGAAAGGAAGCACCATAATCCGGGAAGTTATATGCCGACTGCCATTCTTTTTCTCCAAACGTTTTTTTATTGAAACTGATTAAGATACCCTCGGGATGTTCTGTAATCAAATGCCTGATCGTATTGTTGTGAGGCAAAATATTACCGTAGAAATAATTAGCATCAATCGTAAATTTTCCGTTCTGCTCTTGCGAGAAAGCGAGGGTTGAAATGAGGAGAATTAGAAAATTAAGTTTTTTTGGCAACACTATTTGTTTCGGATTAGCATTGCCAAAAATAACTAATAAAAGTAAGCTTACAAGCTTATGTTAAAAAACCTCTCTTGCGATTGCCTTGATATTCTCCGCTTTTCCCATAGAATAATAGTGGAGAACAGGAATTCCTTCTTTGATTAGCTCCTTGCTTTGGTTGATGCACCATTCAATTCCTATTTGTTTTACAGCTTCTGAATCGCTGGCACGAACAATAGACATGATCAGTTCATCAGGAATATCAACCTTAAAACGGTGCGGTACCAAGTTCAATTGTTTTTTTGTAGAAATCGGCTTTAGTCCCGGAATAATTGGAACCGTAATGCCTTCTTTTCTGCATTTTGCGACAAAATCGAAAAACTTTTTATTGTCAAAAAACATCTGCGTAATAATATAGGAAGCTCCATTCTTTATTTTTTGTTTCAAGAAATAAATATCGCTGTCCAAGCTGGGTGCTTCCATGTGTTTTTCTGGATAGCCAGCCACTCCGATGCAGAAGTTGGTTGCAGAAGAATTCTGCAATTCGTCATCTAAATAAATTCCATTATTCAGATTTGAAATCTGCGTAACCAATTCTGTAGCATAATGGTTTCCTTCTTTTTCAGGCTTGAAATAGGTCTCATTTTTAACGGCGTCGCCGCGCAAAGCCACTACATTTTGGATTCCGAGAAAATCCAAATCAATCAAGAAGTTTTCGGTATCTTCTTTCGTAAAACCACCACAAAGAATATGCGGAATCGCATCAACTTGGTATTTGTTTTGAATTGCCGAACAAATACCGACCGTTCCAGGACGTTTTTTGACAATCTTTTTCTCTAACAAACCGCTAGGCAGTTCTTTGTATTCGTATTCTTCACGATGGTAGGTCACATCAATAAACGGTGGATTGAATTCCATCAAAGGATCAATACTGTCAAAAATGGATTGGATATTTTGGCCTTTTAATGGAGGCAATATTTCAAAGGAAAATAAAGATTTCCCGTTCGCTTTTTCTATATGTTCGGTTACTTTCATCAATTTATAATTTAGGATTTAGGATTTTTGATTTAGGTGAGCTAAAATCAAAAATCCTAAATCAGACATCCAAAATTTCTCTAATCTGCAATATTTGGGTTAAGCCATTTTTCGGCATATTCATACGAAACGTTTCGGCGTTTGGCATAATCTTCGACTTGGTCTTTCTTGATTTTTCCAAGACCGAAATACTTGCTCTCCGGATTTCCGAAATAATATCCAGAAACCGAAGAAGCTGGCCACATGGCCATACTTTCGGTCAAGGTTACGCCTATCTCTTCTTCAACATTTAATAATTTCCAAATCGTAGGTTTTTCTAAATGGTCAGGGCAAGCCGGATATCCGGGTGCAGGGCGTATTCCTTTGTAGCTTTCTTTGATTAATTCTTCATTACTTAAAACCTCATCCGAAGCGTAGCCCCATATTTCTTTTCTGATTTTCTCGTGCAAATATTCCGCAAAAGCCTCAGCAAAACGATCTCCTAAAGCTTTAACCATGATCGAATTATAATCATCGAGATTTTTCTCAAATTCAGCTGCTTTTTCATCTACCCCGAAACCTGTCGTTACGCAAAAAGCGCCCATATAATCAGTCTTTCCAGAATCCTTCGGTGCAATAAAATCGGCTAATGCAATGTTTGGAGCTCCTTTTGTTTTTGCCGATTGCTGTCTTAGGGTCAAGAAAGTCTGCAGGTGTTTTCCGCTTTCATCAAATAATTCGATATCGTCGTCATTAATTTGGTTCGCTGGAAAAATCCCATAGATTCCTTTCGCTTCGAGCCAGCTTTCTGACAACATCTGCTTTAGCATTTTTTGAGCATCGGAAAATAAAATAGTAGCTTGTTCCCCTACTATCTCATCCGTCAAAATATTTGGATATTTCCCATGCAAATCCCAAGTTCTGAAAAAAGGCGTCCAGTCGATATAATCAACTAATTCGTCCAGCTTTATTTCGATGGTTTTTGCCCCAATAAAATTAGGTTTAGCTGGAGAGAAATTGTCCCAATCCAGTTTTAATTTATTTTTTCTGGCTTCTTCAATATCTAGGAAATTTTTGTCGCGGCTTCTGTTCAGATAGCCTTCACGCAATTCGTCATATTCTGAACGAAGGCTTTTGAAATATTCTTGGTTGGTATTTTTATTGATTAGATTCCCAGCAACCGTAACCGCTCGCGATGCATCGTTTACATGGACAACGGTTTCTCTGTATTCAGGAGCAATTTTCACGGCCGTATGCGCGCGCGAAGTTGTCGCTCCACCAATCATGATTGGAATATTGATATTTAATTTGTCCATCTGTTTTGCCAAATAGACCATTTCATCCAAGGAAGGCGTAATTAGGCCGCTTAGGCCAATAATATCTACTTTTTCTTCAATGGCAGTCTGGATGATTTTTTCTGGCGGCACCATGACACCAAGGTCGATAATTTCATAATTATTACATCCCAGAACCACCGCTACGATATTTTTTCCAATATCATGAACGTCGCCCTTAACTGTTGCCATCAGTACTTTTCCAGCAGAACTTGAAGTCCCGTCTTTTTCAGCTTCTATATAAGGTAGCAGATACGCAACTGCTTTTTTCATAACTCTTGCTGATTTGACTACTTGGGGCAGGAACATTTTTCCGCTTCCGAATAAATCTCCAACGACATTCATTCCGGCCATCAAATTGATTTCAATGACCTCGATCGGTTTTGCTGCAAGCTGTCTTGCTTCTTCGATATCGGCCTCAATAAATTCATCAATCCCTCTCACTAAAGCATGCGTAAGCCTCTCCTGAATTAGAAGCGAGCGCCATTCTTGGGCTTGTTTTTCTGTTACTTCTTTGGTATCGCCTTTTATGTTTTCGGCAAAAGATAAAAGCCTTTCCGTTGCATCATCTCTTCTGTCAAGCAAGACATCTTCGACATGCTCTAATAAATCTTTTGGTATCTGGTCGTAAATTTCCAGCATTTCTGGGTTTACGATTCCCATCGTCATTCCGTTATTTACGGCATGGTATAAAAAGGCAGAATGCATGGCTTCGCGAACACGGTCATTTCCTCGAAAAGAAAAAGAAACATTACTCACGCCTCCACTGACACTTGCATACTGAAGATTCTCTTTGATCCATTTTGTAGCTCGGAAAAAATCTACAGCGTTTTGACGGTGTTCTTCCATACCTGTCGCCACGGGAAAAATATTAGGATCGAAAATGATATCTTCTGCTGGAAAACCGACTTGGTCTACTAAAACATCGTAGGAACGCTTGCAGATTTCAATCCTTCTCTCGTAAGTATCGGCTTGACCGACTTCATCAAAGGCCATTATGATTACTGCAGCTCCATACTTTTTTATCAATTTTGCCTGACGGATAAAATTGTCTTCACCTTCTTTTAAACTGATCGAATTGACGACGCTTTTTCCTTGTGCGACTTTCAAGCCTGCTTCGATGATTTCCCATTTGGAACTATCAATCATCACAGGAACTCGAGAAATATCGGGTTCTGCAGCAATCAGGTTCAGGAAAGTCGTCATGGCATGAACACCATCAAGCATTCCTTCATCCATATTGATATCGATGATTTGGGCACCGCCTTCTACTTGGGCTCTGGCAATATCTAAAGCTTCTTCGTACTTTTCTTCTTTTATGAGACGCAAGAATTTTCGAGAACCGGTAACGTTTGTCCGTTCGCCCACGTTCACAAAAATACTTTCGGGAGTTATGATTAAAGGCTCAAGGCCTGATAATTTTAGGTGTTTCTTACAATCAACATCTGCCATTTTCTGTTTTTCTTTAGCTGTAGTTTTTAAACTGGTTCTACAATTCTTGGTGCATATTCTTTTGCGGCTTCTGCAATCAGGCGGATGTGTTCTGGATTAGTACCACAGCATCCTCCTATTATATTGATAAGATTATCTTGGAGATATTCCCGAATCAAAGCCTGCATTTCTTCTGGAGTCTGGTCGTATTGTCCAAAAGCATTCGGCAATCCTGCATTGGGATGGGCTGAAATATTAAACGACGTATTGTGTGACAATCTCTGCAAGTAAGGCTTCAATTGGTCGGCACCCAAAGCACAGTTAAATCCGACACTTAATAAAGGAATATGCGAGATTGAAATCAGAAAGGCTTCGACTGTTTGGCCTGAAAGTGTCCTTCCAGAAGCATCTGTAATTGTTCCAGAAACCATAATCGGAATATCAAGATTTCTTTCTTCTTTGACTTCTTCGATAGCAAATAAGGCCGCTTTGGCATTTAGAGTATCGAAGATCGTTTCTACCAACAAGATGTCTGAGCCTCCGTCAATCAATGCTTCGACTTGTTGTTTGTAGGCGATTCTCAAATCATCAAAAGTAACGGCTCTATACCCTGGGTCGTTTACATCGGGTGACATACTGGCTGTCCTGTTCGTCGGACCGATAGAGCCTGCAACAAAACGAGGCTTGCTTGGGTCTTTTTTAGTAAACTCATCGGCTACTTCGCGAGCTAGTTTTGCCGATTCGTAGTTTAATTCATAGACGAGATCTTCGAGATGATAATCCGCCATGCCAATTGTAGTTCCTGAAAATGTATTGGTTTCGACAATATCTGCGCCTGCTTCAAAATACTGACGGTGTACATCGCGAATGGCTTGGGGCTGGGTCAATGACAATAAATCATTATTTCCTTTCAGAGGATGTGGAAAATCTTTAAATCTTTCGCCACGGAAATCTTCTTCAGAGAAATTGTAGCGCTGAAGCATTGTTCCCATTGCTCCGTCGAGAACAAGGATTCTTTCTTTAATAGCTTTGTGTATGTCTGACATTTTTTCGATACTAATGGTTATGCAACGATTCTGTTGAATCCAAAAGTTCATTATTTTTCAGAAAGCAGGAAATGGAGTATTGAAAAAACCAAGGCCATTTGCTTCTTAAAAATTAAATATCAATATGTTGTCAGGAAAAGGGAGAGAAAACCAAGGTTTTTCTGTGTGTTATCTATCCACTTTCGTGGTAGAATGTAGCACCTTCTTTAAAGCTTAAAGGGTTGCTAAGGCTTCACCGGGTCTAATCCCTCTGCCTTTCGTGATAACTGTCAATATTTGTATGAACACTGCAAAGTAATGCAATATGTTTGGTTTTTGCAATAGCCGAAAGGAAATTATACTGCTAACTTCAAATCTTGCTTTTCTGCAATTTGGATGATTTTCTTAAGTAGGGTTTCAGAAACAGCTTCTTTTTTTATTGGATTTATGAAGAAAAATTCTTTTCCGAATTTCTTCAGGCTAGCATTTATAGATGCATTAAAATCCGCAGGAAGCTTTTCTATGACTGGATTCGTGCTGATAACATCGAAGTCGTTTTGCAATAATTCGAAATATTCAGAAAGCAAATCGTCGGTTTCGGTGGTATCGACAGCGATAAGATTTTCAAGTTCATTTTCTTGAACAAAACTGATGATATCTTCTACCTTAAAGGGAATTGCAAACTGAATAAAATTGGCTTCCCAAGCATTTTTTACAGTTGGTTTTTCAAAAAAAGCTACTGTAGAATTGGTTATTATCGGCAATCTTAATTCAAATTTTCTATTTTCCAAAGGTGCTTTTTGGCTGGCAAGTATTTGGTTTATCAAAGAACTTCCGACGGTTTCTATTCCGAAAAGAATAATATTTATTTTTTTAACTGACATGATTTTGAGGCTTTAGGTTTAAAAAGAGCTGCTTTTGACTGGCAATCAAAAGCAGCCTTTTCAACAAACAAACAAATAAAACAAACTAAACAATTTTGTGATTTATGCTTTATGCGGCATAATTATATTCTTTGTACAAAATTAATTCGACCGGAGTTGTATTGACCAAGTTGTCATAAACCGGACTTTTTTGCTGTACTAATTTTAACCATTTTTGGAGCACTTGCAGCGAAGCATCAGTCGTTGGTTTCAGTACAATTTCAATTTTGCTGAAACCGACTCTTTCTTCTTGGCTTATGGTTCCCGTGATTTCTACCTGTAGCGATTTTAGGTTTATGCCCAATTCTTCGGCTACTTTTTGGCTAACCGCATTGACGCATCCTGCAAAACCGGCAAGGATATATTCAAACGGACTAGGTCCTTCGAGTTCTGGAAATTTTTTATTGTTGCTGATTCTTACATCAGAATTCTGTGTCTTTACAACGAATTGTTCGTTATTTCTGGAGTATCCTAAAACATTTATTGCTTTCATAATTTTTTTATTGAGATTGATAATTATTTGATAAAAAACAAAAAGTCCTTTTGGCTGGCTTACCAAAAGGACTTTACACTTGAATATAAACAGAGATTAAGTCGTTCGCTTTTGGCAATGGAGTTTGAGGTGGCAATAAATCCACATATGTTTTTTACAGCAAATCATCATTGTCGTGTTCATCTTTTTTAATTTTTTGTTCCTCCTCAAAAATTCGAGGAGGAGGATTGAAATTTATTTGAGTTAGTTAATAAGAATTTCAATCGTATCTTTTATAAATTTTGTTTTGTTCCAAAAAAAAACCTCTGCGAAATGCAGAGGTTTTTTTGCTTTATATTTTAAGAAATTTAAAATTTGGCAATAGTACGCTCTGCGGAATTTTTCCAGATCTTACAGTACATATGACAAATAATAGTTTTCATTTTTATTTCTTTTTGATGATGCAAACTTGAGAACTATTTTTCAATTAGCAATACAAAGAAACAAACTTTAACATTTATTTTATTTTTCTACATAAAAAAACCCGCTGTTCACAAAGCGGGTTTTTAAAATATAAACTACTAGTAATTAGTTCTTTACGATTTTTGTTGTTCCTGATCCAGAATCAGTTTGAACATTTAAGAAATACAATCCTGTAGTCAAATCAGAAATGTTGATTTGAGTTTCAGAAACACCATTTGTATTAATATTTCTAACTACACGTCCGTTCAAATCTGTAATTTGAATAGCATTGATTGCCATGTTGTTTTTGCTAGCCAAGTTTACCAAGCCGTTTGATGGATTTGGATAAACAGCAAAATTAGCAGCAAAGAAATCGTTTGTACTTAATGTTCTGTCAACAGAAAAAGTATCAATTCCGATAATATCAGAATTTGCACCTGCAGCACCTCCATTATTTACGAAATATCTGAATGCAAATTTAACTGCAGTTGGAGCTGCTAAACCACTTACTGTGAAAGTATACTGTGTCCATGTTTTTGGATAAACAAATCCAGCTACTAAAGTTGGGTTAACTGTAACACCAACAGTTGTAAATGAACCTACATTTGTAGCTCCTCCAGTAGGTGTTGTATGTGTAGTTGCAGAACTCATTCTAAGCTCTAATCTATCCGGATAATCTTCCGTTCCATCTGTTCCTTTTCTTGTGTAGAAACTTACTATATCACCATTTTGTACTGTTATAACCGGAGTTATTAACCAGTTGCTGATGTTTCCAGATCCAGAAGCAGCTCCTGTTACTGGATTTATAGTTCCTGTACTTGTAAAGTTAACAAGTGCAAATGAATTTGTACCTCCTGCATGTCCAACTGGAGAATCACTTCCAAAGATTGGGTCTTCAAGTGGTCCTTCATAATCAGCATTTGTCCATAAAGTTGTCGTAGCTGGAGTACTCTGATTCGTTCTTATCCAACCTGCTGCATCTAATGATTCTGTAGTACCATCAAAACCATAAGAGAAAACATTTTGTGCATTTGCTGCAGACAAAGCTGTCAGCATAAAAAGAGAAAGTAAAGTTTTTTTCATAATAAATTAAAAAGTTAATACGCCGGCAAATATAGATGCTTTTTAATTTGTTTTGTAATAAAATACTCCATTTAACAATTTTTCAAATAAAAAACACCTATATACAGTTAGATTTAACGTTAAATCACAAACAGAACAAACCACTTATTAAAACTATCACTTGGTTGGATTTTTATAACATCGAAAACAACTGATTAAGCTTGCTTTTTATAAAAATAACCTGAAAATGATTCACTACACGAAGCAAGAGTGTTTCATAGTAGCTCGCAATTTACAAAAGGCATGCGGAAGTTCTGTATGGAAAAGTTTTTTCTGCATGGAATTACTAAAGTTAAGTATAGAATTTTATAAATTCAAACGAAAAAAAAATTTCTATACGGCATCTAATAGAATCCATCAGCAATTGTAAAATTCTTAAGAAGCCTTAAACCTTGTGCCAATCGAGATACATACGGTCATATTAAAGGGTGATAAAATCGAGAGATTTCAACAATAGCTCTTGCTTCAACTAAAAAACCCACTCCTAAAAGAAGTGGGTTTGATTTTTTATAAAACTGCTATGATTTAGCTTCTTATAATTTTTGTAGTCCCTGAGCCCGAATCGGTTTGGACATTTAAAAAATACATTCCGGCAGTCAGGTCTGATATATTGATTTGAGTTTCTGAAACGCTGTTTGCATTAATATTTCTAACAACGCGTCCGTTCAAATCTGTAATTTGTATAGTATTAATGGCAACATTATTTTTGCTAGCCAAATTTACCAAACCAGTTGACGGATTTGGATACATTGAGAAATTGTTCGAAAAGAAATCATCTGTACTCAAAGCTCTATCAATAGATAAAGCATCGACTCCAATGATATTTGAATTTGCACCATCTGGGCCACCATTTGTAACAAAATATCTAAACGCCAATTTACATGGTACAACTCCTGTTAAGCCTGATACGGTATAAGAATATTGTGTCCAAGTGAAAGGGTAACCTGTCGGCGTCAGAGTAGGGTTAATTGTTAACGCCAAGGTAGTAAAGTCGCCAAGACCTGCAGATCCGCCTGTTGGATTTACTGTAGCTGCACCATTTGTACTAAGTCTTAATTCCAAACGGTCAGCGTAAACTGTACCTACGCCTGTTCCGCCTGCTCTACTGTAAAATGTCACTACATCACCATTCTGCAAGCTAACCACAGGAGTTATTAACCAGTTACTAATTGTACCTGTACCACCAGTTGTACTATTAAAGTTACATAAAGTGAAGGAAGTTGCAGCACCATTGTATGCGCCAGTAGCGAAAGCCGTTCCGCCTCCTTGAGCCCAAGTTGAGGCTCCGGCAGGTGTACTCTGATTTGTAGAAGTCCATCCAGCTGTCGCCAAATTGGCGTAGGTATCAAAATTTTCAGTAAACAGGTTTTGAGCTTGGCTTAGTGTTGAAGCCAATAAAAACAAAGAAAGTAAAGTTTTTTTCATAATTTTTTAATTAAAACGTTATACATAATTTAAATTCAATCATCATAACTCAAATATAATCAATTTCATTAACACATTTTAAAAATTAATAAAAAAAATCTGTCTTCTCACTTTCTTCCTTTCTGGCATAACTCCTTTGTCAATTAAATATGCTTTCATACATTTGCAGTCAAAATCGAGAAGAGGAAAAATTTGTACTGATTGCAACCTCTGATACTAAACAAATAGAGTATCATAAAAATGCTAAAGCAGAAAACTCTCCTTTAGCCTTCTCTGCAATTTTTCCGATTCCTAAAAATTTAAAAATATGGCTTATTTATTTACGTCAGAGTCTGTGAGTGAAGGACATCCAGATAAAATTGCGGATCAAATTTCAGATGCATTAATCGATAACTTTTTGGCTTTTGACGCCGATTCAAAAGTTGCTTGTGAAACTTTGGTTACAACTGGACAGGTAATTCTGGCGGGAGAAGTTAAATCAAAAACATATCTAGACGTTCAGCAAATTGCACGCGATGTCATCAAAAAAATTGGCTATACCAAAAGCGAATATATGTTCGAGGCTAATTCGTGTGGTGTCTTATCTGCTATCCACGAACAATCGCAAGACATTAACCAAGGTGTAGATAGAGCCAGTAAAGAAGATCAAGGTGCTGGTGACCAAGGAATGATGTTCGGTTATGCAACTAATGAAACTGAAGATTTTATGCCTTTGGCGTTGAATCTTTCTCATAAATTATTGCAAGAATTAGCGGTTTTGCGTCGTGAAAACAACGAGATCAAATATCTTCGCCCGGATGCAAAATCACAAGTAACATTAGAATACGACGACAACAACAAGCCTGTAAGGATTGATGCTATCGTAATTTCTACACAGCATGATGATTTTGACGAGGAAGCGAAAATGCTTGAAAAAATCAAAAAAGATTTGGTAGAAATCTTGATTCCAAGAATTATCAAAAATAATCCGCAGTATGCGCATTTGTTCAATGATAAAATCCAATACCATATCAATCCTACTGGAAAATTCGTAATTGGAGGCCCACATGGCGATACAGGATTAACTGGAAGGAAAATTATTGTTGATACATATGGTGGAAAAGGAGCTCACGGTGGTGGTGCTTTTTCTGGAAAGGATCCGAGCAAGGTAGACCGAAGTGCGGCTTACGCTACCCGTCACATTGCCAAAAATCTAGTTGCAGCTGGCGTTGCTGAAGAAATTTTGGTTCAGGTTTCGTATGCGATTGGTGTTGCAAAACCAATGGGAATCTACATCAATACGTACGGTACTTCTAAAGTAAATCTTACAGATGGAGAGATTGCTAAAAAAGTAGAAGAGCTTTTCGATATGAGACCTTATTTTATCGAGCAAAGATTAAAACTGAGAAACCCAATTTATAGTGAAACTGCGGCTTACGGCCACATGGGAAGAAAACCTGAAACCGTAACCAAAACTTTTAAAACGCCAAATGGTGAAGAGAAAACAGTTACTGTTGAATTGTTTACTTGGGAGAAATTAGATTTCGTTGATAAAGTAAAAACAGCTTTCGGATTATAAATCCTGCTGTTTTAGACATAAAAAAACCATCCGTTATTGGATGGTTTTTTATTTTTAGTAAGTTCCGTTTTTCATTTTCTCTAAGACGGATTGTAAATCTGCTTTAGTCTCATCTCCCATATCTTGAGAGAATTTCAAGGCTTGTTCTTGTGTAGCGATTGCTTTTTGCTTTTCGCCATTTTTATAATAAAGCTGCGCTAAAGTGTCTAGATAATACGGATTATTTTTTTCAATTCTTAAGCTAGATTCCGACCATTGGATTGCTTTTTTGATCGACTCTGGGTTTTTAGCCTTTTGAACCACAAACCAAGCAGCTTCGTTAGAGGCATTTGAGAAAGAGTTTTTAAAACTGCTCCAATCGTTATAGGTCTGGTATCCTTTTCCTGGAGTGCTGTACATTTCATCTAAAATTTCGATTTCGTTTTGGCGTCCTTTAAAGGTCTTTTTATAGAAGGCATCATATTCTTCTATAAACTGACTCTCTTTATTCGTAGATTCTGCAAAACCCTGAAGTACTCTTAGGTACTCGATAGTTGCGTTATAATCATCTGATTTTTTTTCTACTGTTTTTTTATAAACAGCCATCATCCTATTTTGATATTCATCGGTCGTTTTCTCCGAAAGTTGCGAGATACCATTAGAAATAGCTGTCGGAAGCTGCGTTTCTATTGTTGAAGCATAGTCGCCATAATAATCAACCATTTCTCCTTGGCCAGAAGCTGTTTTTTGTTCTTGCAGGATAGCATCATAATGTTTCAAAAGATAGTCAATTGCCTTGAAATTAGTCTCGTCAAATGGTCTTCCTTCATTAAATAGACTATAATAAAATCCGCTATTTTGAATTTCTGCTAAAGCAACTTTTACAAAATCCATGTCGGGCGCTGCATCTTTTGAATGGCTGTCGACTATCCTGCTCCAAGCAGCAAGCAGTTTCTTTTTGTCAAAATCTACTTTTGTATAAACGGCTTCGTTTTGGTCATAATAAGCTGGATAAGCGGCAACGGTATCGACTGCAACTTCTGCGACTTCAACCGGAACTTCTTCTTCAACTACTTTTTCAGCAGGAACGGCTACAGCTGTTGTTACCATTGGCGGACTAATAGCCCATGCTGAATTATTTTCTGAAAGCGGCACCATTTTTTTTACGATTTCGGAATCTTTGGTCTTCTTTGAATTCAAAGCCTTATTTAGGTCGATCTTAGCTTTAACTAATTTCAGCTGGTCGCCGATCGAGCTGTAATACACACTAAAAAGGGGCTCGTTTTTAGAAAGACTTCCTTTTATCTGTCCTAAGATAGTTCCGTCGGCATCCATAATAATTGTCGATGGATTATCGGTAATCTTATTTTTAGACGCCCAAGATTTGTCTTTTGCAGTAGCTAGGTAATAATTGTATTTATCATAATCGGCATTGTATTCATAGGAATAGCCTCCTATAGCATATTGCTGGTTCTGGATAAATGCGTCGAATGCTGTTTTCGCATTTTTATCATCAGGCTCATAAGAAACTACTAGAAATTTCTGTGGAGTTTTCTTAGTGGCTTCTAGGGCTTTTTGTAGATTGTCTTGCACTACCAATTTAAAATCTGATGCTACCATCGCTGTAGTGTCAGCAGCAAGACCATATAAGTCAGCTTTCCCCGGATAGGTCCAGTTGGCCTCTTTTTTAGTCTCCAAAGGCTTTACTTGCGATTCTACAGCTTTTGGTTTCCTGCTTTCTGGGACAAAAGTTATCGGGCTCTTTTTGTTTTTTTCGGAAACAACCAATTCGTTTTTTTCATTAAGATAGCCTTGAAGTTTTATTTGTCCTAAGTAGTTAGCATTGTATTCAATTTCTATTTTATTTGTACCTCTTGGCAAGGCATATTTATACAATGTGGTTTCGCCATTATAATCTTCTTTAGCCAAATAAAAATAGTCTGATTTGTTAATTTCGAAATTCAGTTCGGTTTCGTCAAAATTCATCTCGCCTCCCAAATCCGAAATGCTTTTGTATGTAGGCTCAGAATTACCTGTCTGGGTTCCGATATGTAGTCCTGAATAATAAGAAGAAACACCTTTAAGATTTACTTTTACTTTTCCTAAACTCGGATTAGAATCAGACGAAAATGCGACCGAAAAATCGGATCCTTCAGAATGATTGTTATTTAGGTGTAGCGTATCGTTCTTAATTTCATAATTCCCATAAAAAACAACAAGCTCGTACTGATTGTTTTCATGCAGGTTCAGCTTGATATCCTGTCCATAGGAATTTGAAATATAGGTCGTCTTTTCAATCTTATTTTGAGCATAGGAAATTGCAGAAAGAAACAGCAGCAATCCAACAGAATACTTCTTCATATTGTGGCTTTTTAGGTTATTTATCTGACAAATGTAACTTATTTTTCAGCAAATAATTCAAAAAACAAAAGCCGTCTTGAATAGTATTCAGCCAAGCTATAGGCAGGATTAAGAAGCAACTAACCAAAAACGCCTTAACCGTTGAGCAAATAGCTTGGCTGAAAATCTCAAATTTTCCTTCTCTATAAATTATATTTCAATGACAGTATCAAATATCTCGGCTGTATCCTGTATTGCGAAGTTGTAGTTCGATATTGATTAAAACTGTCGTCATTCAGGGTTTTGGTAACTAACAGGTTTGTCGCGCTTATTTTATACTCAAATTTGCTGTCTTTCTTTTGGTAAATTAGGCTTGCGTCTAGAAAATCATATTCGTTTTCTACAGTCTTGCTGCTGTTGTAATAATGATAGAACTCGTACTCGGCTACAAAAGAAAAGCTGTCTAGGAAATAATAATCCAATTTAGCAAAAGGCTTGTCGGTATAGAATTTTGAGCCGGCATAGTCGTTCACCATAAAATTATAGCCTATTTCCAGATTTGGGAGCGACTTGTAGTTGGTTGCAGCTTTCAGAGTATAATTCTGCATAAAACTTTCTTGTGTTCTTACGCTTCCGTTTTGGATGTTGTTGAATTTCGACCAGTTTAGGCCCACTCCGGCAGAGGCTTTATAATCTCTAAGAAACGAACGTCCATAAGCTCCATTAGCATTAATCGTCTCGTCAGCCAAGTTAGAATTATAAGGCGTCAATGTTTGGTTTACATTTTCAAAAACAATTCTGCTTTTTACGGCATCGGTTGCTTTGCTATAGGAAATGTTGGCAAATATATTTTCAAAATTATACATGTTATACTTGAAATATCTCAAGGAATGTATCTGTGAAGTTGAATTTTCAAGAAATCGGTTTCCGTTGTATAAGCTGCTATATCCAGAAAGCACATTCCCCATTGCTAGATTGTTGATATCAGTAAAAGTATTGGTCAAAGCAAAATTATAGGTCAGTGTTTCCGACTTTTTAATTTGGTACAAGGCGTAAAAATCTGGCAATAATTTAAAGAAATCTTGCTTGTAGCTTGTTCCTAATTGCTCGTTATTCATTTGGTAAGAATGCAGGCTAAATCCAGGCGTAAAGGTAAATTTGCCCGTCAGGAACTTATAATGCAATCCGATAAAAGCATCGTTAAAATCATACCTTACTTTATTATTGTTTTCTGGAGCTTCAAGGTCATTTCTCGTCCCATTGTCTAAAATCTGGAAAATGCTCGAGTTAAAATTCTGGTGCGAATTTGTATTTCCTAACGTAACATTAATGTTGCTTTTTGGCGTAAGCATATAGTAATAATCTAACTTGGCATCGAGCTTATTTGTTTTTACGAATCGGCTTTGGCTTAAATCATTCCTATTTTGGTTTTCTACATATCCTGACAAGGCGAAAGGCTGGTTGAGCAGATTTGCATTATAGAAAGGGTCTTCGTCTTGATATAAATGCTGCGCCTCGAAAGCAAAAACATTTTTGTCGTCCAACGTATAATAGAGGCTTGCATTTTGGTTTATCGATGTCGGATTTTGCTTTTTAGTCGTATAAATATCTTCTGCAGTCGTAATATCGTTAACGGTATATTCTCGAAGCAAATTGTTATTCTCATCTTGTTTCGACTGTTTCATCAAAACATCGTAATCAAACTGCAACTTTGTATTTGGCTTGTAGCTCGAGCTGAACTTAAACAATCCGAGATTGCTTTTTTGGTGGGCGATTTCTTCGTTTTGCTGTCTTACTCCAGTCTCTAGAATTGTGCTTCTCGATTTCGTTTCCAAGTCCGTTTCCGATGAAGAAAGGATTGCAAAACCGCTCAAGCTCCATTCTTTAGTAACATTGTAAGAGAAATTCGTGGCTCCAAACTGTGTCTCGATTTCCTTCGCGCGATTATTTCTGAGCATCGCAATTCCTAAGTCGTTCGACGAAACACTGAAAGAGCTTCCTCCTTTTTGCATCATGCCTCTAAAGCCTCCTGTGAACTTAAAATAATCCTGTATGGTCAAAGGCAGTTCTCCGATATTATTAAAATTAGCAATCACGTTGATGCTGTATTTCGGATTATAGTAGAACAATTTCGGATTTACGACATACCGACTATCTTCATGCCCGACTCCAATTCCGGCGTTCATGTCCCCAAACCAAAAGTTCTTTTTGCCGTCTTTCAGCTTGATATTCATCGCGACGTTTTCTTCGTTGTTTTCGAGACCTTTCAGAGCACCAACTTCATTGTAATTTCTCAATACCTGAACTTTATCGACAGCATCGGCTGGAATATTTTTTACTCCTAATTTAGTATCACCATCAAAAAAGTCCTTTCCTTCTACCATTAATTTTTGGACTTTTTTTCCTTCAACCTCTATCTCACCATCTGCATTTACCTCAACACCTGGAAGCTTTTTCAATACATCTTCTAATTTTCTTTCTGTTCCGGTCTTAAAGGAATCGGCATTATAAACAATCGTATCTCCTTTGATTGAAACGGGCATTTCGTGCACGATCTCAACTTGGTCCAAATCTACTCCTTCTTGTAAAACTATAGTCTGAATCATATTTTCTGATTCCGTCACAAGATCAATTTCCTTAGCTTGATAGCCAATATAGCTGACCTTTATTTTGTAGGTCGCATTCGGCTTCAGCGACAATAGAAATTTTCCTTTGTCATTCGTAATCGCATAAGAATCCATTGCCTTTGTATTTTGGTTTACAGCCATGACGTTTGCCATTTCCAAACCAACAGCATTTGAATCGGTTATAAGGCCTTCAAATCGTATATTTTGGGAATAACTATAAAGGGACAAGAAAAAAAATGCGAGAAAAAGTATCTTTTTCATTTGAGATAAGTTGTTGGGTGTAAAACTAGTAATTAATTGCCGATCCTGATCTGAATATTTCCTTTGGAATCCTTCATCTGTTCCATCTGTTTTTCGATTAGTATATCATATTCCTTCTTCGTTACTTTTTTCCCGCTTTTTGGCACTTTGATCGTTATTTTATCCTTTGGATTCAATATGATTTTAGAGCACAATACTACAGTTCTTGCATCACTTACTTCCATGATCAACCCAGGAAGTCCCCAATATTCGCCGGGTCCTTGGCTAATCGGAATTTCTGGCGTATACCAAACGGTTATTGTTCTTTCCTTAGGCTCACTTACAGTAAATAGTTGCGTTGTGCCCTCGCTTTTTTTCTTTTTCATTTTTTCATACTCCTCCATATCTTCCTTGGTAACAGGAATTACGGATACGGCTTTGTAGCAGGTATAATTGCCTATTTTTTTTGTCTCGTTCAACAGTTGCCAATTCCAGTTAGGCAGCGAATCGGTAATTAGGAATTCTTTTCCGAAGAAATCTTCTTCAGAAAGCATCATCTTGCTCTTTATATTTTTATAGATTTTTCCATCGCTTGCCGATGCAGTTTTGATAACCACTCCTCCTGAAGACGCACCTGGAGCTTCTAGCTTTTGAGGTTCTTCGTAAATAGATTCGGTCTTATTAAAATTCAGCACATAGGTTTTTTCAAAAGCTTTTTTCATTTTTTCTGCAAACATGGCTTTCATGTCTGGAGTCATGTTCGGGCCATCAATTTTTATATCGTCTTTGATTATTGTTTTTGACTCATAAGTCGCCTGTCCTTGGAAATCTTGGGCTTTCATTAAACTTGCCGAAAACACCGTTACCATAAACGCTAATGTAACTGTTGACTTTATCATTTTATTTGTTTTTTATGTTAGTAATGGTACAAATTAAACGACAAGAAATCTCTTTTTCAGTTAACCAACGTTAACGATTGTTAACGGCATTTTTTCAATGGAATTTGTTTATACTTTTGAAAAATGAAATCAAAGAATTACAAATACATTTTATTTTTTATTTCGATAACTATCCTTGCCACAATTGGTTTGCAGATTTATTGGAATATAAAAAACTATGCTGAAAACAAACGACGGCTGATTAATGATGTGCAGATTGCGTTTGACAACAGCGTCGAGCATTATTATGCCGAAGATGTAAAAAGTGATTACATGACTTTTATTGGCAACGCTACCTTTAAAGACCCGCATTTTGTGGATAATGTTATTTCTGATTCTGTGTTTATCAATAGTTTTAAGGAGAAGAAAAAAGCAGCCCCGACAAAAGAAAGAATAGCGGTCGGAACATTTACTGAAGACAAATCGCCTAAAACGACTACGTTTATTACGATCAAGAATCCGTCTGAAAAGACGAACAAACGAATCTTAAAAGGTTTTCCAGATAGTATGTCTAGTGAGAAAACACTATCTTCAAAGAAAAAAGGAACTCAATTTCAAATAAATACTGACGTTAGCCTGCCTCATAAAACTGAAATAAAAGTCTTGAGCGGAAAACGAGCCATGGACAGTGTTTCAAAAATCCAGAATTTCACCAACAAGATTCTTGTTTCTTTGACGCGCGATTCGATACAGTTCGACAAAGTGGGCAATGCTTTAGATAAGGAATTGGCACGAAAAGGCATTCCTATTCGATATGGAATTCAGCATTTGAAAGCAGATACTGTATTTCAGAATTATAAGATTGATAAAAACAGTGATCTTGCTTTGAGTACGATTTCTAATTCTACATTTCTTCCGCAACATCAGAAATTAAAGTTATTATTCTCGAATCCGGTGCTATTAATCGTGAAGCGAAGTATGGTTGAAATTATTCTTTCGTTGCTGCTTTCGCTTTCAATTATCGGCTGTCTTTTGTATTTGCTCAGAACCATCAACAAGCAAAAAAAGGTAGATGAGATCAAAAACGACCTGATCAGCAATATTACTCATGAATTCAAGACACCGATTACGACAGTCGCTACTGCTATTGAAGGCATTCGGAATTTTAATGACGTAAATGATCCCGAAAAGACGAAGCGTTATCTTGATATTTCAAACCAGCAATTAAAAAAATTAGAAGTGATGGTCGAGAAACTTTTGGAAACGGCTTCGCTGGATACGGACAAGCTTTTGCTTCATAAAGAATCTGTAAATATTGTTTCTGCCATCAAGACACTTATCGAAAAGCATAAAATGATCAGCCCAGACAAGACGATTTCTTTCGATACCAACATGGAGCAGCTAATTATAAATATCGATCCTTTCCATTTTGAAAATGCTCTTTCGAATCTCATCGACAATGCTGTCAAATATGGCGGTACTACTATAAATCTTCACTTGAACTATGTTCAAAACAATCTGAAAATTACGGTCGAAGACAACGGCTCTGGAATAGACAAAAGCCAAAAAGAGAAGATTTTCGACAAGTTTTACAGGATTCCTAAAGGAAATACTCATGACGTGAAAGGTTTCGGTATCGGGCTCTATTATTCCAAAAAGATTGTTGAGAAACATGGAGGAACATTAGAATTGCTTCCCAATCAAGAACTGACCGTATTCAAAATAAAACTATCCGATGTCTAGCAAAACTAAAATAATTCTGGCAGAAGATGAGCCTGCATTGGCCCAGATCATCAAAGAAAGTCTCGAGACCCGAAACTTTGAAGTTGTCTTGTGCAAAAACGGCGAAGAAGCTTTTGATGCCTATACTAAAGAAAAACCGGAACTTTTGGTCTTGGATGTCATGATGCCCAAAAAAGACGGATTTACGCTAGCGAAAGAAATTCGCAAGCTGGACAAAAAAACGCCGATTGTTTTTCTTACCGCAAAATCGCAAACGCAAGATGTTGTGGACGGATTTCAACTCGGCGGTAATGATTACTTAAAAAAACCTTTCAGCATGGAAGAATTGATTGTCAGGATTCATTCGCTTTTGGGCAGGATTCAGCCTGAAAAGAATGAGGAAGACATTGTAATCGGCAGCTATCTCTTTAATCTGACAAAGCAGACACTGAACCATTCTGGAAACATGCTCTTTCTTACGCATCGCGAAGCTTCGCTTCTTCATCTTTTGGTTGAGAACAAAAATGATATCTTAGACCGTTCCCTTGTTTTGAAAAAAATCTGGGGCGATGATGATTTCTTCAACGGTCGAAGCATGGATGTTTTTATTACAAAATTGAGAAAAAAATTAAGCCTCGACCCTAACATTCAGATTATAAATGTTCGGAGTCAAGGCTATAAATTGATTTTATAATTCTTGGAAGTTTTGCAGGCTAATTTCCGATTCTCATTGTTGGTCTTCCGCCCCCTTTTTGAAACTGCTCCCGCATTTCCTCCATTTTTTTTATGACAATTTCATCGTATTCTTTTTGGGTAACCACTTTGCCTTTTGACGGTGCCTTGATTTCTGCTTTTTCTTTAGAATTGAGTACAATTTTTGAACAAAGAATTACGGTCTTATCATCGCTTACTTCTAAAATTAATCCTGGGAGTCCCCAATAACCTTCTGGCCCTTGGTTGACAGGAATTTCTGGAGCATACCAAGCAGTAATGTTGATTTCTTTCGGAATTTCGAAATCATCCATAAAATTAGTTTTCTTTTCTTTTTCCGCTGGTTTCTCTTTTTTAGCTTCTTCTTTCTTAGGCCTAAAATTCCTAAAATCCGACTGACTCACGGGTTTTAACGCCGTTGCCTTATAGCAGGTATAGCCTCCGATTTGTTTGGTCTCGCCTTCCAATTTCCACTCTAGTTTTGGCAATGAATCTTTTACTAAAAATTCCTTTCCCATAAATTCTTTATCAACAGCAAATGTTTTCTCCTTTACATTTTTATAATAAGTACCGCCGCCGCCCATCATGGACGACATCATTCTGAATCCTCCATTATTTTGGCCAGGTGCTTCCAGCTTTTCTTCTTCTTTATAAATAGATGCAGTCTTGTCGAAATTGAGAATAAATGTCTTTTCCAACATTTTTTTCATCCTTTCTTCTATAGACTTCTGCATTTCTGGCGTGATCTCTTTATTACCCGACAGCCTTGACTTCATATCAGCTGTACTTGTTTTAGATTCATAAACCGCCATGCCTTGAAATTGCTGGGTCTGTGAACCTGTCGATGAAGTTCCTTGCAATTTTTGGGCTTGCAAATTGGAAATTGAAACTAAAAAAACTACGGATAAGAGGTATCTTTTCATAAATCAAGAATTTAATATACAAATATGACGGATTTGGACAATATTTGCTACAAAGCTTTTGTTAAATAATTTTTAGCATCAAATAAGCGGATAAGACAACATTTAAATATTTTAATTTAGACACGCATCTGAAAGGATATTCGTAAATTGGCACCTATATGAAGAAACTCATTTTTATACTCTTGGGCTTGATTCCCGTGCTGAGCTTTTCACAGCAGCCAAGTATTATTCCGTTTTTTTCTAATGCAGAAAAATGGGGAAAAGGGTACTATATCGGTAAGGATAATTTTGGCAATTTGTATTCTATTAATGAAAACGAATTTAAAAAGACGAGTCCTACCCAAGTTTTCTTTTATAAAAATGTCTCTTTAGGAAAAATTCATCAAGTTGATTTGCAAAATCCGCTACAGTTGGTCTTGTTTTACAAACAGTTCACTACGGCTGTATTATTAGACAATCAGCTGAATGAAACTGTAAAAATCAATTTTTCGGAACTTTCACAGCCTTTAAATCCAGAAGCTGTGAGCTTGGCTTCTCAAAACAGACTGTGGGTTTATGATATTCTTTCACAAAAACTGGGATTGTTTGATGTCCAGAAAAGTGCTTTTCAATCCATAACGCCACCGTTTAAAGAAAACTTGAAATTTTACCAATCGGATTACAATTATTTTTATTGGATAGACACCAAGCAAAATTTATATGTGTCGAATCTCTTTGGAAAGGTCAATTTTCTTGGGCAAGTTCCAGAATACAGCCAAGCGCAGGTCGTATCGCCAAAGCAGATTTTACTCAAAAACGATAACGGATTGTTTCTCTATAATTTAGAAGACCAGTCCTTATTGCCGATAACTTTAAATGAAAAAAGCTTTATCCGTTTTTCATTTAAAGACCAAATTTTATCTATTTTTACCGAAAACGAAATCAGTCAATATAAAATTACATTACCATAATGCACATAGCAGTAGCAGGGAATATCGGGGCAGGAAAAACAACGCTGACGAGGTTGTTAGCAAAACATTTTAAATGGGAACCGCATTTTGAAGATGTCGTAGACAATCCATACTTGGATGATTTTTACCATCAGATGGAACGTTGGTCGTTTAACCTTCAGATTTATTTCTTGAACAGCCGTTTCAGGCAGGTGCTCCAGATACGCGAAAGCGGCAAGAACATCATCCAAGACCGAACGATTTATGAAGATGCACATATTTTTGCGCCCAACCTTCACGCTATGGGATTGATGACGAATCGTGATTTCAACAATTATAAATCGCTTTTCGAATTGATGGAATCTTTGGTTGAAGGTCCGGATTTGCTGATTTACTTGAGAAGTTCCATTCCGAATTTGGTGAATCAAATCCATAAGAGAGGAAGGGAATATGAAAATTCAATTTCTATCGATTACCTCAGCCGTCTGAATGAAAGATACGAGGCTTGGATCCAAAGCTACACGAATGGAAAGCTTTTAATTATTGATGTAGACAATATCAATTTCGTGGACAACCCAGAGGATTTAGGTGCCATCATTAACAGAATCAATGCCGAGATCAACGGATTGTTTTAAGCTTACGAGACAACATAAAAAAAGCCTTCCGAATTGGAAGGCTTTTTTGTATCCTGAACACTTTATTTCTTTTTAAAAGCTTCAAGCTTTGCATTGACTTCAGCTTCAGTTCCTTCAAAAACTTCAACCGATTCAGCAGAATCTGTAACAGTCGTAACCGTAGCTTTTACTTTTCCGTCTGCACTTTTTACTGATTCTATTCTGATTTCTTTAGTCGATTGTTTTACTTCAGGCGCTGGCGCTTCAACAACAACTTCAACCGCTTCTACTTCTTGAACTACTGCTTTTGCATCATGTCCTCCTAAAATTGGAGCGATTACCAAACCGATAAGGCAAGTCAATTTAATCAAGATGTTCATAGACGGTCCAGAAGTATCTTTAAATGGATCTCCGACCGTATCACCCGTTACAGCTGCTTTGTGGGCATCAGAGCCTTTGTATGTCATTTCTCCATTGATCATAACGCCTGCTTCAAAAGATTTTTTAGCATTGTCCCAAGCACCTCCAGCATTGTTTTGGAAAACAGCCCAAAGTACGCCTGAAACGGTAACTCCTGCCATATAACCTCCAAGCATTTCTGCAATCAGCTGATTGTTTTCTGGATAGACTAATTTTCCTAAAAGAACGATAGCAATTGGAAATCCAATCGTCAATATTCCAGGAAGCATCATTTCTCTCAAAGCTGCTTTTGTAGAAATGTCTACGCATTTTGCATATTCTGGTTTTCCTGTACCTTCCATAATTCCAGGAATTTCACGGAACTGTCTTCTTACTTCATATACCATGTCCATAGCTGCCTTCCCGACAGAATTCATCGCCAAAGCCGAGAATACTACAGGAATCATACCTCCCACAAAAAGCATCGCTAATACAGGAGCTTTAAAAATATTAATTCCATCGATGCCTGTGAAAGTCACATAAGCTGCAAACAAGGCCAATGAAGTCAAGGCTGCAGAAGCAATAGCAAAACCTTTTCCGGTTGCTGCTGTCGTATTTCCTACAGAATCTAAAATATCGGTACGCTGACGCACTTCTTTTGGCAATTCGCTCATTTCGGCAATACCTCCGGCATTATCTGAAATTGGACCAAAAGCATCGATTGCTAACTGCATTGCTGTTGTCGCCATCATCGCAGAAGCTGCCAATGCCACTCCATAGAAACCTGCAAAGGCGTAAGAGGCCCAAATTGCAGAAGCGAACAACAATACGGTCGGGAAGGTTGAAATCATACCTGTTGCCAAACCAGCAATGATATTTGTTCCAGCTCCAGTACTTGATTTTTGAACGATTGCCAAGATTGGTTTTTTACCTAATCCGGTATAGTATTCCGTAACAGAAGAAATTACAGCTCCTACAAATAATCCGACCAATGTCGCATAAAAAACTCTCATCGAAGAGATGTCCATATAGCCTTCCCCGTAAAATTTCATTTTCATTGTTGCAGGCAACATCCAGGTCACCAAAACATAACATGCAACTGCTGTCAAACCGATAGAAACCCAGTTTCCAACGTTTAGCGCTCCTTGAACTTGGGCTTCTTTTGCATCATTATTGCTGATCTTAACCAGCATAGTTCCGATGATTGAGATGATAATTCCTACACCAGCAATTGCCATCGGCAAAAGAATCGGACCGATTCCTCCGAAAGCATCAGCAATGCTTCCGCCCATATCTTTAATCACGTAATTTCCTAAAACCATTGCTGCCAAGACAGTTGCTACATACGAACCGAACAAATCGGCTCCCATACCTGCAACGTCTCCAACGTTATCTCCAACGTTATCTGCAATTGTAGCAGGATTACGTGGATCATCTTCTGGAATACCAGCTTCTACTTTTCCAACTAAATCGGCTCCAACGTCGGCTGCTTTTGTATAAATTCCGCCACCCACACGTGCAAACAAAGCAATCGATTCGGCTCCAAGAGAGAATCCTGCCAATGTTTCCAAAAGGATAGTCATTAATTCGTTAGCTGTTCTTGTTTCTCCATTGTAAAGTCCTTCAACCCACTGTCCGTTCATGAAGAAATGGAAAAAGAAGATAAAAAATGCGGTCAGTCCTAAAACGGCAAGACCCGCAACGCCAAGACCCATTACTGTTCCGCCTCCAAAAGAAACTTTCAGTGCTTGCGGCAGGCTTGTGCGCGCTGCTTGAGTTGTTCTGACATTTGTTTTTGTAGCAATCTTCATCCCCATGTTTCCTGCCAATGCAGAAAATACGGCTCCGAAGACAAAAGCAATCACGATAGATAAGTGTGTGGTTGCTCCAGGTAAAAATGTAATTGCTGCTAATGCGATACTAGCACCAATAACGAATAAGGTTAATAATTTGTATTCTGCTTTAAGAAAGGCCAAAGCTCCCTCGTAGATGTATTCTGAAATTTCTTTCATCTTTCCATCTCCCGGATCTTGTTTTAAAACCCAAGATCTTTTAATTACCATAAAAAGAAGTCCGACTACTGCAAGTATTGCCGGTACGTAAATCATTATTGACTCCATAAAAAGTTTGTTGGTTTTGGTTAATAAGTTGTAAATGTAACGAAACCAACATAAATAAAAAAGCAATATTCTGTATTGAATATTGCTTTTTTAATAATTTTTTAGGATTTTGATTATCTAATGCTAAATAACTCTTCTGGCCTATTTTCTAAAGATTCGAAACGATCTACACATTGCTCGATAATTTCTTTTGCTTCGTTTACATCGCCCCATCCTTCTACATCAACTTTTTTCTGCTCTAAATCTTTATATACTTGGAAGAAATGCTCGATTTCTTTTAGCAAGTGAGGATTCATATCGGTCAAATCATTCAACTTATTCCAAATCGGGTCAGAAACCGGAACACAGATAATTTTCTCGTCTGGTCCTTTTTCATCTGCCATGTGGAAAACACCAATCGGCTTCACTTCCATCACGCAACCTGGGAAAGTAGGCTCGGTTACCAAAACCAATACATCTAGCGGATCGCCGTCTAATGCTAAAGTTTCTGGAATGAATCCGTAATCTGCAGGATACATCATAGAAGAGAAAAGCATTCTGTCGTAACGTATTTTTCTCAGTTTGAAATCGTATTCGTATTTATTTCTGCTTCCTTTTGGTATTTCAATCAATACGTCAAAAGATTTTTGCTTAGCTGCACTCATATTCTAATTTGTTTCTATATACTAATTTAGCGGGTGCAAAAGTAAGCATTAAGAAACATTGAAACAATAAAAACTCGCACAAACAATCTAAAAATAAAGATTTCTTAAAAATAGAAACCGAAAGATGCTTTTACGGCAAATTTATTGGCATCAGGGAGGTTCAAGTAACTTCCTCTCCAAGCAAAATCAATTCGCAACACTTTGAATATATTGCCCACTCCTGCATGGTATTCCCAATATAAATCATCGGGTGCTGTATAAGGAATTGCTGTTTGGGCATTTATGGCTCTATTTTCATCAGAGATTGTTCCATAGACTCCTTTTATACCGATAATTTCCCTCCAGTTTAGCTTGCGAAGGAAAGGAACTCTGGCAAACAATCTTCCGTTGAAATTATGCTCAAAATGAAGCGAGACATATTCGTCGGCCATAAATTCGTAGTAATTCATTAGATTGTAGGTATTATCGATTATGAAAAAAGACTGGTTACCTGGCACAACGCCCATCAAACCAAGAGGTACAGCTCCGAAGATTTTACCGGCTTCAAACGTGGTAAAAAGCCTTCCGAAACCGCCTACCAAAACAGGCTGTCTGTAATAGAATTGTACTTTTTCGTAATCGAAATCACTTCCGAAAAGTCCTTTGACTCCTTGGCTGAAGCTAAGGAAGAGTCTTGCATAATTTGAATCGACATTGGTACGTTCTACTCCAAAACCGATAGGCCTTCTGCCTGGCATATAATCGATCGAAGCATTAAATTCGTACTGTTTTACCTCGCTTTCAATAACTCCTTGCGGATTTTCCAAGGTCGGCAAAACTTTATAATAATCTAGACTAAATGTATTTGGAGAAGCAGATTTTAAAGTCCTGTAAGACACTCCTGCTTGGAACACCAGATTTTTCAACGGCTCGATTTCTGCCGAAAAGTTAGTCAAATTGACCGAGGTCAGTTTACTGTTATCTCCGCTGGCAAAAAGTGAAGAGGAAGCAAAGCTTCTCCCGAGAAGATCATTCGATGTCGTAAGGCTGACTCCTATTTGTTCGATATCACGCCTATTTCCTCCGGATATGATAAATCGGTTTTTCTTGTTCAAAAGTACTTTTCCAGAAATACCGTATTTGAATTGGTTGTCGTCGAATCCATAAGCGGTATAGGCTTGTATACGCCACGGATCATTAGGCCCGAAATAAGTCCTTCCTCCTGTCCTGATTCGGATTCCTTCTACGTCGTTATATCCGAAGGTCGAAAATATGGGGCCATAGTCAAAATTATCCATTTCGATATAGCCACTGCCCAGTATGGAGACGAGATTATAGAGTCGCTTAAACTTCTTGACCGTCTTTAGCGTATCCAGCATTTTATAAACTCCCTTTTCGTCCTTGTTTAAGCTTTCAAAGCGATTCTCGTTCCAAAATTCGTCTGATTTAGCATAAATTTCGGGGTCATAGGAGTTGACATCCTGCTTATAGAATTTGTCGTCTTTTTTGATATCGAATTTGTGATTCTTGAAGAGCGTGGTTCTTTTTCCGTAGACACCTCTGGATTTATCTTTTTTAGAGAAAGCGAAATCAGACATCATATGATCTCTGGTCAGCAAAAAGACAGAATCATTTAGTACTTCGAATTCTTGCTCGATATAAATCTCCTTGACCCAGTTGATATTAGCACCACGGCTTGCCGTAAGGTTTATTTTTTTAATCGCGAAGGTCGTATCATTTACCCAAAAATCTCCTTTGAAGGTAAGCTCATTTTTCCTTCTTGGGTAAAACACGATATTATAGCACCATTTGTTATCGATGTAAGTACTATCATGCAGCACATAATTATAAACATTGATTCCCGTTCTGGAAAGCGGGCTCACAAAATCTTTGTCGAAAAATTTAAGGTAATTATCGTAAATATCGTAGTCAGCATAAAGGTCCTTTATAAAAGCAATTAACTGCTGATTATTGCTGAATCCTGAGTTTTTATTCGCTTTGGCAACTTCTTTTATCCTTCCCGTTGTATTATCACCATATACTTGGCTTAACGCTTCGTTTATAAAAATCGGCAAATACGATTTTCCCGTCACGTCAGAAGTATCGACTTGTTCAAAAACAAATTCCATTCCTCTGAAAAGCTTGCTTTTCATCAAGGCGCTATCAATCGTGTTTAGGTCAAATTCAACTTTTTCATACTTATCGTACTCGTATTGCTTGAACTGGCGCAATCCGTTTTTCTTCTTGCGTTCCCATATTTTTCGTAGGATATCTATCGCAGGATTGTTCTTTTTTGAAGTTTTTCCGGTATAGATTACAACTTCGTTCAGCATTTTACCAGCGCCCAGATTAACTTCCATATTATAGGTAACCGGCTTTTCCAAACGAATTTCTTTTGGCTCCATCCCCACAAACGACACCACGATAGCATTCTGGGTTGTTTTGGATTCTAAATAAAACTTGCCTTCTTCATTGGTAATGATACCTTCGGTAGTTCCTTTAAAAACGACATTCGCATAAGGAAGTGGCTGCTTGAATTCATCATAAACGATACCGCTTACTTTGGTCTGGGCAGCAAGAAAGTTTATAAATAAAAAGAAAAAGCTTAGGCTTACAAAAGTTTTCTTGTTCATATTTTATTGCAAAAAAAAACTTCATCAAAATTATTCTGATGAAGTTTCAAATATAGTTAATTTGAGTGTTTGATTTCTTGATATTTAGATTTTTTGATTATTCGAAAAATCTGACATCTAAAAGAGCTCAAAAACTTATTTATACATTACTTTTTTTACGGCTTTGATAACATCGGCAGCATTTGGCAACCACTCTTTTAAAAGTGTTGGTGAGTAAGGCGCTGGAGTATCAGCTGTCGTGATTCTTTGGATAGGCGCATCTAGATAATCAAAAGCTCTTTCTTGAACGATATAGGTGATCTCTGAAGCAACGCTGGCAAACGGCCAAGCTTCTTCTAAAACAACTAATCTGTTGGTTTTTTTCACAGATTTCAAGATAGTCTCATGATCCATCGGACGAACTGTTCTCAAGTCAACGATTTCACAAGAGATTCCTTCTTTTTGCAATTCTTCTGCCGCAGCATATGCCTCTTTGATGATTTTACCAAAAGAAACGATAGTCACATCAGTACCTTCTCTTTTGATATCGGCTACGCCAAGCGGAATTGTATATTCTCCTTCAGGAACTTCACCTTTGTCTCCGTACATCTGCTCTGATTCCATGAAGATAACCGGATCGTTGTCACGAATAGCCGATTTCAACAATCCTTTTGCATCGTATACGCTAGATGGAACTACCACTTTTAATCCAGGCGTATTGGCAAACCAGTTTTCAAAAGCTTGCGAGTGCGTTGCTCCTAATTGTCCTGCAGAAGCCGTCGGCCCTCTAAAAACCATTGGCATTGGGAACTGTCCTGCAGACATCTGGCGCATCTTTGCCGCATTGTTAATGATCTGATCGATACCAACCAATGAAAAGTTGAAGGTCATGAATTCTACAATCGGACGGTTGCCGTTCATAGCAGAACCTACTGCAATACCTGCAAAACCAAGCTCAGCAATTGGAGTATCGATTACTCTTTTTGGTCCAAATTCGTCCAACATTCCTTTTGAGGCTTTGTAAGCACCGTTATACTCGGCTACTTCTTCACCCATTAAATATATAGATTCATCACGACGCATCTCTTCGCTCATCGCCTCGCAGATTGCTTCTCTAAATTGGATTGTTCTCATATTATGTTTTATTATCTTCTAAAAATTGAAAGGCAAAAATAATTATTTTAAACAACTAAATCGAATAAATTATAATTAATAAGTTCTTAATTATTCTTTTTGAACGGGCAGATTTCAACGAAAACGATATAGCCCTAGCCTTCCCGAAGAAACGAAGTGATTGCTAGCTTAGTTTAAACACACAACAACTAGACAACCATAACTTCAATAAGAAAACACTTAAAACAATAAATACACAATAAAATATCCCTAAAAATAAAATATGTTAAAAAATAACACTAAATAATTATCAATATAAAAAAATTCTATATTTGGTTAACCAATTTATCCAAAAATCAACTTTTGGATAAAAAGAAGACACGGAAATTTTAACCAAAAACCGCAACCACTATGCATGTCAAATACTTTTTTACAACCCTCTGTGCACTCCTATTGAGCAGCGCTCTACATTCACAAACCTATGTCACTACCGACACCAGCCTGCAAACGCAAGTTAATGCCGCTGCGCCAGGAACTACATTTATAATTCCAAACGGAACTTATACTGACTTTTACTGCAGCTTTACCAAAATTGCAACTGCAGAAAATCCAATTACTATCAAAGCGGCAACGGTAGGTGGCGTTACTTTTACTGGCGATTCTCATTTTGTTTTTAAGAAATCAGCCCATATTATACTGGAAGGATTTATCTTCAATTGCCAAAGCAATAACACATTAGTCAAGCTTGAAGCCTCAAATAATATTAGAATTACACGGAATGTCTTCGAGCTTACGACAACAAATTCTATAAAATGGCTTGTCGTTGCAGGCTATTACAACGATTATACCTTCCAGTTTCTAAGCCACCACAACAGGATCGATCACAATATCTTTAAAAACAAGACTACCGCAGGCAATTACATTACTATTGACGGGACTTATAATCAAGATCAGACCGTGAATCAGCAGTCGCAATACGACCGAATTGACCACAATTACTTCTACAACAATGGTCCTAGACTTGAAAATGAAAAAGAAGCTATTCGAATCGGAAACAGCCAATTATGTAATTCGAGCGGTTTTACTACCGTAGAATTTAACCTGTTTGAGGAATGCGATGGAGATCCTGAAATTGTTTCGGTCAAATCATGCGACAACATTGTACGACACAATACATTCAACAGAAATTACGGTTCATTGACCTTGCGTCAAGGCAACCGGAATATTGCTGAAGGGAATTATTTTTTTGGCGGAGGCAAACCTAATGGCATGTTTGGAACAACACCAATATACACTGGAGGAATTCGAGCTTATGGTGCTGACCATGTGATTAAAAATAACTATTTGGAAGGACTTCAAGGAACGCTTTTCGACGCACCGATTGCACTCACGCAAGGCGATGCAAGAACTGGAATCGACACCGATTTTAGCTTGCACTTTAGAGGAGAACGAATAACAGTCGCTTATAATACGCTAGTCAACAACGCCTACGGAATTCAGATTGGCTACGCAAAATCAAACGGCTCTTATAATATCAAACTTGAAGACATAACCATAGCAAACAATCTGGTAACAGGCTCGCAAAACAGTCTAGTTAAAATATTTAACGACCAGCTCGGAGAAGTAACTTGGCTCAATAACATTTTATATCCGACCGGAAGCGCACAGTTAATCGAAGGAGGGCCAGCTTTTACGACGAGCCAAGCAGTAGTCCAAAATCCAAATCTTGCTATTAACGGAGGAATATGGAAATCTACCAGCTCGTCTCCTACTATTGGCAATGCCGTCCCAACGCTAAATATCAACGAAGACATCGACGGCCAGGCAAGACCTTCGACAAGCAATGCCGGAGCAGATCATTATAGTACTGCAGCAGTTGCTTATCTTCCTGTGACTATTAATGACGTCGGTCCGAATGCTTACGAAGAAGCGCTTTCAGTAAATAAACAAGAAATCCTGAAAGCAATCATCTATCCTAATCCAACAAAAAGAAATTTTGAAATCAGCCTTGACTCACAGGAAGAAACTACTGTAGCGATATACGACGTACATTCTCGATTAATTTCTGAAGAAACTTATATTCCTATTTCTGGAACGATTAAAATAAGCTTAGAAAAGCAGCCAGCAGGATTGTACTTTGCCAAAATAAAAACAGCAAATAAATCAGGAATTTATAAAATCATGAAACAGTAATATTGGTTAACCAAATTATAATATCGAAAGCAAAAGCCACACTAAACTGTGGCTTTGTTTTTTCTAATGAAAAACCAAACATAAGCCAGAGCCAAGAAAGTCGTTCCGGCACTCAAATACATTATCATCGGAATTTTAGCAATTACATCTTGGTATACCCAGCCTGCAAATAAAGCTCCAAGGCCAATCCCAGCTTCAAGAGCAATATACATCGTAGCCATAGCCTTACCTCGATGCTCCGGATAGCTCATATCGACCGTCCATGCATTTAAAGCAGGCGAAACAATTCCCGTTGCGATTCCATACAAAGCCGCTCCCGTCAGAAGGCCAGCAATAGAATCAGAAAAAGCGACAACAATTAAGGAAATAATTAAGATTCCTAGTCCTATACTCATCGGTTTCAGGCGTCCGTACTTATCTGAAGCTTTTCCGGCACCAAAACGAATCAGCAACGACGTAATCGTGAAAACCATAAAAAACATCCCTTTGTTGGCAATCCCCAAAAACTGACTCCAATCTGGAATCAGCGTCAAGATTACCCCATAAGCCATATAAGCCAGAAAAGTAACGACTGCCGCAGGCAATACTTCTTTAGCAATGATATCTTTTCGTGAAATTTTCAAAACATGAAGGCTAAAACGATGTTTGTGTTGCAAGGTTTCCTTCATGTTCATTAAAATAATGATAGACAAAAGTGCAAAGGCAGAAGACGCGTAAAACAACATGTCCATTGAAAAGTGCAATTTGATCGTACTTCCGATGGCTGGGCCGATAGCCATCCCCGTACTAAAGCAAAGCCCGTGGATGCCCAAAGCTTCGCCCCAGCGCTCTCGCGGAATGATATCGGCAACATAAGCCGCAGTTGCCGTGGGTTTAAAACCCGTAGAAAATCCGTGAACCAATCTCAAGAATAAAAATCCTGAAACAGTTCCCAATACCGGATAAAGAATACCACAAACAAAACATACGATTGAACCCACCGCCATTACCGGAACCCTTCCCAAAGTATCTGTCAGCCTTCCGCTGAACGGACGAGAAATCCCTGCAGTTAATGTAAAAAGCGCGATAATCAATCCTTTGTATTCCGCGCCACCCATACTGCTCAAATATTCTGGCAATTCCGGAATCAGCATATTAAAACTTGCAGAAAACAACAAGGAGCTTAAGCATACTAATCCGAAATGAACATTATATATAGGATTAGGCTTTAGGGCAGAGGTATTCATTGGGAACTTTTAAAAGTGCAAAGATACCAAACTTAAACGCAGTTACTATCGATATAACTTTTCAATTTTCTCACAATATTCTCAAATCCACAACGAAAACGAAATAGTTCTAAAGGAATTATCAAAATATTATGCATGCATAGTTTTTTATTTCAATTATAATGTTTAATTTCGGAGCCTAAATATCAACACTATAATTTTATATAAAATGAAAATATTAGTTTGCATCAGTCACGTTCCTGATACTACTTCAAAAATCAACTTTACGAATGGCGATTCAGAATTTGACACAAACGGAGTACAATTTGTAATCAATCCTAACGATGAATTCGGCTTGACAAGAGCGATCTGGTTCCAAGAGCAACAAGGCGCTAATGTTACTGTAGTCAACGTTGGAGGCCCAGAAACAGAAGCAACTTTAAGAAAAGCATTAGCAATCGGAGCTAACGAAGCTATCCGTGTGAATGCGAATCCAACTGACGGTTTCTTTGTTGCTAAACAATTAGCAGAAGTAATCAAAAGCGGCAACTATGATTTGGTAATTGCCGGAAAAGAATCTCTAGATTATAACGGAGGAATGGTTCCAGGAATGATTGCAGGATTGACAAACTCAAATTTCGTAAACTCATGCATCAGTTTAACTGTTGACGGAAACAACGTAAAAGCAGTTCGTGAAATCGATGGAGGAAAAGAAACTGTTGCTACAACATTGCCATTAATCATTGGTGGACAAAAAGGCTTGGTAGAAGAAAAAGACTTGCGTATTCCAAACATGAGAGGAATCATGACAGCAAGGACAAAAGCCTTGACTATTCTTGAGCCAGTTGCAGCTGATTCTAACACGAAAGCGGTAAAATTTGAAAAACCAGCTCCAAAATCAGCGGTAAAACTAATCAGCCCAGACAACTTAGACGAGCTTATCAACCTATTGCATAACGAAGCAAAAGTTATATAATTTGAGATTTTAGATTTCAAATTTTAGTTGTAAAAACAGTAAAATTAAAAAATAACGATTTAAGATTTGCTTTCATAAATCCTAAATCACAAATCATAAAGTATCATGTCAATATTAATATACGCAGAATCTGCAGAAGGAAAATTCAAGAAAGTTGCTTTCGAATTGGCTTCATACGGTAAAAAAGTAGCAGAATCTTTAGGAACAACTGTTACAGCCGTTACAATCAATGCTGGCGATGTTTCTGAACTATCAAAATACGGAGTAGACAAAGTCTTAAAAGTAAGTGACGATAAATTATCAAAATTTACGGCTAAAGCTTATGCTGATGTGATCAAGCAAGCTGCTCAAAAAGAAAACACAAAAGTAATCCTGCTTTCTTCAACAACAGACAGTCTATATTTGGCTCCGCTTGTTGCCGTTTCGCTTAATGCAGGTTATGCTTCAAATGTAGTAGGATTGCCGGTGAGCACTTCTCCTTTCCAAGTAAAAAGAAATGCATTTTCAAATAAAGCATTCAATATTACAGAAATCAACACAGAAGTAAAAGTCTTAGGATTGGCTAAAAACTCATATGGTGTATTTGAAAGCGCTTCTTCTTTGACTAAAGAAGATTTCTCGCCATCTATCGGTGACGCTGACTTCGGAGTAAAAGTAGAAAATGTTGAAAAAGTAACTGGAAAAGTAACTATTGCCGATGCAGAAGTTGTAGTTTCTGGAGGAAGAGGCCTAAAAGGACCTGAAAACTGGGGAATGCTGGAAGATCTTGCTACTGTTTTAGGAGCTGCTACCGCTTGTTCAAAACCAGTTTCAGATTTAGGATGGAGACCTCATAGCGAGCACGTTGGGCAAACAGGAAAACCCGTAGCTACCAACCTTTATATTGCTATTGGTATTTCTGGTGCTATCCAGCATATCGCGGGGATCAACTCTTCAAAAGTAAAAGTTGTTATCAATCAAGATCCAGATGCACCGTTCTTTAAAGTAGCCGATTATGGCGTTGTTGGAGATGCATTTGAAATCGTTCCAAAGCTGACAGAAAAATTAAAAGAATTCAAGGCGAATAATTCGTAAATAATTTTTTAAATTGTGCCCATATTAGGGCTATCTAAATTTAGATAGGAATATCCGAGTTTAGATAGCCCTTTTTCATTTTTTTAAAGCTTTTTACAATCACTAAAAGCCATTCATTTTAGAAAACAACAAAAAACAAACATAGACCTTAATAATGAGTTTAGTAAAACTAACCATAAAAGGAATTTCATACAGCCAAACACAGAATGGCGCCTATGCGCTGATTTTAAATGAAGTGGACGGAGAGCGAAAACTACCGATTGTTATTGGTGCTTTTGAGGCTCAATCAATTGCTATTGCCTTAGAAAAAGAAATAAAACCGCCAAGGCCGCTGACTCATGACTTATTCAAAAATTTCGCTGAAAGATTTGATATTGTCGTCAAGCAGGTAATCATCCACAAGCTTGTCGACGGCGTTTTTTATTCCAGTATTATTTGTGAAAGAGATAAAATTGAGGAAATCATTGATGCCCGAACTTCAGACGCCATAGCTTTGGCACTGCGTTTCAGCGCTCCGATTTTCACTTACAAGAACATTTTGGACAAAGCTGGAATTTTCTTGAAAACGAATCCGCAAGAAACCGAAAACCAAAGCCAAGAATTAGACGATGTGCTTTCAAACCCCGAAACCTTTGGAATGGAAGAATCAAACGAAGCGGGAGAAGCATACACCAAATTCAGCTTATCAGAACTTCATGAACAGCTAGAAACAGCCGTCCAAAATGAAGATTATGAAAAAGCCGCGAAAATTCGAGACGAAATTAGCAAAAGAGAATCTTAAATAATTTCGCAAAGAACCCAGTAAAACTCAAGCCTAAAGTCAGAAAAGATGCAACAATATTTAGACCTAGTAAAACACGTTCTTGAAACAGGAACGCAAAAAGGAGACAGAACCGGAACCGGTACAAAAAGTGTTTTTGGCTATCAGATGCGTTTTGATTTGGCCGAAGGCTTTCCTATGGTTACTACCAAAAAATTACATCTCAAGTCTATTGTCCACGAATTATTGTGGTTTTTAAAAGGCGAAACCAATATTGCTTACCTAAAAGAAAACGGAGTAAAAATCTGGGATGATTGGGCAAACGAAGATGGAGAGCTAGGACCTGTTTATGGACACCAATGGCGAAACTGGAACAGCGAAGAAATCGACCAAATTACTGAGTTGATCGAAATACTAAAAACAAATCCGAATAGCAGGAGAATGCTAGTTTCAGCATGGAACCCTTCTGTTTTGCCTGATACTTCAAAATCTTTCGCAGAAAATGTAGCCAACGGAAAAGTTGCGCTTCCGCCATGCCATGCTTTTTTCCAATTTTATGTAGCCGACGGAAAATTATCCTGCCAATTATACCAAAGAAGCGCTGATATCTTTTTGGGCGTTCCGTTCAACATTGCTTCTTACGCACTGTTGACCTTGATGATTGCACAAGTATGTGATTTGAAACCAGGAGACTTCATCCATACTTTTGGTGATGCGCACATTTACAACAATCATATCGAACAATTAGAGTTACAGCTTTCCCGCGACCCGAAACCGCTTCCAAAAATGATTCTAAATCCGGAAGTCAAAAATATTTTCGACTTTAAATTTGAAGATTTTACTTTGGAAGGTTATGAACCGCACCCACACATCAAAGGCGCAGTTGCTGTTTAAAATTAATTCCTATTTTTTCATGAAATCGACTCTACTTTCAGCATTATTTTTAATGATGCCTGTTTTTCTATTGGCCCAAAACGGAAGCGATAAAAAGATTTTTTTAGATTCTTTGGAGCGTTCAACGGACAAAGAAGATTATAAATATTTTAAAATCGTAAAAAATTACAATATCCCGAGCGAAACCTACGATGTAAAAAATTATTACCGCTCAGGAAAATTATACGGCGAAGGAAAAACTGTCGATAGTCTTGGTTTCAACAAAATAGGCAAATTCACCACCTATTATGAAAACGGCAACAAGAAAAGCGAAGGAAGCTATAATAAATCAACTCCAACCGGCCCTCACAAAACTTGGCATGAAAACGGAAAATTGGAAATGGATGGCGAATATTTTGAAACCGAAAAATCAGTCGGCAATTTAAGAATCAACCAATTTTATGATGCTAAGGGAAAACAGACCGTCAAAGATGGAAATGGAACTTATGAAGACGAATCTTACGGAGCAAAATTTAGCGGCGCAATAAAAAACGGCCTGAAAGAAGGCGAATGGAAAGGCAGTAACCCAGATGCTAAAATTTCATTTGTAGAAATTTATGAAGAAGGAAATTTTGTTTCGGGCGAAACTACCGACGCAGACCATAAAAAATATCCGTACACAAAAATCATAGAAACTCCCCAACCTTATAAAGGAATACAAGATTTCTATAAGTTTGTCTCTAAAAATTATAATCCCGGAAGAATAAACGGTACGCTTAAAGGCAAGATAATGCTAAGTTTTGTCATTGAAAAAGACGGTTCCGTTGCCGACATAAAGGTAGTGAAAAGTCTAGACGAAAAATTAGACCGTGAAGGAATTCGTGTTGTAAAAGCGTATAAAGATTGGAAACCAGGAAAAGTTAGAGGAATGTTTGCTAGAGTTTCCTTCGCCCTTCCGATTGCGCTCAGCTTTGAATAATAAAACATTCTTTCCACACCCTATTTTTTAATTTTAAAAATAAATCCTATCTTTAAAATCAAATTTCTATTGTATGGAAAATAACCAACATGAACTCTACGAATATGCCCGCGGCAGGATGAAGCAGAAAAAGCGCTTGTATTTTCACTTTGTCTTATTTTTTGTCGGAAGCATTTTTTTCGTCATCATTCACAGAGTTTTAGACCTTGATATCTATCCTGGCTCGAATTGGGATGTATGGGCCATACTCATTTGGGCATTTATTTTTATTCTTCACTTTATCCGCGTGTTTATTACCGACAGCTTCATGAATAAAAACTGGGAAAGAGCCCAAATTGACAAGCTTGTCGCCAAACAAGAACGAAAAATACAGCAATTGCAGTCTAAAGTGGACAATAATACCCAATCTTAAAATACGCAATCCTAATGATTACTATAATTGCTGCTGCTGCAGAAAATAATGCTTTAGGCAAAGACAACAACCTACTTTGGCATTTGCCAGACGATTTTAAAAGATTTAAAGAAATTACTTCAGGACATTATATCATCATGGGAAGAAAAACGTTTGAAAGCTTCCCGAAACCATTACCCAACCGTACACATGTCATCATAACCCGTCAAAAAGGATACAATCCTGCCGGATGCATTGTGGTCGACAGTATGGAAAACGCCATCGAAGCCTGCCCTAAAGAGGAAGATGTGTTTATCATTGGAGGCGGCGAGATTTACAACTTGGGAATGCCTTTCACAGATATTATCGAACTTACGAGAGTCCACGAATCTTTTGAGGCCGATGCTTTTTTCCCAGAAATAGACAGAAATGAATGGGAACTGATTTCGGAAGAATATCATCCTACCGATGAAAAACATTTAGTTGATTTCAGCTACCAGACTTACGCCAGAAAATAGCAAAAAAAACATCCTGAAAAAAATTTCAGGATGTCTAGTTAAACTTTCAATAGGTTCTCTAGATAATAGCTTATTCTATAGACAGTATCTGATAACTTAAAATAAATATTAGTGCCGCCATCAAAACTCCAGAGATGAAGATAATGACATTGGCAAATTTTCGAGAATACATCTCAAAAAAGCCTTTAATACCAAATACCACAAAGGTACTAAAAACGAAAAAAACTAAAATTTCCAAAAACAAATTTAACCCTAAGAACGTTTGTGGCACCCCAATTTCAGCGTCATTCCTAAAAACTCCGCCGTTGATACTGTTCACAAGAAAAAATGAGATAGCTAGTGCCAGTAGTATCCATTTCAGTTCCGCTATTAATAGTCTTGAAAACATGCTATTGAATTTAATTGTTTAACATGGTGTAAAATTGCATAATATATAAATGCGGCACAATCGCCTAATTCTGGTAAATTTTTATCTAACCTAATTTAGTGACCTTTTGTTCATTTGATTTTGCAATACCCTAAACGCATATCGAACGATGTTTTTGTAATCGCATAAGAATAGTTTATCTTTGCGCAAACTATTGAAAATGTCAGAGAATATCACTCCCTATAAAGATTCGTCGTTAGGAAAAAAAGAACAGGTTGAACAAATGTTCGACACGATTTCTGGAAAATATGATGGATTGAACCGCGTCATCTCTTTTGGTATTGATATCAAATGGCGTAAAAAAGTATTGAAAATCGTAGCTACAAAAAAGCCAGATACAATTCTAGATATTGCCACAGGAACTGGAGACTTGGCCATTTTACTTTCTCAGACCAATGCTGCAAAAATTATCGGCCTTGATATTTCGGCCGGAATGCTGGAGGTAGGGAGAAAAAAAATCGCAGCAAAAAACCTTTCTGACAAAATCGAAATGATTCAGGCAGATTCAGAAAACATGCCTTTTGAAGACAATTCCTTCGATGCTATCACCGTTGCTTTCGGAGTTCGAAATTTTGAGCATCTCGAAAAAGGACTTTCAGAAATCCTGCGTGTCTTGAAACCAGACGGAGTTTTTGTTATTTTAGAAACTTCAAATCCGACAAAATCACCTTACAAGCAGTTATATAATTTCTACACAAAAAATATTCTCCCATTAATAGGAAAGCTATTCTCTAAAGACAATGCCGCCTATGGCTATCTATCAGAATCAGCCTCAGTTTTTCCTTATGGAGAAGCCTTGAACAATATTTTGAGAAAAATTGGGTTTATAGAAGTTGCAGATCAGCCACAAACTTTTGGAGTCGCAACAATTTATTCTGCATCTAAGAAATAAGTATGAAAAAAATATTTGCCATTCTTCTTCTATCCCTATCACTGAATAGCCAAGCGCAGTTCGGCACCAACCTATTCAGCAAGGATCCGATCATCAATTTGGAAAACTGGGATAAGCAGCGCGTCCACTGGGGATATTTCCTTGGATTTAACGCTTATGATTTCAAATTTGACTATAAAGAGCCTGGAAAAGACATCCAAGTAAAAGGAACTACCGGTTTCAATGTAGGGCTTATTGGAAACTTAAGACTGCATGAACATATCGACCTACGATTTGAACCAGGACTATATTATACTCAGAGGGATTTGCTTTTCCCTGGCTTTGCCAATGAAAGCGATGCCTTGAGACAAGTAAAATCAACGTATATCCATTTCCCCTTGCTGGTAAAATTTTCTGCTTTACGAACAGGAAATGTCCGTCCTTTCTTAGTTGGCGGTGTTTCAACTTCTCTAAACTTAGGAAGTAATTCGAAATCTAAAGAAGATAACGTGAACAACCGATTCCGAATGAAGCAATGGACAAATAACTACGAATTAGGATTTGGTGTGGACTTATACTTAGAGTACTTCAAGTTTTCTCCTTCTATTAGAGGCGTTTTCGGGCTAAATGACGAGTTAATCCGTGACAACGACCCGAACAGCCCTTGGACAAGCAACATCGAAGCGATGAGAACGAGAGGCGTTTTCGTGAATTTTACTTTCCAATAAAGTTTAATTTCTTTTAAATTCGCTTAAGATAATTGCGGTTGCTGTAGCCACATTCAAGCTTTCTGTCTGCTGTAAATCGCCAAATCTTGGAATCGTAAGTCTATTTTTAACTACTTTCTCAATCTCAGGTGAAATTCCGTTGGCTTCATTGCCCATGATAATGATTCCTTCTTTTGGAAGTGTGGATTTATAAATATTCTCACCGTCCATAAAAGTACCAAAAACAGGCAGCTGGGTTTCGTTTATGAATTTTTCAAGGTTTACATAATTCACATTTACTCGTGCGATAGAACCCATGGTAGCTTGAACCACTTTAGGATTATAAATATCTGCCGTCTCTTCCGAACAAACCAATTCTGTAATGCCAAACCAATCACATAATCGTATTATCGTCCCTAAATTCCCAGGATCGCGGATGTCATCCAAAGCTACAATCAATCCGGATGGATTTATACTTTTGGATTCCGGTTGCTTGAAAACGGCAAGGCAATCATTCGGAGTGGTCAGCGCGCTTATTTTTTTTAACTCAGTTTCCGAAATAGTGAGTATCTTTTTAGGGTCAATTCCAGGGAAAACAGCAGCAGTAGAAAACAAATATTCCAGAGAAAAATTAGAATGGATCAATTCTTGAATCACTTTTTTCCCTTCGGCAAAAAATAATTTATGTTCCTTCCTGAATTTTTTTTGCTGTAAGCTCGTTATTAGTTTTATTTGGTTTTTACTAACCATAAAAAATGTATTTTTGAATTAAATATGCCGCGACACTTGAAAAAGATAAGTACAAAAATATCACTATTATTTCTAATAGGAATTATATTGACTGCCTGCAACACTGTAAAAAGAGTTCCAGAAGGAAAAAGGCTTTTAAAAAAGAATGAAATCATCGTAAACGATGAGATAACAAAAGATGAGGCCATCGGCAATCTTCTGTATCAAAAGCCCAATAGTACGATTTTGGGATATAATTTGCGATTGAATTTATATAATCTTGCAAAGCAAAATCCAGATTCTTCTTTCAAGGCAAAAATGGCGGCCAATCCAAAAAAATACGAAAGGCTGTCTAAATTACTTTCTAAAAAGCAGGTAGAACGTCTGGGAAAATCTTTTTTCTACTCGGGTATCCATAATTTTCTTAAAAGAACCGGAGAGCCTCCTGTTATCATTGACGAAGCAAGGGCAAAAAAATCGACGGCAAGGTTACGTGCCTATTATTTCAACAATGGATTTTTTAACGTAAAAACTTCATATAAGATAGATACGCTTCCTAATAAGAAAGGACAGATACAATATACCGTAATTACAGGAAAGCCTTATATCATCGACTCGTTATCAAGACAGATTGCAACACCAGCATTGGATTCTTTGTATGAAAAAAATAAAAACAAATCTTTAATCATTTCAGGGGAACAATTCCGATCTGTAAATTTTGAGGCAGAACGTGAACGAATTACAACCAACTTCAGAAATAACGGGGCCTATTATTTTCAGCCGACAAATATTAATTTTATCTGCGATTCGATTGATACTAACCATAAGACGAATGTCAATTTAAAGATAACAGACAGAAGCGTCAGAGTTGGAGATACGACAGTTGTAAAACCTTTCAAGCTCTATAAGATAAGCGAAGTAAATATCTTTACCGATAGCCCTTCAAGCAACAACAAGGTGAAAGTAGCAGATAGCGCTACCTATAATAATTTCAACATTTACAGCAAAGACAAACTTCGTTACCGTCCAAAAGCGCTGACTGATGCTATTTTTATTTCCAAAGGAAGCAATTATGCTGATTTCAGAAGAACTGCAACATCAAGATCTTTGAACAACCTTCGTGTTTTCAACTATCCAAATATCCAGTTTGTGGAAGATTCTACAGACGTCAACGAGTCATCCTTGATTGCCAACATCTACTTGACTCCGAGAAAGAAATTTAGTTTTGGCGCTTCTGCGGATGTCACCCACTCTAACATCCAAAATTTTGGTATTTCGGGAAGCATGACGGGAACCTTTCGAAATCTTTTCCGCGGTGCCGAAACCTTGGAACTTTCTCTTAGGGGAAATATTGGTTCTTCAACAGATTTGGGAATCGCCAATCCCAATAACGTATTTTTCAATTTATCAGAATACGGTGCTGATATAAAGCTGAATGTGCCTCGCTTTTTTTCGCCATTCAATACCGACAAAATCATTGCTAAGAATATGATTCCGAACACGATTTTCAGTGTCGGATTTGCAAAACAGCAGAATATCGGTCTGGACAAAGAAAATCTGACCGCCTCTATGTATTACACCTGGACTCCGAAAAGAAATACGACTTCACGTTTTGACTTGTTCAATATCCAATATGTAAAAAACATCAACAAGGCGAATTATTTCAATGTATACCGTTCGTCGTATGGAAGGTTAAATCAATTGGCAAATGATTATTCAGGCCAGGTTGACCCTGACTATTTCAGCAACGGAAACTTAATTATTGAGTCGGGAACAAATGGCTTCCTCCAAGATGTAATCGGCCCTAATCCTACAATTACAACAACACCAGAAGATTTAAGAGTTATTGAAAGTATTTCTGAAAGAAAAGAAAGGCTGACAGAAAACAACCTGATTTTTGCTTCCAGCTATACTTTTACAAAAAACACGAAAACGGATCTTCTAGATAATAATTTTTGGATTTTCAAGACGAAAATCGAATCTGCTGGTAACTTTTTGGGACTGCTTTCGGATCTAGCAAATCAGCCAAAAAACTCACTTGGTAACAAAACTATCCTCGAAATTGAATATTCCCAATACATTAAAGGAGAACTCGATTTTATAAAACATTGGGATTTATCAAGTAACAGAGTCTTGGCCATGAGAGCTTTTATGGGTATCGCCATACCTTATGGTAATTCAGATAACATTCCTTTTTCGCGAAGCTATTTTGCAGGTGGTTCTAACGACAATAGAGCTTGGCAATCCTACGGATTAGGTCCAGGAAGCAGCGGTAGCATCAATGATTTTAACGAAGCCAACTTAAAACTTTTATACAGCGTCGAACTCCGATTTAAGATGCTGGGCAAATTAAACGGTGCCATTTTTGGAGATGTAGGCAACATCTGGAACGTCCTAGATAATGTCAAAGACCCTAAATCAACCTTTACGGGAATACGCTCTCTAGAAAATATTGCGGTAGGTTCTGGATTTGGATTCCGATATGATTTTAACTTCTTCGTGATTCGTCTGGACATAGGCTTTAAGACCTATGATCCTGCTAAAGAAGTCGGAGATCGATGGTTCAAAGATTACAATTTAGGACACTCTGTATTAAATATTGGAATTAATTACCCATTCTAATTTCAGAAATTATTATTTTTGTAGTCTTTAACTATAAACAAAAAACACAATGGCTCATAATATAAAACCAGGCGTTGCAACGGGCGATCAAGTTCAAGAGATTTTTAACTATGCAAAAGAAAAAGGATTTGCATTGCCAGCAGTAAACGTAACCGGGTCAAGCACAATCAATGGCGTTCTAGAAACGGCGGCAAAATTAAAAGCTCCAGTTATCATTCAGTTCTCAAACGGTGGTGCTATCTATAACGCTGGAAAAGGTTTGTCTAACGAAAATGAGAAAGCGGCAATTGCAGGAGCTATCGCTGGCGCAAAACACATACATACTTTAGCAGAAGCCTATGGAGCGACTGTTATCCTTCATACTGACCATTGTGCAAAAAAATTATTGCCTTGGATTGACGGGCTTCTAGATGCTTCTGAAAAACATTTCGCAGAAACTGGAAAATCTCTTTTCAGCTCGCACATGATCGATTTATCGGAAGAGCCGATCGAAGAAAACATCGAGATCTGTAAAGAATACTTAAAAAGAATGAGCAAAATTGGAATGACTCTCGAAATCGAGCTTGGAATTACAGGCGGAGAAGAAGATGGGGTAGACAATTCTGATGTTGACAGCTCAAAATTATACACACAGCCGGAAGAAGTCGCTTTTGCGTATGAAGAACTTCTAAAAATCAGCCCGCGTTTTACAATTGCTGCGGCTTTCGGAAACGTACACGGCGTATACAAGCCAGGAAACGTTAAGCTTACGCCGAAAATCCTTAAAAATTCCCAAGACTTTGTACAAAACAAATTCAATACCGGACACAATCCTGTTGATTTCGTTTTCCACGGAGGTTCTGGATCGACGTTAGAAGAAATCAGAGAAGCAATCGGATACGGAGTCATTAAAATGAATATCGATACCGACTTGCAATTTGCTTTCACAGAAGGAATCAGAGATTATATCGTTAAAAACATCGATTACCTTAAAACACAGATTGGAAACCCAGAAGGCCCTGAAGCGCCAAACAAAAAATACTATGATCCAAGAAAATGGATGCGTGAAGGAGAGGTTACTTTCAACACAAGATTAGAGCAGGCTTTCAAAGACCTGAACAACGTAAATACATTATAAATTCAAAATTGCAAATTACGAATTGCGTTACCGCCTAATTCATAATTTATAATTCATAATTAAAAAATATTATGGCTTGGTTTAAAAGAACAGAAAAAGGAATCACAACCGCTACAGAAGACAAAAAAGATGTTCCAAAAGGACTTTGGTATAAGTCTCCGACAGGAAAAATCGTTGATGCAGATGAGCTAGCAAGAAATTTATATGTGAGCCCAGAAGATGGTTTTCACGTTAGAATTGGAAGTAAGGAATACTTTGAAATCTTGTTCGACAATAACGAATTCAAGGAATTGGATGCCAAGATGACTTCAAAAGATCCGCTTCACTTCGTGGATACTAAAAAATATTCTGATCGATTAAAAGACGCAATGGACAAGACCAAATTAAAAGATGCGGTAAGGACAGCTGTAGGAAAATCAAAAGGAAAAGATTTGGTAGTATGCTGTATGGATTTTGCCTTCATTGGAGGTTCTATGGGTGCTGTTGTTGGAGAAAAAATCGCAAGAGGAATCGACCATTCTATCAAAAATAACATTCCTTTCGTCATGATTTCAAAATCAGGAGGAGCAAGGATGATGGAAGCTGCTTATTCATTAATGCAGTTGGCAAAAACTTCGGCTAAATTAGCACAATTGGCTGAAGCTAAAATTCCATATATCTCCTTATGTACCGATCCAACGACAGGTGGAACAACGGCTTCATACGCTATGTTAGGCGACGTGAATATTTCTGAACCAGGAGCATTAATTGGATTTGCAGGACCTCGCGTTGTTAAAGACACTACTGGGAAAGACTTACCAGAAGGTTTCCAAACCGCAGAGTTCGTCTTAGAACATGGATTCTTGGATTTTATCACTCCAAGGAAAGAATTAAAAAACAAAATTAATTTATATCTGGATCTGATCTTAAACAATCCTATCCGATAAAAAATAAAAAATCCCGATGCTTATCGGGATTTTTTTTATATCAAAATATTTCATTCTTACATTCCTGTTCGAATCGCTTCAACAGGATCCAATCGAGAAGCAGAAATAGCCGGCAGAATTCCTGATATGAGTCCGATAAAAGCGGCTAAGCTCGTGCCTAACACAATATTCCCAAGACCTAAAACAAATTCAAATTCGAGTATACTAGTTAGAATTGCCGCAATTCCCCATACCAGAAGTAACCCAATCAAGCCGCCGATAAGGCATAAGATTATTGCTTCAAATAAAAATTGCAACAAAATAAATCTATTTTTAGCTCCAAGTGATTTTTGGATTCCGATCAAATTAGTACGTTCTTTTACAGACACAAACATAATGTTGGCTACTCCAAAACCTCCTACTAAAAGCGAGAATCCACTGATAAGCCAACCTATCATATTCATAGTTCCCACAATTCCGTCAATCAAATCTGTAAATCCAGATAAAACGTCTATAAAAAAGTTATCGTCCTGCCCAACTTTCAAGCCTCGCTTGTTGCGTAATTTCTGAATGATTTCACCTTTAAATGCATCAATATCAATTCCCGCATCTGGCTTGATGACGATAATTGGCGTCATGGAATCATTATGGTCTCCAAACTTATTTCTCAAGAAATTGACCGGAATAAATGCCGAAGTATCATTGCTTTCACCAAACATTCCCTGGCCTTGTTTTTCTAAAACTCCAATAACCGTGAAGCGTTGTCCGTACAACCTGAGTTTCTTGCCAATCGGATCCGTATTTCCAAACAAACTGTTGGCAATTTCATATCCTATAATGACAACCGTAGTTCCTGAATTTGACTCCGATTCATTAAAAAAACGTCCTTCTTTAATTTTTTGAGGCTGTATTTCAACAAATTCATAAGTAGCAGGCACGACATTGACATCGCTGACAACCTTTGTTTCGTATTTGATAATCTCGCGTTTGGTAAATAACTGATACGTAGACTTATCCATTCCATTTACTGAATTTTTCAGGTATTGGAATTCATCGTAAGTAACATCAGGATATTGCTCTCTTTTCCAACGCGGCACTTCTGAAGGCCCAAAAGAAAAACGTTTCAGGTACATTGTATTTTTATCAAGCGTACTCATATCGCTCTTAATCTTCCTATCCAAAGAATCAACGGCTGTCAACACAGCAATAATGGAGAAAATTCCAATGGTTACGCCAAGAAGCGAAAGAATGGTACGTAATTTATTATTACGCAAGGCATTCAAGGCAAAGCCAAAACTTTCTCGCAGCAAGCGCAAATAAACAACCATAGAGCAGAATTTGTGTTCCCGTAAAATTCAGTAATTTTAATACAATTTCCTAAAAAACTTCCAGATTTATTTAGAAAGAAGAAAACTTCAAAAAACTAAGCTTATCTCTTGCAAAATATTTTGCTACAATCTTATTTGACAGCAAAATCAGCAGCTAAAAATGCCTAAACTCACGCTCTAAATAAATCTTGAAAAAAACCTAAAAAACATGGCTTTATTGTTTTACAGTTAAAGTTACAATAACTACTTTTGCACCTTTAAACACAACTACACAATGAGTACTTCAAAAACTATCAAATCGGCCTTGATTTCAGTCTTTTCAAAAGACGGATTGGAGCCAATCGTGAGAAAATTACACGAGCAAAACGTAACTTTTTATTCTACTGGAGGAACAGAAGATTTCATCAAGGCTTTAGGAATTCCTGTAGTTCCTGTTGAAGACGTAACTTCCTATCCGTCAATCCTTGGAGGAAGAGTAAAAACTTTGCATCCAAAAATTTTCGGCGGCATCTTAAACCGTCAAGATCACGAAGGCGATGTTCAGCAAATGGTAGAATTCGAAATTCCACAGATTGATTTGGTAATTGTTGACTTGTATCCGTTTGAAAAAACAGTTGCTTCAGGAGCATCAGAAGCTGATATTATCGAAAAAATCGATATTGGCGGTATTTCTTTGATCCGTGCTGCTGCAAAAAATTTCAAAGACACGGTGATTGTGGCTTCTGTAGATCAATATGCCGATTTCTTAGAATTGATTACAAAACAAAATGGCGAATTGACATTAGAAGACCGAAAGCTTTTTGCAACCAAAGCCTTCCATGTTTCGTCTCATTATGACACAGCTATTTTTAATTATTTCAATACCGACGATACTTTTTACAAAGAAAGCGTGCCAAACGGACAGGTTTTACGTTATGGTGAAAACCCACACCAAAAAGGATTCTTCTTTGGAGATTTTGACGCTATGTTCAAAAAACTTCACGGAAAAGAATTATCATATAACAATCTTTTAGATGTCGATGCAGCAGTTAACTTGATATTAGAATTCAAAAACAATGAACCTACCTTTGCTATCTTAAAGCACAATAATGCTTGCGGACTGGCTACAAGAAGCACCATGAGAGAGGCATATCTAGATGCTTTGGCTGGTGACCCGACTTCTGCTTTTGGAGGTGTTTTAATTGCTAACGGAAAAATTGATGCAGACACGGCAAGAGAAATCAACCAGCTTTTCTGCGAGGTTGTAATCGCTCCAAGCTACGACGAGTCTGCTATCGAAATACTTTCTGAAAAGAAAAACAGGATTATTTTAGTACAAAATGAAGTGGAGTTACCTCAAAGACAAGTTCGTACTTGCTTGAATGGATTATTGGTTCAAGATAAAAACAATGTGACGGACAATAAAGAACACTTAAAGACCGTTACTACAACTCCCCCATCTTCAGAGGAAATTGAAGATTTGTTATTTGCATCAAAAATCTGCAAGAACACAAAGTCGAATACAATTGTATTTGCAAAAAACAGACAGCTTATCGCATCAGGAACCGGACAGACGTCTCGCGTAGATGCTTTAAAACAAGCTATAGAAAAAGCGAACAGTTTTAATTTTGATTTGAAAGGTGCCGTAATGGCAAGTGATGCTTTTTTCCCATTCCCAGATTGTGTGGAAATCGCTCATCATGCCGGAATTACTGCCGTAATTCAGCCAGGAGGCTCAATAAAAGATGAATTGAGTATCAATTACTGCAACGAAAATAAAGTTGCAATGGTATTTACAGGAACTCGTCATTTCAAACATTAATTTACGTAACTTTGCATGTTAAAATTTTATAAACATTTTTAAACCCTAAAACTACTTATGGGATTTTTTGATTTCATGACTGAGGATATTGCGATAGACCTTGGTACCGCTAACACCCTGATTATTCACAACGACAAAGTTGTGATTGACAGTCCATCAATTGTAGCTCGCGACAGAGTATCCGGCAAGATCATTGCTGTTGGTAAGGAAGCGAGCATGATGCAAGGTAAAACCCATGAAAACATAAAGACGATAAGGCCACTGAAAGATGGGGTAATTGCTGATTTTGACGCATCCGAAAAGATGATCAGCATGTTTATAAAAAGCATTCCTGCTTTAAAGAAAAGATTGTTTACGCCTGCTTTGAGAATGGTCATCTGTATTCCGTCTGGAATTACAGAAGTGGAGATGAGAGCGGTAAAAGAATCAGCAGAACGCGTTAACGGAAAAGAAGTCTATTTGATCCATGAACCAATGGCTGCTGCTATCGGTATTGGAGTTGACATCATGCAACCAAAAGGAAACATGATTGTAGATATCGGTGGTGGAACTACCGAAATTGCAGTTATTGCTCTTGGAGGAATTGTCTGCGATAAATCAGTCAAAATTGCAGGTGATGTTTTCACGAATGACATCGTTTATTATATGAGAACACAGCATAACCTTTTCGTTGGAGAAAGTACTGCTGAAAAAATAAAAATCGAAATCGGCGCCGCTATCGAAGACTTAGAAAGTCCGCCAGACGACATGTCGGTTCAAGGTCGAGATTTGTTGACCGGAAAACCAAAACAAGTCGAGGTTTCTTTCAGAGAAATAGCAAAAGCCTTAGACAAGTCCATCCAAAGAATTGAAGATGCTGTAATGGAAACTTTATCTCAAACCCCTCCAGAATTAGCAGCCGATATTTACAACACAGGGATTTATTTAGCCGGAGGAGGTTCAATGTTGAGAGGATTAGACAAACGAATTTCACAAAAAACTGACCTGCCGGTTTATATTGCCGAAGATCCTTTGAGAGCTGTAGTTCGAGGAACGGGAATGGCACTTAAAAACATACCAAAATTCAGAAGCATATTAATAAAATAACAGCATAGTTCATGCAGCAAATATTTAATTTTATATTTAAAAACAGCAACAAGTTGCTGTTTTTGCTGCTTTTGGGCATTTCGTTAGTGCTTACGATACAGTCCCACTCCTACCACCGAAGCAAAGCTGTGACCTCTGCCAATTTTATTAGTGGCGGTGTCTATGAAAGAATTCATAACGTTCAAGAATATCTGAATTTAAAAACCCAGAACGAACAACTTGCAAAAGAGAATGCTATTCTTAAAAAAATGCTTTTCAATGCAAAAGATTCAACTGGAATTGTAGTCAGAGATAGCTTGAAAGGTTATGGAAAAATCAATATCATCCAAGCAAAGGTTACCAAAAATTCCTATAACGTAAAAGAAAATTACCTGACATTAGATGCTGGAAGCAAAGCCGGTATTAAACCCGATATGGGCGTTGTTAATAGCCTTGGGATTATAGGAATTGTTGAGCATACTTCAAAGAACTACGCTACCGTAATCAGCATACTGAATATCAAATCAGAAATCAATGCCCGAATAAAAAAATCCAACCATTTTGGTACTTTACGCTGGGACGGAAAAAGCACGGGCTTTGTTCAGTTGATTGACGTACCTAGATTAGCAAATGTTCGAAAAGGAGATACGATTGTTACAGGAAACGAATCTGTGACCTTTCCACCAAATATAAATATCGGCGTAATCGACAAAATTTACACCGACAAGGAAACGAACTATTTTACATTGAACGTAAGATTATTCAACGACATGACCAATCTTGGCCATGTATATGTCCTTGAAAACTATGAGCGAAAAGAAATTGAAGAATTAGAGGCTAAAACGGAAGCAGAAAATGAATAGCACCTTATTATTAAATATCGCTCGATTTGTACTTTTGCTTGCCGCACAGGTATTGATTTTTAATGAAATCGATTTCTGGGGCTATGTAAATCCGTATCCTTACATCTTGTTTATCATTCTTTATCCTGTAAATGGTAACAGATCCGGACTGCTTTTAGCCAGCTTTCTTTTAGGAATTATAATGGACATGTTTTGTGATTCTGGAGGCGTACATGCCACGGCCTGTGTTATCTTGGCTTACGTAAGGCCAACTTTTTTCAAATTTTCTTTTGGAGTAAGTTATGAATACCAAACCGTAAAAATCAATGATAAGCTGACTCCGGAACGATTTTCATTCCTCTTGATTTCAGTATTCACGCACCATATCATATTGTTCTTACTTGAAATATTCAAGTTGAGTTTTATATTCAACATTTTGCTAAGAACACTTTTCAGCTCGATTTTCACCCTCATACTTTGTATCGTAATTATCTATATATTTAAGCCTAACACCAAAAGATGAGAAAAATTCTTCTTCCCTCTTTAATAATTGTGTCTGCAATTTTAATTGTGGCCAGGCTTTTTTATCTTCAAATTATCGACGACTCTTTCATCAAAAAGTCTGACAATAACGCCATCAAGATAAAATACGATTATCCTGAACGCGGTTATATGTTTGACCGAAATGGCGTGCTTTTGGTTGCCAACCAGCCATCGTATGATGTTATGGTCATTCCAAAAGACGTTAAGGAAATCGATGTTCCAGAATTTTGCAAGCTTTTAAAGATTACAGAAGAAGAATATAGAACCAAAATAGAAAAGGCGACAGTGTATAGCCCGAGGCTTCCTTCTGTATTCTTACCTCAATTGAACAAAAAAGAATACGCTGGCTTTCAAGAAAAAATCAGGAAATATCAAGGATTTTATATCCAAAAACGTTCGCTTAGAGACTATCAGGTCAATGCCGCTGCCAATGTTTTCGGGTATATCGCACAAGTAAACGATGCCATTATCAAGAAAAATCCTTACTACAAAAGCGGTGATTTGATTGGAAAGCAAGGCGTTGAAGAAGTATACGAAGAATTCCTTCGCGGAACGAAAGGCGTAAAGTATATCCAAAAAGACCGTTTTAACAGGGATATCGGTTCTTACAAAGAAGGCATTTACGATACGATTGCCATTCAAGGTGAAGATGTGACGCTTTCTTTGGATATCGAACTGCAGAAATATGGCGAAGCCTTGATGATCAACAAACGAGGCGGTATTGTTGCGCTGGAGCCAAAAACTGGCGAAATCTTGGCACTAGTATCAGCTCCATCTTATGATCCTGCTATTTTGGTAGGAAGAGACCGTTCTAAAAATTATACCAAACTAAGTAAAGATACCTTGGCAATGCCCTTGTTTGACAGAGGGCTTTTGGCTGAATATCCTCCTGGCTCGCCTTTTAAGATCATGACAGGATTGATTGGTCTTCAGGAAGAAGTTATCGACGAAAACACTACTTTTCATTGCAGTCATGGTTTTTCGTATGGTCGCGGTGCTTTTATGAAATGCCACGATTCTGGAGACAATAATCTTCATACAGGAATTGCGCATTCTTGCAATACCTATTTTGCCAACGTATTCAAGAGAACGATTGATAAATATCCGAAGCCTGGCTACGGAGTTGATGCCTGGAGCAATCACTTGAAAAGTTTCGGATTAGGGAATTTTATGGGCTACGATCTTCCGGCAGGAAGAAAAGGACACATTCCAGATTCAAGGTATTATACAAGATGGTATCCGAATGGTGGCTGGAGAAGCACAACTATTATTTCAAATTCAATCGGCCAAGGTGAGGTTTCGACAACGCCAATCCAATTAGCAAATATGATGGCGGCTGTTGCAAATGAAGGTTATTATTATACGCCTCATATCATCAAAAAAATAAAAAGTCATACAATTGATAAAAAATATACAACGAAACATGTTACTACAGTTGACAAGCAGTATTTTAAACCTGTAATTGAAGGTCTTTTCGGAGTATATAACGAAGGAACTGCACGCTCGCTTAAAGTCGAAGGAATCGATATTTGCGGCAAGACTGGAACGGCAGAAAACTTTACAAAAATTAATGGCGTGCGAACACAATTGCAGGATCACTCCATCTTTGTTGCTTTTGCACCAAAGGACAATCCAAAAATAGCAATTGCCGTTTTTATTGAAAATGGATATTGGGGAGCTCGTTGGGCTGGACCAATTGCCAGCTTGATGATCGAGAAATATCTTCGAGGCAAAATTACCCGAACAGATTTGGAAAAAAGAATGTTAGAAGGAAGCCTACAAAGCGAATACGCGAAAGTAACAAGCGGACAGCCATTCAAAATAAATCAATGATATTATGAAAAACCAAAGCGTAACAAATAATATCGACTGGATTACAATTCTCCTATTTATCATTTTGGTAATAATGGGTTGGCTGAATATTTATTCTGCTTCTCTGCCTCTTGAAGAAACCTCAATTTTTGACATCGATCAGATTTACGGAAAACAGATTCTTTTTATCTGCCTCACGATTCCACTGGTTTTAGTAGTGCTTACGGTTGATGCCAAAATTTATGAAAAGTATGCCTTCGTCTTTTATATTATCGGCTTGGTATCCTTGCTAGGGCTCTTCGTGTTTGGAAAGACCATCAAAGGGCAGACCAATTGGTACAGCATTGGTGGTTTTACTTTGCAACCTTCGGAATTCGTCAAAACCTCAACAGCGCTACTTTTAGCAAAATATCTGAGTGATGTTCAAGTCAACTTAAAGAATTTCAATGACCAACTAAAGGCTTTTGTAATCATGGGAGTCCCATTGTTGCTGATTCTAGTACATGATACAGGAACTGCAATGATTTTTGTGGCCTTGATTTTTGTTCTATATCGCGAAGGATTGCCTTCTTGGTATTTATGGACTGGCTTTTCTGCCATTCTCTTGTTTTTTATGGCATTGCTTATTGAACCACATTTCGTATTAATTATAGCATTTGCTATTATTTCGATTCAGTTTTTGCTATCGAAAAGGATTAATCGAAATCCTATTGCTTCAGCCGTGATTTTTGTCCTAATCGCTGGATTTACGTATTCTGTAGACTTTGTCTATGACAATGTCCTAGAAGCCCATCAGAAAGATAGGATTAATGTATTATTTGGAGAGAATGTCGATTTAAAAAACGAAGGATACAATTTGAATCAGTCCATGATTGCGATTGGTTCGGGCGGTTGGTTCGGAAAAGGCTTTCTCGAAGGCACACAGACCAAAGGAGGCTTCGTTCCTGAACAGCATACCGATTACATTTTTACGACAGTTGGTGAAGAATGGGGCTTTGTTGGAGCCATTGTAGTTATTGCCTTATTCATATCGCTTTTCCTTCGGATTATTTATCTAGCGGAAAACCAAAAGACCAAATTCAGCCGAGTTTATGGCTATTGTGTCGCTACATTCTTATTTGCCCACTTTATTGTAAATATCTCAATGCTTATCCGACTCTTCCCAACAATCGGGGTACCGCTTCCTTTCTTTTCGTATGGAGGCTCGAGTCTTTTTGCCTTCAGCATACTGTTGTTCATCTTTATCAAGATGGATGCCAACAAAGTGAATGAATGGTAAGCTCTTAAAAGCTCCAAGCTTTATAGTCGCCGCTTTTTTCTAATTTGTTTTCTACAGAATCCGGCAAAATCGGAAAGAAATCAATGCCTGTCTTTTTTTCAATTTCATCAACGGGAACTACAAATTCGTATAACGGCTTCTGGCTGTTTTCGTGTGGCACTAAAAAGCCAATCATTCTGTAATGGCCATTATCAACATCCAACAATACTTTATAAAAATAATTGGGCACGGCTACACTTTCATTTCCGATTGTTTTTAGTCCATCGGATAAGATACCGCCCGTTACGACATAAATACCGTCATATTTGTCAGCCCAATACCGTACCTTTTGTTCCAACCTATTCCATACACCTGCATTGAAATCTTTTTTCTGCGGAGATATATTCGAAGTATAAAAAGTATCTTCAAAAGCTTGTTTGGAAAATTTCATATCGCCTGCCGGACAGAGATGTCCTTTATCATAACCTGATTTTCTATAATTTTTCCAATCGGCAGAACCCGTTTTTACTTTAGGATCTTTAACAAAATAAGGTCTTTTAAAATCACCACCTCTGCTCGCTGAAACCTTGGCTTCATAAAAAACCCATTCTGCCTGCTCATATTTTTCATTGTAAGATAAGACATAATTTTCATGAGTAACAAGCTGATGAGTTGTAGATGTCGGAAGGTATTTTTCACCAGCATTTTGAACATCCTCATAAATTGAATCTTTTTTAATTTCAGAAACAGCAACATCAGCAGGCTTTTTTTCTATTATTTCTTTAGATTCATTCTTACTGAAGAAATAGGTAATTATAACACCTATTGATAATAGAAGATACAGTATGGCTTTTTTACTCATTTTTAATAAAATGTTATAAAATTTAAAAAATGGAATGCTATTTGTTATAATTATTTTTATTAACATTAAATTATTCCATAACTAAATTACAATTAATTATGAAAGCCAAAATTATTTTAACCTCAATTTTTTTCGTAGGGATTAATGCAGTATCCGCACAACAAAACAAAGAAGTTTCGACGCTAGCGAACGATTCCATATCCATCACTTCCGTACAATCAGTCCAAACACAGAAATTGTTGGAAGAAAAAGCTAAAGCCGAAAAAAAAGCTCTTAAAGATGTCGAGAAAAAAGCAGCAGAATTCAAAAAAGAGCAACGCAAGCTCGAAAAGGCTCAAAAAGAAATGGACAGTGAGAAGAAAGCATTTGAAAAAAGACAAAGCAAAATTCTTTCTGCAGAAAAAAGTGTTTCTAAAGCAAAATCAAGACTAGCAGATGAAAAAAAATCCTTAGAAAAGAATAAAGCAAAACTCAATAAAAAGAAAGCCAAAGGCAAACTCACAGCTATTGAAATTCAAGAAGAAAATATCAAGATTAGCAAACAGGAAGTCAAAATACAGGAACTTGAATTAAAAGTTCAAAACGAGGAAAGCAACTTAATTAAGGTAAGATCCTAAAAAACAAAAACCGCCAATTGGCGGTTTTTTAAGCTATATATTTTTAATGACAAACTCACTTCGGCGGTTCAACTCATGTTGTTCTTCACTGCACGATTCTTCTGGTACACATTTTACAATTTGTACGGTTTCACCATAACCGCGAGAAGATATCCTGCTCGCAGGAATGCCTTGTTCAATAAAATATTCTCTGGTTGACGCCGCTCTTTTATCGGACAAATCGAGATTGTATTTGTTATTGCCCCGGACATCTGTATGAGAGCCAATTTCAACCACCATGTCTGGATATTTTTTCATTAGGCCGATTACCTTATTCAAAATCGGTTTTGATTCTTTACGGATATACCATAAATCGTAATCAAAATAGATAGGCTCTGTTTTGATGAGCAATCTGTCTTTGTCTCTTACCACATCTTTTTCGTCTGCTAAAAGCTTTTCAACTCGTTTCTTTTTTTCAGTTTCAGCTATTTGTTTTTCCTTTACTTTTTTAGCTTCTTCCTCTTTTTTCTGCTGTTGCACTGCATCTTCTTGTTCTTGTTTGATAACGGCTAACGATTTTAAAGGCATTGAGGCATCATTATTTTTATTCCTCTCTTTTAATAGCTTTAGGCTTCTAAAATTATCGGTGTATTTTTCTTTAGAAGCTAGAATCGTATAGCTGGTTTCACAAGCCGCTTCAAAGACAAATTTTCCGTCTGCAGCAGTACTTCTTCTTTCAACTTCTTTTTTATTTGAATCCTGCATGATGACTAAGGCTTCTGTCAATGGAAGCTTTGTAATTTCATCCGTGATAATTCCGGAAATGAGCTGCTTGCAGTCTTCTATTATCAATGGCTTGGTTTCATTAAATTGGTAAATATCGTCATTGCCCTTTCCTTCTAGCCTATTTGAAGAAAAATAGCCTTCTTTTGTTTCGGGGTCAATGGTAAAGGCAAAATCATCATACCCAGAATTGACTGGAAGTCCAATATTTACTGCTTTTGAAAATTCGCCATTTTTGCTTTCCGCTACAAATACATCTAAAGATCCAAAACCCAAATGACCGTTAGATGAAAAGTAAAGTTTTCCGTCTTTCGCAACGAACGGAAACTGTTCTTTGTGTTTCGTGTTTATATTTGGCCCGAGATTTTTCGGCGTGCCAAAACTTGCTTCGTTAATAGCTACAGAAAAAATATCGAAAGAGCCTAAGCTTCCGGGCATATCAGAAGCAAAATAAAGTGTCTTCTCATCGGGACTCAAGGCAGGGTGCTCTGTAGAAAAATCATCACTGTTGAAAGGCAATGCTTTTATATTTTTCCACTCGCCATTTTCAAAATCGGCACTGAAAATCTGAAGGTGTGAAACCTTTTTCTTGTCCTTGCCTTTTTTTCCGTTGTTGAAGTTATTTCTGGTGAAATACATCTTTTTGCCATCTTTTGTAAAAACAGCATTTGATTCGTGCATTTTCGTATTTACTGAACTGGAAAAATCAATCGCTATGGAATCGCCTTTTTTGACACTCTCAATCGGAATGCTAAACAAATCCAGATAATTTTCGTTATTCCATTTGTAGACTTTGCTGTCCTTTTTAGGGGAAGCATAAATTAAGTCTGTTCCTCTTTTTATGGCTCCAAAATCAGAATATGGTGTATTAATTGCCAAGTTTTTGATTTCAAATCGATTTCCTAATGCCGCAATATTTTCTAAAACGGCAACTTGCTTATCAAATTCTGCAACCTCAACATCCCTGCTTCTTGAAAGGGCGTTTGCTTCATCATAATTTCGAACCGCTTTTAAGGCATGGACATATCTAAAATAAAACTCTTCGTCAATCATTTTTTCATGATTCTTAAGCAGAAAACGATACCATCTTTCGGCATTTTTGAGATCGTTGGTATAATAATAAGAGTCTGCCAGATTCTTGACAATATCATAAGTGCGCTCGTCTTTGATTATATCTTCATATAGCGGAATGGCCTCGCTATAGAAAGTTCTTTCGAAATAAGCGTTTGCTCGTTTCAAATCTTGCGACTGTGCATTGCTATTCTGAATGCAGAGAATGACGGCGAGTATAAGTAATAGTCTTTTCATACGTTGCATTTTAGAAGAATCTTGGAGATTTGTCATAGCCTTTTTTCATAAAGTTGATATCAAACAGCAAAAACACTTCATGGGTTCCTGAATTGAAATCTCCTAAATTGGTTACGGTGTAATCGTAAGCATAGCCGACCCTAAGGCTTGGCGTGACGTTGATATTAAACAAGCCGCTGACAGCATCATCCAGTCGATAGGAAAGTCCGAATTCGAATTTGTCGTACAGTAAGACATTCGCTGAAACATCAACAACTCCCGGAGCACCTTTTACGCCTTTTGCCATAAATGACGGCTTTAATTTCAAGTCAGGATTTATCTGAAAAACATAGCCTCCCGTAAAGAAAACATGAACATTTTCGGAACCGAACCTATTGATTCCCTGTTTTTCTTCCAGATGTTTGGTTGCTAAAAGATTTGGTGCAGACAAGCCTATATAATATTTATCTGTAAAATAAAAAGCTCCCGCGCCTAGGTTTGGAAAAACACTATTGATATTTTGATCGAAGGCAGGATCTGTGCTATTTGAGCCGCTTTCCAGTACAAAACCATTAAAATTAGTCTCGAAGATAGTTACTCCGCCTTTTAATCCAAGCGAAAGTCTGTGCTTGTCATTCAACTGCAGGACATAAGCAAAATCGCCAAAAATGTTGTTTTCTTTTTTAGCTCCATCCCCAATATCGTCAGAAATAAAGGAAAGACCCAATTCGACATTCTTGCTGGCGGGAGCATGGGCAAAAAAGGTAAATGTTTTTGGCGCTCCGACTGCTCCGACCCACTGCGTTCTGTATAGTCCTCCTAAATTTAGGACTTCGGGCGTTGCAGTTGCATACGCAGGATTCACCACGCTCATATTGTACATATAATGAGTATACTGCGGATCTTGCTGTGCTGCTACTTTATTTAAAAAGCTTATAAGAAATATAAGAAGTAGTATTTGTTTCATCTGGTTCAGATTATTGATGAGTATATTATCGATTTAAATAAAGTCGTCCTTGTTGTGGAGGCTTATTATCCTTATTGAAATTAACAATATAGAAATAGACTCCATTTGGAGCAACGCCATCAATTATTGCTGACTGACTACTTCTTCCATCCCAATCGGGGGTATCTCGATTTCCCTTATACATGACATTGCCGTAGCGGTTGTAGATTTCTAAGGTGAAATTTGGAAACAAAAATTCGATATTCGGAATATTAAATGTGTCGTTTGTTCCGTCTCCATTAGGCGAAAAACCATCGGGAATCATCAATTCGTATTCTTCTCCATCGCAATCTGATAATGAAACTGTGACAGCCAAGGCATTTTCTGAAACACAACCTGAAGCTGTTGAGGAATCAAATCCATAATAAGTCATTCCGTCTTGTAATGCTTGCGAATTTGGAAGCTGGTTGCCGTTCTGCAACGCATCAAACCAAAGTATCGTTCCTGAGCCGTTTACATTGGCGGCCAAATCAGAAAGAGTCGGTGCTGGTGAATCCAATCCGCAGAAATTTTCTCCTCCCGCATCCAATGTTGGTGCTGGAATATCGTTTATTGTAACTACGGCCAGCGCTTTCTGGGAAACACATCCAAAAGAAGAAATTACAGCAACATAATAATTTCCTGATGTCAAAACAGTCGTACTGCTCAATGGCGATGTTCCGTTTTCTGCATACCAAGCATACTGTGGTCCGTTAGGAACAAGGTTTGCTACTGTAGCATTTTCACTGATACAGAATTCCCTATTGCTCGTAGTTGGAATTTCTGGAAGCTTGTAGATGACAAAGCTGTCGGTAATAGACAGATTTGAAACGCCACATGTGGTTTCGGTGTTGATTATTTCAGAAACTGTAAAAGTTGTCGTTCCCGTATTCAAAAGCAAGTTACTTGGTATGGTAAAGCTTCCAGTTCCGCTTACCACTGAAAATACCGCAGTTGCTGTAGCCGTATTGGCTCCGCTTAAAGAATAGGTTATTTGGACGCTGGACAGGTTTACAAATCCAGAAAGAGTAGCAATGACAGGCTGATTTTCGCAAACATCATTAATGACAACTCTGACATTTGCAACGTCTGGTTTTGGCAATATCAAAAACCCTTGAGATAAAGAAGCTGTATTTTCACAAAGCGTCTGAAGATTTATAATATGAGTTATGATAATTGTAGTGTTGCCTTGGACTGTAAGCAGGTTAGACGGAATAATAAAAGTGCCTATTCCTCCAACGACGGTCATGATGACTTGCTGTGCTGTAGCCGAATTGCTTCCGTTTAGGTTATATGTAATGCGATAAGTTCCATCTGCTAAGTTTGTATTCCCAGAAAGCTGTACTTCAACATCGGAATCTTCGCAGGCATTGTCTATCGTCAAAGTGCCTGCATTAATTTTAGGCAATGGATATACATTCAAAATATCTGAAATGTCCCCTATGATATGGTCACAGGCATTATAACCTGTAGTTTCATGGATATTTACGATACTGACAGTATAGGCGCCTACAAGCGGAAAGGAGATAGCTGGTATTGGAAATGTCACAACACCATCAATAAATCGTACCAATATCGTATTTCCTGAAGGAATCGGACCGGTAATTTGGTACTGCAGATTGTAACTCCCGTCAGGTATGTCTTCAGCCCCTTGAGTTAGCGTTGCCACAAAAGTTGCTCTTCCTATCTCATCTTCGCAAATATCTGATGCAACTACTAATGTCGAGCCTGTAAAATCTAGCTGCTCTTCTATGATTATTCTTACCGTTGAAGATTTAGGATTGCAGACCGGATGTGAAGGCTGAACTGTATAAGTAAATCCGTATTCTCCCGGGCCAAAGGTATTATAGATATTTTGGACATTGATAAAAGTATCTTGCGGGCCTGATAATTCAGATGTTCCTGATTCAGACCATTTCCCACCTGGATCTTGTCCGAAAATATAGTCTAGCAGATTGAGATTGGTATAAGGAGACATATCATCAGAATCACACAGAATCAAATCTGATGTTTCACCGGGCTCTGGAGCTGGATGTACCGTTACATCAACCGTTGCTGAAACGGCAGGGCAAGATCCGATAGCTGGCATCGTATAGGTAAAAGAAAAAGTTCCTAATCCGGAAACCGTTGCATCTAGAAGATGATTTCTTAAGGCACCGCTTCCGCTGTTATCGGTCCAAAAGCCATTTAATTGCGGATTGGGAAAATTTCCTAAGAATTGAAATAAGTTTACGCTGCTGTTATCATCACAAGCAGAAGCATTTGGATTGTCAACTCCCGCATAGCCTCCGATAGTCACTGTAACTGTAGCGACATTATCAGCGCAAGAAGCGTCGTTTACAGTATATATAAAAACATAGGTGTCACTTTCATTAACGCCCCAAACGTTAAGAATTCCTGTCGAAGTATTTAGCCCTCCTGATTGCTGAATATCAGTCCAAGTACCACCTGCTGTAGGAGTACCGCCAAGAAGATTAAAAAGATTAATGCTTTGAGTGGACGTATCTGGAATATTGCAAATCGTTATAGAAGCATCTTCTCCGGCACATTGGGCATTAATAGAATTATAAGAAAAAAAGAAAAAAAGAAAAAGCAGGAGTCGAAAAAATCTAGCCTTTAGGGGAAGGCAACTATTTTTCAGGTTCATATTGTTAAGTTTAGGTGTAGTAAAAATATATTATTTTTTTTCACTAGACCCAAATAACATTAAAAAAACGTTAAAATGCAGACATGGTAATCAATTCTTAACATCCAGCGCATCTCGAAGTGCATTTCCCATCATCATAAAAGCTAATGTAAGTAACATTATAGCGGTTCCTGGAACCATGGCTAAATAAGGCTTGTCTAAAATGATATCGCCATAATAATCTTTTATCATTCCTCCCCAGCTTGGAACAGGAGGTTGTGCGCCAAGTCCTAAAAAGCTGAGTCCACTTTCTACTAGGATCGCCGAAGCAAAATTAGCCGCAGAAATAACAATGACTGGCGCCATGATATTTGGAAGAATATGATGTACTATTATTCTCAAATTATTATAACCTAATGCTTTTGCTGCAGTAACATATTGCATTTCTTTTACAGAAATAATTTGGCCTCTCACAACCCTGGCTACTTCTACCCACATCGTAAGGCCAACGGCGACAAAAACCTGCCAGAAGCCTTTCCCAAGACTTAAAGTGATTGCTATAACAAGCAACAATGTGGGAATTGACCATATAATATTGACCAACCACATGACAAACGCGTCTACTTTTCCTCCATAATAACCGCCAATGGCGCCAAAAAATAGGCCGACAACAAGTGAGATGAATACGGCTACGAATCCAATAGAAATTGAAACTCTTGATCCTACAAGCATTCGGCTTAGGTAATCCCTTCCGGCTTTGTCGGTTCCTAAATAAAATTTTTGAGTTTTTATATATTCCTTTGAGACGTCTTCTAGATTAGTATATCCTGGGAAATCTTTCAGAGTTGTTTCTTTTTGTATGATAACTTTTGGATCGTCGCTATAGAGCGTATAAACAATCTTATCCTTTTCTATGATAAAGCTAGAAATTGGTTCTTTTGAAAATTTTTGTTCGTGTCCGAAAAAATAATCCCAAAAACCAGACTGTATCTTTTCTTTTAGGGGAATGGAAAGCATCTTGACTTCAAAGCCAGGTTTTTTTGAGCGAATTGTCAGGTCACCCCAATTCGCATTTTCGGAATTATCTGGCGCCAAGACATAAGCAAATATCGAAAAGAGCATCAGCAGTAGAATAAATCCAAAACTGAAAACGCCCCAGAAATTCTTTTTGAACTTCTGGAGCGCTATTCTTGATAATGATTGTGTGGATCTACTCATTAAAATATCCTTGAGCCAATTACGACTTCACTAATTTATCTTTCTTTTTAACATTTACAGTTCCTTTAATCGCTGTTTTCGGTTGCAAGTCGTCAAGAACATTTAACGCTTCTTCTACATAAACATCTTTGGAAAGGCTTTCGTGCCAACGATCTCTTTTTTCCTTTAGCAGATTATCATTCTTGATCATTTCATTTTCGTAAGGCAATGAAGTGAATTTCAAGCTGTTTTTATAATCTGTGATGGCTTTGTATTTTTTAGCTTTTTCTTCAAGAGAGGCTTGTTCTTGCTTGAATTTATCAATATTTAAACTGAAATTTTTCTCTTCTTGTCTTTCTTTGATCCATCTTGCGTTTTCTTCAATCAACTTGAATTGGTCGCTTTGTTCCATTCTTCTCTTACTGTTTTCTACAGCTAGATCAAAATTGCTTTGTTTGTTCCAAACTTTATAGTCAGCCGCATCGATTTTATCCCAAGGCATCGCATTGTCAATATCGCGTTCGCCCATTTTGATATATGAATAACGGTCTGGCAAAGCAACATCACTTGAAACACCATTCAATTGGGTTGAACCTCCGTTGATTCTATAGAATTTTTGCGTCGTAGTTTTTAAAGCTCCTAAGTCGCCCATAGAATTGCTGCGTACAAACTGATTCAAATCGATAACATTCTGTACCGTTCCTTTACCGTAAGTCTGCGTGCTTCCTATGATTACACCTCTTTTGTAATCTTGGATTGCTGCTGCTAATATTTCTGAAGCCGAAGCCGAGAAACTATTTACCATCACTACCAATGGACCATCCCATTGAATTTTAGGATCTTTATCGTATAGGATTTCTTTTTTCTTGCCTGCAGATTTGATTTGCACAATCGGTCCTTGATCGATAAACAATCCTGCAATATCAACAACTGTTTTTAAAGAACCTCCACCATTATCGCGGACATCCATCACAATTCCTTGTACTCCAGCTTGTTTTAGTCTTTCGACTTCAAGGGCGATATCTTTTCCTGCATCGCGGCTATCTTCGTTTTCAAAATCGATATAGAATTTTGGCAGATAGATAATTCCGTATTTCTTTCCGTCTTTTTCTACAACGCTTGATTTTGCATACGTTTCTTCAATCTCAACTTCATCTCTAATGATAGAAATCACTTTGATCGTTCCGTCTGTTTTCTTTATCGTAAGCCTAACTTCAGTTCCTTTTGGTCCTTTGATTTTTTTAACGACATCATCAATTCTCATTCCTACCACATCTACAGGCTCTTTGTCACCTTGTCCCACTTTCAAGACTACGTCTCCAGGCTCTAATTGTTTTCCTCTCCAAGCCGGACCGCCAGAAATCAATTCTGTAATTTCGGTAAAATCATTTTTCTTTTGAAGACGCGCTCCAATACCTTCTAATTTTCCGCTCATGCTAACGTCAAAACGCTCTTTGTCGTCTGGGGCGAAATAGGAAGTATGTGGGTCAAATCGTGTAGCAATCGAATTGATATAAACCGAAAACCAATCGTCTCTATCCAAGTCTTTGATAAATCCGAAATATTCATCTAATGATTTCAGCTGGCTTTCTCTGGTTTCTTTTTCGAGAACATCAAAAGGTTTTTTCTCGATTTCCTTCTTCTCTTCTTTTTGTTTTTTCTCTTTATCCGCTTTTTCTTTTTCTGTCAAATCTGAAAATTCGTCAGTGTCAGAAGCTTTTTTACCTTCTTGAATTTCTAGCTTATTCGTAAGAGAAGACAAGGTAGAAAGCTTGATTTGCTTGTACCATCTTTCTCTCAACTCACTAGAATTCTTTGCATAAGAATGTTCTTCGTAATCGGTATTGAAAGTCTCATCCTTTTTATAATCAAAAGGTTTTGATAAAATATCTTTATAATATTTTTTGCTTTCGTCGATTCTTTGAAGCAGACGATTATACGTCAAGTCAAAAAACGACAAATCTCGGCCTAAAATCTGGTCGTCAAGTTTTGTCTCATATTTTGAGAACTCGTCAATATCCGACTGAAGGAAAAATCTTTTTGAAGGATCAATTGCTTCCAAATAATCTTTGTAAACTCCTTTTGAAAAAGTATCATCAATTTTTGCCGGATCATAATGACCGCGCTCAATAACAAATGTCAAAAGCTCCAGAAGCAGCTTGTCTTTTTCAGGGTCATTTTTTACTTCTCTTGGAACGAAACTCCATAAGGCTGCAGAAAGTGCAACTACAACCAATAATATCTTATAATTTCTTTTCATAAACTCCATTATAGCATTCATCAAATTTTGTTCTAAATTACTGAAAAAATTATGCCACGATTTTTTAAACCGCATAATTTTTTGTTAAAGATGATTTGGATGGGTCAAAAGTCTAAATCATTGCAGAAGGGCTATTTCTACAAGTTTCAAAGTTATATAATTTTGTAACATTGAGAAACTTTAAAAAAGGTTATTTTTGTAATCGGCGAAGGTCATTTTCATGTCCGAATTTTACATCATAAAAAACAATAAAGTCTTTATTTTCAAGATAAACAATCAGGCAAAAACTTTAAAATGGGAAAGAAACCTTTAATTTTAGTTACCAACGACGATGGAATTTCTGCTCCAGGAATCCGTACCTTGATCAGCGTAATGAAAGAAATTGGCGAAGTGGTTGTGGTTGCTCCTGATAGCCCGCAATCCGCTACAGGCCATGCCATCACCATCAACAATACTTTATATCTCAACAAAATAACTGTCGGAAATGATGTCGATATCGAATATTCGTGTTCCGGAACTCCGGTAGACTGCGTAAAATTTGCCGTGAATGAGGTCTTGAAAAGAAAGCCAGACCTTTGCGTTTCGGGCATAAACCACGGCTCTAATTCTTCTATCAACGTAATTTATTCTGGAACCATGAGCGCCGCTGTTGAAGCTGGAATTGAAGGAATCCCTGCTATTGGTTTTTCACTACTTAATTATGACTGGAATGCTGATTTCGAGCCTACCAAAAAGTTCATCAAGAAGATTGCCTTAGAAGTTTTAGAAAACGGTCTTCCAGAAGGTGTCATCCTAAATGTAAATTTCCCAAAATTGCAGGAAAAAGAAATAAAAGGAATAAAAGTCTGCAGGCAAGCAAAAGCGATGTGGGCAGAAAAATTTGACAAAAGAACTTCTCCGATGGGGCGTGATTACTACTGGCTGACTGGAAAATTCATCAATCAAGACAATGGTGAAGACACCGACGAATGGGCTTTAAAACACGGCTATATTTCTTTAGTACCTGTACAATTTGACCTGACAGCCCACCATGCCATACAGACATTAAACACATGGAAATTAAACGACAAAAATTGATTCAGTTCAGTTTTAAATTGTTCAAGATATGAAATACTACATTATTGCAGGAGAAGCATCAGGCGACCTTCACGGTTCTAATTTGATGAAAGCCATTTTTAAAAAAGACCCACAAGCTGAAATTCGTTTTTGGGGAGGCGATCTCATGCAGCAAGCGGGCGGAACCTTAGTAAAACACTACCGCGACCTAGCCTTTATGGGATTTGCAGAAGTTGTCATGAATCTAAAAACGATTCTGAACAACATAAAACGTTGCAAAGCCGACATTTCCGAATTTAAGCCAGACGCTATCATTTTTATTGATTACCCGGGATTCAATATGCGAATTGCCAAATGGGCAAAAGAAATCGGAATCCCGACTCACTATTATATCTCTCCTCAAATTTGGGCCTGGAAAGAAAATCGTATCAAAGCGATCAAGCGAGATGTTGATTTCATGTATGTCATTCTTCCTTTTGAAAAAGATTTTTACGAGAAGAAACATAATTTCCCTGTAGCATTTGTCGGCCATCCCTTGATTGATGCCATCCACAACAGAAAACATGTGGATGAAGAATCATTCAGAAAAGAGTTTAGCCTAGATGAAAAACCAATAATTGCACTTTTGCCGGGCAGCCGAAAACAAGAAATTGCTAAAATGCTATCGGAAATGCTTGCTGTAGCTAAAGATTTTCCAGCGTATCAGTTTGTAATTGCGGGTGCTCCAAGCCAAGAATATTCTTTTTATGAGCAATTTTTAAAGAACAAAAATGTACATTTTATTTCGAACAGGACTTACGATCTGCTAAGCATTTCTTCTGCAGCTCTTGTGACTTCTGGAACTGCTACTTTAGAAACAGCTTTGTTTAAAGTTCCTGAAGTAGTTTGTTATAAAGGAAATTGGATTTCTTACCAGATAGCCAAACGAATCATCACATTAAAATACATATCGCTGGTCAATTTGATAATGGACAAAGAAGTTGTTACCGAATTAATTCAGAACGACTGCAATCCAAAAAGGATTAAAAAGGAATTGCATAAAATCTTAGAAACCAGCCAAAGAGAGAAGCTTCTCCAAGACTATGAAATTTTAGAAAAAAAGCTGGGAGGCATTGGAGCCAGCGAGAAAACAGCTCAATTGATTGTTGATAAGCTTAAAAAATAACACTTACTTAACACACGAAAATAATAAGCTAAAAATCAACCAATTGAAACTTAATTTCAAGTCAAAAATTCTTTTAATAAAATAGTTACTAACAATTTCTTGATAAGATTTTTGTCCATTTAAGAGAATTTACATTATATTTGGAATCTGTTATATAATAATCATGTCATCTGTTCGTTTATATTTAAAACTATAGCATTTGAAAAACAAGTAATTCTACGGAATTTTATTAATAAATCTAAAGCAAATACGCCCCTAAGTCTTTGTTTTTGCTGAAAAATAAAAAATAAAATATGTCTGCAAAAAAAATCTTATTTCTGTTCTTACCGCTGCTTTTATTAGTATCGACATTAGGCCACTCACAAATTATTACCACTAAAAAGGAAGCTCTTAAAAAAGGAGTTTACGAAAAGCCTGCAGAAAAGAAAAACACTATCGTTGCCGAAAAACCAGCACCGGTAGTTGCCGAAAAGGCAAAAGTTTCAAAAAACACAAAACCTCTTAAAAATAAAAAATCTGTAATTGTTGAACAAGAAGATCCGGATCTTGTTGTTTCGACACCTACTGAAAGTTATATCTCCTTACAATTAATTAACAATGCCATGAATTTCCTAGGCGTGAGATATCGCGGAGGCGGTACTACAACTGCAGGAATGGATTGTTCAGGAATGGTTACTGCCGTTTTTAATCTTTTTGACATAAAACTACCTAGAAGCTCACATGACATGGCTATGGTTGGCGAAAAAGTTGATACCAACGACATCAAAAAGGGTGATCTAATTTTCTTTCGAACTAATGGAAGAAGAGTAATCAATCATGTTGGAGTTGTCATTGAAAAAATAGGCGATGAGATAAAGTTCATCCATTCTTCTACCAGCAAAGGCGTTGTTGTTTCTTCAACAAATGAGCCGTACTACAAAAGAACATTTGCTCAGGTTAACAGAATTATCCAACAATAACTACATTTTTTGTTAATTTTTCGTATTTTCGTTTTTATGAAAATACTGAAATTCCCGTTAGCTAGAATCGCCATTTGGTTTATTCTAGGAGTACTCGCCGCATTTTACACTGAACCAAGCCCAAAATTTTCTTTACTATTTTGTAGCACCTCCTTGATTATTTTTGGAATAGCCTATTATTTCTCCAAGAAAGATTTCTTGCAAAAAATCTATTTTGGAATAGCGGCTTATCTGGTATTTTTCAGCATTGGCGTCTCAACGCAAGCTATTCACAACGAACGATTTTTCAAAAACCATTATAGTCACAAAATTGACCAGGATGACCATCATGTAGAAGTTGCCCTTCATGAGAAATTAAGAAGCAATGCTTCTAATGAACGTTATATTGCTAAGGTTTGTTCTATAGATACTTCTAATGCCAAAGGAAAAATCTTGTTGAGCATAAGTAAAGAAGGGCTAAAACAAGATTTTACTATTGGTTCCAGACTTTATGTATACGGCACGATATCGGAACCCCGAGCGCCAAGCAATCCCAACCAATTTGATTATAGGAAATATCTAGCCAACAAATCAATTTATGGTCAGCTATATGCGAATGTTTCAGAGATCAAGGTAAGCCAAAAGATTGATAAAAACATTTGGTATTACGCCTCTGAATTTCGAAACACTATCATCAAAAATCTTAAAAGTTCAGGTTTTAAAAATGAAGAACTCAATGTTGTCATAGCCTTGATCTTAGGACAGCAGCAAGACATTTCTCCTGAATTGCTGAAAGATTATCAACTTGCAGGTGCTGTGCACATTTTATCCGTTTCCGGACTCCATGTAGGCTGCATCATGATTTTCATCGGATTTCTTTTGGGCGGATTGCCAAAAACCAGATGGGGTAATTTTATAAAAATTGCAATACTTCTATCCTTTTTGTGGGCTTTCGCGATAATCGCTGGGTTTTCTCCTTCTGTTACGCGTTCCGTAGTAATGTTCAGTTTTGTCGCTGTCGGAAAATATGCTCGTAGAAAAACAAACATCTTCCATACACTAATTGTGTCGATGCTGTTTATTTTGCTCTTTGAGCCTTCCTTTATTTTCGACATTGGCTTCCAGCTTAGCTATTGTGCCTTATTTTTTATCGTATGGATGCAACCTTTGTTCTCTTCTGTGTGGCTACCTAAAACTTGGATTTTGAAATATTTCTGGGACATCCTGACGGTTTCATTCGCAGCGCAGATCGGAACTTTTCCATTAAGCACATACTATTTTCATCAATTCCCGGGATTGTTCTTCATAACGAATTTATTGGTGCTTCCGTTGCTCGGCTTTATTCTGGCCTTGGGCGTTTTTGTACTAGTATGGGCCTTTTTTGATATTGTTCCGACTTTTCTTGCTAAGAGTTTAGAATGGAGCATCTCGCTACTAAACAAAATCATCAATTGGGTAGCTTCCTTTGAATCTTTTATATTCCAAGATATTTCTTTTAGCTGGCAAATGTTAGTGGCTTGTTATGTGCTTATATTGGCCTTTGTGCTTTGGGTAAAACAACCTAATTTTCAGAGATTATCTTTTGCTCTGAGTAGTCTAATTTTATTACAGCTGGCTTATTTTGGAAATAAGTACTTCAACCAAAGTCAAGAAGAATTAATTGTATTTAATTCAAAAAGAAATACAATTCTTGTAGAAAGAAATGGAGAGAATATTGTTGTTTATACGAACAACAATTTATCCGAAGCGAATCTAAATTTTATTATCAGACCTTATCTAGTTGGGAATTTCAGTCATATCAGCAAAACAGAAAGAATACAAAATCTAGCCTATTTTAATAAAAACAGGATTTTAATTGTTGACAGTCTTGGTGTTTTTCCAAAAGGCCTACATCCTGATATCGTAATCATGACACAATCGCCTAAAATAAACCTTGAAAGAGTCCTTCAGGAATCCAGACCCAAAATGATTGTGGCAGATGCTTCAAACTACAGAACGGATACACAGAGATGGAAAGCAACTTGTGAAAAAGAAAAAATCCCTTTTCACTCAACTGTTGAAAAGGGATTTTATAGCTTATCTAAATAGAATTTAAACTTTGATTAGGGGCATTAACTGCTCAGGAGTATGATAGCCTACAATTGGGCTTTTTACCTCTCCTTTGCTATCAAAAATATACATTGACGGATATCCTTGCACTTTCAGGAACATTGTAAAATCATGTACCGCATTACGGCCTTTACGTGCCGCATCGTATTTTGGATTTGTATATTTTTTCCCTTTGTAGGTCACTTCAGAATCGCCTTCAGCATTAAATTTCACAGCATAATAATTAGCATTGATGTATTCTGCTACTTCTTTAGACTGAAAAGTATTCTTGTCTAACATCTTACATGGTCCACACCAATCCGTGTACACGTCCATAAAAATTGGTTTCGGCTTTTTCTTTTGCGCAGCAAGGGCTTGATCTAATGTAAGCCATTTTACTTCCTGAGCTTGAACTGCAGCTATTGAGCCTACAGCTAAAAATAGTACTAAAAGTAGTTTTTTCATTTTTTTATAGTTTTGAATATTGGTTTCAAAAATAATGCCGTTTAGGCTACATTATTCTCTTTCATTACTCGATTTAACCATTTTAACATCAACAGCAATACTATTGCCGCAGCTAAAACTAAACCGAAGTTAAGGAAAAAGAAGTTTTCTTTTTGAGGTATTTTTTCCCAAAGTGATGATAGCATTCCTGAAAGTTTATTTCCGACAGAAATCGCCAAAAAGAAACCACCCATCATCAAAGCGGTTATCCTTGGAGGAGAAAGTTTTGAAACAAGTGACAGTCCCATTGGAGAAAGGCATAATTCTCCAATGGTAATTACACCATACGAAGCAATCAGCCACCAAGAACTTGCTTTTAAAGTCATATCGTTTGTTGCAAAAACAGCACCTACCATTACTAAAGCCGAAAGAGCTGTAATTACCAAACCGATAAAGATTTTTGTTGGCGTGCTAGGTTCTTTTTTTCTTCTTCTCATAAAACCAAATACACCTACCACCAATGGCGTCAAGACTACTACCCAGAATGGGTTAATAGATTGGTACAATTCTGTTGAATACAATTTTAAGTTTGTTCCTTTGGCCGGAACTTGATCTCCAGGCAAGGTTGCAAAATATTTTCTTGATTTTTCTAGCTGTCCGATTTCGCTTGAATAATCTGCTTTTGCTTTTAATTCTTCTTTAGAAACAGCTGGCATTGCTTCTTCTTTAGCTCTCATTTCGGCAATTGTTTTATCAAATGTAGCTTGGTCAGCCGAAACGATATCATTGTTTACAACAACTTGTGCCATTCCTAATTCATCGGCTACATTAGAAACTGCAGTCGGCATGCTTCTGTCTGTATGATCTTCTGCCCAAACGGTTAGTGCGTCTCCATTTTGGTGAAAAATTGCAAAGAACAAAATCACACAAGTAAACACAGCCAAAAGTGCTTTAATCGCTCGACTTTCTTTCGCCTCAGCTTTAAATGCCAAGTAAATGAAGAACCCGATAACTGGCAAACATCCAATAATAAAGGCATCGTTAGTATCAGAACCTAAGAAATTTCCAGGAATCAAATACCCGATTATTCCGAAAATAAACATTGGAAGAACTGTCAAACCAAGAATTTTTCCAGTTGACATATCCCCTTTTTCGACTGGTTTAATAACATCTACATGTTTTATGTGTTTTGTTCCGATCAAGAATACAACTACACCAATCAACATTCCGACTCCAGCAGCAGCAAACGCGTGCCCCCATCCGTAGTTGATTCTCATGTATGCGGCAACGAAATTACAGATAAAAGCTCCTACGTTGATTCCCATGTAAAAGATATTATAACCTGCATCTTTTTTATCTTTCATTTCATCGCTGCTGTATAAATTTCCAACCAGCGTTGAGATATTCGGCTTAAAGAATCCGTTTCCTAAGATAATACAGAATAATGCTATATAGAAAGTCATCTCGCTATGAATAGAAAGCAAGAAATAACCTGCTGCCATCATCAAGCCTCCCATGACGATCGATCTTCTATAGCCTAAAACTCTATCAGCAAGCAATCCTCCGATAAAAGGAGTCAGATACACAAGACCTAGATACGTCCCGTAGATATCGGATTTTTTAGCAGGGTCAAAGCCCATACCACCATTATTCCATCCGTCAAGCATGTAAAGGGAGAATATCCCTAACATCAAATAATATCCAAATCTTTCCCACATTTCTGTTCCGAATAGATACCAAAGGCCTTTCGGGTGTGATTGCTTTACTGTTGTTTCCATTTATTATAGTTTAGTTTAGTTATTATCGTACTCCGTGCATTAATTTCTTCAATACGGGATTTAATGCTGTAACAATCAATCCGGCTACAATAGGGACTATCGTAAAAATCAGGAAGAATGTACTCATATCGTATTCTTTAGTAATGCCTTCAATCATTCCGCCTAGCGAACCTGCCAATTTATTTCCGATTGCAATCGCAAGATACCACATCCCGAACATAAATGCAATCATTCTTCCAGGCACCAATTTGCTGACATATGACAAACCAACTGGCGATAGGCATAATTCTCCTAGTGTATGGAATATATATGCGAATATAAGCCAAATCATGCTAACTCTTACTGCTCCAGCTTCAGCGCCAGAAGGAATAACTTTTGCTCCGTACGCCAATATGGCAAATCCTAAGCCCATAATAATCAGTCCTAGGCCGTATTTAACTGCTGCACTAGGATTGTATTTGCTGTCCCACCATTTAGAAAACATGGAAGCAAAAGCAATAATAAAGAATGAATTTAGGATACTGAACCAAGAAGTCGTGACTTCCACTTGATTTTCTTTAAGCTGGGTTATTTCGGCCTTTATAATCTGAGAATCTTTGGTTGCTTTTTTATAATCGTTTCTGATCTTCGCTTCTAAATCTTTTGTCAGGTAAACAAAATTCCCGATTTCATTATGAAGTGCTACTTTGTCATTCACTTTCAGCAGTTCTTTGCTCGAAATCGTAACAGTCTTGTCAACAACTTCGTCTGTCGGCTTTAATACCGTAGTTTCTGTTACTGGATTAAAATCAAAAACCAAGTCTCCGTTTTCATCGACATTTTGCTTTTTGGTCTTTTCATCAATTTGAGCGGTCTTAATCGCTTGATATTTCAGTTCGTACGCTTTTGAATTGTAATCGTTATTCAACATCCAGATGACAATTCCCCAAACGCCTAGAAAACTTATGGCTAGAATAATATTTGAAGTTGATATTCTTTTATAAGTCTGCTTGAACAGCAGGAACAATACCCAAGAAATCAGAATCAATGGAATTATGGTCAGAAGCGTATTTACGATATTAAAAATAATCGCTTGGTTCCCCATCAAAGTTCGGTCTGTAAAATCTCTTGCAAAAAGTACTAATGAAGTTGCTCCTTGCTCAAACGACAGCCAAAAGAAAACGGTGAAGAAAGCAAAGATAATAACCGCAATCATTCTGTCACGGACTATTCTTGTATAACGCGCAATTCTAGAAATTACCAAGAACAAGAATAAGACCAATCCGATTATTGTTATGACTAAAGAGCCTGGCAAAATATCTTTTGAAATTAAAAATTCCTGAGGCAGAAGATGAATGTTTGCAATTTTAGAAGCAGGATCATCAATCAAATACAACAATCCGATTATGGAAGTGATTACTATCAACACCTTATCCAGCATCGTAAAAGGATTTCTTTTGTCTTCTGGCTTAACTTCAGCCTGTGGTTTTGTAATGTCAATCTGTCCGTCTGGCGAAATCGCTTCAACAAGTTTAGATTTTTTAGGAACATCTCCAATAGTTCCGAACAAAGGTTTTGCCAACCAGAATTGCAAAGAGCCCAAAAGCATAAAAATTCCAGCTAATCCAAAGCCCCAGCTCCAGCCAACTTTTTCGGCAAGATAACCGCACAGCATCATTCCGAAGAAAGCTCCTGCGTTCACTCCCATGTAAAAGATAGTATACGCGCCGTCTTTTTTCTCAGGCAGGTCTTTGTACATTTCAGAGATAATAGAAGTCATATTCGGCTTAAAGAAACCCGTACCGATAACCAGCAAAACTAGTCCAAAATAAAGTGAAAATTCGGTTTCAAGCGCCATAGAAGCATGACCTAAAGTCATGATTATTGCCCCGATAACAACTGCCCAGCGATAGCCTGTGAATTTATCGGCAATGATACCACCCGCAATTGGGGTCAGGTATAAAAGTCCGGCATAGGTTCCGAATAAAGCTCCGGCATTTTCTGAAGACCATTCCCAGCCCGGATTGGTTCCGATAGCGGCCATGGTCAAAAAATTAATCAACAAGACTCTCATTCCGTAGAAAGAGAATCGTTCCCACATTTCAGTAAAAAACAAAACGAATAATCCTGATGGATGGCCTAAAACTTTTGATTTGAAAAAATCGTTATTGGATGAGATTTCTGACATTCTAAATTTATTTATTCTATTTTGTTATTTGACTTCTTGCATCAATTTTTTAATCAATGGAGTTGCTACGATTAGGAACACTCCTGCAATTAGAGAATATATTGCTAAAGTATAATATCCATCTGTGTATGATTGTAATTTTGACACCAAATCATCGCCTGTATTTGATTTCGACATTGCCGCACCTAATTTTCCTGCAGCTAATTGGCCGAAAGCACTTGCCAAGAACCACAATCCCATCATCATTCCGAAAAGTCTTTTTGGCGATAGTTTAGTAATGATTGACATTCCAATCGGACCAAGACAAAGCTCTCCGATTGTAGTGATTAAATAGGCAAAAGTGAACAAATTCAAAGAAGTTATACCTTCAGAATTCGCGAAAAATCTTGTGTAATAGAAAAGGTAGAATGATGCTGAAAGGAACAAGAAACCAATTCCAAATTTTATAATCGTATTCGGCTCGATTTTCTTCTTCGCCAGCCAAAGCCATAAAAGACCAATAATTGGGCTTAAAATAATTACGAATAAAGTGTTAGAACTGTTGTTTACAATATTAGGGTCAATGTTGAAAAACAATAAACTGTGGCTCAAGTTATCTTTTGCAAAAAGAGACAGTGATCCTCCGCTTTGCTCATAAATTGCATTAAATAAGAAGTAAAAGAAAATAAACAGGAATGCTGCAAATAATTTTTTCTGTAGGCTGGCATTTTTCAGGTTAAACAGTTCATATGTAAAATACAATACCGCAATTGCGCCAATCGTATACATGAAATAATCTGTATAGTCTGTATTTTTTACCATTATAAAAATAAAGGGGATGCTAAGCAATGAGCATACATATACCGCAATTTCCCTGAATTTTCTTTTGCTTACGGATAAGTTCAAGAGTGGAGAATCTCCAATCGGACCTAAGTGTTTTTTTGTAACAAGGAAAGTGATCAGCCCTAAAGCCATTACGATTGCCGCTGAAAGGAAGCACAATGTCCATGAATGGTATTTTCCTAAATAAATACACAATGCTCCACCAAAAAGTCCACCGATATTGATTCCGGCATAAAACATTCCATAACCTGCATCTCTTCTTGGGTCTTTTTCATGGTACAACTCTCCAACCATCGAGGAAATATTCGGCTTAAAGAAACCGGTACCGATTATAGAAAAGGCTATTCCATAATAAAACATAGTTTGAGGAGAAAATGCTATCAGCAAATTCCCTAAGATCATTACGATTCCGCCAAAGAAAAGCGATTTTCTAAATCCTAATATTTTGTCGGCAAAAATACCACCGATAAAAGTAAAGGCATAAACAAATGCTTGAATCGCTCCGTATTGCAAGTTGGCAGCATCATCTTTTAATAAAAGCTGGTCGACCATAAAAAAAGTCAAGACGCCTCGCATTCCATAAAAACAGAAACGTTCCCACATTTCTACTAAAAACAGATACCATAACTGTCTTGGATATTTTCCTTCAAAGTTTTGGATATCTTCAATTGTTGGTACTTGGACTGCGGGGGTATTCGGGTCGGTCATTTCCATTTATAGGTTCTCTTTAATAAAGTTTGTCATTTTTGTATATAGCTGCAATCTGGTTTTTCCACCATAGATTCCGTGGTTTTTGTCAGGGTAGATCGCCCAATCAAATTGTTTGTTGGCTTGTACTAAAGCTTCGATCATCAGCATTGTGTTTTGCACATGTACGTTGTCATCGGCACTTCCGTGAATTAAAAGGTATTTCCCTTTTAGCTTGCTGACATGATTGATCGGTGAGTTTTGGTCATATCCAGAAGCATTTTCTTGTGGCGTCTGCATGTATCTTTCTGTATAAACTGAATCATAGAATCTCCAGTTTGTTACCGGCGCAACGGCGATAGCCATTTTGAAAACGTCGTTCCCTTTTAAGATACAGTTGGAAGACATAAAACCGCCATAACTCCATCCCCAGATTCCAATTCTGCTGTTGTCAACATAATTGTATTTTCCGAGTACTTTTGCAGCATCAATTTGGTCTTCAACTTCGAATTTTCCTAATTCTTTATAAGTTACTTTTTTAAAATCAGCACCTTTGAAACCTGTACCTCTTCCGTCAACGCAAGCTACGATATAACCTTGCTGCGAAAGCATCATATACCACAAGTCGTTCGTATCGATCCAATTATTTGCCACTTCTTGTGAACCTGGACCTGAATATTGGAACATCAAAACTGGATATTTTTTAGAGGCATCAAAATTCTTCGGCTTGATCATCCAAGCATTCAGCTTATGTCCTTTTTCTGTAGTAAGTTCAAAAAATTCTTTTGAAGGCAAATCGTAGGCTTTCAACTTTGATTGTAAGGCCTCGTTCTTTTTGATAGATTGTACTTCTTTGCCTGTTTTTGCATCATTCAAAGAATATTGCGCCGGAGTCGTGGCATTAGAGAATGTATTAATATAGAACTGAAAGTTTGGGCTGAAGGTTGCCGAATTGGTTCCGGTTGCAGAAGAAAGTCTTTTCTTGTCTTTTCCGCTTACTTTTATAGAATATACATCTCTGTTGATGGAACCGTTTTCGACTGATTGGTAGAAAATAGTTGCTGTTTTTTCATCCAAACCATAATAAGCAGTGACTTCCCAGTTTCCTTTTGTGATTTGATTTTTCAGCTTTCCAGTTTTGTCGTAGTGGTAAATATGGTTGAAACCGTCTTTCTCGCTTGTCCAGATAAAACTGTTATCTTTTAGAAACGTAAGATTGTCGGTGATATCAACATACGCTTTGTCTTTTTCATTCAAGATAACATTTGCTACACCTGATGTTCCATCCACAAAAAGCAGGTCTAAATTATTCTGGTGCCTGTTGATGACTTGAGCACTCAAGACATTCGCTTCATTCGTCCATTTTATTCTTGGAATGTAAAAATCAGTATAACTTCCTAAGTTGATTTGTTTTGCAGCATTGGCCTTAACATCATAAATATGCAACGAAACCAGCGCGTTCTTTTCTCCTGCTTTCGGATATTTGAAAACCTGCTGCACTGGATAAAGACCCTGATTAAAAAGATCCATTGAAAACTCAGGCACTTCAGTTTCATCAAATCGGATAAAAGCTATTTTGTCGCTTGAGGCATTCCAGTCAAATGCTTTTACGAAAGAGAATTCTTCTTCATAAACCCAGTCCGTAATACCATTGATGACTGCGTTTTTCTTTCCATCAGTCGTAATCTGTTTTGAAGTCTTAGATTGAAGATTATAGACAAACAAATTATTGTCTTTTGCATACGCAATCTGGGTTCCGTCTGGAGAAAAAGTAGGCTCCTGAATCTTAAAATCAAACAATTTTGTCAATTGCTTGGTTTGGATATCATACAAATAATAGTCGGCCACAAAAGAATGGCGGAAAATCTGGTCCGATTCGCAAGCAATCAAAATCATATTTTCTTTTGAATTGAAAGTATAACTGTCAATCATCGGAAGATCTTTATGATTTTTCGTATCAATTAAGGTCGAGACTTTCTTCAAAGTTGCATAGTCGTACAAGTCAATCTGCATGCTTCTTGACGGTCGATCAAAATTTAAAACAGTATATTGATTGGTGTTTTTTAAGGATTGTAATTCTTCCATTCCTTCGGCCCTAAATGCTCCTCCCCAGATTTCCTCAAGAGTTAATTTCTGCTGGCCAAAAACCGACATGCACAAGAATAATAGCAATGCGGTAATCTTTCGTGAATTCATCATATTTTGTTAAGGTAAAAAAACTGTCAATTTTAGTGAAAAATTTGCAATAAACCTTGATTTTTTGTGTTAAATGCAATTTCCGGAATTTCAATTTGCATTTATATTTGAAATGCTCCTTATTTTGAATGAAGAAAGAAATTTCCTTTCAATCGAAACAAATGCCTTTTCTTATTATTATTTTAGTTTATATTTGAGTAAACCCAACCCAAAATGAAAAATTATCTGCTGTGCTTACTAGTTGCCTCTGTTTCAGTTACCGCGCAAAATCTTAAAGATTGTTCTAAATGTTCTTCAGAAATAATCAGCGAGAATACCATTGAAAACTTAGACATTTATGCCTTAAAGCTTTTAAAAAATGAGATTTATGCTCGTAAAGGTTATGTTTTTTCTAATCCTGAATATGCCGCATATTTCAAAAACAAATCTTGGTATAAACCGCTAAACAACAACGATGCTATTGAATTTTCTGACATCGAACAGAAGAATATCAGTCTGCTTGCGCAAAAGATCAGCGAGATTTCTCAATATGTCGCAAACGAGCAAAACAGCAAATACAAGACTCTTTCCGAAGAAAAAATCAAAGAGCTATTTACAGCTAAAAAGAAAAAAGAACTGGGAATCAATTTCTCTATCTGGAAAGTTTACGATTATCAAGATAAAACTGGAAACTACTATCTGGTCTTGACAGAAGAAAAATTTAAAGAGCCAAAAGATGGGAATTACTTCAACAATTCGATCAAGGCTTTTAATTTTAAGGTTGAAAATGATACTTGGACCAAAACATTTGAGACTAATGATTTTAAGCAACCAGAAGAGGAGAGCATATGGTTTTGGACAAAATATATTTATGTAGAAGATTTTGACAACGACGGAATCATCGAACCCATAGTTATTTATGGCACAAACGGATATAATGGCTATGATGATGGAAGAATAAAAATACTGCTCTATTACAAAGGAAAAAAGATCGGACTCAGAATCCAAAATGGAATACTAGACGACCAACGGAATTTCAATGTTGATGCTGAGTTTTACAACCTGCCTAAAAACCTTCAAGACAAAATCGTTTCGCAAATGAACTTGATGGTTGAAAACAATCATTCTATCTTGCCGTACGGCTGGCAGAAAAAGATGGCAAAAAAGATCACTTTCATTGAAGAATAGTCGAAAAATTACAAATAAAAACGCTTTTTAAATTCGTAAAAAGAATAGCCTGAAACCGTATCTTTGCAGGACTATTGTAAGACATAATTGATAGATAATGAATAAAGCCATTTCGGGATTTTCAAAATTATCCAAAGAAGAAAAAATAAGCTGGATTGCTAAAGAATATTTTTCGAATCCAGATGAAGCCATTGCTATCTTAAAGAATTATTGGAATTCTGATGCCAAGCTCCAAAAACTGCACGATGATTTTATCGAAAATACCATAACTAACTTTTACCTTCCGTTAGGAATTGCTCCCAACTTTTTAATCAACGGAAAATTCTACACGGTTCCGATGGCTATCGAAGAAAGTTCGGTAGTTGCAGCAGCGGCAAAAGCAGCAAAGTTTTGGTCTGAAAGAGGCGGCTTCAAAGCAACAGTCTTGAATACTGAAAAAATCGGCCAAGTCCATTTTATCTATACAGGAGAAACTTCAAAACTAGAACGATTCTTTGAAGAAAAGAAAAACAAGTTTTTTGAAGAAACAGAAAGCATCACCAAAAATATGCAAAAGCGAGGTGGAGGAATTTTAGACATTATTCTAAAAGACAAAACCGATTTGCTTCCGAATTATTTTCAACTTCATGCCTCTTTTGAGACAAAAGATTCCATGGGTGCGAATTTTATAAATTCTTGCTTGGAACAGTTTGCAAAAACATTACAGAAAGAAGCCCAATCCTTCGAATTATTTTCTTCAGAAGAAAAAAATATTCAAGTCGTGATGAGCATTTTGTCGAATTATGTTCCTAATTGCATCGTCAGAGCTGAAGTTTCTTGTAAGGTGGAGGAATTAAACGAAAATAAAAACATCGACCCGCAAAACTTTGCTGAAAAATTTGTCAGGGCGGTCCAAATTGCAGAAGTCGAGCCCTACAGAGCGGTAACCCATAACAAGGGAATCATGAACGGAATTGATGCTGTTGTTTTGGCGACCGGAAATGATTTTCGTGCTGTAGAAGCTGGAATTCATGCCTATGCTTCTAAATCTGGACGCTACCAAAGTCTTTCGCATGCTAAAATCGAAAATGGAATGTTTCATTTCTGGATGGAAATTCCATTGGCTTTAGGAACAGTTGGCGGCTTGACATCATTGCATCCTTTGGTTAAGCTCGCTTTAGAGATGCTTGAGAAGCCTTCTGCTCAAGAATTAATGCAGATCGTAGCTGTTGCCGGCCTGGCGCAGAACTTTGCCGCATTGCGCTCTTTGACGACAACAGGGATACAAGAAGGCCATATGAAAATGCACTTGGGGAATATCATCAACCAACTTGAAGCAACAGATGAAGAAAGAGTCTTAATCGTAGATTATTTCCAGCATAATCCAGTTTCTCATGCTGCGGTCGTAGAATATTTTAGCGATTTGAGAAAAGTTAAATCTTGATTACTTGAAAAAGACATTTTACAGCAACGGAAAGCTCCTTATCACAGGCGAATATGTCGTTTTAGATGGCGCAAAGGCATTGGCATTGCCGACAAAGTTCGGGCAAAATCTTATTATTGAAAGCGGCAATAAGAAGCAGATTGAATGGAAAAGCTTTGACAAGGATGGAAGCATCTGGTTTGAAGATTCTATCCCTTTTGAAAGTATTATAAAAAAAGAAACATTTCTTTCAGACAAGATCAAAAATACATTAGTCGAAATCTTGCATGAAGCCTATCTTCTAAACCCTAAATTTATTGAAGAATCCGAAGGCTATAATATTACAACCGAACTGACTTTTCCTAAATTTTGGGGCCTCGGCACCTCTTCGACTTTAATAAACAATATAGCACAATGGCTCAACATTGATGCTTTTGAACTGTTACGCACGAGTTTTGGAGGAAGTGGCTATGATATTGCATGCGCCCAAAAAGATGTCCCTATCTTGTATCAACTAGAAAATGGCAAGCCTATAATCCATAAGGTATCTTTTAATCCTGAATTTACCAGCAACCTCTATTTTGTATATCTAAATAAAAAACAGAGCAGCAAGGCCGCAATCGCGTCGTATTATAGCAAGCAGAATAACATATCGGAAGTCGTCAAAAAAATCGACAAGATTACTGAAGCTGTTTTAGTCGCCGATAACCTAAAAGCTTTCGCCTACCAAATCGAAAAACATGAAATGATCATGAGCGATGTTTTGGAAATGCAAACCATACAAGAAGCTTATTTTAGCGATTTCAAAGGCGTCGTAAAAAGCCTCGGAGCATGGGGAGGCGATTTTGTCATGGCCATTTCGAAAGAAAATCCCGCGGCTTATTTCAAAGAAAAAGGATTTCCGACTCTTCTTACCTTTGATGAAATGATCTTAAAATAAAAAATCCCGACTAGATAGTCGGGATTTTTTATTTCTATTATATTTGATTCTTAGAATCCGAAATCAAGTCTGTTGTCTTCGATATCTGCTTTCTCTTTTAAAGCAGGAACGATTCTTCCAGCTGCAGCAGCGCTTTGTGCTTTAAGTCTTGCTGTGTAAGTATCGAAGTTTTTAATAGCTGGTGCTTTTGCAACACTTTTAGTTTTCAATTTGAAAACTCCAGATCTACCTTCGATCAATTCAGATACTTTGTTAGGAGCCGTTGCGAATGCAGTACCTACAACTCTTGGCTCAGATCCGAATCCCATAAGGTTTGGACTTTGCAAAGTAAGGTCTGTTGCAGAAGCTACAGCAACTTTAGCAGCTTTAGCAGCTTCTTCTAACGTAGCGCCTTTCATGATTGCTTTTATCTTTTCAGTCTTTTTCTCATTTTTCAAGATTGGCTCAACCATTGGTTTTGCATCAGAGATTGGCATCAATCCTTCTTTATTGACTTTTTTAAGTTTTACGATCAAGTTTCCGTTTGGAACATTGAATCTTTTCACATCACCTTCAGAAGTTTTTTTCTCGTAAGCCCATCGTACTACTTGTCTTTGGTTTGTAAAGCTTCCAAAGTTTTCGTCAAGTGCTTTTACGTTTGCTGATGGCATTACAGTCAATCCAAGAGATTTCGCTACAGTAGCGAAATCTTTTTCAGAAGCCTCCATTTCAAACTTAGTTGCTTTTCTGAAGATATCATCGCTAGTTGTTTCAGATGGCTCTATTCTTTGCGCAATAGTTGCCAAACGAATAGCATCTTGCTTATCGATTACTTTAATAATGTGGTAACCGAATTCTGTTTCAACAAGACCCACTTTTCCAATAGGGCTGTTGAATACGAAATCGTTGAAAGGTTTTACCATTTGCCCAGGAGTCATATCATATTCTCCTCTAGTTTGAGCAGACCCTGGATCATCAGAGTTTCCAGCAACTAAAGATTCTAAAACAGCTGGATTTGCTTGAACTTGTTTGAAAAGATCGTCAGCTTTCGCTTTAGCTTCTTCTTTAGTTCTTGTAATAGCAGGATTTGGAGCTTTGCTTCCAGCATAGCTAATCAAGATATGGCTTGCTTTTGCGCTTGCTCCAGCTTTTTTACCTAATGACTTGCTTATAGCATAATATCCGTTAAAGATATAAGGTCCGAAAACCTCGCCTGTCTGCAAGTTGTATAGTTGCTCTGCATATTGAGCTGGAAGATTTTTCTTAGTTACATAAGTAGAGTCAAACTTAACATCAGAATTTGCATCCACAAACTCTTGGTTGTTCGTTACTTCTCTGAAACCTTTAACTGTATCGTTTTTTCCAGTTGCTTCATTGAAGACTACTCTAGGAGATAATAACTCAGTAATATTTTTCTTTACTTCTTCTTCATCTTCTTTAGAAGGCTTGTCTTCAATTACGACAAATTGCAATTCGCGTGTTTCGTCAGCTTTGAATTTCTTCTCGTTTTTTCTCATGTACGCTACAATCTCGTCATCAGAAACTGGAACCTCACTATCTTTTATGTTTGAAAAAGGAAAAGCAACATAGTCAAAAGTAACTTTGTCAGATTCCATTTCATATTGCAATTTTCCTTCAGCCTCAGTAGCTACCAAACCAGCTCTTAGCATTGTGCTGTAGATTTGGTATTTTGCAGAAAGAGCCGCTTGCGTTTCTCTTTGCTGTAATTGAGGAGCTAGTTCTGGATTGGCTTGGAAAAATTCTTTGAATTTTTGATAATCAAATTGGCCAGCAGCATTTTGGAATTGAGGATTCTGACCAATATCTTGGCTTTGTTTAAGAATATCAAGGATTTGGTTCTCACCTACTCTGATTCCTAATTTCTCAAATTGTTCTGTAAGCAAAGCTATAGAAACTTCTTGTTCCCAAACGTTGTTTGCTGCTTGAGAAGCCGTGATTCCTTGACCGCCTTTTTCAACTGCATCGACTTTACTTCTAAAATCTTCAAATGAAATATCTTCTCCGTTGATACTTCCAACGTATTTTGAAGTTTGCTTGAAACCACCGCTATTGATAAGGTCGCCTACAACAAATGCTAATAAGCAAAAACCAATAACAAATATAAGAAGCAATGATCGTTGTCTAATTTTTGATAAAACTGCCATTTTTTTATTGTTAATTTTTAAATTCAGAGGGCGAAAATACAATTATCTATTTAATAATAAAAGGAGTAAACCTATATTTTCTGATAAAGATGAAGTTTTTTTTGAATGTGATGCGGAAGATTCGCAAAAAGCCTAGAAAATAAGGAAACTACTGTTGCCTGTTTTTATTTTGGTCTTCATATTTCTTTGCAAATCTTCTGCGAAAGAAAAACATAAAAAGCGCGATTGCGGCAAAGAAAAAACTAAGCCAAGGACTTCTTTCTGTAGAATTTAACTGCATAAAGCCGTCTACTGCGAAAAGAACAGCAGCCACTAGATAAAAATACTGTATGTATTTAAGATATACCATTATAATGTAATTTGAAATTTAGAATTCATCTGCTTGTCCTTCTCCAAAGAAGACCTGCCCATTTATATCTTTAAAATCACGGCTGGCATCGAATCCTTTGGTATAAAATTCATTTCCAGGACCTAAAGTAAGCTTGCATTTTTTTTCTGTAAAAAACCACTCCCTTTTCTGATCATAATAGAGCTGGGTGGTTTCGAGTATTTTGCCGTCTTCGGAAGTAATTTTTACATTTCCTTGCAGATCGATAATATCAGTGCCTTTATAAGTAATGGCATAATCAGAAGATACAAAGCTCTTTTTTTGATTGTTGTCGTAAAGCGTGACGTCAATTCCTTTAGGAAATTCTGTATACGGAAAAGAGGCATTGGAGAAATCAAGCATTTTAGGGCTCACCAAAATAGCTTTTATTTTTCCAGAATCTGTATATTTCAGGTTTACGGTATCTGCTTCTCCTATAGGTGCAAAAGTGGAAACATTGATTTTCTGGACATCCTTGAAATTGCTTTCGCATGAAAACAGGATCCCAAAAACTGCAATAAAAATAGCATTGAGCAATATCTTTTTCGTAGAAATCATATTATAATTTTGGGATGCTCACTGTTTCGCCAATCCAGCATTTAAAGGATATCTGTTCTCCAGATTTTCTTTTTGCTTGGGAAATTTCCTCTTTTGACGGTGCTTTTTTAGTGTAGTTTGCAGCAAGATCGTCGGCAGATTTTTTCAAGATCGGCTCTACTGTCCCTGCTTTTTTAGCTGTTTCGGCAGCAAGCCAATAAAGCGCTTTGCTTTCGAATGCATTATCGCCAACGCAGTCTTTCATGCTATTGGCATATAACTGAGAAATAAAAATATACGATTTCCCGAATGCAGGTTTTACTTCTAAAGCTTTTTTGGCAAATTCTCTTGCTTTTACTTTATCGCCATAACCATACGTCGTTGCTACCAGATAGTACAACTCCGCTTTTTTATTAATGTCGGTCTGCAATTGTGCCGATTTAGTAAAATATTCGATGGTCTGAGGCTTATTTTTTGCGTTTCTGGAAATAATTCCCATGTTGTAAGCTGCTTTAGCCGACGGGCTCAACGCGTATAGTTTTTCAGAAACCTTAATGTAGAAATCCGACTTGCATTTTTTAGCATCCAGTCTATCGGAAACTCTTTCGAGCCACAAAGCATTTTCAGCATTTTTGTCGAAATTCTTTTGATAAAAAGACACAAGGATTTCACAATTTGCTAGCTTATCAGTTCTTGCACTCAAGTTTTCCATAACCAGAGTCAATTCATTGGCGCTTACTTTGGCATTCTGCAAGTTGCCTTGTTCTTGAGACGTCAATTTTTCCGTCTGTGCTTTTAACGACAGATTCTCTTTTACCAAACTTGATTTTTTCAATTCGGATTGTGCCTTTTCTGATATCTCGTCTAATTTCTCCAAAACCTGCTCTAAAGTAAGTTCTGTTTCTTTTTTCTGGTATTGCGAAACAAGCAATTCAGAATAGATATTTAGTACGTTTGGATTGGTAAATTCAGAATTATCCATCTTGAAAGCTTTATCCAAAAAGGCGAAAATCTCTTTTGAACTTCCCGTCTTATTATCGTAAAGCAGAAGGGCTTTACTGATTCTATTTCCTTTTTTATTGTTTGGAAAAGCCTTGTCGTGTTCATCATAAACACTCATAAGTTCCGAAATCATCGGATTTTTCTCTTCAGCAGTATTTGCCTGATCGATTTTCTGGTTAAGAATCTTTTCTCCTATCAGATAAACCGATTCGCTTTCGGTTGGGCATTGCTGCTTTAACTCCTTCCAGCGGCTGTATAGTGTCTGGTCATAACTGTTTGACTGAACAAATTCTTCAAATGCAACAATCTTGTTTTTGCATTCTGAATTCTGTGCTATTGCTACAAAACTGAAACCCAGTAGTGCAAAAACAAAAGCAACAGACCTATTACTGCTTGAGATTTTTTTATTCATACTTTCTTTTTACAAACCATCTATCATTCAGAGATAAGCTTACAAATATGTTGGCATATGTTTCTTTAATAAGACCTGCATGAGTTGTTCCTCTTCTGCCGTATTCAAAGCCAACATTAAGGTTTGAGATTGATCCGCCAACTGGCAGCCCAAGTCCCATTGTCATTCCGTAATCTTTGATCGAAGTATCGCCTACGACCAATCCTGTATTTTCATATCGAAGACCTGCTCTATAAGTAACTCTTTTCCAATAGCTGGTAAAAGAATCATAATCTGGGATGAAATAACCACCGATGCTGAATTTCTTAGCATCTTCATAACTAACGTTCGTTATGTCGTTATAGCGGTTTCCGAATTTACTGCTTTCTTGAAGCGTAACTTCTGCTCCAACAAACCAGTTCGTCTTTTTCCCAAAACCAGCGCCAAAGGCAAGCTTGCTTGGTAATTTCAGATCCGAATCTGCAACAACAATATCTTTTTCTTCTACTACAATTTCTGAGCCTCCAGTACCGGCCAACGTAGCAATTTTTCTTTCATTCTCTGACTTAAGATTGCCTTGCGGGCTATAGGTCACACTAGAAACAAAATCGTATTTCTTGATTTTTGTCGCAAATACCAATCCGGCATTCATGCTAAAGCCACTTAAATCAGACGTATTCATTTCACGAGTTCCGTATTGAACATTCTGAGAAAGAAGGCTTTTGGTTTCTATATTTCCGAAATTATAGCTAAAATCAACTCCAAGGCTAAATTTAGATGTCAATTGATATCCTGCTCCTAAAAAAACTTTATTCAAACCTCCTTTTCCGCTGTATGCCCTATTCGGACCGTCTTCTTGGTCTGAAAATGAGTTTATTTTATATCCAACAGAGGTATAAGGCATCAATCCGAATCCGAAACCTAATTTCCCTGTAGGAAATGCCACTGCCAAATAATCAATCGTTGTTCTTTGAGTATCACCTTTTGCACTGCTCGTTCTAAGATTCGTCATATTATGACTTCCACCCACCGTAAAACTAGTCAATTTTAAAGAAGCAAACGTAGCAGGATTCTGAAGATTCATGTGAATACTGTCAGGCAAAATCCCTAAGCCTCCCATCGACCTATTTTCGGTTGTACCTTTAAACCTTGCATCTCCAATTCCATAAAATGAATACGGCGATGCTGATCCTTCTTGTGCTACAGAGGCTAACGAAAAAAGTAAACTAAGGCTTACTATAATTTTTTTAATCATTTTTGATTTTGTATTGAAATAAATGGCTCAAGCTCTCTAAAAGAAAATTTGAATTGGCAAATATGGTATTTTTTAATCGTTTAGCCAAAAAAACTGCGTCACCGCCCGTTAAAATTATCGTAAATTTTGAATAATACTGTTTATAGTCATTTATAAAGCCGTCTATTTCATTAACCGCTCCATTTACAACTCCGGAGTGGATAGATTCGCTAGTCGAATTCCCTATAATATTTTTAGGGCTTCCTAGCTCTAATAACGGCAGTTTTGCCGTAAAATTATGTAATGCTTCATACCTTAAGCGCAGTCCTGGTGAAATCGCTCCTCCAAGATAATTATCTTCTTGATCTACGAAATCATAGGTTATGCAAGTACCCGCATCGATGATCAGTCGATGCTGTTTCGGAAAACGCAACACAGCTCCTGATGCCAAAACCATCCTATCGATTCCAAGAGTTTTAGGCGTTTCGTACAAATTTGTGAAAGGAAAGTGATTCTCATGAGAAATAAAATGGATTTTTACTCTTTCGTTAAAGCTAGAAAAATCATTTTTTTCGAGATCTCCGACAGAAGCAACAACCAAATGTGCCACTTTTGGAAATTCTTTTAAAATATTTTCAATATTTTTTTTAAAATCTTTTTTGAGAAAAACGAAATGCCCTAAAAGAGTATTACTCTCAAAGACAGCACCTTTAATTCGAGTATTCCCAACATCAATTGCTAAAAGCATATCTATTTATTTGTTTTGGCGAAGTTACGAATTGATTTTTTTTAAAATTTGTTTTGGATAAATTAAAAATCGTTCTATATTTGCACCCGCATTAGCAACGGTACCTTAGCTCAGTTGGTAGAGCAATGGACTGAAAATCCATGTGTCCCTGGTTCGATTCCTGGAGGTACCACAACAACCCTTGATTCATACGATTCAAGGGTTTTTTGTTTTTACAAGGTTTGTACAGAAGAACTTCTTTTCGACAGCTATCCCTAGAAAAACTTTATAAATTCTTCCTATTGAAATGCACTGCTTAGGTCGATTCTGAATCAAGCAAATCAAAATTCAGAACACAGAAAGAATGTTTCAGAACATTTTTAGCTAAGGGCTTCTTGAAACTCCTACATTTGATCTTACACAAAACAAACTCCATTCTTATGAAAATAAGAATTATATTGTATCTTATTTTAGTAAAAGGTGAGAATTTATTTTAGTTTTTTTCTGTTTTTTTTACATTTTTTTTGTTTTGGTCAAGATTCCTTTCAAGCTTTGAAAAAGGATCTCGAGCAAAGAATGTTGTATTCAGATTTCAAAACTGCTTTGGACCTCATCAACAAAAACAGGGAGCGCTATACTGATAGTGAAAAAGCTGATTTGGATGTAATGAAGACCAAGATTCTTACTGAGTTTGGACTTTATGATGAAGCTTTCAAGCTATCTCAAAATCTTATTTCTAATCCTAAACTTACGGCGGAACAAAAACTGAAAATCCATGTGGAAAGGGCACTTATTTTTGAGATTAATGATGATGCCAAGTCCTGCCTGCAAGAATTGGAAAAAGCGGCGAACATTTTTCTGGTCCACCCTGAACTTAAGCTAAAAAACTACACTAATTTCCTGATTCGGAAATCTTCGTATTACAGAGTCAACGGTTTCTCTAAAAAAGCTTACGATTTGGCAAATGAAGCAAAAGAATATGCGGAATCTGTAAACGATCAAGTGAATATGCCTGTGGTAGAGTTAATTTTAGGACTTGGAAACAGAAAGACCAATCCGCAAAAAGAGCTCCAACATTACCAGCGTGCGCTTTATCTGTACAAAAAGCTAAATCACAATGAAGCCATTATATCGATGTATCATAATTTGAGTTTTTTCTATTTCTCGGAGAAAGACTACAGAATGTCCAATATTTATATCGATTCTGCACTCGCTATGGCATCAAAATCGAATGTCTTGAATTATAAGGCTGATATTTTCCAGATGAAAAGTGACATTATGGAAAAACAAAATAAATCGGATTCTGCTTTATATTATTACAAAACAGCATCAGAAATTTACAAGGAATTCAATAATGAACAGCGAGACCTGAAAGTAAAAGAACTCGGATTGCAATATAATTTTGAAAAAGAACGGTCTGAAAAAAAACAACTGCAAAAAAACATCAGCAACACCCGAAGATTCACTATCAGCTTGCTTATACTGCTTTTTGGGCTACTTTTCTTCCTTTGGATGCAAAACAAATACCGGAAAAAAATAGAAAATCAGAGGAAGAAAATTGCCCAAAAGAATGAGGCATTACAGAAAAATCTGGAAGAAAAACAATTTCTTGTACAAGAACTCAATCATCGCGTAAAAAACAACCTCGCCGTGATTCTCAGTCTTATCGGATTTCAGAAAGATCAAGCCGACAACGAAGATTATAAAAAACGATTTGACGAACTTTATCAGCGTATCAAAACCATTACGATTGCTCACGAGCTGTATTCGTACAATGTCAATCACAATGACGATTCGTATATCGAGATCAAAAGATATACCCGCAAAATTTTTGAAACCCATTTTTCAAGCGGTAATCGTAACTTTAGTTATGACATAGACATGAATGATATTCAACTAAAAGTAGATAAAACATTACCTTTAGGATTAATTATCAACGAATTGATTACCAATTCGATCAAACACGCAAAGCCAGAATCTGACCTGCTTTCACTTTTTTTCAAACTGGAAAAAACAGAAAAAGGCGAAATTGTGATGGATTACAATGACAACGGAACAGAATTTAGTTTTGATATTAAAAATGATTCGCTTGGAATTTTTATTATCGAAGGTATGGTAAAACAACTAAAAGGGAGCTATACTAGGGAAAAAGCGAATTACAAAATCGTATTTCCAAATGACTGAGCATAAAAGCAGGATATTGATTGTAGAGGACGAAGTTTTAATTGCTTTTTCGCTAAAGAAAATGCTAGATCCCTTTTTCTCAGCTGAGATTGCCAACGATTATGAAGAAGCGCGGATCCTGTTATCTCACAAAGTATTCGATCTCGTCTTAATTGATATTTCTCTTTCGGGAGAAAAAACAGGTCTTGATCTGGCCAATTTCATTAATACTACCCTATCGCTTCCTTTTATTTTTACAACCGCATTGACAGATCCCAGCACTTTGGAGAAAGTGACAAATCTGAAGCCGGCAGCTTATCTTTCCAAGCCTGTAGAAAGTGTCAACTTAATTACAGCCATCAATCTGGCATTGGCTAATCAGGATGCGATTATTAAAATTGAAATCGGGAAGCAGATCTACTATTTTCAGTCGAAAGATTTCCTTTTTGCGCAAGCCGACCATATCTATGTGGAAATATATTTGAAATCAGGCAAAGACCAAGTTTTGAGAACAACCCTGTCGTATCTAGAAAATGTCTTTCCTCCCAAATATTTCAAAAGAATCAACAGAAGCGTTGCCGTGAACCCATATCATGTTTCAAAGGTCATAAACGATAAATTGTTTATTGAGGACAAAGTTTTCAAAATCTCCAAAAATTTCTGATTTAGCTTCAGAACAAAAAGAAGGGGTTTCAGAACATTTTTTCAAGTGATTGTATTGGTTGGATCTAAATTTAGACTCGAAAACAACACAATACATTATGAAAAATACAGATTCTTTAACATTTGGGGCTATTTCTTTTAAAGCTTCTCACAACTCCTATCAGCGCAATGAAACCATTTCTGAGCAATTGGATTTTGACCCAACTGCGCCTTACCAAAGCGGCTGTATGGCCATAGAACTTGATATCATCAGACAATCCAAAGATTATAAAGATGGAGAAATCACTAGTGGGTATTTTAAAGTATCTCATACGTTAGGAGCATCGGCCGCTTCCCATCTTGACGAATGGCTAGGTTATATATTTGGCTGGCACAATAGCAACCCAAATCATTTGCCGATTGTAGTATATATAGATATAAAAAGCGAAAAAGACGGCTATTTGCATTTTGGAGATCGAATTGACCAGTATTTGACTAAATATTTTGACAAATCGATTATCTATACGCCGGGAATGTTGTATGCATCTCAACCAAAAACGGAAAGCGACACCTATAACGACCTGTGTTCGTTTGTGGTTGAGAAAGGCTGGCCGCAGATTGACCAAATGCGTGGAAAAGTTATCTTCTGTTTAACTGGCAATCCCGATTGGAAAAGGGAGTATGCTGATGCTGCCGATCTGCTCACCAAAAGACTTTGTTTTAGTGATAATGGCTCGGAAGAAGAAAATCCCCCTGAAAAAGGCAATCGGGTATTTTTCAACTTCGATACTAAAAAGAAAGACAAGTGGCAGGATATAGTCAAGAAATACAGTAAGAAAAACTTAATTACCCGAGTATACGAAGTAAACGATGCAGACCTTTGGGAAAAAGCGCTGAATTGCACTTTTAGTGCCATTGCAACAAATAAAATCCGAAACAACAAATGGGCATACGTGAGCAATGAAGGTCAGCCTTACGTTAAAAAAATGATTGATTTGCCACCGTTGCCTCCCTCCGAATTTAAGTCGATGAAGAATATTGCCAACAATGAGTACAGAACCGATCATGCGACAAAAATGACAAAAAATTACGACAGCTCAACTTGCAAGTTCGAATTTGAAAGCCAATATGACGGACCTACTATTTTTGCCATTAAAAACACCAAAAACAAAAAGTATTTCTCTGATCATATTACCACTATGCAGAGTGAAGTCAAGAGCATTAACCAAAAATGGAAATTGATTAAAATTGAAGGTAAGGAAAACCAATACTATATTCAGAATCTTGGTAATCTTAAATATATGACCAAGAGAGCCTCTCAATTATCAGAAAATAATGGCAGTAATGAAATTTACGAATTAGTACCGAGATAATCTGCTTTCCATTTAAATTAAAACAGGCCAAAATTCAAATTCTTTATCATGAAAAAACACTACACTTCTATTTTAATAATGCTATTTTTTATCTTTTTTTCAGATAGCATATATGCACAACAACCTTACTATACAGTACCGGCTACTGGTAATGGAAACTTTAATGTGGGAAACGTTATAGTTTCTGTTACTCGACAAGGAGATGCCGGTACCTTTACTTGTTTTGGAAATCCTTTGCCCTACTTTCAAGGAATTCGTAATAACGGTAAAGTCAGTTATACTTTCAACAAACCTATTGCTGGTGTCAAAATTTACGGTTTTGTTTCTACTGCCGTCAACAATATAATTTCGGTTTCTGTAAATGGAAGTCCTTATGCATTGCAAAACTCCAACTTTTCTGCCTACACAGGAATATGTTCTTGGGGTTCAGGAGCAATATCGGGAGGTAAGCTCATCAATGGAGATGGGGTACTTACGATTATTCAACTTGGCATTACTGCCATTGAAATTGACAATGCAGGAGGCAATCCAAGTGGCGAATGGATATTCAATGTTGACATTTTACCTCTTCTTACCACCGCCAACGCTCCCTGTTTAGGAAGTACATTAAACCTGGCATCCGATTTCGGAGGACTCACGAACGGGGTCACTTACAATTGGACGGGGCCGAATGGATTTACTTCAACGCTTCAAAGCCCAAGTATCAATAATGCTTCTACTGCTAATGCAGGTACGTATACCGTAACCGCAAGTAATGGTACGATAACCGCTTCTCAAACACAAGAGGTTTATGTCAATCCAATACCGACAGTAAATAATGTTAGTAATCAGACTGTATGTAACAGCAGTATGACTAATGCGGTAAATTTTAGCAGCAATACTATAGGAGTGTTATGTGGCTCAGTACTCGAAGGAGGCACCCTAAACCTAAAAGCTCCTCCAGGTTCTACATTCACCAATGTATTGTTTGCTAGTTATGGAAATCCGACAGGAAACTGCGGCAGTTTTGCTTTAGGATCTTGCCATTCGTCAAGCAGCGTTAGCGTTGTATCTGCAATTGCTTTGGGACAGAATTCTTTTCGTCTTAACGCTACGAATGACAATTTTGGAGATCCTTGTTCTGGTACTCCGAAAAACCTAAAAGTTCAATTGAATTACAGCACTCCGGTTACGTATTCCTGGACAAACAATCAGCCTTCAATTGGACTTGCTTCATCTGGCACAGGAAATATTCCTTCTTTTACGGCAACCAATACAACCAATGCACCTATTACGGCTACTATAACGGTTACTCCTAGATATACCAATTTAGGCACTACTTGTTCAGGAATACCTATTACGTTTACAATTACTGTAAATCCTTCTCCTAGAATTTCGGCCCAGCCTTTGTCAAAAACAATCTGCGTAGGAGCCAACACCACTTTTTCTGCAACAGTTAACAATGCTACAGCTTATCAATGGCAAGTGAATACCGGTTCTGGCTTTACAAATTTGTCTAACACACCTCCTTATTCTGGAACGACAACAGCAACTTTAACCGTTACCGGAGTGACAGCAACCATGAATGGCTACTTGTATCGACTAACTGCAACTGGAAATTGTTCTCCTTCTGCGACATCAAACAATGCTACTTTAACGGTTCCGACTATAAGCTGTACTTTGATTGTAAGTAATGTGACTTGCAATGGAGCATCTACTGGAAGCATAAACCTGACACCATCTGGAGGAACTTCTCCTTACACCTTCGATTGGGGCGGTGGTATTACTACAGAGGACAGGACAGATCTTCCCGCCGGAAATTATACCGTAACCATAACAGATGCTAATGGATGTACCGGTATTGTTTCAGCATCTATTGCAGAACCGACTGCCTTATCTGCGGCGGCGTCACAAAACAATGTAGATTGTAATGGCCATGCCACAGGATCTGCTACGGTAAACGTTACTGGCGGAACTGGCTCCTATTCGTATTCTTGGGATACTACTCCAGTACAAACGACTAGCACAGCGACTGGATTGGCAGCCGGAACTTACGTAGTGACTGTAAGAGATTCCAACAATTGCAGTACGACCCGATCGTTTACAATTACCGAAGAAGCTCCGATAACCGCTCCGACAGGAGACCCTGTCCAAAGTTTTAATGCTGGTGATGATCTGAGCGTTTTAGTCATTAATGGCCAAAACATTAAATGGTATGCTACAGCCGAAACAGCTGCCAATCATACTGATGAATTGCCAATCAATACTGTATTAATAAATGATACGGTATATTATGCCACACAAACAATCAGCAATTGCGAAGCTTCAGCCTCTTTAGCTGTTAGAGCTTTTAATCCTGCTTTGGCTATTTGCGAAAATGTGAAATCCAATTTGATATTGTATCCCAACCCAACAAAAGATATTTTGAATTTAATTTCAGAAACTGTTATTGAGAAGGTTATTATATATGATATGAACGGAAGAAAAATAATGGAACAGCGACTCAACGGAGATACTAAAATTGATGTACATTCTTTAGCAAAAGGAGCTTATCTGACTCAGGTTTTTGCAGAAAATAAATTTGAAACCCTTTTATTTATTAAAGATTGACAACCTTAATTTTTTGATTTTTCAAAGTCCTAATAAAATTTCTACCACCTACACTTCACCATTTCCAAAAAACTGGGGAAATATCTTGAAAAGCCTAAGTAATCTTAATACTTAGGCTTTTCATATATGCAATAAATCCCTAATTATTGAAACATTATACATTCAATAATTCTTAAATAAATGTTAAACATTGTTTTTAGTTAGGATTCCTTACTAAATTTGTACTGCGATTTTGCAATTAATATTTAAAATAACAACATGAAAAATTTAGCACTCCTACTCATCACTTTATTAAGCTATTATACAGCTAGCGCATGCGACAAATGTGTCAATTACAATAATGAAGATTTTAAAATCAAATCGGCTTCTGTCAAACACGATAAAAAATTGGGCGTAACGATTTGGGAAATAAAAGTGGCTGGCCAAGCTGGCGCTACAACTCCTAAAAAAGCTGGACAACTGAACGGAGCTCCCGTTCTAGGATATGTTTTCCCTACAACATTAAAGTCTACAGATGTTGGATTCAACAAAACAGAAGGCATCGTGGCTTTGGCATTAACTTCACATCCTGATTTTGACGACACTCCTATTTGGGACGAAAACGCAGACGGTATATTCGACAATGACGGTATTATCTGGCATCCGCATTGGGTAATTCTCACAGAAGATAAAAGAGTTCCAGGTGGCTTGTCTGTAAAAGAATTTAAGAAAGAGGACAAGTCGGTTATCCTACCAAAAACGGCGCCTAATATGCCAATGTATATGGACAGCCCTGGATTTAATGTAGTGACAGAAGGGAGCTCTATTAAAGTAATTGTTCCAGATTACCGCATAAACAACCAAACTAATTTTAAATTTGATGCTGTAGCCTGTTTTATGGAAGTAAATACTGGCGGAAACAGCGCTCATACAGAAACTGGAGAGAAACCTATGTTAGGCGTTTATAAAGTATATGCTGTAGCCAGCGGAAATTTGTCATTGCCTTACAACGTAAAATAATAACTCTAAAGACACACTTATGAAAGTAGCTGTTTGGGACACTTATGTCACTAAAAAAGACGGAAGCATCATGCATTTTGACATCTTGGCTCCGAATGAAATTTCAGATTTAGAAACTATATACGATTTTGGAAAAAAGTATCTGAAATCAAAAAACGAGGAAGATTCAACATTGACCTCTAAAGAATGTAACTTTTGTCATATCGAAAAGGCAACCGAAGAAATCGTGACCAGTATCGAACAAAAAGGCTATTTTATAATCGAAATGGAAGGTTGCTAGAAAATTAGCACACGGTTTATTAAGTTTCACATCTAAAATATTGGGTGTGAAACTTTAACCATTTAAGAATCCTAAAAGTTTACAGAAGAGAATATAGCTAGCTAAAAATAGTTATTTTTGGCAAGAGACGACAGCAAGAACAGGTAACATGCTTTAAAATTTATATTATGTCGGTTTTTAACCTTATTACGCAAAACGAAAATCTTGACAACAAAATAGTTGCAGGCCTTGAACGGCTGTCGCAAGTTTTTAAGGTGCTCTTATGGGAAAAAGCCAAGGAACATTCACTAAGCCCGATTCAGATTCAGCTGCTCATTTTCATCCACAATCATACGCAGGAAAAATCAACAGTAAGTTATTTGGCAAAAGAATTTAACGTCACCAAACCAACTATAAGCGATGCCGTCCGAATTCTAGAGGCGAAGAATATGATTGAAAAATCAATCGACCTGAATGATTCACGAAGCTATACTATCCTACTTACTCAATTCGGAAAGAGAATCGTTCTCGAAACGGAAGACTTTCCAAGCCCAGTCACTAAAATCATTTCCCAAACCAGCGAATCAGACAAAGAAATTATCTGGAAAAGCATTTCAGATCTTATTATAGGGCTGAATAAATCGCAGATTGTTGATATCCAGAGGACTTGCTATAACTGCAAGTTTTATTCTCAAGTTGGTTCTGAACATTTTTGCGATTTGCTCGTAATGAAATTAGAAGACAGAGACATTCGTATCGACTGTCCTGAGTTTCATGATAAATCCATGGCTTACTAGCCTCAAAAACCAATCTTTTATATCGTGTCAATGGTTGTTATTACAGCCGTTGCAACAACTTCATCCGATGCAAAAATTTATTCTTTTTGCATTTATTTTACTTTTTTACTGCAACCTTTTCAGATTTTTCGCTCTTATCATAAAATTAAAGTATATTAACTCCAATTTATTTTTATTATGAAAAAGATTTTACTTACCCTGATGGTATTTACTGGCTTATTACAAATTTCCTGCAGTGAGGATTTAGTGGATACTGATACTCAGACTAACAACTCTGTAGACGTTTATGTTGCTGGCCAGAAAAATAGCCAGGCTTGTTATTGGAAAAACAACCAGCTTGTATTGCTAGATTCTGGAGGAATCACGGCTCCAACAGCAAACAAAATTATAGTAGCAAACAATGACGTGTATGTCTTAGGAATCGGTGTTGGAACAACTACAACTGAAACTTTCCCTATGTTTTGGAAAAATGGCGTGCTAACCAATTTAAAAACCAGCCTAAGCACTGATGGTGAGGAAGTCATGGCTATAACTGATTTTGAAGTAGTTGGAAATGATGTTTATTTTGTAGGCTACACCAAAAGAAGGATAATCACTTTTGAAGATTATAGCCTTGCGTATTGGAAAAATGGCGTCAAGACGGTAGTTCGTGATTATGGTGCTTACGTTCAGAACTATCCTAAAATAAAAGCCGTAAACAATACTGTTTATATAGCTGCTTCCAATACTGGCGCTTTAACTTTAAATGGCTATTATACAAACAATGTTTTTACAGAAATCCCATTTGCTACACTAACTGGCTTAGCTAAAAATAATAACGAAGTATATGCCTACGGAACTGCAAACAGTGGTGGCTATTATAAAAACATAACTACTGGTACAGAAACTTCTTTTCCAGCTGTCGCTGCAATTTCATCTATGTTTTTTGAGAATAACAACGTATATCTTACTGATGTTGCCAGCATCTATAAAAATGGCGTATTACATGATGCAGGACAACCTCAATTGGGCGGAATTATGGATTTTAAAATTCTAAATAACAACACCTACAAAATCACACAGGTAGGGATTGATAGCTATATTAGCTACCTGACCATAAACGGAGTTGAGGCAGCAGAACTTCCAGATTCCCAAGGCACATTCTTATCGCTTTTTGTAGTCCAAAACTAAACCATGAATAGCATCAACTGGAATGATATTTATACAAAGACATCCCCAAAACTCTTGGGGATTTGTCGCAGATATATAAAGGATGTTGCCACAGCCGAGGATATCGTCCAAGATTCTTTTATTGTAGCAATCCAAAAAGAAGATACCTTAAAGGATAAAAATGCCTTACAGGGTTGGTTGAGCAGAATTGTCATAAACATGGCCATCCATCATTTGAAAGAGGTAAAAAAAATAAACTTTTCAACGCATCAAGATTATGAAATTGTTGATTCAACTACTATTATGAATACCCTTGAAATAGACACCAAAAGCGTACTTCTCTCTGCCGATTTAGAAAGAAATGATATATTAGAAGCCATAGATCATTTGCCTGAACATCATAAATCTGTTTTTAACATGTATGTGGTTGATCAATTTTCACATAGCGAAATTGGCAAAATACTTCATATCTCGACTGGCACTTCAAAATCGCATTTATCCAGGGCTAGAAAAACAATCCAGCTTTTTCTATTGGAAAGAATAAAAGAAAAACCAGTTGATGAGAAAAAGAAACGTCGTATTGCCTTCTTGCTCTTTTTAGGTTTTGAAAACCAAATGTTCGCTAATTTTTATAAAAAACAACTTCAAGATTTTGAAATAAAACCTTTAAAAGCTTTCGAATTAACTCCAAAAAAGACAGCAATTCCAAATCAATTTATAGGCTTGGCTAAAATAGCTCCAGCATCAAAAATTACAACCATAAGCATCTGTTTGATATGTGCAATAGGTGTTGCTTTTTATGCCTATAATTTTAATCTAAAAAAAGTGGTGCAAAAAAAAGAACATCAATTGAATGTTGAGACTACAGATAGTATGCCTAAAAATCAACTTGTGATAAGCCCTGAAGATGTTGTAATAAATGAAAAAACGGCAATAGAACCCAAAAAACTCAAAACCATTTTCAAGCAAGAAAAAACTACGCTTTCAAAGAATAATTCTCAAAAAACTTCAGAAGAATCAACTCATGTTTCTGCAAAAGATTCAGCAAAAAACGAATCTCAAAAAGTAGTGATCATCAAAAAACAAATTATAAAAAAAGATACCATTTATGTTTCAGAATAAATTCCTATTTCTTTTTTTAACCATAACTTCTTTTGCTTTTTCTCAAGAAAAAAAAGTCGATACAATTTTTGTCTATGAGGAAATTATCATTCACGATACTATTTTTATCGAAAAGCCGGTAATTAAAATAGATAAAGCAATTTTTACTTCGGAAGACAATAAAAAAGACAAATTAGAACTGACTCAAAACGGAAAAAAAATCCAAATTCCTATTGACACTCTTGTTCTTATCACCAATAAAAAAAGTATTAAAAAAGAAGAAAAACAAACCTGGTTTTTTGGAGGCAAATTGCATCTTGGTCTGTCTAGCAACAGTTTGTTTAAAAAGATGGATGCTTCGAATGCCATCGGATTTGGCTTAGGAATTTGGACACGAAAAGAACTTTTCAATTCTAATTTTTCTGTAGGAATTGGAGTCGATGCGTTGTATTGGGCAAGTCCGTTTTCGTTTGACGCATTACAAAAGGACAGCGATCTCAATGGTTATTATTTTACAAACAACAAGCCTAAATTATTTCAGTCTATTGAAAACAAACATTTTCAGTTTCAAGTTCCAATTCAATTCTACTACAAAATAAATAAGTTTATGCCTTCCATAGGTGGGTTTTTCAGTACAAGCAACTATAAATCCTACTTTTTAGGATCGTCTAAAGAACTGCCTTCTACTCTAAATGAAACACAAACATTTAAAGCCGAAGCCTTACAGATAGGCTATTTAGCCGAAGTGCAGTATTCTCTTTCAAGACATCTTTCTGTTGCGGTGCATTTTAGTTCCGGAAAAGCAAACAATTTGGTTTTCACTAATAAGCAGGATAAGAATGAATCTTTCAAGACTAAAAATGATTTTTCGGAGAAAAGATTTGTATTGCAACTGGTTTATAGTTTATAATTGACAGTTTATAGTTGACAGTAGATAGTTGATAGTTAGCTCCTCAAAACAGGCATGAACAAATCATAATTTTCTTATAATAAATCCTTCTTAGTTTCCGACCCTCCATTTTTATAGGTATATTTAAATGAAATACTAAAAGAAATTCTATGGTTTGGTGGAAAAAAGTAGTGATCGGAATTGGATGCTTGCTCATTTTAACCCTTGTCTTGAACATAGGCCTAAACTATTGGATCAGGAAGCAACTTCCTGTCATCATTAACGAAAACAATAATTCTCCTTATCAGATTACTTATAAAACGCTAGAAGTTGCTTTGTGGGACGGAAACGCAGTTGCTAAAGACATTACTGTTGTGCCCAAATCATCTTTGCAAAAAAAAGATGTAAAATCTGGAATTTACGCTACAATTCAAAGTATTAAAGTAGAAGGAATCAGTGCTTGGTCGATCGTTTTTAGCAAAAGGATTGTAGCTGATAAAATCGTCATAAACAAGTCCGAAATTATTCTTTTTAAGGATAACGACAAGGCTTTAAACGATCCTAAAAGCATTCGCGATAAGGTCATTGCTCCTTTTAAGAATACGATTTCCGTATCCGACATTTATCTTTTTAATTCCGGCCTGCAGATTATTTCTACAGTCAACAATAAGGCTTCGTTGATTGTACATAATCTTTCTATGCAGCTTGACGGCATCACTTTGGACGACACAACGCTAAAAGAAAAAATTCCTTTCAGTTATAAAAATTTTGAAATTGATTGCGACAGTATTTATTATCGAGCCAGCGAATTCTATCATTTGACTGCTAAAAAAATACATACCGACAAATCGGACTTGAAAATAGCCGATTTCAGCATGATACCGGAATACAACCGTCCGGAATTCGTTAGAAAGATTCCGAAAGAAAAAGATATTTTTACCGTAAATGCACAAGAAATAAGCATCAACAATATGGATTGGGGATTTAAGGACGACGTTTTTTATTTCAATTCGACCAACATCTTCTTAGAAAAGGTTTTTGCCAGCATCTACCGTCCGAAAATGCCGCCTGATGATCTTTCAAAAAAGCCTTTGTATAATAAATTGCTCCGTGAAATCAAATTCCCGCTGCATGTCGATACGCTTGCGATTCGGGAATCAACGTTGGAATATGAGGAAGAAAAAACGTTTGAAAAAGGAGCAGGATTGCTCTCTTTCAACAAATTCAACATGTTTGTAACCGACATCAACAGCGGCTATAATCAAAAAAAGCTTCCTGACGTAAAAATCACCATTAATTGCAAATTCATGAACGTCTCGCCTATGAAAGTAAACTGGCGCTTTAATGTATTGGATAAATCTGACGGATTTAACATCAAAGGCAGTATTTTCCAGTTTCCTGCACATAAACTGAGGCCTTTTACAAAACCGTATATGAATGTAGCGGTTGAAGGCAAGCTCAATGAAGTCTATTTCAATTTTACGGGGAACGACGTGAAATCCAAAGGAGATTTTGCTATCAAATACGATGATATAAAAGTTACGGTTTATCAGAAAAAAAATCCGCAGAAGAAAAACAAATTCCTTTCTGCGGTTGGTAATCTTTTTGTGAAAAACGACTCTAATGAAAAAATCGTCGAGACAGAAGTTGAAGTAGAACGAATTCAAGAAAAATCTTTCTACAATTTTTTCTGGAGAAATATTGGCGAAGGCTTGAAAAAGACCTTGCTATAATTTATTGCTGATTTGGCTTCGTTTCTTGGATTTCTTCTCCTGTTTTGCTGAATACTTTGATTTTTGGATTATCCTGTGTTCCAGTAACGACTACTGGTATTCCGATTAATCCAAATGGAGGCAATCCGACACGTATTTTAAGGTTCAACTTGCCATCAAAACTGGTTTCTCCTTGAAGGCGCAGCCTGAAAAGCGCGACCTTCATCTTGGTCTGCTCGATTCTGATTATATTATTTTTAATAGTCGATTTGATATCTACTTGGCTCAAATCTGGATTGTCAATACTCTCAAAATCGGTCTTGCTGCTCAATTGGTTAAAAAGCCTCAATCCATTGACTTTGACTTTGCTGAGCGAAACAACGCCTTTTCCAACCAATGTTGGATAAACTGGCTTCATTTCTTCATTTAATTGACCTTTCACGGTATAATCTAGCGAAATAATACCTTCTGCTTTTTCGGCGGCTGTGGCTAATTTCCTGAACATCTCGATTTCATTATAGGCTTTCTTGACATTGAAGTTTTTGGCCACAAAATGCACATCAAAATTAGCCTGTTTCATATTTTGGTCGTCATAAAAACCATCGATTCCTACCCTACAGCCTATAATCTCGAAACCAATCTTCTGGAAAAAGAGTTTGCCTTTGTTCAGGGCCGTACTTCCCGTAACATTATCTAAAACCAGCCCGTCGTATTCTAATTTTTTTACGTTGGCCAATAACGAAACATTTAAATTTTCCGGCAAAAGGATCACTCCAGATGCTTCCGCTGTTTTTGTGTTTTTTTCAGCATCAGGCACTGATACTTTTTCGGTTTTGGCAGGTTCTTGGGCCATGAATTCGTCCGCTGCAATAAAAGCAGAATTCACTTCAAAATTGCCTTTCAATACGGCATTTTTCTCAAGGACAAAATTAATTACGTTATCCAATCGGCCTTTCATAGCAAAATCTGATTTGCCATAATTAGCGCTGAACTTGTCAAAATTCATCTTGTCTTGGTGAAACGTAAACAGTCCTTCTTTAATAAAAAACGACTTCGGAAATAATTCTGACGTTGCTTTTATGTCTCTTAGCAACAAGCTTCCTTTATTGTTTAGCTTGCTATATTGTCCTGTCGTAGCATAGCTTTGTTTTCCTTTTAGTGACAGATTTGCTTTTGCATAGCCTCTCACATCTAAACCTTCTTGCCTAAAGACTTTATAAATCTTGGCAATATCAAGTTCTCCTTTTGCCACGATATCATAGCTGACATCATCAAAATCAGACAAAATCGCTTTTACATAAATTGGATTCTGTTCAAAAATAAAGGACGCAGGTGTTACATTTACTTTTAAGTCTTTGTATTTGCCCGTCGGATTTTTAACCGAAGCGATAAATTTGATGTCGGTAATCGGATTTGGATAGTATTCCGTTTTCAAGAAACCCTCCTGAAGATTGATCGTTCCGTCCGTGACCGGAAACAGTTTTTTCTCGCTATTGTATTCTCCTTTTGAATTGATGTCGGCCAAAAGTTTTCCTTTCAATTCTATATTATTTATTCCTAAAGCATTGATTGCTTTTGAAAGGTCTAATTTTGATTTCAAGTTAGCCGACAAATCAATATTCTTTATGCCTTTCGATTTTATCTTGGCGCTTAAATAATCATCGCCTATATTAAAATGCAGCGTATCGAGACTTACTTCGAGTTTTTCTGTTTCTAACGAAGGTAATTTTGTGTAAAACTTTAAAGCGATATTGGATGTTTCAAATGGTGCATCTTTGTACGCTATATTTCCTTCCCTGATATTCATTCCAAATGCTAGGTCGGGCTTGCGATTCAGCGAGGCGTTATAATTTCCTTTGAAAGTTAGCAACAGGTCTGTTCTGCCTTTTACTTTTGTCTTTTCAAGCCAGGTCACGTATTTTGGGGGCAAAGCTGTAAAAAGGTCATTCAACCTGCTGTTCGTCGATTCAATCTTTATGTCGATGTCATACCCGTCTTTCAGGAAATTCATCTTTCCTATAAAGCTTATCGGCAGCTTATTGATGAGCAGGTCGTTCTGCTGAAAAACAAAAGACAGGGAATTCGTATTGATTTTGGTAACCAGATCGGCATCAATCTTTTTGTTTTCTAAGTACTTTTCTCCATCAAAAGCAAAATCTAAGGATTCTATTTTTGCTTCTGTGTAGAGGTCGAAAATCGATTTGTCGAGATTGCCTTTTCCCAAATAATTAAACCCTCTGGCTTCTAGGTTTATTTTTGCAGAAATATCCTCGTATTTCAGTAATACGTTGTGAATATCGATTCTTTCCAAGCGTATTGAGGTCCCTGTTGTATCTTTTGAAACTTCTTTGGTATCAGAGATATATACGTTGTAATTGGCCTGTCCTTTTTCGTTTACTTTTACATTGATAAGGCCTTTAGAAACATAAATTTCGTCAATATTGACAATACCATCAAAAATCAGGTTTTTCAGATTTATACCAAAAGACACATCTTTGGCGGCAACTAGAGTATCATTTTTATAGGGAGCGGAACCTTTGAGCGAAAAATCATCCAAGGTAACCGTAAGGGAAGGAAAATGCTTAAAAAAAGACAGGTTGGATTCTGAGAAACTCAATTCTCCATCCAGTTTTTTATTGGCGAAAGCTTTCACTTGTTCGGCAATCCTTCCAGGGAAAAGCAACGGCAAAAGAAACATCAGCAAGAGAATGCTTGCGATAGTTATACCCGTTATCTTGAGAACTTTAATCCCAATTTTTTTTAATGACATTTTCATACTACAAAAGTAATGGGATGAAAGTTTATTTCCTAACAAGAATTTTCTGCATCTAAATAAAAAAATGCCTTTTCAATTTCTCGAAAAGGCATTTTTAAAAACCTAACTTTAAAACTAACTCAAAAAATTATTGTTTCATCAGTTTCAGCGTAGCTTCTCTGTCTTGAGCATCTACTACTTTAACGATGTATATTCCTTGATTCAGATTTTCAATTGAATACTGATATTCTTTATTGAAATCTCCTTTAAATTCTTTAATTAATTGTCCGGCAATCGAATAAATCGACACTTGTTTGGTCTCGGCACTGATGCTGAAAAGTCCTCTCGACGGATTTGGATATAGCGCTACAGTTTTTGTGTTGAAATCAGTTCTTTCCAACAAGGCCTGTTTGTTTCCAAAAATTCTAAACCCGTCAATCTCAATTGGAATAGCCATATTTACATCGGTCACCGTTATCGGCGTGCCATCCATCAAATTGTACCATGTTCCTGCATAAGGAAATCCAGCAGAAGCATTATATATTGTATTTGTAGCATTGGTCAGGACAAAAACATAACTCAAATTCTCTGTTTGCGAAGTGCTTGTCCAAATATCAAGTCTTGGTCTTCCGGTCTGAGAAAAGTTCCAAGCATGCGTTCCGTTTTCAAAAACATTTTCATTCTTTTTGAAAGCGATCATTTTTGTCCAATCGTCATATACTTTTTTTCTGGCCACATCAGCAAGCCAATTGCTTGTCCATTGAGGTTGCGGTTTTGTATCTAGCTTGCAATCGCCAGCCGTTGCGTCAGAAGGCGTATTTACTGTTCCGTTATTGCATGTAAAAATAGAGCTGTTGTAGCCCAAGTCTCCAAAATGATAGATCATCTTAGGTCCAGGCACTAGCAAATGAAGAGCGCCCATTGCAGACAATCTTGTCAATATTTTTGGCAAGTTTCCGTTAGTCTGACCTGATTCTGTAAGTGCTTTATACACTACTCTTTCTTCGTCATGGCTTTCGGCATAACCGATAAATCTGTCAGTAGCATCTGCAACACCGGCAAGATTTGTACTGTTTCCTTTTAAGAAATTGGCATATGGGTCGGTCATTTTTCTCCATTGCATGATTCCTTTGGAAATTCCGTCAGCATCGCCTGTTTTTCTATAATTGGCCCATTCTACTTCTTCATTGTAAGAGCCGCCAGTTCCTAAATGTTCAAAGATTACATAGAAATTTGGGTCGATAGCCCATTGCAAATCTGCATAGTATTTCAATTTTGCAACACGGTCTGCTTGGTAATTATTGGTACACGCATCTTGAGCGGAAGCACTTCCAGTGTACGGACAATTTTGCGTAAATCCTTTGGTCAAATCCCATCGGAAGCCATCTATTTTGAAATCGTTGATCCAATGCTGTATTGTTCTTTGGACATAATAGCTTGTAAGATTGTTCGGCTCGTTAAAATGATCCAAGTCTCTTCCTACGCTGTACGAATGCATTGCGTTTTGATTGCAATATGGATTTTCAGGCGTAACTCCATTTGCCCAGCCGTCGTTGTCTGTATCGAGCATCCACATTCTTTCTAATGGTGAACGTCCATATACGTGATTAAGAGCAACGTCAAAAATTACGGCAATACCGTTTTGGTGGCATAAGTCAATAAATTCTTTCAGCTTTGCTTCGGTTCCATATCTTTTATCCAAAGCCAGATGATAAACTGTATTATAACCCCAGCTTTCGTTGCCTTCAAATTCCATAACCGGCATGAGCTGGATTGCGTTTATCTTAAGGTTCTTAAAATAATCAATCTTGTCGATTAGGTTTTGGTAGGTTCTGTTAGCATCAAAGTCTCTTACCAAAACTTCATAGATTACTAAGTCCTTTTTGCTTGGTTTCACAAAATTAGTTGTCGCTGGACTCCAATTGTAATTATAGAATGCTGTAGGTCCGGTTTGCAGAACGGTAACTTCTCTTTCTTGGCCGGCAGGATATATCGGCAAGTTTGGATAAACGCCCAAAGTAGCTATTTCTGGATCATCAAACGGACTCAAGACCAATGTAGAAAACGGATCTGCCGTCTTTACCAAAGCAGGTGAATTCGCAGGAAGATCAGTCTGATCACAAACCCAATATTGATAGGTGTATGCTGTTCCAGAAGTCAGTCCTGTTACTTCAAGCCAAAATTTTCCGGATGTTGGATCTTTTTTCATGGCATAAGCTCCAGAAGGTTGCCAGTTATTAAAACTTCCCGCTACATATACGAAATCTTTGTTTGGAGCATTTAAAACCAGCGTAGCCTTTGTCGGATCTGCAGGATTATAATTGACTCCGTCGTTCATTCCCGAGGGCAGGGCTTCGCTAATGGCGCCAGGATTTACAATAACTGAAAAGTTTTTTATAATCGTAGTGCCTGCTTGGGTCACTTCCAGGGAATAGTTTTGGTTGGAAGTAATTCCTGTGTGATTAAATGAATAACTTGCCGTGCTTGCGTTTGTATTAATCGTCGCTCCATTGGATTTTAGCACATAGCTGGCATTACCGCCTGTATTGGTTGCTGAAATCGTAAAATTGCTACCCGATGCAAGTATCGTACTGCTGTTTTGAACTGGGGCCGTCAAGTTGACTTGAAAAGTTCCAACTTCTACTAAAATGTCTTGAGATTTTTTATCTCCGTTGCCGTTTTTAGCTTTGATCAGAAATCCTATTCTTCCGATGCCTGTCCTGTTGTAAAATGTATTAGGCACAAAAGTTATGGAATATCTATCGGTTCCAGCATTATAAGTCAGCCTATTGGCTTCGTTTGAATTATCCCAAGATCCATTCGTAGGGCAATCGGCATTGTTTTGATCATTGAGATCGAAAGACCACGACCAAAGGTAAAGCGCATTGCCTGTCACTCCCCACGTTGCTTCATTGATACTGCTTCCGTTGAAGGTTAAAGTGATTGATTGGTTTTCTTCAAAGGTTGTCGGAGCCACAGTATAAGTAACTGTTTGTTGTTGCGACCACGCAGAGGAAACCATCAATAAAAATAATAGCGTAATTTTTTTCATCTTATCTTAATTAAAAAAAGGCCGCCTGAAATCGGGCAGCCTTTATTTTTTGTTTTTATAAGCCTCCTACAATAGCTGTACCATCAAAATTAATGGTCAGTTCTAGGTTGGCTGTTCCTCCTGCTACCGTAAAGTTTGGCGCATCAGGATTGTAAGCTACTTTCGGATCGCTGTTACCGACATTAAATTTCCAAGCATTGCTTGCAATATAATTTCCTGCGTTTGCTGCTCTGAATTTCATTTCTCCAGCGCTAAGCGGAGCAGAGATTGTAAATTTATTAGCTGCGAAATTATAAGTCATAGCGGTTTCATTGTCCCATGCTCCTGCAGTTGCTGAACCAATGATTCCCCAATTCATCTTAACCGATTTGTATTTTAGGTTATCGATATCAACCCAAACATAATACAAACCTACTCCATCTGTTTCTGCAACTTTAATATCTCCACTGTCGCCTCCATTCTTAAGATTTCCATCTTGAACACCTCCGATGGTTCCATAATTACCATTATCCCAGGTTCCTTGTTCTCCGATAAACTTGAAGCCAGCTGGAGAGCCATCGTCATTCAGACCTACTTTTACATAGGCTTCAAATATCTTTGTAGTTCCATTACCAATATATCTCATAGGAATTGCTGTTGTATTATCCCATTGGTTCAGTCCGTAATATTGCTGTGAGTTACCAACAAAAAATAAAACTGGATCAAGTGCAACATACGGAGTTACTGATATAACGGCAACATTACTATATAAGGGTTCAAAAGTAGCATTAACGCTAGCTTTTACCCTAACTTCATAATTTCCTTGTACAAAGGCTTCACCTCCGGCACCCATTACTGCTGCGTTTAGAGTTTCAACAGATACAGATAATTGATTTGCTCCAATTACAGAGCCTAAGGAACGTGGATTTGCAAATTCATTTCCTGCTGCATCTAACTGAAGTTCATAATTAATCGCAACACTTTGATCAAAGTTTGCTGATGTCCACACGAAACGTTCTGCTTGGTTTGCAGCATTTTCTAAAAGAAGTGTATAGGAATTAGCTCCTTCTGGGGCAACAAGTACTGGTGCATCTTTTGCCGTAATTACCGGCCTGTCTTCCACATCGTCTGAGCTACAAGAAACAGCCAAGACAGCGAATAATGCAATTAGTGATTTTGTTATATTTTTCATATTTATGAGTTTTATTTTATTAATATCCTGTATTTTGTACTAAAGTTGGATTAGCTGCTTTTGCTCTATCCGGAATTGGGAACAATTTCAAGTGATCTGAAATAGGCGCTCCATTGGCAGAGTTGCCTTTCCATTGCCACAGATAAGAACCTCCTGTGAATTTTCCAAAGCGAATCAAATCTTGACGTCTGTGGCATTCCCAATACAATTCTCTTGATCTTTCTGCTAGGATAAAATCTAAAGTAAGATCGGCTTGACCTACAGTTCCGGCATTCGCTCTGGTTCTCAAAGCATTCACATAAGTTACAGCTTGCGATAATGAACCATGGCCTCTGGCTGCTAATTCAGCATACATTAAGTAAGCATCTCCCAAACGGAATAGTGGAAAATCTGTATCTACAAATGCTCCTGAAGGGTTAGAACCATTTGAACCGTCTGATTTTTTATTTGTCCATTTTGTTACGCCATAGCCTTGAGTCTCATCTGCAATACTTGCGATGTCCAAACTCTGACCCGTGGTGTGGAACATCGCCCTGTTGTCTGAAGCTCCAGTTACATCGGCAAACTTGTTTACCAACTCTCTTCTAGCTCTTAGTCCTTTCCATCCACCATCGACACCGAAGTCGCTGGCATTCATTGAGCTTAGGATAGAAGCATGAACTAAATAATTAGTCCCACCACTTGTAGTATATTGTCCGTCAAAACGCACAGGGAAAATAAATTCATTTTGTGCACCATTCACGTCATTATCTGCCATGAAGAGGTATTTGTAAGGAACATTTGCAATCTGATAGCTTGAATTTAAAACTGGCTCTAGCGCAGTTGCTGCTTCCGCATATTTATCTTGTCCGATATATACTTCTGCATTCAAATACAATTTAGCCAAAAGCATTTTTGCTGCAATTTTGTCTACCCTGCCATATTCGTTGGTTCTTGATTCTTTCAAATCGGCATCAATAGCAATCAACTCATCTTTTATGTAATTGAAAACTTCAAGCTTCTCTCTCTGCTGCGGATAGAAGAAACCAACAGGATCATTTTCTGTAACGATCGGAACTTTACCAAATAAATCCATAGCATGATACAGTGATAATGCTCTCAGGAATCTAGCTTCTGCTCTGTATGATGGCATATCGCTTAAAATGGCCGGATCTACATTTCTGCTTCCTATTTTTTCTGGAGTTGACTGTCTTAGAAACTCATTGGCCAAACTGATTTGGTAAAAAGTTCTAGAGTACATCACATAAATGAATTCATTGTTACTTGTCCATGTATGAGTATTCATCGAAGGCAAATTACCATCCTGCCATGCAATTACAGATTCGTCTGTTGGCAATTGCTGCAAAGTATAGAAAGCTCTCAAATATGGACTAAAGTCATTTCTAATTCCTGCCAAATCTTCTCCGCCATCTCCTTCACCGTTTCCGGCTTTTGCTAAGCCTAGGTAAAGTTTTGCCAAGAACATTCTATATGCTTGAGGATTTTCGTAGAATTTTTCAGCTGTGAAATCGTCATCGTCTTCTGGCGTCACATCTAAATCATCCGTACAAGAAATGCCTATTGCCAAAATAATCAGCAACAACAAGGCTTTCTTCCCTAATAAATCTAACATTTTTTTCATTTTCATATTTTTTTAAAAATCTAAATTAAATCCTAACATAAACATTCTTGGTCTTGGATAAATTGTCTTATCAATACCTCCAAAAATTTCAGGATCTACTCCGTCATAATCCGTAATCGTAAATACGTTTTGAACGGCTCCATAGATTCGAAGTTTTGATTTCTCTGTTGCAAACGGGTTTCGTACCGTATATCCTAATGTGATGTTGTCTAATTTAAACCATGAAGCATTTTGGACATAGTAGTCTGAGAAAAGTCTATTGTTTCCTTCTAATAGGAAGCCAGAGTTTAAATAATCTGAATTAATGTTACTGATTACGTCATTATAACGAACTCCTGCCTGTAATACGCCTTTATTAGAAGCAACGTTGTTATACATGTAGTTGCCTAAGCTAGCTCTCCATGCAAAAGAAAGATCAAATTGCTTATAGCTCATGTTGTTCATCATACCAAACGTAAAGTCTGCATTTGGTTTTTTATATCTGTATTGATCGGCTGTTGAGATAACACCATCTTGGTTTCTATCTACATAAACACCTTCTACCGGTTTTCCGTTTGAATCGTAAACCTGTTCGTATACATAAAATGCGTTTGGATTGTATCCTACTGAGTTAATTTGGATTTTATTACCGCCACCACCATCGATATCACCTACAGCATTGTCAGAAGGAATGTCTGTAATTTCTTGGTCGTTATAAGTAGCATTGAATGTTGAAGTCCAATTAAAGCCTTCTCCTCTAAAAATATCATAGCTTACACTAAACTCGATACCTTTTGTAGTAAAGTCTCCATAATTTCTGAATCCTTCGTTGGCCAAGTTGGCGCCATCAGGAAAAGGAACTCTTGCCAGAAGGTCTGTTGATTTCTTTTCATACAAATCCAAAGAACCTCTTAGGCTGTTGTTGAAAAAGCCATAATCGATACCAATGTTTCTGGTTTCAGTTTCTTCCCATTTCAAACCTTTGTTATAACCTTCAGGTCTTCCTACTGGAACGAAAACATTTCCAAACTGATATTGTGCCTGTGTAGTTCCTGTTGTATATCTTTCAATATAAGCGAAACCATCATTAATGTCTTGTTGTCCTGTAATACCCCAACCTAACCTTAATTTCAAGTCAGAGATAACGCTTACGTCTTTCAAGAAACTTTCTTGAGAGATTTTCCAAGCAAATGCTGCTCCTGGGAAGTTACCCCATCTGTTTTCTTTAGAAAATCTAGACGTTCCGTCTCTTCTGTAGTTAAGCGTCAATAAGTATTTATCATCGTATCCTAAGTTCATTCTTCCGAAATAAGACTGTAAGTTTACGGTTGGTCTTGTGAATACGTCAGGTTGCGCATTTGGATCGTATACGTTTCCTGTAGAGAAACCCACCCATTTGAAGTTTTGGTACGAGTAACCTCCTGTAACATCTAAATTGAATTTGCCAATTTCTTTAGTATAAACTAAATAAGCATCTAATAATTTATTCTCTTTGTTCTCATTAAAGTAGGTATGAGAACCAAAATTTTGGTAAGTTCCACCACTATAACTTCCTGTTTGGAAACCTGCCGGGCTGAAAGGCGCCAACGTATTTGTTCCGTTACCATCCTGTTTGTCGAAACCAACATTTACGACAGCCCTGATATCTTCAAAGAAATGTAGTTTATAATCTACTTGAAAATTACCATACATTTTACGGTTGTCTGTAACGTTTCTTCTTTGGTTTAATAAAGACACTGGATTTTGCTGTGCACCTGTCACAACTCTATCTCCATCTGGTTCAAGCCATTCGAAATAGCCTCCAAAATAAGAAGTAGGATCATAAACTGATTGTGTAGGATCGAAACTTAACGCATTTCCGATGGCTCCTTCTTCTGCAAAGCGGTTATCTTGCCAAGAAATATTGGCATTCAAATTAATTTTTAAATGATTGTCAAAGAAAGAAGGGTTTAACGCTATCGAAGTCGTTGTTCTTTTAAATTCTCCTGTTCTTAATAAACCCGGAATTGAAGTATAACCAATAGATAACCTAGCTGGCATTACTCCAAATAAGTTTCCTCGGATAGAAAGATTGTTGTCTACCGACATGCTTGTTTGGAAAATTTCATCTTGCCAATCAGTATTAGCAGTTCCTAGCAAACCAATCTGTGTCGGATTCCCAACTTGATTTACTAATGCTCTAAATTGGTCGGCCGACAAAACATCAACTTTTTTGGCTAACGTATTTACAGTTGTTACCGAGTTGAAAGATACTTGCATTTCACCTTGACTACCTTTTTTAGTCGTAATAATGATAACCCCATTAGAGGCACGAGAACCGTAGATTGCGGTAGCAGAAGCATCTTTTAAGATAGAGAAAGATTCAATATCATTTGGGTTAATTGAAGAAAGCTTGCTCGTTGCTCCACCACTATCTTCATTGTCAAGAGGAAGACCGTCAATTACAATTAATGGGTCATTTTTAGCATTCAATGAAGATCCTCCACGAATTCTGATTGTAGAGCCCGAACCCGGTGCACCGCCCGTTGAAATAGTCAAACCAGCAACTCTACCGTTTAGTAGATTTTCGGCTGTCGCATTTAACCCGCGGTTAAAATCTTTTGAAGAAATTACTTCTACAGCACCTGTAGCATCTTTCTTCTTAACAGATCCATATCCTACAACTACAACCTCATCCAATTGTGAAGCATCTTCTTGCAAAACAACACTAATAGTGTTTTGTGAAGAATAGGTAATCGTAGTGGATTTGTATCCTAAAAAAGAGAAAGAAATTACGTCCCCAGCCTTCACTCCTGAAAGCGTGAAATTTCCGTCAAAATCTGTTGTAGCTCCGTTCGTTCCGCCTTGGACAGTCACACTGACTCCCGGTAACGGCAATCCTGAAACTTCATCCCTGACATTACCATTTAATGTGTTCTGTGCCAGCACACTAAACGGAAGCAGCAGTACTAAAAGCAACAACTTTTTATAAATTGTTTTCATACATTTTGTTTAGGTTAAAATTGAGTTTGTTTACCTTATATTTTTACTTCGAATGTTAAATTTATGTAAATATTTAAGAGAAAAAAATCGTTTTCGTAAAAGCACCTACCGAAAACGTTTGCGTGTTGAAAACTTTATTGAATGCGTAGATTTTTCGGCTAAAAAACGCTATTAATAAAAATTAAATTTATCTTTATTCAGAAATATTTACTTGATATTAAATACCATGCGAAGAAAAGTCACGCTAAAGCAAATTGCCAAAGAGTTAGATGTCTCTATTTCTACTGTCTCAAAATCCCTCAGAGACAGCCCCGAAATCAGCGAAGATACGCGTCAAAAAGTGCAGGCTTTTGCCAAATTGTACAACTACAAACCTAACCTGATTGCCTTAAGCTTAAAGAACAAAAAAACCAAGACAATCGGCATCATTATTCCTGAGATTGTCCATCACTTTTTTGCCACCGTAATTAGCGGTATCGAGCATGTTGCCAACGAACATGGTTATAATGTTATCGTAACCTTATCTGATGAATCTTTTGATAAAGAAGTCATCAATATGGAAATGCTCGCGAACGGTAGCATTGATGGATTTATCATGTCGCTTTCTAAAGAGACCCAACACAAAAAAGACTTCCACCACATTACCGAAGTCATCAACCAAGGAATGCCTGTTGTTATGTTCGACCGCGTGACCAATGACATCTTGTGCGACAAGGTTATTATAGATGATAATCTGGCCGCTTATGAAGCAGTACAAAACTTAATAGATAAAGGATTCAAAAAAATAGCGTTGATTACTACAGTCGATTATGTGAGTGTCGGAAAATTAAGGACTGACGGATACATCAAAGCGTTAAAGACAAACAATATAGTTGTCGATCCTAAATTGATTCTCAAAATCGAAGATATCGACATCTGCGACCATCAGATAGAAGAACTGATAGCTAATAATGAAATCGACGCTGTATTTGCCGTAAACGAATTGTTCGCCGTAACAGCTATCAAGGCAGCCAAAAAAATAAACCTAAAAGTGCCAGACGACATATCGGTTATCGGATTCACAGATGGTATTATTTCCAAATATTCATCGCCAAGCATTACCACGGTAAGCCAAAACGGAATAAAAATGGGCGGAAAAGCAGCCAAAATGCTTATCGAAAGGCTAGAATCTGAAGAGGAAGAAGACGAGCATTACAAAACAGAAGTTATAGAAACTCACTTGGTTTTGAGAGAATCTACGCCATCGTTGTAGTTCATATTAACAAACTGAAAATCAAATAAATAAAAACAGTATTTTTCATTTCTGCTAATTGTTAAATATCTGAAAATTAATTTTAGGCATAAAAAAATTATATATTTGTATCAATTATCAACGCTTATATTTTTACTTCGAACGAAAGATTAAGTCTTGATAAGCAATAACGCTTATCGTATATAAATCAACAAATTACGATAATGAAAAAGCGTAAATTAAGTTTCTTCGATATCTGGAACATGAGTTTTGGATATTTGGGAATACAAATGGGATTTGCCTTGCAAAATGCAAATGCCAGTAGAATTCTGCAGATCTTCGGAGCCGACGTACATAGTCTATCGTGGTTTTGGATTGTAGCCCCTTTGATGGGACTGATTGTCCAGCCGATTATCGGACATTATAGCGACAGAACTTGGACGCGTTTCGGCAGAAGAAAACCTTACTTTTTAATCGGATCAATTTTAGCAGCTATAGGATTAATCCTGATGCCGCAATCTGCTATGCTTACCGCTTTCATGCCTGCTCTTTGGGTCGGTGCCGGAATGCTAATGATCATGGATGCTTCATTTAATATTGCAATGGAACCTTTCCGAGCTTTAGTAGCCGACCTGCTTCCTGCCGATCAAAGAACGTTAGGATTTAGTGTTCAAACAGCTTTAATTGGTTTTGGCGCAGTCATTGGTTCTTGGCTTCCATACGCATTGAGCAACTGGTTTGGTGTTTCTAGTGAAGCTAATCCTGGCGAAGTCCCGTACCATCTTATTTTATCCTTTATTATTGGAGCTTTTGTTTTGGTAGGAGCTGTATTATTGACCGTTTCTACAACTAGAGAGTATTCTCCCGAAGAACTAGAAGCTTTTGACAAAGCCGAAGGAATTGTCCATGAAAAAGAAGAAAAAGCCAGCCTGCTGAATATTTTTGACGACTTCAGGAACATGCCTCAAACCATGAGACAATTAGGTTGGGTGCAATTCTTTTCGTGGTTTGCCTTATTTGGAATGTGGGTTTTTACCACTCCAGCCATAGCGCATCATGTCTATAACCTCCCGCTCGAAGACACGCACAGCAAAACCTACCAAGAAGCTGGCGATTGGGTTGGAATTATATTTGGAGTCTACAATGCCGTTTCTGCTGTCTTCGCCTTCTTTTTGCCAGCAATTGCGAAAAAGATTGGACGAAAATCTACACATGCTTTTTCATTAATCGTAGGAGGAATCGGACTGATTTCAGTCTATTTTGTTCCGAATCCTAATTGGTTGATTGTTTCAATGATTGGTGTCGGAATCGCTTGGGCCAGCATTTTGGCCATGCCTTATGCTATTCTTTCGGGTTCCATTCCGGCCAAAAAAATGGGCGTCTACATGGGAATTTTCAATTTCTTTATTGTAGTTCCTCAAATCATCAACGCCATCATCGGCGGTCCTATCGTTAAATACATTTATGGTGGAAACCCTATCTATGCCATCGTAACCAGTGGAGTTGCCTTTATCATTGCAGCCTTATTTGCCTTCCGCGTAAAAGATGAAGACGACACCGTAAAATTATAATACCTTGAAAACAAAAGCATTTATATTCGATCTTGACGGAGTAATCGTCGACACCGCCAAATACCACTATCTGGCTTGGCAGAAAATTGCAAACCAGCTCGGAATCGAATTTACACCAGAACATAACGAAGGACTAAAAGGCGTGAGCCGAGTTCGCTCCTTAGATCTTATCCTTGAATTAGGAAAAATCGAAGCCAGCCAAGAGAATAAAGACAAATGGCTTGTGGAAAAAAACGAAGACTATCTCTCTTATTTAGTAGATATGGACGAAAGCGAAATTCTAATAGGAGTGGTGCCCGTCCTTCATTATCTAAAAGAGAATAAGCAGCTGATAGCTTTAGGCTCGGCAAGTAAAAATGCAAGGCCTATTCTAGAAAAAACCGGAATCATCCACTATTTTGACGTTATTGTAGACGGCAACGATGTCTCAAATGCTAAGCCCGACCCTGAGGTTTTCTTAAGAGCCGCAGCTTTATTGAATATGGCGCCGGAAAATGCTATTGTTTTTGAAGATTCAGTAGCCGGAATTCAAGCCGCAAATATTGCGCACATGACAAGCGTAGGAATTGGAGATGCTAACATCCTGCATGAAGCTGCATATATCTTCCCTGATTTTGCGCACATAGAAACAAATTTCATAGAAACTTTAGTGAATAAATAAAATGAACCAAGATTATATAGTACCAAATAATTGGTCCGTCATAGAAGAAGGATTTGATGCCGAAAGAGTAAAATCATCAGAAAGTTTATTCAGCATCGGAAACGGCGCTATGGGCCAACGCGCCAATTTCGAAGAAAATTATTCCGGCGAGACTTTCCAAGGAAGCTATATTGCCGGGATCTATTATCCAGACAAGACAAAAGTAGGCTGGTGGAAAAATGGCTATCCGGAATATTTCGCAAAAGTATTGAACGCTCCAAACTGGATCGGAATTGAAATTGAAATTAATGGAGAAGATTTCGACCTAAATACTTGCCTTGAAGTTAAAAATTTCGAGCGCGAATTAAACATGAAAGAAGGCTGGTATCACCGTTCTTTTGAAGCCACCTTAAAAAACGGAACAGAAATAAAAGTAGACGTGCGCCGTTTTCTTTCTTTAGATTCTGATGAATTAGGCGTCATCAATTATGAAATCACGCCGTTGAACAAAGATGCCAAAATTGTCTACAAACCTTACATTGATGCCGGCGTCAAAAATGAAGATGCGAACTGGGAAGAAAAATTCTGGGAACCGTTAGAAACAAAACATTCTGATAATGAAGCATTCGTTGTTGCCAGAACATTCAAAACGCATTTTAATGTGGCGACCTACATGTCGAACAGCATCTTTTTAAATCATAAAAATTTAAATAGTTCTCCTGTAAAAGTAGATGCTTCAGCAGATAAAATTCAGTTTGCCTATGAAGTAGAAGTTGCTAGCGGCCAAAAATCATCCATTCAGAAATTTGGAGGATATACGGTTTCCTTAAATCATGGAAATTCAGAATTAATCTCCGCTGCCGCTAAAGTAATTGCTGCCGCTAAAGCAAAAGGCTATGAAGCGTTATTGCAAGAACAGATTGAAGCCTGGTCAAAAATCTGGGAAATGTCAGACATTACCATCGACGGCGATGTAAAAGCACAACAAGGCATCCGTTTTAATATTTTCCAATTGAACCAGACGTACTTAGGCAAGGATTCCCGTCTAAATATAGGGCCTAAAGGTTTTACAGGAGAAAAATATGGCGGTTCCACCTATTGGGACACTGAGGCCTATTGCATCCCGTTTTATATGGCGACCAAAGACCAGCAGGTCGCTCGAAATCTACTGACGTACCGATACAACCAATTGGACAAAGCGATTGAAAATGCTGAAAAATTAGGCTTTACCAACGGTGCTGCTCTATATCCGATGGTAACCATGAATGGTGAAGAATGCCACAACGAATGGGAAATTACCTTTGAAGAAATCCACAGAAATGGCGCGATTGCTTTTGCTATTTTCAACTATTTCAGATTTACTGGAGATTACAGCTACATTCCGGAAAAAGGATTAGAAGTTTTAATCGCTATTGCCCGCTTTTGGCACCAAAGAGCGACTTTTTCAACACATAAAGACCAATTTGTCATCCTTGGTGTTACAGGACCAAACGAATACGAAAACAACGTCAATAACAATTTCTACACCAACTATCTTGCCAAATGGTGCATCAATTATACCATCGAACAGATTGAAAAAGTAGAAAAAGAATATGCTTCCGACTATTCCAGAATCCTTTCGAAAGTAAATCTAGATGCTGCCGAAATAGTTCATTGGAAAAAAGTAGCAGACAAAATGTACCTCCCTTTTTCAGAAGAACACGATGTTTATTTGCAACAGGACGGCTTTTTGGATAAAGAACTCGTAAAAGTCCATGATTTGGATAAAAGCCAAAGACCAATCAATCAAAAATGGTCGTGGGACCGAATCCTTCGTTCTCCATACATCAAACAAGCAGACGTATTGCAAGGTTTTTATTTTTTCGAAGACCATTTTTCAAAAGAACAATTGGAAAAACATTTTGATTTTTATGAACCTTTTACAGTGCATGAATCTTCGCTTTCGCCTTGCGTACATTCGATCCAAGCGGCAAATTTGGGCAGAATGGAGCAAGCCTATACCTTCTACTTGAGAACTTCGCGTCTAGATTTAGATGATTATAACAAAGAAGTCGAAGAAGGCTGTCACATCACAAGCATGGCCGGAACGTGGATGAGCATTGTCGAAGGTTTCGGAGGAATGCGTGTCAAAAACGATGCATTGCATTTCGAGCCAAAAATACCAGAACAATGGCAAGGCTATTCATTTAAAATCAATTTCAGAAACCAGATATTGCAAGTTTTTGTCAATGCGAATGAAACTAAATTCACATTAGAAGGAACCCAAGAACTTACCGTTTATGTCAACGGAAAAGCAGTATTGGTACAACCGAATACTTTGGTTACCGTATAAATAAATCACCACCCACCCTTTCAGAGTTTCAGACTCTGAAAGGGTTTTTAAATAAAAAAGTATGAACTTCAAAAAAAACCTAAGCCTGCTGGTACTGTTTTTATCTGTTTCTGCCTTCGCTCAAATTGATAAAATGGAACCTCCTTTTTGGTATGCCGGAATGCATAATCCAGAACTTCAGATTATGTTTTACGGAAAAAACATCGCACAATACGAGGCCTCTGTTTCCAATAATGTAGTAATCAAAAACGTGGTAAAAACTGAAAATCCTAACTACATTTTCATCACCATCGACACAAAAAATACTCCTGCTTCTGATTTTGTCTTTTCTTTCAAAAACAAGGTAGCTTTTACAAAAAAATACACGCTGAAAGCAAGACGCCCAAATTCGGCACAACGCAAAAGTTTTGACTCATCTGATATGATCTACTTGATCATGCCGGATCGCTTTGCCAATGGAAACCCAAATAACGACACCGACAAATCGCTTAACGAAAAAGCCGACAGAAATACTCCTGGAGGGCGTCATGGCGGAGATATCGAAGGAATCATAAAACATCTAGACTATCTGGAAGAATTAGGAGTCACAGCACTTTGGAGCACGCCGCTTTGCGAAGACAATGATAAAACGCATTCCTACCATACTTATGGACAATCGGATGTCTATAGAATTGACCCTCGTTATGGAACGAATGAAGATTATGCTCGCCTTTCGGCAGAATTGAAAAAGCGAAACATGAAATTAATCAAAGATTATGTGACAAACCATTGGGGTGCTGAGCATTGGATGTATAAAGATTTGCCGACTTATGACTGGGTACATCAATTTCCAGGATTTTCGCAGTCGAACTATCGAATGACAACACAATTCGACACTAATGCTTCGGCTATAGATGCTAAAAATTGCATGGACGGTTGGTTTGTTCCGTCAATGCCCGATCTAAATCAGTCGAATCCTTTAGTCTTAAATTATCTAATTCAAAACGCAATCTGGTGGATCGAATATGCCGATTTAGATGGTTTTAGAGTAGATACCTATTCGTATAACGATAAAGTCGGAATTGCAAAATGGACCAAAGCTATCACCGACGAATATCCTTATTTCAACATTGTTGGCGAAGTCTGGATGCATGACCAAGCCCAGATGTCCTATTGGCAAAAAGACAGTCCGATAAGCGCTATCCAAAGTTACAATTCTTATCTGCCAAGCGTCATGGATTTTACGCTGCATGATGCTTTCGGAAGTGTTTTCAACGAAGACAAAGCTTCTTGGAACGACGGTATGATTAAAGTGTATGACAATTTTGCTAATGATTTCTTGTATGCAAACACAAATAATCTGTTGACATTTATTGAAAATCACGACACTGGAAGATTCAACCAAATCTATAAAAACGATTTCAAGAAATACCAGATGGCCATGGCCTTGATTGCTACTGTTCGTGGAATTCCGCAGACGTATTACGGCTCTGAAATTGGCATGGCAGGCGACAAAGGAAAAGGCGATGCAGACATCCGACAAGATTTCCCAGGTGGCTGGAATGGCGATAAAAACAATGCGTTTGTCAAATCTGGAAGAACAGAAGAGCAAAACAAGTTTTTTGATTTTACGTCTAAGTTATTCCAATGGAGAAAGAACAAAACCGTTATTCATTCTGGAAAAATGACACACTATATTCCAGAAGACAACATATATGTGTATTTCAGATATGACGACAAAGAAACTGTAATGGTGGTCATCAATAATACTGTGGAAACCAAAACATTTAAGACAAAGCGTTTCCAAGAAAACATCAAAAATTTCACTGCTGGAAAAGATATCTTGACAGGAAAATCAATCGATATAAAGAATGAGATTTCTTTAGAAGGAAAATCGGTCTTGATCTTAGAATTAAATTAATTTTAAAAACATACTCATGAAAAGAATATTCTTTTTAGCGCTGACGCTAGCTTTCATCAGCTGTAAAGACGACAAAAAAGCAGAAGAAACAACAGCTGAAAAAACAGAAACTATCGCTCCTATATCTGATGCGACAGCTGAAAATGCCGTTATTTATGAAGCCAACATTCGCCAATATTCTCCAGAAGGGACGTTTAATGCTTTCACGAAAGACATCCCTGAACTGAAAAAATTAGGTGTAAAAGTCATCTGGTTGATGCCCATCTATCCTATTTCTATGAAAAATAGGAAAGCCACTGGAGATCTTTCCGTCGAAGACATCAAAGACCCGAAAAAAAAAGCAAAATATTTAGGAAGCGCTTATGCCATTTCTGATTATACAGCCATAAATCCAGATTACGGTACTAAAGAAGATTTCAGAAATCTGGTAAAAACAGCCCATGAAAATGGTATGTATGTTATTTTGGACTGGGTGGCCAACCACACTGGATGGGACCACAAGTGGATTACCGAACATCCGGAATATTACCATAAAAATGCCAAAGGCGAAGTGACCGATCCGCTAAATCCTGAGACAGGAAAATCATGGGGCTGGACAGACGTGGCGCATTTGAATTATGCCAGCAAAGAATTGCACGAAGCCATGAAGAATGAAATGCTCTATTGGGTTAAAAATGAAAATATCGACGGTTTCCGTTGTGATGTTGCCGATAATGTGCCAGCCGAATTTTGGCAAAAAACAATTCCAGAATTAAAAAAGGTAAAACCTGTTTTCATGCTGATGGAATCTAACAAAAATTATCTTCTAAAAGACGGACTTTTCGATATGGGTTATGGTTGGGAAGCGCATCACGTGATGAACGATATCAACAAAGGCACAAAAACCGTAAAAGATTTAGATAACGTAATTGCGAAAATTGGCAAAGAATACGAGAAAAACGACTTCTTCATGAACTTTACGTCCAATCACGACGAAAATTCTTGGAACGGAACCGAATACGAAAGAATGGGAGACGGCGTAGAAGCTTTTACCGCTTTGACCTATCTGCTGCCTGGAATGCCTTTGATCTACACAGGCCAAGAATATGACCTGAACCGCAGGTTGAAATTCTTCGAAAAAGACTCAATTCCGAAAGCAAAAACAAAAATGTTTTCTATCTACGAAAAATTAGGTGCTTTAAAAAACAGCAACATTGCGCTGAACGGAGGAAAAAATGCCGCTTCTTACAAACGTCTGGCGACTTCAGCAGACACCAATATTCTTGCTTTTGAAAGAGGGAAAGAAAATGAAAAAGTGTTCTTTATAGGCAATTTATCTAAAAAAGACCAAGAATTTACGGCTCCAGTTGAAGGAACTTATACCAATTACATGACAGGCGAAAAGGTAACTTTGGCAAAAGATCAGAAGTTCAATTTCAAACCTTGGCAATATTATATTTTGGTTAAATAAAAAAGCGTTAATTATTATTTAGAATGTTTAAAAATGCTAATTTAGTATCTCCGTAAAATAACTTAGCATTTTTAGATATGGCCTTTGAATATATAGAAATAGAAAGGGTTGAAAGACTTACCAAAAAAGAGTTTATCGAAAACTATTATAAGCCTCAAAAACCTGTAGTAATCACGAATCAGATTGAAGATTGGCCCGCTTTTTCTAAGTGGAATTTCAAATTCTTGAGAGAGGTTGCCGGAGATAAGACAGTTCCGCTGTACGATAGCCGAAAGACGGATTATACCAAAAAAGTAAACGAGCCCGATTTCACGATGACTATGTCAGAGTATATTGATATTCTTGAAAAAGGCCCGACTGATTTGCGTATTTTTCTATACAACCTCATGAAAGACGTTCCTTCAATGAAAGACGATATGAAATGGCCGCAATTGGGACTCCGATTGATAAAAAGTTTGCCGTTAGTGTTTTTTGGAGGCGAGAATGCCAAAGTTTTCATGCATTATGATATTGATTTCCCGAATATTTTTCATATCCATTTCGAAGGGAAAAAACAGTGCGTACTCGTAGATCCAAAAGAAACTAAATACATGTACCGCCTTCCCTATTCTTGGATCTGCAATGAAGATATCGACTTTGACAATCCTGATTTCGAGAAATTTCCGGCACTCAAGATGGTAAAGCCTTACATCACGAATCTGCAGCACGGCGAAATGCTCTATATGCCCGAAGGCTGGTGGCATTACATGAAATACCTAACGCCAGGATTTTCGCTAAGTTTGCGTTCATTGGCAGGAAGACCGAGCAATTTGCTAAAAGGCTTAGCAAATGTAGCCGTCATACGCTACTATGATAACTGGATGCGGAAACGCAAGGGTCAGGCTTGGCTGGATTATAAAGATGCCGAAGCCATACGCAGGACAAACGAACTTCTCAAATAATTTAAATGCCCAGCAAAATTTGCTGGGCATTTTTATTTTAGACCATGGCAATCCATCCTTAAACTTTGCCCAACATTTCCAAAAGCGTTACTTTTACCAAATAAAACCGGCTCTTGAAAAAAACACTCAACATCGGACATCGCGGTGCCAAAGGCCATGAGCCTGAAAACACGCTTCCTTCTTTCCAAAAAGCATTAGATCTGAATGTTGATGGAATTGAATTGGACGTTCATGTCTGCAAGACCGGCGAGCTTATCGTTATCCATGATTTCACTGTCGACAGGACTACAAATGGTTCTGGAACCGTATCAGAGTTAACCCTTTCTGAGATAAAAGCGTTACGTATTAACGACCATATTGAAGTGCCTACTTTAGAAGAAGTTTTGGAATTAGTCGGCAAAAAATGCCTGATTAATATTGAATTGAAAGGTCGCCACACAGCTAAACCCGTTTCACACCTTATTGAAAAATATATTCTTGAAAAAGAGTACAAATACGAAGATTTTATCGTTTCCAGCTTCCAAAGAGAAGAACTAGAAATGATGTATCTCATCAATCCAAAAATTCATCTAGGCGTTTTATCTCAAGCGAGTGTCACACAAGCTTTAGAATGGGCGACAGCGTTTTCAGCCAAAGCCATTCATCCACATTTTAGCCTTTTGACAGAAGAAAACGTACAAAAAACGCAAGAGCAAGGTTTCAAAATCTATACTTGGACCATCAATGAAACTGAAGATATCGAGAGAATAAAAACCTATAACATTGACGGAATCATCACTGATTTCCCAGAAAGAATATGAGCCAAAATTTTGACATAATCATCGTAGGCGGCGGAGCCGGAGGTTTTTTTACAGCCATAAACTGTGCAGAAAAGAATCCGAAATTAAAGATTGCCATACTAGAACGCGGCAAAGAAGTGTTGACAAAAGTCAGGATTTCTGGCGGGGGAAGATGCAATGTAACACATGCTTGTTTTGAACCTAACGAATTGGTAAAGTTTTATCCCCGTGGCGAAAAAGAGCTTCGCGGCCCGTTTCATCAGTTTTGTTCTGGTGATACGATTGAATGGTTTCAAAAACACGGCGTGGAATTAAAAACTGAAGACGACGGACGCATGTTTCCCGTTTCCAATTCGTCTCAGACCATTATTGATTGTTTTACGACAGCCACAAAAAAATTAGGCATTCAAGTCTTGACTGGACAAAGCGTGCAATCTATTTATAAATCCGAAACTCCTGATGGAAATTTTTGGAAAGTCGAAACCCAGAACGAAAAATACCTCTGCGAAAAATTAGTTTTGGCTACAGGAAGCAATCCGAAAATGTGGGAAATGCTCCAAGAATTTGGACATTCCGTCGTAAGTCCGGTGCCATCTCTATTTACGTTTAACATCAAAGATCCTCGCATCAAAGAATTGCCAGGCGTTTCGGCACAAGTTTCCGTAAAAGTCAAAGACACTAAATTGACTTCAACCGGACCATTATTAGTCACGCATTGGGGAATGAGCGGTCCGGCCATCTTGAAATTATCTGCATGGGGAGCCCGAATCTTGTTTGAGAAAAATTACCAGTTTACCATTTTCGTCAACTGGTTGAATGATATTGATGCTGAAGATGCAGAAATTATCCTGAAAGATTTAAAACAAGAACATTCCAAAAAAACAGTTTCAAAGAAATCACCTTTTGAGTTTCCGAATCGTTTATGGGAAAGCTTGGTTTTGGCCTCAGGAATTTCCGAAGAAACAAAATGGGCTGATTTATCTAAAAATCAACTACAAAATCTAACAAACCAACTTACAAATGCGCAATTTCAAGTCAATGGAAAAAGTACTTTTAAAGAAGAATTTGTTACTGCAGGCGGAATTGATCTAAAAGAAATTAATTTTAAGACGATGGAAAGTAAAATCCATCAAAATCTTTATTTCGCTGGAGAAATCACGAATATCGATGCGATTACAGGCGGGTTTAATTTCCAAAATGCTTGGACAAGCGGCTTTATCGTTGCCAATTCAATTTAGATTACTGATTCAGCCACCAAATACTCGCATTCAAAACCGTCGCAAAACTTACCCAAAGCAGATAAGGAACAAATAAATACCCTGAAAATTTATTGATTCTCACGAACTTTATATACGTTTCATAAATCATCAACCAAAGCAAGACAATCTCGACTAAAGCCAACAGTGGGTTTTTTAATCCGAAAAACAAATACGACCACAAGGCATTCAGTGCTAATTGGATGGCAAAAAATTTCATTGCTTTTTTGACTTCTTCTTTTCTTGAGGAATCGATTTCATGCCAAACAAGGCCTCCGGCAATTCCCATCATGATATATAGCGTTGTCCAAACAGGTGCAAAAAGCCAGTTTGGCGGATTAAAGCTTGGTTTTTGAATCGTTGGAAACCAGCTTTCAACAGCCGTACGCGTTACAAGACTTGAAAAGTAGCCTACAGCCAGACAGGTTACGACCAAAACTAAAATTCGTGTGTATTTATTCATCTTTCCTTTTTTTATCAAAATTAAGTTATTTTCACAGATTAGCCCTAATGCCAATCTGCTATTTGGCTAAAAAAAGTATCTTTGCGCAAATTCATGACTATGATTTCTGAAAAGGATTTTATTCCGTCAAACTATACGCATTCAATAGAAAAAGGACTTTATAAATGGAGCGCTCCGAGCAACATTGCTTTGGTGAAATATTGGGGTAAAAAAGACCATCAGATCCCTGCCAATCCCTCCATCAGTTTTACATTAAACAACTGCAAGACCTTGACTTCTTTAGCTTTTGAAAAAAAAGAAGGAAATGACAATTTTTCATTTGACTTATTGTTTGAAGGTAAACCGAAAGAAGATTTCAAACCAAAAATCCAGAAATTTTTTGAACGAATAGAACAATACCTTCCTTTCCTAAAAGAATATCATTTTACGATAAATACTGAAAATACGTTTCCGCACAGCTCCGGAATTGCCTCTTCCGCGTCTGGAATGGCCGCCTTGGCTGTTAATTTGATGAGCCTTGAAAAAGAGCTCAATTCAGAAATGACCGAAGAGTATTTCTTTCAAAAAGCCTCATTTTTAGCAAGATTAGGTTCTGGCAGTGCCTGCAGAAGCGTAAAAGGAAATGTGGTCATTTGGGGAAATCACAACGATATTGACGGAAGCTCTGATTTATTTGGAGTAGAATTCCCAAACAAAATTCATGAAAATTTCAAGAACTACCAAGACACTATTTTATTAGTTGACAAGGGCGAGAAACAAGTTTCGAGCACAGTCGGACACGATTTGATGCACCATCATCCGTATGCCGAAAGACGATTTAAGCAGGCCCATGAGAATCTTTCTAAAATAAAAGCAATCCTTGAATCTGGAAACCTTCAAGAATTCATCAAGATTGTAGAAAGCGAGGCTTTGACCTTACATGCCATGATGCTAACATCAATGCCGTATTATATCTTGATGAAGCCGAATACGCTGGAAATTATCAATCGTATCTGGAAATTTAGGAACGAGACCAATATTCCGGTATGTTTTACGTTAGATGCTGGAGCCAACGTCCATGTTTTATATCCCGAAAACGTTAGAGAAGAAGTTTTAGAATTAATTAAGAATGAATTAGTTGGCTTTTGCCAAAACTCGCAATATATTTGCGACGAAATTGGATTTGGCGCAAAAAAGTTGTAATTTTAACAAAATTCCAGACACGACATGAAAGGACCATTATTTTACTCCAAAATATTACTCTTCGGCGAACATGCAATCAACAAAGGTTCCCGAGGTTTGTCCATTCCTTATAATTTTTTCAACGGTGGATTGAAAGTTGACAATAATCTTTCCGATGAAGCCCAAAAATCAAACGCCAGCCTGAAACGTTTTGTTGCTTATTTGGAAACAATGCAACAAGAAAATCCAGAATTGGTGACTTTTAATATTGAATTGCTAAAATTGAATGTTGAAGCCGGAATGTATTTTGATTCCAGCATTCCACAAGGTTATGGTATTGGAAGCAGCGGCGCCTTAGTGGCGGCTATCTACGACCAATATGCCGAAAATAAAATCACGGTTCTTGAAAACTTGACTCGTGAGAAATTATTGAAATTAAAGCAGATTTTTTCAAAAATGGAATCGTTTTTCCACGGAACAAGCTCTGGATTGGATCCGTTGAACAGCTATTTGAGCATTCCTATATTGATTAATTCGCACGACAATATCGAAGCTACAGGCATTCCTACTCAAAGCCTTCAAGGAAAAGGAGCCGTATTTTTGCTGGATTCTGGAATGGTAAAAGAAACTGCTCCAATGGTAAGCATTTTTATGGAAAGCCTGAAGGACAAAGGATTCAGGGCTATGGTGAAAAACCAATTCGTAAAATATACCGATGCCAGTATTGATGATTTTCTACACGGCGATATCAAATCATTGCTGTCTAATACTAAAAAACTTTCCAAAGTGGTCTTGAACAATTTCAAGCCAATGATTCCAGAGCAATTTCATGGAGTTTGGCAGAAAGGATTGGATTCAAACGACTACTACTTGAAACTTTGTGGTTCTGGCGGTGGCGGTTATATTCTTGGATTTACGCATGATTACGAAAAAGCCAAAGAATCTTTGAAAGATTACAAACTAGAGGTTGTCTACCAGTTTTAGTCAAGAGTCTTAATCAAAAATCATAAAGTCAAAGGTCAGCCGTTATAAACTAGGCATAAAACTTTTTACTTCAAACCCAAAATCCTGTATCAGAAATGTTAAGCAGAAAGAACAAGCTTCTAGTAATGAAAATTATCAGTTTGTTTTCTGTCGTTCGAGGATATAATATTCCCGTGATTGTTTTAGCGCAATACCTTTCTGCTATATTTATCTTAGCTCCAGAAAACACTCGGGCTTTGGATGTTATTTTGGACATCAATCTTTTTATCTTGGTTTTGGTTTCCAGTTTTTGTATTGCTTCAGGCTACATCATCAATAACTTCTATGATGCGCAAAAAGACTTGATCAATCGTCCAAACAAATCAATGTTGGACCGACTCGTAAGCCAGAAGACCAAGCTCTATGTTTATTTCGGACTGAACTTTTTAGCAGTTTTTCTAGCCTATTTTGTTTCTTGGAGAGTTAGTATCTTTTATTCTGCGTATATTTTCCTGATTTGGTTTTATTCGCACAAGCTCAAAAAATATCCTATTATCGGAAACCTGACCGCTTCCATCTTGGCCATTTTTCCTTTCTTCGGGATTCTTCTTTATTTTTTCAAAGGCCAATACGAAGAGTACGATTGGCAAAAAATCGGAATTATTTTTGGACATGCAAGCTTCCTGTTTTTATTGATTCTTATCCGAGAAATGGTCAAGGATTTGGAAAATATGAAAGGTGATTTTGTAAGCGATTACAAAACCATTCCAGTAGTTTACGGAGAGTCTATTTCAAAGAAAGTCATTACAGCACTGACCCTACTGACAATTCTTCCGGTCTATATTTTAGTTGATGTCTATGAAGTAGGCTATATGGTCATTTATTTTTACATCTGCCTCATGTTGCTGATTTTCTTTCTATTGAAACTTTGGAAATCGAACACAAGAGAAGAATTTTTAAAGCTCCACAATCTTCTTAAATTTATTATTGTTGCGGGGGTTTTCTGCATCGTATTGATTGAGCCTGCCGTTTTATGGCATGGGAAAAAAATCTTATTGGCCATCAACTTCTGCTAATTTCTGCTCCTGAAGCAGAACCAGTCCGTCCCGAAAAAATCTAATCTCCCGATAGTTGAGCGATTTAACGTTCAAATCGCTATCTTTGCACAAATTAGACACTAATGAACAAGAATGAAGGAGGCAACAGACGTAGTGCCTCAAATCGACCTAGAGGGAAAAGCAGTTTTGGGAAATCAAAACCACCATTGCCAAAAAGAGCCCAAGGCCCTAAAAAAGACAAGCCTGCTCCAGCAAAAGCAGCCAGTGCAAATCCTGAAAAGCCTGTTAAAAAAGCGAACCAAGCTCCAAAAAGACAAAAAGCAGCAGACGAAATACGTCTTAATAAATACATCTCAAACTCGGGAATATGTTCCCGTCGTGACGCCGATATCTATATCCAATCAGGCAATGTAAAGGTTAATGGGATTCCTGTTACTGAAATGGGATATCTTGTAAAACCTACAGATGTTGTCAATTTTGACGGGGCGATTTTGACTCCAGAGAAAAAAGAATATATTTTACTGAACAAGCCAAAGAACTTTACGACAGCATTAGACGAAGGTTTTGAGCACAGAAATGTTTCAGAATTGGTGAAAGGTGCCACAAAATCGATCTTATCACCTGTGGGCCGTATGGACAAAAACACGACAGGTTTGTTGTTGTTTACGAATGATACCGATATGATTCGTAAATTCACGATTCCGAACCAAAAATCGTCTAAAATCTACCAAGTTTCATTAGACAAAAATTTGAAATTTGAAGATCTTGAGAAAATCCAAAAAGGTCTTACGATTGAAGGCCATCGCGTAAGTGTTGAAGAAATCAGCTATATCGACGATCAGCCTAAAAGCGAAATCGGATTAAAATTACGCACAGCTAACGTAAAAGTAGTACGCCATATTTTTGAGCATTTCAGCTATGATGTATTGAGAATTGACCGCGTTGCTTTTGCCGGACTTACAAAAAAGAATCTTCCAAGAGGAAATTGGAGATTTTTGACCGAACAAGAAATTATCAACTTGAAAAACGTTTAATCAAACGAATTCTACAAAGTTTGAAACATAAAAAAATCCCGAGAAATAAGCTTTCGGGATTTTTGCTTTTGTAGCTTTGCGTAGTACACAAAACAAACTTATGACACCAGAAACATTACAATCTATAGCTTTCAAATGGTTTGATGCTTTTAATTCACATCAACTAGAACAGCTCTTAAGCCTTTATGATGACGAAGCCAGGCATTTTAGTCCGAAACTGAAAATCAGAAAGCCAGAAACAAACGGTTTTGTAGAAGGAAAACAAGCATTACGCGAATGGTGGCAAGATGCTTTTGAACGCCTGCCCTCTTTACATTATAAGGTTACTTCACTAACCGCCAACGGCGACAGGGTTTTTATGGAATACATAAGAAATGTCGATGGCGAAGATGATATGCTCGTTGCAGAAGTTTTGGACGTCAAAAACGGAAAAATTATTGCTTCTCGTGTTTATCACGGATAAAACAAAAAAGCCCTTGGTTTCCCAAGGGCTTTTATTTTAACCTTTAATCTTTTTAGAAGTTTCTTCTTTTTTGTCGAGACCGCGTTTTCTTAATAACGGTTCCACGCTAGGCTCTGCACCTCGGAATCTTTTATACAAAACCATTGGGTCTTCTGTACCTCCTTTTTCAAGGACATTTTTTCGGAATAATTTTGCTTTTTCTGGATTGAAAAGATTTGTTGTCTTGAAGGCCTCAAAAGCATCTGTATCCAAAACTCCTGACCAAATATAGCTGTAGTATCCTGAAGAATAGCCGCCAGCAAAAATATGGCTGAAATAGGTACTTCTGTATCTTGGAATAATCGCATCGATCAAGCCAATCTTTTTCATGGAATTCTTTTCAAACGAATTAGCATCTAGTTTTATAGGCGCTGTCTGCGTATGATAATCCATATCCAGGAACGAAGCTGCTAGATATTCTACTGTCGCAAATCCTTGATCAAAAGTACCAGATTTTTGAAGCTTTTGAATTAGCGCATCAGGAATTACTTCGCCCGTTTTATAATGCTTGGCATACATTTTCAATACTTCGGGTTCGGCCGCCCAGTTTTCCATAATCTGCGATGGCAGTTCTACAAAATCTCTCGGAACGCTTGTTCCCGAAAGGCTTTTATAGGTTACATTAGATAATAATCCGTGCAATGCATGTCCAAATTCATGGAAGAAAGTCGTTACTTCATCAAAAGTCAGCAATGCTGGCGTATCGCCGGTTGGTTTTGTAAAATTGCAGACAATTGAAATTACCGGAGCTTTTCTTTTACCGTCAACTGTTTTTTGGCTTCGGTACGATGTCATCCAAGCACCGCCTCTTTTGGAAGCTCTCGGAAAGAAATCCATGTATAGAATCCCTACATGTGTTCCGTCAGCTTCCGTGACTTCCCAGGTCGTAACTTCTTCATGGTATTTTGGAACATCATTGAGTTGCTTGAATTTTAGGCCATATAGCTTTTCTGTGACTTGAAAAACGCCTTTCCTGACATTGTCCAAACTAAAATAAGGTCTCAATTCTTGTTCGTCTAGATCAAAACGCTGCTTTCTGATTTTTTCAGTATAATACCTCCAATCATACGGTTTGACTTTGTCCTTGACACCTTCTTTGTCCATCATTTTTTGGATATCTGCAGCTTCCGTCTTGGCAATTGCCAAAGCTGGCTTCCACAAATCATTCAGAAGCTTGGCTACATTTTCAGGAGTTTTGGCCATCGATTCTTCCAGCACGTATGCGGAATGTGACTTATACCCTAACAATCGAGCTTTTTCGCCTCGAAGATTGGCGAGCTTAACCGCATTTTCCTTATTATCAAATTCATCATCATGATTGCCTCGTGTCTGATAGGCCTCCCAAATCTGCTGGCGTAATTTTCTATTCGAACTGTATTGCAAGAATGGCATCACGCTAGAATTCGAAAGCGTAAAAATCCATTTCCCTTCTTTGCCTTTTGTTTTAGCATCTTCTGCTGCTGCATTGATTAGCTCTTGCGGCAATCCTGCCAAATCTTTTTTATCATCAATTACCAATTCAAATTTATTGGTTTCTGCTAGAATATTTTGTCCGTATTTTAAAGAAGTAAGTGAAAGTTCTGCATTTATTTTACGAAGCTTGTCTTTATCAGCATCGGCTAAATTAGCACCACTTCTGACAAATGCTTTGTGCAGATTCTCTAGAATTTTTGCCTGTTCTAGGTTTAGATTCAGCGACTCTTTTTTGTTCCAGATTGCTTTTACTCTTGCAAATAATTTCTCATTTAAATAGATATTATCATTGTGAGCAGCAAGATTAGGAGAAACTTCTTTTGCTATTTTTTGGAGCTCTTCGTTTGTGTTAGCGCCATTTATATTCGAAAAGACCACATTTACGTTTGACAATAGTTCTCCTGCATTCTCCATGGCAAGAATCGTATTCTCAAAAGTTGGAGCTTCGGGATTATTGGCTATGGTATTAATTTCGGCTTCATGTCTTTTGATACCTTCTAAAATTGCCGGCTTGAAGTGCTCGTTTTTTATCTTGTCAAAAGGCGGAACTTCAAATGGCGTAGCGTAGGCCTGAAAAAATGGATTCATAGTTTGCTTGTTTTCTTGCGCTTCAATTGTCAGCATATTTCCGATTGCCAACAAAATGAAAAAGGATTTTTTTCTCATCTAAAATTATATTGAAATGTAAATTTAGAGGAAATTGATTTTTAAAACTACTTAGGAATGTTAATTAATAAGATTTGGAAAGGAGAGTTTATTCCAAAAAAAAAGTCCCTCGACTAAGAGAGACTTTTCAGTGCGGGTAATAGGACTCGAACCTACACACCTTGCGGCACCAGATCCTAAGTCTGGCGTGTCTACCAATTTCACCATACCCGCAGTAGACTTTTGATTTTGACTATTGTCTCAATCGAGGTGCAAATATAGTCATAGTTTTGAACTTTCAAATAAAAAATTAAAAAAAATTAAAATATTCTTTTTCGTATTTTTGGCAGACAACATATCAATTTACCATTAATGGATACTATAAAAGACTACGTTCAAAAAAACAAAGAACGTTTCCTCAACGAACTTATTGATTTACTGAAGATTCCATCTGTCAGCGCAGATTCTGCCTATTCTCAAGATGTTATTGACACAGCAAATGCTGTTAAAGCAAGCTTAGAAAAAGCGGGCTGTGATTTTGTCGAAATTTGCGATACTCCAGGCTATCCTATTGTGTATGGGGAGAAAATAATCGATAAAAACCTGCCTACAGTTTTGGTTTATGGACATTATGACGTACAGCCGCCAGATCCGTTGGATTTGTGGACATCGCCTCCTTTTGAGCCTGTAATCAAAAAAACGGACCTGCATCCTGACGGTGCTATCTTTGCCCGTGGAGCATGCGATGATAAAGGCCAAATGTACATGCATGTGAAGGCCTTGGAATACATGGTACAAACGAATAACCTTCCTTGCAATGTGAAATTCATGATCGAAGGCGAAGAAGAAGTCGGCTCTGCCAGCTTGAGCTGGTTTGTAGAAAGAAACCAAGAGAAATTAAAAAATGATGTCATCTTGATTTCTGATACGGGAATGATCTCAAATACACAGCCGTCAATCACAACAGGATTACGCGGACTAAGCTATGTAGAAGTGGAAGTTACGGGACCGAACCGCGACTTGCATTCTGGCTTATATGGCGGTGCTGTTGCCAACCCGATAAACGTTTTGGCCAAAATGATTGCTTCGCTTCATGACGAAAACAACCATATCACCATTCCAGGATTTTACGACAAAGTAGAAGAACTTTCTGATGCGGAAAGAGCTGAAATGGCGAAAGCACCTTTTTCTTTAGAAGCTTACAAAAAGGCCTTAGACCTAAACGATATCTATGGCGAAAAAGGCTATACTACCAACGAAAGAAACTCTATCCGTCCAACTTTAGATGTTAACGGAATCTGGGGCGGTTATACGGGCGAAGGCGCTAAAACGGTTATAGCGAGCAAAGCGTATGCAAAAATATCGATGCGTTTAGTTCCGAATCAAGACTGGCATGAGATTACAGAATTGTTTACAAAACATTTTGAAAGCATTGCTCCAAGCGGCGTTACCGTAAAAGTAAAACCGCATCATGGAGGACAAGGCTATGTCACTCCAATTGACAGTATTGGTTACCAAGCCGCTGCCAAAGCCTATAATGAAAGCTTTGGAGTACAGCCGATTCCGGTTCGTTCTGGAGGAAGTATTCCTATCGTAGCATTGTTTGAAAAAGAATTAAAGAGCAAAACTATCTTGATGGGGTTTGGTTTAGACAGCGATGCTATCCACTCGCCTAACGAACATTTCGGAGTTTTCAATTACTTAAAGGGAATCGAAACTATTCCGTTGTTTTATAAATATTTTGTGGAGCTTTTTAAAGTTAAATAATGAAAAAGGCTTTTATTGTATTTGCTTTGACCTTCAACTTATTGAGTATTGAAAGTAAAGCGCAAACCACAACAGTAAATGCAAACCAGCTGGAGCCAAGTATTGACGACGTATACGATGTCGTAGAACAATCTCCTGAATTCCCTGGAGGCATTAATAAGTTTGGGCAATTTGTCTATACTAATTTTCGCTTTCCGGAAGGAATCACGGAAAATATCCGTATAAATGTCACTTTTGTGGTCGAAAGAGACGGAACTTTAAGCAATATTAAACTCCTGAAAGATCCAGGCTACGGCGTTGCTGACGAAGTAGTACGAGTCTTGAGCAAATCGCCAAAATGGAAACCGGGTTATCAAAAAGGAAAACCTGTCAAAACTCTTTATCATTTTCCGGTGACATTACGTTTCGAATAAATTCATACAAATCCGTTCATTATCGAACGGATTTTTTTATTTCCAAAAAAAACTTTGCTCTACACTTGTAGAATTGAATTTTATTTCTACATTTGTAGAGTAAATTCTAATTTTGTAGAATGAAATTTACAAAAACAGTATCTAAGTCTTGACAGAAAATGAAATGCACTGGTTTTATAATGGCGACTGGAAATTTTATGACGAAAGCGGCCAACTTATAGGCATCAGAACGTATGAAAACGGTGCTATACTTAATGAAACAGAAATAAAACAATAAAAAATGCAACTATCCAATTCAGAAGAACAGTTAATGCAACACCTGTGGAAGCTTGAAAAGGCTTTCATGAAAGATTTACTGGAATGCTATCCCGAGCCAAAACCAGCAACCACAACTGTGGCTACACTGCTGAAAAGAATGATTGACAAAAAATTTGTAACATATACTGAAATAGGCAACTCCAGAGAATATTATCCGCTAGTCAAAAAAACAGACTATTTCTCAAAACACGTGAACGGCTTGATCAAGAATTTCTTTAATAATTCAGCTTCACAATTTGCCTCATTTTTTACGACGGAAACCGATTTGACCAAAACCGAATTGGAAGAACTTCAAAAGATTATCGACAAAGAAATCCAAAAAAAGAAAAAATGATCGACTTTTTAATCAAATCGACCATAAGCTTGACACTGCTCTTAGGCTTATACCATCTTTTTCTAGAAAAGGAGAAGATGCATACCTTCAATAGATTTTATCTTTTATTCAGCTTATTGTTTTCTTTTGCTCTTCCTTTCATAACGATTGAAATAGCATTCGAATCCATTTCAAAACCGTTACTTCTTCCAAATCCGATTCAGACAAAAAATGAAACTGTAGCTTTTATCAAACAAGAAGATGTAAATTATATTCCAATCTTGCTTTGGAGCTTATATGCTGTGGTAACGATTTTCTTTATTGTTCGATTTGGCAAAAACATATATGCCTTGCTTTCAAAAGTGAGAAAAAACAGGACAGTCTCTTTCTTCTATTCCACATTAGTATTGGTAAGAGAAAAGTCGCTACCTCATACTTTCCTGCAGTACATTTTCATAAATGGCGATGATTATAACAACCGAAACATACAAGAAGAATTATACACTCACGAATTGACTCATGTAAGGCAAAGACACAGCTATGATATCCTGTTCATTGAAATCATAAAGACAGTATTCTGGTTCAATCCTCTATTACTTCTTTATAAAAAAGCGATACAACTCAACCACGAATTTCTTGCAGATGAAAACGTGGTGAAATCTCATAAAAATGTTCCATTCTACCAAAACCTGCTTTTGGAAAAGGCATCGTGGAACAGCAACTTTTACTTGGCCAGTAACTTGAATTTTTCAGTAACAAAAAAACGATTAATTATGATGACAAAAACCACATCAAAATCAAGAGCATTGCTCAAAAAATTAGTATTCTTGCCAGTCTTGGCTGGATTGATATTCCTTGTATGCTTAAAAACAACTGCTTCAGAAAAAGAACCCGAGGTTTGGATTAACGGAAAACAAGTCAATGAAAACGACATGAACAAGCCTATTAGCCATTGGCATAAAGATCAAACAAGCGAAGCTACTGAAGCTAGTTATTTTGCCGGTGTCAGGTTTATTATGTACAGAACAATGGTACGAACCAAAAATGGTTATGAGGGCAAAGACATCCTCTTTGACAAAGTATATGAAGAATTGACTCCAGAAGACAAAAAACGTTTTGAAATATGGTTAAGGGTTCCTAAAGCCAACGTAAAGAAGAATCCTACCCAAAAAGAATTTGAGGATTTTAAAGATTCTAAAAAATATGGGATTTGGTTAAATGACACTTATGTAAGTAATACCGAATTGAACAAATTTGACCGATCAGATATCGTTCATTTCTCGGGAAGTTTTGTCCATAAAAATGCACGAAGCCAACAACATCCGCAGCCTTATCAATTCCGCCTATATACAAATGATTATTTCGACAAGAAAGATATGGGAAAAACACCTAAATATCCCGGAGAGGCAATCACGATGGTTGAAGTGGAAAGCAAGCTTCAAAAGAAAGCAGGAATGGCAACGCCTCCAAAAATAAAAACAGGAAGCTAATTATCTTAATAAATAGAAGACTATAATTTCCAACATAAAATCCGCTAAATCAGCGGATTTTTTTATCTCTAAGCCAAAACATATCAACGTTTTATAACATTATTTAAAATTTGGCGTTACTTTTGTAGATATCATCATCAATCACATATTGGACACGTTTTCAATATGCTAATCATCAATCATTATGTTAAAACACTTCTTCATTGTCTGCTCTGGAGTGGACAAAAAAATCATCGAAGGCTGTTCCAATGGCGAACAGAACAAGTATGCCGGAATCGGGGCAACCGTTTTTTTTACGGCAGTCATGGCGTTTATTGCCAGCAGCTATGCGCTTTATACCGTTTTTGATAACGTTTATGCTTCTGTCTTTTTTGGACTAATCTGGGGCTTGCTTATCTTTAACCTAGACCGGTTTATTGTTTCGACTATCCGAAAAAGAGATAGTTTTTCAAATGAATTTATACAGGCGACTCCCAGGATTGCTCTAGCGATAATTATTGCAATCGTAATCTCAAAACCTTTAGAAATCAAAATTTTTGAAAAGGAAATCGATACGGTATTGTTGAAAGAGAAAAATGCAATGGCACTCAATAACAAAAAAGAAGTCGCCAATTATTTCAAATCCGATTTGGAGAAAAACAAAGCTTCGGTCGATAGCCTAAAATCTGAAATTGCAAAAAAAGAAAAAGAGGTCAATACATTGTATGAAACATACATCGCCGAAGCCGAAGGAACTGCCGGAACTAAAAAACTCGGAAAAGGACCTGTTTTCAAAGAAAAGATTGCAAAGCACGATCTGGCAAAAACAGAACTCGATACTTTACGAAAAAACAATCTGGCGAAAATTGCGGCAACAGAAAAACTTTCTAAAAAGCTCGAAGCCGATCAAGACAAAAAAGTAACCGAAACACAGCCTATCATTGATGGATTCGATGGATTGATGGCAAGAATTAACGCTTTGAACAAACTGCCGTGGTTGCCTTCTTTCTTTATCATGTTGCTATTTCTAGCAATCGAGACTTCTCCAATTATTGCAAAATTATTGTCTCCTAAAGGCGAATATGACTTTAAGCTGGAAGATCTAGAAACGGCCCTGAAAGCCACAATCAATCAAGATAAATACCAAAGAGAGCTGCTTGTAAAAACTAGCGCTCAGATGCACGACAAGGTGTATGAAGATATTGCTTCCGATAAAGAACTGTTTAACCTGCAGCGCAAGAAAGCGAAAGAATTATTGGAACTGCAAGCTCATAATTTCGTAGAAAAACAAAAGAGAACTTTTTAGTTGAAAAGATTAAAGTTGTAAAGTCGAAAGTCATAAAGATTAGATTACAATCAATAAAAAAGTCGAAGAGCAGATGCTCTTCGACTTTTTAACTTTATGACTTTATGGCTTTCGACTCAAAACTACATATGGCTCAAGATTTCTTTTTTCAAAGTATCATATTCGCCTTGCATGATCAGTCCGTTGTCTAGCAGTTTTTTATAATTCTGTAATTTATCAAACAATTCATCTTGAGACAATTCGCCTAACGTCTTTTCTTTTGTAGCTTCTGGTTTTTCATCCGGATATTGCTTTTCATCGCGATAGCCCGACTGTGAAACTGGAATTATCTCTGCAAAATCGGTCACTTCTTCGGTTTCCATTTCTTCGATGACTTCCGGTTCTTCTACTTCTGCGAAAGTTTCAGGAATAATTGCTTCTTCTTCGAAAGCTTCAACCTTTGGTTCATTTACAAAAGATTCAGCTACTGGAGCTGCGCCATTTTTTAAGATATCCAATTGTTCTTTGGCAAACGTATAAATCTTTCTAGCCTGCGTTTTAGGAATATAGTCGATCGAAATCGTCAAGTCTGTTTTAGTCGTAAACGAAAACTCAGAACCTAGAATATTCTCTTTCACAAAAGTGCCAGCAATATCATCCCACGTATAATCTGTAAAATCCATAGACAGTCCTAAATTCTTAGGCTTACAGATAATGATTCTCTTATTCGTCAGAACAATACTATCTGGAAAAACAGTGATTGCCGGTTTTTTCTGAACACCGATATAACCAATCTCCTCATTTTTCATGAGCAAATCTGTCAGTTTTGAAGTGATTTTTTCAATCGCTTTAGGATCTTGTTCTTCGTTTAAAAATTTTTTTATTTGTTCTTTCATCTTTCAGTTACGTTACTGTATTGGTAGACTTTTTATACAACAAAAGTAATACCTAATTTTTTAATTCAATAATTTCGGTTTGGATTTTCTTTGTTAAGCTTTTGAAAACCAAATCATAGGAATGGTCAATCAATTCTCTCACAAATTTATCAGAAACATCGCCATTCAATGAAACCGTATTCCAATGCACTTTGCTCATGTGGTAGCCTGGTTTTATGTCATCAAACTCGGCACGAAGCTCTTCTGCGCGTTCCGGATCGCATTTTAAGTTGACGGACGGCGTTCCTTTTTCCCACCCGCTTAAAGACGATAGCGCAAACATTTTCCCTCCAATTTTAAACACCAGCGTGTCTTCATCAAACGGAAAGTGTTCGGTTACTCCTTTTTTGGAAAGGCAGTATTCAAAATAAGCTTGTATATCCATTTGTCTTATATTTTATACAGTACTGGCTTGCTCGGGCTCGCATCATTTTCAAAAGAAGCAATCTGGAGATTAAGCAAATAACTTCCGTCTTCTACCTCATCGCGAACGAAAATTAATTCTGTAATCGTCGCATCCAGCCTGGCATCGTCATTTAGTTCTTGGGTATTTTTTACGTTCCAAAAAGCTTTGTGTGCCAGCAATTTTCCTTGGTCTTTTTCTTTGTCAACGCTTGGCAAATCAATCAGCAAATGCTTGATTCTTTTTTCTCGGATAAAAACCGCCGCTTTTTCTTCAAGATAAGGCGGATTGGTATCGGAATATTTTTTAGAACGCTTTTCTTGTAAATTCGGCAATGTCCTGATAACGATGGCTTCTGGAAGCTTTCCGTCCAATGCTTTTTCAATTTGGCTTCTGGTTATGACTAAATCTTCGCCGCGGATTTCTGGCTCTACCGAAACGACTTCAGCCGTAAAGAAAAATGTCTCCAAGTGCTGATTGATACTGTAGAATTCTGTGGTAATATGCCCCAGACATTCCGTATGCGTCCCGTGTCCGTGCGGATTAAAGAAAATATTATTAAAATTCGTGGAAGAACTTCCTTCCGAAACTTTTCCTACCCAATGGCCAAAACGAACGGGTTCGATTACCGGTTTTTCAATATACCAAGCAATCGGATTTTCATCTGTATTTGTCAACGGCAGTGAAATATCTATCGGCTTTGATAAATCTACTTCGAAATTTTGGTCTTTATGTTGGATTCTAGCTATCATTCAAAGCAAAATTTTGGTTGTTGCATTAGGCTTTAATTATCATCCAAATTTATCAAAAACAAATCACTTGCAATTCCATCTGCCAAAAACTTTCCTTTTGGAGTCGTCTTGAGGATTTTATTTTCAATAGAAAGCAGTCCGTCGGAAAGAAATTTCTCCGATTGCTTTTGCAGATAGCGCAGTTTGCTTTCTCCAAATTCTTTTTCAATCCGATTCAGCGAAACGCCCCAAATCGTGCGCAGTCCTGTCATAATATACTCGTTGTAGCGGTCTGTTTGCGATAAAATCTCGATTTCATTCGGCAGATTATTCGCTTCTATTTCTTTTAGATACAGTGCATTGTTTGCCATATTCCAGCTTCTCGAAATGCCGTCATAACTATGGGCCGAAGGTCCGATGCCGATGTATTTTTTCCCCAGCCAATAGGCCGAGTTATTTTTAGAAAAATAGTTTTCCTTTCCAAAATTGGACAGTTCATAATGGATAAAACCGTTCTCTTGAAGCGTGTCAACCAAAATCATAAAATGCTCTTGAGCAACGTCGTCTTTTGGCTCAGAGATTTTTCCGGTCTGGATTAGTTTTTTCAAGGCCGTTTTTGGCTCTACTGTCAACGCATAACTTGAAATATGTGGAACGCCATAGCATAAGGCCGTTTCAATATTCTGTTTCCACATTTCATTAGTCATTCCTGGAATTCCATAAATCAGGTCGATAGAAATGTTGTCGAAATATTGCGTCGCAATTTCTAATGATTTCTTGGCTTCTTCTGCATTGTGCGCCCGATTCATCATTTTCAAATCTTCTTCAAAAAAAGATTGGATGCCGATGCTGAGACGATTGATTCGATTCTTCGAAAATTCGATTATTTGGTCTTCAGACAAATCATCTGGATTGGCTTCTAATGTAATTTCTGGATTTTCTGCTACATTGAAATTCTCATACACCGCGTTAATCAAAAATCGCAATTCCGAAATCGACAATACCGAAGGTGTTCCACCTCCAAAATAAATCGTTTCTACAATTTCATTATCAAATTCTGATTTTCGCAAACGCATTTCTTTCGCCAAAGCCAGCACCATCTCGTCTTTCTTTTTCATGGAAGTCGAAAAGTGAAAGTCGCAGTAATGGCAGGCCTGCTTGCAAAAAGGTATATGGATGTATATGCCGCTCATGTTTCGTCTTAAGCCCGATTTTATCTTACGGAAAAACCGGCTATTTTTTTACTCTATCTTCATTTTGTTTCACAAAAGCATCCCAACCCGAATAGCTTTTTGTGCCTATTACTTTCCCTGAATTAAAAAAATGACATACTGCTGCGGCCAGTCCGTCTGTACTGTCTAGATTTTTAGGCAATTCTTTTAAGCCTAAAAGCTGCTGGAGCATTTTGGCCACCTGTTCCTTTGTGGCATTTCCGTTTCCGGTAATCGCCATCTTTATCTTTTTTGGCTCGTATTCGGTAATCGGAATCTGTCGCGAAAGTCCCGCTGCCATGGCAACGCCTTGTGCCCTGCCCAGCTTGAGCATCGACTGTACGTTTTTGCCAAAGAAAGGCGCTTCGATTGCAATTTCATCAGGATGATGGGTTTCTATCAATTCGATAGTCCGTTCAAAAATAACTTTCAGCTTGGTATAATGGTCGTCGTATTTGCTCAAGATCAATTCGTTCAGCTGGAGGAATTCCATCTTTTTGTTGATGACTTTTATCAATCCGAAACCCATAATGGTCGTTCCGGGGTCAATTCCTAATATGATACGTTCGTTTGCCAATTTTAATTTGTTATTTTGCCGAATGATTGCAATTCCTCACAAAGCTAAACAATTCCTAGTGTTTCTGACCAAACTTTTGATTGTTGGCGGCGCATTTTATTTTATATGGAATCAATTGGCTCATAACGAGCAATTGGACTGGCAGAAATTTCTGGATTTATTAGACCGTAAGAAATCGTTTTGGGGCATTTTATTCCTTTTGTCATTTAGTTTTTTTAATCGCTATTTTGAAATCTTAAAATGGCAAAACTTGGCTCAGGTTATCGAAAGAATTTCTATCGGCAAAGCAACAGAACAAGTTCTTAGTGCCTTGACAGCTTCTATTTTTACGCCAAACGGCATAGGCGAATACGGAGCCAAAACTTTATATTTTAAGAAGAAGGAGGCTAAGAAAGTCATCTTCTTAAACCTGATCTGCAACGGAATCCAAATGATCTTGACGATTGTTTTTGGCACTCTGGGATTGCTTTATTTTAATTACAAATTCCCAATCGTTTCAACTAAAAACATCCTATTGCTATTTGGCCTATTGGCTTTGGTCTGCGGCTTGCTGTTCGGCTTAAAAAAAATTACCATCAAAGGGTATTCCTTAGCTCTTTTATTTGAAAAGATCAATGAAATCCCAAGACCGATTCATCAAAAAAATATAGTCCTGGCCATCTGCCGCTACCTGATTTTTTCACACCAATACTACTTTCTATTTCTAGCTTTTGATGTCGAATTGCCTTATTTTCTATTAATGGCAGCGATTACGAGCGTTTACTTTCTGGCTTCTTCCCTGCCTACATTTCAGTTTTTAGATTTTGCTGTTAAAGGAAGCGTGGCCGTGTATTTCTTCGGATTGTTGGGCGTGAATGAATGGATTGTTGTTTTTATTAGTACCTTGATGTGGTTTTTGAACGTAGTCCTTCCCGTCCTTTTGGGAAGTTATTATGTTTTTAATTTTAAATCGAAATGGAAATCATAGCGTTTGTATTTTTCGGAATCGTCGGAATCTATTCTATTTTTATTCTGTGGCTGGCCTACTGGTTTAGAAGAGTCACGGTTTCTAAAAATCAGGCTCCTGAGCCAAAGACCAATTTTTCTATCATCGTTCCTTTTCGAAATGAAGCCGATCGTCTTCCAGAACTGCTGCATTCTTTTACGCAACTTAATTACCCGAGAACGCAATTTGAAATTATTTTCGTCAATGATTCTTCTACAGACGATTCTGTTTCGGTCATCCAAAACTTTCCGGCATTAAGCTTTCACTTCCAAATCATTGACAACCTACGAAAATCCGGCTCGCCGAAAAAAGATGCCATTTCAACCGCTATAAATAGTATCAATAACGAATGGATCATTACGACGGATGCTGATTGTTTTGTGAATCCAGACTGGCTGACAGCCATCGACAGTTATATCCAGAATCATGAACTATCAATGATTGCCGGAGCTGTAGCTTTTAGCGCAGAAGATTCTTTCCTGCATCAGTTTCAGCAGATAGACCTCATGAGTCTGCAGGGAGCTACCATCGGAAGTTTCGGAATTGGGAAAGCGTTTATGTGCAATGGCGCAAATCTGGCATATAAGAAAGAATTATTTCTTGACCTAAATGGTTTTGACGGCAATAATGGCATTGCCAGCGGCGACGATGTGTTCTTATTGCAGAAAGCCGTAGCAAAACACCCTGAGAAAGTACATTATTTGAAATCGGAAGCAAACATCGTGCTTACAAAACCCTTAGACGAATGGAAGTTAGTTTTTCACCAACGAGTACGCTGGGCTTCAAAAGCTACTTCGTACCAAAGTCTTTTCGGAAAAATACTGGCATTGGTTGTTTTTGGAGGCAATCTGGCTATTGTTTTAGGATTGCTACTGACTTTGGCGCATCTCTTTTCGTTTTGGACGTGGTATTTGCTCTTTGCGGTAAAAATATTCGTCGACTTTTCTCTATTATACCAAACCGGAAAGTTCTTACAACCAAAATCGGTCAAATTCTTTCTGATTAGCAATCTGGTCTATCCTTTCTTTAGCGTAGCTGTCGCTTTGTATTCTTTGTTTGGAAGGTATGAGTGGAAGGGAAGAAAATTCTAGGGCACTTATTCTACATTCAAGATTACCGGCAAGATAAATTGTGTTTTTACTGGAATTCCTCTTTTCAATGCTGGATTTATCTTTGGGAAGTCCGTCAGCCTAGCATGCAGTATGCTGTCGATTTTTATCTTATCATACGCCAAGCTATCCACAGGAAATTGCGGTTCAAATTCTAATCTGGAATCGGGATAAACCGTAACTTTGACTTGTATGGTATCAATCTGTGGATAAAGAATGGACAACGTGTCCAGATCCAATTTCTGCTGGATCGTAACGGTAAGGAAGTCAAAAAAGCATTGTTTTCGAGTCGCCTCATCTTTGATGGAGTCACAGGTTGCCACAGACGGAAATTCGTCTACTTGGTTCCAATTAATTTTTTGGAGCTCCTGTTTGAGCAGTTCTTCTTCAGAAATCTCCTGTTTTTGAAGATTCTGGCAAGAAGCGCATAAAAGCCCTAAAAAAAGAATTGCTGTGAGTTTTCTCATACTATGATTGGCAGGCATTTTGTAATATTACACATTTCAAAAATACTAAATTTAATTTATGGAATACTTTTTATTGATTGCCGGATTTATTTGCATGATTGGAGGAATTCTTGGCAGTTTTCTTCCCGTGCTTCCAGATGCGCCGCTCTCGTGGATAGGACTGCTCCTGCTGTATTTCTGTGATGGAATTGAAACGGAGTATTGGACATTAGGAATCACGCTTGTATTGGCAATCATTTCAGGTATTTTAGATTATGTAATTCCAGCAAAGGGAACAAAGCGGTTTGGCGGAAGTTCCTATGGAATCTGGGGAACCAACATCGGACTGGTCGTAGGACTGCTTGCTCCGATTCCGTTTGGCTTTATTATCGGTCCTTTTCTGGGCGCTTTTATAGGAGAAATAATGTATGACTCTAAAGATCACGCACGTGCGCTAAAAGCAGCTACAGGATCGTTTATAGGATTTCTGGCTTCTACTTTTATAAAGTTTGTGGTATGTATGGGCTTTTTGGGGCTTTTCCTTTACAAAGTATGGCAGTATCGGGAAATCTGGTTTTAGTCAGAGCTGTTCCATTAGCAGCAGTACACGGGCTATCTAAATCAAAAAAGCCCTCCAAGTGAATGGAAAGCTTTTCATTGGTCTAACTACTAAACCTGGTACTTTCGTACCTAAACAACACAACTAATCTTAAAAACCTTTTTGGGCAAAAAAGCCTTTCTTTCGAAAGGCTTCTCCCAATTTAGCGGTCTGGACGGGACTCGAACCCGCGACCCCATGCGTGACAGGCATGTATTCTAACCAACTGAACTACCAAACCAGCGCTTAATTGCGAGTGCAAATATACCACAGTTTTTTACTTCTGCAAGCGTTTTCGCAAAAAAAATTAAACTTTTTTTTAAGAACTTATCCAAACATTTGTTTTTCAATCAAGTATGTTGTCAAGATTTTTTCGAAATTTTTGCCTGCCGCGACAGGAACATATTTGATTTTGTTTTGCGCGCAGGTCAACGATAGCTTCTTGAAATAGCTTTCGGCTCGCTTTTCATATTCTTCTTTGATGTTATCAGCAAAAAGATTTACTTCTTCTCCCGATTCGAGATCGATAAATTTCCTCGGCGTATTGTCGAAATCAAAGTTTAATTCTGTTTTATTGTCAATGACATGAAAAAGGACGACTTTGTGCTTGTTGTGTTTTAGATGCTGCAAGGCATTCAGCAATGCTTCTTCGTTTCCAGGCTGGAACATATCCGTAAACAGAATAATCATCGAACGGCGGTGCATTTTTTCGGCAATCTGGTGCAGAAACGTAACCGTATCGGTATTTCGGGATTGTTTTGGTTCGGCCAGCAGATTCTCCAGCTTGTTCAAAATCATCCGGTGGTGGCGGTCACTGCCTTTTTCTGGAGCATAATATTCATACGTATCCGAATAGACGCTCAATCCCACAGCATCTCGCTGTTTCTTGAGCAGGTTCATTAATACAGCAGATGCCAAAACAGAAAAGCCTATTTTGCTTTCGTAAAACTGCTGGCCTTCGCTTAGTTTCGGATAATGCATCGAAGACGAATTGTCGATAATCAGATGGCAGCGGAGATTGGTTTCTTCTTCAAAACGCTTGGTGTATAGCCTATCGGTTTTCGCAAAAAGCTTCCAGTCGATGTGTTTGGTACTTTCGCCTGCATTATACACTTTATGCTCTGCAAATTCTGCAGAAAATCCATGAAACGGACTCTTATGCATTCCAGAGATAAATCCTTCGACGATTTGGTTGGCTAGCAATTCCAGATGCTGAAAGCTGGATATTTTTTCTATTTGCGATTCAATCTTCATACCTCAAATATATTGAAAGATTGATTGATTTAAAAATTAAAAAACGGTATTCTGCTTTCTGCTCTCCGTAGCAACTGCAGTTGACGCCTTGAAATGACTTCACTTTAACCTGTCAACTGTGGTTGACACCCTGAAATGACTTCACTTTGACCTGTCAACTCCGGTTGACACCCTGAAACGACCTCACTTTGACCCGTCAACTGTGGTTGACACCGCGAAGCAACCTTGCTTTAACCAATTCAATCTGTTTTTCAATGTTATAAATACAATCAATAAGGTAATTTTGAGATTATAATAATTTACGACACAAAAAAGACTTGACAGATGAACTGTCAAGTCTTTTTCTAACTAACCCTAGAAACATCTATTCTGTCTGCTTAAAGTCAAAGCTCAAATCCCCACCGTTATAATTTAAGGATACGTTTGTTGGATACGTCTGTGTTGCACCAGACACCCATCTGTATTCTAAAAATTTAATATTTCCAGCCGTGATAGGATAGGTCGCATTTGTATTGTCTGCTTTACTTCTTTTGTACCAATCATTAGAATTCATGGTTATCAAGTATTTCTTGTCTTTTTCTAAAGCCAAGTCAGAAATAGTTTTCGTAACAAGCACATCTGCTGTTGCCACATTCATGTTTTCTGATTTTAAAACCGCCTTGGTATCGTAATCCCAAATGGTTACTCTTACCTCAGGGTTTGCTTCTGGTAGCTTTAACGTTATCGCTTTAATAACCCCTTTGACGTTTGGAGAAAATGCTAGCCCAAACTCATAACTGCCTGCATTTATAAAATTGGAAGTTGTCGTAAACCCAGCCTGCTGATGGTAGGACTCTAATGGATTTTCAACAGCATAAGAAGGACCGCTGTCATCGCTACTGCAAGAAATGGCAAAAATGGCTAATAAAGCTCCCGATAAAATTTTAATCGTTTTCATGATGTAATTTTTTGTTGTTAATTCTTTTAATCATTTGGTTAGACAAAGGTGCACTCATCATTAAGCTAAAAAAACCAGTAATAGACCAATAACATTTTAAATAGACCAATAACATTTTTTCTGTTAAATGTTAATTTTTTACTTATATTTGAGTAAATGCTTAAAATATGGAAAAGCTCAAATGCATTATAGTCGATGATGATGAAATAGACAGACTTACTGTAGTTTCATTTGCAAAAAGATTTGAAAATCTTGCCATAGTTGGGGCTTTTGACAATGCAGAAGAAGCTCTTGATGCCATAGAAAACACTACAATAGATATCTTATTTCTAGATATCGACATGCCTGGCTTGAGCGGCGTGGAACTTCGAAAAAGAGCATCTGCGGTACCCGCTTGTATCTTTATAACTTCGCATCCTGAATTTGCTGTAGAAAGCTTTGAATTAGATACTCTCGACTTTATCGTAAAACCTCTAAAATTTGACCGTTTCGCCCAAACCATGAGGCGTATTGAAGAATTTTTAGAAATAAAACATAAAGCACTGCTTTTTGAATCCAGCATAGGTGGTGACGTAATTTATATAAAAGAAGGGCACGAGCAGACGAAAGTAAAGCTGCACGACATTTTATATCTTGAAGCTTTGAAAGATTATACGCTGATCATTACTTCTAAAAAAAGACATTGCGTATTGTCGAGTATTGGACTGCTTTTAAAGGAAGACCACTTCCAATCTTTCATCAGGGTCCACAGAAGCTTTGCCGTTCAAAAACAGTTTATAGAAAAGATCAATCCTCAAGAAGTACTTCTCAACAATGGTGCTATGATTCCTGTTGGAAGAAGCTTCAAAGAAAATATCAATATGCTCCTATTATGAAAAAAGCCATCTTCTTTTTAGCGCTATGCCTATTTTCAATAACCGTAAACGCCCAAAAACAGGGGCAAATGCTGATCGATTCTTTAGAAACTTCACTAAAGAGCACCAAAGACAAAAAGAAGATAGTTATCATAAAAAACAAGCTCAGCCAAGAATATTCTAGAGTAGATCCTGAAAAAGGAAAATCGCTGGCTAAAAGCGCCATAGCAATGGCGGAAACAATCGATTTTAAAAACGGACTGGCGGAAGGCTATCGATGCTTAGGAATCAATACTACCGATTCGACAGCAATAAATTTTTACCGAAAAGGACTTGAAATTGCAAAAGAGACTAAAGATAAGCAGGTATTGAGCGTCTTGTACCGAAACATAGCAGTATATTACATTTACAGGAACGATTACAAAAACGGACTCGACTATAGTTTTAAATCCCTAAAATTAAGCGAAGAATTAAACAAACATGAAGAAATTGCAGGGACTTACATTAATATCGGATTCATCTACAACGACCTCAAAGACACGAAAAAAGCACTGGAATATTTCAAAAAAGCGTTGGAAATAAATAAAAAGTTCAACAATCCAACGATGAAGGCGGTAATCTTGGAGAATATAGGCGTTCTCTACAACAATCAAGAAAAAAATGAATTGGCTGTTTCCTATCTCAACCAAGCGCTGGCTATCAATAGAAAAAACAACAACCTGAATTTTGTCGCTACAAATCTGGGAACCTTAGGCAGCAGCTATCTCGAATTAAAAAAATATGACCTGGCAGAAAGCCATACCAAAGAAGCCTTAAAAATCAGCAAAGAATTAAAGATAAGCAGAATCATGTCGTATAACCTGCAAAATCTTTCCATTATCTACAGATACAAATACAACAATCCTAAAGACAAGTCATATTATAAAAACGAGACTGTATTAGACACTTCCTTACTGATGCTGAGAGAAGCTGTAAACTACGACAAAGAAAGCAATGACATCAAATCGCTATCGAAAGATTTTATGGAAATTGCAGAGATTTATGAAGAAAAAGGAGATTCAAAAAATGCATTGCTTTATTTCAAAGAATTCAACTCTTATAAAGATTCCATCTACCAAAGCACCACAAAAGAAACCGTAAAGAATCTGGAGGATCAGCGAACCATCGAGTTAAAAAACAAGGAAATCCAGCTCAATAAGCTAAAAATCGAAAACAAAGAAAGACAAAAATGGTATTTTATCTTAGGTATCATTTTACTGGGAACTATTGGGATTTTATTATTCTATCAAAGCAGAAACCGCAAAAGAATTAATGAAAAATTGCAGCTGCTAAACAATGAATTAGATCAGGCTAATAAGACCAAATCTCGTTTTTTCAGCATCCTCAACCACGATCTCCGAAGCCCTGTCGCCAGTCTCATTCACTTCCTGCACCTCCAAAAAGAAAATCCTGAACTGCTTGATACCGAGAGCAAAAAAAGGATGGAAGATAAAACGATCATGTCTGCCGAAAACCTATTAAATTCTATGGAAGACCTGCTTTTATGGAGTAAAGGACAGATGGAAAATTTTAAGCCTCAACCCAAAACAATTAGCGTTACTTCTTTGTTTGAAGACACTCAAAAGCATTTTTCAGGAGAAGCCATCCAGATGACATTCGAAAACCCAGAGAATATCATGCTGAATACAGACGAAAACTATCTGAAAACCATTATCAGGAACCTTACGGGAAATGCTATAAAAGCTTTGGCAAAAACAGAAAACGCTACCATTATATGGAAAGCATGGCAGGAAAACAACCAGAAATACCTCTCTGTTTCAGATAATGGACCAGGCGGCACCCAGGAACAGTTCAAGGCTTTATACGACGACAAAGAAGTTGTGGGAATCAAGACCGGATTAGGATTGCACCTCATCCGAGATTTGGCAAAAGCCATCGATTGCAGGATCGATATCAAGGCACAGCCCAGAGAAGGCACCACTTTTATCTTGACCCTAAATTAAAAAACCCTTCCAAAGCCAAGCTCTAGAAGGGCATATTAAGATATAATCTTTCGATTATAACAATGCGTCAATTGCGTCTGTGTAGTTTTGTTTTGGTGCAACACCAACTTGTCTTCCTACAACCTCACCATTTTGAAAAACCAATACGGTTGGAATATTTCTCACGCCATATTTTGCTGCAAATTCTTGGTTTGCATCCACGTCAACTTTTCCAACGACAGCTTTTCCACTATATTCAGTACTGATTTGGTCGATGATCGGACCTACCATTCTACAAGGTCCACACCATGCTGCCCAAAAATCTACTAAAACGGGTTTATCTGATTTCAATACAATTTCTTCGAAAGTTGCATCTGTTATTGCTTGTGCCATATTTTTTGTTCTTTAGTTTAACAGTACAAAATTAGTCATTTAATCTGTAATTTTTTGTTAATTGGAAATCACTTTTGATTATAAACGTATTAACAAATACTATCCGTGTATATTTCGCCTAATTCAGCTTGAATTTCAAATCTAAACTCTCCAATTCACGGAGCAATTCTCCCGAAATATTGACCTTTAATTTACGGCTTGGCATGGAAAGATAGGTAATCACTTTTGTTTCTTCAACAACTGTAGGAACAGCCAACTCCATTTCTTCTTCAAGATTTTCTTCATCTGAAGTTGCTTCAGGAGCTACTGCTTCAACTACAGCAGGAGCAATTTCTTTAGTGACTTTTTCTACTTCCATGACTTCAAAAGTCACGTTATTATCTCCGCTGTTCGCTTGAAAGATACGGCTTAGTTTCGTAATCATTTCTGACTGCAGCTCCTTTATGTTCATCGTAATAATCAGCTTTTTAGCAAAGCTTGCTAAAACATCTTGTAATTGCTTGGCTTCTAAAAACTGAATTCTTGCTTCCGATTTCTTTCCCGTCTCTCTGTTTACCCAGCCTTCTTTTACACTCAATTTGAAATAAATAAATTGATTGTTGACCAAAAAGTGACGAAACTTTAGATATTCTTCATTGAACATTCTGAACTCGAAACTTTCGTCATAACCTTCGAGCGTAAACATTGCCCAGTCTTTTCCGTTTTTCGCAGTTCGGTATTGAACGTTCGTAATAATTCCGGCAATCGTCAAATTTTTTCCAACATGCATTTCTAAATTCTTCAATGCTTCCAACTTCGCGTTGCAGAAATATTTCATCTCGAATTTAAAATCATCTAAAGGATGTCCAGAAATATAGATCCCGACGACTTCTTTTTCTTTAGCCAGTTTTTCCATCGTACTCCAATCTTCGCAGGGCGGTACGACCGGCTCAGGAATCTGAACGTCGCTCGATTCGCCAAACAAGCTTACTTGAGACGAATTTTCGTTTTCTTGGAATTTAGAACCGTAGCGTACTGCTTTTTCTAAAAACGTAATTCCGTCTCCTTCATCATGGAAATATTGAGCGCGGTGCGCCGTAAAACAATCGAAACCTCCTGCCAAAGCCAAGTTCTCGAATGCTTTCTTGTTTGCGGCACGCAGGTCAATGCGTTTTGCCAAATCAAAAATCGATTTGTATTTTGCTTCCTTTCTGTTTTCCACAATCGTTTGCACCGCTCCAGAACCGACTCCTTTAACCGCTCCCATTCCGAAACGCACGGCATAATTTTCGTTTACTGTAAATTTATAGAACGATTCATTGACATCTGGTCCGAGAACCTGAAGTCCCATTCGCTTACATTCTTCCATAAAAAACGAAACCTGCTTGATATCGTTCATGTTGTTCGAAAGTACCGCAGCCATATATTCGGCAGGATAATGCGCTTTTAAATAGGCTGTCTGGTAGGCAATCCAAGCATAGCAGGTCGAGTGCGACTTGTTGAATGCGTATTGGGCAAATGCTTCCCAGTCTTTCCATATTTTTTCGAGCTTATCGGCAGCATGGCCGTTTGCTACGGCCTGGTCGATAAACTTAGATTTCATCTTATCCAAGACATCTTTTTGCTTCTTACCCATAGCCTTACGCAAGACATCGGCATCACCTTTCGAGAAGCTTGCCAGTTTTTGCGACAGCAACATTACCTGCTCTTGGTACACCGTAATTCCGTAGGTATCTTTTAGGTATTCTTCGCAAGCTTCAAGGTCATAGACAATTTCTTCTTCGCCATTTTTTCTTCGGACGAAACTCGGAATATATTCCAACGGACCTGGACGATATAAGGCATTCATTGCAATCAAATCTCCAAAAACGGTAGGCTTCAGGTCTTTCATGTATTTCTGCATCCCGACAGACTCGTATTGGAAAATCCCGACGGTCTCTCCTCTCTGGAAAAGCTCATACGTCTTGACATCATCGATAGGGAATGCATCAGGATCCAATTGAATGCCTGTTCTATATTTTACCAGCTTGACCGTATCTTTAATCAGCGTGAGGGTCTTCAGACCCAAGAAGTCCATTTTTAGCAATCCGGCGCTTTCAACGACCGAGTTGTCAAATTGCGTCACATATAAATCCGAATCCTTTGCCGTAGCTACAGGAACGAAATTCGTGATATCGTCTGGCGTAATAATCACGCCGCAAGCATGGATACCTGTATTACGAAGGTTACCTTCTAACAGTTTTGCTTGGGTAATTGCTTCTCCGCCTAAATCGCCTGCATTAGCTAAAGCGATTAGCTCTTGAACCTTGTCAAATTCTTCGGCTCGAAGGGCTTTTTTTAGCTGTTCGTTATCGTAGGTAAAAATCTTGGCCAAATTCAAGTTCATCGGAATGAGCTTGGCAATCTTGTCGGCTTCAAACAACGGCAGATCCAAAACACGGGCAGTATCTCTGATCGAAGATTTTGCTGCCATAGTACCATACGTTATAATCTGCGCTACCTGGTTAGAACCGTATTTTTTGATTACATAATCCATTACGCGACCACGACCTTCATCATCAAAATCGATATCGATATCGGGCATGGACACACGATCCGGATTCAAGAAACGCTCAAAAAGCAAATCGTAGAGCATCGGGTCAATATTTGTAATTCCCAAACAATAGGCAACAACAGAACCCGCCGCAGAACCACGACCGGGACCAACGGAAACATCTAAATTCCTAGCTTCGGCGATGAAATCCTGAACAATCAAAAAGTAACCGGGGTAGCCCGTTTTTTCAATAGTCTGCAATTCAAAATCCAATCGTTCTTGGATTTCTGGCGTAATTTCTTTGTATCTTCTTTTGGCGCCTTCGAAAGTAAGGTGCTTTAAATATAAGTTTTCACCTCTTTTACCTCCGTCTGCTTCATCTTCGGGAACAATAAACTGCTCTGGGATGTCGAATTTTGGAAGCAATACTTCGCGTGCCAAGTCAAAGATTTCTATTTTTTCTACAATTTCTTGGACATTCGAAATTGCTTCTGGCAAATCAGAAAAGAGAGCTTTCATCTCGTCTCCAGACTTGAAATAATATTCTTTGTTTGGCATTCCGTAGCGATAGCCGCGACCACGGCCTACGGGTGTAGACTGCTTTTCTCCGTCACGAACACACAAAAGAATATCATGGGCATTCGCGTCTTCTTTGTTTATATAGAAAATGTTATTCGTCGCAACTAGTTTCAAATCGTGTTTTCTCGCCAATGAAATAAGAGAAGTATTGACACGATTTTCATCTTCTTGGTTGTGGCGCATCAATTCGATGTAGCAATCTTCGCCGAATTCCTGTTTCCACCAAAGCAATGCTTCTTCTGCTTGGTTTTCGCCAATATTTAAAATCTTGTTGGGAATTTCTCCATAAAGGTTTCCCGACAAAACGATAATATCTTCTTTGTATTTTTTAATGACTTCTTTGTCTATTCTTGGAACATAGTAAAATCCTTTAGTATAGGCGATGGAAGACATTTTGGCTAAATTGTGATAGCCGTTTTTATTTTTTGCCAACAAGACAATCTGATAACCGTTGTCTTTTCTGGAACGGTCTAAATGGTCTTCGCAGACAAAAAATTCGCAACCAACAATGGGTTTCATCGGAACTTCTGTCGGCTCTTCTCCATTATCGATCAGGGCTTGATTTTTTGCCTTGGCCGCTTTATTATGATTTAGGACATCGCGCACAAAGTGAAAAGCACCCATCAAATTAGCATGGTCTGTCATGGCAACAGCGGGCATTTTATGCTTTGCCGCAGCTTTGACCAAATCTCCAATACTGATCGTTGATTGCAATACCGAAAACTGCGTGTGGTTGTGCAGATGTACAAAATCGACATCGGCTAAAGAAATATTGCTTTCTTCTGTCTGCTTTTTAGCGGTATCGTCGGTTGCTTTTTGTAATCGGGCACGAATCTCATCTGAAGCTTGTTTCAGATTGATATGCTTCAATCCGATAAGCTGGATTTCTTTCGGATTGTTTTCGTTAAACTCCCTGAAATAATCCGCAGGAACATCAAGCTGTTCTTTCGTGAAAGCCTCGCGACGAATCAGCTCTAAAAAACAGCGGGTCGTCGCTTCAACGTCGGCAGTTGCGTTGTGCGCTTCTGCAAAAGGCTGATTGAACAGAAACTGGTGTAGTTCTGTTAATGTTGGCAATTTGAATTTTCCACCCCTACCTCCAGGCAATTTTAAAAGCTCTGCCGTATATTCGGTACAAGTATCCAGCACTGGCATTTCGGCCATTTTGGAATCCACTCCAAATCTGTAAAATTCGCAACCCATAATATTCACGTCAAAGCCGACATTCTGGCCAACGATGAATTTGGATTTTGAAAGCGCTATATTGAATTTTTCTAAAACTTCTGAAAGTGCTACGCCTTGCTCTGTAGCCAATTCGGTAGAAATTCCGTGAATCCTTTCGGCATCATAGGGAATATTAAAACCTTCCGGCCTTACCAAATAATCCTGACTTTCTATCAGATTTCCCATGGCATCGTGCAGCTGCCAAGCAATCTGAATACAGCGCGGCCAGTTATTTGTATCGGTTATAGGCGCGTCCCAACGTTTTGGTAATCCGGTTGTTTCTGTATCGAAAATTAAGTACATCGCTAATTAATAAGGTTTTATGTTTTTGAAAAATCAAAAAATGTAGTTTACAAAAATAAGCTTTTTTAAGCGAAAATATCTGTTTAAGTTATCAACAGGAATATAATATCTGAGTGCTTTTTGAGCATAAAAAAAGCTGCCAATCGGCAGCTTTTGATTCAATATATTGTAAGGCTTAGTAACCTCCTCTGTTTCCACCTCCACGGTTGTTTCCATATCCACCACCGCTATTGCGATCGTTTCCATAACCGCCACGGCTTCCACCACGAGAGTCACCACCACTACGGTTGTTGTTGAAACTTCTTCTTTCTCCTTCAGGTTTTGGCTCTGATTTGTTAACAACGATAGCACGTCCTTGAACAGTAGCACCGTTTAACTCATCAATTGCTTTTTGACCTTCTTCGTCATTTGGCATCTCTACGAAACCAAAGCCTTTACTTCTTCCAGTAAATTTATCTGTAATAATTTTTACAGAATCAACTGCACCATAAGCCTCAAAAGACTCTCTTAAATCTGCTTCCTCAATACTGAACGGAAGGCTTCCAACGAAAATATTCATATGTACGATAATTATAATTACAACAAATGTACTTTAATTTTTCCGTAAAGCACTATATATTAGAATATTTTATCATTAAATCTTTTCATCAAAGGGATTGCTAGCAATGGCGCCTGATTTTACTGCTTTTTCGAACTCGGCATTCGATAAAAACAAAAATCCCAACCATTTGGTCGGGATTTCTAATTTATAATATCAAACTGTTATTGAGCCGCTTGAATCGGAACTCTATAAAAATGTCCTTCTTGGTAATTTACAGATGGCGCTCCTATCGGATCAGCGATTGTTGATGGCGCATTAAAATAAAAAGTACCCGTTACAGTTCCTTCTGGGCTTGCTTCAATTTTAATCTGTCCATCTCCTATACCTGTTCCCGTTGAATAGATAGAAGTAATTCCGTCAGCTTCAAAACTATAGGACGCTTTGTTTGAATTATTTACACCCAAAGTATACGTTCCTGGTGCAGTCGAAGCCGTAATCAGGGTCAACGTTTCAAAAGGAGTGTATGCATTAATGGTCATAACGCCGCCAGTAATAGTTGCTGTCGAGCTAGATGCTCTCCACAAAACGTTGTCTTTTTTACCTTGAACGGATGGGTTATTAAAACTAGCATCATCTTCACAAGAAGCGAAAACGGCCACAAGCACTAAAAGTGATAAAATCTTTTTCATATATGGTTATGGATATGGGTAATCAAATTTTTACATCGACAAAAATAGTTTTTTATAGAATATATGCTAATGAATTTTGAAAAAATAACATCAAAATCGCAAAATAATACAATCATAAACTGCAAAAAATGACAAAAATTGCATGCAGAATAGTTTGTATTACAAAGTTTTGTATATTTGCACCCTTAATTAACAGAGGTCGTGTACCTCAAAATTTAATCACTAGATTATGTCTGTAAAAATTAGATTACAAAGACACGGTAAAAAAGGAAAACCTTTTTACTGGGTTGTAGCGGCTGATGCTCGCTCAAAAAGAGATGGTAAATTCTTAGAAAAAATCGGAACTTACAATCCAAACACTAACCCTGCGACTATCGACTTGAACCTTGATAGTGCTGTTCAATGGTTGCACAATGGTGCTCAGCCAACTGATACAGCTAGAGCAATTCTTTCTTACAAAGGTGCTTTATTGAAACACCACCTTGATGGAGGAGTTCGTAAAGGTGCTTTGACTCAAGAGCAAGCTGATGAAAAATTAGCAAAATGGCTTGATGAGAAAGCTGGAAAAGTTAACGCTAAAAAAGAAGGTCTTTCTACTTCTAAAGCAGATGCAAAAGCGAAAGCTCTTGCTGCTGAGAAAAAAGTAAATGAGGATCGTATCGCTGCTGCTAAACAAGCTGAGCTAGATGCTGCTAAAGCTGATGAGCCTGCTGTTGAAGAAGAAGTTGCTGATGTTGAGGCTGAAGTTTCAACTGAAGAAACTCCTGCTGCAGAAGAAAACAACGAAGAGACTCAAGCTTAATTTTGATGCGATAATGCGTAAAGAAGAGTGTTTCTATTTAGGTAAAATCGCGAAAAAATTTAGTTTTAAAGGTGAAGTCCTTGTCTATCTTGACACTGATGAGCCTGAGTTATACGAAAATTTGGAATCAGTGTTTGTCGAATGCGGCAAACACTTGGTTCCTTTTTTTATTGAAAACAGTTCGCTTCACAAAAACGACTTTCTCCGAGTTCGTTTTGAAGATGTAGCCACCGAAGATGAAGCAGACACGCTTATCGGGAATGCTGTTTACTTACCTTTAAACATGCTGCCGAAACTGGAAGGCAACAAGTTTTATTTCCATGAAGTCATTGGTTTTGAAGTAGAAGACAAGCGTCTAGGCGTAGTCGGAAAAATTCAATCCATAAATGATTCTACGGCCCAGCCTTTATTTGAAGTCTTGAATGGCGAAGCGGAAATCCTAATTCCCATGATTGATCATTTCTTGGTAAAAATTGACCGCGAAAACAAAAAAGTACTCATGGATCTTCCTGAAGGATTGATCGAGATGTATCTTTAGTCCATTTTTTCTTTTATTCTCTAATTTCAATTATACTCATGCCTTTCCAATTCAAGCAATTCTCTGTAGAACAAGACCGTTGCGCTATGAAAATTGGAACAGACGGCGTATTGCTAGGTGCTTGGGCGCCTCTAAACAATCCTTTTAGCGTTTTGGATATCGGGGCAGGAACCGGAATTATTTCGTTGATGATTGCCCAAAGAAGCAATGCGGAACAAATTGATGCGCTTGAAATCGACGAAGATGCGTACGAACAGGCTGTAGAAAATTTTGAAAATTCTCCGTGGGGCGACAGGCTGTTTTGCTTTCATGCCGGATTGGACGAATTTATGGACGAGCCAGAAGACGAATACGACTTGATCGTTTCTAATCCGCCATTTTATACCGAAGATTACCAATCCGGAAACGAACAACGCGACTTAGCCCGTTTTTCGGACGCCTTGCCTTTTGAAGATTTGGTGGAAGCCGCTGATTTATTGCTTTCTGAAAATGGAATCTTTGCGGTAATTATACCTTTTAAAGAAGAAGAAAAATTTATAGCCTTGGCAAAAGATTTCGACTTGTTTCCGATGAAAATCACGCGTGTCAAAGGAACACCTTCTGCCGAAATCAAGCGTAGCCTTTTGGCTTTTAGTAGAAATTCTGCTGAAAACTTTCCAGTTGACGAATTAGTCATTGAAACGTCCAGGCATATTTATACTCCCGAATATATTGAATTGACCAAAGACTTTTATTTGAAGATGTAACTCTTTTAAATAAAAATTCTATTGCCCAAAGAAACTTCAAGCAATAGAATTGATACTTTTTTGTGTCGTAAATCTAAGAATCTGTTCCGCAAAGCAGTTTTGTCAATATTTCACAATTGTCGGCATGTCCAACAACAAGAGTACCTGACCCCGGGCAAATACAAGCAATGATCGGATCTCCTCCACCGCCTCTAATTACACCATTACCTTTAATTGATTTTTGCTCACCATTGCTTAATTCGTGAACACCTTCTAATTTTAAAATGTTTTCTAACATACTGTAGGTTTTAAAAATTATGAATAACCCAATCATTTAAAGACACTTAGGTTTTATGTCTGGACTACTTTAAAATATTCATTTTTATTTTCTGAAATTTTGGTTTTATAAAATTGTAAGATAAATGTAACAAAAAAATAGTTACGCTGAATAGGCTTCCTTCAATTTTATAAGTGATTTTTTATCAAAAACGCAATTATTGAAGCTATTACCGAAAATATATTAGTCGTTTCTAACATTTGCTAATTGTTTTGTTGCAATTCTTTATGTAAGTTTGCAAACGTTTTCGCAGGAAACAAAAACTAGTATAAAACATGAAGGCGATACTTACGCAAAGCCTTCCAAATGATAAAAAAATGAGACCCGATCTTTTTCAAGCTCCAGATTATTACCTTTTAGACGAATTATTGTCAGACGAACATAAAATGGTACGTGATGCGGCCCGCGAATGGGTAAAGCGCGAAGTATCTCCGATTATCGAGGACTATGCTCAAAAAGCAGAATTTCCAAAACAAATCATTAATGGTTTGGCAGAAATAGGCGCTTTTGGACCTTATATCCCAGAAGAATATGGCGGTGCTGGCTTAGACCAAATTTCGTATGGCTTGATCATGCAAGAAATTGAAAGAGGCGATTCAGGCGTGCGTTCTACAGCTTCTGTTCAGTCTTCCTTAGTTATGTATCCGATTTGGAAATACGGTAACGAAGAACAACGAATGAAATACCTTCCAAAACTAGCTTCTGGCGAGTTCATTGGATGTTTCGGACTGACAGAACCAGACCATGGTTCTAACCCTGGAGGAATGGTCACTAATTTTAAAGATAAAGGCGACCACTATTTATTGAACGGTGCCAAAATGTGGATTTCAAATGCTCCTTTCGCAGATATTGCTGTAGTTTGGGCAAAAGATGAAACAGGAAGAATCCACGGACTGATTGTAGAAAGAGGTATGGAAGGCTTCACGACTCCTGAAACGCACAACAAATGGTCGCTTCGTGCTTCGGCAACTGGAGAGCTTATTTTTGACAATGTTAAAGTTCCAAAAGAAAATTTATTGCCAAACAAATCAGGTCTCGGAGCTCCGCTTGGATGTTTAGATTCGGCTCGTTACGGAATTGCTTGGGGCGCTATCGGTGCTGCAATGGATTGCTATGATACAGCGCTGCGTTATGCTAAAGAAAGAATCCAGTTTGATAAGCCAATTGCTGGAACTCAGCTACAACAGAAAAAATTAGCCGAAATGATTACTGAAATCACAAAGGCGCAATTGCTGACTTGGAGGCTGGGTGTCTTGAGAAATGAAGGAAAAGCAACTTCTGCTCAAATTTCTATGGCTAAAAGGAACAATGTTGATATGGCTATCAATATTGCTAGAGAAGCAAGACAAATTCTTGGAGGAATGGGAATTACGGGCGAATATTCAATCATGCGACACATGATGAACTTAGAATCTGTAATTACATATGAAGGAACACACGATATCCACCTATTAATTACTGGATTGGATATTACTGGAATTCCTGCATTTAAATAATAAACAAATATTAAAGTATCATAAAAAGCTTCTCTATAATGGGAAGCTTTTTTACATTTGTAAAAATCCCTCGTCATGAAAATTGAAAACATTAACGCCAGTATCCAGCCACAAAAAGATATTTTATTAAATCACCCGTTGTACAAAAAAGTACAAAACCTTGAAGATTTACGTCGATTTTTGGAAAGTCACGTATATGCTGTTTGGGACTTCATGTCGCTATTGAAAGCATTACAGTCCAAATTAACTTCGACAACAACACCTTGGCTACCTGTCGGAAATCCAGAAATCCGCTATTTGATCAATGAAATTGTCTTGGCAGAAGAAACCGACTTAACTCTCGATGGAAAAAGACAAAGCCATTATGAGATGTATATCGACGCCATGAAAGACTGCGGTGCTGATATTTCTGAAATCCAAAAATTTTTAGAGAATGTCATCACAACGCAAAATATTTATGTCTCTATTAAACAGAGCGAACTGCACCCTAAAATAAAAGCATTCTTAGATTTCACTTTCCGCGTTATTGACGAAGGAAAGCCGCATGAGATTGCCGCAGCTTTCACTTTTGGAAGAGAAGATTTGATTCCTTCGATGTTTACGGAAATATTAAAGAATTTTCAAGAAAATTTCCCAAATACCGACTTGAGAAAACTGATCTATTATTTTGAAAGACACATCGAACTGGATGCAGACGAACATGGCCCGATGGCCATGCAAATGATTGAAGAATTATGCAACAATGACGACCATAGATGGCATGAAGTAAAAGAAGTTTCGATTCAGGCTCTAGAAAAAAGAATCGGTCTTTGGGATGCCATTGAAGAACAGATTTCAATGAAAGCCGAAATGGCTTAAAATAAAAACGGCAAATCTGCCGTTTTTTTTATGCATTTTGCATTGCATTTTATCTATCGGCAATTTCTTCTTATCAATCTACAAAATATTCTTATTCGTATATTAAAGTAAATAAACGAAATAATAGAGCCTATTTTAGGCTCAAATTTGTATGTATATAGGATGTCGAAAAAGCGATTGTATATAAATAAACAGTTTTTTTCTTACTATTTAGATTAGTTTTAAATTATTTTTATTAAAACATGCTTTTAATTCCTAGATATTTATAACTTAGCGCACTTTTTACAATAGAAAAATAACAAATCCTATTTAAATAATTATTAATTACCCAACTTTCATATTCAATGAAAAAAATTACCCTCTTTAAATTTTTAATAGCAGTGTGCCTTAGCGTAGTAAGCATTGATGCTATTGCACAAAATGTACCTCAAAAAGAAAGAACTGTCTTTGGAAGAAAAGTCCAAAGCATCAATCCAAAATCAGGATTAATCAGATGTGTCTCTTCTGAATACGAATTATTCTTGCAAGAACAAGATCCTAAAAGAGCAACAAATCAACAATTCGAGGAATGGATCGCTCCAAAAGTAGAAGCTATCAAATCAAAATTATTAGCAAGTAGAGGCACACAAGGAACTGCTGCTGTAGTTACTATACCTGTTGTAATACATGTTATTCATACTGGTCAAGCAGTTGGTACTAGCAGAAATATTTCAGATGCTAGGGTACTATCACAAATTACAGTCCTAAATCAAGATTTTAGAAAAATGCTAGGAACGCCAGGGCACAACACTAACCCAATAGGTGCCGATGTTGAAATCGAATTCTGTTTGGCAAAAGTAGATCCAAGCGGAAATGCAACTACTGGAATCGATCGTATTAACAGAAGCACAACTTGGAGCTATAATAATATTCAAACGATTTTGAAGCCACAAACGCAATGGGATCCTACAAAATATCTTAATATTTGGGTATGTCAGTTTGGAGGAGATTTAGACGGTGTTCTTGGATATGCCCAATTCCCAAGCGGCTCAGGCCTAGAAGGATTACAAGGACCATTTACTGCTAATACTGACGGAGTAGTAATCGATTGGAGAGCCTTTGGTTCTTCAGATTATGCCCCTGGAAATTACTTTCAACAAATAGACAAAGGAAGAACTACTACTCACGAAGTAGGACATTATTTCGGACTAAGACATATCTGGGGAGATGCTGGAAATCAAGAAGACGGCCTTAACTGTGGCGGTACTGATTACTGCGCGGATACTCCAAATGCCGGCTGGGAAAACTATGACTGTGATGATGTTTATGATTCATGTCCAGAAGAAGGAAACGACATGACCGAAAACTATATGGATTATACGAATGACACCTGTATGAATATCTTTACTTTAGATCAAAAAGCAAGGATGATGGCCGTACTACAAAATTCTCCAAGAAGAAGTACATTGCCAGCTTCTACTGTATGCCAGCCACCTTTAAGCAATCCATCATTTGAATTGTTGCAAGGAATAAAACTATATCCAAACCCAGCTAATGAGGTTTTAAACATTGCTGTTTCAGACAATATGACTCCAGACAGTTATACTATTTATAACAGCTTAGGACAAACTGTTATGCAGGTTACTACTGTTTCAGAATCTAATTTGAAAGTAAATACTTCAAATTACGCTACTGGAATCTACATGATACGTTTTACAAAAGACAATCAAAGCAAGACTTTACAGTTCGTTAAAAACTAATAAGTCCTACTAATAAAAAAAGCCTCCAAATTGGAGGCTTTTTTATTTTTTAATATTCTGGTGCTAATTCTATTTCTAAGCCATCCAGCTCTTCCGTAATATGAATCTGACATCCTAGACGACTGTTTGATTTGACAAAAAAAGCTTCTGAAAGCATAGCTTCTTCATCATCGCCCATTTCTGGCAATACAATATCGTTTAAGACATAACACTGGCAAGAAGCACACATTGCCATGCCTCCACAGACACCAATCGTTCCTTCGGGCGCTAATTCATAAGCACGAACCAGCTCCATGATATTCATGTTCATGTCTGTTGGTGCTTGAACTTCATGCGAAACTCCTTCGCGGTCCGTTATTTTTATAGTAACGTCTTGAGACATTTTTTAATCTATTGATTTGACAACTGCTTTTTCGGCTTCCTTTCTTGTTCCATCAAAGCCATCAACACCGGAAACTGTAGTGTATTTCAACACATATTTCTTGCCTGGATTCAATTTGTTATAAACACTTTGGCACATCAATGTCGCTTCGTGGAATCCGCAAAGAATCAATTTCAGTTTCCCTGGATAAGTGTTCACGTCTCCAATAGCATAAATGCCCTCGATATTCGTCTGATAATCTAGTGCATTATTTACCTTGATTGCATTTTTTTCGATTTCGAGGCCCCAATTGGCTATGGCTCCTAATTTTGGAGACAATCCGAAAAGCGGAATAAAATAATCCGTCTTGATAGTCCTGTGTGCTCCGTTTTCATCTATATCGATCGATTCTAAATGTTCGGCTCCGTTTAATCCTATGACTTCCGCTGGAGTTATCAGATGGATTTTTCCGGCATGTTTCAATTCTTGTACTTTTTCTACCGAATCTAAGGCTCCTCGGAATTCATTTCTTCTGTGGATCAAAGTTACTTCTGAAGCTACATTGGAAAGGAAAATACTCCAATCTAGCGCCGAATCTCCTCCTCCTGCAATTACTATTTTCTTATTGCGGAATAATTCTGGATCTTTTACGAAATATTCGATTCCTTTATCTTCATAAAATTCGATGTCTTCGATCAAAGGTTTTCTTGGCTCAAAACTTCCCAATCCGCCTGCAATAGCAACAGCTTTGCACAAATGTTTTGTTCCTTTGTCTGTAGTAACGATAAAAGTACCATCAGCTTGTTTTTCAATTGTGTCTGCTTTTTCGTTCAGCGTAAACCCTGGCTGGAACTGTTTGATTTGTTCCATAAGATTGTCTACTAAATCCCCTGCCAACACAGAAGGATATCCGGGAATGTCAAAAATTGGTTTCTTAGGATAAAGCTCTGACAATTGGCCGCCTGGCTGTGGCAGAGCATCGATAATATGGCATTTTAATTTTAGCAGTCCTGCTTCAAAAACGGCGAATAATCCAGTGGGTCCGGCGCCGATTATTAGTATATCTGTTTCAATCATTTCTTTACGATTCTGAAGTTTTTGGCTTTCTGAGATACAAAATTCAGAAAACCAGAAGTATTTTTCTATGATAAATATCATGTCGCTGGACCGCGTGAGTGATTGCAGCGAAAATCCTTTTGTCCATTAGATTGCAAGGCAACGAAGCAATCTTGACAAAAGATTGTAGCGAAAAGCACGACCGCAGGAAAATGCCATCAGGCTTTTTCATGGGGTCACGCCAAAAAAAATTTAAGCTACATTGACCACAGTTTCAATCTGCGGCGCATATTTTTTTATGGTAGTCTCAACACCAGCTTTCAGCGTCATCTGGTTCACGCTGCATCCGACGCATGCTCCTTCGAGACGAACTTTGACATGTTTGTCGTCTTCAATCTCGATAAGCGAAATATTTCCACCGTCTGATTCAAGAAAAGGACGAATCTCGTCCAATGCTTTCTCTACGTTTAATTTGATTTCTTCTGTTGTCATAATTTTGTTTTTTGGATTATTCGGATTTTTCAAGCGTTAGATAAATACGATCTAACGGATTTTCTAAATCTAAAAAATCTTATTTTTTTACTGCAGAACATCCAGCCATTGTCGTGATTTTCACGGCTTCTGACGGCGGCAGGTTTTCGTTTCTGCTTACGGTTTCCTGAACGACGTTTCTAGCAATTTCTTCAAAAACTTTTTCTAATGGAGAAGCTGTCTGCAAAGCCGCTGGACGACCATAATCTCCAGCCTCACGGATGGACTGAACGATTGGAATTTCTCCTAAAAATGGAACCTCAAGATCTTCAGACAAGTTTTTAGCTCCTTCTTTTCCAAAGATATAATATTTATTTTCTGGAAGTTCTTCTGGCGTAAAGTAAGCCATATTCTCAATAATTCCCAATACAGGAACATTAATTGAATCGGATTGGAACATTGCTACTCCTTTTTTGGCATCTGCCAAAGCTACAGCCTGCGGCGTGCTCACAACGACAGCTCCAGTAATTGGCAATGATTGTACGATAGACAAATGGATATCGCCTGTTCCTGGCGGCAAGTCAATCAGCATGAAATCTAATTCGCCCCAATCTGCATCAAAAATCATTTGGTTCAAGGCTTTTGAAGCCATCGGGCCTCTCCAGATTACCGCCTGGCTAGGAGCTGTAAAAAATCCTATTGAAAGGATTTTCACCTCATAGCTTTCGATCGGTTTCATTTTTGATTTTCCGTCAACGGTAACTGAAATTGGCTTTTCAGATTCAACGTCGAACATAATCGGCATGGACGGGCCATAAATATCTGCGTCTAATATTCCGACGCTAAAGCCCATTTTTGCTAAAGTTACCGCCAAGTTTGCCGTAACTGTCGATTTGCCTACGCCTCCTTTTCCAGAAGCGACCGCAATAATATTTTTGATTCCAGGAATTGACTTTCCTTTGATTTCAGGTTTTTCAGGTGCTTCAACTTTGATATTGACTTTTATTTTAGCTTCCGCCGAAATTTTTTCCTGAATGGTTTTGATGATATCGGCTTCTGCACGTTTTTTGATATGCAATGCCGGTGTTGAAAGGGTCAACTCGACTACGACTTCTTCTCCGAAAGTAAGTACATTTTGGACTGCGCCGCTTTCAACCATATTTTTACCTTCTCCAGCAATGGTAATAGTTTCCAATGCTTTAAGAACTTCTTTTCTATCTATTTTCATTTTGGGTATAGCTCTCTTTTTCAAGCCTTTAAATTAGACTGATTTTAAATTGCAAAGATAGCATGAAAACTTCGTAATGTAAAGTTAATAGATTGAAAAAGTTTATGGTCTGATAGAGGAAATTGGGTTTGTGAATTTTGCCGATTTAGATAGCAGTTACAGTTCGTTTTTTTGGATCAAATTAATCTTTAGCGAAGCGTACTGTACTAATAAATTATTTTTCAAGTAATCGTATTCTGAAGAAAGCAATTGGTTTTTTACTGAAGTATAAATTACTGCATCAACTTTTCCGCTAGTGAATTTTGCCTGTGTCGTTCTAAATGATTCTTTGGCATATTTCAACGTATTTTGCAGGTTTGAAGCCAATTGCAGGTATTGTTTTTTTCGGGCAGTTTCTAGTTCGACTTGCTGTTCGATCTTGATTTTTTCTTGTTCTGAAATCAACTTTACTTTTTCTGCTTCAATTTTAAAAGCGGTAATCTGTCTGTTTTTGCGGAATCCTGTGAATACGGGAACATTGAGCCTAAGCCCTACTTCATGGTTTTTGTTGTCATCAAATTGGGATTTAAAGCTGGGCACAGTAGTATTAGGCTGGTTTATCGGTGAGGAATAAAACGTAGAAAGGCTATAAAATCCTGAAATAGAAGGAAGGTTTTCGGATCTAAGAATTGAAATTTCTTTTTTGGAGCTTTTATACGCCAAATCGGCATATTCGATTTTTGGATTTTTAAAAGGCGATTCGCTTTCGACCTCCGTTTCTTTAGCAAGATAAACTTCAAAGGTAATGGCTTCGAGGTTTTCTACAGGAAAATTCATCAGCTGAAAAAGCTGCAGTTTTTGAGTTTCAAACAATTGCTGTGCTTCAAGCAAGCGTTTTTCATCTAGAGAAAAGCTCAATTGGATGTCATACAAATCACTTTCCGGCTTATTGCCGATTTCTACTTCTTTCTTGATTCGGTCTAAGTTGAAAGTCGTGTTTTGAATCTGCTCTTTTTGAATTTTGACTAATTCCTGCGAAAACAAAGCATCGAAATATTTTTCCAGAAGCTGCAGCTTGTATTCATATTCGATTACTTCTTTGTCTGCTTTGGCCAGTTCAATGTTTATCTTATTTCTTTGGGCAACGGCTAAGTTTCCAAAATTTAAAAGACTTATGTCTGCTCCAAGATTCAAGTTATCGTATTGGATATCAGAACTCACTCTATTATTGGTGCTCGGATCGATAGTAGAACCAAAATTATAGTTGTGATTGCCCGACAAGTTTACCGTTGGGAATAATTCCAAGAGCGGATGCGTATAGAGCTTCTTGGCTTTGTTGATTTCGAGCTGCTTGATTTTTATATCGATGTTGTTTTCTAAAGCAATGGCAAAACACTTTTGCAATGACCAAGAATTTTCTTGGCCATTAACAAAAATGCTCGAAGTAATTAGGAGCAAGCTCAAAATTAGTCTCTTATTCATATTTTAAATATTTTAAAACATTGACTCTTGTGGCTTGATACGCTCTTGACAATACGACTAGCAGCATCAAGCATAGAAGGGCAATAAAACCAATTATAAAAGGAACAACAGAAATATCAATACGGTAGGCAAAGTTCTCCAGCCATTTGTTTAACAGGAAATAAACAGGAAACAGAGCAATCAGGAATCCGATGATACAGAAAAGCACATACTGCTTGGAAAGCTCTTTCAACAGTATTTTTGTTTCTGCTCCTAACGTTTTTCGGATGGCTATTTCCTTCATTCGTCGCTGGATCGAATAGGATGCCAAAGCAAACAAGCCGGAAAGCGCAATGAGTATCACGACAATGTTCAGCAATGAAAACAAGTTTCGTTGGTTTACATAAGCTTGATAAGATCTTGCATAGCTTTTGTTTACAAAATCGTATTTGAAAGGGTATTCGGTATCGACTTTCTTGATCCAAAAACTCTCAATTTCCTTGAGGGCACTTTCCATGTGCTGTGCTTCTATTTTTACAAAAACCTTGTTTGCATTTTGAATCATCCAATTGATCGTTTTATAATGGAAAATCGTCATTGGCGGAATTTCATCTTGCGGGCCGCTGATATGAAAATCTTTGGCGACACCCACAATTTTTAATTTTTTGTCATTCCAATTGATTTCTTTTCCAAGAGGAGCCTTTTCTTTCATCAGCCTTATGGCTGTTTCGTTGAGGATGATAGAATTTACGGTATCAGATGAAAACGAAGCAGACAAGTCCCTGCCTTCTGCTATTTTTATTTTCATCATATCCAGCATCCCAAAATCAATTGCCATATTTTTTCCTTGAACGCCTATGCCTTTGTAGTCAAATCCAGAAGAAGCCTGAGCGCCGCTTCCAAAATCAAACGACCCGATAGAAACTTGCTGTACTCCTTTTATCTTTAATAATTCTTGTCGGATCGTTTCATAACGATGTACTATATTTTCCAGATAACCTTTTTCGCGATAATCATACGGGTTTCTATAGCTCACCTGCACGACCTGATCTCCTTGAAATCCTAAATCTTTGGAAGTCATATAGGAAACCTGCTGATAAACAATATAGGAGCCGACGATAAAGAAAGAAGCGATTGCAAATTGCAGGATAAGCATTCCGTTTCTAAGCCAGATTCCGTTTTTGCTTCTTCCGAAATTGCCTTTTAAAACTTTTAAAGTTTCAAAGTTTGACACGTATAGCGCTGGAAAAATCCCTGCGAGTACTACTACCAATCCAAATATCAATAGGATCTGAAGGTAAAACTGTCCGCTATGAATAAGCAGGTCTTTTCCTAAAAACTCATTATAATACGGCAATGAAAGTTCTACGATTACCAGCGAAATCAGTATAGAAAAACCGGCCGTCAGTATCGTTTCAAAAATAAATTGCTTGACAATGTTGCTTCTGGAGGCTCCTACTATTTTCCGAACACCGACTTCTTTGGCTCTTTTGATTGCATTTGCGGTCGCCAGATTTACATAGTTTACAATGGAAAGCGTCAAAATTAAAAGAGACAGTCCCATCATGATTAGCAAAAACTGGTAATTCCCTCTTCCTTCTGCGTAATTTTCTACAACGGAATGAAGTCTTGCCTCTGTTAAGGATTCTAGGATGATTTTAGAGCCATGATCGCCGTTCTTTTTTCGCCATTCTTCAGGACTTAAGCCTTCTTGCTTGGCCCATTTCAGATCTCTGTTTTCATAAAGCAGTCTTTCTAATTTTAACTGTACAGATTTCGCCTGTTCTGGATCTTTTAATTTCAGCATCAATGCGTAATTAAAATTTCCCCATTGTGTTCTGTCTCCCTCTAGCCTGCTATCGATTGTACTGATGACAACGTCTGGAGCCATAGAAGATCTGCCTTGAATCTTATAAACTCCTCTTACCACAAACTTCTTGTCAGAACAAGCCACTTCTTTTCCTATTGGGTCTTCATTTCCGAATAATTTATGGGCCGTCTCTTCAGACAAAACAATGCTGCCTTTATCTGGCAAGGCATTTTTTGCATTGCCTTTTATAAATTCAAAGGGGAAGAATTCGAAAAAGTTTTTCTGAGCATCGGTAATTTTCAGGATTTCCTTTTTGTTCTTATAGCGAACGATATCTTCTGTGTATTCATTATCAAAATAGCAATAGGATTCTAGTTCGTCATAATTTTTAAGGTAAGGTTCATAACCTGCAACATTGGTAGACCACATCATGTCTTCGCCAAGGTTAGAAATAGAAAGGAATATTCTTTCTTTATCAGGATTCCAATCGTTATAAGAATGTTCATCATTCCAATAGAGAATGGCAAAAATCAAACCTGCGATTCCCATACTTAGTCCCAAGACGTTTAAAGTCGTGAAAATCTTATTGTCTTTAATTTGATAGAAAAATATTTTTAGCCAGTTTTTCAGCATTTTATACTTTTTTAAATTAGTTAACTCTATTATTGGGTCTTGAGATTATTCGTATTTCAAATATTTCAAGACATGGATTCGTGTTGCCTGATAGGCCCTTGAAATCACCACTGTCAGCGTAAGCAGCATCAACAAAAAGAAGCCTATTACAAAAGGGAGTAATGAAATATCAATCCTGTAGGCAAAATTCTCCAGCCAGCCGTTTAACAAATAATAGACTGGAAAAAGCGCAATCAAAAAGCCAATGATGCAGAAAACTACATATTGCCTAGATAGCGTGGACAATAATGTTTTTGTATCAGCTCCTAATGTTTTTCTGATGGCAATTTCTTTCATCCGGCTTTGAATCGAATACGAAGCCAGTGCAAACAATCCGAAAAGAGCAATCAGGATAACTACCAGATTTAATAGCGAAAACAAATTTCGCTGGCTGATATAGCCTTCATAAGTGCGTGCAAAATTTTTATCTACAAAATCATAAGAGAACGGGTATTTGGTATCCACTTTTGCCGTCCAAAATCGTTCTATTGCTGCTATGGTTTCTTCCATATTTTCTGGGGCAATCTTTATATACATCCTGCTTAAAAAATTACTTTCCGAAATGGTTTTCATGTGATAGATCAGTATCGGAGGAATCTTTCGCTGCGGTCCATAAGTATTGAAATCTTCGACAATACCGACAATCTTCAGGATTCGTATACCTGGATTATCGCCTTCATCTTCAAAACGAAATTCTTTTCCGATAGGGTCTTTTTCGCCCATCATTTCGGCAGTAGCCCTATTGATAAGCACTGAACTGATCGTGTCTGAAGCATAGGCAGGTGAAAGATTTCTCCCTTCTGCTATTTTGATTTGCATCATATCCAGCATTCCAAATTGCATCGACATGTTTTCTATTTCGACATCTTTGCCTTTGTAATCAAAAACAGTCGTAAAATAGCCTCCACTTCCAAAAGAAAAATTACCAGATGAGACCTCTTTTACTCCTTTTATTTTCAATAATTCGTTATGAATCATTTCGTAAGTATCTTCCTTTCTTATTTCATTGAGATTGATATCCAAAACTTGACTGCCATTAAAACCTAAATCCTTATCCATCATGAAATTTACCTGCTGATGGACGATATAGGAACCAACGATAAAAAAAGAGGCAATCGCAAATTGGAAAATCAGCATGCCATTCCTGAGCCAGGTTCCTTTTTTGCTTCGACTAAAATTTCCTTTCAGCACTTTCAGCACATCAAAATTGGCGATATAGAGCGCTGGAAAAATGCCTGCAAAAACAACCGTAATTACAAAAACCAAAAACAACTGAAGGTAAAACTGGCCGCTGTGCATCGCCATGTTTTTTGACAAAAATTCGTTGTAATACGGCAATAAAAGTTCTACAATCACCAAGGCAAAAAGTATTGAGAATACTGTGATAATTACAGTTTCAAATAAAAACTGCCTCACGATTTGTGCTTTTGTTGCGCCAATAATCTTGCGAACACCGACTTCTTTTGCACGTCTGATTGCATTTGCGGTCGCCAGATTCACATAATTTACGATGGAAAGCACCAAGATCAAGATTGATAATCCTAGCATAATCAGCAGAAATTGATAATTGCCGTTTCCTTCTGGATAACCATTGCTGACTTTGGAATGCAGTCGAGCCGTTTTTAGCTGCTCTAGATACGGAATATCCACTCCATAATTTTTAAGGAAAGCCTCTACCGAAATCCCTTTTGCTTTAGCGTTGCCCTTGGCCTGCTTGTCAATATAAATTTGATAAATCTGTTTTTCGACTGCTTCTTTGGCCGATGGGTCTTTTAATTTTACGACTAAAAAACTCGTATGGCTTCCCCAATTGTCGGCATTCCTTTTAATTTCTTCTTCGTATTCTTCTCGTAAGACAGCTGTCGGTTCTACTGAGGATTTCCCTGTAATTCGATACACGCCTCCGACAACGCAATTTTTTTCGCCTACTTTTATCAGTTCGCCCATCGGGTCTTCATTGCCGAATATTCGTTGGGCCGTTTCTTCAGAAATCGCAACATTGTTTTTTTCTTTCAGGGCTGTTTTTATGTTTCCTTTTACAAATTGGAAAGGAAAAAAAGAGAAAAAATTGCCTTCTGATCTTAAGATTTTCTTTACTAATTCCGTCTTGCCTTTGTATTCGATAAGCGCTCCATTATAACCTGGATTAAAATGGCAGTATTCTTCTACTTCAGGCGAAATCTGTTTCAAACGTGCACCTAGAGGCATCACATTGTACGCTAAAAATCCTGATCGTGGCTGATTATTTACCACTTGAAAGACATTTTCTTTTTCAGGATTCCAGCTATTATAAGACTGTTCATCATTCCAATACAGAATGGAGAATATCAAACCAGCAATGGCTATGCTCAATCCCAAAATGTTCAGGATCGTGAAGAATTTATTCTTCTTGATTTGGTACAAAAATATTTTTAGCCAGTTTGTCAGCATAAGATTGTTATTTGAGATTCATAGATTAAATCCAGCATTAGGTATCAAGATGGTTCTTGATACCTCTGCTTTCAATTCTTATTGACAAACTATGCTAAAACATTCACGTTTCTGCTGTTCAATTTCTCCGAAAGTATGATTCCGTCTTTCATAAAGATGGTCTTTTGAGAAAAGGAAGCATCATAATCGGAGTGGGTCACCATTAAAATAGTGGCACCGTTGGCATGAAGGTCGGTTAAAAGTTCCATTACTTCATTTCCGTTTTTACTGTCCAAGTTCCCTGTAGGCTCATCGGCAAGAATAATTTTTGGATCGTTGATCAAAGCTCTTGCGACCGCAACCCTTTGCTGTTGTCCGCCTGAAAGCTGTTGCGGAAAATGCCTCAATCGGTGAGAAATCGCCAATCGTTCTGCCATAGCCTCAACTTTTTTCTTTCTTTCGGAAGCACCTACATTGTTATAAATCAGAGGCAATTCGATATTGTCATAGACCGAAAGCTCATCGATTAGATTAAAGTTTTGAAAAACAAAACCGATGTTCTGTTTCCTTATTTTTGATTTTTCGCTTTCTTTTAGGCCTTTGATTTCTTGCCCCAGCAACTTATAGCTTCCTGAAGAAACATCATCTAAAAGTCCGACGATATTCAACAAGGTTGATTTCCCGCAGCCGGATGCTCCCATAATGGTTACAAACTCGCCTTGTTTTACTTCTAGTGAAATTTCGTTCAGCGCTTTAGTTTCTACTTCTTCTGTTCTGAAAACTTTTGAAAGATTTTGAATTTTGATCATGATTTGATTTTTTTAATGATTATTCGTTTTTTGATTGATGATTGACGATGATTATTTTTCGATCCATTGGCAGAAATAAGAGCCGCCGGTCTGTTTTCCTATAAATTTGATTCTGTATTCTTGGTCCTTTTGAAACGAAACTTCTGTCTCGTTTTTGACGTCTTCTGAAAATGTCTTTTGAAAAAGTACTTTGTCTTGACTGTCGGCAACAACCATTTCTAACTCGCCTTTGCCTACTTTGATTTCGTATTTCAATACAACAATAACATCTTTAGAAGTATTGATCTTGACATAGGTCTCTCCGTCGTATTCGGTATATTTTGCTTTTGTAAAAGACCTCCCGTTTTCGTTTCTCCACTTTTTGTCCTTGACAGGCTGTGTGAAATGTGTTCCGTGAGCTTCAATGTGTACATTCTTAACGTCCGATTGGGCAAAAAGACTAAATGAACTCAATATCAGGAATGCTATTAGTAATAAAAATTTTTGCATGATTATTTAAAATTTAAAATTTCTATGTCTTTATAATCTTTATAAGTAGACGTCACTACTTTGTCGCCTTGTTTCAGGCCACCCAAAACTTCATAATACAAAGGGTTTTCTCTTCCTAATTTGATTTCTTTTCGCACAGCCTTGTCGCCGTCTACTACAAAAATCCATTTTCCTGATGTGTCTTCATAAAAACTTCCTTTTGACAGTACCATGCTTTTTGACTTTTCAGAAAGCATCAATCGTACTCCAAAGCTCAAGCCTTGCCTTAAATCTAGTTTTTCTGTGCTCAAGAAATTAAGCTCCACTTGAAATCTTCCGCTTTTTACTTCTGGAATCACTTTCGAAACAACCACTTGAATAGTTTCTCCCTTGTATTCAATCTCTGCTTTTTGGCCTACTGAAACCTTTTCAAGATAGAATTCATCGACATCTGCTAGTAATTTATAGCCTTTCATGACGTCAATTTTTCCGATACTTTCTCCAGCCTGATAATTTTTACCTAAGACAGGCTCAAAAGAGGAAAGCCTTCCCGACAGTGGTGCCGTAACCAAAAAATTCTTCTTGTTAGTTCTTAAAATCTCCAAGCTTTTCTGCATGATTGCCTGCGATTGGTTGATTTGAGAAATCTGTATTTTATTGGCCTGCTTTTCTTTTTGTATGCTTTGCTGGATTATGTTTTTTCGTTCTTTTTGGAATCTGAAATTTTCCTGCGTCTTCTCCCATTCGTTTTTTGAAAGGATCTGTTCCTTGAATAACTTCTCGTTTAGTTCATACAGGCTCTTAGCGTCTAGATAATCATGCTCAATAGCAACTAAGTCTTTTGCTAGATTCAGTTCCTGATTTCTTAAATCCAGCTTTACTTTATTAAGATTGTTGATTTGTTCGATCATCGATGTTTCCTGAGTCATATAACCTAGTTCTGTGTTCGGATTATACAATCTTGCTAGCGGCTGTCCTTTTTCGACGAAATCTCCATTGCCGACAAAAATTTCTTGGATTGATCCGCCTTCAATAACATTCAAGAGCATCGAATTTAAAGGTTCCACTTTCGCTTGGAAAACAATGAAATCTTCAAAATAATCATTTTCCACAGTTTTGATTGTAACTTCTGCCTTTTTTACATCCAATCCTCTTTTTTTAGTGACTGATGAAAATACAACATAAGCCGCCAATAAAAAAAGAGGCAAACCAATTAACAGGTATTTATTTTTTCTATTTTTACGAGGAACGATAGTGTCCATATTAAATTATTTGTGATACTATATAGCAATTTTGTGCCACGATTTTAAAAACTACAAGACCCTATATTTCAGCACTTTTTATTTTTAGATAAAACCATAAGTGTCCGAAAATGAACAGTATTTGTCCAAAAGCGAACAGTCTATGAAAAAAACGCAAGCTACTATTTTAGTGATTGATGACCAGGAAGACATTTTATTTGCTTCTAAAATGGTCTTGAAGAAACATTTTGAGACGATTCATACCTTAAACAATCCAAAAAACATACTCGATACGTTGTCAGGAAACCAGATTGATGTAGTTCTTTTGGACATGAATTACAGAATTGGATTTGAAGACGGACGCGAAGGAATTTATCTTCTGAAAGAAATAAAAACATTTTCGCCCCAAACTTCTGTAATCTTGATGACAGCTTTCGGAAAAGTAGAAACCGCCGTTGAAGGGCTAAAAGCCGGCGCACTCGATTATATCTTAAAACCTTGGGACAATGAAAAGCTGCTGTCCATCGTAAAAACAGCTGTAGAAGAAAGCAGGAAGGAAAAGAAGAAAGCCTCGAAAGCGCCAAAAAAAGAATCTTTTTTTATCGGGAATTCTTCCAGCATACAGAAGGCCTATTCCTTAGCAGAAAAAGTAGCCAAAACCGACGCGAACGTATTGATCTTAGGTGAAAACGGGACTGGAAAATATGTACTCGCAAATTACATCCACCAAAATTCTAACCGAAATGCCCAGCCTTTTGTTCATGTCGATTTGGGTTCGCTCAACGACAATATTTTTGAAAGCGAGCTTTTTGGCTATGCCAAAGGTGCTTTTACGGATGCCAAAAACGATACGCCTGGAAGGTTCGAGTTAGCGCAAAACGGAACCATTTTTTTGGATGAGATTGGAAATGTTCCTTTGCACCTGCAGGCAAAATTATTGCAGGTCATACAAAACAAATCAGTAACAAGATTAGGAGAAGCAAAGCCAAGGCAATTAGATGTCCGGATCATTACGGCAACCAACATCGACCTAAAACAAGAAGTCAATCACAAGAATTTCAGGGAAGATTTGTATTACAGGATCAACACTATGGAAATCCTACTGCCGCCTTTACGAGAACAACGACAAGATATTATACCGATGGCCGAGTTTTTATTGGATCGGATCATCGAAAAATACGATCGTGAAGAAATCGTCTTTGATAATAATGCTCTGTCGCAGATGGAAAAACATTCTTGGAACGGAAACATACGCGAGATGGAAAACAGGATTGAGCGTGCAGTGATTCTATGTGAAAACAATACCATTACAGTTTCTGACCTTGACTTGGACACAATCTCAAAAGCAGAAAATAATGATGACCTGCACCTTTCGGATATTGAAAAATCTACCATTGAAAAAGTATTGCAGAAAAACAATTTCAACATCAGCAAATCTGCTGAAGAATTAGGACTTTCAAGAGCTTCTTTATACCGAAGGATGGAGAAATATAAAATTGACAATTAAGATGATCTCAAATAGAAATACGGCATTGCTATTGCGATTCTGCCTTATCTTGGCAGGAACCGCCTTTGGATTTTTCTTGCTTCAAAAAGGCTTGATTTATACTTCCTTTTTTCTGTTTTTCATCATGTTTCTTTTAATACTGGAATTATTTTCAGCCATACGAAGCATGTTTTTGTTTTATGACAAGACAATTCATGCTATACTCAATAACGACTTCGCTGCCGACTTTTCAAAATATGCTTCGTATGACAATTACAAGGTGCTTTTCAGGCTGTACGACAATCTGAAAGCAAAACAGAACGAGCAGGTTTCAAAAGATTTGGTGTATCGTTCTATTCTCAACAACATCGAAACTGGCGTCCTGATTCTGCAGAAAGAAGAAAATACTTGGAACATTTTTCTAATGAATGACTATTTCTCAAAACATTTTCAGGTTCCGAAAGTTTCAAAATGGCATTACCTAAAAAACCAATTGCCTTCGCTGTGCACGATTATTGAAGAACGTAATTTCGAGGAAATCAAGACTTCCTTGCAGATTAGCGTAGACAAACAGGCTGCTCAGACCTTTATACTGCAAGCTTCCAAAACAAAAACTTACGATACGGAATATTATATCATCCTGCTTGACTCGATCCAAAAAGTAATCGAGAAAAAAGAAAAAGAAGCCTGGATCAACCTGATGAAAGTCATCTCGCATGAACTGATGAATTCCATCACGCCAATCCGCTCGCTGACGCAAAACCTCAATGAAGTGATGCGCCAAGAAACATTATCAAAAGAAGATTTGGAAGATATTAGGCAGAGCGTCACCACCATACTTCACAGAAGCGATCACCTTCAAAATTTTGTGGAAAGCTACCGCAAGCTGGCCATGCTCCCGACTCCAAATAAAGAATACATTGAACTCAATTTGTTAGTTGAAAGTACATTGCAGGTGATGGAACCTCTTTTCAAAAAAGAGAAAATTACCGTAAAAAATATAATCGAATCAAACAGACGTATCACTGCAGATAAGTTTCAGATGGAACAGGTTCTGATCAACCTGCTTACAAATAGCCTCTATGCTCTTGAAGAAAGAACAGAAAAAAATATCGAGATTGCTTCTGAGGAACGAAACAATCGAATCTTCATCACCATATCCGATTCTGGGAGCGGCATTGATCCTGCCATTGAAGAAAAAATCTTTCTTCCTTTTTTTACCACTCGAAAAGAAGGCGCTGGAATCGGGCTCACGCTGTCAAAAAATATTATTGAGGCTCATGGCGGTTATTTGAGTTTTAGCTCCGAAAACGGCAAAACTAGTTTCACTATCTGTTTATTATAAACCCTGTTATTTTATAAAAAATAATTACAATTATATAACAAAAATAATATTGTCTTATTTTTTAGTATAAATTTGTGTTAATTAACCTAATAATTTATACTTATGAAAAAATTATTCGCAGAGTTTTTTGGAACATTTTGGTTGGTATTTGGCGGTTGCGGCAGCGCATTATTTGCGGCCGGAATTCCAAATTTGGGAATTGGTTTTGCTGGAGTGGCTTTAGCTTTTGGACTTACCGTACTCACAATGGCTTATGCTGTTGGTCATATCTCTGGAGGACATTTTAATCCAGCTGTCTCTTTTGGACTTTGGGCTGGCGGAAGATTTTCTGGAAAAGAGCTAGTGCCTTATATTCTTTCACAAGTAGTCGGAGGAATTGCAGCGGCCGGAGTTTTATATTTGATTGCTTCTGGAAAAGAAGGTTTTGCGATTGACCCTACAAAGGCAGGTGCTTTTGCCGCCAATGGTTTTGGAACCTTATCGCCTGAAGGTTATTCTTTAGAAGCAGCCTTTATTGCAGAATTCCTTTTGACATTTTTCTTCTTGATTATCATACTTGGAGCTACAGACAGATTTGCTAACGGTAAATTTGCGGGAGTCGCTATTGGATTAGGATTGACCTTGATTCACTTAATCAGTATTCCTATTACGAATACTTCTGTGAATCCAGCGAGATCTACTTCGCAAGCTTTATTTGCTGGCGGAGAGTATATCCCTCAGCTTTGGCTGTTTTGGGCCGCTCCTATTTTAGGTGCTTTGTTGGCCGGATTTGCCTATAAATTTCTTTTGCAGAAAAACGATGAATAAGACATAAAAAAGGCGGGAAATTATCCCGCCTTTTTTATTATCTCAATTCAATTCCTGGATCCCAAAAATGTTTTTCAAAATCCACGACCTGATTATTTTCAACTTCGATACCTTCATTTTCCAAAAGCTGCTGCATTAGGTTTGTTCCTTCAAAATGGTGCTTTCCAGATAAAAGTCCGTTGCGATTTACGACTCTATGCGCCGGAATATCATCTCTTCCATGAGAAGCATTCATCGCCCAGCCTACCATTCTAGCCGAACCTCTAGATGCCAAATAGTTGGCAATAGCTCCATAGGAAGTTACTCGTCCATAAGGAATCTGGCTTGCGACTTCATAAACTCTTTGAAAAAAATTATCTTCTTCCATCTTCAAAAGCTTAATTCCTCAGAATCTTGATTAAATTTATAATGGCAACCAAACCTGTGACAGAACCTAAGAAATAATTCATGTTTTCCATCATCCAGTTGGTCTTGTGCTCAATTTTCTTGAAGAAAATAATATATAAATAGAAAATAGAAAACGATCCGATCACGACTCCTGTGACAAACATCCAGATTAAGATTGGCGTGAATTCCAGATGACCATTATTCGCCAAGGTAATGCTCACAAAAACATAGTAGGGAATCGGAAAAAAATTTAATGCCGAAAGCAACATTCCTAAGAAAAACCTTCCGACTTTGGTCCTGATCTTGCTGACTTCTTCTTTAAGTTTTGGCTTCTTGGCAATAAAGAAAAAATAAACAGTCAGCAACGTAAATAATCCTAGTCCGATTTCTTGTAGCAAATGGATAATATCAGGCCTGCTGTTTATAAATTTTGCAAAAGCAACAGCAATATACGTCTGGAAGAAAACAATGACAGTGGCACCCAGTGCGAAATAAACAGCACGTGAACGTCCATCGCGGACACTGATTTTAGCAGCCGTCATGTTTATCAAACCGGGAAGAGCAATTCCAACAGCCGATAGAAAAATTCCCCACAACAGCGCCATCGCAATTGCCATATTACTTTATTTTAAATCTAATATAGGTAATTGCCTTGTTAATTTCCAAATATTGTTTCTCATAAAATGTCTGGATGCTTGTTACTTCTTCCGGACTTCCTTCGTTTTTATACACATTATGATTCGCATACAAAACCTCGTGCCCTTCGCCATGAAGCAATCCGAGCGTATAGCCGTGCATGAATTCGCTATCGGTTTTTAAATTCATTACGCCATCTAGCTTCAATATTTTTTTATACAATTGCAAAAATTCAGAATTGGTCATCCTGTGCTTTGTTCTTTTGTATTTGATCTGCGGATCCGGAAAAGTAATCCAGATTTCGTCTACTTCATTTTCTGCAAAAATATGGTCAATCAATTCGATCTGTGTTCTGACAAATGCTACGTTATGCAGCCCATCTTCTACAGCAGTCTTGGCGCCGCGCCAAAAACGAGCTCCTTTTATATCAATCCCGATAAAATTTTTATTCGGATATTTTTCTGCCAGTCCAACGGAATATTCTCCTTTCCCACAGCCTAATTCCAAAACTAAAGGATTGTCATTCTTAAAAAAAGAAGCATTCCATTTCCCTTTTAATGGAAATTCTCCGCTTACCACTTCTTCTCTAGTTGGCTGAAAAACATTGCCAAATGTGGCATTTTCCTTAAAACGTTTTAATTTATTTTTACTTCCCACGGCTTAATTTAAAATTTTGGTAAAATTAAGGAAATATATAAGAACTGAATTACTTTTATCTTGCTTAAGATTTAATTAGAGATTTGGAGCTAAAATTCGGGCTTTATGAACCATTGTATCCTGCTCTCCTGCCTATTTTTTTCGGGCATGTAGCGCGGCAAAACCAAACAGTATTGATTATTTTTAAACTTTTAAAAGCAGGACCGAAACGCTATGTCTTCAAAAAAAATATTAGTTGCTCCGCTAAACTGGGGCCTAGGCCATGCCACAAGATGCATTCCCATCATAGAAGCTCTTGAAAATAACGGCTATACACCCATTATAGCATCCGATGGAGTCGCGCTGCAGATGCTCCAAAAAGAATTTCCGCACTTGCAGAGCCTCGAGCTTCCGTCTTACCATATAGAATATGCCAAAAATGGGGCTTTCTTCAAATGGAAAATGATCAAGAACTCTCCAAAAATGATCGAAGCCATACTTCAGGAGAAAAAAACAATCCGACAATGGATTGATGAGTATGATATTTCTGGAATTATTTCGGACAACCGACTTGGCGTCTATTCTAAAAAAATACCTTCTGTTTTTATTACCCACCAATTGAACGTGCTGACTGGAAATACGACTTGGATTTCTAGCAAAGTACATCAGCGTATCATCAAAAAATTCAGCCAGTGCTGGATTCCAGACGTAGAAACAAAGCCAAATCTTTCGGGTAAGCTCGGCCATCTTGAAAATCCGGAAAGCAACATAAAATACATCGGACCATTAAGCCGCTTGCACAAAAGACCTGTCGATAAAAAGTATGATTTGATGGTAATTCTTTCGGGACCAGAACCGCAGCGCGGCATGCTGGAAACGCAATTGACTACCGAAATGGATCTGTTTAAAGGGAAGGTAATTTTTATCAAAGGAAAGATTGAGCCGGAACAAAAAGTCGAGCAGGTCGGCAATGTGACTTATTACAACTTCATGAATACCGAACAGCTGGAAAATACGTTTAACGAAAGCGAAATGGTACTCTGCCGCTCTGGCTATACTACAATAATGGATTTGGCACAGCTGGGCAAGAAGGCTTTCTTTATACCGACTCCAGGCCAATACGAACAAGAATATTTGGCCAAAAAACTAAAGAAAGAAGGATTGGTTCCTTTTGCGAAGCAGGAAGATTTTAAGATTGACAATCTTTTAGAAATCGACTTGTTTAAAGGATTAAAAAACTTTGGAACGGCAATAACTTGGAATAAGTTATTTTGTCTTTTCGAGGGTAAATGAGAATTCTGAGCCTTTTCCTACCGTGCTTTCCACATAGATTTTTTCGTCATGAGCTTCAATAATATGCTTCACGATTGAAAGCCCGAGTCCAGAACCGCCTTCGCTTCGGGCACCGCTTTTGTCCACGCGATAGAAACGTTCAAAAAGTCTTGGGATATGGTGCTTTTCGATTCCTTCGCCATTGTCCATAATTCGGACGATGACTTTATTGTTGACTAGATCTTCCACGCTGACTTCTGTCGTTCCGTCTTCTTTCCCATATTTTATGGAGTTAACGACAAGATTCGTGACAACTTGCTGAATTTTTTCCTTATCGCCATATACAAAAATCGGCTTCAGGTATTTCAAGTCGAACATGAGCATGATATTCTTTTCAGAAGCTTTCATTTCAAGCAAGTCAAAAACATTCTGAATGACTTCTAAAATATCAAACCTGGTGTTGACTAGATTCAATTCTCCCGCTTCTAATTTTGTAATCATGTCCAAATCTTGGACAATATAAATCAGTCTTTCGACTCCTTTTTCAGCTCGCTGCAGGTATTTTTTGCGAATGGTCTTGTCTTTCATGGCACCATCCAGCAATGTTGAAAGATAACCTTGTACGGTAAAAAGCGGCGTTTTTAATTCGTGGGAAACATTTCCGATGAATTCTCGTCGGTATTCCTCACGGACTTTCAGGGTTTCAATTTCTAATTTTTTGTCGGTCGCAAATTTTTTAACTTGCTTCGTCAGCGTCGCCATATCAGTAGTAATGGGCTGTGATCTAAAATTGGTGGATTCAAGGAGCGAAACATCGTCATAGATTTTTTTCACTCTCCTATAAATAAATCTTTCGACACGGTATTGCAGTACGAAGAAAGAAAAAATGACGATGCATATCGCAAAAACAAGACAGAATTTCCAAGAAAAAGTAAAAAATAGGCTGGTAAGGATTCCCGCCAGTCCGGTCGAGAAAAAAGTGATATATAACGATGATTTTACCGCGAACCGGTATGTTTTCTTGAAACTTACGGACATTAATTATACTTCTAATTTATAGCCAACTCCTTTGATTGTCTTGAACAATTCTTCTCCGATTTTTTCTCTTAATTTTCTAATGTGAACATCGATTGTTCTTCCGCCAACAATGACTTCGTTGCCCCAAACCTTGTCTAAAATTTCTTCTCTCTTGAAGACTTTTCCTGGTTTTGATGCCAACAAATAGAAAAGTTCGAATTCTTTTCTCGGCAATATGATTTCTTTTCCGTCTTGGATAATCTTGTATTCTTCTCTGTTGATTTCGATACCGCCAACATTCAAGGTTTCTGAGTTTTGCTCTTCTTCTTTTAGTCTTCGTAACAACGATTTTACTTTGCTCACCAACAATTTCGGCTTGATTGGTTTTGAAATATAATCGTCTGCTCCGGCATCCAATCCTGCCACTTGAGAATAATCTTCGCTTCTTGCCGTCAGGAACGTAATGATTACGTTACTCAATTCAGGCAATTTCCTGATATTCTCGCAAGCTTCCATTCCATCCATCTCGGGCATCATAACATCCATGATAATCAGGTGCGGCAATTCCTTTTTTGCTTTCAATATTGCCTCTTTTCCATTGCTTGCCGTTACAATCTGATAGCCTTCTTGCGAAAGATTATAGCCTACAATTTCTAGGATATCTTGCTCATCGTCAACCAATAAAATCTTAATGTCTTTCTTTTTCATGTTTGGGAAAAATTATGCGTTTAGCGGTTGTAAATGTAAATATAAAACAAAAGGATTATATGTGTTAACGGTAATTTAATATCGTAACAATTTAGTAAAGTTCTTGAAACTTAATAGTAACAAGTCAGTAACATCATCTTTACAAAACGAGCGTTCCTTTGCGCCAAATTTAAACATCACACAAATGAAAATTAAACTATTATTCATCACTTTATTGCTTAGCACTCTTGGTTTTGCACAAAGCAAAGGTACGATTTCAGGAGTAATTACTGATAAAGATTTGAATAACGAAACGTTGCCTTTCGCAACAGTCACGGTTAAAGGAACTACTACTTCAGCCCAGACAAACATCGACGGAAAGTATACCTTAACTGTAAAACCGGGAAATTATGTTTTGGTTTTTGCTTTTTTAGGGTATGATTCGCAAGAAGAAAGCGTAAGCATCAAAGAAGGAGAAACAAAAACAATAAACAAAGCGCTAAGTTCTGGAAGCGTAACGCTTGAAGACGTTGTGATTGAGTCGGTACAAAGTCGCGAAAAAGAAGCGGCCTTGCTTTTAGAGCAGCAAAAAGCAGTAACCATCACTCAAAGCATCGGGGCTCAGGAATTAGCCCGTAAAGGTGTAAGTGACGCTGCTGCTGCAGTAACCAAAGTTACCGGAATTTCTAAACAAGAAGGAAGCAGCGGTATTTTTGTACGTGGATTGGGTGACAGATATAACAGTACGACTTTAAACGGACTTCCATTACCTTCAAACGAGCCGACAAACAAAAACGTGGCATTAGACTTATTCTCTACAGATGTAATCCAATCGGTAGGAGTTAGCAAAACCTATTATACAGATTCTTATGGAGATGTTGGAGGTGCGAACATCAACATCGTTTCAAAGGAACACAACGGAAAAGGAAAATTAAATATTGAAATTGGAAGCGGCTTAAACAACAATGCATTCAATTCTAATTTTAAAGTGGCAGACGGAATTGAAAAAACTGGTTTTTATAATGTAAGAAAACCGAACAACATCAATGCATACCAATTCCAAAACAAATGGGTTCCGAATTCAGAAAATCATCCTGCTGACATAAACTTTGGAATTTCTGGAGGAACAAGTTTTGATATTGGAGAAGAGAGCAAATTGAGCATTTTTGCAACCGCTTCTTTTGAAAATGGTTATGGCCTTAAAAAAGGATCTCAAAAAAACATAGGAAATACCAATGATAACGTAATTGAAGATTTCTATAACGTGAACAAGTTTGAATATGGCACAAAGACAACCGGAATGGTAAATCTTGCCTACAAGATAAATTCAAACCACAACTTAAAATTAAACAGTGTTTTTGTCAACTCATCTAAAAGTGACGTGAATGAATATGACTTTTTTAATGAAAATGGCACAAACAGTTTCACAAGACAGACTATCACCGAACAAAATAAATTATTTGTAAACCAGCTTTTAGGAAGAGATGTTCTTACTGAAAGGCTAGAGCTAAACTGGGGCGGATCTTATGGAATGGTAAATTCTGACATGCCAGACAGGATTACAAGTACTTTGCTTGAAGGAGCTAACGGATTTACATTCAACACGAATTCACAATCAACAAATAACCGATATTTCCAATCGCTTGAAGAAAATGAAATTGCGGCAAAAGCTGTTTTTTCATACAAACTTTTCAAAGGCGAAGGCGAAGACTACAAAGGAAAACTTTCTTTTGGGTATAACGGAAAAATGAAAACCAGAGATTTTGAAGCAACACAGTTCAACTTCAGAATCAACGGAAGCGTTCCTACAACAGCGAATACAATTGATGATTTCTTGAATGCAGACAATCAGTCTAACTCAACAAACATCAACAATACTTTCAAAATTTTGACTTCAAGAAATGCAGGAAGCCTTAAGCCTTTTACGTATTCAGCAGACTTAGACGTTCATTCTGGATTGGTTAATTTTGAATATTCTCCATCAGAAAAACTGACGTATACTATTGGCGTTAGAGCTGAAAAAGTATTGCAAGAAATGGAATGGGATACTAATATCTCATTGCCAAACGTAAATTTCAATGATGCGAAAATCGACGAATTGTATATTCTTCCTGTAGCTACTTTGAAATACAGCTTAAACGACAAACAAAATCTTCGTGCTGCGGTAAGCAAAACATACACATTGCCACAATTTATCGAAAAAGCACCTTTCAGATTTGAAGTAGTTGGAGAAAGCACCGTAGGTAATGCCTTCTTGAATCCGTCAGACAATTACAATTTTGATATCAAATGGGAAATGTTCCCTAGCAAAGATGAATTGTTTTCTATTACCGGTTTTGGAAAATACATAATCGATCCTATCAGTAAAGCGAGATTGAATTCTGCTTTGAATGACAATACTTTCGTGAATGCTGGTGACAATGCTTTTGTCGTTGGAGCTGAATTTGAAGTCAGAAAAAACATCTGGAATGTTGAAGACAAACAAAACCTGTCAGCTGGTTTCAATTTCACGTATATGTATTCTGAGCAAAAACTAGATTCAGATAAAGTTGCTGCTGAAACCAATAATACAATCAGTGTTAGCTTTAACGATACAAAAGACGGACTGCAAGGCGCATCTCCTCTTTTGGTAAATGCAGATATTACTTATAGAATTGAAGGCGGCACATTCAAACCGACAATCTCATTGGTTGGAAACTATTTCCATGACAGGATTTACTCTCTAGGAAATATCCAAACGGGAGGAAACGTAATGGAGAAAGGCATCCCGACTCTTAATTTAATTTCAAGTGCTGCTATTGGCGATCGTTTGAACATTAGCTTCAATGTCAAAAACCTTTTAGACAGTAAAATTGAAAGATACCAAGAAAATGCCGAAGGAGATGTTACTACATATTCTTATAAAACAGGCCTTGATTTCAGCTTGGGAATCAAATACAATTTATTCTAAAAAAGAATCTTCATCATAAAAAAAGGCAGTCCTTCTACGGGCTGCCTTTTTTAGTTTAGAATATCTGATTCCCTGAATATTGAGTAACATTAAATTTACAATAACGCCATCTTAAAATAAAGATTAGATAATACTCACTTAACCGGATTAATAATCCCTCTCGCCATATTTGCACTACTAAATATAAACAACATAATTACTTTAGAAAATGAAAAAATTAGTATTTAGCCTAGCTATTTTAGGTACACTTTTTACAAGTTGTTCAAGCGATGACAGCAACGACGGACCAGATGTTCCAGCAACAGGCGTCTTGAGTGGCAACATTACGCAAGACATGACACTTAATGCAGAGACAGTTTATACTCTAAGAGGTTCTACTTATGTTAAGCCAGGTGTTACATTAACAATACCAGCTGGAACAAGAATCGAGGCTGATGCTGCATTCGAAGAAGTTGCTTTCTTAGGAATTGAAAAAGGAGCTAAAATCATTGCTCAAGGAACTGCTGCTAATCCAATCTTATTTACTTCTAACAGTGCAAATCCAGCACCACAAGATTGGGGAGGAATTGTAATTTGTGGTAATGCAATAACAAATTTAGGAACAAACGTAACTGCAGAGGTTACAGGTTTGACTTACGGAGGTTCTAATCCTGCTGATAACTCTGGTATTCTTTCTCACATTATTGTAGAATATTCTGGAAACTTGATCAACGAGGATGCAGAATTCAACGGAGTTACTTTCTATGCTGTTGGTTCAGGAACAACTGTAAACAACATTTTAGTGTACCAAGGTTCTGATGACGGTTTTGAGTGGTTTGGTGGTTCTGTAAACGCTACAAACTTAGCTGCAATCGGATGTCAAGATGATTCTTTTGACTGGACTGAAGGATGGAACGGAACTGTTTCTAACCTATACTCTGACCAATCTTCTGCTACAGGTCTTTCAGCTGACAGCCGTGGTTTAGAAGCTGATAACAACCAAACTAACCCGCTTTTGGCTCCAATCTCTAACCCAACAATCAGCAACATTACGCTTATTGGTAGAGGTACTGCAGATGTTGCTAAAGAAGCAGGAATGTGGTTGAGAAGAGGAACTCACGCTACAATCACTAACGCTTATATTGCTAACTTTAACAGTACTGCTTCAGGATCTGGTTTTGGAATTAACTTTGACGGTACTGACTCTCAAAATTATTTCACAGCACATCCGTTAGCGAACATCACAATCACTGATGTAACTACACCTAGCAACATGGCAGCAGGTTTCAACGCTACTACTACTGCTACAGGAGCTGGAAATGGTGCTACTAAGCCAAGCTGGATGAACTGGATGGGTCTATAATCCAATAAAAAAATATGACAAAAATGCCTTTCTAACGAAAGGCATTTTTTTTGGTATAATAATTGAAATATCTTTTATATATTTACACTACCAAATCTAGGCAATGACAAAAAAATACTTTTATACTATCATTTTCTTCCTGTTCCTTTTCCCTGCAAGCCTTTCAGCTCAGGAAACAAGAACTTCCGCTAACGGGAGAATGCAGGAGACAGCCATTGAAGGTTTGAACTTCTATCCAAACCCGGTGAGCAATGGTAAGATTTATATTACTTCAAAGTCAACCTCAAACAAAGAAATTGCCATTTATGACGTATTAGGCAAGAAAGTTTTGCAGGCTGTCATGACCTCAAAAGAGTTGAATGTTTCTTCTCTTTCTCCAGGAGTTTATATCATAAAAATAAAGGAAGGCGAAGCTACTGCCACTAGAAAACTAATAGTCAAATAGTTGCCTTATTCCTGATTTCTTACATTTAACCATAAATTTACACAGATATTTTTGTCTCTGACAAATAGTTCCTATCTTTGCACTATATTTTTATAACAAAAAAACAAGTTAACATGAAAAAACTTTACATTTTATTATCTGTTGCTTTTGTATCAGTTTCGGCTTCTGCACAAGTAGTTATTAGCCAAGTTTATGGTGGAGGCGGAAATAATGGAGCAACGTACACAAACGATTTTATTGAATTATACAACAGAGGAACAGCTGCTCAAAGTTTAAACGGTTGGTCTGTTCAGTATGCTTCGGCTGCAGGTACATCATGGGCCGTTCAAACTCTTCCAAACGTTACAATACAACCTGGAAAATATTATTTAATTCAGCAAGCTGCTGGAACAACTCCGGTTTTAGCTTTGCCAACGCCAGATTTAGATGGTGTTACATGTGGCTGTACTGTTTCTGGTGGGGCAAGCCCGACTCCACAGGCTGGCTTTGCAATGTCTGGTACTAACGGTAAAGTTATCTTAGTAAACACAACAGTTGCTGAAACTACTGCTAATCCAACTGGTGCTCAAATAATTGACAAAGTAGGATATGGTAGTGCAACTGGTTTTGAAGGATCTGCTGCGACTGCTGCATTAACAAATTCTACAGCTGCAATCAGAAACAACAATGGTTGTACAGACACAAATGATAATGCTGCTGATTTCACAGTTGCTGCACCAACTCCTAGAAACTCTGCATCTGCAACTAACACATGTTCATTAGGTGTTAACGAAAATACTATCGCTGGCCTAAAAGTATATCCAAACCCAGTAACTAACGGAAAATTATTCATCACTACAGATTCAAATATTGAAAAAACAGTTGCTATCTACGATGTTTTAGGAAAACAAGTAGTAAACACTACAGCTACAGAATCAGTAAATGTTTCTAACCTAAAAGGTGGTGTTTATATCGTTAAGATTACAGAAGAAGGAAAAACTGCTACTAGAAAATTAGTTATCAAGTAATTAGTTCTTTCAAAATATTTAAGAGCATCCCAATTGGGATGCTTTTTTATTTTCAGCTTTTTGGCAAGTTCAATCAGCAATAAAACGTATCGGATTATTTTTTAAAAATGAATTACCTTTGCTAAAAATAATTTCCTTTTGATTCCAGCATTCGACATATTCAGCATTTCCAACAACAAGCAGTTTGAAAAAATAGCCTTAAAAGTATTCCGATTCCAATATGAAAATAACAGCGTCTATCGCGAATTCTGCCAGTTTCTGAATGTAGAAAAACAGCAGGTAAAATCAATCGAGCAGATTCCTTTTTTACCGATACAGTTTTTCAAAAGCCATGAGGTTCTTTCTTCCCAAGAGAAAATCCAGGAAACCTTCACCAGCTCTGGCACGACCGGAATGACAACCAGCAGACATTTGGTTACGGATATCTCATTATACGAAGAAAGCTACAGAAAAGGCTTTTCGCAATTCTACGGAAATATTGAAAATTATGCTGTACTGGCTCTGCTTCCTTCCTATTTGGACCGAGAAGGTTCTTCTTTGATTTACATGGTCGACGACCTCATCAAATTATCCAATCATCCGGAAAGCGGTTTTTACCTCAACAACTATGACGAATTGATTCAAAAGCTACTCGAATTAGATGCTGCCGGAGAAAATATTATTTTGATCGGAGTGACCTATGCCTTATTAGATTTAATTGAAAAGCAGAATTTCCAGTTAAAAAATACGATTATCATGGAAACTGGAGGCATGAAAGGAAAACGCAAGGAAATGATCCGTGAAGAACTCCACGAGCTGCTCTGCAAAGGTTTTGGAGTAGAAGCCATCCATTCAGAATACGGAATGACAGAACTTCTTTCGCAAGCTTATTCGCTCGGAAACGGAGTTTTTGAATGCCCGAACTGGATGCAGATACTCATTCGCGATACCGAAGATGCCTTATCGTATGTTGGAAATGGAAAAACAGGAGGAATCAACGTAATTGATCTGGCCAATATCAATTCTTGCTCTTTTATCGCCACGCAAGATTTGGGCAAAAAACAGCCCAACAATTCGTTCGAAGTATTGGGCCGTTTTGATAATTCTGATATTCGAGGTTGCAACCTGATGGTGCTGTAAAAACTTACTTAAACCGCTCTTACGATAAAATAATTTTTCTTTCCGCGTTGTAATAACACAAATTGATCATTAATCAAATCTTTTGTCGAAAGGCTGAATTCTTCCGTCACTTTTTCTCTATTTACAGAAATTGAATTCTCTGACAAAGCTCTTCTTGCTTCACCATTTGACTTCAAAAAGCCTGTTTTCTCATTCAATACGGAAACGATATCAATTCCTTTTTCGATGTCTTCTTTGGCTACTTCAGCTTGAGGAACGCCATCAAAAACTTCTAAGAAAGTAGCCCCGTCCAATTGCTTTAAGTCTTCAGAAGTAGCATTTCCAAACAAAATATTTGAGGCTTGGATTGCTTTTTCTAATTCATCTTTGCTGTGTACAAAAATTGTGATTTCTTCTGCTAGTTTTTTCTGAAGGACTCTCAAATGCGGCGCTTGTCTGTGTTCTTCGATTAACGCTTCAATCGTATCTTTATCTAAAAACGTAAAAATCTTGATGTATTTTTCCGCATCAACATCAGTCGTATTGACCCAGAATTGGTAGAATTTATATACCGAAGTCTTATCGGCATCCAGCCAGATATTGCCTCCTTCTGATTTTCCGAATTTAGAACCATCTGTTTTGGTAATCAACGGAGTCGTCAAAGCATAAGCTTTAGCATTTTCGCCACCCATTCTTCGAACGAGTTCTGTTCCAGTGGTGATATTTCCCCATTGGTCAGAGCCTCCCATCTGCAAAAGGCAATTGTAATTTTTATATAAGTGATAGAAATCATACCCTTGGATTAGCTGGTAGGTAAACTCTGTAAATGACATTCCCTCGCCTTCACCGCTGAATCTTTTTTTCACGGAATCCTTTGCCATCATATAATTGACTGTGATACGCTTTCCAACTTCACGAGCAAAATCGATAAATGAAAAGTCTTTCATCCAGTCATAGTTATTCACCATTACCGGAGCGTTTTTATCCGTAGCATTAAAGTCTAGAAAACGAGACAAGACACTTTTGATTCCCGCTACATTCTTAGCCAGCGTTTCTTCATTCAGCAAATTCCTTTCGTCTGATTTCCCTGAAGGATCTCCAATCATTCCCGTAGCACCTCCTACCAATGCGATAGGCTGATGTCCAAAATTCTTTAGATGAACTAAAAGGATAATCTGAACCATGCTGCCGATATGCAGTGAGTCAGCGGTCGGGTCAAATCCAATATAAGCCGTCGTAACTTCTTTAAGCAATTGTTCTTCGGTTCCCGGCATGCTGTCATGGTACAACCCTCTCCACTTTAATTCTTCAACTAAATTTTTCATTTTTTTCTACTAATTTGCGCAAAGATAAGGGTATTGAGATAATTAGAAAATTAGAAAGGGCTTCAATTCTAATTTAGCTGCAAAAATTTATTCTGACTTAAAATCGGACAATCTCCTTATATTTGCATTTATGGTTTTAGTAACAGGCGCTACCGGATTAGTAGGTTCACACCTAGTGCTTCATCTCCTTGAAAATGGAGAAGAAGTTCGCGCCTTATATCGGAATAAAGAAAACATCCAAAATACGAAGTCTTTTTTTGAATGGAAAAAGCAGTCTTCTCTTTTCGAGAAAATAAATTGGGCAAAAGGCGACATAACCGATATTCCTTCTCTAGAAAGGGCATTTGAAACTATAGACTATGTTTATCATTGTGCCGCATTTATTTCTTTCGCCCCTGATGATGAGGAACAGATGCGAAAGACAAACATTGAAGGCACAGCGAACATCGTCAACTTTTGCTTGGCAAAACAAGTAAAAAAACTCTGCCATGTCAGCTCTATTGCTGCGCTCGGAGATCTGCAGGAGCATGAAACCATTATCACGGAAGAAACCGAATGGAATCCGGAAATATCACGCAGCGATTATGCAATCTCAAAATTCGGAGCCGAAATGGAAGTCTGGAGAGGTCAGCAAGAAGGCCTGAGCGTAGTTATCGTAAATCCGGGAGTCATTCTTGGCCCAGGATTTTGGAATAGCGGCAGCAGTGAAATTTTCCATAGAATAAAAAAGGGACTTAACTATTATACAGAAGGCGCTACTGGATTTGTAACAGCTGAAGACGTGGCTAGGTCGATGTACGGCTTGATGAAAAGCCCTATTCAAAAAGAACGCTTCGTTTTAGTCACGAAAAGCATTACCTATCACGATTTATCAGATCTTATTGCCACATCATTGGGCAAGAAAAAGCCATCGGTCTATTTAAAACCATGGGTTACTGGACTAGCATGGCGTGTAGACTGGCTGATTGCTACGCTTTTTTTTAGGAAAAGACAATTATCTAAGGCTACTGCCATTGCATTGCATACGCAATCTCAATTTGATAATTCTAAAATAAAAAATGCCCTCAATTTTGAATTTGAGGACATTGGTAAGTATATCTTGAAGATTTCCGATACTATTTAGGAAGCTCTTTAGTTACATTTTCTTTGGCAAGCAAACTATCGGCATGAGTCTTTTCTTTTCTGACCCTATCATTGATCTCTTCATACATTTTCTTGTAATTCTTTACATTTTCAATGGCATAGTACTGATCGCTTTTGGCAAACTGAAGGCTATCGACTTTATATTTTTTGTAGACATAGGTAGTCGCATCAATCTGGTTTGAATCTAAAACAGCTTGATTGACGCCTTTTATAGCTTGAAGCAAGGAAAGATCATAGATAATATCTTTCATCTTATCTCTAGGGATAAGATTTTCTGGTTTTTCAACAGCTTCTTTTTTACATGCCGCGAGGAACACCAAAGTCAGTACTAAAAAATATTTTTTCATAATCTTCTTTTAACGATCAAATTCCAAACGCATTCCAGCACGAACATCTTTTACCTTGAAATTATTATAAACCAATTCGCCGTTCACAAAGGTATGCGTTATCCTTGATTTAAAGGTAAATCCTTCGAAAGGCGACCAACCGCATTTGTAAAGAATATTTTCTTTTTTCACGCTCCAAGGCAATCCAGCATTGACAATAGCCAAATCGGCATAATACCCTTCTTTGATAAAGCCTCGCTTTTCAATCTTGAAAATCTTGGCTGGATTATGGGCCATTTTTTCAACGATTTTCTCAACAGAAATCTTTCCTTGATGGAAGGCCTCGAACATAGCCACAACAGCATGCTGTACTAGCGGTCCTCCTGATGGCGCAGAAGTATATGGATTTTTCTTTTCTTCTAACGTATGTGGCGCATGGTCAGTAGCAATCACATCAATCCTGTCATCGAGCAAAGCTTCCCAAAGCGCATCTTTATCTGCTTGGGTTTTGACAGCGGGATTCCATTTGATCAATGTACCTTTTTTATCATAATCTTCATTAGTAAACCACAAATGATGGATACAAGCTTCGGCAGTAATTTTCTTTTCTTCTAAAGGAATCTTATTCGTAAACAGCTTCATTTCTTTTGCTGTCGAAAGATGGAAAACGTGCAGGCGTGCACCAGTCTTCTTCGCCAATTCGATTGCTTTTGACGAGGAAATATAACACGCTTCTTCGCTTCGGATCAGATGATGGAATTTCATCGGAATATCGTCTCCATATTCTTCCTTATATTTAGCCAGATTGTTTTTGATGGTTTCCTCATCTTCGCAATGCACTGCAATCAGCAATGGCGTACTCGCGAATATTTTTTCTAAAACTTCTTCATTGTCAACCAGCATGTTTCCAGTTGAAGAACCTAAAAACAATTTCAGTCCAGCAACAGTTTTTGGGTTTACTTTCAGAATTTCTTCCAGATTGTCGTTAGTGCCACCAAACATAAAAGAATAATTTGCCACCGATTTTTCAGAAGCGATCTTAAATTTTTCCTCCAGCAATTCAATCGTAGTGGATTGAGGATTGGTATTCGGCATCTCTATAAAAGACGTAATTCCTCCAGCAACAGCCGCACGTGATTCTGAAGCGATATCTCCTTTATGCGTCAAGCCTGGTTCGCGAAAATGCACTTGATCGTCAATAGCACCTGGAATCAAGTAGCTCCCTTCGGCATTGATGATTTTTGTTGACGATGATTTTGCGCTAATCGTTTCTGCAATTTCAACAATAAATTCGTTTTCAATTAAAACGTCTCCTTCAAAAATAGTTCCTTCGTTTACTATTTTGGCATTCTTAATCAAAACACTTTTCATCTCTTCTTTTCTTTGTTATTTTCGCATTGCTAGAACAGCAAGCAAAGTTACCTACAAACTGTTGAATATTTTCTTTATCCTTAAGACAATTACACCGAAAATGGCTTCTTTGATAATAGAGTTGCTCATTTTTGACTGTCCTTTCGTCCGGTCGGTGAAAATAATTGGCACTTCAACAATTTTAAATTTTTTGGCGTAAGCCCTGTATTTCATTTCTATCTGGAAAGCATATCCGATAAATTTAATCTTATCAAGATTGATACTTTTCAAGACATTTTTTTTATAGCATACAAATCCAGCAGTGGTATCTTGGATTTCCATTCCTGTAATCATCCGAACATAGACCGAGGCAAAATAAGAAAGCAATACGCGACTCAAAGGCCAGTTGACTACATTTACGCCTGTGACATATCGGGAACCGATTGCGACATCATAGATTCCAAAACGGCAGGAATCATAAAGCCTCTCTAAATCATGCGGATTATGCGAAAAATCGGCATCCATTTCAAAAATGTATTCGTATTCACGCTCCAAAGCCCATTTGAATCCATGAACATAGGCTGTACCTAAGCCTGATTTTTTACTGCGTTGTTCCAAAAATAGCCTATCAGGATATTCTTCCTGAAGCGCTATTACTTTTTTTGCGGTATGATCTGGGGAATTGTCATCAATTATCAAAACGTGAAACGGCTTCTGCAGAGAAAACACAGTCCTGATGATGCTCTCGATATTTTCAATTTCGTTATAAGTGGGAATTATAACAATGCCGTCGTTCATATTTGCATAATTTCATGACAAAAGTAAACTTTTTATGGTTGCTGATTCATAATAAAATTATAATAATCGAATCCTTTTTGAATTTTTATTACCTACAAGCTGCTTAAAAAATAAAAATGAAAGCAATAAAAAATCACTAATTTTGCCTCATGTTAGAAATCGTTTTACAGCCGAGAATTTTGGAAAGCAAGGATTGGGCAACCGTTCTTTTTGTGCTTTGCTTTGTACTTATTGCTGCAACGAAAGGTGTTTTTGAAAGCCGTTTTTCTGATTTTTCCAGATTGGCCTATAGCGATAAATATATCAAGATTTATAGAGACAGCGGCAACTTAATGAACTGGTTTACGATTTCATTGTTTGTAGTCCAAGTGATTTCTTTTGCATTTTTTATTCAGATAATGCTTAGTTATTTTGGATATGCTTCAAAAACCGACTGGATTACCTACATACAAATCGTTACGCTTTTGAGCGTTTTTATACTTTCTAAATATCTGATAGAGAAGATAATAGCCACTTCTTTTAATGTCGAAGAATTTAACGAGCAGTTTAATTTACAAAAAGTGAGCTACAGAACCTATATAGGACTTTGCATTCTTCCTATTAATGTCATTTTATTTTATAACGATACGCCAATAGATTTATTAATATATTTTCTTATTGCTATCATTTTGTTAATAAATATCCTTACTTATCTTCTTTCTTTAAAAATTTATCAAAATTTGATTATTGGCAAGTTGTTTTATTTTATTTTGTATCTTTGCGCACTTGAAATAGCACCTTATTATTTCATGTATTATTGGTTTACAAAAAGGTAGCACACAAGAAAATGTCAACTATGAAAGTGAAAACAATTTTGGTTTCGCAACCAGAGCCTAAAGTAGAAAATTCTCCATATTTTGAGTTGCAGCAAAAGCACAAAGTCAAAATTGATTTCAGGCCTTTTATCCACGTTGAAGGCGTTAGTGCAAAAGACGTGAGACAGCAAAAAATTGACTTGAACAATTTTACAGCCATCATCTTAACTAGCAAAAATTCTATCGATCACTTTTTCAGAGTAGCTGAGGAAATGAGATATAAGATTCCAGAAGATTTAAAATATTTCTGCCAGTCTGAAGCTATTGCTTTTTATCTTCAAAAATATGTAGTTTACAGAAAACGTAAGATTTATGTGGGCCAGAAAGACTTTGCTGATCTATCGCCACTGATCAAAAAGTACAAAGACGAGAAATTCCTTTTGCCGGCTTCAGACCAATTGAATGCTGATGCGCCGCAGACTTTGAATAATTTGAAAGTTAATTGGACACAGGCTACTTTTTACAAAACTGTAATGAGCGATTTGTCTGATTTAGCAGATGTGTATTATGATGTATTGGCTTTTTTCAGCCCGACAGGAATCAAATCATTATTCATGAACTTCCCTGACTTCGAGCAAAACAATACTAGAATTGCTGTTTTCGGGAGCACTACACAAAAAGAAGCTTTAGATCACGGATTAAGAGTCGATATCATGGCTCCGTCTCCTGAAGCACCATCCATGACAATGGCTTTGGAAAAATATATTGCAAAAGCAAACAAAGAAGACAAAGGAAAATAATTCTTTTGTTTCTTTTTAAACATAAAAAAACCCTGCAATTGCAGGGTTTTTTATTTATAGCATCATAATTAGTCAACTTGCGGCCCTGCTTTCACAAGGTTTTTGCCTTCTTCATTAGTTGCATATTGTACAAAGTTCTTTACGAAAAGCCTTCCTAAATCTTTGGCCTTAGTTTCCCATTCTGATTCGTTTGAATAGGTTTTTCTTGGATCAAGAATATCAGAGTCTACTCCTTCTAAAGCTGTCGGGATTTCAAAATTGAAAATCGGCAAAGTCGTAGTTGCTGCGTTTTCCAAAGAACCATCTAAGATTCTGTCGATAATCGCTCTTGTATTTTTAATCGAAATTCTTTTTCCAGTACCGTTCCAACCTGTATTTACGATATAAGCGGTTGCGTTGTGCTCTTCCATCTTTTTAACCAATTCTTCACCATATTGTGTAGGATGAAGCGAAAGGAAAGCTTTACCGAAGCAAGCTGAGAAAGTAGGCTGTGGTTCTGTTACTCCTCTTTCAGTTCCTGCTAATTTTGCAGTAAATCCTGAAAGGAAATGGTATTTAGTTTGCTCTGGCGAAAGTTTTGCAACTGGAGGCATAACTCCGAACGCATCAGCAGTCAAGAAAATTACTTTTGAAGCATGGCCAGCCTTAGAAACCGGTTTTACGATATTATCGATATGGTAAATAGGATAAGAAACTCTTGTATTTTGAGTCACTGAACCGTCTTTGAAATCAATCTTGCCGTCTGCATCAACAGTTACGTTTTCTAGCAAAGCATCTTTTCGGATTGCATTATAGATATCCGGCTCGTTTTCTTTGCTTAAGTCGATTGTTTTTGCATAACAGCCGCCTTCGAAATTGAAAACACCGTCATTGTCCCAACCGTGCTCATCATCGCCAATCAATTCGCGTTTAGGATCTGTAGAAAGCGTCGTTTTTCCTGTTCCAGACAATCCGAAGAAAACAGCAACATCGCCATCTTTTCCTTTATTGGCAGAACAGTGCATTGAAGCTATTCCTTGCAACGGAAGGTAATAGTTCATCATCGCGAAAAGTCCTTTTTTCATTTCACCTCCATACCAAGTTCCTCCAATAATTTGGACTTTTTCAGTAAGGTTGAAAGCGATATACACTTCAGAATTCAATCCATGATTTTTATAATCGGCAAATTCTGTTTTTGATGCGTTCATTACCACAAAATCAGGCTCTCCATAGTTTTCAAGCTCTTCTTCTGTCGGACGGATGAACATATTTTTTACGAAATGTGCCTGCCAAGCTACCTCAACGATAAAACGTACTTTCAGCCTGGTGTTCTCGTTGGCGCCGCAAAAAGCATCCACAACATATAATTTTTTATTTGAAAGCTGCTCGACTGTAGTTTTCTTTAAAGCTTCCCAAGTATTTTGGCTGATCGGCTTATTATCGTTAACCGCTTTGTCTGATGTCCACCAGATCGTATCTTTAGTAACATCATCTTGAACAATATATTTATCTTTTGGAGAACGACCTGTAAAATCACCCGTCATTACATTCACTGCTCCAAGCTCTGTCAATTGTCCTTTTTCAAATCCTATAAGACTAGGATTTAACTCTTCGGCATAAAGCAATTCATAAGAAGGATTATAGATCACTTCTTCGACATTCTTGATTCCATATTTTTCTAACGAAATCGATTTCGTAAATTGGGTGTAATTATCCATAGAATTCTAATTGAGTTGTGTTTAATTATTTCGCAAAAGTAAAAATTAAATTTCAGATTGGATATATTTGGTAAAACTTTATGCTTTTCTCTTAAGAATATTCAAAAAAAGAAGCCCCCAAGCCATAATCATTAGCAATCCTCCAATCGGCGTTATAAATCCTATAACGCTGAAATCCACGTTTGTTACGTTTTTTGTCGCTAAAAGATAAATAGAACCCGAAAAAAGTATAACGCCAAATACGACTAAATAATATAGGGTCTTTTTTGCTTTTTCTGAGATCAGATTTGTGCTCCCGGCAAACAAGAGAAACAGCGCATGATATATCTGATATTTTACACCTGTTTCAAAAGAAGTAAGCTGTTCAATGGTTAAGACTTTTTTCAAGGCATGGGCGCCAAAAGCACCTAAGATAATTGCAATAAAGCCTAAAATTGCTGCAGTAGAAATTATTTTTCTGTCCATTGTTGTTTAATTTGAAGCACAAAGTTAAGCATCTTGAAAACTTTATGATAATCAAACGCCTTTAAGTTTTTTTAAATATAACAAATAATTACTTTTGTGTTATTATTAAAAATTACGGTTTTCATGAGACATATTCTAATAATCGGGGCCGGAAGGTCTGCTTCTTCACTAATTCAATACCTTCTAAACAAATCAGAAGAAGAAAAGCTGCATCTTACTATCGGAGACCTTTCTTTAGAATTGGCACAAAGAAAAACCAAGAATCATAAAAATGCGACGGCAATTGCTTTTGATATCTTCAACGAAACTCAAAGAAAGGAAGAAATTCAAAAAGCAGACATTGTGATTTCGATGCTTCCTGCTTACATGCACATTGAAGTGGCAAAAGATTGCATTACTTATAAAAAACATATGGTCACCGCCTCTTATGTCAGCGAAGCGATGCAGAATCTCGATGCTCAAGCGAAAGAAAACAACTTGGTGTTCATGAACGAAATAGGACTTGATCCTGGAATCGACCACATGAGCGCCATGAAAGTAATTGATGAAATTCGCGAACAAGGTGGCAAAATAATTCTCTTTGAATCGTTTTGCGGCGGCTTGGTAGCACCAGAATCGGATACCAATCTTTGGAACTATAAATTTACTTGGAATCCAAGGAATGTAGTCTTGGCCGGACAAGGTGGTGCTGCGAAATTTATCCAAGAAGGAACATACAAATACATTCCGTATCACAAGTTATTCAGAAGGACAGAATTTATGGAGGTCGAAGGCTATGGCCGATTTGAAGGCTATGCCAACCGAGATTCTTTAAAATACAAAAGTGTTTATGGACTGGATGATGCCTTGACCTTATATAGAGGAACCATCCGTCGTGTTGGTTTTTCGAAAGCATGGAATATGTTCGTGCAGTTGGGGATGACGGATGATAGTTATACGATGGAAGATTCTGAAACGATGACCTATCGTGAATTCACGAATTCTTTCTTGCCGTATCACCCGACAGATTCTGTAGAAATCAAATTGCGCTTGAGTCTAAAAATGGATCAAGACGATATCAAATGGGACAAGCTATTGGAATTGGATTTATTCAATAACAACAAAATCGTAGGGCTAAAAAATGCAACGCCTGCTCAAATCCTTGAAAAGATATTGACAGAAAGCTGGACGCTTGAGGAGCATGACAAAGATATGATCGTAATGTATCATAAATTTGGCTACCAGCTAGACGGCCAAGAAAAACAGATTGACTCGACAATGGTTTGTTTGGGCGATGACCAAACGTATACTGCTATGGCCAAAACTGTCGGCCTTCCTGTTGCTATGGCGACCTTGCAGATTTTAAATGGAAATATCAAGACGCCAGGCGTGCAATTGCCGATAAACAAAGAAGTATACCTGCCGATTTTAAAAGAATTGGAAAGCTACGGAGTCGTCTTTAATGAAAAGCAGGTTCCTTATATGGGTTACAATCCAAAGAACGTTGCAGGATAATATTAGAAACCTATATCGAAAGATGTAGGTTTTTTTTCAGCTTAACTGAAAAGCAAAATTCAGTATATTTGTTTGTAAATAAAACTGAAAGTTTAAATTCAGTTATAAATTGCAACCAATGAAAATAAATTCCCTACAAATAGAAATTGACGGTATCGACAAAGAAATTCTTCGGGATTTAATGGAAGATGCCCGAAAGCCAATTCTTCAGATTGCTAATAAGATTGGTATTTCTGGTGCAGCGATTCATCAGCGTCTTAGAAAGCTGGAACAGTCGGGCGTAATTTCAGGTTCAAAGTTTGTAGTAAACGTAAAAGTCTTAGGCTACAGCACGATGGCTTTTGTAGGCGTGTATTTGGACAAGGCCGCACGAAATCCTGAAGCGGTTCGTGAACTAAGAAAAATTCCCGAAGTTTTAGAATGTCATTATACCACAGGAAACTGGTCGATTCTCATCAAGATTATCTGCCGCGATAACGAACACTTGATGCAATTGCTGAATACTAAAATCCAAGCTATTGAAGGTGTTTCGAGAACCGAAACTTTTATTTCTCTGGATCAGCAGATTGAGAGACAGATTCAGCTGTAGATTTCTGATTTTGGATTTTTGAGGGTAGGATAAAATGCTTCGGATAGAAATAGTTGTACTATACAGAACTTGACAAAAATGCAAACAAAAAATCCGTGCTTTTTAAACACGGATTTTTAACTATTATATTTTTTTCCAAATCTTAAGTCTAAAATCAGAAATCTAAAATCCCCCTTAGTTTCTTCTTCCTCCAAAAACCTGCAATGCCCAATATAGCAAAGACGCAATAGCACCCAACGCTGCTACTAGATACGTTCTTGCAGCCCATTTTAGGGAATCTTCGGCTCCGGCATATTCTTGCTGGCTTAGCATATTTTTATTTTTCAGCCAAGCCAAAGCACGGTGGCTAGCATCATATTCTACAGGAAGCGTAATGACGCTGAATAACGTTGCAATTGACATCAAAACTAAACCGGCAACGGCAATATAAAATCCGGCTCCTACTCCTGCGGCGGCTCCTAAAACAAGACCGATTATAATCACCCATTGCGAAATTGGCGCAGCGACATTCACCATCGGAACTAATTTAGAACGCATTGTCAGCCATTGATACGCTTGAGCATGTTGCACCGCATGGCCTACTTCGTGAGCAGCAACTGCGGCAGATGCAGCGTTTCTTTGGTTGTATACTGCTTCGCTCAAGTTGACCGTCTTATCGGACGGATTATAGTGGTCGGTCAAACGACCTGGAGTGGAAATTACTCTGACTCCCGAAATACCATGATCTTGAAGCATTTTTTCTGCAATCTCAGCGCCGCTCATTCCGTTGCGCAAATGTACTTTTGAATAAAATTCGAACTTGCTTTGGAGCTTGGCACTTACAGCCCAGCTAACCAAAGCGATAACACCTAGTAAGATATAATACCCTATCATTTTTTTGTTTTTTGATTTAGTAATGAAATGCAAAAACCTCGCCAATTTGACGAGGTTTTAAAGATACTGAAAGTTTGTCAGTAATAAAAATTTCTTAAAATTATCCTACCAAATTGATGATCTTTCCTGGAACAATAATGACTTTGTTCGGAGTTTTGCCATCTAATTGTTTGATCGTTCTTTCGTCGGCCATAACAATCTTTTCAATTTCTTGGACTGTCAGATTAAGCGGAAGATTTATCGTAAAACGCATTTTTCCGTTGAAAGAAACCGGATATTCTTTATTGCTTTCTACCAAATATTCTGGGTTGAATCTTGGAAAAGGAACTTCTGAAATACTTTCCTTATGGCCCAGTCTTTCCCATAGTTCTTCAGCAATATGCGGTGCATAAGGCGAAATCAGTACAACTAATGGTTCTAAAACAGAACGTTCGTGACAGTTCATTGCAGTCAATTCGTTTACGGCAATCATAAAAGAACTCACGGAAGTATTGAAAGAGAAATTCTCGATATCTTCCTGAACTTTTTTGATGGTCTTGTGCAACGTCTTCAAGGCTTCTGGCGATGCAGGGCTTGAAGTTACGATGAGTCCGTTTTCATCAAAATACAATTTCCAAAGTTTTTTTAAGAATCCGAATACACCCGTGATTCCAGCTGTATTCCATGGCTTGGCTTGTTCTAAAGGACCGAGAAACATTTCGTACAGACGTAACGTATCGGCTCCGTATTCTTCGCAAATATTGTCTGGATTTACAACATTGTATTTCGATTTCGACATTTTTTCAACCTCGCGGCCAACAAAAAATCTTCCATTTTCAGTTATAAATTCAGCATCCTGAAACTGCGGCTGCCATCCTTTTAGTTTTTCTGTATTTATCTCATCCGAAGCATTTACAAGACTTATATCGATATGAATCTCCTCTGTTTCGTAATTATTTTTAATGTTTTTAGAAACATACGTGTTTGTTCCAGAAACTCTGTACACCAAAGCACTCATCCCCAAAATCATTCCTTGATTGATCAATTTCTTGAACGGTTCTTCTTGATTGACAAAACCTCTATCTTTCAAAAATTTGTTCCAAAAACGAGAATACAACAAGTGTCCTGTGGCATGTTCGCTTCCTCCAATATACAAATCGACATTCTGCCAATAGTTTTGAGCCTCGTCAGAAACAAATTCATCTTCGTTATGCGCATCCATATAACGCAACCAATACCAAGAACTTCCTGCCCAGCCTGGCATCGTATTCAATTCCAAAGGAAAAATTGTCACATTATCAATTAATTCACAATTCGTAATTCGCAATTCTTTTGTATCCCAAGCCCATTCTGTTGCATTTCCTAAAGGCGGTTGTCCGTCTTCGGTTGGCAAATATTTTTCTACTTCTGGAAGACGAATCGGCAGATGCTGTGTTTCTATCATCTGTGGCAATCCGTTCACATAATATACCGGGAAAGGTTCTCCCCAATATCTTTGACGGGAGAAAACAGCATCACGCAAACGGTAATTGGTCTTTCCTTTTCCTTGTCCTAATTCTTCTAAAGCTTCGATAGCTTTTTTAGTCGCTTGTTTGTAATCCAATCCATTTAGGAAATCGGAATTATCAATCACGACATTGTCTTTCGAGCCGTACGCTTCTTCTGAAATATCTACGTTCTCAAATATATTTTTAATCGGAATATTGAAATGTTTAGCGAAAGCATAATCGCGTTCGTCACCGCAAGGAACTGCCATGACGGCTCCAGTTCCATAGCCTGCTAAAACGTAATCGCCAATCCAAACCGGAATGGCTTCTTTGGTGAATGGATGCTCTGCATAAGCTCCGGTGAAAACTCCAGAAATGGTTTTTACATCAGCCATTCTTTCACGTTCGCTGCGTTTTGCAGTTGCTTCCACATAAGCGTCCACGGCTTTCTTTTGTTCTGGGGTCGTAATTTTCGCAACCAAATCGTGTTCTGGCGCCAACGTCATAAACGTCACTCCAAAAATTGTATCGGGACGGGTCGTAAAAACCTCAATAACATGGTCATTCGTTTCGTCGCCACTTAAGATATAATCGACAGCATTTCTTTCAAATTCTGAATCTTTTACTTTGAAAGTCACAGAAGCCCCAACCGATTTTCCGATCCAGTTTCTTTGGCTTTCTTTCAAAGATTCTGTCCAATCGATCGTTTCCAATCCTGTCAGCAAGCGTTCAGCATACGCCGAAATTCGCATGCTCCATTGCGTCATTTTTTTACGGATTACCGGATAGCCTCCGCGTTCTGAAACGCCATTTATGATTTCGTCATTTGCCAAAACGGTTCCTAATGCCGGACACCAGTTTACTTCGGTCTCAGCCAAAAACGTCAAGCGGTATTTCAATAAAATTCGTTCTTGCTCTTCTTTTGAATAGGATTTCCAATCGTTAGCAGAAAAAACAGGAATATTGTCATCAGAAACAGCATTTACTTTTGCGTTTCCGTTTTCTTCAAATTCTAAAACAAGCGTTTTGATATCTCGTGCTTGGTCCGCATCTTTATCATACCATGAATTGAACAGCTGGATAAAAATCCACTGGGTCCATTTGTAATAATCAGGACTTGACGTTCTTACTTCGCGACTCCAATCAAACGAAAATCCGATTTTATCCAACTGCTCCCTATAGCGAGCAATATTTTCTTTGGTTGTCTTATCTGGGTGCTGTCCGGTTTGGATAGCATATTGTTCTGCCGGAAGTCCGAAACTGTCATAACCCTGCGGATGCAAAACATTAAATCCTTGGTGCCTTTTAAATCTTGCGTAAATATCTGAAGCGATATAGCCTAGCGGATGCCCAACATGGAGTCCGGCTCCAGAAGGATAAGGAAACATGTCCAAAACATAATATTTTGGTTTATCAGAATTATTTTCTGCATGAAAAGTTCCGTTTTCAGCCCAATACTTTTGCCATCTGGCTTCAATTTCGTTAGGATTGTATTTCATCTTAAGTTGCTAAGGTTCTAAGTTGCAAAGATTCAAAGTTTCTAATAGGAACCTCGTTTTTGCTGTTTATGTTTCTGTTGAAATGTGATTTTGATAATTCCTCGTAATGACAGTTCTATACAAAAAAAATCAATTCGAGGAAGCAAATTTACGTTTATTGTACGAAAGTCAAAACTTTGAGCGTTATAAACTGTGTTTAAAGAAATTCTTTATTATTTTTACGGCATTAAATTAAAACTATGGCTTCATCATTCGAAAAATTTCAAAAGCGACGACTTATTTCTTCTTATTTTTCTGTGGTATTGAGTGTTTTCTTGGTACTTTTTTTATTGGGAATATTAGGGTTATTCGTAATCAATTCGAAGAAATTATCGGATGATTTCAAGGAAGAAATTGCCATGTCTGTTTATTTCAAAAACGAGGCAAACGACAGTATTATCAATGCTTTCGATACGCAATTAAAGACTTCGAAATTCGTAAAATCATATGATTTCGTAACCAAAGAAAAAGCGGCCAAACAACATACGGATATTATCGGCGAGGATTTCATGGCTTTTTTAGGCGAAAATCCTTTAGAAAATTCATTTGACATCCACTTAAAAGCGGATTATATCGTAACGGACAGTATCAAAAAATTCGAAACGAAAATCATGGAAAACCCTATGGTTTCTGATATCGTTTACGACAAAGTTTTAGTAAATTTAGTAAACGACAACATACAAAGAATCAGTTTCTGGATTTTAATTGCCAGCGGATTTTTGGCCTTGGTAGCGGTTTTGCTAATCAACAGTTCTATGCGCCTGTCGATTTATTCGAACCGTTTTATCATCAAGACGATGCAGATGGTTGGCGCAACAAAATCATTTATCAGAAAGCCATTTATCTGGAGAAGTATCAAGCTAGGCGTTATAGGTTCTCTTTTGGCAATTTTCGCTTTAATGGGCGTATTGTATTATGTAGATACTAATTTCCCAAATCTGGGAATCATGCGAGATCAGTTGATGATTGGTCTAGTATTGATCGGCGTTTTGATTGTGGGAATCTTGATTACTTGGTTCAGCACATTTTTTGCGACGCAACGATTTTTGAATTTGCGCACAGACGATCTTTATTAATCTTGGATTTTTGATTTAAGATTTTAGAATATTAACTTTTGACTTGAAATTATGAGTACTAAAGAAACGAATACACAAAAAAACGAATTCCTTTTTGACAAGGTAAATTATAAATTCTTATTGATTGGAATTGGGGTTATTGCGCTTGGCTTTATCTTGATGTCTGGTGGCGGAACAGATAATCCTGCTGTTTTTAGCGATAAAATTTTTGATTTCAGAAGAATTCGCTTAGCTCCAACAACCGTTTTGATTGGTTTTGGGATTACGATTTATGCTATTCTAAAAAATCCTAAAAAATAGATTGGGCTTGTTTTGCCTTTTGCATGACTTTCTCAACAAACAAAACAATCTAAAAAAATAAATGGATTTAATTGAAGCAATCTTAATAGCCATCGTCGAAGGCTTAACAGAATATCTGCCCGTTTCTTCTACAGGACATATGATTTTTACGAGTTCTTATTTTGGAATTCAAGAAGATGATTTTACAAAATTATTTCAGGTTTCGATTCAGTTCGGAGCTATCTTGGCTGTAGTAGCTTTATATTGGAGAAAGTTTTTCAACTTCAGCAAGTTCAATTTTTACATCAAATTAGCTTTAGCCGTAGTTCCGGCCTTAATATTAGGCTATCTGTTTGACGATTATATTGATGCCGTATTGGGCGATCCGATTCCGATTGCAATTGTGCTCATCATCGGCGGTTTTATCTTATTATTTATTGACAATTATTTCAAAAACCCCACTATTGCACATGAAGAGGATATCTCTATCAAAAAAGCAGTAACTATCGGTTTTTGGCAATGTCTGGCCATGATGCCAGGAACAAGCCGTTCTGCCGCTTCAATTATTGGCGGAATGCAGCAAGGCTTGACACGTCAGACTGCTGCTGAGTTTTCTTTCTTTTTAGCCGTTCCGACCATGCTAGCCGTAACTTGCTATTCTGTGTTTTTGAAAACTTATAAAGTTTCAGGATTAAAAGGATATGAATTATTGATGCAATCTGGAGACAACCTAAAGTTATTTGCAATCGGAAATATCGTAGCTTTTATTGTTTCGATTATTGCCATCAAATTCTTTATCGGAGTCATTAAAAAATACGGTTTCAAGCCTTGGGGCTATTACAGAATTATTGCTGGAGCCTTACTCTTGATTTATTTCATCTACATAAAATAATTTAGCATTGACAGCACAAGATTTTCAAGACGGCCAAGTTTTATTAATTGACAAGCCTTTGAATTGGACATCGTTTCAAGCGGTGAACAAATTAAAATGGGCCTTGAAGAGCAAACTCGGCTTGAAAAAAATCAAGATTGGTCATGCTGGGACTTTAGATCCTTTGGCTTCTGGATTGCTTTTGGTCTGTACCGGAAAATTCACCAAAAGAATTACCGAACTGCAAGGCCAGGCTAAAGAATATACTGGAACGATTACCGTTGGCGCAACCACGCCTTCGTATGATTTAGAGACTGAAACCAACGAAACTTTCCTGACAGAACATATCACAGAAGAGCTGATTCATGAAACGGTAAAGCAGTTTCTAGGCGAAATCGACCAGCGTCCTCCTATTTTTTCTGCCCTGAAAAAAGACGGAATTCGCTTGTACGAGCATGCCCGAAATGGAGAAGAAGTTGAAATTCCGACTAGAAAAACAACAATCCACGAATTTGAAATTACACGAATTGCTTTGCCCGAAATTGACTTTAGAGTGGTTTGCAGCAAAGGGACTTATATCCGTTCGCTAGCCTTTGATTTTGGAAAAGCACTGCATTCTGGCGGACATCTTACCGCGCTGCGAAGAACAAAAATCGGTGACTATGATGTAAAAAACGGTTACGGCTTAGAAGCTTTTGTAGATTCACTTTCTGAAAAAACGGAATAGATTATGAAAAAGTTGCTCTTATTATCCGTCCTTTTTTTCTCTTTTATTTCTTATTCTCAAATAAAGCCTTCTGACTTAAAAACAGGCGATTTTATTTTTCAAGATATGGATTGTGGTCCGCTTTGCGATGCTATTGAAGCTGTGACCGAAGGTTATAAAGGAAACGATTTCAGCCATATGGGATTGGTCTACAAGAAAAATGACACGATATATATCATTGAAGCCGCTGGTGCTGCCGTGCGATTGAACACCTTAGAAAAATTTTCTAAAAACACTTCCAAACCAATGTACATCGGCAGGGTCAAAAAGAAATACAGCAAGTTGATTCCTGAAGCGATTTCTTTTTCTTTAAAGCAAGTCGGGGTTCCGTATGACGATGATTATGTTTACGATAATGGGAAATATTATTGTTCAGAATTAATCTACGATGCTTTTAAAAAGGCGAACAAAGAAAAACCTTTTTTTCAATTGTTTCCGATGACCTACAAAGAACCTGGAACCAATGACTTTTTCCCGGCTTGGGTAGAGTATTACAAGCAAATTGGAAGCGAGATTCCTGAAGGAAAACCAGGCTGTAATCCAGGCGGAATGTCTACTTCTGACAAGATTTATATCCTCGGAACTTTAAAATAGCCTACGAACGGAATAGTTCTTTATTTTTCAGCTTTTTCAAAATTCCTTCTGACGGATAATTGCTTTGGTCGATAAAGCGCTTGATTTCAGGAATATTGTTGCAAAAAATTACGTCAAAAGAAAAGCGATCTTTTCCATAAATTCCTCGATGGATCATATTGGCAGAAAAAACAAGCAAGTCGCCACGATTTAGCTGGATTGTCTTTCCTCTTTCCAAATCATCGCTTGGTTTCGAATTATTTAATGAATTCCTGACATCAAATTCGTGAGGCAAGTCCCATTCGCGATGTGTTTTTGGTATTAATTCGATCCCTAATTCCGCTTTCATCGGAATCCTGAAATGAACTACATCTTGATGTTTTATGGCCTGTTTTTGCTCTTCCACTGTCAGCCCAGTGTATTGGATATCGCGATGCCAATAATTTTTCTGGCTATTATCTTTCGGGTCGAAAAAAAGCTGCGTATTTAAGAAAACGGGGGTATCGGTATAAATTGTATCAATGATTTCTTGAATGCTTTGTTGAGAAATAAATTGGAAAAGCGCTGTTTTTTCTTCCATATCCAAATAATTTCCTGAAGTCAGGCTATGGCTATTTAAAACTCCTTTTTCAAAACTTGAGGCATTATCTACCATCCACTTTTCGTGAAATTTATATAGGATTTTTTCAATAGCATACAGGTTCGTTTCCGTAAAGAAATTCTCTAAAAGCAGATAACCATTTTCTTTGTAGCTCATTATTCTTGAATTTCAAGCAATCGCATAAGTTCGATTAATTCATTTTGAGTACTTAAGCCTTTATCATGCAAGTACCACATTTGCAGTTCGGTCTTAATTTTTTCATCGATAACGCCATGCTCTTCCTTATAATTTTTAATCAAATCGAATGCTTCTTTCGGCCTTGGACCCCAATCTGCCAAAACTTCCAATGTTTCTTTATCCAAGACAATTAATTTTGGAATAGATCTTCCGCCATTCGTCAAAAATTTATCCATCAATGCAGGATTTTCATCACGAAGGACAATCTTAAAATCGATGTTATCTGACAACACCTTCATTTTGTGCATGATCGGAAGCAACTGTGCCGCATCGCCACACCAACTTTCCGAAATTACAAGCCAGATATATTTTCTTCTTAAGAGATTAATTCTTTCCGTATTTTCTGGAGAAATAACAATCGTCTTTTCCAAGCGATTCATTCTCGTTTCGTTCAGCTTGCTATAATGCAACAGATCATCTGTCTGGATTGGACCTGTAGATTTTCCCTCTAAAAGCAAATCTGTAACCAGTTTTCTATATTCAAAATAAGTCAAGCTTTTAGGCAGACTGGCCTTGATAATCTCTTCCATATTCTCGATTTAGTACTGCAAAATTAATTCTAAAAACCCAAAATACTTTTTTTTTGCCAACTTATTCCAAAAAAACAGATTATGACTATATTTGCACAACTTAAGCGAAAAACAAAATCAGCGCATGAAATATAAAAGAATACTCCTAAAATTAAGTGGAGAAGCCTTGATGGGCGACAGACAATACGGTATCGATCCGCAAAGATTAGCCGAATATGCAGATGAAATCAAGGAAATTCATGACAGAGGCGTTGAGATTGCAATTGTAATCGGAGGAGGAAATATTTTTCGCGGTGTAGCCGGAGCCAGCAATGGAATGGACAGAGTTCAAGGTGATTATATGGGAATGCTAGCTACCGTAATCAACGGAATGGCGCTTCAAGGAGCTCTTGAAGACAAAGGAATGCTGACTCGTCTACAGACTGCCTTGAAAATTGAAGCTATTGCTGAACCGTATATCAAAAGAAGAGCGGTTCGCCATTTGGAGAAAGGAAGAATCGTAATTTTCGGAGCGGGAACAGGAAATCCTTATTTCACGACAGATACAGCCGCCGTATTAAGAGGTGTTGAAGTTCATGCCGATGTAATCTTGAAAGGTACTCGCGTCGATGGAGTATATACTTCTGATCCGGAGAAAAACGCAGATGCTGTGAAATTCGATACTATTTCATTTGAAGACGTCTTAAAAAAGGGACTGAACGTAATGGATACGACAGCATTTACGCTGAGCCAAGAAAATGCCCTACCGATTGTTGTTTTCGACATGAACAAAAAAGGAAATCTTTTGAAAATCTGCGAAGGCGAAAATATAGGAACAGTAGTTAATGTATAATTAGAAAACAGAATCAAGATAGCAGTCGAATGGCTGAATCTGAATCTGAAATCTGAAATTCTAGATAAAAATGACTGAAGAAATTGATTTTATATTAGATAGCACTGAAGAATCGATGTCAGGTTCAATTGCTCATCTTGAAAAAGAATTCTTGAATATCCGTGCTGGTAAGGCAAGTCCTGCTATGTTAGGAAGCGTATTTGTTGATTATTATGGCGCTGCGACTCCGCTTAGCCAAGTATCGAACATCAACGTTCCCGATGCAAGAACGATTACGATTCAGCCTTACGAAAAAAGCATGTTGCAGCCAATCGAAAAAGCAATTCAAATTGCAAACATCGGCTTTAATCCGATGAACAATGGCGATGTAATCATCATCAGCGTGCCGCCTTTAACAGAAGAGCGCCGTCGTGACTTGGTAAAACAAGCCAAATCAGAAGCCGAAGATGCAAAAATCGGAATCAGAAACGTACGTAAAGATGCTAATACAGACATCAAAAAATTAGAAAAAGAAGGAACTTCAGAAGACATGTGCAAAACAGCTGAAGATAAAGTTCAAAACCTGACCAATGCTTTTATTAAAAAAGTAGACGAGCTTTTAGCCGTTAAAGAAGCTGAAATTATGAAAGTTTAATTCTTTTTACATTCTAAAATATACGAGCCGGATAATTATCCGGCTTTTTTATATCTGAACGTTTATTTTATGCTGCCAAATATTAAAATCCCCTTAAATAGTGGATTTTTTTACAGAAGTCACTTACTTTTGCAACGTGTAACAAAACTACCATCTATTCGTCTGTTACATAACCCTATGAAGCATTTAACTTTTTTATTTTTCCTTCTTTCTGTTTCCGTGCAAGCACAATTTCAGATTTCTGGAATCGTGAAGGATGAAAGCACCAAAAAACCGCTTCCTTTTGCTACAATATCCAGCAATAATAGAGCTACAGTGACTGATGTAGACGGAAAATTCTTGCTTCAAGATGAAAATCAGATTACCTTTTTCACGATTTCTTACATCGGATATAGCCCTAAGACGATACTAGGAGATCGCAACAAAAAGTATTATGAAATTCTGCTTTCTCCAAAATCAGAAAACTTAAGCGAAATTGTACTTTCTTCGGAAGAAAATCCTGCGAATGCAATTATTCGCCAAGCCATAAAAAATAAAAAAGATAACGATCCGCAACAAAAGTTACAAAGCTTCCAGTTCAAGTCTTATAACAAATTAATTGTTTCTGCCAATCCAGATTCTATCGACGGAAGTATTGATTCTGTCTTTGTAGAAAGGTATTACGGAAAAGAATTCAAGGAAGTCGATTCTACGAATTATAAATTCAAGAAGATTATCGACCGCCAGCATTTATTCCAGACCGAAAAAGTATCTCAATTCCAATTCAGCAACAAAAAGCTGAAAGAAACGATCTTGGGAACAAAAATGGCGGGACTTAAAAATCCAATTTACGAAATCATTGCTTTTAACCTCCAATCTTTTTCGGTTTACGATCCTAAATACGAATTATTTGAGACCAAATACAATAGCCCTATAGCGCCAGATGCTTTTGCAGATTACCGTTTTAGAATATTAGACACCGTGAAAGTCGAAAACCGCGACACTTACATGATTTATTTCAAGCCGAGAAAGAAAAGAAAATCATCGGGATTAGAAGGTGTTGTCTACATCGATAAAGAAAACTTTGCTATTGCCAAAGCCATCATGAGAATCCGTGGCGTATTGGATATTTCGGCAACACACGAGTTTGAATATCTCGAAAATGAAAAAATCTGGTTCCCAACGCAAAAAGAGTTTAAAATCGTAAAAGGAAAAAACGACGACGACATCCGTATCTTAGGCGGTACAATCAAGTTTGAAGGCGATCTTGACAGTAACAATACGACAAGAAAAAAAGACGCTTCCGATTTTACGTACCTGGTTTCTAAATCTTATAATTTCGACAGGCAACAGAACATTCCTGTAAAAATAAAACATCCTGCCATTTATATCGAAGTAAAGGATGACGCCATAAAAAAAGACGATTCTTTCTGGAACAGCTACAGAAAAGACAGCCTCGATACTCGAAGCGAAAGAACTTACATTGCTCTGGATAGCATCGCCCAAAAAGAACGTTTGGAGAAAAAACTTCGCTTCGGTCGAAAAATATTAAATGGATACGTTCCTATTGGGCCAGTGGATATGGATCTGCGTTATCTTTTAAGCTATAACAACTACGAAGGCTTCAGAGTTGGCTTGGGAGGTATTACGAACGAGCGATTTTCAAATAAGTACCGCCTAGACGGTTATACGGCTTACGGAACCAAGGATGGCGATTTCAAATACAGCATTGGCGGAGCGGTTCGCGTGGGTATCTTTTCAAATTCATGGATTGGAGGAGGCTATACGGATGATGTGCGAGAGATTGCGAGTACCTCTTTTGCCATCGACAAGAGGGTTTTTAAAATTTATGATCCTCGTCCGATCAACTTAAGTACTTTCTATAACCACAAAACGTGGCGAGGTTATATTGAAACTAAAATCCTTCCTAAAACGGAAAGTATCTGGCAGCTTACGCATAGCAGGATTGAGCCTAAGTTTGACTACCTCTATACTGTAGATGGAAAATCGTATACTAACTACGACATGACAACTGCAATGGTTTCGCTGCAATGGAATCCTTTTAGCGATTATATGCAGACGCCTACAGGGAAGCTAGAAATAGAAAAACGCTATCCGAAATTCACATTCCAATTCACGCAATCATTGCCAAAGGTTTTTGAAAATGATTTTACTTTCTCTAAAATAGATTTGAGAGCAGAATATGAAAAACGCTATCTAAACGGACAAAGGACAGCACTTTTAATGGAAGCTGGTTATGCGATAGGCGATGTGCCGATTTCACATCTTTACAATACCTCTCCGAACAGCCTTACGAAAGAAAAACTAATTGAACGAATCACGATTGCAGGAAAGAACAGTTTTGAGACGATGTATTTCAACGAATTTTTCTCTAGCAAATATGTGATGTTCCAATTCAAACACGGCTTTAAAAGAGTCACCGTTTTCAAAGGAATCAAGCCTTCTCTAGTTTTGGTTTCAAGAATGGCTTGGGGTGATATGGAAAAACCAGAACAGCATATCGGACTTAATTACAAAACCTTAAGAGATGGCTATTTTGAATCGGGAATCGAGCTGAATCAAATCTACAAAGCCTTCGGATTGTCTGGATTTTACCGTTATGGTCCGAATCAATTGGCCAAATTTGAAGATAATCTTTCTATCAAATTGACCTTTATCCTAAATTTAGGTTTTTAAGGTGCTGTTTCATAAACTTCTTATAAATATAAAACCTGCCGAGTTTAGCTGGGCAGGTTTTTAGAATTAATAACAACGTAATCTTTATAAGTATTTAATCCGATACAAAAGTTAGGACTTTTAAAATTTATGGTTTAATAATTAACACAGAAGGCGTATTATTTAACCAAACGCTCTGTGAGTCAACCAATTTCTTCCAACTTTCAAGACTGATAATCATCAGGTCTTGTCTTTCAAGAAATTCTTTTTTCATGGTTTTCTCGCCTGACATGGCAATATGATTTGGAGCAATCTGCTCGATAGAACGGATGCTTTCCTTAATTTCTGAATTGTTTTTTATTTCTCCCGTAGGATCCAAGATGGTAACTTGACAACCATTGTTATGGATTAACTTTTGGGCATATTCTATCAAAAATCGATCTTCGGCACAAAATAATGGCATAAAGACCTGGTCGATTTCTTCTAGGTTTTTATCTACTAAAATACCTACCGGCATTTTGCTGTAAGCAACGATATGACGCGTCCTTTCATCGAAAGGAGAGTTTTCAAACAAACCTTCCTTTCCAGTAAATTTATCAATCAGCCTATCGGGATTTATGATTCGAGTCGTATATCCTAGAACTCTTCCCAGCAACGTGCCTTCAAAAATAGACTGTCCCAATCCGATTAACAATAAGTCAAATTCGCCTTGGTTTGCGATTTCAGTAATATCTGAATCGATATCTACCGAAGCTTTGAAAAGCGTGATGATTTTCTGGTCGAGATTTTCAGCTTCATTGACGATTGGCTTGAAGACCTCTTGTTCATAATGACTCGCATCAAATCCGTGCAATTCGTTACTTGACGACAAATGCATGGCTGTTACAATGGCATTCCCGTTTTGTTTTCGCACCAAGCTATTGGCTACTTTCAGCAAGGCAATTCCTCTATCTGGAATAGCGAAAGAAAGCAATATCTTATATTTTATCTTACTGCTGATAGTTTCAGGAATAATCGAGTTTTTAGTCTTGAAAATAAAATTAATCAGGTCCAAAGCAGGCCCAGTCATAAATGTCGTCACTAAAGCCATGATGACCATCATCGTGAAGATCATCGGAGAAAGCACGCCTAGCTCGTAGCCAATGTTTAATACGATTAATTCCATCAAGCCACGAGTATTCATCAAGGCTCCGATATAAAGACTGTCTCTCCAATTCTGCCCGACAAATTTTGCCGCCAATGTACTTCCCAAGAATTTTCCAACGACTGCTACTGCAATAATTAAAGCCGTGATTTTCCACAGATACGGATCGTCCAAAAGTCCGATTTCGGTTCTTAAGCCCGTGAATACAAAAAACAATGGCAGCAATACAATCAGAGCAATATCTTCTACTTTCTCAATGAAAATACTTCTAAACTTGGCACTTTCAGGCATAATTACGCCTGCCATAAAAGCTCCAAATAAAGCATGGATTCCGATGACTTCTGTCACATACGAAGAAATGATCAACGTTAGAAAGAAAATAGCAACAACCGGCTTGCTTAATGTTTTTCGAGAAGAATATAAATCGCCAACTCTTTTCAAGAAAGGCTTTACGATCATAATCATCAAGAAAACATACGTCACAGCCAAAACAATAATGTATAAGGAACTTACAAAAGATCCTGCTTTTACGATAGCAATAACCGCCGCTAAAATGCACCAAGCCGTGATATCATCTGCTGCAGCACAAGTAATAACGATGCTTCCTAATTTCGTCTTGTGTATGCCTCGTTCTTGCACGATTCTCGCCAAAACCGGGAAAGCCGTGATGCTCATCGCGATACCGCAAAAAAGAGCAAAAGATAAAAAAGCTACGCCTTCAGGAGCGAAAGTATCATACATAAAATAAGCCAATCCGATTCCTAATGTAAAGGGGAAAATGATGCTGGCATGGCTTATAACTACTGCTTCATGGGCTTTATTTCGTAAGACTTTCAAATCCAGCTCCATTCCGATAACAAACATGAAAAGGATTAATCCGATTTGGCTCAAGAATTGTAAATTCCCAAGAGACGCTGCTGGAAAAAGAGTTTCTTTAAATTCTGGAAAATACAATCCTAATAAGGAAGGTCCGAGCACAATTCCGGCAATGATTTCTCCGACAACCGAAGGCTGTCCGATTTTCCTGCAAATCCATCCAAAAAACCGTGCCACTAAAATAATCGTCAAGATTTGGGCTAGTAAAATGGCCAAAGGATGTTGCAAGCTATGCTGCATCGAATCAACAAATTCTGCCCATTGTGATTTGTCAGAAGTTTTTTCGATTATTGTTTTTCCGTGTTGCAGGTGTTTTCCTTGGTCTAAAAACCAATAAATGATACCAGAGAAAACAACTATGAGGACAACATAGAAAATAGAGTTTTTGTGTTTTTGCATTGGGTAAGTCGTTTGTAGGCACAAATATCTGCATTGAAAATTTCTTACAATTTGATTTTGTAAAATAGTTTAGGGCAATTGTAATAAGAAGGAAAAAATTTGTAACGAAACTTAAATATTGACTTTGCAAAGAAAATCCGAACGGTAAATATCACTCAAAAACAAGACAAGACTTTTCCCGTTCTTATCTAGGATAGTTGTCGTGATTTCATCATGGGCAAAGAATTTCACAGCTTTCATTGCTATAATTTCTTTTTTGTTGATCCTGCAAAAATCGGCTTTCGGCAACTGCGAGAGCAACTTGGCAAAAGTTATGTTTTTGAGCAGAATTATATTTCCATCTTTCATCAAAACTTCCTTATCGCGGCTGTCGGTTTCAGAAGGTTGTATGTAAATAATCTGGTCGAAAAACAGCAAGGCTTTTCCCTTGTCTGTATTCAGTTGCGTAAACTTTTTGTTGGACGATTTCTTGTTCATCTTTTCCAAAGCCTTGACAACCGCTTTCTGCAGACGTTCTTTTTTTACAGGTTTTGTAATATAATCGACTGCTTCAATATCAAAAGCATCCGCAGCATATTCTTTATAGGCTGTCGTAAAAATTACCATTTTGTCTTTTAAAAGATTGGCCACACTAAGCCCGTCTATCCTTGGCATTTCAATATCCGTAATACAGAGATCGAAATCAAGGCTTGACATTTCGGCAAGCAATTTTTCGGGATTGTCAAATGCCTTCACGACATCCAGTTCAGGAATCTGCTCGCAAAGCATTTTGAGATACGTCAATCCTGGCAATTCATCGTCCAGCAGCAAGCATTTGAGCTTTGTATTCAAGTAAGTTTATTTTTAGGTGAGCAATATAAACATCATCTTCGATAAATTTATCGAGCTTGTAATTATTATTGTAAATTATTTTCAATCGCTGGTCTAACGTATTAGAACCCAAACCGCTATTGTCTTTTTTCAAGGTCTTATGGTCGGATATCTTATTCGAAACCGTAAGATAAAAACAGCTATCCTTAAATTCAAAAACAATGGAAATAAAAGCATCCGGACTTTTTAGATCTGCATGCTTAAAAGCATTTTCTATCAAATCAATAGAAACCATCGGCGCTAAAATCGGCTGTTCGTATAGCAATTCATCTTCCTTGATTTTGGTTTTTACCTTCAATCCAAAAAGCGGACTGACTTTAATCTTGTTGATTTCAATCAGGTTTAAGGCAAATTCGATTTCTTCTCTAGGAGACACAAATTTCTTTTGGCTTTCGTATAAAATATAATCGAGCACATTCGCCAACTTATCAAGCGCATGATAGGTCTGGTAAGCATGCGATTGTATCGAATTCAATATGTTTTTAAAAAGATGCGGATTTAATTTTGATTCGAGCGTTTCTAATTTCAAACCGTTGACCTTCAATTCGAGCGAATTGTATTTTTCTTCAAATTCTTGCTTTTGAGCTTTTGCCTTCTTTAATTTGTACAACAGCACGACAGCTACAGTGATAAGAATTATGATGAAAATAATCCCAATAACATAAAGCGTGTTCGAGATCAGGACATTGGTTTTCATTTTATTTTTTTTGTAAAATTAGATAAAAAAATGAAATACCCTCTCTACTTATGTTGCCATTGCGTTTAGCATCTGAAATCTAAAATCTGTGGACTGAATTTTTTACTATCTTTGCGTTCTGTTTTGCGAAAAGACCTCTTTTTGTCTCACAGAAGAACAATTCAAGAATATTTTATAACAATTAAAAATGAAACACACAAAAGTTAAAGAGCTATTGAACAGCGCTCAGACAATGCAGGAAGTTTATGTAAAAGGATGGGTTAGAACATTTAGGAATAATCAATTTATTGCTTTAAATGACGGCTCGACTATTAATAATATCCAATGTGTGGTTGATTTTGAAAATACTCCTGCAGATACCTTGAAGCGAATAACGACTGGTGCAGCCGTGGCCCTGAAAGGTGCTTTGACAGAAAGCAAAGGTGCAGGACAGAAATATGAAATTCAAGTAAGCAGTTTGGAAATCTTGGGTGATTCTGATCCAGAAAAATTCCCGATGCAGCCGAAAAAACATACCCTTGAGTTTTTGCGTGCCAATGCGCATTTACGTGTAAGAACGAATGCTTTTGGGGCAATCATGAGAGTACGTTCTGTATTGTCTTTTGCAGTACATCAATATTTCCAAGAAAAAGGTTTTGTGTATGTAAACACGCCAGTAATCACTGGAGCTGATGCAGAAGGCGCTGGAGAAATGTTCCAAGTGACTTCCCTGCCTTTAGACAACTTACCAAAAACAGAAGAAGGTCATATCGATTATAAAAAAGATTTCTTCGGAAAACACACCAACCTGACGGTTTCTGGACAATTAGAAGGAGAAACTTTTGCTATGGCGTTGGGTCAGATTTATACTTTCGGACCAACTTTTAGAGCAGAAAATTCTAATACATCGCGCCATTTGGCTGAATTCTGGATGATTGAGCCAGAAGTCGCTTTTAATGATTTAGACGATAACATGGATTTGGCAGAAGATTTTATCCAATACGTGATCAAATACACCATGGATAAATGTGCCGATGATTTGAAGTTTTTGGAAGGCCGTTTATTGGAAGAAGAAAAAACAAAACCGCAAGCGGAAAGAAGCGAAATGACTTTGTTAGAAAAACTAAATTTCGTTTTAGAAAACAATTTCAAACGTGTTTCTTATACCGAAGCGATCGATATTTTAAAGAATTCGACACCAAACAAAAAGAAAAAGTTCCAATATATCATTGAAGAATGGGGTGCTGATTTGCAATCAGAGCACGAGCGTTTTTTGGTAGAAAAGCACTTTAAATGTCCGGTAATTTTATATGATTATCCAGCAAACATCAAAGCATTTTACATGCGGTTGAACGAAGACGGCAAAACTGTCCGCGCAATGGATATCCTTTTCCCAGGCATCGGAGAGATTGTTGGAGGCTCTCAGCGAGAGGAACGTTATGACGTTTTAGTAGAAAAGATGAAAGTTTTAGGAATCGACGAAGAAGAACTTTGGTGGTACCTTGACACTCGTCGTTTCGGTTCTGCTGTCCATAGCGGCTTCGGACTTGGATTTGAAAGATTGGTTTTGTTCGTAACTGGAATGACCAACATCAGGGACGTAATTCCGTTCCCAAGAACTCCTGGAAATGCCGAGTTTTAGGAATCAAGACACTATATAAATCATATCAAAAATGGCACAAGTTTATCTTAACGTGTGCCATTTTTAGTTGAAAATGATTAAATTTGAACTATAAATACCAAATAACTCAATAGATGCTCAAGCAGTTTTTACAACTTAAATTATCACAGAAATTATCTCCACAGCAAATCCAGCTGATGAAGCTAATCCAATTGCCTACGCAAGCTTTTGAACAACGATTAAAAGAAGAAATGGTCGAAAATCCAGCATTGGAAGCTGGAAAAGAAGAGGATGAATACGAAAAAGACGAATTCGAGACCGAAGAATATGATGATTACGATGAATTCGAAAACGACAGAATCGATGCCGAAGACATCAACATCGACGAATATTTAAGCAACGACGAAACACCAGACTATAAACTTCAGGCAAATAATTATAGTGATGACGACGAAGATCGAAGCATGCCTTTTGCTGCGCCGGTAAGTTTTCATCAAGACCTCATCAACCAGCTGAATACTTTTATCTTAAATGACGAAGAACGTGAAATTGCAGAATTTCTAGTCGGAAGCATTGATGATATGGGTTACATCCGAAGAAGCGTTCCTGATATTGTAGATGACATGGCATTTACGCAAGGTATTTACACGGATGAAAAAAATGTAGAACGAATACTGCACATCATCCATGAATTAGAGCCTTCCGGAGTCGGCGCACGTGATTTGCAAGAATGTCTTTTGCTACAGCTAAAACATAAAACACCAACCGAATCTGTCGACTTGGCCATTGATGTTATAGAGAATCATTTTGAAGCTTTTACTAAAAAGCATTACGATAAGCTGCTACAGAAATACGGCATCTCTCAAGACCAGCTTAAAAAAGCTATTGACGAAATTGAAAAGCTCAACCCGAAACCAGGAGGTGCTTTTACCGGAAACAATAAAATGATTGAGCACGTCGTTCCTGATTTTACCATCAGAATTGTCGACGGTGAATTAGAACTGACCTTGAACGGACGAAATGCCCCGGAGCTTCACATTTCTAAAGATTATCAGGAAATGATGCAGACGTACAAAGCCTCTCGTGATAAGTCGAACCAACAGAAAGAAGCCGTACAGTTTATCAAGCAAAAGCTAGATTCTGCCAAATGGTTCATTGATGCCATCCGCCAGCGCCAGGAAACGTTGTTCGTAACCATGAATGCCATTATGCACTACCAACAAGAATATTTCTTGGATGGTGATGAAACCAAGCTGAAACCAATGATCTTAAAAGACATTGCAGACATGATCGGCTTGGATATTTCAACGGTTTCTCGTGTAGCAAATAGCAAATATGTCGAAACACCTTACGGCACAAAATTAATCAAGGAATTCTTTTCGGAAGCCATGAAAAATGACCAAGGCGAAGACGTTTCTACGCTAGAAATCAAGAAAATATTGCAGAATGTAATTGAGGAAGAAGACAAGCAAAAGCCGCTTCCAGACGACCAATTGGCTGAAATATTAAAAGAAAAAGGCTATCCGATTGCTAGAAGGACAATCGCAAAATATAGAGAGCAGCTTGATATTCCTGTGGCGAGAATGAGGAAGAAAATATAGGTAGTGAAAAAAATCCTTTCTATATTCTCCTATATTTTCCACCCGATGTTTATCTCGGTCTATGCGGTTCTGCTGTATTTTTTCTTGACAGACCGATATCATACGTATCAAGAACTTTTTTTAGTGACAATACAAGTCATTATCTTGACGATCTTGATTCCGATTTCGATATTTTATTTCTTGATGACTTTGGGCAGGGCAAATTCTTTTATGCTTTCGGAAATTTCACAGCGAAAAATTCCTTTAGCGGCAAATGCCATATTGCTTTATATTTTGATTACGGAAAGTATTCGAATTGAACTGATTCCTGAATTGTATTACTTTTTCTTTGGTGCTTTAGTGAGTACGATTTTAGCTTTCTTGTTTACTTTTATCAACTTGAAAGCCAGCATCCACATGATCGGAATAAGTTCGCTGACGGTTTTCGCAATTGGATTTAGCCTTCATACGCAGACAAACCACATCTATCTCGTTGCTTTTTGTTTGTTGCTTACAGGAATTGTGGCCACATCAAGGCTATCTATGAAAGCACATAATACTAAAGAATTGATTGTAGGCTTCTTATCAGGAATTTTACCGCAGATAGGACTTCTCTATTTCTGGCTATAGAATATAAAACATCAGTCCGATATTTACGGTATTCATGTCAATTGACTTGCCGTCAATTTTTGCATCAGATTTGAATAACGAATTGAGACCATAATAGGCATGGAAATTCCATGTGTTGTAGCCAAAAGAAATGTAGGCTCCATATTGCAGCTTATTGAAATCGTCATTGCCAAAAATCCTGATTTTTTCATTCCCTTCAACATATTTCGATTTGTTTAGCAACAAATAGCTCAGTTTAAAACCGGTATATACTCTCCAAAAACGATGGCTTTGTATGGTCGAGGTCCTCCATCTAAATTCAAATGGAATATCTACATAATGCAAGGAGAATTTATTTTTGTCGAAATTCACTTCACTTTCATTGACCACCTCATAAAAAGGTTTTCCGTCAACTTCTGTAATCTTGATATTCTGCCTATAATCATTCATAGAATATCCCAAGCCAATTGCGATAGCAACATTTCGTCGCTTGTTAAGCGGAATATCTCTTAAAAAACCGATATGGAATCCGGATGAAAAAGAGTTTTGGCTGACACCATCTGGCCTTTTCTGCAATAGATCATACGTCAGGCCTATATAAAACTGGTCTTCTCTATACAAAGAATCGACAACAGTTACGGTACTTTGCACCGAATCTTTTTTTCTTCTTACTTCTTCTAACTCGCGTGTTTCAGTCGCTTTTTCATTACTCAACACTTCCTTGATGCGTTCTTGCTCTTCCTTCTCTTGTGCTTCCTTAATCTGCTTATCCTTCACAGGATCTTGGGCAAGAGCATGTAGAGAAATGATGCATATAAGAATACTGAAGTACTTTTTCATAAGTAGAAAGTTATGCTAATAAAAGTAATAAAAAAAAGACAACCTAAAAAAGTTGTCTTTTTGCAGAGAGGATGGGATTCGAACCCACGATACAGTTACCCATATACAAGCTTTCCAGGCTTGCTCCTTCAACCACTCGGACACCTCTCTATTTATTTGCGGTTGCAAAGAACTGCAAAAATTCCGACTAAAGAAAATTTATAGCTTAAAAATTTAGGTCAATTCACCTCTCAAAGCCGTTTCATAAATAGTCTTGAAAACATTTGGAGAAACTTTCTGCCCAATAAGATACATCAGCTTGGTGATAGCGGATTCCGTTGTAATGTCTTTCCCAGAAATCACGCCTATTTTTTTCAGCGATGTACTGGTTTCATAGTGTCCCATACTAACACTTCCGGCCGTACATTGAGTCACATTGATAACATGCAGTCCGTTTTTAATGGCTTTTTTTAATAAGGAAATAAACCATTCGTCTGTTGGAGCATTTCCAGCGCCATACGTTTCCAAGACAATTCCTTTTAGGTTTGGAATGTTAAAGATGGCGGCCAATACATTTTCGCTGATTCCAGGAAACATTTTTACGACGGCTACATTATCATCCAATTCCTTATGCACTTGGAATTTCTTGCTTCCTGATTTTGGCAACAATAAATCGTTATTTACTTTTAGATGAACGCCTGATTCTGCTAATGGAGAATAATTTGGCGACAAAAATGCATTAAAATGTTCTGCATTAATTTTTGTGGTACGATTTCCTCTGTATAATTTATATTCGAAATAAAGGCAGACTTCATTGATGACTGGCTTATTCTTGTGCTGCAATGAAGCAATTTGTATAGCCGTGATCAGATTTTCTTTTGCGTCAGTTCTTAAATCTCCAATCGGCAATTGCGAGCCTGTAAAAACAACCGGTTTGGCAAGATTTTCAAGCATGAAGCTTAGTGCCGAAGCCGAATACGACATCGTATCAGAACCGTGAAGCACTACAAATCCGTCAAAAGAAGCATAGTTTTCTTCAATGATGGATGCAATCTGGATCCATTTTTGGGGATTCATGTTCGAAGAATCTATCGGAGTGTCAAAAGAAATCGTTTCTATTTCACAGTCCAATTGTTTCAGCTCTGGAATTCTTTGCAGTAATTTGCTAAAGTTGAAAGCTTTCAAGGCACCTGTCTCAAAATCTTTCATCATACCGATGGTACCACCCGTGTAGATTAAAAGTATTTTTGCTTTAGACAGCATTCTCGTATTTTGATTTATTGACTACTGGATTGGCATACATGGCCAAAAATCCTTGCAGTTCTACTGGATTATTTTCGTCAATTCTTATTTCTAATCTTCTTTCGAAAAGCGATTTTTCTTTTTCAGTATAGAGGTGGGAATATTTGTCTGTATTGTTGATTAAATCGTAAGCGATGTAATTCGTCGGCCAAAGCTTATAGCTTGCCAAAATAGAATCATCTATTACTTGTGCTAATGCCTGTATTTGTTTGTTTGAGTTATCGAATTTAGAAGCGATTTCATCTAATTCTTCTTCTAAAACATCTCCGACATGGATATGTATTCTTTTTTTCTGGCCCATAATTCCGCTCAAGAGCGTCATGAAATCTTCATTCTTTTCTTTTATATATACCTCATCATTTGCTTCAGCCATCAGTTGCGGCATTTTTAGCGCATCCGTCGGATCGTATTCATATGAAATCGATACGGGAACAATCTTTAATTTTTTGAAATAGTCCATCAGATTTTCTTCTTCAGAACCCATCGAAAGCATTTTTAAAACACCCGGATGTGTAGCGTCATTGCCATCTTTTGTTCTTCCTTCGCGCTGGGCAATCCAAACCGAACGATTTTCTCTCAAAATAAGCTGGCAAATATATTCCGACATTAGTTTTGAGCTTTGAAGCAGTTCTCTAGGCGCCAAGCCTCGCTGTACTAAAAAATTTCTGTTTAATTTGGATAACGTATGCAGGAAAGATTTTTTAACCAAATTATCTCCAATTGCCGAAGCGGTCATGACCAATCCGTGGTCAAAAAGACAAGTGTTCAGAAGAGAAGTATCCAAAATGATATCTCTATGGTTAGAAATAAAAAGGTAAGGCGTATGTTTTTCTAATTTTTCAAAACCAGAAGTAGTCAGTCCATCCGAACTTTTTTCGACAACCTTCATCACAGCATGGTAAATAAAATTGCATTGGAAATCTCTTATCGAATGCGTTCTTTTCAGCTGTTCTATCCAATCTTTTTCATCGGCGTCAGGAAACGTAAAGCTCATCATGGCTTTCATCATCGGATGATCGGCAACCTTGCACAAGGCTTCGTTTACTTCACTATCATAAAACGGTCGAATTTTATCGAATTTTGACATTTACTTTAGTTTTTTTAACAATCTACAAATGAACAAAAATTTTATGAATTTGGTATGATTTCTTTGTTAAATACCAAAAACAGCTTTGGCATTTTCTGTCGTAATTTTCGCAATTTCTTCGACAGGAATTCCATAAATTAAAGCTAATTTCTCTGCTACCAGTTTCGTATAACTGCTTTCATTACGCTTGCCTCTATAAGGCACGGGAGCCAAATAAGGAGAGTCTGTTTCTAAAACGATATGTTTTATATCGATCTGGTTTAAAAACTGGTCGATTTTTCCGTTTTTGAAGGTTGCAACACCGCCAATTCCAAGTTTCATATTGTATGAAATTGCTTGTAAGGCTTGATTATAATCACCTGTAAAGCAATGGAAAATACCGAAAAGCTCTTCGCTTTTTTCGGATTCCAAAACTTCAAAAACTTCGTCAAAAGCATCGCGGCAATGAATATTGATCGGCAACTTGTATTTTTTGGCTAATTGAATCTGTCTTTTAAAGGCTATTTTTTGCTCTTCCAATCGAGTCTTGTCCCAAAAAAGATCGATGCCTATTTCGCCAACAGCATAAAACTTTCTTTTCGACAATTCTGCTTCCACAAAAGCCAGTTCTTCCTCATAATTTTCTTTGACATACGTAGGATGCAATCCCATCATCAAAAAGACATTTTCAGGATATTGCTGCTCCAAATCGTACATTTTCTGTGTATAAGTGGAATCGATTGACGGAACAAAAATTCTTTGTACTCCGGCATCAAAGGCACGCTGCATCATTTCTTTTCTATCTTGATCGAATTCTTCGCTATAGATGTGCGAATGTGTGTCTGTTAAAATCATTTTGCAAAAATAGGAACAATGAAAGGAGTTGCAAAATATAATGCGAAAGAAGCCCTCTTAATCAGGAAATCTTAATAAAATATTATGTTTTGATTTTAATCTCTTTAGCTATAAATGGTTATTTTTGATTTACTCATATCTTAAAAATGGACAAAATTTTCGATGCCTTAAAAAGCAAAGGCTATAAAAAAATAAAATTAAAAATTTCGAAGACGCATCATTTAGTCATCAAGGCCAAAGTTAATGGTATCAGCGGCAGTTTCATTCTAGACACGGGAGCTTCTAGCAGCTGTGTAGGTTTTGGAGATGTTGAGCATTTTAACCTCAGGGCAGAGGAATCGCTCACAAAAGCAGCCGGAGCTGGAGCTGTTGGAATGGACACTCAGATGTCTTCTAACAACACGTTGCAATTGGGACGTTGGAAAACAGATGATTTTTCATTAGTCATTTTCAATATGTCGCATGTAAACCTCGCTTTAGAGCAATATAAAGCAAAGCCTGTTCACGGCATTATCGGAGCTGATATCTTGATGAAAGGCAAAGGAATTATTGATTATCATGGAGAGTATTTTTATTTGAAACAGTAACCGCAATTCGTTATAATAAAAAATCCCGCTCTTTTGAACGGGATTTTTTATTTATACAAAACTTGAAACTATAGTTCCAACGCTTTTTTAGGATTGTTGTCCATCAATAATTCTGCTGGATTTTCTAAGCCTTCTTTTACGGCAACCAAGAAACCAACTGACTCACGTCCGTCGATAATTCTGTGATCATAAGAAAGTGCTACATACATCATCGGGTGGATTTCTACTTTACCATTTACAGCGATTGGACGCTCGATAATGTTGTGCATTCCCAAGATTCCAGATTGTGGTGGGTTGATGATTGGTGTTGAAAGCATACTTCCGAAAACACCACCATTAGAAATAGTGAACGTTCCACCAGTCATATCGTCAACAGTAATCTGTCCGTCACGTGCTTTGATTGCTAATCTCTTGATTTCAGATTCAATTCCGCGGAAAGTCAGGTTTTCTGCATTTCTAACTACAGGAACCATCAATCCTTTTGGTCCAGAAACTGCTACAGAGATATCACAGAAATCGTATGAAATTTTCTCTTGTCCGTCGATCATAGAGTTCACATCTGGATATAATTGCAACGCTCTTGTCACTGCTTTTGTAAAGAAAGACATATAGCCTAATCCTAAACCGCCGTGTTTTGCTTTGAACGCATCCTTATATTCGTTACGGATCGTATTGATAGGTGTCATGTTCACTTCGTTAAACGTAGTCAACATTGCTGTTTCGTTTTTAGCAGCAACAAGACGTTCTGCTACTTTTCTACGAAGCATTGACAATTTTGTTCTTTCAGAACCACGGTTTCCTCCCGTTGGAGTTCCCATTGAAGGTGTTGCATTTACAGCATCATCTTTCGTGATTCTTCCTCCTTTTCCAGTTCCAGAAACTGAAGCAGGCTCAATATTTTTTTCATCCAAAATTTTTCTTGCCGCTGGCGAAGGAGTTCCTGATGCATACGTCTTTTCAGCTGCCGGAGCCGCTTTTGGAGCTTCTGCTTTAGGTTCTTCTTTTTTAGCTTCCGCTTTTGGAGCTTCTTCTTTCTTTTCTTCTTTTGCTGGAGCGCTACCTTCTGGTTTTGCTGCATCTGTATCGATTAAGCAAACTACTTGACCAACTGCTACAGCATCGCCTTCTTCGGCTTTTAGCGTAATAATTCCACTAGCTTCAGCTGGCAATTCCAAAGTTGCTTTGTCTGAATCTACTTCAGCAATCGCTTGATCTTTTTCTACGTAATCTCCGTCTTTTACTAACCAAGTTGCGATTTCAACTTCGGTGATTGATTCCCCTGGTGAAGGAACTTTCATTTCTAAAATCATCTGTATATAATTTTATGGTGTGTTATTGTATACTACTTATTATTTCAAAATTACGTTTTTTAGCCTTGACTCGCGCTAAAAATCTTTATTAGCTGAACAGATTTTTATCAAAAACCATTGCTATCGCAGCTGCATGACGTTTTTTAGAACGAGCATAGCTTCCTGCTGCAGGCGCACTGTAGGCTTTTAATGAAGCCACTCTCAATTTCACTAAATCAAAGTTCATCAGCATGTAGCTGTAAGCTCCCATGTTTTTAGGTTCTTCTTGTGCCCAAACATAATCATCAGCGTTTGGATATTTTTCAATAATCGCTTTTAATTGTTCTACTGGCAATGGGAAAAGTTGTTCGATTCTCACGAATGCAACGTCTTTTCTTCCGTTAGCTTCTCTTTCTGCCACTAAATCGTAGTAGAATTTACCTGTACAGAATACCAATGTCTTAACGTCTTTTGCATTTACATTTGGATCGTCCAAAACTTCTTGGAAGCTTCCGTTTGCAAACTCATCTACTGAAGAAACTACTGACGGATGACGCAATAAACTCTTTGGAGTAAATACAATCAAAGGTTTTCTGAACGTCGTTTTCATCTGTCTTCTCAATAAGTGGAAGAAGTTGGCTGGCGTCGTACAGTCTGCCACAAACATATTATGGTTAGCGCAAAGCTGTAAATATCGTTCCATTCTAGCTGAAGAGTGTTCTGCTCCTTGGCCTTCATAACCGTGAGGCAATAACATCACCAAACCGTTTTGATTGTTCCATTTGTCTTCTGCTGCAGAAATATATTGGTCAATCATGATTTGGGCACCGTTAGAGAAATCTCCAAATTGTGCTTCCCAGATGGTCAATGTTTTTGGGCTCGCCAAAGCGTATCCGTAATCAAAACCAACAACGCCATATTCAGACAACAATGAATTGAAGATGTTGAATTTCCCTTTTTGGTTTTTCAACTGCTGTAAAAGGATTACTTCTTCTTCAGAATCTTCTACTTTCACGACTGCATGACGGTGAGAGAAAGTTCCTCTTTCAACGTCTTGTCCTGAAATACGAACATCATAACCTTCTGTCATCAAAGAACCATACGCTAGCAATTCGGCCATAGCCCAATCTAGTTTGTCTGTTTCAAACATTACTTTTCTGTCGTTGATCAGCTTTTGGATTTTGCTGATAAACTTCTTGTCGCTTGGCAATGTCGTGATGGTCTGAGCAATTTCTGTAAGTATCTCTTTTGAGAAAGTCGTATTTACTTTTTGAAGCATTTCTGTTTCATCTGCCTGAACATATCCTCCCCATTCGTTTTGCATGAATGGCGTGATGATTGTCAAGTCTTTTTTACGAGACGCTTCAAGATTTTCATCTAAAACGGCTTTGTATTCTTTTTCTAATTTGCCAACATACGTATCGTCAATAACACCTTCTGCAATTAATTTAGCAGCATAGATGTCTCTCGGATTTTCGTGTTTTGCAATAATCTTATATAATTTAGGCTGTGTGAAACGAGGCTCATCACCTTCGTTGTGGCCGTATTTTCTATATCCTAACAAGTCGATGAAAACATCGCTTCCGAATTGCATTCTGTAGTCTAATGCAAAAAGCATAGCATGAACAACTGCTTCTGCATCATCCGCATTTACGTGCAAAACCGGAGAAAGCGTCACTTTTGCAACATCGGTACAATAGGTAGAAGAACGAGCATCTAGATAATTCGTCGTAAATCCAACTTGGTTGTTAATTACCAAATGGATTGTTCCTCCTGTTTTATAACCATCCAATTGTGCCATCTGAACGATTTCATACACAATTCCTTGTCCAGCAATTGCCGCGTCACCATGAAGTGCGATTGGCAATACTTTTGAGAAATCGTCTGGGAAATGACGGTCCTGTTTTGCTCTTGTGATTCCTTCAATCACGGCACCAACCGTTTCCAAGTGCGATGGATTTGGCGCTAAATTGATGTTTATATTTTTTCCTGATTTTGTCTTTTTGTCAGCCGTCAAGCCTAAGTGGTATTTTACGTCACCATCAAAAAGCGCATCATCATCATAATCTTTTCCGTCAAATTCAGAGAAGATGTCTTGGGTATTTTTTCCGAAAATGTTTGCCAAAACGTTCAAACGACCACGGTGAGCCATTCCCATGACAAACTGCTCTACACCTTTTTCAGCAGCAGCCTCAATCAAGGCATCTAAAGCCGGGATTAAAGTTTCACCGCCTTCAAGAGAGAAACGTTTTTGTCCAACATATTTTGTATGAAGAAAGTTTTCGAAAGAAACCGCCTCGTTTAATTTATTTAAGATGTTTTTCTTTTCGTCAGCAGAAAATCTAGGATGATTATCGTTATAACCGATCTTATCCTGAATCCATTGGATTACTTCTGGTTTACGGATATACATATATTCCACACCGATATGCTGGCAGTAAATATTATCCAAATGGCCAATAATTTCTTGCAAACTGCAAGGCGCAATCTTGATTGCTTTTGCCGCATCAAAAACGGTAGTCAAATCTGCTTTTGAAAGTCCGAAGTTTTCAAGTTCTAAATTTGGACTAAAAATTCTTCTTTCACGAACCGGATTGGTCTTAGTGAATAAGTGACCGCGCGTTCTGTAAGCATCGATCAGCTTTAAAACATTAAATTCTTTTTGTAATTTTTCAGAAATCTGGCTTACGTCAACATTGTTTGATGTTGCGTAATTCGCTAGCTGCTGTGCAGGAGCCTGATATTCTTCATTGTATGTTTCCATCCCGAAGTCAAAACCTTGGAAAAAACTTCTCCAGCTTGGTTCTACGCTATCTGGGTTTTCAAGATATTGATCGTATAATTGAGCAAAAAATTCAGTATGTGCCGCGTTTAAAAAGGAAAACCTATCCATAATATAATTGAATGTCCTAATTTGTTAAAAATATTTTTGCAAAAGTACGACAATTAGAACAATCTAATAATTATTTCATACTTTTATGTCTTAAACTTAACTTAAAATTTGCGCATGAAAATACTTAATCTAAACCATATAACAAAAACCTTGATAGCAGTTATTTTCTTGACTGTTTCTGCTGATGCTGTAGCGCAGCAAAATCAAGGTGCTGATTTCGAAAGCAGGATACGTTTCGGCGGCGGATTAGGACTCAGTTTTGGCTCTGGATATACGAATGTTACAGTTGCTCCAAGCGCGCTTTATGACTTCAATCCTTATTTTTCTGCAGGACTAGGATTGCAGGGAAGCTACGTTAGGGATAAAGATTTTTATGAATCGTATATTTACGGTCCTAGCTTGATATTGTTAGGAAATCCGATTCCAGAAATCCAGCTTTCTGCGGAACTGGAACAGTTGAGAGTAAATTTAGAATATGATGATGAGTTTGGTGGCGGTTCAGACAACTTTTGGAATACTGCGTTATTTCTAGGCGCTGGATATCGTATGGAAAACGTCACAATCGGAGCTCGATATAACGTATTGCACGACAGTGATAAAAATGTGTATAACGACGCACTTATGCCGTTTGTCAGAGTTTATTTCTAAAACATAACTTTCCCAATAACACATCATAACAGTAATTATCAGTCCCGAGATAATTGTCAGTATCAATCCATGCACTTTCATCTGATTGCAAGCGGCAACTGGAAACACTTTTTCGGCACAATTGCTGGTTCAAGTAGTTTTCTAAAAAATTCAGATACAAATTAATACAACACTAATGAACACTACCCTAAACGAAAAAAGCCTATTCCTTAAAATCATAACCAATCTTACTTTTTGGGTATTGATCGCCATTGTTGTTGGTGTGCTCGTTGGCCACTATGCTCCTGACACTGGCGTAAAAATGAAGATTGTTGGCGATACGTTCATCAGCATTATCAAAGTTTTTATAGCGCCAATTATTTTCTTGACGATAGTCTTGGGCATCAGCGGGATGGGAGATTTGAAAAAAGTGGGACGTATCGGAATAAAATCCTTGGTCTATTTTGAGATCGTCACCACTTTTGCGCTTGCCATTGGTGTTATCGTTGCCTACCTGATACAGCCAGGAAAAATTGACAAAACAGGACTCAATATTCAAGATGCAAGCCAATATACAAATGCGCCGCAAAAGGAATTCAACTGGCTTCATTTTTTCATGGAAAACCTTACGCTTCAAGTTTTGTTGGTAGCGATAATTGTGGGAATCCTGCTCAACTATTATTCTAAAAGAGAAGAAGTAGTAGCCGTGCTTTACAAATGCTCGAATATCGTTTTCAAGGCATTAAAATTTGTCATGTATCTGGCACCGCTGGGCGCTTTTGGAGGAATGGCCTACACCGTTGGAAAATTTGGACTTAATACTTTAATGCCATTAGGAAAACTGATGCTTACGGTGTATGTCACCATGTTTATTTTTATTTTCCTCATCTTAGGAAGCATCTTGAGATATTTCAAGGTCAGCATCTGGTCGTTTATAAAATACATCAAGGCAGAATTGCTGATCGTATTAGGAACTTCTTCATCAGAAGCCGCATTACCAAACTTGATGAAAAAGCTAGAGAACATGGGATGCAGCAAATCCGTGGTAGGATTAGTCGTTCCAACAGGATATTCGTTTAATCTTGACGGAACCTCCATCTATCTTTCTATGGCGATAATCTTTTTGGCACAGTTGTATAATGTCCATTTAACTTTTGGAGAGATTCTGACTGTAATTGGCCTATTAATGATTACTTCAAAAGGTGCTGCAGGAGTTACTGGGAGCGGTTTTATTGTCTTGGCTTCAACATTAACAGCCATACACAAAATTCCGCTAGAAGGATTGGCTTTTCTATTGGGTGTAGATAAATTCATGAGTGAAGCCAGAGCTATTACTAATTTTATTGGAAATGGGGTGGCTACTATCGTGATTTCTAAAAGCGAAAAAGAATTTGTGGCGATAAAAGAAGACACTTTAGAGCCGTAGCAGCATTTTAAGATCATAATTGTAGAGAATCTACCTATTCAAGTTAAACAAGAGCAATTTCAACTTAAGCATAAGTGATTAAAACCTCAACATTAGCAATTTCAACTTAAACATGAGTAATTTTAACTTAAACATGGGCTGCTTCAACTCGAACATTACCCCTGTCCAACTTAACAAGAGAGATTTTAACTTGAACAAAAGCCTATTCAACTTAAGCATTAGCTATTCCAACTTGAACATTAGCCTTATTCAACCTAACAAGAGAGATCCCAACTAGAACATGAGCCTGTTCAACTTAAACATTAGCTATTCCAACTCGAACATACGCCTATACAACTTAAGCATACGTGATTAAAACCTCAACATTAGCAATTTCAACTTGAACATTCGTCTGTTCTAATTAAACAGTTGCCCTATGAAAACTTATTACGAAACCAAACTTTTTGCCATTCTCTTTTTAAAATCAAAAAAGCGACTTGTTCAGAAAGTTCGACCAAATCAGAACCGTCCAGTTTTTTGACTTCTGCTTCGGGCACATCAATAATATAAAGCAGGTTTAAATATTCGGCAAACTTGTGCTGAATCAAGCGGTAGATTTTTTCATGCAGCTGGATTTTTAATTCCACGGGCTTTGTGCTTAATGGAAAATCGATCGGTTCGTTTGCAAAATTAAAATCCTTATTGATCTGCTCTAGCAGTTTCAAGTATAGATTTTCTTTTTCTGCTTCAGAAAGTAAATTGTCTGTATTTATTGGCGCGATAAAATTCATAGTGTTCTTTTGACCCTGACAGGGTTTGAAACCCTGTCAGGGTTGTTAGATAGTTATTACTTTATACTTTCCTTCCCATCAAATTCTCACCAAAAGCTTTTAATATTGCTTTTTTATCGTCTTCAATGTGCAGTTTTTCTAAGGTCTCAAAAGCTTTAAAAGTATATTCCTTAATCGCTTCCTGAGTTGCTTTTGAAGCGCCTGTAGCAGTAAAGATATCTTTTACAGAATTTATTTTTTCCGAATTATCTGTAGGCTGGATAGAATACAAATGGAGCAATTGCTCTTTTTCGTCCGATGTTGAAAACTCAAGCGCTTTCAAATAAAGATAGGTCTTTTTATTTTCTATAATATCGCCACCGACCTGTTTTCCGAAAGTTTCAGGATCTCCAAAAGCATCTAAATAATCATCTTGAAGCTGGAAAGCAATTCCAAGGTTTAGTCCGAAATCATAAATCGCGTCGCAATTTTCGGCAGAAGTTTCCGCAATTATCGCCCCCATTTTCATTGCCGCAGCAACCAGCACCGCTGTCTTATATTCGATCATTTTCAAGTATTCTGAAATGGCCACATCGTCGCGGTTTTCAAAATCCACATCCCATTGCTGGCCTTCGCAAACTTCAAGAGCCGTTTTGCTGAACAATTTTGCCAACGACTGGAAAATCACTGGTTCGTATTTTTCAAAATACTGATAGGCTAAAATCAACATCGCATCGCCAGAAAGTATTCCCGTGTTAATATTCCACTTTTCATGTACCGTTTCCTTTCCTCTACGCAATGGCGCATCATCCATTATGTCGTCATGCACAAGCGAAAAGTTATGAAAGACTTCAACCGCCAAGGCAGCCGGCAAGGCTTTTTTATACTCTTGGTTAAAAATTTCAGTCGTCATTAATGTCAGTACTGGACGGATTCTTTTTCCTCCAAGCGATAAAATATAATGAATAGGTTCGTAAAGTGATTTGGGTTCTTTAATAATCGTCTGGCTTTCTAAATAGTTCAGAAAACTTTGTTGGTATTCGCTAATGGAATGCATAAAAATAATTTTGGCTAATTTACAGTATTCTTACCAACAGAAACTTTCCTTTTTTAAAATTTTTCATCTCCTTCTAAAACGTTATTTGTTAAATTAATGTTAAGATACATTTGACAAATTTGTCAAAATAAATTATTTAATAATTTTGTTTAACAAAAATGTTAAACACTATGTATATCAAAAATAAAGATGAAGCAACTGAGGAATTGATTAAAAATACCGCCAAGAGATTATTCTTTGGAGAAGGTAAATTTAATGCAACGACTCAAGAGATTGCTGATGCGGCGGGAGTTAACAGGACATTGATAAATTATTATTTCCGCTCTAGAGACAAATTATTTGAAATTGTTTTTAGCGATGCCCAAGATAAAGAGCAGCAAAGAACCGAATCAATTATTTTCTCTGAACTGCCTTTTAAAGCGAAAATTGAAGAGTTTATAGACGATTCTTTTGTCATGGCGAAAGAATATCCTTACATGGAAATCTATTTGGTAACCCAATTCAACCAAGGTTGCTATTTTAAAGATGAAGAAGGAATGGAACGAATGCTCAAAAAATTTTATGAAGAATTAAACATCGAGATGAGCAAAGGAACTATCGAAAAAATGGAGCCGATACAATTTATAATCAATATGGTTTCGCTTATCTCCTTCCCTATTTCTATGCGTCCGCTCTTTCAGAGAACCATGCGCCTGACAGACGCAGAATATGAAAAGATTCTGGACGACAGGAAAGAAATCATCATGAACACCTTATTTGGAAAATAAAATCAATCAATAATAAATAATTATATCAAATGAAGAGTATTTATAGCCTTGCGAAAGTCAAGGGACTCGCAATCCTACTGATTGGATTCATTTTTTCACAAAGCGCTTTGGCACAAACCAAGACGCTTACACTGAAAGATGCTATTCAATATGCCTTGGAAAATAAAGCAGACGCTAAAAAAGCCAAGCTCCAAGTAGAAAACAGCGAATATCAGATTCAAGAAGTTCGCTCCAGAGCATTGCCACAAATCAGCGCTGATGGAAATCTAACTCACAATCCTATTTTACAGCTGAATGCACTACCTGGTGACTTCTTTGGATCTCCAGGAACTACAGTCTTAGCGCCTTTGGGACAAAAATGGAGCGCTACTGGAGGTGTTACTTTGACACAAAATATTTTTGACCAAGCTGTTTTTACAGGTTTAAAAGCGGCCAGATCAACAAGAGAATTCTACCAAATCAATCAACAACTTACCGAAGAGCAGGTTATTGAAAGAGTGGCTAACAATTATTATCAGGTTTTCGTCAAAAGACAAAAGCTTGCCGTAGTCGATAGCAATTATGTGAATACTTCTAAAGTTAAGGATGTCATCAAAGGTCAATTCGACAATGGTTTGGCTAAAAAAATCGATTTGGACCGTATCACCGTAAAATTGTATAACATCAATACACAACGTCAGCAATTAATTAACGAGGTACAACTACAGGAAAATTCTTTGAAATTCTATATGGGAATGCCAATTCAGACTTCAATCTACATTCCTCAAACAGAATTTGCAGTAAGTCCGCAAGCAATTTCAGAAACTCCAGATGCGACACAAAGAACCGATTATCTTTTGCTGAAAAAACAAGAAGAGCTTTTGGATTACCAAAAGAAATCTGTTATCGCCGAATATTACCCGAAATTATCTTTAGTTGGAAGCTATAATTATATCGGACAAGGTCCTGAAATGCCATTGTTTGCGAAATCTAGAGATCAAGTGTACTGGTCCGATTATTCAACTATCGGATTGAATCTGAAAGTCCCAATCTTCACCGGTTTTGGAACAAGAGCAAAAGTTCGTCAGGCAGATGTTGAAATACGACAACTGAAAGAAGATATGATAGAAAAGAAACTTTCTCTTGATTTGGACTTCGAAAATTCTAAAACACAAATCAACAATAGCATCATTACGATCAATGATCAAAAAGAGAATGTTAGGCTGGCTCAAGAAGTGTTGAGCGATACTAAAAACAATTATTACAACGGATTGGCCTCATTAACTGATTTGCTGGATGCGGAAAACTCACTTGTTGAAGCACAAAACAATTACACTTCTGCCCTATTGGATTACAAATTAGCAGAAATTCAGCTGATCAAAGCTAAAGGAGAATTAAGAACATTAATCAATTAAAAAATCAATCATACAAAAATGAAAAAATTAATATATATAGGTATCGGAATAGGAGTCCTGGGACTGATAGGATTCACGTTAATGAACAACAAGAAAAAGAACGAAGCAGAAACAGCAATCGTTTCAGAAAAAAACAGCGCAGTTGCGGTACGAATTGATACAGTAAAAACAGAAGCTATAAAGTCTGATTTTGTTGCGAACGGAAATTTCATTCCGTCGCAAGAATTGAAATTCTCAGCAGAAAACTCTGGAAGAGTAATCAAAGTTTTGGTGGATGAAGGAAGTACCGTAAGAATCGGACAGACTTTAGCAATCATCAAAGGCGACCAGCTTTCTATAGATGTACAAAATGCAAACGCAGCTTATCAAAATGCTTTGACAGACAGCAGACGTTATGAAAATGCATACAAAACTGGAGGTGTAACGCAACAACAGTTAGATCAAGCAAAACTGAGTCTTGTAAATGCAAAAGCAAAATTGGATCAAGCCAAGATTACGTATGGAGATGCGACTATCAAATCGTCTATTAACGGAATCGTAAACAAGAAAAGCATAGAGCCAGGTTCTGTAGTTGCTCCAGGAACAGAATTATTTGAATTGGTTAATGTTTCAAAATTAAAACTGAAGGTTGCCGTAAGCGAAAACCAAATTCCTGACCTGAAAGTAGGTTCAGTCGTAAAAGTCAAAGCCAGCGTTTTTCCTGATAAAGAATTCTCTGGAAAAATCACTTTTATCGCTCCAAAAGCAGATGAATCATTGAACTTTCCTGTCGAAATCGAAATCACAAATAATCCTGCTAATGAAATTAAGGCAGGAATGTATGGAACTGCAGAATTTGCTTCAAAAGCAACGCAACAAAAACCATTGCGAATCATTCCAAGGAATGCTTTTGTAGGAAGTGTCAGCAGCAATCAAGTTTTTGTAATCCAAGACAATGTTGCGAAATTGAAAAAAATCGTTGCAGGACGAGTATTCGGAGAAAAAGTAGAAGTTTTAGAGGGCTTGAATGATGGTGAAATCGTTGTTACGAGCGGCCAAATCAACTTGACTGACGGAACAAAAGTAAATCCTATTAAATAGTTCTTAGTTTACAGTTGATAGTCGATCGTTAGTAGCTTTTGACTTTAGACTTTAAAACTTCAAGACTTTAAACTTAAAAAATGAAAATAGCAGAAATATCAATCAAACGACCAACCCTAGTGATTGTGTTGTTTATCATTCTAACGCTCGGTGGGCTCTTCAGTTACAGCCAATTGAGCTATGAATTGATCCCAAAGTTTGAAATAAACGTGGTAACGATTTCTACAGTCTATCCGGGAGCTTCTCCAGGCGAGGTAGAAAATACGGTAACCAAGAAAATCGAAGACGCCGTTTCTTCTCTGGAAAACGTAAAGAAAGTAGAATCGAAATCCATCGAAAGCTTGTCTATCGTAATGGTGACTTTGGAACCAGAAGCCGATGCTGATTACTCTCTTAATGATGCCCAAAGAAAAATCAACGCTATCGAAAAAGATTTACCAGAAGATGTCGATCCGCCATCTTTGACCAAATTCTCTTTGAGCGATTTGCCGGTAATCACAATTGGAGCTACCGCAAAAATGGACGAGGTTGCCTTTTATGACTTATTGGATAAAAAAATCCAGCCGATTCTTTCGCGTGTAAAAGGTGTAGCACAAGTAAACTTAGTCGGTGGTGAAGAAAGAGAAATTCAAGTAAGCCTTGACCAGAATAAACTGAAAGGTTACGGATTATCTGTTCCTCAAGTACAACAAATGATTTTATCTTCCAACTTGGATTTCCCTACGGGAAACATCCAGACCAGAGAAACTACGATGCTAGTTCGTCTTGCCGGAAAATATAAAAACGTTGAAGAAATGAGGAATTTGGTAATTTCCTCTAAAAACGGAATCCAAGTTCGTCTTGGTGATGTTGCCGATGTTCAGGATTCACAAAAAGAAGTAGAGAAAATTGCCCGTGTCAACTCTAACAATGCAATCGTATTGCAAGTTATCAAACAGACAGACGCGAATGCCGTAACAGTAAGTGAAGAAACCTATGCTGCAATTGCCAAAATCGAAAAAGATTATGCTGCACAAGGACTGAAGCTAAAAGTTGCGAACGATAGTTCTGAATTTACTTTGGCTGCGGCCGATTCGGTAATCCACGATTTATTCTTGGCGGTATTCTTAGTAGCATTCGTAATGCTCTTCTTCCTGCACAGTATCCGAAATGCGTTCATCGTAATGGTTTCGATTCCGGCTTCATTGATTGCGACTTTCATCGGAATCTATCTTATGGGTTATACCCTAAACTTGATGAGTTTGTTAGGTCTTTCACTCGTGGTTGGTATCTTGGTCGATGATGCAATCGTTGTATTGGAAAACATTTACCGTCACATGGAAATGGGCAAAAACAAAGTTCGTGCTGCCTTTGACGGAACCGCAGAAATCGGATTTACAGTAACAGCGATTACCTTGGTTATCGTGGTCGTGTTCTTGCCGATTGCGATGAGTACAGGATTGGTAGCGAATATTATTACGCAATTCTGTGTTACCGTAATTATCGCTACGTTGCTTTCCTTACTATCGTCATTTACTATTGTGCCTTGGCTTTCTTCTCGATATGGAAAACTAGAACATGTGACAAACAAAAATCTGTTTGGAAGAATCATCTTGAGCTTTGAAAGAGGACTTGATAAATTTACGCACAAAGTAACCGATATCTTAAAATGGTCTTTGAAATATAAAAAATCAACACTTTTAATTGTTGTCGTATTATTCTTTAGCTCAATTGCATTAGTAGGTGCTGGGTTTATTGGAGGAGAATTTTTCCCGAAAATTGACCGTGGACAGTTCTTGGTACAAATCGAATTGCCGAAAGATGCTTCTATCGAGCAATCGAATTTTATAGCCCAAAAAGCAGAGAAATACCTTCGAGACAAAAAAGAAATCGAAGAAATCGTAACAACTGTTGGACAAACCAGCGAAGGTTTTGGATCAACACAGGCTACCGTCTACAAAGCTGAAATTGACGTGAAGTTGATTGACAAATCGCTTCGCGAAGACGGAACGTACATCTATGCAGCCAAAATGAAACGAGAATTAGAAAAGATCCTGGTAGGCGCTAAAATCAAGACCGTTCCAGTAAGTATCATGGGTGGTGCCGATGAAGCACCAATCTTCTTGACCGTTACAGGTCCTGACTTAGAAAGCGCAACAGCGTTTGCTAAAAAAGCGGAAGCACAGTTGATGAAAATCAAAGGTGCGACAGAAATCAAATTATCTGTAGAAGAAGGAAGTCCAGAAATTGCCGTTCAGGTAGACAGAGACAAGATGGCCGCACTTGGCTTGACCTTGCAAACTGTCGGAATGACGATGCAGACAGCCTTCAACGGAAATACAGACGCCAAATTCCGTGCAGGAGAATATGAATATGATATTAACGTGCGTTTCAACGAATACGACCGTTCTAATATCAACAACGTAAGCGACTTGGTATTCATCAATGATGCCGGACAGCAAATCAAACTTTCGCAATTTGCAAGCGTAAAAGAAAGTTCTGGTCCAAGTTTATTGGAACGTCGTGACAAAGCGACTTCTGTTTCTATTAAAGCACAAACCATCGGTAGACCTTCTGGGGACGTTGCGGCAGAATGGGAAGCTCAGTTTTCACAACTAAAAAAACCAACTGGTGTAGGCTATGTTTGGGGTGGAGATATGGAAAACCAAGAAGAAGGTTTTGGTACATTAGGAATCGCCTTATTGGCCGCTATTATCTTGGTTTACTTAGTAATGGTAGCATTGTATAACAGTTTTATATATCCGTTCGTGGTATTGTTCTCGATACCGCTATCGTTCATCGGGGCATTATTAGCCTTGGCATTGACGAATAACTCACTGAACATCTTTACAATTTTGGGGGTTATCATGCTTATTGGTCTGGTATGTAAAAATGCGATCCTTCTGGTGGATTTCGCGAATCACAGGAAAGCCGAAGGTGAAACGACTTATATGGCGTTGATTCAAGCGAACCATGCTAGGCTTCGTCCAATCTTGATGACAACCATTGCGATGGTTTTCGGGATGGTACCTATTGCCCTAGCTTCAGGAGCTGCTGCCGAAATGAACAATGGTTTGGCTTGGGTAATTATCGGAGGATTGATCAGTTCGTTATTCCTGACCTTGATTATCGTTCCTGTGGTGTATGCTATTTTTGACAGCTTAATTGCCCGCTTCAACAAAGGCAAAGAAGTTACAAAATATGAAGAATTAATGATTGCTGATTATGAGCACAAAGAATTGAGCGACGATGGCTTTACCGCAAAGCACTCTTAAAAAATTGTCTCAAAAAACAAGTTGACCCTTGGAAAATTTCCCGATTGAATCTATCAGTCGGGATTTTTTTTGCTTTATTGGAAAATCTTTCTGCCCTATCTTGAACGTATTTTTTATATTGCAGTAAAATTCAATCTTATGAAGAAGATAATCGTACTCTGCCTTTTTGCTTTTTTGCTTTCTTGTGATTCAAATAAAGTAGAAACCGTGACTGTTAAGAATAAGTTTTCTTTGGAACTCCCTTCCTTTCTTTCAAAAGCAAGAGACCTGCATAATGATGCTTCACTGCAATATCAAAATGCTTTTAAAGAATTTTACGTGGTCGTTATCGATGAGCCGAAACAAGAGTTTTATGATGTCGCGAATACAACAACCGACTTTACTCCCGACCTCAACGGATATTATCAAATCTTAAAAAGCAGTCTTGAAGAATCTATTAGCGATACCCAGTTTACTCCGACAAAAGACATACAGATTAATGGACTGAAAGCCAAAACATTTTCCTTCACAGGAGAGATAGACAACCTCCCGATTTTTTATGACATTGCATATATCGAAGGAAAAGAAACTTTTTACCAAGTCGTAATCTGGACCTTAAAAGGAAGCAAGGAAAAATTTAATGAACCAATGGACAAGATTATTTCTTCGTTTAAGGAAATCGGTTCGGGAAGAAAAAGCGACAGAAGCAAAAAATAGAAATAAAAAAAAAATCCATTAGAAGGTTCTAATGGATTTTTCTTTTGAAAGATAATCAGATTTAATTTCTGTTTGCAAGAGCATCTTGCTTCCAGTTTTTTACCAAAGCGACTCTGCTATCAGAATAATCAACTTCACTTAAATTATTATCTGTCCAAAAAAACCATTTCCCGGTTTTTGCACCGTTGTTATATTCTCCAAGAGATTTTTTGTTTCCTTCAACATCATAAGAAACCCATTTTCCGTGGACTTTCCCATCTTTATAGAATCCTTCTTGCATCACCTTCCCATTATCATAAAAATAAGTAGCTTTTACCATATTATCTACAACTTCATATTTGTGGTTTACATCTTGTGCAAAAACAACTCCAGAAACTAGCATAACTGCCATAATCATAAACTTTTTCATAATCTGTCTTTTTAGTTATTTACAATTCTCTAACAAATATAAATATTAGTTTACAATAAAAAAACTTTAACTTAACAATTTGGTAACATTAAGCAAAAGCTTAACATTGGAATTGCTGAAAACCCAGTAAACATTGGCTATTTACAAAAGTCGTTTTAAAACCATTCAAAATTAAAGTCGGGTCATAAATAACAATAATTCTAAAAAAGAATAAAAAATCTCCTCTTTATAATTTAAAATTCATAATTCATAATTGACAATTATCACTAAATTTGCCATCTAAAATTTTAATAATGTATAGAAGTCATAATTGTGGCGCATTAAACGCTTCACATATTGCTACAGAAGTTACTCTCGCCGGATGGGTTCAAAAATCACGTGATAAAGGTTTCATGATTTGGGTAGACCTGCGTGACCGTTATGGAATTACACAACTGATTTTTGATTCTGAAAGAACAGATACTGCTGTTTTTGAAATGGCTAAGACATTAGGCCGCGAGTTCGTCATCCAGGTAAAAGGAACCGTTATAGAACGGGAATCCAAAAATAAAAATATGGCGACAGGCGATATTGAAATTTTAGTTTCAGAACTGACTATCTTAAATGCTGCACTGACGCCTCCGTTTACGATTGAAGACGAAACAGACGGCGGTGAAGACATCCGAATGAAATACCGTTACTTGGATATCAGAAGAAATCCCGTAAAAAACAGCTTACTTTTCCGTCATAAAGTGACGATGGAAGTGAGAAAATACCTTTCTGATTTGGATTTCTGCGAAGTCGAAACTCCTTACTTGATTAAATCAACACCAGAAGGAGCAAGAGATTTCGTTGTTCCGTCAAGGATGAACGAAGGCCAATTCTATGCGTTGCCGCAATCGCCGCAGACATTCAAGCAATTGCTAATGGTAGGCGGCATGGATAAGTACTTCCAAATCGTGAAATGTTTCCGTGATGAAGACTTAAGAGCCGACAGACAGCCTGAGTTTACGCAGATCGACTGCGAGATGGCTTTTGTAGAGCAGGAAGATATCTTGAACGTTTTTGAAGGACTGACAAGACATTTGCTAAAAGAAATCAAAGGAATCGAAGTAGATAAATTCCCAAGAATCACGTATGATTATGCGATGAAGACCTACGGAAACGATAAACCAGACATCCGTTTCGGAATGGAGTTCGGTGAGTTGAATGAAGTAGCGCAACATAAAGAATTTTCGGTTTTTAATACTGCCGAACTTGTCGTAGGAATTGCAGCTCCAGGCTGTGCTTCGTACACTAGAAAAGAAATAGACAATTTAATTGATTGGGTAAAACGTCCGCAAATAGGCGCATCAGGAATGGTGTATGCCAAATACGAATTGGATGGAACGATCAAATCATCTGTAGATAAATTTTACGACCAAGAAGATTTGTTGAATTGGGCAAAAGTTACAGGCGCAAAACCTGGCGACTTGATCTTGGTTCTCTCAGGCCCTGCACATAAAACAAGAACGCAACTGAGCGCCTTGAGAATGGAAATGGCTACACGTCTGGGATTGAGAAATCCAGAAGTTTTTGCTCCATTATGGGTAGTCGATTTTCCTTTATTGGAATTTGATGAAGAAAGCGGCAGATACCACGCAATGCACCATCCGTTTACCTCGCCTAAGCCAGAAGATATTGCCTTGCTGGAAACCGAACCAGGCAAAGTAAGAGCGAATGCTTATGATATGGTATTGAACGGTAATGAAATTGGAGGCGGTTCTATTCGTATCCATGATAAAGCGACACAACAATTGATGTTCAAATATCTAGGGTTTACTGAAGAAGAAGCCAAAGCACAATTCGGATTCTTGATGGATGCTTTCCAATTTGGAGCACCACCACACGGAGGACTGGCTTTCGGGTTGGATCGACTGGTAGCCATCTTAGGAGGGCAAGAAACTATTCGTGATTTTATCGCTTTCCCGAAAAACAACTCAGGACGAGACGTTATGATTGACGCGCCATCTGTAATCGATGACAAGCAATTAGAAGAACTCCATATCCGACTTAAATAATACAAAAGGCCTCGAAAAATCGAGGCTTTTTTATGCAACGTTATCTCTCTCTTTGTTCAATTCATTAAGGAAATAAGAAGGATAAATTCCGGTAGAGGCAAAAAATGCTTTTGAAAAATGCTGGGGCGTACTGAAACCCGATTCATCCGCAAGAGCCTTAATCGTATAGTTTCTATATTTAGATTGGCTTTTCAGCAGGTCGACGATATAATCGATACGCAGGTCGTTCAAATAGTTATTATAATTCTTGTTTCGATAATGATTTATCACCTTGGAAAGATAATTTGAATTCGTGTTAAATGCCGAAGCAAGGTTGACCAGCGTCAGGTCTTTTTCTAAAAACTTTTTCCGGCTTTCAAATTTTTCCAGCTCTTTTAATATCGCAGTCACGACGTCTGGATTGATATCAAGTCCTTTTTTCTCGGTATCCTCTTTGTGTATCGAGATAGGATCTTGCGGTTCCTCCTTTTTTGCATCCATCAATTCTTCAAACTTCTGGCGGTATAGCTTCTGGTTGCTATAATAACGATAGAAAAAATACAATGTCAAGAAGAAAAAAACGGCCAGCGAAAAATACAATAATAAGGTAGTTTTTTCTTTGCCGGCTAGCTGTTTTTCGATTTCTTGCTTGGCTTGACGAAGTGCCTTCGTATCATATTCTTTGTGAATCTTTCCCGACATATATTTAAAATTCGCATTAAGCACACTGTCTGCCTTCATCAGCCTGTTGATGTAATACAGCTGGTTTTTCACATCTCCTTTTTCTTTGTAATAGCCTACGAGGAGCTCATAGTTTTCTCTTAAATCAGGGCGTATATAATTTTTCTCCGCAAAAGTGCGGTCTACTTTTTTAAAATAAGGCAGTGCCTTTTCCTGTTGTTTTTGATCCCAATAACATTTTCCGATATAGAAATACCCGACTGCCTCATTAGCAAAGTCATTATTCTTTATGATTGCTGGCAAAGCTTGCTGTATATCATGGACAGCTTTTGTATAATTTTTTTTAAAATATTGATTAATCCCTTCAGAATGGATAATATAGTTTTGTGTCAGGTCTATATTCAGGCGTTTGGCTTCTTTTAGGGCGAATTCATTTGTTTCTGTACTTAAATCGTATTTGCCAAGTCGGTTATAGACTAATCCCAGCGAATGCAAAGAGTTCAGATAACCTCTTTGATAATCATATTCATCGTATTGCTTGAAATAATCGACACATTCTTTTAGCAACACCAAAGCCTCATCATTAAACCCTAAATGTATTTTGATTCCAGCAATATGATATTTAAGCTCATATTTCAAGTAGGCATCATCGGAATTAGAGATGTAGTCGCTTGCCAAGAGATAAAAATTCAGGGCTTGAGCATAATTCTTAATAGAATAGTAAAAATTCCCTTTAGAAATATAAGCGGAGCCTATAACAGGAGGATCGTTCGTCATTTTTGCCGTTGCGACTATACTATCGGCATAAGCAAGCTTTAAATTTTCGGGAACGAAGAAGATCGCGTTGGAATAGGCATTGACCATTTCGTTTAAATTTTTCTCCGATTTTGCTTTTGACAAATAAGAATCCAGATAAAAAAGTGCCTTTATGGTATCCTCTTCATAAAGATCTATCCTATTATTAAGATAATCATAAGACTTATCTTTTAAAGAATCGGGCAGCTGAAATCCCTTTTGTTGAGAAAAAACAGGAATCGCTATTACCAAACAGAGTAAGTAAAAAATGTTGAACTTGTTTATCATAAGAAATTTCTGCTGTTTTTGATTTTGCATCATTAACTTTTAAACATGGAGGGTTATAAATGTAGCATAAAAAATATAAAAAACCGTAAAAATCCCTGTTTTTTAATCTTTAGAAATGCCTTGCAAAAAACAGATCAAACAATAAATCACAAAAGACTTTAATTAACTGATTTACAATGTATTAATTATTAAAAAACGCGCTACGAATTCATGAATTCGTAGCGCGTTTTTCGCGAATTCGTATTGTATACACTTGCAAACGGCAAATTCCCAAGATAGCTTTGTCAATGAAATCCTGAAGCAATTGGATGGGATTAAAATTTCAAAGGTTCAATGTCCGGACAAAAATGAACTGAAGAATAAGATGAGTTTAACAACAAACACTAACACCTCCTCCTTATGAAAAAGTTATTATCATTATCGCTGTTTTTATCTCTTACTTTTTTATCATGTTCTACAGACGAAGATCTTGAAAACATAGAATTACAATCCGAAACATCAACTTCTTTAAGTCTTAAAGAAAACCCACATAACTGGAATCCGGCAAATACGGCGAACTCCTACGATGCAGCCGGAAGCTTATATCGCAAGATTCTGGAAGAATATTATGATAATGCTCCAACTTCAACAACTCCATCGCAAATCATTTCTGATGTTGAAACTATAGCAAACAGCTTTTCAGAATTTACACCGATGAAAAATAATATCTATATGCCTCTTGCTTATAGCAATATCAATTGGATATTGAATACAAGCGACAGTTATCATATTGCCATTACCAATAATACTGTACTGAGCATGGCCGCTAAAAACCAGCTTGAGATTCTAGCTGCAAACCTGACTCTCCTGATAGATGCAGAAGCTTCGGCAAAAAATATCCATGACCACATTGTTGGTTTTGAAGCAACAATAGTATCAAGCCAGGCTTTGACAGCAAATGATAAAAAAGCAATCCTTACTTCCACCTCGATAGCCCGACATGCCAATTACCTGCGCAGAAAAGGAAGAAGATGGGACATCCACCACGGAATAACAGGATGCATCCAAGGCGATACTGAAAGCATGGCTAAAGCCGTAACTACCGCTGCAAGCGTCAATGCAGTCGGAAACAGCGTAGCCGAATAAATTCGAAAGTAGTTAAGTAAATAAAGTTCAAACCAATTAACCAACCAAAAAACATGAAAAATATCAGAGACCACCCTAGCCAGTCCTAATCCGGAAAAACCCCATAGAATTTAGTTTGGATTCTATAAAAACCAAATAATCAAACAAAAATTTATTAATCAACCATGGTAAGTCCATCGCTTAAACCAACCACGATGAAACTACCCACTTAAATTTAAACATTATGAAAAATTTACTATTCAGCCTAATGGCAATCGCTTTGTTCAGCTTCAACGCTAACGCTAATGAAATCAAAGAAAATACAATAGCAAAAATTGACAAAATCGAGAATTCATCAAATTCTGAAGATTTGACTACACCAAGACCTCGTCTTACGATAGAAGTAGATTTTGGAAGACGATCTAGAGGTTGTACTGGTTTTGGTGTATGCAGTGTTGTAATTACTCTTGAATTAAACTTCTTCCTAGCTACAACAAACGAAAGAGGAAATTTAGTTCTAGAAGCAAACGCCAGGGGTCTTGAAGCTGTAAGAAGTCATTTCGGATCTAACACAATTACAGTTGAAGAAGACTACAAACTATCTGCAGATGTAACAAAACAACTTGGTTTACCATCTGACTATACAATCAGAGCTGGAAGATATACGTTGGCAGCTGATGGAAACGGCAACTATGTGACAACTATGTAAAATATTGATAGTACTGTATTAAAAATGCACTATCTGAAAATTCAGATAGTGCATTTTACAAAATTTAGTACTTAATTACAGTTATCAAGAAAAGGCAAAATACGTTCAAATGACAAAACTGGAAGTATGAAATTCTTGTACAATCCCAATCTAAAGGTCGAGTGGAATTCTTTTTTTAGATTTTCAATCGCATTTTATTGCATTTTAAGCTTGTTTTCTTTTTGGGAAGATGTTCCCAAAATACTGATTCAAGGCGACCTTACCCATGATTCAGCGTTAGCGTCCTTACATAGTTTTATAACGGAATATGGTTTCAATACACTCTTTGATGATTTTGTTTACCTCGTTATTTACGTCTATCTTTTTATGCTGGGCTTGTTATGTCTGGGAGCATTTACTAGGATTTCGGCTTTATTTGCGTTCCTATTTAATCTGATAATCACAAAATCAATAAACGACGGTCTTCATGAGGCAAGCTATTTTGCAACATCAGCTTTATTTTATTGCGTGATTTTTCCAAGAGGAAAATTCTCGATGGATTATTACATTAAAGAATTTGAAATAAATGAAACGCTGCTCAAATGGTCTTTATATTTATTACAAGCTCATTTATGCCTCATTTATTTTTTATCAGGAATTGGAAAAAGCCTCAATATCGATTGGCAACTATTATCTGGAACCAATTATGATGTACAGATTCCTCTTTCTAGATTTATCTTGCCAGAAGCTCTATCAGCTGGAATTAGTTTTTTTGTCATAATCATTGAAATATTTTATCCTGTTTTTATTAATTATTCCAAGACTCGAAAACTATGGCTGGCCATGACTATTCTACTGCATGTCTGTATCGTCAGTCTTACAGGGTTTTATTTTTTTGGAATCTTGATGATCATTCTTAATATTTCGGCCTATTATATTCCATTTTTAAAGAGCAGTCCAGACAATGATGGAGAATCTGAAGAACAATTAGCCTATTAATAACATTGGCATTTAAATTAAAATAGCTATCAAAATGAAAAATAGTCATCCTGCTTCATAACACCATAAATCATGAAGTTAGCCACTAAAATACCACTAATCTTTATCATTCTTGTCAATGTTGTCAATCTCTATTTTATAATTGACCTATCAAATTATGACGAAATGATAAGCTATGTAAAAAACGAAGGCGAAAAAATTAGCAGTCCCAAAAAAACCGTATTAGTCTTTCTATTCACTAGCTTGACCAACCTATTGTTTGTATGCATTGTGTTCATGAGAAGCATAATCTTTTCAAGCAAGACAAGATCACGATGATTAACCAAGCTCCGATTAAATCAACCTTAATTGTAGCTCTAAAACAACAAAAGATGAAAAAAATATTATACATCCCGGCACTCTTATTCTCAGGGCTTTCATTAGCGCAAAGCAGTCCAAATCCCAAAGTCGCTATTGACGATAACGGATTGGGAAGGCAATTTCCTGACTGCCTCTTGAGCGGTTCCGTATGCAAGTTGTTTACAACGGACCAAGATCCCAAAACTTCGAATGCAAATGCATACAAAACCGGAGAAAACTCTTTTTGCATAGGAATACGAAAAGCGACCATTTCTGAAGAAAAACAGATCGCCATCATGGGTAAGGCATTAAAAGACGTCAATTCTGGAGAAAGTCTTACTTTCAGAATAAATACTCCCTATACTGTCGAGCAAGATTTTCTAAAAGCAATCAACATCAATTCACCAAATGTTGTAATTGCTGCCGGAAGCTATCCAATAGAAATCAATGCCGAGTATATCCTCATTAGGTTATCCTTTTAAGAGAACTAAAAACTACAATTATGATACGATTAGTCCTATTGGTTACGTTCGTTTTTCTCACTACGATTCCATCGGCTCATGCCAATGGCTCCGATCCCGAGTTCAATGCTATTTTTCAGGAAATGCAAAAAGAATTTAAAAAGATAAGTGCCTATTATGCTCCGAAAATCAAGGAAAAAGAATCCCGAATTCAAGACATGACGGCAAAGCTTTATGAAGCAAAAGAAGCAGAAGCAAAAATCAATTTTTTAATTCAAAAAGACATCTTGAAGGAAGAAATTCTTCTTCTTAAAAAGGAAGAAATGCAAGATCTTTCCAAAATCAGATACTTGAAAGGACTCCAGATTATTCGGCTTTTATACGAAAAAGTATTGAGCCTGGATCATCATTTTGCGTCGGTGAGGACATTCTCGGAAATCAATAAACTGTCGAATCCTAACCAATATCCCGAATACGAAAAACTAAAAGAGCTCGTAAAAAACAAAAAGGATAAAAAAGCAGGTTTTGATCTCACGTCTATTCTGGGCACCAATACTATTGTTTCTGTTGTCCAGACATTTTCGAACCTGATGGTTTCATCACTGTCAAAAGAAGAAAAAGATAAGGAGATTGCAAATATTGAGTGTATCCTGGATTTTACGCTCCGAATGCAAAATGATCTGAATACTATTTATTTTGAAACTGCCTTTTTGCAGAAAAGTAATGACAAGATGAGGGCAGATATTGAAACCCTATTCAAAGATTATACAAAGCCGATCGGTTATGCCAATACGCTGGAAAGCTGTAGAACATCAGACGACTGGGATGCTGTAAGGCAAAAAACAAACGATTATTTGGCCAATCTGAAAACACAACAAGGTCCGCAGCTTTATACCTCTCAAGTCAATATTATTTTTCCAATCGACAGGTTGTTACAATTTATAGCCCAATACAATAACTTTATCGATCAGGGAGGAAAATTCTATGAAAAATTCAAGATTATCCTCAATAGCTATGAGAATGAGAAGCAATGCGAAACCAAGCTTCCTCTTGAATATAAAAAGCTAAAAGATGATATCGACGTGGCAATAAACAAATTCAACATGGCCTACAGGCCGGTTGAAGTCAACGGATCTAAGATGAAAGAAATCTTATACGGAATTAATGAGTTTGAATAATTCTCACGATAATACTATGAGTTTTATCTTTCTCTTAAATAATTAAAAAAATTACAGAATTTAGTTTAAAATCTGAAAAACAATCTATTGTATTTCTCAAATAATCACAAAAAGATTTTCTAATCAATAATTTTTTTTCAATTTATTAACATAAAATTATACTTCGTATTAGATTAAATACTACATTTGCTTATTATTAATTATTTTTATTATTACAATGCGTACAGGTACAGTTAAATTTTTCAATGAGTCTAAAGGTTACGGGTTCATTACAGACGAAGAAACAGGAAAAGACATTTTCGTTCATGCTTCAGGAATCAGAGCGGAAGAACTTCGCGAAGGTGACAGAGTATCTTACGAAGAAGAAGAAGGAAGAAAAGGTAAAGTCGCTGCACAAGTTGCAGTACTTGAAGACTAATATATAGCATACTATTTTTAGTTACCTCACAACTAAGCCGCTCCAATTGGAGCGGTTTTTTTTTACCTTAAATTTATTATGTTGCATATTTTATAGCACAATTTTAATAACATTACTACACTATTCTTTTTTTTTAAATTAAAAAACTATAAAATGCACAATTTACACAAAACAGAACTGGTTATTATTTTTATTCATTCTAAATTAAAATTAACAACAATACTATATAGTATTGAAATCGTTAGGCTGTGTTTTAAATATTGGCTCGTATATTTGTAACTATTTTATAAAATAAATTCTTTATGAATACAGATCAGGCTAGTTATTTCCCAATATTGATGCAATTTTTGCTTGCTGTTGGGTTTGTGGTTATGACAATTATTGGCTCTAGTTTTTTAGGCCCGAGAAGAAAGTCGGTCAACAAGGATAAAAGTTTTGAGTGCGGTATCGAATCTGTCGGAAACGCCCGTATTCCTTTTTCAGTAAAATACTTTTTGGTCGCTATCTTATTCGTATTATTCGATGTCGAAGTAATATTCATGTATCCTTGGGCAGTGAATTTTAGAGAAATGGGCTTTGCCGGACTAGCAAAAATGGGAATCTTTATGTTTCTTCTTGTCGTAGGCTTTTTCTACGTGATGAAGAAAAAAGGTTTAGAGTGGGAATAATTAAATTTTTGATTTGAGAATTTCAATATAAGACTTTCTCAAATTTATAAAACCGATGAACAGATTTATGCTTTGGATTTTCTGAAATCCGAAATCTGAAATCTAAAATCAAGAAAAAATGAGTGATTCAAAAATAAAAATGGTAGAAGCTCCTGAAGGAGTGGAAGGAACCGGATTTTTCGCTACAAAACTAGATACTGTAGTCGGACTTGCCCGTGCGAATTCTCTTTGGCCTTTGCCATTTGCTACTTCTTGTTGCGGCATTGAATTTATGGCAACAATGGGCTCGCATTATGACGTTGCACGTTTTGGTTCAGAGCGTATGAGTTTTTCGCCACGCCAAGCCGATATGCTACTAGTTATGGGGACGATTGCTAAAAAAATGGCTCCGATTTTACGTCAAGTCTACGAACAAATGGCAGAGCCAAGATGGGTTATAGCCGTAGGTGCTTGCGCTTCTTCTGGCGGTATTTTCGATACCTACTCTGTTTTGCAGGGTATTGATAAAATTATCCCAGTTGATGTTTATGTTCCTGGCTGCCCGCCAAGACCTGAACAGATACTTGATGGCGTAATGCGTTTGCAGGATTTGGTAAAATCTGAATCCGTAAGGAGAAGAAGTTCTCCAGAATATCAAGAATTACTAGCTTCATATAATATTTCTTAAAGAAAAAAATGGCTTTAGAAACCTCCGATATACAGAATAAGCTTGTTGATAATTTCGAATTAATCGTTAGCGATTTTACGCAACAACACGATATTTTTTCTTTTGAAGTAGATTCAAAATCAATACTCGAAGTCATGCAATTTCTTAGAGATGACAAGACTTTGCGTTTTAACTTCCTTACAGATGTTTGCGGCATCCACTACCCAGACGCGGAATTAGACAGGCAGTTTGCTGTCGTATACCACATGCACAACTGGATGGATAATGTACGAATCAAAATCAAATGTTTCTTGAATGGCGAAAATCCTGAGATCGATTCTGTGACCAGCCTTTTCCTTGGAGCCAACTGGCAAGAAAGAGAAACTTACGATTTCTTCGGGATTATCTTCAAAGGCCATCCGCAATTGAAAAGAATCTTGAACATGGACGAAATGGTTTCTTTCCCAATGCGAAAAGAATTCCCATTAGAAGATGGCGGAAGAACTGATAAAGACGACCGTTTCTTCGGAAGAACAACAGATAATTGCTAATAGTACTGAAATAATATTGATATAAATGTCAGACTTATTATTACCACCAGAATTACGATATGCCGATATCATCAAGCAAAGGCAGAATGAAGACGGAAGCGAGCTATCCATTCTGAACTTAGGGCCTACGCATCCTGCAACGCACGGAATTTTCCAGAACATTCTTCTGATGGATGGAGAGCGAATCGTGGAAGGCGAAGGTACCGTTGGCTATATCCACCGCGCATTCGAAAAAATTGCTGAAAACAGACCTTTTTACCAAATTACGCCATTGACCGACAGGATGAATTACTGTTCGTCGCCTATCAATAATATGGGATGGTGGATGACCTTGGAAAAAGCACTAAATATAGAAGTCCCGAAAAGAGTACAATACCTTCGAGTTATCATCATGGAATTGGCGCGTATTGCTGACCATATCATTTGCAACTCGGTTTTAGGTGTAGATACGGGCGCTTTGACTGGTTTCTTATACGTATTCCAATTCAGGGAAAAAATATACGAAATCTACGAAGAAATCTGCGGTGCGAGACTTACCACCAACATGGGAAGAATCGGAGGTTTTGAAAGAGAATGGAGCCCTGCTGCATTTCGTAAAATTAATGAATTTCTAGAAGAATTTCCGCCGGTTTGGTCTGAATTTGAAAAACTTTTGACGCGAAACAGAATCTTCATGGACAGAACGATAAACGTTGGTCCGATTTCTGCAGAACGTGCAATGAGCTACGGTTTTACAGGTCCAAATTTAAGAGCTACAGGTGTTGATTACGACATCCGTGTCATGCAACCATACAGCTCTTACGAAGATTTTGAATTCAACGTCCCAGTCGGAAAATCTGGAGATACTTATGACCGATTCTGCGTTAGAAATGCCGAAGTTTGGGAAAGTATCAGCATCATCAAGCAAGCTTTGGCAAAAATGCCAGAAGGTCCTTATCATGCAGATGTTCCGGATTATTACCTTCCTCCAAAAGAAGATGTATATACTACTATGGAAGCCTTGATTTATCACTTTAAAATCGTAATGGGAGAAATTCCTGTTCCGGTAACCGAGGTATATCATCCCGTTGAAGGCGGTAATGGAGAACTAGGATTTTATCTTATAACCGACGGAAGTAGAACGCCTTACAGGCTGCATTTTAGAAGACCTTGCTTTATTTATTATCAAGCATTTAATGAAATGGTAAAAGGACAGATGCTCTCTGATGCCATTGCTACATTGTCAAGTTTGAATGTAATTGCAGGAGAATTAGACGCATAGAGAATTTAAGATTTTAGATTTCTGATTTAAAACAACAAAAATCATAAATCTCAAATATAATTTAGGAGTATAAATTTTGAATTTTAGACCCAGTTCTAAAATCTAAAATCCGAAACAAAAAATGGAACGTTTACATATTAAACAAGAAATAAATATCACGGAAGCTTTGATGGAACGCATCAACGAGCTTTTGAGCCATTATCCAGCGGACAAGAAAAAATCTGCCTTGCTGCCGGTTTTGCACGATGTTCAAGATGCCCATGACAACTGGCTGAGCATCGAGCTGATGGATAAGGTTGCCGAAATATTAGAAATCAAGCCGATCGAAGTATATGAAGTTGTGTCGTTTTATACGATGTTCAATCAGAGGCCGATTGGAAAATATATGTTTGAATTCTGCCAGACTTCACCATGCTGCTTGAGTGGTGTTGAAAACTTGATGGATTACACCTGCGACAAGCTAGGCGTAAAAGTTGGAGAACCTACAGCAGACGGCATGTTCGAAGTAAGAGGCGTTGAATGTCTTGGAGCTTGCGGCTATGCACCGATGATGCAGCTAGGCGACTTTTTCCAAGAAAATCTGACCAAAGAAAAAATCGACCAGCTGATAGCTGATTGTAGAGATAACAAGGTTACATTACACGATAAATAATATGTCAAAGAAAATATTATTAGAGAAAGCAAGTATTCCTGGGATTAAGACCTATGAAGTTTATCGCCAAAATGGCGGTTATGCTTCTGTAGAAAAAGCCCTGAAAACAATGACGCCGGACGAAGTTGTGGAAGAAGTGAAAACCTCTGGATTAAGAGGTCGTGGTGGTGCTGGTTTCCCTACTGGAATGAAATGGAGCTTCATCGATAAAAAATCAGGCAAACCAAGACATTTGGTTTGCAATGCTGACGAATCGGAACCGGGAACTTTTAAAGACCGTTTCTTGATGGAATACATTCCGCACCTTTTGATTGAAGGAATGATCACGTCAAGCTTTGCACTAGAAGCCAATTTATCCTACATCTACATTCGCGGAGAATATATGTGGATTTATAAAATTCTTGAAAGAGCCATCAAAGAAGCCTATGCCGCTGGATGGTTAGGAAAAAATATTTTAGGTACTGGTTATAATTTAGATTTATACGTTCACTGCGGTGGTGGTGCTTATATCTGCGGAGAAGAAACCGCTTTGATTGAATCTCTTGAAGGAAAAAGAGGTAATCCTCGTATCAAGCCACCGTTTCCTGCTGTTTCTGGTCTTTGGGCCAATCCTACAGTAGTAAATAACGTAGAATCAATCGCAGCAGTGCCATGGATTGTCAACAATACCGGCGCAGAATATGCAAAAATCGGAATCGGAAGATCAACTGGAACTAAATTGATTTCTGCCTCAGGACACATCAAAAACCCTGGAGTTTATGAAATTGAGCTCGGTTTAAGCGTTGATGAATTTATGAATTCTGATGAATATCTTGGCGGAATGATCGATGACAGACCTTTAAAGGCATTCGTGCCAGGTGGTTCATCTGTTCCTGTGTTGCCTGCCAACTTGATTTATAAAACTGCAAACGGAGAAGACCGATTGATGTCGTATGAATCATTAAGCGACGGCGGTTTTGCCACAGGATCTATGCTAGGTTCAGGCGGATTTATTGTGTATAATGACACCGCTTGTATCGTTAGAAACACATGGAATTTCTCCAGATTCTACCATCATGAAAGCTGTGGACAGTGTTCGCCTTGCCGTGAAGGAACTGGCTGGCTTGAAAAAGTATTACACAGAATTGAAAACGGCCACGGCCGCGAAGAAGATATCGATCTGCTCTGGAGTATCCAAAGCAAGATTGAAGGAAATACGATTTGTCCGTTAGGCGATGCGGCAGCTTGGCCGGTTGCAGCAGCAATTCGTCATTTTAGAGAGGAATTCGAATATCATGTTCGTTTCCCTGAAAAAATTAAAAACAGAGACCATTTTGTGGCCGAGCCTTTTGAAAAGGTAAGACATTTGGTAGCAAAGCAAACAGTTTAAATTTAGTCGAAAGCCATTAGGTCGAAAGTCATGAAGTCAAAGGCTTGAAGACTTGAAAGCTTTACAACTTTAAGACATCAAGAATAAAAAAATGAAAGTAACAATAGACGGTCAAACAATAGAAGTAGAACCAGGAACCACTATCCTGCAAGCTGCTCGAATGATTGGTGGCGAATCCGTTCCGCCAACGATGTGCTATTATTCAAAACTAAAAGGTTCTGGCGGAAAATGCCGTGCCTGTCTGGTTGAAGTTTCAAAAGGAAGCGACGCCAACCCTACTCCAATGCCAAAACTAATGGCTTCTTGCGTGACTGGTGTTATGGATGGCATGGAAGTCAACAGCATCAAATCAGACCGAGTTACAGAAGCTAGAAAATCGGTTACGGAGTTTTTACTGATTAATCACCCTTTGGATTGCCCTGTTTGCGACCAAGCTGGAGAATGCGATTTGCAGAACTTAAGCTTCAAGCACGGAAAATCACAGACTCGTTATATTGAAGAAAAAAGAACTTTTGAACCAGAAGATATTGGTCCGAATATCCAATTGCACATGAACCGTTGCATTTTGTGCTACAGATGTGTGATGGTTGCGGATCAATTGACTGACAATCGTGTTCATGGCGTTATGGACAGAGGAGATCATTCTAATATTTCGACTTGTATTTCAAAAGCAATCGACAATGAATTCTCTGGAAACATGATCGATGTTTGTCCTGTTGGAGCATTAACCGACAAAACATTCCGTTTCAAGTCAAGAGTTTGGTTCAACAAGCCTTTTAACGCACACAGAGAATGTACGACTCCAGGATGCTGCGGAAAAACTACAGTTTGGATGTTCGGTAACGAAATCCAAAGAGTTACAGGAAGAAAAGACGAATTCCACGAAGTAGAAGAATTCATCTGCAACGAATGCCGTTTTGACCATAAAGACACAAAAGACTGGGTTATTGAAGGTCCAAGAAAATTCGAGAAAGATTCTGTTATCAACCAAAACAATTACACTAGAAAATTAGATACGGTTGTAATCGAAACAGAAAAAGGAATCTTGAAAGGACGCGACCAAGACAGAAAGAAAATCAGTATGCCAGCAGTTCCTCTGAAAAAAGAGGAAGAGCAAGCATTTAAGGAAGGTAATATTTAATCGAAATGGATAGTACGATAATTATAGAAAAAGGAATTTTCATTGTCATCATCTTTGCAATAACAATGCTGATGGCGATGTATTCTACGCTTGCGGAAAGAAAAGTTGCGGCTTGGCTTCAAGACCGAATCGGTCCGAACAGAGCCGGAAAAGGAGGAATCCTGCAACCACTTGCCGATGGTCTGAAACTATTCTCGAAAGAAGAATTCTTGCCAGACACGCCAAACAAGTTCCTATTTGTTGTTGGCCCTGCAATCTCGATGAGCGTAGCCTTAATGACAAGTGCCGTTATTCCTTGGGGAGACAAACTGCATCTATTTGGCAGAGATATTATCCTGCAAGCCACCGATATTGATGTTTCTATCCTATACATATTTGGAGTATTGTCAGTCGGTGTTTACGGAATCATGATTGGAGGCTGGGCTTCTAACAACAAATTCTCGTTGATGTCTGCCATGCGTGCGGCTTCGCAGATGATCTCGTATGAAGTAGCCATGGGACTTTCAATTATTGCTTTGTTGATGATGGAAGGTACCTTGAGCTTAAGAGAAATTTCAGCGAACCAAAGCGGCATGCACTGGAATGTGTTCTATCAGCCGATTGGCTTTATCATTTTCTTGGTATGTTCTTTTGCAGAAACCAACAGAACACCTTTCGACTTAGCAGAATGTGAGGCCGAATTGATCGGTGGTTACCATACAGAATATTCATCTATGAGGATGGGATTCTATTTATTTGCGGAATATGCAAGTATGTTCATCTCATCAACTATTTTAGCAGTCCTTTATTTTGGAGGCTACAACTATCCAGGAATGGAATGGGCTGTTGAAAACTGGGGTGTGAATCCTGCTAATGTGATCGGAATCGTAGTACTGTTCATAAAAATCTGTTTCTTCATCTTCTTCTTCATGTGGGTAAGATGGACGATACCGAGATTCCGTTATGACCAGTTGATGCGCTTGGGATGGAAAATTTTAATTCCGTTAGCCATAGCAAATATTGTAGTAACCGGAGTTGTAATTTTATTATTTGACAGCTAATTAGTTAAGATTAATATAAAGATTGACGGAAGTTTACTTCCACAAAATCTGAAACCATATATCAAAATGAGTATAGAGACTATATCATTATCAGGCAGAAAGAAAGAGGTTTCTAACAAAAAGATGACCTTTTTGGAAAGCCTTTATCTTGTAGCGATCGTGAAAGGATTGTTTATTACGATCAAACACTTGTTCACGAGAAAAGTAACTATTAAATATCCAGAGCAGGTTCGTCCAATGAGTCCAGTGTATCGCGGACAGCACATGCTGATGCGTGATGACGAAGGCCGTGAACGTTGTACTGCTTGTGGTTTGTGTGCTCTTTCTTGTCCTGCCGAAGCTATTACGATGAAAGCGGAAGAAAGAAAACCAGACGAAAAACATCTTTATAGAGAAGAGAAATATGCTTCGATCTATGAAATCAACATGTTGCGTTGCATTTTCTGCGGTCTGTGCGAAGAAGCTTGCCCAAAACAAGCTATTTACCTGACTACATCTAAAAAGATTGTAAAAGCAGACTACGACAGAGGTGAATTTATTTATGGAAAAGATAAATTGGTGATGCCTTTAGAACAGGCTTTGAATAACACTAAATTGAAAACGGCTAATTAATATGTTGACAACTGTATTTTATATTTTATCCGCGATTACTTTAGCAACAGCGTTCTTGACGATTTTGACAAAGAATCCTATTCATAGCGCCATTTATCTGGTAATTTGCTTCTTTTCGATAGCCGGACACTACCTGCTTTTTAACGCACAGTTCTTGGCGGTTGTACATATTATAGTATATTCTGGAGCCATCATGATCCTGTTGCTCTTTACGATAATGTTGATGAATCTCAACAAAGAAGATGAACGGCATAAGAGCGGGCTCACTATAATTGCTGCAGTAGCTTCCTTCTGTCTTGTAGCCTTTGTACTTTTGGCGGCTTTCTTAAAATCAATGCCGATCATAGAAGAATATTATGTTTCAGGCGAAGATTACCAATCCATCAAAGTCTTAGGCCAAGTCTTGCTTGACGAGAAAAATGGCTTTATGATTCCGTTTGAATTTGCTTCGGTATTATTACTAGTATCCATGATTGGAGCCGTATTGTTGTCTAAAAAAGAAGAAAAAATAAGCTTATAGTTATGCAGAATGTTTTACAACAAATAGGTATTGAAAACTACATTTATCTTTCTACACTCTTATTTTGTATCGGGATATTTGGTGTTTTGTTCAGAAGAAATGCCATCGTAATGTTTATGTCAATCGAAATCATGCTGAATGCAGTAAATCTTTTGCTGGTTGTTTTTTCAACCTATCATCAAGATGCTTCAGGACAAGTGTTCGTATTTTTCTCTATGGCTGTTGCTGCCGCAGAAGTTGCTGTAGGATTAGCTATTTTGGTCGGAATCTACAGAAACATTCATTCGATTGATATTGATAAATTAAAAAATTTAAAAGGATAATCCCTAATGGAGACAAGCTTACTCTTACTTTTATTATTGGCCCCATTTGCAGGGTTTCTATTTAATGTATTTCTAGGAAAAAAGGTCAGCCGCAATGTTTCTGGAACAATCGGGACAATCGCTGTTGCCATTTCTTTTGCAGTTGCATTAAACTTTTTCTTTCAAATAAATAACACAAAGCAGCCTATACAAATTGATTTATTTCATTGGATGACCCTTGGAAATTTCAATGTTAATTTCAGCTTCCTATTAGATCAGCTTTCAATTCTTTGGTTGCTATTCGTAACAGGAATCGGAACGTTAATCCACATCTACTCGATCAGCTATATGCACGATGATGAAAATCTGCATAAGTTCTTTGCTTACCTTAACCTATTTATCTTCTTCATGATAACATTGGTTACAGGCTCTAACTTATTAATCATGTTTATCGGATGGGAAGGCGTTGGATTATGCTCTTACCTCCTAATCGGATTCTGGTATAAAAACCAAGACTATAACGATGCAGCTAAAAAAGCATTCATCATGAATAGAATTGGAGATTTAGGATTCTTAATCGGAATCTTTACGCTTGGATATTTATTCAGTTCTGTTGATTTCGCTACAATCAAAACTGCTGTCGCTACTGGAAAATCAGTTGATTTAGGATGGTTAGGTTTTGGAACATTATGTCTTTTCATTGGTGCATCTGGAAAATCAGCGCAAATTCCATTATACACTTGGTTGCCTGATGCGATGGCCGGACCTACACCAGTTTCTGCATTAATCCACGCAGCAACCATGGTAACTGCCGGAATTTTCATGATTACCCGATTAAACTTCTTATTCAACCTGACTCCAGATATCCAGATGGTTATTGCTATAATTGGTGCCGTGACTTCTTTGGTTGCCGCATTTATTGCTTTGGTTCAGAACGATATTAAAAAAGTATTAGCTTATTCTACGGTTTCACAGCTCGGCTTGATGTTTTTAGCTTTAGGTCTAGGAGCTTATGAAATTGCTGTTTTCCACGTAATCACGCATGCTTTCTTCAAAGCTTGTCTGTTCTTGGGTTCAGGTTCTGTTATCCATGCCATGCACGGAGAACAAGATATGAGAAAAATGGGCGGCTTGAGAAAATACATGAAAGTGACTTACATTACTTTCTTGATTGCGACATTAGCGATTTCTGGTATTCCGATTTTTGCCGGTTTCTTCTCTAAAGACGAAATCTTGATGGTTGCTTTCCATGAAAATAAAGCCCTTTGGGTAATTGCTTCTTTAGCTTCAATCATGACGGCTTTCTATATGTTCCGTTTGTTGTATTTGACTTTCTTCAAAGAATTCAGAGGAACAGAAGAGCAAAAACACCACTTGCATGAATCTCCAAGCCTGATTACTTTTCCATTAATCGTATTGGCTATTCTTTCGACGGTAGGAGGTTTTATCAGCTTCCCAGGACATAGCTGGTTGAACGAATATCTAAAACCAATTTTTATCGGAGCAAGAGAAGAGCATCATTTAGACGGTACCACTTATATGTTGATGGGAATCGCAGTTGTTGGTGCCTTGATCGGTATCGGAATTGCGTATTCAAATTATATCAAAAAATCTCAAGTGCCTAGCGAAGACAGCGAAATCACTGGATTTTCAAAAGTTTTATATAATAAATTTTATGTAGATGAAATTTATATGGTGGTAATCGTGAAGCCTATCTATGCTATAGCCAGCTTCTCGAAAAACTTTATTGAAACAGCCTTGTCTGGATTTATTTTCGGATTAGGAAAAGTGACAAATATGGTCGGGACACAAGGAAAAGTACTCCAAAACGGAAGCGTTGGGTTTTATCTTTTCGCTTTCGTAATCGGAACTGCTTCAATTATCGCTTATTTATTTTTAGCACAATAATTCATCACTAATGGACGTATCTTTATTATTAATTATTTTATTAGTCGGAGCAATTGCTACTTTTCTATCCGGAGACAAATGGGCTTCTAAAACAGCTTTGCTATTTAGCCTTGCTGCTTTCGGTGCTTCAATTTATCTTTTAACCTTATATAATTCAGGACAAAACATCAGCTTGATGCTACAATGGGTAGCAATGCCTAAAATTTATCTGGCACTTGGTTCTGATGGCTTGTCTATGGCTTTGGTTCTTCTTACTACTGCCCTGACACCGCTGATTATATTTTCGTCTTTTGGAAATTCATACGCTAAATCTAAGAATTTTTATGCCTTGATCCTGTTCATGGTTTTTGCCATGGTCGGAACTTTCTTAAGTGCTGATGGATTCTTATACTATATTTTCTGGGAACTTTCTTTAATTCCTATTTACTTTATCGCCTTGATTTGGGGAGGCGGCAATCCGCAAAGCAGAAAAAAAGCAGTCGTGAAGTTCTTTATTTACACTTTCGCCGGATCTCTGTTCATGCTGGTTTCATTTATCTACCTCTATCAAAAAGCGGGAAGCTTCCTTTTGAGTGATTTGATCAACGTAAAATTGACTTCTCAAGAGCAGTTATGGATATTCTTAGGCTTCTTTTTAGCATATGCGATAAAGATTCCGCTTATTCCTTTCCATACATGGCAGGCAAAAGTATACCAAAAAGCACCAGCCGTCGGTACCATGCTTTTATCAGGTATTATGTTAAAAATGGCACTGTATAGTATCATCAGATGGCAACTGCCTCTTGCTCCAATTGCGGCAAAAGAATATTTATTCTATTTTGTAGGGTTGAGCGTAGCAGGCGTAGTATATGGTTCTATTGTTGCTTTTAAACAAAAAGACATCAAAAAACTATTGGCCTATTCTTCTTTAGCTCACGTTGGATTAATTGCAGCCGGAACGTACACTTTGACTTTAGACGGTTTGAGAGGAGCGGTCCTTCAGATGCTTGCGCACGGTTTTGGAGTAGTCGGCTTGTTCTTTGCCGCAGAAATTATTTCTAGAAGATACGCTACAGGAAAAATTTCCGAAATGGGAGGTATCAGAATACAAGCGCCAAAATTCACTTCTATGTTTATGATATTAGTGTTGGCTTCTGTGGCATTGCCAGGGACCTTTAACTTTGTCGGAGAATTCGAATTGCTTTACAGCTTGGCACAAAGAAGTGTAACCATTTGTATTATTGGTGGAACAACAATCATCTTGGGAGCTTTTTATATGCTGAGAATGTTCCAAAAGGTAATGTTGGGAGATAAAAACGAAAAGTTTTTTGCAGATATCAATGTCAATGAAGGTATTGTAATGGTAATAATTATCGGTGTCCTATTATTTTTCGGATTGTACCCAAAACCAATCATCGATTTGATTACGCCAAGCCTTCAAGAGGTCATAAAAGTTATAAACAGAATTTAATTTAGTCAGATATAAAATGTATACATTAATAGCTATTGCCGTATTAGGGGTTTTATGCCTTATAGCTGAAATTTTCAACGTAAGAAAAGCAATTGTTCCTGTAACAATTATTGGCTTGCTTGCTACCTTGGGACTGACAGCGACTGGATTAAATGGATCAGCAGATACTTACAATAATATGATTGTTGATGATAACTTTTCAACTTCATTTTCTTGCCTATTTATTTTATTGACAGTGTTTCTAATAGCCTTGACACCAAGCTTTCACGAGAAACAAATACACAAAATATCCGATTTCGTTTCTATAAAATTGTTCCTTTTGACAGGAGCCATTGCTATGGTTGCTTTCGGGAATCTCGCAATGTTCTTCCTTGGAATTGAAATTCTTTCTATCTCTTTATATGTTTTGGCAGCAAGCAATCGCTTGAGCTTAAAAAGTAATGAGGCTGGAATGAAATATTTCCTGATGGGAGCCTTCGCTTCAGGTTTTATCTTGTTCGGAATTGCACTAATTTATGGCGCTATCGGTTCATTTGACATGACAGTTATTCAAGAAGCAGGAACTTCTGCTGATGTAGAAGACTGGTTTTATATTGGAGCTATTTTATTGAGTATTGGTATGCTTTTCAAAATCGCAGCAGTTCCATTTCACTTTTGGGCTCCCGACGTTTATGAAGGTTCGCCTGCCTTGACAACGGCTTTGATGAGTACGTTGGCAAAAGTGGTTGCAATGGCGGCTTTCTTCAAATTGGTACGAGCAATGAACGTCAACCTTCCAGAATCTTCGCAAACAGCTTTGATGATTGTTTCCATTCTTTCGATGACTATCGGAAACATTATGGCATTAAAACAGACAAATGTGAAAAGAATGCTGGCTTTCTCAGGTATTTCACATGCAGGATTTATGTTGATGGCGCTTTTGGCCGTTTCCACTTCTGGAGGAATTCTTCTTTACTATACTTCGGCTTATGCCTTGGCAGGAATTGCAGCATTCTCAGTAGTGCTATATGTCACAAAAGACAAAGACAACGAAGATATTTTCAATTTCAACGGACTAGGAAAAACGAGTCCTTTATTAGCAGCAATCCTAACAGGAGCTTTGCTTTCTATGGCTGGAATTCCGATTTTTTCAGGATTCTTTGCTAAAGTTTTCTTGTTCGGACAAATGCTAAAAGCTGGGCACATCATCTTGGTAATCATCGCTGTCGTAAACTCTATCATCAGCGTGGGCTACTATTTCAAATTGATTCTTGCCATGTATACTAAAGATGCCACAGAAAATGCAAAATCTGTTCCTTTTGTATATAGCGCTGTTGCTACAGTTGCTATCTTATTGAACATCGCATTAGGACTTTACCCTTCTTTCTTGCTAGATTTACTGACATAGAAGCTTAACAATACATTATACCGAAAACCATCAGTTAGTTCTGGTGGTTTTTTTTTATATAATTTCTTACGATAATTTTTTCAACATTAACTTTTGTCAAACAGTAGTTCTTAGTCGTTTAGGTTAATTTTGTACTATGTATGCATTAGTCGACTGCAATAATTTTTATACTTCCTGCGAAAGGGTTTTCCAGCCACAATATAATGGAAAGCCAGTTGTCGTCTTGTCTAATAATGACGGGTGCATCATATCTCGAAGCGATGAAGCAAAAGCTTTAGGTATCCCCATGGCAGCTGCTGAATTTAAGATACGAGAAATGCTAGCTCAAAATAATGTAAAAGTATTTTCCTCCAATTATGCCTTATATGGAGACATGAGCCAGCGTGCCATGGATGTAATGAGAGAATTTACTCCGCATGTTGAAGTATATAGTATTGATGAAGCTTTCCTAAATTTCGAGGGGATGAATATCTCTGACTATGATGATTATGGAAAACAGATCAAAACTAAACTTTTGAAAGGCCTCAGCCTGCCCGTCTGTATCGGTTTTGCTGCAACTAAGGCATTATCAAAAGTCGCCAACAAAATTGCCCGGAAATATCCAGAAAAAACCAATGGAGTGTATGTGATAGATACAGAAGAAAAACGTATCAAAGCACTAAAATGGACCAAAATAGAAGCTGTTTGGGGCATCGGTTATCGGATGAAGAAAAAAATGAAGGCCAAAAACATACTGACTGCTTATGATTTTACAGAACCATTTCATGAAAATTGGATAAAAAAAGAAATGGGCGTCATAGGCCTCCGCCTTAGAAAAGAACTATTGGGAGAATCGGTCTTAACGATAGAAGAACCTTCCGATAAGAAAAGTATCGCTATTACCCGAAGCTTTCCGAAACAGCTGACCGATTTTGATTCGTTGAGGGAACGGATTTCGACTTTTGCTTCAGTCTGTGCCGAAAAGCTGAGACAGCAGAATTCGTGTTGCCATACTATAATCGTTATGCTTTCAACCATGGAGCACAAAACGCCAACAACGAAAGAATACTACCATCACGCCGTCACACTGCCTTTCGGGACCAATTCTACGCTCACAATAAACCAAGCGGCTCTGAGGATTCTAGAAAAGTTATACGAAGAAAACAAAGGACAGCGATTTCAAAAAGCCGGCGTAATCGTAACCCAGCTAATTAATACAAACGAGAAGCAGCTTCATCTATTTGAAGAAGAAAACCCAAAACACCACCTGTTGATGAAAGCGATTGACAACATCAACACCAAAATAGGAAGTCGCAAAGTCAAACTAGGGATACAAGATTCCCAAACATGGAACATGAAACAGAATATGCTTTCTCCGAAATATACGACCCAATTCGATCAAATTCTAGTAGTAAAATGCCATTAGAACCCAAACATACAGATAAGAAGCTCAATTTTTTTAAGCCTGATCTCGAAAGCGACATCAGAATACCTTATGTATCTCAAGGAGTTTCAGCTGGATTTCCCTCGCCTGCATTAGATTTCCTAGAAACTTCTATCGACTTAAACAAAGAGCTGATTGAAAATCCAACGACCACATTTTATATAAAAGTTGAAGGCCATTCCATGACAGATGCCGGAATAAATGACAAGGATATCTTAATCGTTGATCGAAGCCTAGAGCCGGTGGACAAAGAAATTGCAATTTGTTTTATCGACGGAGAATTTACGGTAAAAAGATTAAAGCTCGAAAAAGACTGCTTATATCTGATGCCTGAAAATCAAAAATACCAACCCATAAAAGTTTCGGAAGAAAATAATTTTATAATCTGGGGCATCGTTACTTACGTAATCAAGAAGATATAAAAAAACCTCTGATTTCTCAGAGGTTTTACTTTTAAGTACCTGGAGTGGGAATCGAACCCACACACCTAAGTACACGAGTTTGAGTCGTGCGCGTCTACCAATTCCGCCATCCAGGCAATTGATGTGTTTCAATTGTGGGTGCAAATGTAAAAAAAATAATTTCATTTAAAACAAAAAATAGTTAAAAATATTCTTTCAGAGTTGGATTTTATTCCTAAATTTGCACCTCGTTTACACAACACAACACTAACTAACTACTAAACAACATTTTAAAATGCCGCACCAAGAACCAGAAGCAAAAATATTTGCATGTTCTCAAAGCGTACATTTAGCCGAACAGATAGCTAAGAGCTATGGCGTGGAGCTAGGTAAAGTAACGTTCTCTAAATATAGCGATGGTGAGTTCCAGCCGTCTTTCGAAGAATCAATCAGAGGATTGAGAGTCTTTTTAGTTTGTTCCACTTTTCCAAGTGCAGACAACCTGATGGAGCTTTTGTTGATGATTGATGCCGCTAAAAGAGCTTCAGCCCGTCATATTACGGCTGTAATTCCTTATTTTGGTTGGGCTAGACAAGACCGAAAAGACAAGCCACGTGTGCCGATTGGAGCGAAATTAGTTGCAAAACTATTAGAAGCTGCCGGAGCTACGAGAATCATGACAATGGATTTGCATGCCGACCAGATTCAAGGTTTCTTTGAAAAACCAGTAGATCACTTGTTTGCATCGACTATCTTCTTGCCTTATGTAAAGAGCTTGAATTTAGAAAATCTTACGATTGCATCTCCTGACATGGGAGGCTCAAAAAGAGCCTATGCTTATTCTAAATTTTTAGAATCGGATGTCGTAATCTGCTACAAGCAGAGAAAAGCAGCAAACGTGATTGAAAGCATGGAATTGATTGGAGAAGTGACAGGAAGAAATATCATTCTTGTAGACGACATGATCGATACCGGAGGAACTTTGGCAAAAGCTGCGGATTTGATGATTGAAAAAGGAGCCTTGAGCGTAAGAGCAATCTGTACTCACGCTATTTTATCAGGCGAGGCTTATGAGAAAATTGAAAACTCGCAATTAAGCGAGCTGATTGTTACCGATTCTATTCCGTTGAAGAAAGAATCGAAGAAAATCCGAGTGGTGAGCTGTGCGCCTCTTTTTGCAGAAGTAATGCAAATGGTACAACACAACAACTCTATCAGCGGTAAATTTTTGATGTAGAATTTTTTTATTAATTATATATATTTACAATGAAATCGATTACAATTAAAGGATCAGAAAGAGAAAGCGTGGGCAAAGTAGCTACTAAAGCCTTACGTAATGCTGGAATGGTTCCTTGCGTTTTATACGGAGGAGATCAACCAGTGCATTTTTCTGCAGAAGAAAAAGCATTCAAAAACTTGATTTACACTCCAAACGCTCACACAGTTGTGATCGAACTTGAAGGTGGTAAAACATTCAACGCAGTATTGCAAGACACTCAAGTGCACCCTGTTTCTGACAGAATCTTGCACCTTGACTTCTTCCAATTACACGATGACAAAGAAATCACTATGGAAGTTCCAGTGAAAGTAACTGGTGTTTCTCCAGGTGTACTTTTAGGGGGTGTATTGCGTTTGAACCAACGTAGATTGAAAGTAAAAGCGCTTCCAAAAAATCTTCCAGATTTCGTAGAAGCTGAAATTTCAGGTCTTGAAATGGGTAACAAATTATACGTTACTAAATTAGTTTCTGACAACTACAAATTGCTTCACCCAGACAACACAGTAGTTGCACAAGTGAGAATCTCACGTGCTGCCATGAAAGCTGCTCAGGAAGCTGCAAAAGCTGCAAAAGCTCCAGCAAAAGGAAAGAAAAAATAATTTTCACCTTAGATTATATCAAAAGCATCAGCCAAAAACTGATGCTTTTTTTATGTAATAGAAATTCGGATAGAAAAACTATTTTTACGAAATGAAAAATTGGATTTTCAACATCTTTAAAAAAGAACACAAAACAGATTCAGACCCAATGAAAAAATTTCTAATCGTTGGCCTTGGTAATATTGGCGCAGAATACGTAAACACAAGACACAACATCGGATTTAAAGCAGTGGATCATTTGGCCAGAAAGGAAGGTCTTGATTTTCAAACCGTAAAACTTGGTGCAATGGCCGAATACAAACTCAAAGGAAGGACGATTTTTCTTTTAAAGCCAAATACCTACATGAACCTCAGCGGCAAGGCTGTCAAGTATTGGATGGACAAAGAAAACATTCCAGCTTCCAATATTTTAGTAATCACCGATGATTTGAATCTTGCATTTGGAACCGTACGAATCAAGCCTAAAGGAAGCGATGGCGGGCACAACGGACTGAAAAGCATACAACAGACGTTAAATTCATCAGACTATCCAAGATTCCGATTTGGGATTAGCGACGAATTTAAAAAAGGAAAACAAGTAGATTATGTGCTCGGAGAATGGAACGAGGAAGAAAAAGCAAAGCTCACGGAAAGACTTGATCTTGCGGCAGAAATCATTCAATCGTTTGCTTTGTCAGGGCTCGATAATACCATGAATTCTTTTAACGGAAAATAATGGCTTTCTTTTTGCTATCTTTAATACAATAAAAACAAAGCACCATGAAAAAATCCATACTTTTCCCGATGATGATACTGACAATCTCATGTTGCAGTACAAAATCTACCACGACTATGGCAAACGGTAATGAAAAGACAAAAATAGAAAGTCCTTGTCCCGAAAATGGGATTTGTACTTTTGAGATACTTCAAAACAAAAGCATGAATGTAAAAACGGACGGCATTGGCAAGACGTATTACGAACTGGTAGAAAATCCAGATAAAGTTGTTTTTCTTTACAAGTATCGAGAAAAAATAGAAGACACCACGTTGCAAGACGCAGGCTATAGAGAAGAAATTGTTTTTGAAATGAATAAAGATTATTCCGATTTTACTTTCTCAAATAAAGAACTTCAAAATACCAAAATGCTTTTTGGGGTGTTCTGCTTCTGCAAAGGCAAGGCTGGAAATTACAAAGTAACCGAAGGCAGTCTCACTAAAAAGAATTCTACATTGCAAATCGATTTGCCGAAAATTGTAGATAATCAGATAATTCGAAACGTAAAAATAAGTTTATAAAAAAAAGGGAACTCAATGAGTTCCCTTTTTAATTTTAGCAGTATAAGAAAATTATTCAATAACGATTTTCTTAACTTCTTTTTTATCTCCGTCTTGAACAGTTACAAGATAAATACCTGCTTGTGTATTATTCAACTCAAGGCTTTGAGAGAATAATCCTGAATTTTGATATGATTTTTCAAAGATTTGTCTTCCTCTCATATCGTGTACTCCTACTTTAATTTCGTTGCTTGAATCTGAATCAAACTGAATATTGAAAGTACCATTGTTTGGATTTGGATAAATTTTGAAATCTTTTAATCCGAAATTTGGAGTATTTAAGACAGCTGTTTGTCTACATACTTCTATAGACCATAGGTTTAGATTTCCTGTATCTCCTTGGAAATAATCATTTATTAGCAATTGCCAATCGCCTGCCATAGCTTTCCCATTCAATGTAGAAAGTGCTCCGGTTGGTCTGAATGTTCCTGAAGTAATAGGCGCTGCACAAACAATATTTGGTGATCCATCATTGAAAAGGATGTTGTATCCATCTTGATCGTTACATATTCTGCTTCCAAGAGCTACTTGAGTACCATCAGGGTGTCTTACAGTAGAAATCAAATCTCTGATCCATTGGTGAGTTACATTTACCCTTACATTTACATCTGTAATATTTCCTGTATCAGGAATATTAATTGTTGAAGTTAAAGTAGGTCCAGGCGTTGAAACATTTGGATTTGGTCCATCAGGAATTGCCACTACAGTACTGTTTGTATATGTTGTACAAACGTTTTCTATCGTATAACCAATAGCAAAAGGTCTCGAATTTAGTGCATAATAAATATTACCTACAGCTTCAACCATAATTCTACAGAAAGGGGCTGCAGTATTAGGAACTGTAATAGCCTCACTTCCATCATTAGGAGTATTAGCTAATAATGTAGAGTATGTCTGTCCGCCATCGGTAGAAAGCAAGATATTTACATTTGCGGTATTAAATGGAGCAGCAGTAGTTGCTCCTACATTCCAAGTAATCGTTTGTGTTTGACCTTGCGTCCAAGAAACTCCATCTACATTTTGTGATGTTACAGTAAAAGGAGCAGATGCCGTACTCGTTGTAACAGTCATGTTACGTCTTGCTGTCTGTCCTCCATTTGGAGTTCTGTTATCTCTAACAGTTAATGCAAAACTCATTGTTTTAGCAACTGTCGGAAGTACTTCCCAAGTTCCGTAAGTATTCAACAAAGAAGGGAAATACCTGTTTGGCGATGTGGTCGGCGATAATGACCTAAAGTTTGGATTCGCAGTTGAAGTCGCATTAGGCACGTCTGTAGTTGACCCTGCATTTGTTTGTTCCCAGCAGTAAGTAAGCGCGTCACCATCAGCATCTGTTGCTGATCCTCTCAAAACGAAAGGAGTTCCGGCTGGAATCGTATAGTTTGTCAAAACTGGAATTACAGGAGCCGCATTATTATTTGGCACATTTACTGAACATGTTCCTCCTGTAGTCACAAAAGAAAACATCTGAGTCAAACTTACTGTATGGAAATAAGCATCAGAGTTATTTTGAACATCAGGAGCACAAATTCCTGCATACCCCATGATTGTACTAGCACTACCTGGTTCAACCGCAGTAGTTGCTGTTCTATTACAATCGTTATTTTGAGTATGTGTAGCTCCAAATTGGTGACCCATTTCATGGATTACATAATCAATATCAAATTGATCGCCCACTGGATTTGGTTGTCCTGTTACACCTCTTGCTTTATTAGCACCACAAACAGAACCTAATTGAGCAATTCCGTTATCAGAAGTACAAACTCCATGACCGATATCGTAATTAGCTGCTCCAATATTTGCATCTACTATCGCCTGCATTTCATTAATCATTACAGGAGGATTGTTAGTAAAACTATCAGCATCAACAAAAATCACATTTTCATTAGTTGCCACTAGGACTAATTTTAAAGACATATCACGCTCAAAAACAGAGTTAACTCTTGTTACCGTAATTGCCATTGCTGCTAAAACCGCAGCTTTCTTTTGGGCTAATGTTGCTGTTGGACTTAAAGTTCCTGCTGCTACTGCTGCATTGACATGGAAAGCGGCATACTCGATTGTACACGCCATAGCAAGTCTATACGTTCTAAATGTTCCGTCGTTTGCAAATGCTGCATTCGAAAACTCATGTCCTCTGCCTTCTAAAGCATCCTCTGTAGTTCCGCACTCAAAGCTTCTAGTTGAGCTAACACTAGATCTGTTGTAAACAATATAATTATTCAAATCCTTTGTATAAGGATCGATATATTTTGTTCCTTTATCAGACATAATCATAGCATGCACTCCAAAAATTGTTGTGCTGAAATGAATGGTAGCATTAGGATTATCAATTCCTTGTCCAACATACGATTGGATTTCAGAATGTCTTGCTGCTAATTCTTTTTCCATTACAGAAGATTGATAAATTCTGTAATTTTCGAATTTACCTTCAGCATTTGGAAAAGCAATCACCACATCGGATGTTCCCATGTTTTCTCTAGATGGAGCCGCTTGAAGCTGTGTTTTCAATCTGGACACATCCAACTTATAGATCTGATATTCTTTTGGCATGGTGCTTCTGTCAGCCTTTTCTAAAGCATTCAAGCTCCCTGCAGAGGCTTTTGTCCAAAGCGGTGACTGTGCATAGCCCACAGAAAACGCAAAGACAAAAATGAGTAAGAGTAGATTTTTTTTCATAATATATTATTGGTTATCAAACAAAAATAATGATTTATATGTATAATCTAATTATTTAACAATAAAAAAAGGAGACACTTAACAGCGTCTCCTTTTTATCTAACAGTTTAGAGTTCTACTCTATAACTATTTTTTTCACTTCTTTTTTGTCACCATCTATTACATTGACAAGATAAACGCCAGACTGAACATTATTCAACTGAAGGTTTTCAGAAAATAATCCAGTGTTTTGGTAGGATTTATTGAAAATCTGTCTACCGCTTATGTCATAAATCGCAATCTTGATCTCATTGTTGGATTCAGAATTAAACTGAACATTAAAGTTTCCTTTATTTGGATTCGGATAAATCTTAAAATCAGCAAGGCCAAAGTTTTGAGTACTCAAAACCATAGTCTGCGAACAAACTTGAATCGACCATGAGTTTATTGTTCCTGTTTTGGTTGCAAAACCATCACCTACAAGCAGTCTCCAGTTTCCGTTAGCAGTCTTACCGATAAATGGAGCCAAAGGCTGTAAAGGCTTATAGGTTCCAACCGTTGGATTAGTACAAGCTAATGCTGGAGCACCATCTTTAAATGTAACATTCATAGCGCCAACAAAATTTGTCGGAACATAGCAGTTATATCCCCATACGATTGACTGTGTTGCATCAGGGTGGTTCAATGCAATAATCCAATCTGAAACGTCTGGATGAGTTCCGTTTACAGTTACTGTTACTTCAGAAATCGTTACCGCACTTGGAACGTTAATTATAGAAGATGAAATAGGACCATTACCCGCATCGGTAGTTCCGCTTCCGTCAGCAACATTAAAAGGAGTATTATTTGTATATGTGTTACATGTAGTAGTTACTGTATAACCAATAGCAAAAGTTTTAGCGTTAACTGCATAATAGATATTGTTTGCAGCTTCAACCATAATTCTACAGAAAGGAGCCGCAACATTAGGAACTGTAATAGGCTCGCTTCCATCGTTTGGAGTATTGGCTAATAATGTAGAGAACGTAAGACCTCCGTCAGTAGACAATAAGATATTTACGTTAGATGTATTAATCGGAGCTCCTGTAGTTCCAGCAACATCCCACGTAATCGTTTCTGTTTGACCTTGAGTCCAAGAAATTCCATCTGTGTTTTGAGATGTAACTTTGAAAGGACCTGTTGCGTCGTTAAACGTAACCGTCATGTTTTGTCTTGCTGTCTGTCCTCCATTTGGAGTCCTGTTATCTCTAACTGTCAATGCAAAGCTCATTACTCTCGCTACAGAAGGAATCACTTCCCATGTAGGAGTCAAATTTCCGCTAAGCACGCTTGGCAATGCAGGCATGTATCTGTTAGGAGAAGTAGATGGAGATACCGATCTAAAGTTAGGGTTTGAATCTGTTGAAGTAGCACTAGGATTTACAGCAGTAGCTCCTACAGTAGTCTGTTCCCAGCAATATGTCAATGCATCACCATTAACGTCAGTTCCGTTACCTTTTAATACGAAAGCAGTCCCTTTTGGAATTGTATAACTTGTCAGTGGGCTAATTACCGGCGGATTATTTCCATTATTTACACCCGCAACACAATTTCCAGTTCCTGCTATATGAGCCACCATTTGACTTATGCTCACGGCATGGAAATAATCATCAGAATGATCTTGAACATTTACCGCGTCGCAAATTCCTGCATATGCCATTACAGTAGTTCCACTACCTGGTTCAACAGCAGTAGCCGCATTACGAGTACCTGGATCGCCAATACTTGGATTTGGAAGCGTACAGTTTCCTCCTTCGCCGTTAAATGTGTGGGCAGCTCCAAATTGGTGACCCATTTCGTGCGCCACAAAATCAATATCATAAGCATCAGCTACTGGTTCTGGCGAACCCGTGATTCCTCTTGCTTTTTGACCTGTAACACAAACAACTCCTAATCCTGCAAGACCTCCACCGCCTGTACTTACGGTATGTCCGATATCATAATTCGCATTGCCAATAGCTGCATTGATAACCGTCTGGCTCTGAGTTATTAAAGTTGATGCGCTATTATTGTTGAAAGAATCTGAATCTACGAAAATAATACTTTCATTGTTTGCAACTAGTTGCATTCTCAAAGACATATCTCTTTCATAAACACTATTTACACGAGCAACTGTCACGTTCATAGCCGCCAAAACAGCCGCTTTCTTTTGAGCAAGTGTTGCTGTTGGGCTTAAAGTTCCTGCTGTAACCGCGGCATTGATATGAAAAGCGGCATATTCAATCGTACAAGCCATTGCCAAACGATAGGTTCTAAATTTTCCATCGCTAGCCGCTGTAGAAGGAGGAGGCACCATTGCATCATTATCCTCTACATGACATTCAAAAGCTTGTCTTTTAGGCAAACTAGACTTATTGTAAACGATATAATTTTTAGAATCGCTGGTGTAAGGATCTATAAAAGAAGTTCCTTTTCCTGACAAAGTCATCGTATGCAGACCAAAAAGCGTGGTCGTAAAATGAATTTTAGCAGTCGGGTCATCAATTCCTTGTCCAATATAAGATTGGATTTCAGGATGTTTTGCCGCCAATTCTGGCTCCATTACAGAAGATTCATAAATTCTGTAGTTTTCCAATTTTCCTTCAGCATTTGGAAAAGCAATCACCACACCAGAAGACTGTGTGTTTTCCCTAGAAGGGGCAGACTCAAGTTGTGTTTTCAATTTAGAATAATCAAGCTGATAAAGCTGATATTCTTTCGGCATAGAGGTTCTAGTCGCTTTTCTCATAGCGTCTAGGCTCTGTGCTGATGTTTTTGTCCAAAGCGGCGATGACTGCGAATAGCCCGCAGAAAACGCAAAGACAAAAACGATTAAGAGTAAAATTCGTTTCATAATATATTTAGTTTATAATCCAAAATTAATCATTTATGCGCATATTCTAATTATTTAACAATAAAAAAAGGAGATACTCAAAAGCACCTCCTTCTTATCTAGTTGAATTTAGATTTTTATTCTATGACTATTTTTTTCACTTCTTTTCTGTCGCCATCGATTACATTGACAAGATAAACTCCAGATTGGACGTTATTCAATTGAAGCTTTTCAGAAAACAATCCTGTATTTTGGTAGGATTTATTAAAAATCTGCCTGCCGCTTATATCATGAACACTAATCTTGATCTCATTACCTGATTCAGAATCAAACTGAACGTTGAAGTTTCCTTTGTTTGGATTTGGATAAATCTTGAAATCAGCAAGACCGAAATGATCAGTCCCCAACATCATGGTTTGCGTACATATAGTAACTGAAAATGAATTCATGGTACCTGTATCTTGAGCGCCTAAATCAACAACTCCTAATATCCAGTTTCCTTGCGGGTTTTGCCCATTGAAAGAAGACAAAACATCTTCTGGCAATACATTTCCAAGAATGGTAGTCGAACAAACAGCGCTAGCTCCATCTTCGTCAAATACAGCATTGAGGTTGTCTGTAACTCCGTTATTGGAGCAGCCTTGGTTGAACAAAGTAACGACAGTTCCTGCTGGGCTCACTACGGCAATATTTAAATCTGAAAGCCAAGTATGCGTAGCATTCACTGCAACTTTAACGTCTGCTATTTCTCCCGTAACAGGTACATTTAACTGTCTTATCGTATAGCTGTTCCCGTTATCTGGAATCGCAAAAGGAGTCGTAAAACTATACGTCTGGCATGAAGTCGTAACATCATATCCTATTGCAAACGGCTTCGAATTAACCGCATAAAATTTATTATTTGTAGGCTCGATTAGCAACCTGCACTTTGGCGCAGAAGTCCACGGAGCTGTAACAGTTGCTGTACCGTTATTAGGAACATTTGATGCCAAAATAACCGGAAAGGTCAATCCACCGTCGGTAGAAAGTTTTATATTAACATTTTGGGCTCCCGGCAATGTATTCGTATTGTTTACTGCCCAAGTAATAGTTTGTGAAGAACCTAATGTCCAAGATTGGCCAACCGTGTTTTGTGATGTAAATTTAAAGGGACCTATGGAATCGTCAAAAGAAACAACCATATCATCACTCTTATTTGCCGCTCCGCCAATCTCGTTATCTCTAACCGTAAACCTGAAAGTTAAATCACGAGAAACTTCTGGGACTTTTTGCCATTTATCGCGCTGAATCCCTTTTTGAACAACAGATTCAAGACTCGGGAAATAGGTAGTCGGAGATGCTGATGGAGAAAACGACCTAAACATTGGTCCTTCTACACTTGTAGCTTCTGGAAACATCTGGCTTTCATCCGTTGCAGAATCCATCTGTTCCCAAACATATGTCAGTCCATCAGAATCCGTATCTGTACCAGCACCTGTCAAATAAAATGCCGTTCCAATCGGAAGAGGAATGTCCGCACCAGCATTTGCCGTTGGTACGGCATTGTTGATTATTGTTGTCGTCGGACACGTTTTTGTCTTTATATTGGCTGTCACTTGCTGAATGCTTGCCGCATGAAAATACGGATCGCTATGTGGCTGAACATCTGTAGCAGGACCTGTAATTCCTGCATAGCCCATTATGGTCGTTCCGCTTCCAGGCTCCACATTTACATTTGTTCCTTCTATAGCAATAGAATACGTATGATTAGCTCCAAATTGGTGCCCCATCTCATGCACGACAAAATCAATATCAAAATTATCTCCTGTTGGAGTGACACTGGTAGTAAAACCAGTTCCTTTATTGCTGTTGCAAACACAGCCGATACATCCTGCATTTCCGTTATTTCCAATGGCACTCATCAAATGTCCAATATCATAATTAGCAAGACCTATGTTGGCATTTAACGTATTTCTCAATGCAGTTGCCCAAGTATTCTGCGCATTGTATGGATCTGTAGCTGCGTTTAAAAAAACAACTGAATCATTGTTAGCAACCAATACCATATTAAGCTTGAAATCATTTTCAAACACACCGTTGACTCTTGTCAGCGTTGCATTCATGGCAGCATTTACCATTGCTAGCGTTCCTCCGTGAAAAGTAGAATATTCGCCACTAACAGAAAGTGCCAATCTGAATGTTCTTAACATATTATCATCAGCGTCTAACAACTGGTTTTCTTCAGAAAAACTTCTTCCCAAATCCATAACCTCATCTTCGGTAAGACATGTAAATGCTTCGCCGCCTCGTATCGATTTGGATTTATTAAAAACCAGATAAAAATTGTTGTCTGAAGTATACGGATCAATGATAGTTACTCCATTACTGCCTGAACGGATCATGGCGCTCAATCCTTTTTCAGGCGAAACACTAAATCGAATAATGTTTGTAGGATTCTTAATGCCTTTGGCGATATACGAACGGATTTCAGGATACATGGCCTGAAGTTCTTTCTCCATCACGGGAGCTTCAAGAACTCTATAATCTTCCATCTTTCCTTCATGATCCGGAAACGAGACTATAGTAGCAGAAACACCATTAAACTCGCTGCGCAAAGGAGCATCTTGCAATTTAGCTCTAAGTCCTTCTAAGTCTAATTTATAAATTTTGAATTCTGAAGGAAGCGAAGATCGCTGCACTTTTTTAAATACCGCCGTGCTGGCGTCGTTTGAAATTGCCCATAAATCTTTGGACTGGGCAAAACTGCCTAAGCTTGTCAGCAAGGTCAGTGTTAAGAGTAGTATTCTTTTCATGGTTGTGTTGGGTAAATTTTCCCAAATTTACTATATAAAGTTTTAGGATGGAAGTTTTTCTACTTAAATCACAGATACTCTAAATTTTACCATAAAAACAATCTATCCAAGAAGTTTTTTTTATTGCCCATATACCTTAATTTTGCAGAAAAGATAATCCCACCATTTTGAATATTTTCCACAACATACAGGATTTCAACCCTGACAAACATACCATCGCGACCTTAGGCACTTTTGACGGCGTTCATTTAGGGCACAAAAAAATAATTGAACGACTGACTCAAGATGCCAAAAAAAGCAATAATGAAAGTCTCGTACTGACTTTCTTTCCGCATCCGCGAATGGTACTCCAAGGCAATTCCGAAATACAGCTTTTAAACACCATCAAAGAAAAAGCAGAGTTATTGGAATGCATCGGCTTAGAAAACCTCATCATCCATCCTTTCGACCAAAGCTTTTCGCAATTAAGCGCAGAAGAATTTGTCAAGACCATCTTAGTAGACCGATTCAACATCAAGAAAATAGTCATCGGGCATGACCATCGCTTTGGAAAAAATCGTTCTGCCGACATCCATGACCTGATTGCTTACGGAAAAAAATACGGCTTTGAAGTAGAACAGATTTCTGCAGAAGAAATTGACGAAGTTTCGATAAGTTCTACAAAAATCAGAAAGGCCTTGGCAAGCGGAGACATTCAATTGGCGAATGATTATCTGGGCTATAACTATTTTCTTTCCGGAATTGTTGTTAAGGGAAGGCAGTTAGGACGTACGATCGGCTTTCCTACTGCGAATCTTAAAATTGAAGAAAACTACAAGCTTATTCCTCTTGATGGCGTCTATATCGTAAAAAGCGATCTTGACGGGAAAGAAGTTTTTGGGATGATGAACATCGGCACGAATCCAACGGTTGACGGAAAAGAAAGAACCATAGAAACCTACTTTTTAGATTTTGAAGGCGATTTATACGATAAGGAAATCCGAATCCACATTCTGCATAGAATTCGTCCTGAAGAAAAATTCGACTCTCTCCATGCTTTAAAAGAGGAAATCAAAAATGACGAAATCATCACCCGAAATTTTATAAAAGATTTGAAATGAAAAAGCTTTTCCTGCCAATAGACAATTCTCCGTTGATTATTTTTCGGATTTTTTTCGGATTTCTTCTGGCAGCAGAAACTTTTGGAGCAATTCTTACCGGCTGGGTAAAAGAAAATTTCATCAAGCCACAATTTAGTTTCAGCCATATCGGAATGGAATGGCTGCAGCCGCTTCCGGGTTATGGAATGTATTTTTATTTTGCCACTATGGGAGTTCTTGGCATCCTCGTGATGCTCGGCTGGAAATACCGATGGAGCCTTTCTGCCTTTACGTTATTGTGGACGATCACTTATTGGATGCAAAAAACATCCTACAACAATCATTATTACATGCTTATTTTGGTCTGCTTGATAATGATTTTCCTTCCTGCTAACAGATATGCTTCGATTGATGCAAAACAGCATCCTGAAATAAAGACTTTGAGTATGCCTTGGTGGTGTTCGGGAGTGATGATCCTTCAGATTGCGATTGTCTATTTGTTTGCTACCCTATCTAAGTTTTATCCTGACTGGCTAGACGGGACTTTCACCAAAAATCTTTTGACCAACAAATCACCTTATCCTTTTATTCAGGAAATTTTCAACCAAAAATGGTTTTATCTTTTTATTGCCTATTCTGGAATTGCATTCGACATGCTTATCGTTCCGATGCTGTTGTGGAAAAAAACAAGAACCATCGCATTTATCGCTTCCTTGATTTTTCATCTTTTTAATGCCGTAACCTTACAGATAGGCATCTTTCCGTTCTTTGCCCTGAGTTTTGCCGTATTCTTTTATCCTCCTGAAAAAATAAGAGCGTTGTTTTTCAAAAAGAAGCCTGTACTTGAAGAAAGTAAGCCGATTTACCAAAGTAGACCCATCCTGTTCTATTTTTTTATTCCTTATTTCCTAATCCAGATTCTCTTGCCGATCCGTCACTGGTTCATCAAAGGCGATGTGCTTTGGACGGAAGAAGGCCATCGCTTGAGCTGGAGAATGATGCTTCGTTCGAGATCGGGCTATTCTAATTTCAAGATTATTGACAAAAAAACAAAGCAGCCTATTCCTTATAATATTAATTCAAAATTGACGGATAAGCAATTTAAAATGGTTGCTGACAAGCCGGATGCTATTTGGCAATTGTCACAAAGAATCAAAAAAGAATTTGCCACACAAGGCAAAGATGTCAGCGTTTTTGTGAACTGCCATGTATCGATCAACCAAAAACCGTATAAGCAACTTATCAATCCAGATGTGGATATGGCATCTGCAGAATGGAATTACTTCTCACATAATGACTGGATCCTCCTCTATGACAATGAAGGTCATCTCGTCAAATAATCAACTTCTTCATTAATCAGAAAAAACTTAATTTATTAAAATTTTACTAAAAATTCAATTATAAAATAAATAGCCTGCGAAAACTCAGATAATATTTGTAATTTTAATATATAAATCGAATTGAGGCATTCCAATCAAATCGTTTTATAGCATTCAAAACAGTATAAACTACAAAACCGAATATTATGAAATTTTCCAGATTATTCATCAACGGACTGATTATTTTTATAGGGCTAGGATTATACTTCTTGCTCATCGAAGCACTAGACCTAAAAGACCATATTTATCTAAGACTCGTCAATTTTGTCTTTGTAATTTATGGCGTAAACAAAACCATAAAGTCCAATTATCATGATGGCATAAACGGCTATCTGACCAATCTCCTTTCTGGTTTCCTGACCGCCATGGTCGGACTCATTTTAGGACTGGTCGCATTTATGGTCTATGTCGAATACAAAGGTGGCAATGCCTATCTGGAAACTTTTGCAGACAGTTACATCTTCGGCGGTGGCGATCCATCACTCTATCAATTCTGTTTCGGATTATTCATAGAAGGATCGGCAGCATCCATGATTGTTTCTTTTGCCATGATGCAGTATTGGAAAGACAAAGTAGAAAAAATCAACCATGTAGATTAACCTTACAATATAACTTTTAAGAAAAAGGGACTAGCAAATTGCCAGTCCCTTTTTGATTTAATCAACAATCATATGTTTCTAACTTTAGAGAAAAGATTTTTCAACTTATAACGGAATTACCTACTTTTGAAGCAAAACAAATAAGACTAACCATTATGAGTACAATAAGACACGATTGGACCAAAGAAGAAATCATCGCGGTATACAACAAGCCGATGATGGACTTGTTATTTGAAGCCGCATCGGTTCATAGAAAAAACCACGATCCCAATGTGGTCCAAGTATCTACTCTCCTTTCTATAAAAACAGGCGGATGTCCGGAAGATTGCGGTTATTGTCCGCAAGCCGCACGCTATCATACCGGAGTCGAAGGCAATGACCTGATGACCGTTCAACAAGTAAAAGCCCAAGCTTTAAGAGCCAAATCTAGCGGTTCTTCTAGAGTTTGTATGGGTGCTGCTTGGAGAAACGTCAAAGACGGCCCAGAATTCGACCAAGTTTTAGAAATGGTACGAACCATCAACAAGCTAGACATGGAAGTATGCTGTACGTTAGGGATGATTACCGAAAACCAAGCACATCGTCTAGCAGAAGCGGGATTGTATGCCTACAATCACAATCTAGACACTTCTGAAGAATATTATAAAGAAGTAATCTCAACGCGCGGCTACGAAGATCGTCTTCAGACAATCGAAAACGTCCGCAAGACCAACGTAACCGTATGCAGCGGCGGAATCATCGGAATGGGCGAAAGTGTTGAAGACAGAGCCGGAATGCTTGTGGCTTTGGCTTCCTTAAGTCCACAGCCAGAATCAGTGCCCATCAATGCGCTAGTTGCTGTTGAAGGTACTCCTCTAGAAGAAGAAAAGCCAGTTGAAATCTGGGAAATGATACGAATGGTTGCTACGACAAGAATCGTAATGCCAAATACGCAAGTGCGACTTTCTGCAGGAAGAACCAATATGAGCCGCGAAGGACAAGCAATGTGCTTTTTTGCGGGTGCTAATTCTATCTTTGCAGGCGATAAATTGCTGACAACTCCAAATCCAGACGTAAACGAAGACATGAAAATGTTCGAAATGCTCGGCTTGAATCCGCAAAAGCCATTCACAAAAGTTTCGCAACCTAAAACTGTTGAAGCGGCAGATTCTCAATACCAAGCTTTAGGAGAAAAACCGAAATGGACGCGTCCATCGCATAAAATTGAAAGAAACCTTGAAGCTTCAGGCAAAAAGGCGTAATCAAAAAGACAAAACAAGACCAAAAGCTTTTCCCTAACCGGAAAAGCTTTTTTTATTCCTTTTTCTCTATCCCGCCACGCAACCATTTGTGCAATACTTATTCTTATATTTGAATAAAAAATCTTCCCCGATGCCTAAAAAAGTCTGCCGAATCAAGTCCGCTTATTTCACGTTCTTGCTATGCCTTCTTTTTATGCCTAAAATTCAGGCCAATACGCAGGCTCATTGCGATTCTCTTATCGTTTCCGGAATTAATTACATGTGGAAAAAAGACCATGTCAAGTCTCTTGAATTGCTTACCCAGGCTAAAAATCTTGCCGACAAAAACAGATGGTACAAGCAGCTATTTCTCGCGACAAATAATATCGGCGCCAACTATTATACCATGCTCGATTATGGCGAAGCCTTAAATCATTATCTCGAAAGCTATACGATTGCCGTAAAACATCTGGAGCCTAAATATGAAATGGTCGTCTTGAACAACATTGCCATCTTATATTCTAAAGAAAAAAATTACGAGAAAGCGAACGAATACTTCAAGAAGGCTTATGATATAGCCCAAGAAAACAACGACAAGCTTAAGGTCGGTCTCTATGCCATGAATCTCGGGAATGTCGCCAACGAAACAAACAACCTAAAGGAAGCCCGAGCCTATTTTAACGAAGCGCTGCCTTTATTAGAATCACAGCCGCAACTTCATATCTTGGCCAGGATAGCGATTGCAGAAAATGAAAACCTGCAAGGAAATTCAAAACAGGCGCGAACCGTAGCCGAAGAACTCTACAAAACAACCAAAGATTTAGAGTATAACGACATCGGCATTTCCCTGCTGATGATTATTTCCAAAAGCTATCTGAACGAAAACAACCTCGATATGGCGAGCCATTATGCCAATAAAATTTTTGAAAGAAAGCCCAACCTCGAAACAAAAATCAATATTTTCAGGCTTTTGTCTGATATCAATTTCAAGAAAGAAAAATACGGACTCGCTTTAAATTATAGAGATTCCATCATAAAAACTGAAGGAGAACTCAACGAAATCAAAAACGGAAAAGTTTTCGAAAACAGCAGAGTCAAGTTTGAGATTGAAAATTACAAGAAAAAAATAGCCGAAAACGAATCGAAGATAGCCGACGAGCGCAAGCTTTTTTATTCGATAATTGCCGTCATCTTTATAATCGTGGCGTTTATCGTTTGGGCATTGAGAAATCTATCCATCAAATACAAACAGAGAAAACTGATTGCCGAAAGAAACGAACAAATCGTGCTTTTGGAACTTGAAAAAGAAAAAAGCGACAATCTTTTGCTCGAAAAAATGTTCAAGGAAAAAGAAACCAGCGCCCTGCTCGAGCAAGAACGCCTAAAGAACGAAATCGAGCTAAAGAACCGGAAGCTTTCGGCAAAAGCACTTTATCTTTCTGGACGGAATGAACTTATAGAAGAAACGCTACAGTCCTTATCAAAACTTCCTGAAATTTCCAAAGACCCCGCTTTGGTGAATCATATAAAAACCTTGAAAGAACATCTCAAGACAGATGATGAATGGGACAGCTTTATCACGCATTTCGAAGAAGTCAACCAAACTTTCCTAAACAACCTAAAAGAAAAGCATCCGAAGCTGAATTCAAACGATATCCGCTTTATAACTTACATCTACATGAACCTCAGCACCAAAGAAATTTCTTCGATGCTGAACATCACCGCCGATGCCTGCAGAAAAAGAAAGGAGCGAATTGCTGCCCGTATGGAACTGCCGCACGATATTCATCTATACGATTATTTATCAACGCTTTAGGATACTAAATCACACTTTGTCCTAAAGAGTGTCACACTATGTCCGCGTGATTTTTTTGATTTAGCATTTGTTTTTTTGAAAATTTAGAAAAACAAAAAATGTCTATTATGAAAAAAATTACCATTGCTTTACTGCTTCTTTGGAGCTTTGCAGGCCAAGCCCAAATCAGTTATGAAGCTTCCACGAATTTCGGAAAACTAGAAGACCTGACGTATGATGCGACCGTCGAAAATAGAATCTATGCCCTTACGCAAGGAAACCATATCGTAACTTCTATAGATAACGGATTGACTTGGAGCGTAAAATATGCTTTCCCTGACCCAAGCGCTACAATAACAGATATGAAACTATTTGGCCAATCGGCATTGAGTTTTGTAATCATAAATGGCGGCACGCAAGACGGAGTTTATCTTTTTGATATTGCTACAAATGCGATTACCCGTTTTTATCCTATCCCGAATCCGATGGATAATGCGCAAATCATGTCGTATTCTTTCTATGATACGACTGGTACTGATTTGATCGTACATACTTCCTATTCGGAAGGATTTACGGCAAGAACAAAAGTTTTTCACACGAACAACGTAGGGTCGACATGGAATATGATTTATTTCAGTGCAGATCACGACGATGTGCATATCAACAATGTTGCCTTCAGCCCTATCTCAAAATCTAAATTTTATATGGGAAGATCGCTTGGGCCGAACGGAATTAACGGAGGCTTGTATATTACAGAAGATTTCGGCGCCACTTGGACCGAAAGACTGCCTGGCTTTACCTTCAGCGAAATCACTTTCAATCCACAAAACGGCAATGACATCCTAATCGGAACAAGTATCGGCTTCGGAATTCATGCCGAACGTGTCTATCGTTCAACGGACGGCGGAACTACTTGGACAAATCTTCCTATTACTTGGACTGATCAGACGTTGAATAATATTACCAAAATCGCATTCCACCCGACAAATCCAAACTACATCATCTTGCTGGAAGAAAACGAAATCGTGAAATCTACAGATGGCGGATTGACATGGACGAATACTTTTTATCCTGAAGGCTCTACATCTTATTATTACGGACTGAATGCTTCGTACAATCCATTCAACCTAAACCAAGTGGCTATTACTACCGATTTGTTTCCGCAATTCTCTAATGACGGCGGTACTACCTTGACTCAAATCAGAGCGCCATATTATAATGTAATAAGCGTTACGCATGCCAAATATGCTGCCAACAAACATCTGTTTTATGGTTCCCAAGGCGGAAGGTTACACAAAAACTTAGGAACAGGAGTGACTTCTATTTATGATATCGAGCCGCCAACATCTTTTAATCCAAAAAGAAATTATATGATAGCGGATCCTGTAGTAGCCGGTCGTGTTTTCACCTATGCCTCAATGGGCTTTTTTGGAAGCACTCTAAATGTAAGCACTGATTATGGCGCAACAGCGACTTCTTTGATGAGTGCTTTTGCAGACGACATGCAAGACTTGATTGTTGATCCTAGCAACACGAATATTATCTACGTTTCATTGAGATCGGGCGAAGGCGGCAATCTTACCAAAATCAACTTTACCGATTTAGAAAATATTGTTACGGAAGAAATCACAACTCCAGAAGTAAGCGAATTCGGCTACGGAGTCGTTACAGGAATCTCTGTTTCTGCAGCCAATTCAAACGAAATGTACATCGCAAAAGGATCTAAGTTCTTTAAATCTACAGACGGCGGAGTTACGTGGGTTGAAAAGATAAACGGACTTACCATCACCCAAGGCAACGATTTGATTTGGGATATGGCTAGAAATCCGCTTGATCCAAATCATTTTACAGTAACAACCAACTTAGGGGTGTTTACAACACCCGATGCCGGCGAAAACTGGACACAAGTCTTAAGCGGTGTTGATGCCAAAAGAATCAAATATTCTCCTCTAAATAATGGCGTGATGGTGGCAGCTGTACATAGCGCTCAATTTTCTGATGCTTCTATTTATTATACGGTAGACAACGGCACAACCTGGACGCCAGTAACATCACAGCAATTAAACTATGTCCAGTCGTATTCTATGGATTTTGACTTTGATGGCACAACGATCAACGCTTATCTGGCCACAACCGATTTAGGCGTTATCAAATATCCGATACTGAATCTATCATTAGGAACGCATACGCCAGAAATCGCTCAGAATCCGATTTTTATTTATCCAAATCCGGCAAAAGATATCCTGAACATTGGAGTTTCTGGAAATGAATTCGAAATAAAAAGCACTTCTATCTATTCTATCACAGGCCAAAAAGTTTTAGAAAGCACGAGCACTGCCCTAGACATATCAAAACTAAGCAATGGCGTTTATGTCGTAAACGTAGCCGTAGAAAACGGAACAGTATTTTCTCATAAATTGATTAAGAGGTAATTTTTTCAATGTTCCTATTTTAAGATGCTGCAGGTCGCTTTTAGGCCTGCGGCATTTTTTTATGCCAAAATTTAAGACATTGCCCTTTACAGTTTCATAATCCTTTAGTAACTTTGTTATAAACCATTATCTCAAACCATCTATTGTATGCCGTTGCATTTGACAGAAATTGAGCGAGTAAAAACGATCTCAAAAGAAGATTTTTATACTAATTATGTAAAGAAACAAAAACCTTTGGTCATTGAAAGGCTAACGGAAGATTGGCCAGCATACGAAAAATGGAGGCTCAATTATATTAAGCATATTGCCGGAGAAAAAACGGTACCGCTGTATGATGACCGTCCGGTAAACCACGAAGACGGCTTCAATGAGGCACATGCCAAGATGAAAATGGCAGATTATATTGACTTATTGCAGTCTAAGCCGACCAACTACAGGATCTTTCTTTATAACCTGATGAAAGAAGTACCTTCTCTAAAATCAGACTTCAAATGGCCTGACATTGGGCTTAAGCTGGTGAAACAGCTTCCGATGCTCTTTTTCGGGGGAGAAAACTCCAAAGTATTTATCCATTACGACATTGATTATTCCAATATTCTGCATTTCCATTTCCACGGAAAAAAGCAATGCATTCTTTTTGCGCCCGACCAGACTCCTTATCTGTATAAAGTACCTCATGCTCTAATCTCTAGAGAAGATATCGACTTCGATAATCCGGATCTAGAAAAATGGCCAGCGTTAAAAAAAGCAAAAGGATTGATCTGCAATCTAGAACATGGCGAAATGCTCTATATGCCCGAAGGTTATTGGCATTATATGAAATATATGACTCCAGGATTCTCTATGAGCCTGCGCGCCTTCCCAAGAAAAATAACCAATCTGGGGAAAGCGGCGTATAACATCTTTATCATGAGGAATTTTGACAACCTGATGCGTAAGTGGAAAGGACAAGCCTGGATTGATTATAAAAACGAACAGGCTATTGTTAGGACACATAAAAACCTGAATATTTCAAGCTAAACCAGCAGAGAGCTGGTTTTTTTTATGCTTTTTGACGCTTATACTAGCGAAGAGCAATTTTACGAATGCTTATTATTATGATCATAGCCGTTTGAAAACGGAAATTTCTATTTATTCAAATGTTCCAAAATTTGAATCATCTCTACCACATAATTTATTTCTAAATTCAGCCTGCTATTGCCATTACATTTAATTTCTACGGCGTCTTCCGTTTCATTATAGTGTAATAGAAGCCGTGAAGTCTCAATTTCCCAGTAATATTCGTTTCCGTTTTTTTTATAAAGCGGATTGGTATAGGGTTTTCTTTTATAATCAGGGTCTTCCCAAATCTGTTTTGAAATATTGGTTAACAATTCAATTATTTCGTCTGTATCAGAAGGCGTTAGTAGGCAACAGTCTTTCTTCTCGTAGTCCAATTGCAACGCAATACAATCTCCGTTTCTTTGAATACGAATAGTTCCTTTTTTCACCAACCAATTATAAACCTGATTTTCCATTTTTTAGTTGTTTTGAGGTGTCCACATTTTTAGGTATTTAAATTTTTTGGGATATTCCTCTCTCGGGCAAAAAGCTAAGCAGACTTCTTTGTTGTCAAGTGAAGATTCCGTCAATAAAACAGAATCGGCCTCGTTTTTATAATTGTCAAAATCAATTTCATCAACAACACAAACTACTTTTTTAAATACTCCATTGATCCATTTTATCATATCCTCATTGTTTTCAAATCTTTTATAACATGCCAATGAAGCGTGCGCGCTTATTACCGGAACTAATTTGTCTGGAATAGTGTCTTTTATGATAATGTACATTTTCATACGATGTTATCAATATTGCATTTAACATTCCTGCACAAGCACCTGCTTGTGGCTATATGTAGTTGTTAGCACGAGCGCAAATCCACGCCATCCAGATTAATGAAAATATTTAAGTCCAATTAGGTTCAAGATATTGTTTATTATTTGTTTTGTCAATATATACAAAATTGCAATAATAATAACTCGAATAATTAATTTGTATTTTTTTTAACCAAAAACAGAAAAGTACTGATAATAGAAAATCAGTACATATAAAAAGGTTAGTACAGCAGCAAGATAGTTTACAGAAATTAGAAAATCTTTGTTATCAGTAAGAATCAAACTAGTTGTTAATAAAAGACTTATTGTTAATGTCCCGCATAACAAATACATATTGAGGACTAGGTTTTCTGTATAATTCTGCTTGCTTTTTCTAAAAAACAAGTAACTCACAATAGAAATAATGGGTACGGTCAGAAAAACTGTAATTTTTGAATAATCCTTTAGTACTTTTAAAAGTCCTTCTACTGTTTTTTTATCGTCATATAAAACAGTAGCATCAACTTTTGCCCATTTTTTCATAAAATAACCTATGGTTATCAGAATAATTATGGTTGAAAAATAATTAAAATGCTTTACTCTTTTTCCTTGTACATATTCTCTGATACTGTGTCCGGGTCTGGTAAATAATTCTTTTATTGTATAGAAAAAGCCTTTGTCAAAGTGAAATATTCCGTGAATAAAATCGTGTTGAAAAACGTGAGTTAACGAAAATCTATGAGTAGATGCTGATTGGCTACAGTTGTCACAAAATTTTCCTGTTATTACTTTATTACAATTTAAACAGTTATGGGTCATTAGTCAGTTAAAATAGAGAGTCAGATTTATATTCTTTGTTATCGTCTGTTGGTAGTGCTCATTTTGCACGAGCGGTATGTTTACCAACGGGGACTAAATTACCAAAATTCCTTTTCACTTTTGAGTTCGAACTCACTATTTGGCTTTGTGATTTTTGTTATTGCTTACAAATGACTCGTAACTATCCCTAGCTTATTATCAATAATCATAATCATTTGGCAACCTCTATGGACATCGATTAAATACTTATGTAGAGAAAAAATGTTACTCAACTCTACTCATTTTGATAAGTTTATCGTCTCCATTTTTTATCGTGATGGTATCGGTTTCATAGTTGTCTTTGGATAATATCACAGTCAAATCATTATTGCTAAAAGCAAAGCCCGTGACGCGGAATAGTTCAAAATATCCATTCTTATCTGAATATATCAAATCATCTTCTGCTATTTTTATGGCTACTTTATCTAAAGGTTTTTTTGTTTCTAAGTCAACAATCATCCCACTTGCTTCTTGAACACCGTCGCAAGAAGTAAGTAATATTAGAAAAAAGAATACTAGAAAATATTTCATATGTTTGCTACGCTTGTGCCTTCTTTAATGAGTTTGTTAAACCTTCCTTTTATAATTTAGACTTCAACTATTTATTCTACCATAATCTTTTTAGTCACCTCTCCTTTATCTGTCTTTACTTGAAGAAAATAAACACCTTTAGAAAGTCCAGAAACCGAAATTGAATTTTCTTTTGTAGTGCGCAAAAGCTGTCCAAGCAAGTCGTAAAGCAATAATTCCGATAGGTGGGCAGCTGCACCGGTACGCACGAAAACACGTTCTGAAGCGGGATTAGGATAGACACTCACACTTTTAGATAAAAAATCATCTGTCCCCAAAGGATTTGCGAGTTTAACTACCCAATAATCAAAACCGCCATGATTTCCGGAAACATCGCCATCATTCGATTTTGAATATCCTGCAAATATATATCCCAAATCTGTTGTTTGCTGGATTGAATGCGCGCCATCTACTGCATCGGGAATAGCGTTAAATCCTTCTTGACCACTGCCTCCTAATGCTTTTTGCCACTCGATACTTCCCTGGCTGTTGAGTTTTACGATCCAATAATTCATATATCCGTTATTTCCAGAAACATTGCCATCATTACTTGTTACAAATCCAAATACTATGTAGCCTCCATCTGCTGTCTGCTGGACCGATTGGGCAAGATCGTTACCGAAGCCTCCTAAGGCTTTCTTCCACTGTATTGCTCCTGTGCTGGATAGCTTCACTACCCAATAATCATCAAAAAGAGGCCCATGGAAACCGGAACCTGCAATATCTCCGTCTTGCGAATAGACATGTCCTGCTATAATATAGCCTCCATCTGTGGTTTGAACCATAGAAGTAAGTATATCCGAACCGGTGCCTCCTAATGTTTTTTTCCATTGAACTTCTTCTATATTATCCAGTTTCACCACCCAATAATCATAACTGCCGTGATTTCCGGAAACATCGCCGTCAACAGACATAGTATAGCCGCCCATGACATAACCTCCATCTGCTGTTTGTTGCACAGTGCGGGCAAATTCCTCGCTTCGTCCCCCTAAACACAGGCTCCAGGCTATGCTGCCCGTTGAAGTCAGCTTTACGATCCAGCAATCGGTCCCTCCGTTGTTTCCGATAATATCGCCTGTATTTTCAGATATCGTATAGCATCCCACAATATACCCTCCATCTGGCATTTGCTGCACAGAAGTGGCCGCATCAATATGACCTCCGCCAAATGTTTTCTGCCATTGGATAGTACCTGCATTATCAAGCTTTATTACCCAGGCATCGCTATTGCCTTGGTTTCTTGTAACATCTCCGTCATTAGAATAGGTAGTTCCTGCAATAACATATCCTAAATCTGCTGTTTGCACAACATAAGAAGCCACCTCGTTGCGAGAGCCGCCAAACGTTTTGCTCCATTCTTTGTTACCTGCTGCAGTGAGTTTTACCACCCAGATATCATCGCCTCCGTGATTGCCCGAAACATCGCCGTCATTAGAAGAAGTGTATCCCGCAACAATATAACCTCCGTCTGCCGTTTGGTAGACAGAGTTGGCATAATCATTACCAGAGCCGCCCAATGATTTTTGCCACTCAATAACTGGCGCTTGCGCAATTCCAAAAAAAGGAAATAATAGAAAAAAATAGAAGTGTTTCATAAGCCTGCTGTTTTAAAAGGTTCTATTGTTTTGTCCAATAAATTGCATTAGGTTCTTGAGGCTGCGAGTGTTTTATTTAGTCTGCTATTATGATTTTATGATTTGAAATTAGTTTTCCGTTTTGCATTAGTTGAGCAAAATATATCCCACTAGTTAAGTTGTCTCTTTTAATAATTATATTTTCTCCATATAAATTATTTACTTCTTTTGCCAACTGTCCGATTGAATTAAATAGTTTTAGCGTTGCATTTTCAAAATTAGATTTTGTGGCTATTAGAAGTTCTGTTTTGAAAGGATTAGGATAGAAGTTAATTTCATGAGTGAAATAGTTTATGTCCTCTGTACTTAACATAGAACAATCGGTGGGTGTTGATTGCCCATTAGCTATTCCGTGGTTATATATATTTATGCCATTTTGTGCACTACAAGTCAAATAGATATAGGGATCACTCATAAACATTTCATATTTCGGTTTTAAAGGATGTCCGTTACTACCAACACCTTCAATCCAAGTTTCGCTATTTCCAGGAAAAGTTCCAATATAATGGATTAAATAAAACATTCTTCTTGTTCCGCCATTTACATTTATGTTTGTAATAGACTGAACCGTATAATTCTTGCCATCACTTAAAATTATATTATCAGAAACTTGCAGGCTAAAGTCATAAAGCAATTGATCTACACCTCCAACATTTCTGTATACTCTTTTGGCAGCAACATCTTCTCTTATGTAATTATCAGAGCTATAAACACTTGGATCCGTAAATTTTTTATAAGTATAAGGACCTATAACAACATCTGTTCCTGAACCAATAACTAAATTTTGGCTGCCTCCAAAACTAGCACTAGCAATATTCCAAGAAGAATTGTTTAACAATGGAATATACGCTTGAGAAAAAGAGTTTTCAACTAAAAAGATTAAAAAGACAAATGCAAAAAGTAATTTTGTTTTCATAGTTAGTTTATTAAACTTTCTGTTTTAGTTTTCTTTTGTGGCAATTCTGCCAGCTCTTAAATATGCGAAAGGCTATTATTATTTTCCTTCAATCAACTTCTCCAACCGCGCCATCATCTCATCTTTTTCCTTTAACATACGCTCATACAAAGCAATTTTTTCTTCATGATTGTAAATCCGCATCTTCTGGTTTCAATAAAGCACAAAACTTGAATTTAGCACTTTCACCACCTGACGCAAACCCTTGTTACCTATTGTTTTTTCTCAGTATTTCGTTCTTTATAAGTTTAATTTTCCCTGTTCCTATTAATTTTGAACCTTCTAAAAATTCAAAAGTTATTCCTTCTGTCAATTTGTATGCAAAATGTTCTACCGAGCTAATTTTTATTTCGGCATTTATAGTTTCTCCAGGAAAGACGATTTCTCTATCTATAAAAGTTTGTTGTCCAGATGTTTGCATTTCGTCAATGTCAAATTTTATTTGCGGTCTATATTTTGACATAGCAGGTGTTGTTCGTCCACCTTTTTCGGTTGGCAAATAGTTTAGTGTTGCTATAAAATCTGCTTCTGAATTGTCAAACTCAAATTTGTGATTGTGAAAATATTCAAAAGCTTCTGCTTCAAGCTCTCCACAGTCCGAGATTAAATTTTCTTGTTCATCATATATTTTAAAAACTTCCTGATTACTCTTTCCAATACTTGTACAACCATCGAGCCCTAACAAAACGGTATAAAATGTATCTGTTAGCAATGATGAAATAATATGCTTTAATTTTTCTGTATGCTCTTGGTTAAGATTTAATTCTTGAATTTTTGTAGAAACATAAGTTCTTCCCTCACTTTCAAAGTCAAAAGAGGATTTGAGTAAATTTATCTTCTCTAAATAAAAATTTTTTGCGAATTCTTCTGTTGTCATTTTTAACTGTTATGTCGTTCTTTAAGCTTGTAGGTAACTCAAATATGCATTAAATCAATTTATCTATTTAAAGTGCGGATAATTTTAACTTAATTGGGCAGAGATTGTAAATTCGTACCATCTGGATGTAGTATCCTATCCAGCAAAGTAAATTTATAGAGGTTTAATGCCTCGAGGAGTAACGATAAAAGCGAAAGGTCTTTTTGCATTCATTTTTTTCTTTATCTCTGGCCAATACTTTATTAGCTGTTCTAACATTTGCCAAAATGAGTAGCCTGTCGACGGAGGTTTAAAAAAGAAAACACCTAAACCATGCTCTTTAAAAAGCTCATTTTGATGCCTCGTTCTGAATATCTTTAAATCTTGAGTTATTATGATTGCATTTTCTTCTCCTGCTTTCGGAATCCAATCCTCATCTTTTGCGCCCCGCCCAAAAACATCACTTATTGAAAGTACTTTTATTGGAGAAGTTTCTTTCAAATTTAAGTGTTGCTGAAAAATATCAAATCCTCTAGCAAGCTGTGGGGCGAAATTTTCGTCAATGTAAATGTTTGTCATTAAGCTGCTGGTTTACAATAAGCAATCGCATCATCTACCTGTTTTAAGGATAAATCATATGAAGCCGCAATAAATTTTTTACTTTCTTTTGATTTGTATAAATTATAAATGGTTTCAGGAAAAATATTTGTTTTATCAATAACAGGTTGACCAAACTGATTATGAGGATTTACAACAATACTGCTTTTTTTACCCATTGGATAAAATTTTTCTGCAAGATTGTTCTTGTCAAAAACTATTTTTTTTGCAAATTCTTGTATAAATTTTAGATTAAGTTGTTTAGTAGCATTAAGATCAACGATATCACCACTCTTAAGTTCAAAAACAATTCGTTTTCCAACGCACCTAATGCTTTCAATAATTTGAGAAACGGCGAAAGGAAATGCAGTTTCATACATATTAGATAATTCACTATGCGCTTTAATTATTTGTTGAGTTGAAACACCAGATTCTCTTAATTGAAAGAAAATATAAAATTCAACTAATGTATGAAAACTAACCGCTTTTGACTTTCCGATTGACCAAGAATATTTTTTCCCTAACTCATCCGAAAAACGCTTATCCCAATATTCATTTAACAAACGTTCAACTTTGAAATACTTCAAATGAAGAATGCTTGCTATATCTGAAATTGTATAAATTCCAATTCCTAGGTCAATTTTATTTTCGAATTTCATAAGTTTATTAATATTCTACAAATTTAAAGTTTTTATCTCATCTCTCCTTCTTATTTAACCTTCCCATCAACCCTTATAGCGTCTATTTCCTCTCCAACAATTTCTCCAACCTCACCATCATCTCATCCTTTTCCTTCAACATACGCTCATACAAAGCAATCTTTTCTTCATGAAGTTGAATCAATTTGTCAATAGGATGAACATGCATTGTACCATAGTTAAATGAGTTATTGAACGCATTTTCACCGAACGTATTCGCAATAATATTCACAGCCTGTTCCTCATCAAAATTCTCAAAAGCTTCTACAGGCACTTTTAATATTTTAGCGACCTGCGCAAGTATGTTGGCTTCTACGGTTTCTTTCTGTTCTAGCAAAGATATTTTCTTTTGGTTCCAGTCGTCACCAAGCTCAAAAGCCAAAGCTTCTTGCTTGATACCCAACATTTCGCGAAAGCGCTTGATGTTTCTTCCTTGGTGTATTTTTTTGTGTGGCATGTCGTTGTGTATCATAATCGTATGTATAAAATTTTTGTTAAATATAGAAAAATTAGTTGATAGTGGGGAGTGGATAGTTGGAAGTGGATAGTGGATAGTTTATAGTTGGAAGTTGAAAGTTGAAAAGTCATAAAGGAGTGAACTAGAAGCTGCAAAACAGAATAAGCAACCTACAAAACCAAAAACATCTTCAAAGCAACAACCCTCTATAAACTACCCACTCCCCACTATAAACTATCCACTATCCACTTCCAACTATCCACTCTAAACTATAAAATATAACTGCTTAGCACATCGCTATATGTCTTTTCGGTCGAACTGCCCACGGGAGCAACCCTAAATTCATACATCTGGCCGCTTTCGAGTTCCGTAAGCACGAGTGTGGTTTTGGTATACACCATAATGTCCCATACTTCTTCGCCCTTTTTGCGGTATTCATACAGGTAGCTTTTTGCGCCGCGAACAGGCTTTAGGCTTAGCTTTATCTTGCCTACATTTTCTACATGTAGGGCAAAGTTTTGCGGTTTCGGCAAAGTACCTACTACATTACGAATCTTACTAAGCGAGAAGCCAGAGCTGGCCAATACAGCATCGTTGCCATCGGCTTCTATCTGTACATAGAGCGCCAGCTTTTCTAACAGCCCAGTCAGCTCTTCTCTTTTGAGATTTCGGGCCAGCTGTTCTGTCTTGCCGCCTTCTTTGGCCTTGATGATGGCAGTATCAAAAGCGGTAGTGGCCGCCTGCAGTTTGGCAAGAGAAGGCACCGGATTAGCGAAATTGACATTGCCGGTCATGCTGTCTACAATCAGTTCTGCCTTTTGTTCTAGGTCAGCATCACTATATCTGCTGAACGATGTGATAATTTTAATCTTCGTCATAATGATTAATTTTTAATGTTAGTATAAAATTTCTGAAACTCCGTATGATCTCTTATAATGCAGCACAAAATCAGCCTGATACGGCATAAAAAAGCTTTTTGCTCTCTACTATTTGCAATTGCAGCATTACATCTGCTTGGCGCTGTTTACAAAAGATTTTTGCTAGATTACATTTTGCAATTGTTATATTACATTGGCCAGATGTAGTCATACAAAACCTTTTGTGCATGCTGTTTTATAGTTGTTGTTTTACTTTTGTCTAATGTTGTATTACAAAAGCTCTTTGCTAGATTGCATTTTGCAATTGTTGCTAGCATCTGCCTGATGTTGATTGCGGCAACTTTTTGCAACATGACATTTTGTAATTGCAGGACAACATCCGTTCTATGTACGCTGAATCGACAGACTGTAATGCTCATTTTTCTGTATGTTATGATCAATAGCTCCATCTACGATTTCTTTTTTGCGAAGCAAACCAAAGTCGGGTTACTTCTGTTTTCTTAATACAATACTAAAAGTTCGATGCTAAAAACGCAACCGAAAAGTAATAAGTGGTCAAATACGGGCGTAAGTGGTCGGTTTTTTGGTGTAACTGTTTTTTTGACTTGGGTAAAATTTGGTGAAATTTGGACAGGATTTGTTAGAATGCCTAAAAACCAAAACAGCACATAAGAGCTGCTGCTTGGTTTTTTATGCTTTTCTAAAGCGCCTTTTTTATACTTTTATAGCCAGCTAAACTTATTTCGTAATGCGCCAAAAACCAGAACAGAAAAGCTTCTCTCTAGAAGAAATCACCAAAAAGGCAGAAATTTATTGTGCCTATCAGGAGCGCTGTCACGAAGAAGTTATCCAAAAGCTAAAAACGTTTACTACCTCACAGACCGTAATCGACTCCGTTATTGTACACCTGATCGAGAACAATTTCTTGAACGAAGAGCGTTTTGCCTGCAGTTTTGCCCGCGGAAAACACCGCATCAAACATTGGGGGAAAATCAGAATCGTTAATGAGTTGAAATCAAGACACATATCCAAATACAATATCGATACGGCACTTAAAGAAATACAAGACGAATATTTCGACACTTTTGATTTGGCTGCCGAAAAATTCTGGGATACGATTTCTGAAAAAAATACCTTAAAAAAGCGCAAAAAGTTCTGCGATTTTTTCCTTCGAAAAGGTTTTGAAAGCAATCTGATTTATGAAAAAGCGATCGAATTAGAAAAATTGGGCTAGAGCTTAGCACACCATTTCTATACCTTTTTTTTAAAAAAAACATATTTTTCCTACAATTTTTACGAAAACGTTTTCGTTGATTTCTGCATTTCGCCGATGAAAAAATACACGTCATCGAAAACCTGAAAAATAGGCACTTAAAAGCTTCTTTTGATGCATAGGCTGGACATACATTTGCCTCACCCTATCAGAATAAAGACACTTAACCTATGAAAAAATTGTTATTGTTACTCGTTTTATTACTACCTGTTTTTGGTTTCTCACAAGTATCATTAGTGCGTTGGGATGGAGCAAATAAACAAGCCAATCCTTATCTAATTGCTTCTAATATTACAGCTGGAAACATTACCGGATCATCTAACGTAAATTTCTTCGTTGACAACTGGGGAAGCAATGGAAATGCTTTTAATGCAGATTCATGGCCTACTAGTACTTCTCCTGACTACTCAAGATACATTCAAGTATCAATGACAGCAAACAGCGGACAAAAGGTTGACTTAAGCCAATATAATTTTGAATATCAAAATTATGATAATGGCGGTCCTTCAAGAATGCAAGTGTACTACTCAAAAGACGCAAGCTTTCCTTCTAACGGAACAGTGCTTTATACTAACACTAACTTAAACACTAGCAATACCAACTTCAACAGCGTATCAGTTCCTTTAACGGGTATCAGCGTATTAGCTAATGAGACAATATACATCAGAATAACATTTTACGGAAGAACAAACGGATGGTCTGGACCTAGAATCAGAATCAGACACGGTTACAACGATAGTGCGCCAGCATCTCACAATGCTTCTGGACCAATAATTACAGGAACAGTTACTACAGCTTGTACACCACAAGGAAACCCTGCGCTTTCGCCAACTGATTTCTGGAGAGGTTATGTGTATTCTTATTCTGGAACACCAGCAGCTACAACGTATTTAGGGTATGTTACAGAAAATGCAACATTCAACAGAAATGTAGGTAGCGGTGCGGTATCTGGACTAACAACTGTTCTTTGCCAACAGCCAACAGACAATTTCTATACTTCTTATAAAATGACCAAAAGCTTCCCAGCAGGTACATATACTTTTACAGTGGGTGGTGACGACGGTTATAGATTAAAAATTAACGGCGAATCTGGATATTCAATCAGCGACTGGTCAGATCACGGATATACAACAGGATCAACAACAAAAACGTTTGCTTCTACTACGAATGTTACTTTTGTTTTGGAATATTACGAAAGAGGTGCAGATTCTCAAGTGTCTTTTGATTACACTTGTGCGAACTCTCCAACAGCTCCAACAACGTTAACTTCAAACGCAACAAACAATACAATCTGTTCTGGCAATTCTGTTACTTTGACAGCAGGTGGTGGTTCAGCTAATACTAGTACCTACGAGTGGGGAACTGGAACTGTTGTAGGTTCAAACGTAATCTCTGGAACTACGGCTTCAATTACTGTTTCTCCAACAGCTACAACAACGTACTGGGTAAGAAGAGTAGGTGCTGCTCCATGTAACTTTACAACAACAGGAATCACATTACAAATTACGGTAGCTACTGCAACAGCAACAGCTCCAACATCAATCAGCGGAGCTACAACATTATGTGGCGGAGGTTCGGTAACATTAACAGCTACTGGCGGTACAGGATCAACGTACCAATGGGGAACTGGAACTGTAGGTTCTAACATACTTTCTGGAACTGGTGCTTCAATCACTGTTTCTCCAACGGCTACAACAACCTACTGGGTAAGAAGAATCAATGCAACGCCATGTTCGACTCCAACTGCAGCTGCTACGACAACGGTAACAATAACTACGCCTTCTGGAGATCCGACAGCTTTCGGAAACAACACATGGAACGTATACGGTTATAATACAGGCAGCATGACTCCCGCTTTATCTTACTATGCTGGATACTATGTACAAAACACTTTAGGCGTAAACACACAAGATACGGCAAACAATGGATGGAATAAAGAAACTTCTCCATCATATTCTTCAGGATGGGTAGGATGTGCTGTTCAAGTTGACGATTTCACAATGGTTCACAAAAGAAAAGGTTTCCCTTGCGGAAAATACCAAATCAACATGGACAATTGGGATGATGAAACTAGAGTATACATCAACGGAACATCTGTTTTCTACAACGCAGGATGGAGCGGTGAAAACCCTACTCCAACATCTGTAGGAATCTTTGCTCTTGACAGCAATTCGACTATCGAAGTAGTAACAAGAGAAGTAGGCGGTTATGCTAACGTAAAAGTATCTTTAACTGCTGTCAATGCAACCTATAACGGAACTTCTTGGAGTACTTCTCCTGAAGGTGCTGCAATTGTAATCAACGGCGATTTGCAATTAAGCGAAAGCGTAACGGTTTGTTCTTGCACAGTTAGCGCAAACAAAAACTTGAAAATAAACTCAGGCGTAAACCTGATCATCAAAAATGAATTAGTAGTAGCTCCTACTGCTAATGTAGTAGTAGAAAATAACGCAAGCATCGTTCAAGTTAATGACAACGCTGCTAACAGTGGAAAGATAATCGTAAAAAGAAACACGACTCCTGTGACTCGTTATGACTTTACGTACTGGTCTTCTCCTGTTGCTGCTGCAGACTGGACATTGCATGATCTTTCTCCAAACACATTAGCTGATAAATACCTAAGCTATAATGCTGCCGGAAACGGATGGGTTACAGAAATGAACGGAGCGGCTCAAATGCAGACTGGAAAAGGTTATATCGTTAGAGCGCCTCAGCAATATTCAACTACAGCTCCTGCTGTTTTCCAAACGCAATTTGCTGGCGCGCCAAACAACGGACAAAAAACACTTGACATCAAGATCGGTGCGACATTAAAATCAAACTTGATCGGAAATCCATATCCATCAGCTATCAGCGCGGATAAGTTTTATGAAGCAAACAAAGGCGTAATTAAAGGAACATTCTATTTCTGGACACATAATATTGCAGTAAGCTCTACTCCAGATGCAAACGGAGTGTACAACTACAATCCTGCAAGCTACATTTCGTATAATGCGACGGGAGCAACAGGAATTGGAGAAACAAACAACTGTACGACTTGTGGAAACAATTCTGGAAACAAACACAAAGGAAACATTGCTTCTGGCCAAGGATTCTTTGTTGAAGGAAAAGTAAACGGTACTATCGTTTTCAATAACGCAATGAGAGTAGCTCAAACTGGAACTAACGATCAATTCTTAAGAACGAGCAGCCCAACACGTCCTGTAACACAAAGCAGCGAAGAAGAAGCTGGCGAAGAGCAACCAACAGCAATCGAAAAACACAGATTGTGGTTGAACATTACGAATTCAGCTGGTGCTTATAATGAGATTTTGGTAGGCTATATCGACGGAGCTACAAACAACCTTGATGATGCTTACGACGGAATGACGTATGCTTCTGGAACTGCGCTATACTCTATGCTTGATGCAAACAAATTGGTTATCCAAGGAAGAGCATTGCCTTTCAGCAATACAGATGTAGTGCCATTAGGATTCATGGCCGCTGCGGCAGGTGATTACAGCATCGGTATCGAAAGTGTTGACGGTTTGTTTGAAGACCAAAAAGTATTCTTAGTAGACAGACTTACAGGAACGGTACACAACATCAAGAATGACAGATATACATTCACGACAGCAGCAGGAACATTCAACTCAAGATTTGAAATCCGCTATGTTAATGAGTCTTTAGGTGTAGATACTCCTGTTGTAGATGCAAATGATATCGTAGTATACAAAAACGGCGGTCAGATTGCAATCAAAGCAGACCACTTTACAATCGACAACGTTCAAGTATTTGACTTGACTGGAAAAGAAATCTTTACTAAAAAAGGAATCAACAGCAACGAATTCACAACTACAGGAATTAATGTAGGAACTCAAGTTGTGGTAGCAAAAATAACTTTGGATAACAATGTAACGGTATCTAAAAAAGTAATCATGAATTAAGACTAGTTAATTCACTTCAAATCCCATAAGCAATAATCTTGTTTATGGGATTTTTTTTATGCCTACGATTTTGCCAGTACTATGCTGACTGCATTGCCGCCAAAACCGACAGCATTGATCAATACCTTGCGGATGGATTTTCGTTCTTGTTGCGCCTCCGCAAAAGGAACTTTGATAAATTTCTGATGCTGCAGCATCAAGATGGCCAGCTCTACATTTAACATGCCCGAAGCGCCAAACGTATGCCCTATCTTCCATTTGTTGGTAGTCAGCATCGGAAGGTTGTCGCCGAACAGCAATTCGATAGCTTTCAGTTCCGACGAATCCCCTTTTATAGTTCCCGGCGCATGCATAACGATAGCATCAATCTCGCTAGAATCTATTTCCCCCAAAGCCATTTTCATAGATTTCTGGAAGCATTGCGCTTCTGCAGAAATAGAAATGCTGTGTTCTAAAATTTCGGTTGCAAAGCCAATTCCTTCAATATAGGCCAAAGCGTTTTGGCTTTCGCCTACCTCTAAACAAGCCACAGAAGCTCCTTCTCCCAATACCATTGAGTTTTGAGTTTTCTGCCTGTCAAAAGCACGACACGGAAACGGAGCTGTGCTTTTGGAATAGATCTTTAAAGCATTCATCTGCGCAATCGTAAAAGGAGTCAGCGGCGCTTCGCTGCCGCCTACTAAAAACTTAGCTGCCATTCCGGAACGCAGCCATGCAATGCCGTTCAGCAAAGCATGCAAAGCAGTCGAGCAAGTGATGGAATGTGAAATTTCTGGTCCCTGGCTGTTTAAGTCGTGGGCGACCCATGATGAGATATTGCCCAACGTAGTCGTCGGAGAAGCCAGCGTATGCGTCTTTCCTGTTTCTAAAAATTCTTGAAAATGCTTTTCGAATAACTGGGTAGCCCCTCTCGAAGAACCGATATTGATTCCGAAATCATCTCCCTCTTTCCATCCGGCATTTTCTATCGCCTTTCGGGAAGCAAGAATAGCATATAAGACAGAATCGTCTAGGTTCTTGTATTTGCTTTCGGAATTCCGCAAGGCTTCGACCTGATCTTTTAGATTGTCGGGCAATCGAGAAGCTAAAGCAGCTGTTTCTCCTATAGTAGTATTAGAAATCAAAGTCTCCTCTTTTAGATACTGCTCCCAAATATGTTCTGGGGCACTCCCTAAGGGCGAAATGGAGGATATAGATGTTATGGCAATTTTCTGAAGCAAAATAGAAGCATTAAAACCTTGTAAAAGTTGAGTCCTTACAAGATTGTTTTCGAAACAAATTTAAACTATTTCCAAGGCTTGTTCGACAACAGCATATACTTTTTCCAGCTGCTTGTCTGAAATGATATACGGAGGCAAAATATAGACGATGTTTCCAACCGGGCGGAGGATGATTCCGTTTTCAATAAAAAAATCATAGAGCTTGTTTCGGAAATCTCCGTAGTAGCTTTCTGCTGCATCTCTTTGTATCTCTAAGGCAAAAATTACTCCCAGCGTTCGGGTTTCCTTTACCCTTGGATGGCTGTTGATTTTTTCCTGAAATCGAAGATGGTTTTGATGTATTCTTTGGATGTTCTTTTGCATTTCAACAGTCTGAAGCAGTTCCAGGCTGGCAAGTGCTGCAGCACATCCGGTTGGGTTTGCAGTAAAAGTATGTCCGTGGAATAATGCTTTGTTGACATCATCATCATAAAAGCCCTCAAACAATTCTTGCGTAAATGTCGTGATTGCCATAGGAATCGTGCCTCCAGTCAAGGCTTTCGACAGGCACATCATATCGGGTTCGTTTTCAAGATAATCACAGGCAAAATGCTGTCCGGTCTTTCCAAATCCGGTCATGACTTCGTCTGCAATCGTAAAGACAGCATTCTCTTTGCAGATTGCCATAAGCTTGTCAAGCGCAAAAGTTTCATACATGACCATACCTGCCGCTCCTTGCACCAGCGGTTCAAAAATAAAAGCGGCAAACTCATTCGTCTTGGTCAATTGTGCTAAAGCTTCAAAAGATTCTTTCTCCTTTCCTTTTGTAGGAACCGGAATACGCACCACTTCAATCAGCGAGCCTCGGAAAGCTTCGGTAAAGAAAGAAATTCCGCTGGCCGCCATTGCCGCAAACGTATCGCCGTGAAAGGCATTTTCGAAAGCAATGATTTTGGTACGTTTCTCTCCTTTGTTGTAGTAATATTGCAGGGCTACTTTCAATGCAATCTCTACAGCTGTCGACCCGTTGTCTGAATAAAACAGCTTCTTTTGGTTGCTTGGCAGGATTTCCATTAATTTTTCTGAAAGCAATACAGCAGGTTCGTGCGTAAAGCCACCAAACAAAACGTGTTCTAGGGAAGTAAGCTGCGCATAAATGGCATCTGCAATAAATTTATTGCTATGCCCATACGGATTTACCCACCACGAAGCGATCGCATCAATATATTCTTTTCCGTTTTCATCCCATAACAGAGCGCCTTCGCCTTTTGAAATCGCAATAGCGGGCTTTGCCAGTTTATGTTGTGTATAGGGATGCCAGTTGTGTTTTTGGTCTCTTTCAGAAAGGGTCATGTTGTTATTTCTTAGTTCTTAAAGGCTTTTCAGATTCTCGGCAAACAGGTCGGCATATTCGCGGATCACATTTTTATCAAAATACGGCTCGTCGTCTATTCTTCCTATACATTTTAATCCGGTCTTGCTCAATATGATTTCTTCGGTCGCTTTATTTTCGTTGCCGTTAAAGACAATTCCTGCAATATCCAATTTCTTGCTTAGCAAGGCAGCAACCGTCAGCAATGTATGATTGATGCTTCCCAGATAATGTCTGGAAACTACAATCACTTTATAGTCGTCTTGAATCAAGTCGATGATAGTATCTTTATCATTGAGAGGCACGAAAATACCGCCAGCGCCTTCAATTACAAGATGGTTTTTGGTTTTCGGTTCTTTTATTTTCTTACTATCTATCGTAATTCCATCAAGTGAAGCTGCCAGATGCGGACTTGCAGGCGTTTGCAACAAGTAACTGTTCGGATGGATTTTAGTCTTTGGATTAGAAAGCAGCGATGCTATTTTATGGCTGTCGGAATTGTCGGCATCACCAGCTTGGATGGGTTTCCAGTAATCAGCCTCAAGGCTTTCGGTAATAATCGCTGAAGCAATTGTTTTCCCTACATCAGTTCCTATTCCTGTAATGAAAATTTTCATGTTTGTATACTCTGCAGATTGAATATTTCAAAGGTACGATTTGGAATTGATACTGCAGGAGCCGTTGAATTATAATTTTTATGGAAGTCTCATGAATACTGCCCTAACGCTTAAAAACATGTGAATTTCGTAAGATTTTATTGTAGTCTTTGAACGTAACCGTTGTTTTAATTGCTAAATTTGATAGAACCATCCCTTTAATTTAACACTCTAGACCAAATGACAATAGCAAAAGTACCATCTTACATGAAGGCCGTTTATATCTCATTGCTTATTATCATTATCATCTTTTTTATGATCATGGCTAAGGCAATATTAGTCCCTCTGCTTGTTTCGGGTTATATCGCTATGCTGATGACTTCTTTCTGCAATCGCTTAGAACAATGGAAAATCCCAAGATCATTGAGTGCTTTTATTGCGCTTCTTATTATTATTTTGCTGACGCTGGGGCTCATATACTTTATTGTCACGCAGCTGCAGACCTTCACAAACGATGTGGAGATGAATATGGAAGAAAGCCTGAACAAGTTTGCCATAAAAATAAATACGAGCATCGAGCAATTCATAGGGCTTGATATAGGTATGGGAAATGGTTTTGAAATAAAGAAAATAATGGCGCTCATTCAATCAGGAAATACGAATATCTCTGAAATGCTTTTTACGACAATCGGTACGTTATCTAACATTATCCTTCTGCCTGTTTTTATCTTTTTCTTATTGATCTATAGAGATCATCTGGCTGTTTTTGTCACGAAAGTATTCGAAAAACAACGAAATAAAGTGCTTATAGAACATATGGTTTCGATCCGAAGGATTGTTCATGCTTATATTATCGGGGCCGGAAAAGTAATGATTATTTTAGGAATCGTGAATACGGCCGTATTGTTTGCTTTGGGAATCAAGCATGCTATCTTTTTTGGCATGATTGCCGGACTTTTGAACATCATTCCGTATGTAGGTCCTTTTGTAGGGGCGCTGATGCCTTTTACTTTTGCTTTGCTGACCAAAGACAGTCTGTTCTATCCTCTTGCGGTAGTCGTCGCCTTTACGCTGATTCAGTTTATGGAAAGCAGTTTTCTGACACCAAAAATTACGGGAGCGAATGTAAACCTGAATGCTTTCGTTACCTTTTTAGGATTATTGATCGGAGGTGCCATTTGGGGAGTAGTAGGAATGATCTTAATCATCCCGACAATTGCGATCTTGAAAAAGCTATTTGAATTGAGTCCCGATACGGAGCCCTACGCTTATTTGTTCGGTGAAGAGGATACGCATTGGTTCAAGCCTCGAAGGCCTAGAATAAAAACCTAGCAAGCATTTCTAAAACATTGGTGATTTCTTCTTTGGAATTAAAACTATGCAGGCAGAAACGCAGTCGTTCTTGATTTTCTGGAACTGTCGGCGAAAGGATTGCCTTTACGTCAAATCCATTTTCTTGCAGTTTTTTAGCAATTGCTTTTACTTTTTCATTACCGGGCAGTATAGCGGATTGGATCGCTGATTTATTCCGGACAAAGATTTGCTTTAATCCTATCCGCTGTTTTTCTTGATTGAAATGAAGAATGTTTTCTTTCAGATTTTGGATTTCTGATTTCTGGGCTTCTAGATTTTTATAGGCGATTAAAATCCCTGCAACAGAATGCGGCGATAGAGCTGTCGTATAAATAAAACTTCTGGCAAAGTTGACAAGATAGTCTTTCAAATCCTGTGTCCCTAAAATGGCGGCGCCATGGCAGCCCAATCCTTTTCCGAAAGTCATAAGTCTGGCAAAAACTTTGTCTTGTAGGTTGAGATCCTGAATGAGTCCTTGTCCTTTTTCTCCGAAAACGCCTAAGGCATGAGCTTCATCAATAACCAAATAACAGCCATTATTTTCTGATAGTGCAGCGAGCTTTTCGAGATCAGGCGAATCGCCGTCCATAGAAAAAACAGATTCCGTGACAATATAAATTTCGGATTTTTCGGATTTGTATTTAAAAACCAAGGCTTCTAAATCTTCTAGATCGTTATGCTGGAATTTAAAGGATTTCGCATTAGAAAGCCGAATGCCATCACGGATGGAAGCATGGCTGTATTCGTCATACAAGATAATATCGTTGCGTTGCGGCACAGCACTAAAAAAGCCGACATTGGCATCGTATCCAGAATTAAACAGGAGCGCTGTTTCTGCTTCATGGAATTGGGCAATATATTCTTCAGATTCTTTGTAAACGATATGATTTCCAGATAAGAGACGAGAACCTGTAGCGCCGTTTTTGATTATTCCATGATTCAAAAGGTATTGATGCGTCTGATTAAAGATGGCCTCTGATTTTGAGAATCCTAAATAATCATTTGAGGCAAAATCAACTAAATCGTTTGGTTCTGGCAATATCCTAAACGAATTGCTTTGTACTCGCTGCTCGATTTTGTGTGATAAAGAGGGTGGAAATCGTTTCATATGGGCAAATGTAAGCAACTTTTGTTTTTGTTTGGAAGAAGGCTTTTCTAATACAAAATAAAAAAGCCCAGCATTACTGCTAGGCTTTTTTTATTGGAATAAAATCAGACTACTCTACTAGAATGTTGATTTTATTGTCGTTCATTTCTAAAGTTCCCGATTCGATAGGCAAATGATATTTTTTGTCATCTCCTAAAAAGAACTTGCCTTCTGCTTCTTTTGGAAAAGTAAAGCTGTCAGCAGCAATCTTGATATCCCCTTTTGCCAAGATGGAAATAATTGCGGCGTGATGGTTCAGCATTTGGAATTCTCCGTCAATTCCTGGAACAGTAACCGAAGTTACAGGTCCTGAAAATAATTTTGCTTCTGGCGATATAATTTCTAAATACATTTTTTTTTGCTTTAGGCTTTAAGCTTTAGGCTTAAAGCTATTAAATATTAAGCTTCAGCTAACATTTTTTGTCCAGCTTCGATAGCATCTTCGATAGTTCCTTTCAAGTTGAAAGCCGCTTCTGGAAGGTGGTCTAATTCTCCATCAATGATCATGTTGAATCCTTTGATAGTATCTTTAATATCAACCAAAACTCCAGGAATACCTGTAAACTGCTCTGCTACGTGGAATGGCTGAGACAAGAAACGTTGTACACGACGAGCTCTAGAAACTGATAGTTTATCTTCTTCAGAAAGCTCTTCCATACCAAGAATCGCGATGATATCTTGTAATTGTTTGTATTTTTGAAGAATTTCTTTTACTCTTTGTGCACAGTTGTAGTGCTCATCACCTAAGATATGCGGTGTCAAGATTCTTGAAGTAGAATCCAATGGATCTACTGCAGGATAGATACCCAACTCAGCAATTTTACGAGACAATACTGTTGTTGCATCTAAGTGAGCAAATGTTGTTGCCGGTGCTGGATCCGTTAAGTCATCCGCAGGAACGTAAACCGCCTGTACCGATGTAATAGATCCTTTATTTGTTGATGTGATACGCTCTTGCATCGCACCCATTTCTGTTGCTAATGTTGGTTGGTAACCTACCGCAGATGGCATACGTCCTAAAAGTGCAGACACCTCAGAACCAGCTTGTGTAAAACGGAAGATGTTATCAACGAAGAAAAGAACGTCTTTTCCTTGATCAGAACCCGCTCCATCACGGAAGTATTCAGCGATAGAAAGTCCAGAAAGTGCTACACGAGCACGAGCTCCTGGTGGCTCATTCATCTGACCGAAAACGAAAGTAGCTTTAGACTCTCTCATTCCTAATTTATCAACTTTAGACAAATCCCATCCTCCATTTTCCATAGAGTGCATGAATTCTTCTCCGTATTTGATAATTCCTGACTCTAACATCTCACGAAGCAAGTCATTTCCTTCACGTGTTCTTTCACCTACTCCTGCGAATACAGAAAGACCACCGTGACCTTTTGCAATATTGTTAATCAACTCCTGAATCAATACTGTTTTACCAACACCAGCACCACCGAATAATCCAATTTTTCCTCCTTTTGCATAAGGCTCGATCAAATCGATTACTTTGATACCTGTGAATAAAACTTCAGAAGATGTAGATAAATCTTCGAATTTTGGTGCTTGACGGTGAATAGACAATCCGTTTTCACCAGTTTTTGGCAAATCTCCCAAACCATCGATAGCATCTCCGATTACGTTGAATAAACGACCGTAAACATCTGGACCGATTGGCATTTTGATTGGGTTTCCTGTACCAACAACTTCATAGCCTCTGCTTAAACCATCTGTAGAGTCCATTGAGATTGTACGAACAGTGTTTTCTCCAATGTGAGATTGTACTTCAAGTACTAATAATGTACCGTCTTTTTTAGTGATTTCTAATGAATCATAAATTTTTGGAAGTTCAACATCCTTACCGTTGAAAACTACGTCAACTACTGGACCAATGATTTGAGCAACTTTTCCTATTACTTTTGACATTACTTATGTATTTATTAAATAGCTATTTAGGTTTATGAAAAACACCTCTTTTTTCAGAGCGCAAAGATAGTTTTAAAAATGAAAATTTAATAATGTTTTTATAAAAAAATACGAAAAAAATATAGGATTGTCTGTTTAATGAGCAGCAAGACAATAAGTATGCAGAATTATTAAAAACAAAAAAAGCCATTATGCTTTCACATAATGGCTTTTTTTATGAGTATAATCTTAATTTAAAGATTGTGGATATTGGATCGGGTAGTTTCCTATATTAATAGCGGGCATAGAAGAACCATAGGTCGCGCTTATTGATTTTAGGAATTCATTCGCTATAAAAGCATAACCTCTTGCTGAAGGATGGATACCATCTAGAGAGAAAGCACCACCGGTCACATAAGTAGCCGTTAAATGGTGGTTGCCGAAACGGATTCCTCCGTTCAACAACTGGCTCATTATTGCTTTTGTATCTACCAATGCCAAGCCTTTTGCATTTGCTGCGTTTTGGATCGTAATATTGTAAGCATCAGTAGCTACTCTTACTTCTCCTACTTCAGCATTCGTCAACACAGAACCATCTTGCAGTGGATAGGTAACTCCAATTGTATTAAAAGGAGTTGGAACTCCTGCTTGTGGCGTTCCGATAATTGTACGCGTTGGCAATAAGATGTAATCTACAAAGCTTCCGTTGGCTAATTTTTTGGCATGTCGTGCTTGTCCGTACAAGCTGCCCATTAGGCCTGCCTGTGGAGCCGGAACACCAGCACCAATTAAAGCGCCCGTGATTTGAGCAGAATAGTCTACTAAAGATTCGTCTTTGATTAGCAACGGATTTGAAGTTCCTGCTGCTAAAGTTGTCAAACGATCTCCTTGCCCAAGAGCCGTCAATATTTGTTTTACCGGACCTAACAATTGCGTATTCAATTGATTTGCAGTAGCCGCATCAAGCGGAACCGGATTGTAAGGAACTGTCGTGAAATATGGAAGCGTATTGATATAAGGAAGATTAGCAACAACTCCTTTAGCACCATTCGCTGTCAAAGCTGTAACAAGACCATTATATACATTATCAAAAACCGTAGGGTCTGTGATATCATTAGAACCATACGTAGAAGGATCCATGTTTCCTGTGCGATTAACACCAACACCTCCAGAAATAGCATAGCTCAAGACATCATTTCCTCCAATCCATAAGGAGAAAAATGTCGGATTCTGAGCAACCGCATCGCCTATAACAGAAGCTGCTGCTGAGGAATCAAATCTTCCAAAATAAGGATTTGCCGCACCGTATCCAGCTATGGTCAGGTGGAAGCTTTTCGATCCCGGAACCCCCATATTGTTATACGTTCCTGTTAACTGATCTGTTATTGCCGTGCCCGAAACACCTGAAACATTTACAGGTCCCACTCCGTTAAAATACAACCTTGTAGGGAATTGAGGCACTTGGTTTCCGCCTAATGAAAATCCTCCAACATTATCAACCATGTAAGGCACGGTGAAATCTCCACCTCCTACTAATGCGAATTGCTGTGCTAAAAAGCTAGGATATGAATTTTCTTGACCTCTTTTGAAAAGAGCGTTATCACTATAACCAGCCGCAAATGAATCTCCTAGGGCAACATATTTTGAAAAATCAGCAGATCCTGGCGATACCGGAATTTCTGCAGACTCCGAATCATCATCTGAACAGGCAATACTCAAGCTTAAAGAAGCAAAGAGCAACCATTTGAAATTTTTTATCATAATATTATTTTTATAACGTTAGTCTTAATTTAAGGATTGATAATCCAAGAAACTAGATATTGCTGTCCAATTCTTCCTGCTCCGATAACTTGAAGGTAATCGTTTCCGAAAAGATTCGATGCGCTTATTTTGAATACTGATTTCATAGACGGAACTGCATAATTCATCTGAGCATCAAAAACAGTTACTGCTGGAATCATACCGTCGGCAAAAGAAGACTGCCATAGGTATTCGTCGCTCCATCTTGCATTAAAGTTGAATCCAAAATTCTTGAACAAATTTTGGTTACCAAGAGATGCTTTCACTCTATGTTTAGGCGTATTGAAACCTGCTATGAAAGAAGGATCTTTTGCTTGGTCAAAATCAAATTGTGCATGGTTGTAGTTGATTCCGAATTCGAAATCTTTGTAGATTTTTTTAGACAATCCTACACCGAATCCGAAAGAAGTTACATCTTCAGTCGTGTTCGTGTAAACTTGGTATACTCTACGGTCTCCGTTTGATAAAGCTTGTAATCCTAAAAGAACGTTTGGATTTGCCAAATCAGCTCCAACTTCTCCATAATAAGGTCTGATTACACGAGAAGTGCTCATGAAATCATTATAAATGTTGTAATACGCATTCAAATCGACTGCAATTCCATTTTCCGTAACTGATTTATATCCTACCTCGAAAGCCTTAACTTGTTCCGGTTTTACTAGCTTGATATTCACGATTTCTAAATCGGCAGGATTTTGAGATAATGAGAACGCTTGAACTGAAGGTACAGAATATACAGCAGAATTGTATGCATCTCTTCCTGATAAAGTAACAGTAGCTGGAGCTCCTAAAGCTTGTCCCGCCACACTTACGTTCATCGTCTCTACGTAACGGTCAAGGTTGTCTTCAGCAGAACCTACTAAAGCAAATGGCCCTAAATCCAAACCAATGTATTGATCTTGAGTGGTTGGGTTTCTGAAACCTGTTTGGAATGACACTCTGAAATTGTGATTTTTTCTTTCGCCAGCAGAATACACAAATGATATTCTTGGAGAATACTGTCCGTCGAAGTTTTGTGATTTATCATAACGGATAGATCCTGTAAATTTCAACCTGTCTTCCATGAATTTCTTTTGAACTTGAGTATAGATACCGTATTCGTCGTATTTGATAGGTCCGTCAAAATCTGTAAAGATTGTTCCTTGAGAATCTAACTTATATTTTCTGAAAGATCCACCTACTTGGATTTCTGCAATATCAATAAGCTCTTTGAAGTTATAGTTTGCATCCGCATGGTATAATTGTGATTGGTCAATAAATCTTGCTCCTTTAGTCAAGTCAGGATTTTGAATAACTGTTGCCAAAGCATTGTTGAATTCAGGCGAACCTGGCATAAATCGTGGACCTCCTGTTGGCTGAACTGCAAATTGCGGCAAGCCAGCAAGCGCAGCAGGCAATTGATTATAGTCTGCAAATTGTCTTGCAATTCCAGCTGCTTGGGTTGTATTTGCGCCCATAACAGCACTTGAAAGCTGATAAGCTGTTGCATAGTTTGTAAACCATTCTTGGTCAGTTTTCCATGCTCTGTTAACATTCCACGCTGCAAAACGCATATCATAAGAATTACCAGCATCTTCAGTTGTCATGTAAGCACGTACAAAGAAGTTTCTGTTTTTAATTTCTATTTTGCTTTGTTGCATGATAAAGTCTTCCAGCCTGTATCTGTTCGCTCCTTGGTAGATGGTGCTTCCGATACCTACTTTATGTTGCAGGATTACTTCGAAATCATCTTTCATTGGCTTGAAATGCAAAGAGAAATCGGCTTTTACACTTTCGATAGAGTTATCATTGATATCTTCTTCATAATAACCTGTTCTGCTCACTTGTCCTACGTTTGGAATAAACGTAGTCACCTCATCACCATAAATATTCAAACCGTCATAGTTTTGGTTGATTCCATGGCCAAGTCCGCCATTGGTCATACTTCTTTCATCACCAGCAATCCATTCGGTCGCTTTTAAATATGTAAAATTCGCTTTGGCTGCAAAAACATCAGAGAATTTGTGAGCCACGCGAATACCAAAGTCATAATAATCATTTGTTCCGGCTAGCTTTTGGTTGGTCTTACCATATCTTGCATAGAAACTGATGCCTTCATGGTCAAAAGGGCTTCTACTGTTCATAAATAAGATTCCGTTGAAGGCATTGGCACCATACAAAGCTGAAGAAGCTCCTGGAAGCAACTCAACACTCTGAACATCCAGCTCAGAAAGTCCGATCAAGTTTCCTAAAACAAAATTCAATGCTGGCGAAGAGTTGTCCATTCCATCAACCAGCTGCATGAAACGCGTGTTAGCCACCGTAGCAAATCCTCTAGTATTGATAGATTTGAATGACAAGCTGCTGGTGTTGAAGTGAACCTCTTTAAGGTTTTCCAAACCATCATAGAAAGTTGCCGAAGAAGTGTTCTTTACATCCTTGATTCCCATTCTTTCAATGGTCACGGGAGATTCAAGAATTCTTTCCGGTGTTCTAGAAGCCGACACTACGATTTCGTCAAGATTAATATCTTGGCTTAAAAGCTGTACTTCTAATTTTTGTCCTGATGTTTTGACTTCAATCGATTGCGTAGCATAACCAACGCTTGAAATCTCAACATTGTACGGGGGTTGCTTTGTTGGCTTCAGAAGGAACTTTCCTTCAACATCTGTCACTGTAGATGTCGACTCTCCAACTACCTTAACGCTTACTCCAGGAAGGGGCTGATTCGTTTCATCAGTAACGACTCCTGAAATTGAATTCTGGGCAAAGGTGGCTCCACAGAATAGCAATGACAAAATAATAAAATACACTCTCATGGTTTGAATTTGTTAGTTTATATAGCCAAAGTACAAATAAATTTGATATCAATAAAAAAAGCGAGAAAATTTCTCGCTTTTAATAATATTTTTTATAAAATACTGTCTATTCTACAGTCACAGATTTTGCTAAGTTCCTAGGCTGGTCGACATTACATCCTCTCATGACAGCAATGTGGTAAGATAATAGCTGCAACGGAATTGTAGTCAATAACGGAGTCAGCGCTTCTGCAGTATCTGGAATTTCGATAACATGATCGGCTAATTCTCTTACTTGCGTATCGCCTTTTGTTACCACAGCGATAATTTTACCGCTTCTAGATTTAATTTCCTGAATATTGCTGACAACTTTATCATAGTGCCCTTGTTTTGGAGCAATTACAATAACTGGCATCTTTTCGTCAATCAAGGCAATTGGACCGTGTTTCATTTCTGCCGCAGGATAGCCTTCAGCATGGATATATGATATCTCTTTTAGTTTTAACGCGCCTTCTAATGCCACTGGGAAATTATAACCTCTTCCTAGATAAAGACAGTTTGGAGCGTCTTTATAAATAGAAGCAATAGTTTTTGCAATATCATTTGTAGCAAGCGCTTCGGCTACTTTTTCAGGAATAACCTCTAATTCTTGAAGGTATCTGTGGAAATCTGAATTAGATAAAGTTCCTTTTGCTTTAGCCAAACGAAGCGATATCAATGTCAGAATTGTAATTTGAGTCGTAAATGCTTTTGTTGATGCTACTCCGATTTCTGGACCAGCGTGCGTATAAGCACCTGCATGTGTCTCGCGCGAAATAGACGAACCCACTACGTTACATACTCCAAAGACAAAAGCTCCTCTTTCTTTCGCCAACTTAATCGCTGCAAGCGTATCTGCCGTTTCACCTGATTGCGAAATAGCGATAACTACATCTTTTGGGTTGATGATTGGGTTTCTGTATCTAAATTCTGAGGCATATTCTACTTCAACTGGGATTCTTGCAAATTCTTCAAAAATATACTCTGCAACTAAACCAGCATGCCATGAAGTTCCACAAGCCACAATGATAATTCTTTCTGCATTGAGGAATTTTTCAAGATTATCTTCAATACCGGCCATCTGGATAATTCCTTTGTTGGCCAAAAGTCTTCCTCTATAGGTATCCTTGATTACGCTTGGCTGCTCATAGATTTCTTTCAACATAAAATGCTCGTAGCCTCCTTTTTCAATCTGCTCAAGATTCATCTGAAGCTCTTGAACATAAGGATCTACCAAAGAATCATCTTTGATTTTTCTTACTTTGATGGATTTGTTTTTTCTAACAATTGCCATCTCTTCATCTTCCAAATAAATAGCATTGGAAGTATATTCGATAAATGGAGAAGCATCAGAAGCGATAAAGAATTCATCTTCCCCTATTCCGATAGCCAAAGGGCTTCCCAAGCGCGCCACTACGATTTCGTCTGGTTTTTTTACATCAAAAACAGCTATCGCATAGGCTCCTACTACCTGGTTCAAGGCAATCTGAACTGCTTTTCCTAATTTTAGTTTGTCTTTTTTCTGAACGTCTTCAATAAGATTTACCAAGACTTCGGTATCGGTATCCGATTTGAAAACATAGCCTCTCTTGATCAGCTCTTTTTTTAACGGCTCATAATTTTCGATGATTCCGTTGTGGATGATTGCCAAATCTCCTGAATTGGAAAGATGCGGATGTGAATTCACATCATTCGGGACACCATGTGTCGCCCAACGCGTATGGCCTATTCCGATATTTCCGTTTGTGGAAATTTCTTTTGCTTTTTCTTCAAGGTCAGACACTTTTCCTTTTGTCTTCGATACTTTCATGGACTCGCCATCATATAGCATAATCCCTGCACTATCGTAACCTCTGTATTCTAATCTTTTTAGTCCTTTTATGATAATAGGATATGCATCTCTATGACCAATATATCCAACGATTCCACACATAATTTTATCGTATTAGTTAGGCTTAGTGTAATAAATTTCAAGCTTTAATCTCTTGTTTTCATTAGATGGTACTGGAGCACTTCCAAAAAGAACTGTTCCAAGCGGACTCATTACTGAAGAGAAAGGCACTTTTTTGAAAGCCGGTGAAGGCGTTCGCAATGCCACGCTAGTTGATTTAACAATATCTTCGGTTACAGAAACACCCAATCTTACATTGGTAGAGTCTTTAAGCAATACTCTTTTAATATGTTCTGTAATTCTGACCTTATATTGAATTCCTTTTCTATTCGTATCGTCAGCATTTCCTGTCAGCTTGACAATTCCGCCAAAAGTTACTTTCGAATATTTAGTTTTTCCTCCGCCATTTGACGTATCAAAAAGATAATCTACCAATGGAATGTTATCTTTTGCGTTATACACATAAATCCTATTCGGATCCGTATTATTCGTCATTGTAGGCTGATCAACATAAAAAACCAGGTTGGCTTCATTGATAAGCCAGTTATTCGAAATTGCTTCAGTTCTCAGCGCTTCTAATTCAGCAGATTCGCCACCTCCGAACAAATCAATCATCGCTACAGAACCATTTCCGCCTTTCAAATATAATTTTTGATCTCCTGTTACCGGATTACCTACTATATTATCATACGTTTGGCTGGCGCCTGTAGAGGCATTATCCAACAAGCTTACCGTGTTTCCTTTTAAGTTAAGAACAAGTGTTTTTTCTTCAACACCATCATCAACTTCTTCACCGTTTACGATTTTTATTTTCTTATCTTCATACGTCATGGTGATGGTTCCTTTTGAAAAATCCAACAAAGCCAAAGCGCTGCCTGAAATTTCTTCTACTTGGAAATACAATCCTTTAAAATGGTTTTTAAAAACGTTATTGTTTACCAAGTTGCCGCTAGACGCAATCAATTTATTATAGAAAAAATCTTTGTTTAAGTTCAGCTTCATGCTCGGAAGTTCTCTTACTATATCACCGCCTTCTTCTTCTGGCTGGATCACATGTTCTAACGGACTGAAAGCAAATTGATCGTTCTGGCTTAAATCTGAAGAGTCGTTTAATCTTGCTCCTTTGACACTGTTAAAAACAGCATTTTGGTCAGAATAGAATTTCTGCGCATCGACGAAACCGCCGTTTGGATCAAAATCTCTTAAATAATAGCCGTTTTCATAAACGCCAAGTTTTATTTTATTGGCGATGTTCCCGTAAACAGAATCAAGCTCATACTTGTTGCTACCATCAGTTTCTGTCTTAAGGAAAGTAGTATAATAAGGTATGTTCAAGACTACTGATTTTATCTTTGCCGAGGAAGGTACATCCCTAAATTTAGGGTTTTCGCTTTTTAGCTCTACTTGCGTAACAAAATTTGCTGTAGTTTTTCCGAAAATACCGCTGTCAAATACACCTAATGGATTTACAGAAAGATTATTTGTTTGGACAGCGCCTGTTTTTTGGTTGAATGCAACAATTGAAGAAGCGTCATTTTTTATGAATCCAAAATGATCATTATCATCCACAATGTCCGCACCTATGGAATTGTATTCGCTGTCGCAAGAAAGCAGAAATCCAAGGCCTATGACAAGAAAAAGAACCTTCTTAAAGATTGAATTATTAAGCATATTTTTTAGTAATGTTTTTTATAAAACTTGATTTCTATAGAAATTAGTATAAGCTTCTGCAAACTTATCTTTCGGGGCGAAAGGTAAAAAAGGTTTTCCCGATGATTCTATAAATTTTGTTAAACTTGGAGACAGGTCATCCGAAGCAATAATGACAGCGTCTGAGTGCATAACAGAAGCCTTGATTATGTTTTCATAATTTGGCTCCGCCAAGTGCTCGATCGATTCATTTGGAATACCGTCAAAAGCTACTTTTTTCATCATTTCCATGTCCAAGTTTCCTTCAAAACCTTGGCTGTAAACCGATGTGACTATTTTTGTTTCAGAAAACAAAGCCTCATCTTTATAATAGTGCTTCATATAAATCGGAAGCATTCCAGCTAGCCAGCCATGAACGTGGATAATATCTGGAACCCAGTTTAGTTTTTTTACCGTCTCAACCACTCCTTTTGCAAAAAAGATCGCTCTTTCGTCGTTATCCGGATACAAAACTCCTTCTTCGTCCGTAAAAGTAGCTTTGCGCTTGAAATACTCGTCATTATCGATAAAATAAACCTGGATTCTTTCTTTCGGTATAGAAGCTACCTTAATAATCAGCGGCATGTCCAAATCATTTACCACCAGATTCATTCCAGAAAGACGTATAACTTCATGCAGCTGATGCCTTCTTTCATTTATGTTTCCATATCGTGGCATAAAAATCCTAATCTGCCCCCCTTGATCATTGATCATTTTCGGAACGTCATATGACATTATAGATACTTCATTTTCAGCCAAGTAAGGTACTACCTCAGATGATACATACAATATCCTCTTATCCTCCATATTGTTTTGAACTTTATTTATTGCATATAAAAACATGCAAAATTACAAAAATTTATGCAGTTATTAACAAAAATGGTAAGTTTGCACTCAATTTAATCTTAAGCTGATGCTCATTTTCAACAGACAAGAAGATCTCAAAAACCATTTAAAGTCGGTTGCCAAAGAAAATACGACAATCGGGTTTGTTCCAACAATGGGCGCACTGCACCAAGGACACTTGTCACTGATTGAAAAATCACTTGGCGAAAACCAAGTAACGGTGGTCAGTATTTTTGTAAATCCTACTCAATTCAATAATGCTGAAGATTTAGAAAAATATCCTAGGACTTTAGAAAAAGACACTCAAAAAATCGAAAACGTCAGCAAAGAGGTTTTGGTTTTTGCTCCTAGCGTTGAGGATATCTACAACGGGAATACCGTATCTGCCTCTTTCAATTTCGACGGATTAGAAAACCAGATGGAAGGCGAACACCGACCAGGACATTTTGACGGTGTCGGCACAATTGTCAAGCGCCTTTTTGAAATCGTACATCCTACCAATGCCTATTTTGGAGAAAAAGATTTTCAGCAACTGCAGATCGTAAAAAAAATGGTCGAAAAGCATCAAATGCCCGTGAATGTTATAGGTTGCCCTATATTCAGAGAACAAAACGGACTAGCCATGAGCTCTCGAAATGAAAGGCTTTCTGCACAACAAAGAGAAGATGCTTCCCTGATATACAAGACCTTAAAAACTGCCAAAGAAAAGTTTGGCACGGAAAGTGCAAAAGAAGTTACCAGCTGGGTTGAAAGCGTTTTTAAAAAAAATCCAGAGTTCAAGCTGGAGTATTTTCAGATTGCAGACGAAGACCAATTACTACCGATACAAGAAAAAAATAACAGTAAAAAATACCGCGCTTTCATCGCTGTTTTTATTAACAGTATCCGCTTGATAGATAATATTTCATTAAATTAAAAAATAATTACCTTTGCACCATGCAAATTCAAGTTGTTAAGTCCAAGATTCACCGTGTTACGGTAACTGGAGCAGATTTAAACTACATTGGAAGTATCACGATCGACGAAGCGTTGATGGAAGCCTCCAATATTGTTGAAGGAGAAAAAGTTTCTATTGTAAACATCAATAATGGCGCGCGACTAGAAACTTACGCGATCAAAGGAAACAGAAACAGCGGCGAGATTACCCTAAATGGCCCTGCGGCGAGAATGGTACAAAAAGGCGACATCATCATCATCATTTCCTACGGAATTTTAGATTTTGAAGAAGCCAAGACTTTCAAACCGACGCTTGTTTTCCCTAATGAAAAGGATAACTCCTTAACCTAAAAGTCTTTTGAAGAAAAAAATCAGCAAAATACTATCCATCCTGCTCCCAATTCTATTGGGAGTTTTTTTGACTATATATACCTATAATTCATTTACTCCCGAACAATTGGAGGAAATGAAGAGCTACTTCCGAAATGCCGATTACACTTATATTTTTATCGCCCTGATTTTCGGATTCATTAGCCATGCTGCCAGAGCCTATCGCTGGAGATTTATGCTAGAACACATGGGATACCATTCTCCGTTCAAGAATAATTTCATGGCCGTTTGGATTGCTTACTTTATGAACATGACGATACCAAGATCAGGAGAAGTTTCCAGAGCTTTGGTATTAAAAAAATACGAAGACATTCCCTTTGACAAGGCTTTCGGAAGCATTATTGCCGAAAGAGTTGTCGATTTCATTATCCTTTTGTTATTCATCGCGACGGCCGTCTTATTGCAGTTTGAAGTCTTAAAAACCTTCCTTTTAAATACGATTCCTGTAGAAAAATTATTGATTTACGGAATTGTGGCTTTTGTGATTTTCCTTTCCGCCATTCTTCTTTTTGTCTACTCAAAATCCAAATGGATCCTGATAATCAAAGGAAAAATTTCTGGATTGACAGAAGGTCTCTTGAGCGTTTGGAGAATGGAAAAAAAATGGTCCTTTCTGTTTTATACCGCTATCATCTGGATTGGGTATGTATTGACTTTCTATACCGCTATTTTTGCTTTACAAGAAACAAGCGACATCAGTTTTGGCGTTGTGGTAACCGCTTTCGTAATCGGAAGCTTGGCCATTTCTTTCTCAAACGGAGGCTTTGGCGTTTTTCCTGTGCTAATTGCTGGAATTTTAGCGCTATACGGAATCCCAAAAGAAGCGGGAACTGCTTTCGGCTGGATTATCTGGACGTCACAAACCGTGCAAATAATTATTTTAGGCGGACTTTCGTTTTTGCTTTTGCCGATCCTCAATAGGAAAAAATAAATTATTATCTTGCTTTCCTATTTAGAGACCTCTTGTCTCTATGCTAACTAACCAAAAACCCTCGCAATGAAAAACTTCATAACTGCTGCTTTTTGCATTTTTTCTTTTAGCTTATTCGCCCAAAAAAGTGTTGAAGAAGTAAAATCCGAAAAACTAAACGGCACGCGCCAGATCATGATTTCCCTTCCGCCTGCTTATGAAAAAGAACCTGATAGAAAATTTCCGCTCCTAATACTCCTCGATGGAGAATATCTTTTTGATGCCTTCTCAGGTGCTTTGTCCTATGCTAATTATTGGGACGATCTGCCGCCGGTAATCATCGTCGGAATCAGCCAAAATAAAAACGGCGAACGTTTCAACGACAGTCAATTCGATAAAGAAACTGGATTGCCAGAAGAAGGCGGTTCCCGTTTCTACGAATTTATTGGCTCTGAATTGATTCCTGCATTAGAAAAAAAATACAGGATCGCTCCTTTCAGGGTTATTGCCGGACATGACACTACCGCTGGATTTTTGAATTTTTATCTTTACAAAGACCAGCCTGTTTTTAATGCCTATATTTCATTAAGCCCTGAATTTGCTCCAGAAATGGAAACCCGAATTGCGGAACGCCTTGCTACATTCAAACAGCCGATTTTCTATTATCAAGCAACAGCCGATGGCGATTTAAAAAAAATGCAAAAAAAAATCAAAGAACTTGATGAAAACATCAGAAAGATGAGCAACCCGAACGTCAATTATCGCTTTGACGAATTCAAAAATGCTACACATTATTCTTTAGTGCTTCCTGCAGTTCCAAATGCGCTGTACCAGATATTCTCTGCCTACCAACCTATTTCTACTGTAGAATTCCAAGAAAAAATTGCAACGCTTCCAAGCGGTTACGCTGATTATTTGGCTAATAAATATGAAATCATCGAAAAATCTTTAGGAATAAAGATGCCGATTCGTGTTAATGACTTTAAGGCAATTGAAGCCGCTATTCTAAAAAATAAGGCGTATGCTGAGTTTGAAAAATTATCTGCCATGGCTAGAAAAAGCTACCCTAAAGCAATGCTTGCCGATTATGAGATGGGCATGATGTATGAGCACACTGGAGATTTCAAACGTGCTTTCAAATCGTACCAAAACGCTTACACAAAAAATGAAATTGGCGACTTGACAAAAGACATGATGCTTGAAAAAGCAGATGAAATGAAGAGCAAATAAATATATGTCAAAAATAAAAACGACTTTTTTCTGCCAAAACTGTGGCGCCCAATATTCGAAGTGGCAAGGCCAATGCAATTCCTGCAAGGAATGGAATACGATTGCCGAAGAAATAATCCAAAAAGAAGACAAGAAAGATTGGAAAAGCACGCCTTCGCCTGATTCAAAAAGAGTCACGAAGCCGTTAAAAATCCATGAAATCGACAGCACCGAAGAAGTCCGCATGGACACTAGAGACGGAGAATTAAACCGTGTTCTAGGTGGCGGTATTGTTCCTGGTTCTTTAATTCTTTTAGGAGGCGAACCTGGAATTGGAAAAAGTACGTTGCTTTTGCAAATTTCTCTAAAATTACCTTATCGAACATTGTACGTTTCCGGCGAAGAAAGCCAGAAGCAAATAAAAATGCGTGCCGAAAGAATCAATCCGTTAAGCGACAACTGCTATATCCTTACCGAAACAAAAACGCAAAATATTTTCAAGCAGATTGAAGCCATAGATCCAGAAATCGTCATTATCGATTCCATACAAACGCTCCATACCGATTATATTGAGTCTTCTGCCGGAAGCATTTCACAGATTCGGGAAACCACTGCCGAACTGATAAAATTCGCCAAAGAAACCAATATTCCGGTCATCTTGATCGGACACATTACGAAAGACGGAAACATTGCGGGACCAAAAATCTTAGAACATATGGTCGATACTGTCTTGCAGTTTGAAGGCGACAGGAATCATATCTACAGAATCTTGCGTTCGCTAAAAAACCGTTTCGGTTCTACGGCAGAATTAGGAATCTACGAAATGCAAGGCTCTGGCTTGAGAGAAGTCTCAAATCCGTCTGAAATCTTGATTTCTCATAAAGAAGAAGAGCTTTCGGGAACTGCAATTGCAACAACGCTTGAAGGCATGCGTCCATTGATGATTGAAATTCAAGCGCTAGTCAGCACCGCCGTTTATGGAACGCCACAACGAAGCACCACAGGCTACAATGCCAAGCGATTGAACATGATTTTGGCCGTATTGGAAAAAAGAGCTGGCTTCCGCTTAGGCGCCAAAGATGTTTTCTTGAACGTTACCGGAGGTATTTCTGTAGATGATCCTGCTATTGACTTGGCTGTCGTGGCCGCGATTCTTTCTTCCAATGAAGATATTCCTGTCGGAAAAGATTTCTGCTTTGCTGGCGAAGTAGGACTTTCAGGAGAAATTCGTCCCGTCAATCGTGTCGACCAAAGAATCCAAGAAGCAGAAAAATTAGGCTTTTCTACCATTTTCGTTTCAAAATACAATAAGATTACGCTCAAAAATACGTTTATAAAAATCCGTCTAGTTTCAAAAATCGAAGATGTAGTAAGCGAATTATTTGGCTAGCGTAGTAGTGAGGAATGCTGTTAATTACCGCTATTTAACTATTGGTTTTCCATTAATCGTTATATTTGTTTTTTAAACCAACCACAAATCCTCAATGAGATCCAGAAAACAAAAAGCAATCCTCGCTGCAAAAATCATAGGCGTGCTTTTTGTGCTTTCCATAGGCACATTTTTTATTTTTAGAAATTCCATACTGCAAAAAGCTGTCGCAAAAGTTTCTGACAAGATGGAACGAGATTACGACAGCAATTTTTCCATTAAAAAAGCATCGTTCGAAGGTTTTTCGGGAGTTGCTCTAGAGAATGTACTTCTGGTTCCGAAAAACGCGGACACTTTGCTGAATGTTGAAAGCATCAAGACCAATATCAACTTCTGGCGCCTACTGACTGGCGATGTGCAATTAGGAACGCTCCATGTCAAAAATGGTTTTGTTCAGCTGGTCAAAAACGAAAAAGGCCGCAATTTCGACGCTTTCTTGAAACGTAAATCCAACGAAGACACCACTAATGTAGAGACAAATTATGCCGAAAAAGCCTACCGACTCTTAAACCAAGCCTTGAATCTGATTCCCACCGACATGAATCTGGAAAACATTTCACTTCGAATGGACGACATGGGCAGAAAGGTAAAACTAGATTTGAAAAAACTACATCTGGAAGACAAAGAACTAGAAACGACTATCGGCGTCACGGCAGATAATTTTAAGCAGAACTGGAAAATCAAGGGTTTTGCCGATCCTAGAAATAAAAAAACAGACTTGCGATTTTTTAATGTAGACACGGGCAAAATTCGAATTCCTTATGTCGATGAACGTTTCAACATGAAAGCGGGCTTCGATTCGATTCGCCTTAATGTTTCTAATATCGAAATGGACGGGGACGAATTGCATATTGACGGCTTTACTTCTATCGCAAACTTTACCGTAAATCATCCAAAAATTGCCAATAAGGATGTTGTTATTAAAAAGGCAAATTTCAATTACAATCTGCTTTTTGGAGAAGATTTTATAGCGATTGACAGCACTTCTTCGGTTACGCTGAACAAGATGAAATTCACGCCGTATGTTTTTTATCAGAAAGTAAAAGAAGACAAAAATCAGATTTATGCCTTGAAAGTGAAAATTCCGAAAATGAAAGCGCAGGATTTTATCGTTTCGCTTCCCGAAGGACTTTTTACTAATTTTGAAGGCATGGAAGCCGAAGGAAACTTCAGTTACAACCTAGAATTCCTGTACAACAAAAACAAGCCAAGAGAATTGGTTTTTGACAGCCAGCTGAAAAAAGAAGATTTGAAAATCACCAAATACGGCGAAGCCAACCTCAACAAGTTGAATAGCGATTTCGCCTATCGTGCTATCATAAATGGAGTCCGTCAGCGACAGATAGAAGTTGGAATGTCAAATCCAAACTACACACCTTTGGACCAGATTTCGCCTTATATCCGAAAAGCAGTGCTGACTTCGGAAGATCCGTCCTTTTTCTCACATCGCGGTTTTATCAATGAAGCATTCAAGCAGTCGATTATCAAAAATATCAAGACCAAACGTTTTTCACGCGGTGCTAGTACCATCAGCATGCAGCTGATTAAAAATGTTTTCTTGACAAGAGAAAAAACGCTTTCGCGCAAGCTGGAAGAAATTCTGTTGGTGTATATCTTGGAAAACAATCGAATTGCCAGCAAAGAAAGAATGCTGGAAGTTTATTTCAACATTATCGAATGGGGACCGAATGTATATGGAATCGGAGAAGCGGCTTATTTTTATTTTGGAAAACATCCGTCGCAACTGAACTTGAACGAATCCTTGTTTTTGGCAAGCATCGTTCCAAGGCCACGAGGATTTATGTGGCAATTTAACAACCAAGGAAAGTTAAAATCTTTTGCCGAAAAGCGAAACGAATACATGACCAGCTTGATGATTCGCCGCGGACTGCTGACGCAAGACGATACGCTCCAGAAGCACTTCCCTGTAGAAATTACAGGTCCGGCCCGTTCTTTCTTAAGAATAAAAGCGCCAGATTCTACCGCTGTAGATTCTATGGCTATTGATGAGGAATTTGATTTTTAGCTATTTAAAAGCTTTTAGAAATTCTTCTTTGTAGCTTGGTGAAATTTCGATTTCCGAACCGTCTTCCAGCGTCACATAACCGCCTGTCCCTTTATGATAGGATTTCACAGCGTTGATGTTGATGATGTGCGACTTATGGACACGTACAAACGGAAAAGGAAGGATTTCGGTAAAGTGTTTCAGAAAGCGACAGACCATTTTTTTCTGTCCGTTTGCCAGATACAAATCGGTGAAATTTCCGTTGCCGCGAAGCCTTACGATTTCTTCCATCTTTACGACTTCAAAGCCTTCTAAGGTAGGAAGAATCACTTGCTGTTTCTCGGGTTTGGTTTCTCTGAAATTCTCTACGATAATCTTATTCCGGTTAAAAATCTCATGGTTTACGATATGTTGCTGTACTTTGTTTACCGCGGTAATCAATTCTTCAATGCTGATGGGCTTTAACAGATAATAAGCTGCACTTTGGTTCAAAGCTTTTAGGGAATATTCTGAAAAAGCGGTCACAAAAATGGTTTCAAACTGTAAGTCTTTACAGGCTTCTAAAACATCAAACGCATTTCCAAACGGCATTTCCACATCGAGAAAAACCAATTGCGGCTGCACTTCATGAAGCAATGGAACGGCTTCATTAAAATTTTGAGCTTCGCCAACAACCTCAATCTGCGGGCAATATTTCTGCAGGTAGTTTTTCAAGACTTCCCGTGCTGCGGTTTCATCTTCTACGATGACACTTTTTATTTTTTGCAATACCATCAGATTCTGTCTATTAATGGAAAATTAATTTCGACTCGTGTTCCTGTCTCTGGGCTTTCTTTCTCTGAAATTTCGAAAGTGATGTTCTTTTTATACAGCTCGTTCAAAAGGCTGATTCGTTCTCGCGTATTGGTCACGCCACGGGATTCATGCACTTTTTGATTCGTAGTTTTTAGTTCCTGGCTTTTCTTTAGTCCGATTCCGTTATCGTCAATCGTTACTTTGATCAAATTGTTCTTGAGCTTGAAATCTAGTTTTAAAAATCCTTTTCCTTCCTTATAGCGGAGGCCATGCCAAATTGCATTTTCCAGATGCGGCTGCAACAGCATGTTGGGAACAAAAACCGCATCTCCATCTAACGCTTCATCGATGGTAATTTCATAATCAAATTTTTCATTGAAGCGCAAATGTTCTAAGTCTAAATATTTTTTTAGTTGCTCTACCTCGTTATTCAGCGAAACAAAATCTTTATTGGAATTCTCCATCATATTTCGCATCAGATTGGAATAAGACGTCAGGTATTTATTGGCTTCGAGCTCGTTATTTTCGGAAATAAACTGATTAACAGAATTAAGGCTGTTAAAAATAAAATGTGGATTCATTTCTCTTCGTAACGACTGCAAGGCAATTTTCTTGTTTTTGGTCTTGATGGAATACAAGGCTTTTACGATAAAAACAAAAAGCAAAATCATCAGCAAAACAGAACCCAAGAGAAAATAATTAAACGTATTTTTCTTGCTGATTAATTCATCTTTTAAAGCCTTTTCTTTTTCAAGATGTTTGATCCGGTCTTCTGTTACTTGAAAAACTTTAGAATCAACTAAGGAATTATCTGATTTGATGAGGGTTTCAAAGTTCTCAAAGAAATTCTCATACAATTCGATGCTTTTATCGCCGTTCCCTTTGGCATTGTATTCTTTTATCAACTGCTCCAGACTGTTTTTAGCCAAGAGCGTCTTGCCATTTTGGATCGCAAGTTCATATGCATTTTTTAATACCGAAATTCCTTTTTCGGCATCCTGCTGCTTAAAATAGACTGTCGCCAGTTCTTGCATCTGAACAATCTGTGTTTCGGAATCATTCTTCTCTTTGGCTTCGTTGATAAGCTTTTTGTTGATTTCTATGGCTTTGTCAAATTCATTTTCCGAAGCATATACCTTGGCAATTTCACTCTTGATCTTGATGGCTTCTTCAGGCTTGTGCTTTACGTTTTCTAATGCTTTCTTATAATTTTCAACCGCTCCTTTGGCATCATTCCTGTCAATACTATTTTTAGCCATTTGCTGATAGGCCTCGGCCGTTTCTTCTTTTTTGCCTTCTTTTTCTAACAAATCAATATTAGATAAAATATAATCGGACTTTTGTTCTGGCGTGCTATTTTTTAACCGTTCCGCATCATTATAATTTATCCTTTCAGCTACCTTGTCTGTAGCAATCTGGCTGGCCGATTCATAACTGACGATAGCATCTTGGGTCTTGTTTTGCGATTCTTGGACTTTAGCGATACCGCGATTAGCATTCGCTGTTTCTTTTTTCTTGTTGCGTTTGGCATAGATATCGCGGGCTTTTTTCAGATATTCTTCAGCCTTTGCATACTCGCCTTTTGCCGAAAGTTGTTTGGCTAACGCTTCATATTTTTGGGCAGTCTGCAAGTCGTTTTCATCTTCTGACAATGATTTTTTCACTTCGGCAGCCGCCTGATTGACATCATACATCTTCTTGTCCACCTTGCCTTTCTTTTTAATAGTATCTTGTGCCGTAACGGTTTGGATACCGAACAGCAAGACCAAAAAGAATAAGGCTTCTCTTATTTTCATCATTACGTATTTTCTGCAATGTAAAGTAAAATAATTCTAACCTCTTATCCTATTCCTTTCACCAATTGAAAAGCCCGTTTCACCATTTGTGGAAAAACTGAATTGTCGTAAGAGATAATTTTACCCTACAAATCAATAAAAACCTTTATTATGAAAACAAGAATTATTTCCGTTGCAGTCTTTCTCGCAGGATGTTATATCTCTGTGGGAATTATAAATAACCGTTCTATAGTAGAGAACGATAAAACTCCTGAAACAAAAAAACTGGCTTCGCTTCCAGAAGGAAAAGAAGAGGAAGAAAAACCGTGTGTCTTTATGACGGTTATGGGCGAACAACCGTCAGACGGATTTGCAAAAGTAAAACGAGATACAAAAATCGACGACAAGATTGTACAAGGCGAATTGTGGCTCATCAAAGCCCAAAACAAAGACGGCGGGTGGGGCGCGGGTTCGCATGCAAGACAAAATGTAATGGATCCACATGCGGTGAGTTCTGATCCGGCAACAACAGCAATGACGGCTATGGCATTGTATCGTTGTGGCTACAACCTAGAATCAGGTAAATACAGTGAAACCTTAAGAAAGAGCCTGAATTATCTTCTTTCCGAAATCGAAAAGACGAAAAACAATCCCAATTTCATAACCGAAGTCCGCGGCACGCAAATCCAAAGCAAACTAGGAGAAAACATTGATGCTGTGCTGACGCTTCAATTTCTGAATCAGGTGTATCCTTTATTAAAAGAGAAAACTTTAAAAACTCAGGTAAAAGAGGCCATCCAAATCTGCGTCAACAAAATCGAGAAATCGTATGACGAGAACGGAAAAGTAAAAGGTGCCGGTTGGGCTGGCGTATTGCAATCTTCTTTTGCCAGTTCGAGCCTTGAAAATGCAGCAAAAAATAAAGACGTAAAAGTAGATTCTGATAAGCTGAAAAAATCCCGTGAATACCAAAAAAGCAATTACAATGCCGAAAGCGAAAGCGTAAAAACGGAAGACGGCGCAGGAGTCATGTTATATGCCGTGAGCAGTTCTGTACGTGGCAGTGCCAAAGAATCACAAGAAGCCAAGGCCATTATCAATAAAGCCAAAAGCGAAGGAAAACTAGACCGTAATGCTGTATTGAATAAAGAAAATCTCAAAAAAGCAGGCGTTTCTGAAGAACAAGCTGAAGTATATGATGTTGCTGATAAGGTTTATAAATCCGCAAAAGTAAAAGCGATGGACAAAAACGTCATCAGCGGTTTCGGGAATAACGGTGGAGAAGAATTCTTGAGCTTCTTGCAAACCGGAGAATCCATGATTGTCAATCAAGACGACGAATGGAAAAAATGGTATGACGACGTGAGCGGCAGAATCATCAGCATCCAAAACAACGACGGAAGCTGGAACGGACATCACTGCATCACCAGTCCTGTGTTTTGTACTGCAGCCTGCCTGATGATTCTTACTATTGAAAACGACATCAAAAACTTACAATAATCTAAAAACAACAAATCATGAAAACGAAAATCCTTTTTGCATCGCTTCTTTTGGCTACCTCATTCTGTTTTGGAAGCTGCGATTTCTTTAAAAAAAATCCGAAAGAGCAAGACCCAGAAACGGGTACTGAACCTGGACCTGAATTGGCTATGGTCGCTCCAGAAGACGACGGCAATACAAAAATTCAAGTGGCCTTGCTGCTAGATACTTCCAACAGCATGGACGGTTTGATTGACCAAGCAAAATCAAGGCTTTGGAATATCGTCAATACCTTGACAACGCTAAAATATGAAGGGAAAAATCCAAAAATAGAAATTGCGCTTTATGAATACGGAAACGACGGATTGTCTTCATCTTCAAATTATATCCGCCAAGTAACACCGCTTTCTACCGATTTAGACCTTATCTCGGAAAAATTATTTTCATTGCGAACCAACGGAGGTTCTGAATATTGCGGTGCCGTAATTCAAGATGCTACCAAACAACTGGAATGGGGAAAAGGAAAAGTAAACATGAAATTGCTTTATATTGCCGGAAACGAACCTTTCAACCAAGGCGATATTAGCTATAAGGAAGCCATCAGCGACGCTTTGAAGAATGACATTTATGTCAATACGATTTTCTGCGGCGGATCGATGGAAGGCATCAACACCATGTGGAAAGACGGAGCCGAGCGAGGACAAGGAAAATACTTCAATATTGATTCTGACGAGAAAGTACGCTATATCGTGACTCCTTATGACGACAGGATCTACAAATGCAACGAGCGCTTGAATTCGACCTATGTGGGCTATGGAAAACAAGGTTATGAAAAGAAAGAAATGCAGGCTATGCAAGACAAAAATGCGGAATCGGTTTCTTCTTCTAATTATGCAGAACGTGCTGTCAGCAAATCGAAAGCCGTTTATAAAAACGACTCTTGGGATTTGGTCGACCGTGTGAAAGAGGACAAAACGGCTTTGCAGAAAATCAAAAAAGAGGAGCTTCCAAAAGAATTACAGAACAAATCGGCAGCAGAACTAAAAACAATCGTAGACCAAAAAACCAAAGAAAGAGAAACGATACAGAAAGAAATGGCACAGTTGGCAAAACAACGCCAAGACTATATCGATACCGAAAATAAAAAAGGCAAAAAACAAGATGATTTAGGAAATGCTATTGCTTCATCGATTTTAGACTTTGCAAAAATAAAAGGCTATACCGCTGAAAAATAGGCTTTAATCCCAGTAAGCCTCATAGAAATTTCTCTGTGAGGCTTACTTATTTTCCTTTCGTCCCAACCTTTTGCTTCTTTTCACTCTCTTATAAAGAAAAGACTAATCTTTAAATTTTTATTATGAAAAAGTTTCTCATTTTGTTATTTATGTTCCAAGCATCATTATACGCCCAAAAGCCTGTATTCACGACAGCAAAAGTAAAAGCGGCGACGGTTTACTTCAATGCGGCAGAAATCTCCCAAACGGCCAGCGTAAACCTTCCGGCTGGAACTCATGAAATCGTGGTGAAAAACGTGGCCAACTGGGTCAATGAAAATTCAATCCAGATTGGAACGTCGCCTACATTAACGGTGCTGTCTGTTCAATTCACAGACAATTATATCTCTGAATATGAAATCGACACCAATTCTCCTTCGGTAAAAAAAGTAAAAGACAGCATCCTTATCGTTAAAAAAGAAATTGTGAAAATTGTTAATGCTAAAGTCTCCGAAGGAAAAACCATCGACTTATTGGACAAAAACCAGCAGGTTTCCGGGCAAAATTCTGGACTGAATGTAACGGAATTGATGAAAATGGTAGACTACTACAAAGCAAAAAGAACAGAACTGAGCAACAGCATCAATCTCTTGGCAGAAAAAGAACAGAAACTTAACGAAACGCTACAGAAATTGAATGACAAACTGGAAGTCAACAACAAAAATGAAGAAAAAATATCCTCTGGAAAATTAGTCTTGCAGGTCATGAACGAAGTTGCAGGAAATGTGCCTTTAGAAATTTCGTATCTGACCAACAGCGCGACTTGGTCTCCTTTTTATGACTTGAGAGCTAACAGCGTTGCATCGCCGATTGAAATGATGTACAAAGCACAAGTAGTACAAAGCACAGGAATTGATTGGAAAAACGTAAAACTGACTTTATCATCGGGAGTTCCGAATCAAAACAATCAAGCTCCGTTATTACAAGCCTGGTTCTTGAGATATGGATATGAGCAAGAATATAAGCAAAATGATGACGTCAGAAGCAATGAATTGCAGGAAGTAGTCGTACAAGCTATTAATACCCGAAAAGATAAAGCATTAGCTAAAGCATCAATTTCAAACTTTACGACCATTTCAGAAAACCAATTGAATATTTCGTTTGATATTGACATTCCGTACGATATCTTATCCAACGGCAAAAAACACAGCGTCGCTTTAAAAGAAATAAAATTACCAGCGACGTATAAATATTATGCGGCTCCGACAGTGGACAAAGAAGCTTTCTTGCTGGCAGAAATCAGCGACTATTCAAAATACAACCTGCTGAAAGGTGAAGCCAATATTATTTTTGAAGGAATGTATGTCGGAAAAACGTTTGTTGATCCGAACCAGACTTCTGACACCTTGAACTTGAGCATGGGAAGAGATAAGAAGATTTCCATCAAACGCGAAAAAGTAGTAGACAAATCGGGGACAAAATTTCTGTCTTCAAACAAGATGCAGACCTTTACGTTTGAAACGACCGTAAGAAACAACAAAAAAGAAGCTGTCCAATTGATGCTCAAGGATCAATATCCGCTAAGCACCGACAAGGAAATCGAAATCGAATTAAAGCAGAGCGACAATGCAAAAGTCAACGCCGAAACTGGAATTCTTACTTGGGATTTAAATCTGAAGCCGAACGAAACCAAGAAAATACGAATCAGCTATACCGTCAAATACCCTAAAAATAAAATCATCGACAATCTTTAAAAAAGGAAGCCTCATTTCAATAATGAGGCTTTTTTATTAAAAAAATACTTATAATTCAAAAATGTAAACATTTCATTATGAGTATTTTCAAAAATTATTTTATAAATTTACTTCCTAACCTAATTGCTATAAAATGAAAACAACTTTACAATCATTAGTATTACTATTCTCAAGCCTAGCATTCTCGCAGACTATAGGAATAGTTCCTTTTGCAACAGGATTCACGAATCCTATTGAAATTGCCCATGCTGGAGATTCCAGATTGTTTGTCGTAGAACAGGCCGGAATTATCAAAATCGTCAGTTCAACCGGAACCATAAACGCGACTCCTTTTCTTAATATTTCGAGCCTAGTGAGCTGTTGCGGAGAAAGAGGACTTTTGGGTTTGGCGTTCCATCCTAATTATGCTACAAACGGCTTTTTTTATGTCAATTATACTAATACTGGCGGAAGTACCGTAATCGCCAGATATTCTGTAAGTGCTAATCCTGATGTCGCGAATACGACAGGAACTATCCTGATGACAATTGCTCAGCCTTTTTCCAATCATAACGGAGGTACCATAAAATTTGGTCCTGACGGCTATTTGTATATCGGTATGGGTGATGGCGGAAGCGGTGGCGATCCTGGAAACAGAGCGCAAAATATCAACGAACTTTTAGGAAAAATGTTGAGAATCGATGTGAATTCTGGGTCCCCTTACGGAATCCCTCCTACAAATCCTTATGCCGGAGCGACAGCTGGAGCAGATGAAATCTGGGCCATCGGACTTCGTAATCCTTGGAAATTTTCGTTCAATAGACTTAACGGTGATTTATGGATTGCCGATGTAGGACAGGATCAAGTTGAGGAAATAAACAAAGTAAGTCCTACAGCTGCTGGACTAAACTACGGCTGGAGATGCTATGAAGGCAACAGTCCGTACAATACAGCTGGCTGTGCTGCCATGTCAACGATGACTTTTCCTGTGGCTCAATATACGCATGCATCCACAGGAGGCTGTTCGATCACTGGTGGTTATGTATATACGGGAAGTACCTATCCTGCCATGCAGAACAAATATTTCTTTGCTGATTACTGTGTAAATAGAATTGGAATGGTGAGTACCACAGGAACAATAACCTATTCTGCCAATTTTTCTGGATCGAACTCTTTTACTTCTTTTGGAGAAAATTCAAGTGGCGAATTGTTCGTGACCGGAACGTCTCAAGACATTGTATATAGAGTTATTGACACAGCATTGAGCAACGATGATTTCGCACAACATGGATTCTCTATGTATCCAAATCCTGCGGATTCAGAGCTTTTCTTGTCTAGTGCTAACGAAAACATCCTTCAGAAAATCTCGATTATCGATTTATCAGGAAAGCTTTTGTTGGAACAGAAATTAGAAAATACGCCTATCAATACGATCAATATAGCTTCGCTAAAAACAGGTATTTATGTTGTTACTATAGAAGATGTTTCTGGAAACCGATTCACTTCAAAATTGGGGAAAAAATAATCTGTGACTTAACCTATATTAGCAAAATCGTGGCTTCTTCTTAAAAACAAGAAGCCACGATTTTATTTTTGCCTAAGGTGCTGGATTCGGCCAAATGGCTTGGATTTCGTCAATAGCTTTTAGCACTTCCTCAGAAAGTACGGTAGCTGCAGAATTAATATTTTCTTCCAGCTGTTTTAAATTAGTCGCTCCGATAATTGTAGCGGTCACAAACTGCTGCTGACGGATAAAGGCCAAAGACATTTCAGTCAAGGTCAGTCCGAATCGTGTAGCGGTTTCTTGATAGAGCTTTGTAGCTTCTTTTGTTTGTTGTGAATTGTATCGCGTAAAATTCGGAAACAAATTCAATCGGGCTTGCGGATGTTCTTCTCCCGTAAGGAATTTTCCAGACAGGGTACCAAAAGCCAATGGCGAATAGGCCAAAAGACCGACATTTTCACGATAGGCCGTTTCCGAAAGCCCAACTTCAAAAGTACGGTTGAGCAAAGAATACGGATTTTGGATGGTAGAAATTCTCGGCAGATTATGCTTTTTGCTTTCTTCCAAAAAACGCATTACGCCCCAAGGCGTCTCATTAGAAACACCTATTGCTCGAATTTTTCCTCCTTGGATTAATTCTTGTAAGGCTTCCAAAACAGATTGTATGTTATCTTCCCACGCATCTTCTTGGATCTTGAATCCGCGCTGTCCGAACATGTTTGATTTGCGTTCCGGCCAATGCAATTGGTATAAATCGATATAATCCGTATGGAGTCGTTTTAGGCTTTTTTCAACAGAGAGCTTTAATGTTTCATGCGTATAGGCCATGTCTTCTCGCACATAAGGCATTCCTCTATTCGGGCCTGCAATTTTTGTAGCCAGAACTATATCGTTTCTTCTTCCTGATTTCTGTAGCCAGCTCCCGATAATTCGTTCTGTCTCGCCTGTCGTTTTTTCGCGTGCGGGAACAGGGTACATTTCGGCTGTATCAATAAAATTAATGCCTTTGTCAAGTGCAAAATTCAGTTGAGAATGTCCGTCTGCTTCTGTATTTTGTTGCCCAAAAGTCATGGTTCCGAGACAGATTTCGCTGACTTTTAGGTCGGTATTGGGAAGAGTATTATAGTTCATTTAAGGTACTAAGTTGCTAGGTTTTTGAGGCGCTAAGGTACAAAGTTTTGAGGGATTAAGAGATCGAGGTGCTAAGGTTCTGAGGTGCTAAGGTTTGGGTTGTCCGTTAAATTAAAAAAGACCCAAAACAAATGTCCTGAGTCTTTATATTATAAACAAAAAACTTTATCGCTTAAATACCTAAAGTCTTAGCAACTTAGTACCTCAGCAACTTAGCACCTAATTTCTACAATTCATTCAACATCTTAGAAATCTCGTCCAATTTTGGAGTCAAGATAATCTCGATTCTTCTGTTCTTCGCTTTTCCTTCTGCTGTTTCATTAGAAGCTAACGGAGCATATTCGCCACGTCCTGCAGCTGTAAGGTTCTTTTTGTCGATGGCTTTATTTTCGGCCAGGATATTCACGATAGCCGTAGCACGTTTTGTAGACAAATCCCAGTTATCTGTAATCTGTCCGGTTCCGCCATACGGAACGTTATCGGTGTGGCCTTCAATCAAGACAGAAATGTCTGGATTTACGCCCAACACTTTACCTACTTCTACAACAGCTCTTCTACCTTCAGTTCCAACAGACCAACTTCCTGAACCAAAAAGGAGTTTGTTTTCCATAGAAACATATACTTTTCCGTTCTTTTGTTCCACTGTCAAGCCTTTTCCTTCAAAGCTGTTCAATGCTTTCGAAAGTGTTTCTTTCAGCTTTCTCATGCTTTCTTCTTTGGCAGCAATCATTCCTTCTAGTTCATCAACTCTAGAAGAACGTTCCTTCAATTCGGCTTGTAATTTGTTTAATCTTTCTTGCTCGGCTGCCAATGCTTTTTCTTTAGCTTCCAGCTGCGCCAATAGTTCACGATTTTTCTTCATGTTGGTATCTAAAGCATCACCGCTGTTTTTTTCAAGAGCAGCGTACGATGATTTCAACGTATTCAAGTTTGCGCTGGCCGCTGCATAATCTGCTGCTAGTTTGTCTCTTTCTGCTTTCAGCTTTTCTAATTGCGCCTTCAAGTCTTTGCTTTCGATGTCTAGCTGGTTTTTTGCTTTCGTAAGATCTTGGTTCTCGTCAGAAAGATTTCGGTTTTCTTTTTTCAGGTTGGCGTATTTGTCTTCCAGTTCTTTGTAAACTTTCGACGAAACACACGAAGTGGTTAATGCCAGGGCTAATACTCCTAACGTTACTTTTTTAATCATGATTTTGAATTGGTTTTTATTTATTTCTAGTTTTTAGGGAATCTACTCTATTTCTACTAAAACAGGACAGTGGTCCGAATGTTTGGCATCGGGCAAGATTACAGATCGCTTTAGCCTGTTTTCTATAGCACGGCTGGCAAGAATATAATCGATTCTCCAACCTTTGTTATTGTTTCTGGCATTGGCCCTGTAGCTCCACCACGTGTAATGATGCGGATCTTTATTGAAGTGGCGGAACGAATCGATGAATCCGTTTTTCATAAAAAGATCCAACCAAGAACGCTCTTCTGGAAGAAATCCTGACACTTTTGCATTTCGAATCGGATCATGGATATCAATGGCTTCGTGGCAGATATTATAATCGCCGCAGATCAAAAGATTGGGAACTTCTTTTTTGAGCTCGTTGATATAATTCTGGAAATCATCCATATACATAAATTTATGATCGAGCCTCAAAATATTCGTGCCCGAAGGAAGATACAGGCTCATCACTGAAAAATCATCGTAGTCAACACGAAGATTCCTGCCTTCAAAATCCATGTGCTCGATTCCTGTGCCAAAGACTACATTGTTCGGCTTTGTCTTGCATAAAACGGCCACGCCGCTATAGCCTTTCTTTTGTGCCGGAAACCAATAATTATAAGGATAGCCTGCTTTTTCAAATTCGTCTAACGGAATCTGGTCTGGCGTTGCTTTAATTTCTTGAAGACAAATAATGTCCGGACTCGCATGTTCCAGCCATTCGAGGAAGCCTTTTGCAATGGCTGCCCTTATTCCATTGACATTGTAGGAGATAATTCTCATGGTTGCTTTGTGTTTTGACTTTTTCAAAAGTAAGTAAAAAAAGATTATATCCGCGGGCAAAATCTCTGCGATAGTATGGCGAAAAAAATGAACGTGTTAAAGCAATTTTGCTATCTTTGTTTTTTTACGCACAAAAACAAACAATAAATGGGTTTAGTTACCGCTAAAGAAGTTGCAAAAGCAATAAACACTGATAAATATGGGGTTTTGGGAACTTTTTCAGGCTGGCTGCTAATGAAAATACTCAAGATTTCCACTTTAAATAAAATTTACGACAGGAACAAGCATTTAAGAGATGTAGAGTTCCTGAATGCTATATTGGACGAGTTTCAGATTAAGTTTGAGATTCCTGAAGAAGATTTGAAACGCCTTCCGAAAGACGGCGCTTACATTACGATTTCAAACCATCCGCTTGGCGGCATCGACGGAATACTGCTTTTGAAATTGATGCTCGAAAGAGAACCGAATTTTAAGATTATTGCGAATTTCCTTTTGCACAGGATCGACCCAATGAAACCGTATATCATGCCCGTTAATCCTTTTGAAACCCATAAGGATGCCAAATCGAGCGTAATTGGAATCAAGGAAACCTTGCGCCATCTAAGTGACGGAAAACCGTTGGGAATGTTTCCTGCCGGAGAAGTTTCCACATACAAAGACGGAAAATTAGTCGTAGACAAACCTTGGGAAGAAGGCGCTATCAAGCTAATCAAAAAAGCGAAAGTTCCTGTAATCCCGATTTATTTTCATGCCAAAAACAGCAAACTTTTTTACTTCCTGTCCAAGCTTGATGATACGTTACGAACGGCAAAGCTTCCCTCCGAATTGCTTACGCAGAAAGACCGCGTAATCAAGGTTAGAATCGGAAAGCCAATTTCAGTAACCGAGCAGAACGAATACGAAAAAATAGAAGAATACTCAGAGTTCTTGAGAAAAAAGACCTATATGCTGGCCAATCCTTTTGAAAAGGAAACCAAGTTGCTGGATACGTCAAACTTAAAGATTCCGAGAAGCCCGAAACAGATTGCGATGCCTGCCAACCATGAGCAGATTGTCAATGAAGTAAATGCTTTAAGAAAGACAGACTGTCGACTGTTGCAAAGCAAAAATTATGAAGTGTTTTTTACCGAAGCCAATAATATCCCAAACATTCTGCATGAATTAGGACGTTTGAGAGAAATTACGTTTCGGGAAGTCGGGGAAGGAACCAACCAGTCCTTAGACTTAGACCAATTCGACAAATACTACCACCACATGTTTTTGTGGGATGATGAGACCAAGCAAATTGCCGGTGCCTACCGAATGGGATTGGGTGCTGAAATCTTTCCGAAGTACGGCATTGACGGTTTCTACCTTCAGGAGCTTTTCCGATTTGAACCAGAATTGTACGACATGATGAGCAAGTCCATTGAAATGGGTCGTGCTTTCATCACTAAAGAATACCAACAAAAACCAATGCCTTTGTTCTTATTGTGGAAAGGGATTGTTCATACGACCTTACGTTATCCGGAACATAAATTCTTGATTGGAGGCGTGAGCATCAGCAACCAGTTTTCTGATTTCTCAAAATCGCTAATGATCGAATTTATGAAATCGCATTATTACGATCCGTATATTGCGCAATACGTACATCCTAAAAAAGAATTTAAGGTAAAACTGAAAGATGCCGACAAAGATTTTATCTTCGACGAAGCCGAAGCCGACCTAATCAAATTCGATAAGATAATTGACGAATTAGAACCAGGCAGCCTTCGCTTGCCGGTATTGATCAAAAAATACATCAAGCAGAATGCGCGAGTGGTCGCTTTTAATGTCGATCCGCTGTTTAATAATGCTGTCGACGGATTAATGTACATCCGAATTGCCGATATACCGGAAAGCACCATGAAGCCTGTTATGGAAGAATTCCAGGCAGAGCTCGAAAGGAAACTCGCTGAAAAAGGAGAAAACATATAAAAACAAAAAACCAAGACAATGTCTTGGTTTTTTTATCTTGTAAAAACTGGAATTATCTTAAAACCAAGGTCTTCTTCCTACTTGGTATGTATTGTAAAAATCAGCATCTGATTTTGTCAAGTAGATGATTCCTTCGATAAAAGGAATGATACCTGCAATACCGCAAGTTACGATTGAGATTACGATTTGGATGATTCCCTCTTTGGTGTATCCTAAAATAAATTTATGGATTCCTAAAGAGCCTATAAGCAAAGCCAAAATGCCCGCAACGATTTTTTTATTATCTTGTCCTAAAGCGTCTTGAGCTCCTTGAGAAAATTCTCTAGCAGTTTCTTTAAATTCATTTTCAATTTCTGACATGTTTTTTTGGTATTTGTTGGTTTATGTAGTAAAATTAACAAAATAATTGAAATAGAAGTACAAATTTTTAAAATTTACAAAACCGTCTCGTCCATAGGCTCCCACAACTCAATCTTGTTCCCTTCCAAGTCCAAAATCCAGCCAAAATTTCCATAATCATAGCTTTCCATCTCGCCAATTACTTGAACGCCTTCTTCTTTTAATTTTGCCAATAATTCTTCTAGCTTTTCTACCCTGAAATTCTGCATAAACTGTTTTTCAGAAGGGCTAAAATAGTTGGTATCGCTTTTAAACGGCGACCATTGGGTCGAACAATCTTCTCCTTTCTCGTTTTTCCATCGGAAGGTACATCCATAATCGTTCGTGTCTAATCCCAAGTGTTTTCTATACCAATCTCTTAGTGCTTTCGGGTCTTCTGATTTAAAGAAAAAACCTCCAATTCCCGTAACGCGCTTCTGCTCTTTTACTTCTGGAGTTTCGCCAAAATACAGTTGGTTGATTTTGTCTACGATAGTCTGCGCCAGCTTTTCATGGCTTTCAAAAGTCCATCCGGCAATATGAGGCGACAAGATAACTTTATCCGATTCCAAAAGATACTGGAACGCATCTGGAACTTTGTCTTCTTCAAACAGCGTCTCAAAAGATAGCTTTTCATATTCCAAGACATCGAGTCCGGCTCCTAATATCTTGTCAGATTTTAAGGCTTCGACCAAATCGGCTGTGACAACATTTTTCCCTCTTGAGGTATTAATCAGCCAAAATGGTTTTTCAAAAGCGTCGATAAAGGCTGTATTGACCAACTTGTCCGTTTCTGGAGTCCACGGAATGTGCAGGCTCAAGACATCTGCTTTTTCTTGGAGTTCTTGCAGAGAAACTTGTTTTGCATTGGCATCGCCTACATTTTCCAAGATATCATAACACAGTACTTCCACATCAAAGCCACGTAGCTTTTTGGCGAAGGATTTGCCCATGTTTCCGTAACCGATGATTCCTACGGTTTTTCCGTCTAGCTCGTGTCCGCGATTTTTCTCACGGTTCCAATGTCCGGAACGAATTTCTTGATCGGCTTGGTTCAGCTTATTAAAAAGTGAGAGTAACATCCCTAAAGAATGTTCCGCTACGGCATTTCGGTTTCCTTCGGGAGCAGCGATGAGATTTATATTTTTTGTTGCGGCATAATTGCAATCAATGCTTTCGAGTCCGGCACCGACTCTGGCAATAAATTGCAGATTGGCGGCTTTGTCTAGAAAGTTCTTGTCGATCTTAAACCGGCTTCGGATTACGATTCCGTGATAGTCTTGAATCTTGGCTTCGATTTCTTCTTTTGAGGATTTGAAATCTTCATGGTTGGTGAAACCTGATTCTTGAAGCTGATTCATGAGCAATGGATTATTGCTATCGATGTGCAGTATTTTTATGTCTTTCGGTATCATGCTTTGATGGAATTTCTTTCAAAGTTAAAAAATAATTCGCGACCCGACGCTCGCATTAGCGATTGAAGCGGCATCCTTTTCAAACTCTTTGAGTTTGGAAAGATAGAGCGGAAAGCGCGACCCTTGGGGAATGCCCAAATCTAAAATCCGAGGATAAGTTTTGCTATGGAGAAATAAATCAATATTCCGCAAATATCATTGCTGGTGGTAATAAAAGGGCCTGTTGCCAAAGCGGGATCGATTCCGAATTTGTTCAGCAATAAAGGGATGAATGTCCCGATAAGCGAAGCGATAATGATTACGGAAATCAGCGCAATCGTCACGATAATACCGATGATGAATTCTACGTTTAAGAGAAAGTGGCTTCCGATGAATAGTATCGAAGCGAGAATAACACCGTTCAAAAGGCTCAAGGAAATTTCTTTGATAAGTCGGTTGAAAAGCGAACCGCTCAAGGTGTTATTGGCAAGACCCTGTACGATAATCGCAGAAGATTGCACGCCTACGTTTCCTGCCATCGCGGCAATCAGCGGCGTAAAGAAAAAGAGGTTGCCGTGTTCCAGCATCGCGCCTTCAAAAAGACCGAGCACCCTTACGGTTATAAAACCGCCCAAAAGTGCCAGGACAAGCCACGGAAGTCGGGCTTTGGTCAGTTCTATGATGCTGTCATCCGCTTCAACGTCTTGTGAGATACCGGCCGCTAACTGGTAATCTTTGTCGGCTTCGTCCTTGATAACATCGACGATATCGTCGATGGTAATTCTTCCGACCAAGCGCCCCAGCTCATCGACTACAGGAATGGCTTCCAAGTCATATTTTTGCATGATACGGGCTACCTCAACGTCTTCGGTATCGACACGGACATAATCTACTTTAGGAATGTATACTTCACTGATCGGTGTTTTGGTAGAAGTCGTCAAAAGGTCTTTGAGCGACAGTCTTCCTTTTAGTCGGTTTTCGTCGTCAACTACATAAATAGAGTGTACTCTGGAAATATTTTCTGCCTGTATGCGCATTTCTTTGACGCAGGTGAGTACGTTCCAGTTTTCGTTTACTTTTACGAGCTCTTTCCCCATCAAACCCCCGGCAGTATCTTCATCATAGCGCAAAAGGTCGACGATGTCTTTGGCATGCTCGACATCGATAAGTTCTGAGATTACCTCATTTTTGATGTCGGTAGAAAGCTCGGCGATGATGTCTGCCGCATCATCGGTATCCAGCTCATCGAGCTCTTCGGCGATTTCTTTAGGCGAAAGCCTGCTTAGGATATTTTCTCGCAGGTCGTCTTCCAGTTCCAGAAGAATCTCTGCGGTTTTTTCACTATCAAGAATCTTGAAGATATAGGTAGCCTCATCAAAATCCAATTCGTCAAGGATTTCGGCAATATCAGCGTGGTGCATATCGTTGAGCAGGGTTTCCAGTTGCTGGTCGTTTTTGCTCAAGATTAATTCTTCAATCTGAAGAATAAGCTCCTTACTGATTTTAAACTGCATCGGCTTCTATTTTTTGGGTTATTGCTATAAATTGCTGTACATCCAGCTGTTCCGGACGGAGGTCAAAGATAGTATCTTCTCTCAAATTATCCGAAAGATTTAGAGATTTTAAGCTGTTTCGCAATGTTTTTCTTCGCTGCTGGAAACCTGTTTTTACTACATTAAAAAAGAGCTTTTCGCTGCACGGCAAGGTGAAGTTTTCTTTTCTTTTTAATCGTAACACGCCTGATTTGACTTTCGGCGGCGGATTGAATACGTTTTCATGTACCGTAAAAAGGTATTCGGCATCATAAAACGCTTGCACCAAAACAGACAGTATGCCGTAGGTTTTCGAGCCTTTTTTCTCACAGATTCTTTCGGCTACTTCTTTTTGGAACATGCCGGAAAACTCGGGAATCTGGTTGCGCAGCTCCAAAGCCCTAAACACAATCTGCGACGAGATATTATACGGAAAGTTCCCGATTATCGCGAACTGCTTTCCTTCAAAAACCTCATTGATGTTGTATTTCAGGAAGTCTTTAGAAATGATATGGTTGTGAAGCTTCGGGTAATTGGCATTAAGATAGTCTACCGATTCGGTGTCTATTTCAATTACGTACGTATTTATCGGCTTTTCGAGCAGGTATTTGGTCAGCACGCCCATTCCCGGACCGATTTCCAAAACATCTTCATATCCTTCAAAATGGAGGGTATCTGCAATTTTCTTTGCTATATTTTCATCCGTAAGGAAATGCTGTCCAAGATGTTTCTTGGCTTTTACTTTATCCATTTTGATTTGTGATTTTGGATTTATGATTTAGGCCGACTAAACGGTCTTGTGCTCGCTGATGAATTCCAGTTCGGTTCTGAAAGAAAGCATCTTGTCGCCGAATAGTTTCTGGCTTTCTTGGCGCAGTATGGGTGCATCTTCCAGATAGTATTTCTCTAGTTTTTCTCGTGAGTCTGTCCAAAACTGAACCGAATAGGTCTTCCCACCCATTTCTTCTTCCACCAAGACTTTCACAAGATGAGCCGACACAAATTTGCCTGTCGCCAAAACGGCCGGAATATGAGTGCGCTGCATCCAGTTCAGCCATTCGTCATGAACTGATTCGTGAATATTTGTAGTTACGTTGTATATGATCATTTCTTTGGAGTATTAGATTTTAGACTTCTTATTCGACGAATAGATTAGAAAATTCGTAATTCGTAATTCGTAATTCGTAATTCGTAATTCAACAATTACAAATTAGCATCACCGCGCAGCTGCCTGAATTTTTTCCTTGCTTCTACAAAATAAATGCTGTCTTCATGATTAAAGAGCACCTGCTCATAAAGTGCTTTGGCTTTTTCTATGTCTTTTAGTTGCTTGTTATAGATTTCAGCCGAGAAATAAAGCGCCTCGTCAATATAGATTCCGTCCTTATAATTGTCGATTATAATCTGGTATTGGCTTAGGGCGGCATTAAAGTCTCCAAGCTTTTCATAGGTTTGGCCGATGCGGAGCAAGGTTTCATCCTCAATATCTTGGCCTTTGTATTCTTTTAAGATGGATTGGAATTGCTCCAACGCTTCTTTATTTTTGTTTTGGTACAGCAGATAATCGCCTCTCGCAAATTTCTTTAATCCTACTTGGGTCGAATCGGCTACGGTATTATCATTAATCAAAAGGAATAATTCTAAAGCATCGTTAGCAATCAATTGTGTCGAAGCTGATTTGAGCTCTCGAAACTGCTTTAAGGCCCATTCAAAATCGGTCTTGAAATAGCTGGTCTTGGCAGCTTTTAAGCTGGCTTCGTGTCCGACCGCGTCGTTTTTCAAATCTTCTTCAATTTGCGAATAGTAAATCAACGCTTGGTTAAATTTTTCTTCATACAATAAAATATCCGCCAGCTCCATCTTTACGTCGGCCGTCTGGTATTTGCTCAAGGGCAGTTCGAGCGTACGTTTCAATATGGCTTTTCCTTCTTCTGGATTTTTCAGATTAAAGGTTGCGAAATGCGCCTGTAGCAATTGCAGCGACAGCGTATACGGACTCACGCCGTATTTTTTTACAAGCAAATCCAATTCGCTTTTTAAGGCAGGATAGTCTTTTTCGGGTGCCTTTTTTATCTTCGCTTCCATCAGGTAGTAATGCGCCGTAATCTGCAAATCCAGATCCTGCGTGTTTTCCAAAACAAAGGCAAAAATCTCCCTTGCGGTTTCTTCTTCGTTTTCTTCCATCGCCAATTCGGCAAGGTTTACGATGTTCGAAAAAGATTCCGGATCGCGCCTGTAGATTGCTTTTTCTTGTATAAAGGCTTTAGAATAGTCTTTTTGCTGTACAAAAAACCAACTCAGGAACTGGTTCCAAAAAATATCTTGGTTCTTCTGGGCACGTACCAAAAGTGCTTTGCGCAATGAGGTGTTGAATGATTCTTCGGCCTCTTCGGTCATAAAACGCGACAGCTGGTTTTGAATCATAATCGTGCTATTTGGGTTGGCAAAGGCTTCATCCAAAAACATTTCGATCATCTGGTCGGTATTGCCCTGCTGTCCGTAAAGCACGGCCATCTGGTAGTTGAAATTGAATTTCGGCTCGAGCTTTATTCCTAGCTTATAGGCTTCGAGCGCATAATCCAGCAAGACCTTTTTCTCAAAAGTATTGGCTATCGTATACACATTGGACGGATTCTCATTAATCTTGTCAATGGCCTGCTCGTAGTATTTTTTAGCTTTTGCCGCATCCTTTCGCAGTTGATAGTTGTAGCCAAGCTCGACCAAAAGCGACGGCTGCTTGAACTTTTCAAAACGTTCTTGGATGCGCTTTTCGGCATTGTCATATTGCTGCAGCTGCTGGTAGGATTCGACTATCTTTTGAAAATAGAAGCTATTCCCCGGCTGGTTTTTCAGCAGGTCGTCAAAACTGATGATGGCTTTCTCAAATTCTCCTTTATCAAAATAATTCATAGCCAGCTGCTCGTTTTGTCCAAAAACAAACAGCGACAGGAATAAATTCAATACGAGGAAAATCTTTTTCATCTTAGTGTAATGCAAAAGGATATAACAATGTACTAATATAACAATTTTAGAACTGAATTAGTACATTGCTACAGTAAACTATTGGTTAATTGTTCCTTAATTTATAATATCAAATCCAGTATACGGACGCAACACTTCTGGAATCACGATACCTTCTGGAGTCTGGTAGTTTTCAAGGATGCCTGCCAAAACGCGCGGCAATGCCAGCGAGCTTCCGTTCAAGGTATGCGCCAGATGGTTTTTGCCGTCCTTGTCTTTGAAACGCAATTTCAATCGGTTGGACTGGAAGGTCTCGAAATTAGACACCGAGCTGATTTCCAACCAGCGGTCTTGTGCCGTAGAGAACACTTCAAAATCATAGGTCATCGCAGAAGCAAAGCCCATATCGCCGCCACAAAGGCGAAGGATTCGGTACGGAAGCTTTAATTCATTCAAGATGGTTCTCACATGCTCAACCATGCCTTCTAAAGCTTCATACGATTTGTCTGGGTGTTCTACTCTCACGATTTCCACCTTGTCGAATTGGTGCAGACGGTTCAAGCCGCGCACGTGTGCTCCGTAAGAACCGGCTTCTCTCCTAAAGCAAGGCGTATACGCTGTTGCCAGGATCGGAAGTTCGTTTTCCTGCAACAGCACGTCACGGAATAAGTTCGTTACCGGAACCTCAGCCGTCGGGATCATATATAAGTTGTCTGTCGCATCATGGTACATCTGTCCTTCTTTGTCTGGCAGCTGTCCCGTTCCGTAAGCCGAAGCTTCGTTCACAAAATGCGGCACTTGAAATTCTTGGTAGCCTGCTTCAGTATTTTTATCTAAGAAATAAGTAATCAGGGCGCGCTGCAATTTGGCTCCTTTTCCTTTGTAGACAGGAAAACCGGCACCGGTAATCTTATTTCCTAATTCAAAATCAATGATATCATATTTTTTCACCAGTTCCCAGTGCGGTAATGCCTCGCCGTGCAAGTCTGGGATCTCTCCTTCCTGCAGGGTCGTTACGTTGTCTTCCGGCGTTTTTCCTTCTGGTACAAGATCGGCAGGAAGATTTGGCAACAGATACAGCTGCTCGGTAAGCTCTTCGGTATATACATCCAGCTTATCAGACAGTTCTTTGCTTTTTTCTTTTAATGAAACGGTTTTGGCTTTCAGTATTTCAGCCTTGGCTTTTTCGCCGCTTTTCATTAATTCGCCGATGTCTTTGGATAGCTTGTTCGATTCCGACAAAACATTGTCCATTTCAGCCTGTGTCGCTCTTCTTTTTTCATCGAGCTGCACGGCTAGTTCAACAATACTCTTGGCATCCATGTTTCTTTTTGCCAAAGCTTTGAGGACTTTCTCCTGGTTTTCTCTAATAAACGCTATCTGTAACATTATCTTGGTTTTTATAAGGTAGCAAATTTAATGAAAAAAGGTTGACAGTTGCAATGTTGGCAATTAACAAAGCATAAAGTTTCAAAAAGAGGCTAGACCCTAATAAATTAACATTTCGTGTGTTATTTTATTAATTACATTTGGAAAATTTTTCTTGATTATGAAAAAAATCTACTTGCTATTCGCACTATTTTTGTCCGCTTTTGGCTTTGCCCAAAACACTTCCTCTCCCAACAGCCATATTGCTGAAGCTGAGCGCAAAGCCGCCGCTAAGAAAATAAATTTTAGGACCAATCCGAATACAGAGAATTACGACGTGACCTATCACAGGCTCAAGTTTGAAGTATATCCTGATGCCTATTACGTTATTGGCGACGTGACGACTTATTTTAGAGCAAAACAAAATATGAGCACGGTAACTTTTGACCTGTCAGACGAACTGGTCGTAAGTTCTGTAAAGCAGCGTAATGTTCCACTGACTTTTACGCAAAGCGGAACCAATGAATTGGTCATCAACCTTCCTGCCGTACAAAACACGAACGTCTTAGATTCGCTAACAATCGTTTATGAAGGCGCGCCGCCTGCCGACAGCGATGGCTTCAACACCTATACGCATGCCGGAAATCCTGGGCTTTACACATTATCTGAGCCTTTCGGCGCCAGAGACTGGTGGCCTTGCAAGCAGGACTTGAACGACAAGGTCGAAAGCCTTGATGTGTATATAAAATCAGCCACACAATACACAAGCGTTTCAAACGGACTACAAGTCAGTGCGGTAAATAACGGCGACGGTTCAAAAACGACGCACTTCCACCACAGCTACCCGATTCCGGCTTATCTTATTGCTATTGCAGTGACAAACTATACAATTTTTACGCAACAGGCAGGAACCGCACCGCACACCTTTCCTATCGTAAACTATATCTATCCCGAAGGCCAGACGGCAACGCAGAACGACTTGGCCGTAACGGTACCGATCATGAACCTATTTGAGCAACTGTTCGAGACCTATCCTTTTGCCAATGAAAAATATGGGCATGCCCAATGTGCTCTTGGCGGCGGAATGGAACACACGACCGTTTCCTTCATGGGAGGCTTTGACCGAGGACTGATTGCCCACGAATTAGGCCACCAATGGTTCGGAGACAAGATTACCTGCGGCAGCTGGAAAGACATCTGGCTGAACGAAGGATTCGCGACCTATCTGTCTGGGCTTGTCATCCAAAACATGGATGGTGCTGGCGCCTTCAGATCATGGAAAAGCGGCCTGGTAAATAATATTACTTCGGCGCCAGGAGGTGCCGTATATCTTACGGATGACGAAGCCGAAGACGGCGACCGAATTTTCAGCAGCCGATTGTCGTATGACAAAGGAGGCATGGTCGTTCACATGCTTCGCTTTAAACTGGGTGATGCTGCCTTTTTCCAAGGCGTAAAAAATTACTTGGCCGACCCAAACTTGGCGTATGGCTATGCAACCACCAACGATTTAAAGGCCCATCTGGCCGCCGCTTCTGGAATGAATCTGGACGAGTTCTTTAATGACTGGGTCTACGGACAAGGCTATCCTACCTATACGATTACTGCCAGAAACTTTTCTCCTGGCGTAGCACGTTTTGTAGTCAACCAGACACAATCGCATCCTTCTGTTTCCTTCTTTGAAATGCCAGTTCCGGTAAGAGTAACAGGCGCTGGAGGACAGTCGTTAGATTTGGTATTAGACAATACTGCCAACAATCAAACGATCGACAAATTAGTACCGTTTGCCATTACAGGCGTTTCCTTTAATCCAAATGTGGATATCATTGCCAGAAACAGCACGATGACGTTAGGCAATGGAGAATTTGCTTTGGCGGAAGGCGTAAAATTATACCCGAACCCTACGTCTCATACCTTGCAATTGCAACTTCCTGATAATGTTGTTCTTGAAAAAGCCATTTTCTACAATGCCTTAGGTCAGGTTGTAAAAGAAGGGGCTTCTGAAATGTCTTGGGATGTTTCTAGCCTGCCAACAGGCGTCAATTTTATCAAGATAGTGACAGATGCCGGCACAAAACAGATGAAGTTCATCAAGGCGTAATCCGCCAATCATGGATATAAAAAAGCAGAAGTCGTCAAAACGCTTCTGCTTTTTTTATTGTAGAAAAATACGTTAGGCAATGGCTTTGATGCGGCTGACCATAAAGGCAATCAATACTCCAAAGATTCCGATAAACGCAAACGAAAACTGCAGTCCGTAGGCTTCGGCAATATAACCGATGACAGGCGGCCCCATCAAAAAGCCTAAAAAGCTCACGCTCGAAACAATCGTAAGCGCCTCGCCCGGAGCCACCGTCGTGTTTTTTCCGGCGATGCTGTAGACGGTCGGCACGATGGTCGAAACGCCAAGTCCCACGAGCATAAAAGCCAGCGTCGACGGAACCAAGTACGGCAAAAAGACCGAAGTAAACAGCCCGATCGAAATCAATAAGCCGCTCACCTGCAATACTCTTTTTCTTCCGTACTTAAAAATCAGCCTGTCGCCCAAGAATCGGCCCGAAGCCATCATGATCATGAAAGATGTATAGCCCAAAATCACCAACGGACCGGGCGCTTTCACGACTTCTTTAAAATAGACGCCACTCCAGTCAAACATTACGCCCTCGCTTGCCATACAGCAGAAACCGATGACGCCCAGCCAGATCAGCACGCTGTCGGGCTTGGCAAAAAGCTTTTTCTTCTCCTTGTTTTTCTTTTCTTTCGCCTTGATGAGGAATTTATAATTGGCGCCCATCAGCACAAAAACGATAACAGCCGTGATCGCAAAATGCTGCAACGGCGTCAGCTTCAAGGCCAGCATGGCAATACCAATCAAGGCACCCGTAAAGCCTGCCGTGCTCCATGCACCATGAAAAGACGACATGATTGTCCTTTTAAAAAGCTCTTCGGTATAAACGCCCTGCGTGTTCACGGCAATATTGCTCAGGTTTCCGAAGATGCCGAATAAGAAAAGCCCGGCCGAAAGATGCCACGGCTTTGTCGCCAGTCCTAGGTTGGTAAGCGCAAGCGCATAAAAGGCCAGCGAAAAGAGCAATATCCTATGGCTGCCGTATTTGGTGACGAGCTTGCCCGAAAAAGGCATGATAACGAGCTGACCGAAAGGCAGCGCAAACAGAATAGAACCCAAGTCGCTTTCGCTCAAGTGCAGCGAAGCCTTGATGTCTGGGATACGGCTTGCCCAAGTGGCAAAGCACAGTCCCATTGCAAAATAAAAAAGCGAGACCGCCCAGCGTATCCTTTTTAGGTACGACTCCTTGGCGTGTTTGTAGCCCTTGAGCTTCGGGCGGGTATTGAATCTGTTGATAAATCTGAATTCCATAAAAGGCAATAATTAGCGCGGCATGCAATAAAGCAGCAAATGTCCGATATTTCTATTAGGCAAGAAACTGTTCTAGCTTTTTTTGCTTTCGTACACTTCCGGATTCACCACTTTCGGCAGGCGTTCGTTGCGGATTCCTGCAATCGCGTTTTTCGCTGCCAAGATGGCCATGTTGTTGCGGGTTTCTTCGGTAGACGAGCCGATGTGCGGCAGCACCGCCACGTTCGGCAGGCTCAACAGCACATTGTCTTTGTCCATCGGTTCCGGATTGGTCACGTCAAGTCCGGCTCCCCAGATGGTCTTTTGCTGCAGGGCTTCCAGCAAGTCTTCTTCGTTGTGGATGGCGCCTCGGGCCGTGTTTACGAAAATAGCATTGGGCTTCATCTTGCCAAAAGTCTCCTTATTAAAAAGTCCTTTGGTCTCTTCGGTAAGATTGGCGTGCACCGAAATCACGTCGCTCTGTGCGAGCAATTCTTCAAACGATACTTTTTTGGCCTGCAGCTTTTCTTCGGCTTCCGCATTCTGGCTGCGGTTATGATAGAGAATGTCCATCTCAAAAGCACCCTTGCACGACTTGGCCATCTCAAAGCCGATCTTGCCGAGCCCGAAAACGCCCAAAGTCTTTCCTTGCAGGTCGAGCCCGATGTTGGCCATAGGCTCGAAAAAGTTCCAGTCGCCGTTCAGGATTCTCTTGTGGTGGAAAAAAGCCTTGCGCGCCGTGTTCTGCATCAGCAGGAAAGCGATATCGGCAGTCGCCTTGCTCAATACGTCTGGCGTGTGCCCGATCGGAATGCCGAGCCGCGTGGCTTCGGGAACGTCTACATTGTCATAGCCTACGGCAAATAGCGAAACGGCTTTCAGGTGGCTGCATTCTTTCAAGAAAGCGGCGTTGATGGTAGAGCGGCCCGCCGTGAGCAACGCATCGGCCTGCTTACAATGGTCGATAAGTTCCTGCTGGGTCAGCTCGCGCTTTTCTTCCCATTGTGTAATCTCAATTCCCGCCTCGCGGAAAAGGCGCAGTCCGGCCTCGGGAATTATTCTGGTGATAAAGACTTTCATTTCTTATGGTTTTGGGTGTGGTTCTGTGTTCTCGGCTTCGGCAACTTTACGATTAACAAATTTGTTTATCAAGATCTTTCGTTAGGTCTTATCCTAAATCTAAAATCCCAAATCAACAATCCTAAATTACCAACTGCTCGCATCATCCAACAACTGCATCGCTTCTGCATCGAGGGTAAGGTTCGGCGCCAAGATAATGCTCTCCAACTGGCTCGTGCTCGTCGCGCTCACGATAGGCGCGGTAACCGAAGGCTTGTGAAGCAGCCAAGCGAGGGCTACAGCGGCAGGCGTGGCTTTGTGGTGTTTGGACACTTCGTCGAGGGCGGCTAGTATTTTCAGGCCGCGTTCGTCAAAATACTTGTCCATATCGCCGCCTCTAGGGCTTTTAGCTAGATCGGCCTTGGTTCTGTACTTTCCGGTCAGGAAGCCGCTTTCGAGCGAGAAATAGGTAATCACGCCGAGGTTGTTTTCTAAAGCAAGGGCTTCGTAATTGGTTTCGTATTTTTCTCTGGCATAAAGGTTATAATGGGGCTGCAGGGTCTGGTAGCGCGGCAGTCCTTTGGCGGCACTGGCTTCGAGCGAGGCCTTGATGCGTTCTGGCGCCATGTTAGAAGTTCCGATCCAGCGGATCTTTCCGTCTTTTTCTAATTGGGCATAGGCTTCGAGCGTTTCTTCAACGGGCGTTTCTACATCGTCAAAGTGCGTCTGGTACAGGTCGAGATAGTCGGTCTTGAGCCGCTGCAGCGAGTCTTCAATGGCTTTAAGGATATAGGCTTTTTTCAATCCCTTTTTGCCATCGCCCATATCGGAACCTACTTTGGTGGTCAGGACAATGTCGTGGCGGTTTTTCTTTTCCTTGAGCCATTTGCCGATAATGCGTTCGGATTCGCCGCCCGTATTTCCGGGAGCCCAGCGCGAATAGACATCGGCCGTATCTATAAAATTAAATCCAGCTTCGGTAAAGCCGTTCAGTATCTCGAATGATTTTTTCTCATCCAGCGTCCATCCAAAAACGTTTCCTCCAAACGCAATCGGGTAGATATAGAGATCTGTGTTTCCTAGTTGTTGTTTTTTCATGGTTATAGTTGATAATTGATAATTGATAGTTGATAGTTCTTAGTTCTTAGTTGATAGTTCTTAATTCAAAATGCTACTAGCTTCTTCCCTCCATCACTCTCCACCGCCGCTTCAATAATCCGCATCACATTTACGCCGTCTTGGGCGGTAACGGGTTCTTCGGCACCGTTGGCAATGGCTTCGTACAATCCGTCAAAAAACTCAAAGTAGTTGCCGTGCAGCGTCGGTACGATCTCGCGGATGACTACGCTGTTGACTTCGGTATGCAGCAGTCCGGCCTTATAGTCGGGCTCGATGCCCCATTGCTCGCGGTTCGGCTTTTTGCCAAGCTTCAGCTCGTCTTCTTGTACGTCGCCGCGGCTTTTCAAGAAAGAGCCTTTCTTGCCGTGAATGATATACGACGGCAGGGCTTCGCGCACAAAAAAGCCGGCTTTCAACCGTACGCGGAAGCGCGGGTAATAGAGCAGCAGGTCGAAATAATCGTCTACGATAGAATGGTCTCTTGTCACGCGGATATCGGCATAGAGCGCTTCCGGAAAGCCAAACAGGGTCAGCGCCTGGTCGATGATGTGCGAGCCTAGGTCTTTCAGTATTCCGGCTCCGGCATTGGCAGTTTCTTTATGGATCTTAGGACTCAGGTTGGGATTATAGCGGTCAAAATGAATTTCTGCTTCTACGATCTCTCCCAAGATGTCGCGGTCCAAGACCTGCTTGACGGTCTTGAAGTCGCTGTCCCATCGGCGGTTCTGGAAAACGGCCAGCTTTAGTCCGTGTTCTTTGGCAAGAGCCTTGAGTTCTTCGGCTTCGGCTACCGTGGTCGTAAAGGCTTTTTCGACCAGCACGTTCTTTCCGGCCAGCAGGGCCTGCTTGGCATAGTCGAAGTGGGTTTCTACAGGGGTGTTGACAATCACAAGGTCGAGGGTAGCGTCTTGCAGCAGGGCTTCGAGCGAATCGTAGCTTCGGGCTTCGGGATAGTCTTCGTGCACGAGCTTTTTGCTGCGCTCCCACGAGCCGGCCAATTCAAAGCCCGGGTGCAGCGCGAGGAAGGGCGCATGGAATACTTTGCCTGACATTCCATAGGAAAGCAGGGCGGTTTTTATCTTTTTCATCCGTAGTGGTTTTGGTGCGAAGGGCGCCGGAGCGCTGTTTTTGGTTTCGGCCGTCGGCAGGGTGCCTCGGGATTCGAAAAAGTAAAGTTACGGACATCTTATAAAGTAGGAATCGGGATTGGAAAGATTAACAAACATTTAAAATATTGAAAAATGAATAATCCCGCCGTAAGTAAATAGAAAACACTATTTTTGTTCGCAATTATTGAATCTAAAACTACAAAATGGAAATAGTTATTAAGCTCTCGCAGTTTTTGTTGAGTTTATCCTTGCTGATCGTGCTTCATGAAATGGGGCATTTTATCCCGGCCAAATTATTCAAGACAAGGGTAGAGAAATTCTATCTTTTCTTTGACGTCAAATTTTCGCTTCTGAAGAAAAAAATCGGCGAAACGGAATACGGGATCGGCTGGCTGCCGCTGGGCGGCTACGTCAAGATCTCGGGCATGATCGACGAAAGCATGGACAAGGAGCAGATGGCCCTCCCGCCGCAGCCGTGGGAATTCCGTTCTAAGCCGGCTTGGCAGCGTTTGATTATCATGCTGGGCGGCGTTACCGTAAATTTTGTCTTGGCTATCATCATCTACATCGGCATGGCCTATGTTTATGGCAATACGTATATCGCGAATTCTGAAGTAAAAGACGGCATCTGGGTAACCAGCCCTGTCGGAGAAAAAATCGGATTCAAGACAGGCGACAAGATCTTGGCGATCGACGGCAAGAAGGTCGAGAAATTTGACGACGTACAGTACAACGTAAATTTTGCGAAGACAGCGACGATCAATAGAGATGGCGTGACGCAGGAACTCAAGCTTCCGGTAGACTTATTGGCTACGGTGATGAAAGAGGAAAAGAGCTATCTGAAATTGCGCATTCCGTTTACGGTAAGCAGCATTGCAGAGAATTCGCCCAATATAAATACGCTTGAAAAAGGGGACGTGATCTTGAGCATCAACGGCCAAAAGATGCGTTATGCCGACGAGATTGTGGCCTTTAACGAGGCAAACCCTGGAAAGACGTTTGACGCGGTTATTTTTAGAAAAGAAAAGGAAGAGCACGTCAAGCTGACGGTTGGCAAAGACGGCAAACTGGGCGTTGTGCAAGGCGGCCTTAAGGCAGAAAACTTAGAGAAATTAGGCTACTATAAAATCAGCCGCGAGACGTTTTCTTTTGCAGAATCGTTTCCGGCGGGAATCCAAAGAAGCAAAGACGAGCTGGGACGCTACTTTACGCAGCTAAAGGCGATCGTCAATCCAGATACGGGCGCTTATAAGGGCGTGGGCGGCTTCTATGCCATCTTTAATGTTTTTCCGAGCGTATGGAGCTGGGAGTATTTCTGGACCATCACGGCGTTCTTATCGATCATGCTGGGCGTAATGAACCTGCTGCCGATTCCGGCACTGGATGGCGGCCACGTGATGTTTTTATTGTTTGAAATGATTACCAGAAGAAAACCGAGCGAAAAATTCCTAGAGCGCGCCCAAGTGGTTGGCTTCTTTATACTTATAGCACTGGTACTGTTTGCTAATGGCAACGACATTTATAAGGCCATCGTGAAATAGAAAAAAAATTGAAAAATTTCTTCGTTTTTATTTGCAAGAAATAAATTTCGCCTTATATTTGCACCGCTTTAAAAGGCAATACGCCTTCCTCCTTAGCTCAGTTGGTTAGAGCATCTGACTGTTAATCAGAGGGTCCTTGGTTCGAGCCCAAGAGGGGGAGCAGAAAAAGAAAAGACGATCAGAAATGGTCGTCTTTTTTGTTTTCTATATTTTCTATAAAATTGTTCTTAGCTAAAACTAGATATCCAAAGAACATATATTTTCGATACTTTTGATTCATATCGTTACATGAAAACTTTTATAGAAAATATGAAGAAAAACAATCTAAAGATTCTAAAAAAAATTCTTTTTTACATCTTGTTATTAGCGAATGCCAATTCTTTTTCACAAAACTTATTGTTAAATCCAAGTTTTGATGGCACATATGGCATTAATGGGGAATATGCTGGCTGTGCTCCCAATTATTTTTACAATCCTAACTGGAATGGCAATCCTTCTTCTGTTATCAATTTTTCTAAAAGCACGTCTGTCTCAAGAACCGCTCCAAGCAGTCAAAAAGTAGTAATCCAGACTATTTCGGGATATTCCTATTTTGCTCAAGAATTTATGGTAAAAGGCGAGAGAACATTAAAAGCAAGTATTTGGATAAAACCAGAAATAGTGCCCACAGGATCTCCAAAACAAAAAGTAGATTTAATTATACGATCTGATGTACCTAGTTTCCAGCATATCGTTTCTAAAGAATTTGAACTAGAAAACAACAATCAATGGCAAAAGATAGAAGTAGTTGGCAATACAAATTGTTTAATCAATGGAAATAACGAAAATAAATTTTATTTCTTCTTAAACTTTAAAACATCTGGCACCCTATATTTAGATGACGCCAGTGTTACTGACGAAACCAATTTAATAGACAGCACAACAAATCTAATCTCAAATCCAAATTTTGAAGGAAACTATGGTACCTCTGGTGAATTTCTTGGTTGTGCTTCTCCTTATTTTTTCAATCCTAATTGGGGCGTTAACCCAGCATCAGATATAGTTTTCTCAAAAGACACTGATAATTCGATATCAGGACGAGCTTGTCAAAAGGTCGTCATAAACTCCATAAATGAATACTGTTACTTTGCTCAAGGACTATATGTTCAACCCAACAGGAAGCTGAAAGCAAGTATCTGGATTAAGCCCACAAGCAATAACTTTGAGGTAGAATTTGCTTTAAGATCAAGAAGCCTATATAATCCATTTATCGCGAATAAAATCTTTAATGTCGTTCCTAACGAATGGCAAAAAATTGAAATTTTTGGAGACACAAAAAATTTGGTTTCCTTAAGTCATTCACACAACCTTGATTTTTTTATAAATTTTAAATCTACCGGCACCGTTTATTTAGAAAATGCGAGTGTTACAGACATTACAGACTTAACATTAGAAAATATTGAAAATGGATTAGAAAATATTTTAAAAAATGGTGATTTTGAATACGATTATAATAATATAGGCATTTCTCAAAACTACGACTATACTGTAAATTGGGGTGGTTCAACTTCTGTAATCTTTTCAGAAGATAATTGCAGTCCGTATAACGGCTTAAGTTGTCAAAAGATTACTCTCAGTTCTAAACCTTCCATTTTTCATTATTTTCAGAGATTTGAAGCAAAAGGAAGCAAGATATACAAAGCTTCAATTTGGGTAAAATCTCCAGATAATGTCGAAATTGATTTTACGTTAAGATCAACATTACTTCATACTCCACGAATTTCTTCAGCAAAAACTTTAAGAGTTTCCGATCAATGGCAAAAAATTGAAATAATTGGCGGCCTAGGAAGCAATGTTGATGAAGATCAAGTGTATTCTGTAGATTTTTTTGTGGACTTCAGAAACACGGGCACCTTATATGTTGATAACGCTAGCGTAGTAGATGTCACTGACATTATTAAACAAAAAAATGTTTCCGCTTCTACATTAGGCCATGCTATCCCTCGATCATTTTTCGGCATGCACATTAATAAATTAGGTTCAGATGAAGATGTGATACATAATCCAAATGCACATCAAGTATGGCCTCCAGTAAATTTTGGCATGCTAAGAATGTGGGATACCGGTACAAAATGGTCTGACCTTGAGCCTTCCGATGATCAATTAAATTGGGACAGACTTGATTTATATGTTAACAAGAGAAACGACAATGATCCTGGCTGTGAAATTATTTATACTCTTGGAATGTCTCCTAATTGGGCTTCAAATAGTACCATTCCTTTTGCTGATTATATTCCTTCAGCGTATCAATCGGTATCGGGAAATATGCTATATCAATGGGAGGACTACGTCCAGAAAATCGGGGAAAGGTATAATAACAAAATTAAGTACTGGGAAATTTGGAATGAGGTTGAAGTGTTTTTTAATCAAGGTAATGGTAATGACAATAGCGGAATAACATTAAACAAACTTGCTGAATCGGCATATACTATTTTAAAAGAAATAAACCCAAACAATATCATATTATCGCCTAATTTCACTACATCTACCGGAGCTAGCGATTTTCTTTTTAAATGTAACGGCAATTATTATTTTGATGTGTTTTCATTTCATAAATATACAGGGGCTAATCCCGAAAGCGATATCGGAATATTTTTTGGCTATAGAAATTTATTAGATAATTACGGACTCAACAACATCCCTATCTGGAATACAGAAGGTTCAAATACCGAAGGCTTTGACGGTCCTTGCGCTAGCGGCGATGTAGCTTGCCAAAAAAGAAGAATTGGCGCCGTTTCAAGAGCCTATATTGTTCAATGGCTTTATGATGTCAAAAATTTCAATTGGTATTTTTGGGAACCGTATATATCCTCTACTGAAAATTGGGTCAATTCCGGCACTACACTAAGCGTATCAAATTCCGGCACAAATTCTGTCTTAACAATTGCAGGAACTGCTTATGCCCATCTTACCGATTGGCTTGTTGGAAAAAGCATACAGGATAAATCAATAGATCATCTCGGAAACTGGGTAGTGAAAATTTTTAATCCTTCCACCAACAGTTCCGAATACATTTTATGGAATGAAAAAAACCAAGCAAATTCATATAGTATAAATCAGGATTGGGGAATTGGCTTCAAAAAAGATTTATATGGAAATACAGAAGTAGTTTCTACAAATACGATCATGATTGATTCTGCACCCATTTTATTGCTTTCAGAACTTGATCAAGAAAGAAATAACTCAAAGGTTACAAAAGAAACTCCAAAAGAAACCATTACTGTATTCCCAAATCCAGCCGATAATTTTCTAAACGTCTATTCTTCACAAGAAAACAGTATTCTGGAAGGAAACTTATTCGATTTAACTGGAAAACTAATCATAAAAAACATTCAATTAAACGAAGGAATCACCACTATAGACATAAAGGGGATTCAAAAGGGTGTTTATATATTAAAAGCAGTAAATTCACAAAACGTAGTTTTTACGAAGAAAGTCATTATTAAATAATTTATAGATTTGAGCCTGGGAGGGAGTAAAAGAAAAGACGACCGGAAATGGTCGTCTTTTTTATTTCATTAGATTTAGGATATCTCGTAAATATCATTTTTTACTTTTCATCTAAATCTCCTCAATACCAATATTTTTAAAAAATTCAAAAGTCCCATCATATATTGTTGAAGGTCTAGTATGATCTTCACGATCTCCTTCGGGAATAAAAATTACCATTCCTTGTCTCGCTCTAGTTAATAAGACCCTATAAGAATTAAGCAAGTAGCCTTTCTTTTCTTCATTATTTATGTTATTCCATTGAGTCCCTATAAACTTCTTAAAATTCCACTTATTTTCATTATAAAAGAAATTTCCATCCCAAGCAATACAAACGTAATCCAGCTCAAGACCTTGAACAAAAAACTCGGTAGCAATTTCTTCTAGAAAAAAAGAAGAACGGACATCTTCTTTACCATTTAAAAACCAATGCGGTGCAGAAATCTTTGTTTTAGCATTAATACCAAATGGTTTTAATCTATGTGCTCCAGAAGATGCTACTATACCTATCCTATCAGAACCTTTGGCTTTACCTTTAAGCCAATTTTTAGCAGTAGCCAAATTTCTCGTTATTTTTATAGGATAGTCTTTTTCTATAGATTGTTTATAAATTCTTTTGGCCTCATCTAAATCATTTGCTACAATTTGATGAACAAAATTTGACAATTGGGCGCTTCTAAACGATCGTAGAGAAACTGATAAATGTAGCGCTGATTCTTTTTTTGCTTTTCTTTCCTTTAATATCTCTAAAACTTTTTCATCCTTGATATAGGTAGTATCTTTTTCAATTTCTGAAGAATAATATATATTCCAATTTTGAAACTTATTCTTGAAAGGTAAAATCCACCCTTCAAGACCTATTTCGCCCGTATTGATTTCTTGACCTCCACCAACTAAACAAACAATAGTACACCAATCCTCATGCCTATCCATTACTTTAATAAGAAATTCCGGCTCAGACATATTGAACTCAAAATTATTTTTATTTGTACGCATGAATTTTGAGGCTTGTTCTTTTGTCCATGCTCTTTGTGCTTCATCAAAAATGGCTACTTTTTCAATCGGAGCTTTTTTTTCCTTGATATAAGCGTCTCTAAAATGATGTATGTTTTGTATAAGCTTTTTTACTGGCTGACTTTCGATACTTTTTCTAGAAAGCAAACCTTCTTCTTTAGGATTTTTAAATTTGTCTTGAATTAATGCGGCTTTTAAAACCTCAACTAAAGGAACATTCCCAGAAAGAAAAACCGCATGTTCTTCGTCTTCATGACTTAGTCGTAGATTCGCAATATTCAAACCTGCCAAAGTTTTCCCAGCTCCGGGAACACCGGTTATGAAACAAATTGATTTTTTCTTATTTAATTTAGAAGAATCTATAATTTCCGAAATCCTCGATGAAGTTACCGTAAGATTTTCCCCAGCATCATTTCGTGAAATATCTTCTACAGAATGGTTTTTGAATAATATTGTCGCCGCCTCTATAATAGTTGGGGTTGGTTTATAAATAGAATTTTCCCAATTCGAAATATCTATTTTTTTATCCTTATCCTTAAAATATACAATACATTGTTTTAAAATCTTATTTAAGTTATTGGAGTTCGCAACAATTGTGTCGTATAAGTTTTCATAGATTGGATTAAACTGTGGTTCAATAGGTACCGCTTTATCCGATATTAGAATTGGTAGAATTATCTTATTATGACTTCCCTCATGAAAATTATTCAAATCTAGACCATAATCAAAAACTTGGTCTTTTGCATATTTATCATAAAGCTTTGATCCTATTTTAAATTCTAAAATAAAAATGCAATTGTCTACAATCAATATATTATCAACTCTCTTTCCCATTCTAGGGATAGTAAACTCAAAATATATTTTACCTGATAAATTGTCTAAGGAATTTTTTAAAATAACAATTTGCTCTTTCCACGCATTTGCTTGTTGGATGTTTAGTTTGTGCAAATCATAATTACGTGTAATTTGTCCAAAAATAGAATCAGAATTTTCTAAGACAAACTTGTCTGCAAAATTTGAATAAAAAGCCCTATTCATCGAATAAGTCTTTTATTTTAACACCAAGAGCAATAGCTAACCTTTCAATAATCTCAATTGAAACATTTCTTTCGCCCTTTTCAATAGTTGGCAAATAGGTTCTATCAATTTCCGCGAGATTAGCTAGCTTTTCTTGCGACAGTCCTCTTAGTTTTCTAAGTTCTTTTATCTTAAGCCCAAATTTTTGCTTTATATCCATACTAACAAAAATTGGAAAATGATGACTATAAAACAACGGAGTCCAGTCTGCTTTTTTATAAAAATAAAACTGATCAAATCAATAGCTGACATTCCACCAACCTTCCTTAACAACAACATACGATTAACAAAAAAAAGCCCAATACTTTCATATCAGGCTTTTCATTAACCAATCTATATTTACCCCTTAACCACTTCAAGGTATTTACGCCGCTATGCGTCGTAATCTTAAATTTCAGTCCAAACATACATCAAAACAAAATGGAAATTTTGGACAATGAATATCCGTCAGCTTCTGTCATTAATTCGTTCCGATATACTACAGAATCGTTTTAAGGAAATTTCAATTCCAAGACTCAACGCGATGACCCCCTAAAAACAAATTTACTATAGCTGTCAACTGTGTTGGACACCTCAAAATGACCTCACTTTAGCCTGTCAACTGTGTTAGACGGCTTCTCCCGAGTTGAAAGAAGCTGTCAACTGTGTTAGACATCTTAAAACGACCTCACTTTAGCCTGTCAACTGTGTTAGACGGCTTCTCCCGAGTTGAAAGAAGCTGTCAACTGTGTTAGACACCTTAAAATGACCTCACTTTAGCCTGTCAACTGTGTTAGACGGCTTCTCCCGAGCTGAAAGAAGCTGTCAACTGTGTTAGACACCTCAAAACGACCTCACTTTAGCCTGTCAACTCTGTTAGACGGCTTCTCCCGAGCTGAAAGAAGCTGTCAACTGTGTTAGACACCTCAAAATGACCTCACTTTAGCCTGTCAACTATGTTAGACGGCTTTTTTTAAGCCGAAAGAAGCCATCAACCATCATTTTTAATATAAAACAACATTATTTGTTATATTTTATTATAAAAAATAACATTAAAATAAAATATTTTGTTTTTATATACGTTATAGCGGTATTATTAACAATTTAAACATAATAGCCATGAAACTTCACAAATTAAACACAAGTCATTTACAGTATGTAGAATCCGGACAATTTATCATCCGATTCCTGACTGACTTTAAGAACTCTACTCTGGTACCGACAGAAGATGCCGAATTCAATGCCCTCTACCAGAGCCTCCTGCAACAATCCCCTATTTATGACCGCGCACTGATGCAGATCCAAAGCTGGGCCGAATCTAAAAAACTGATGGATCTGGATTACATCCGAGACAGAAAGATGACGACGGTACGCACTGTGGTCAGCACGTTCCGACACACCGATGATGAAGACGAAAAGAAAGCCTACGACCTCCTCATGACCCTGCTCAGGACCTATAAACGTGTAGAACACATGAATTTTGAAGCCGAAAGCCTGGCACTAGACAACTTTATCGCCGAAATACGAAGCACGCGGTTTTCGGCGGCCGCCACAAAGCTTGGACTCGAAAAACACCTGATGAATCTGGAAATGGCGAATACCAACTTCAAGACGCTGTTCAGCAACCGTTCGACCAACATCAACACCACCGAGGTTTTTGATACCAAGGCGCTCCGCAAAAAGATATTGGAAACCTATAAAGACCTGGCCGAATATGTGCTAGTGATGGCAAAAAGAAAAAACACGCCGTTTTATGCAGAACTGCTTACGATCTTGAACACCGGAAGAAGCTATTTTTCTGACCTGATCGCCCGCCGAAAAGGCACGGCTGCGGGTACCGATCCGAGAATATAACGAACTATAAATCAACAAACAATCCCGACATAATGCCGGGATTGTCTGTTTTATCACCTTTCCTGTTTTTCTGCTAGCGCATCAAGCTATACCAAATGGCAAGCGCATTGATCGTTTTTATCTTGTTCATGTTATCCCCTTCCTGAAGCATCAAGGACACCTTTTCTCGTATCGCGCCAATGGCCACATACATTCTATTGTAGACCGCCTTTTCGTCAATATCCAGCAATTTGGCCGTCTCTTCGGTCGACAGGTCATCCCTCCACCGGTGGTTAAACACCTTTTGGGTCAAGTCGGGCAGCGTAGCAATGATTTCGTCAATAAGCGTGTAGATTTCCTTTTCCTCTATCTCTTCCGAAATATGCGTATAGATCAAGGTGCGCGAAAGCAGGTCGAAATCATCCCCGCTATTGGAAACTATCTTTTTGCTCAGATGCGCGCGGATGTAATCCAGCACGCGGTACGTAAAAAAATGCAGCAGATAATTCTTCGCATTGCCCGACGCATCCGTTTTGATCTGCTGGGGATGCAGCCAAAACTGCGCCCAGAATTCCTGAGTAATCTCTTCGGTGATCTCTTCACTGCCTACCCGATTATAGGCCCATCTATAAAGCAAGGCGGCGTAGCGATTATAAAATTCATAAAAGGCCGCGTTGTCTTTATTCGTAATCCTCTCGATAAGGACTTGGTCTGGAGTTTTCATTTGGTCCAATTTTCTACAGTTTTGTAGACGCTGAATAAGAAGAACAGCGCAAATGTATCACAAAAAAGACCCCCTTGATTTTATAAAAAAAGGCTTAACGCATTCTTAATGTTTTCATAATGAGTTTCGATAAGAAATCGGAGGCACTGCTTACGATTATCTATAGAGAAGAACAAAACACATGAATAAGAAGCTGAATCAAGAAGAACAAGACAAAAAAAAGCTCCTCTGGTTTTTGTGGCTGCACGATTACTTCCACAGATACTATACCAAGCAGGCCACCGAAAAAGAAATCGAGATCATTAAAAACTGGAATCCCGAAAAGCTGACCGGCTCTTCATTTGAAGCCTCCGAAAGCCAAGTCAAAAAAGGAATCGAAAAGGTATGGGAAACGATATCGGCCCAATACGGATTTGCCGCGCCAGAACGTCAGCCAGTAAAAGTATTCAGGCTCCGCCAGCTGCTGCCGTATGCTGCCGCTATTGTAGTCCTGCTGATGGCTTCTGCCACCGCTTATCAATACAACACCTATGATACGGTGCAGAGCTTAGGCTATCTGTTTTCGGACAAGATGGGGTACCAGACCGATAAAGGCGATGTCAAAAAGTTTACCCTTCCCGACGGCTCCATCATTACGCTAAACGGAAGTACTTCCCTCGCCTTTGTAAAAGACGAATTCAACAGCAAGGAAAGAGAAATCTGGCTCGAAGACGGCGAAGTCTTTTTTGAAGTAGCCAAGAATCCGCACAAGCCCTTTATCATCCATACGCAAGAGGCCGATGTGGTGGTGAGAGGAACCTCCTTCAGCGTAACGGCCTATGGCGAACTGCACAAAAGCAGCGTGGCGGTACGCACCGGAAAAGTAGAAGTGCGAAAAGACAACCAGATCCACACGCTCCTTCCATCACAAAAAGCAATCATCGATAAAAAGAAAGACGCTGTCAGCCTATCCCAGATAGAAACCTCAAACATTGCGACGTGGCGAGCGGGCGACCTGACGCTCAACCATTCTGATGCCGACGAGCTGCTCCTTAGAATGGAACAGCATTTTGACATCGACATCAAGATGCAGCCGGGCCTCTTGCAAGACATCAATTTCAGCGCCTCTTTTGAAAAAGAAACCTCCCTGCCAACGATGCTCGATGTGATCTCAGACATCTACAGCGTGCGCTATACAATTAAAAACAACACCGTAACCCTATACAAATAAACGCAGCGAACAGCTCGCACGAACATTATGAAAAATTGGTTCCTATTTACAGCACTAGTGCTCTTATTTTTTGCCCCCTCTTTACATGCCCAGCAAGACATCTCCTTTCCCGAAGAAACTTTGGAATCGCGCATACTGCGTATCGAAAAACTAAGCAACATCAGCATTGCGTTTGACCACAAGCAGACAGGAGCCGTAAAAGTGCCTGCCTATGCCGCCAAAAACCAAACGTGGGAAAAAGCCCTCGAAGCCTCCCTTTCCGGCACCAACTTTATGCTTAAAAAGAGCGGAAACAACTATGCCGTTGTGCCAAAAACAGCTCCTGCTTCTAAAAAAAACGGCACGGTAAAGGGAAAAGTAGTCGATGATTTCGGACTTGCCCTTCCCGGAGCCAACATCACCGTAGCAGGAACAACCCAAGGCGTACAGACCGACAACAATGGAAGTTTTTCGCTGTCGCTAGAAGAAGGCATCCACAATCTAGAGATAAGCTATATTTCATACCAGACGCAGCGCATCACGGGAGTGAAGGTAAAAGCGGGCGAAGTGACAGACCTTAACGCAGTCCTGAAATCCGATGCCATGGGATTGAACGAAGTAGTCATCACGGTAGACTATAACGCTGCTTCTACGCAAGGACTGCTGATGCAGCAAAAGAGAGCCGCACAGATGAGCGACGGTATTTCGGCCGAACAGATTGCCAAAACACCCGACAGCGACGTAGGGGCCACATTAAAAAGAATTACCGGAATTACCACAGTAGACAACAAATATGTAGTCGTTCGATCTATGGGAGAACGCTGGAATACCGCTGCCATGGACGGCATCAACCTGCCGAGTACGGAAGCCTACAACCAGAACTTTTCGTTTGATATTATTCCGACTGCCATGGTAGAGAGCGTCGTGGTCAGCAAGACCGCTACTCCCGACATGAATGCCAGCTTTGCAGGAGGCTATGTAGAAGTGCGCACCAAAGATATTCCAGAAAAAGATTTTTTCTCTTTTAGCTGGGGCACCTCGTACAATACCGAGGCCACTTTCAAAAATTTCTTATCGCGGCAAAGAGGCGAAGCGGATTATTTTGGGTACGACGACGGCACGCGGTCTTTTCCGAAAGGGCTGGTCGCTACCAGTTGGGACAATCCGCTGTTTTTTGAACAGTCCAAACGCTTTACGAACGATAATTTCACCACCTACAACTCAAAGGCCGATCCCGGCTCTAGCTTTCAGCTGGCTATGGGACGAAGCTTTGAGATGAAAAACAACAACAAATGGGGTTTTGCCGCCGCCGTTACGTTACGAAACGAGCAGACCAAACTAGATATAGAGCATACCGGAAGAGGAAACTGGCTAGATACTGCCGCTTTCGTAAGCAATTGGGAAGAAGCAGGCGTAGCGCCCGTAAGCTTCTTTGACTTTAAAAACAAAGGCGCGTCGTATACCTACAATTCGACGCTGGCTGCGATGTTTAATACGGGGGTACAATTGGGCAACAGCCGCCTGTCGTTTCGCAATTCGTATACGCACCTGTATGACAACACGCTGACCACCATTACCGGCTGGAATGAATATACGGGAGGCAGCGGACAGCCTGGAGCAGCAGAAGCGGCCTATGATTATTTTTATAACGGCGTAGTCCCGAACAACGATCCGGCTACCATCCCTTCATTAGACAGGCCGTATACAGATAATGTGAATTATCCGGTCTACCAGACCTTGCTGCAGAACAAGCTGGAAGGCAGCCATAAGCTAGGCGATATAGAGCTGGACTGGTTTGCTGCCCGAACCAGCGTGGCTTCGGATACGAAAGACCTGACACAGAACCTGACGTATTATAGTTTTATTGGCCGCGAGATCATGGAATACCACCAGATCTATAACTCGGGAAATAACTTTACGAGAGCCTATATAGAGAGCATGGAAACGGATTATAATTATGGTGCTTCTTTCAAATGGAACCTAGATGCGGGAGAGTTTAAGAATGGTATAAAAGTGGGTTATGCAGGTACGATGAAAAGCAATACGAACCAGCAAGAAAAGTTTTTCTTGAGGGTAGACGAAAATAGGCCCGATGTGCTGCCAAGCGACAGGAACTCCCTGTTTATGGTCGGTCCGCTTAGCGAATGGTTTGACGGCTCAAAATATGTGCAAGGAGGCATCGGCTGGCAGACTCTGCCGCTGTATAAGGATTCCAAATATGAGGGAGAAGTAAAACAGCATGCCCCTTATATCATGTTTGACAACCGCTGGAAAAACAAGTTTCGTCTGGTGTGGGGCGCAAGGGCAGAGTATTTTAAGTATGACCTGATTTCGCAGCAACTAGACCCGAACGACTCTAGAAATTTACTAAAAGAACCTATTAAGGATAAGGTGTGGCAGTTTATGCCGTCGGTTAATTTTACGTACAACCCAATCAACAGCATGAACGTAAGGCTGGCATACAACAAATCGGTCATACGTCCACAATTTAATGAACGAACGGGCCTGCCGTATATTGATCCTGTTGCCAATGCGATGATCTACAATACAGAAATGACCTCATCGGTCATCAACAACTATGATTTTAAATTTGAGTGGTTTCCAGGTCTGGGCGAAATCCTTTCGGCAGGGATCTACTATAAAGATATCGAGCGTCCGATTGAACGCGAAGGCTATATTTCGAACGAAGGAAACCTGTACCTCTATAACGGGAATTCAAAAAATGCACGGCTAAAAGGCTTTGAGATAGAGGTAAGAAAGAACTTGGGTTTTATTTATCCTAACACTTTTCTTGAAAATCTTTTTGTCAGCGGGAATTTCACCTATAACGAAACGCAAGTTACGGCTTTTAAAAACCGCTATGATACGACCAATAAGGGAGAGACATATAAAGTGGACAGGCCTTTGTATGGGCAGACGCCTTATGCGTATAACTTGGGAATGGTGTATGAAGGAGACCGTTTGGGAGCCAGCTTTTTATACAATGCCAAAGGCGACCAATACATCACGGTAGGCTACGCCTATAATGCCGAGGAAATACAGCGCCCTTATGCCGTAGCAGACGCACAGATTGCCTTTAAGTTTTTAAAGAAGAAAAACTTGGAGATAAAATTCAATGCCAAAAACCTTTTTGACCGCGTAAAGGAATACTATAACAATTTCAATTCCTATACGGTTTCGCGAGGCGTAGGGAGCGAGTTCGGAACGATACGAGAAAGCTTAGGACTCTTGCCTGGCGCAACAGACAAGTATGATAAGGATATTGACAAGATTATTTTCCGTGCCCGTACCGGAAGAACTTTCGGAATGAGCATCAGCCTAACTTTTTAAACCTATGCCTATGATATAAGCCCGATACGCAAGACCTCCCATCAAAAAATAAATCTGTCCCCTGCCTTTACTCCGCTAGGCATGAAACAGCAAAAAGAAACACAGCCGGAGAAACACAACAAAAAATATTAAAAAATGAAAAATCTATTACTAGTAGCAGCTTTATTGCTTTCAAACCTATTTTATGGACAACTTCCGGTCTGGGTCAATTCCTTTGATTCTGCCGATGATATGGCGGGCTGGACCTTTCACGACCTGAATGCCAACGGAAATAAATGGATGCAGGGACCAAACATATACTATAACGGCACATCGCTAGCCTATGGCGAATCGGGCGTGCTTCGTTTTTCTATCAGCAACGTGCCTTCTGGCAATGCAACCGGTTTTGCTACCGAAAATGACTGGGTAATTTCTCCTGAAATCGACCTGACATCGGCTTCGGGTACGATAACGCTTGCGGCCTATATCGGAAGACAAAGAACGACCCACGTTTCGTTGGGAAGGTATGTATACATTTATGTAAGCACGCCAGAAAAACAAGTTCCTGAACTATCCGATTTTCAAGCACTGGCGGTAGATGCCGATGGCAATCAAGTAAACTACCCGTATGAGATGGTTGCGGGCCAGGGTGCTACTCCGTTTCCTAAAGACCTGACAGAATTTGCGGAAAGTCTTGAGGATATTTCGGTCTTCGCTGGAAAAAAGATCTACATCGGCCTATGGTCAAACAGAATCAGTTCGGGTACGACAGGCGGCAGAAACGTGCAGAACATTAATATCGACGAAATCGGCATTTATGCTACGGCATTAGGCACAAAAGATATCCAAAATGGCGCGGCTACCAAGATACTGCAAAACCCTGCTGCATCAGAATTGGTATTGGAGCTTAATCCGGCATTGGCACCAGAACAGACAACAGTTACGATATATACGATGTTAGGTCAGAAAGTAATGGCAATGCCGTATGCGGCCCGCACAGATGTGGCGTCTTTAGCAAATGGCACCTACCTGATTACGATTACTGACGGCACTACGGTAGATAGGCTTAAGTTTATCAAGAAATAGGCAACAACGCCAAAAAACATATCCCGCACCGGAACGAACAGGTGCGGGAAATATAAAATGTAATCATAATTAAATGAAAAAGACATTAGTATTTATAATGGGATTGTTGGTTCTGGCTTCTTGTGAAGGCGAGCTTACCGATGCTGTTGATGCCGCTCAAAAACCAGGAACGGTAAAAATAAAAGGCTATTCGAGCCCTCATGCCGTACAGTTCAGGTTTAACGGAGAGCCGGTGATAATCAACCAGCAGAGCAGCTATGCCAATAATATTGAAACTACCTTGCAGTTTGTTTTAGACAGGGGTGAAAGAGATCTGTTGGGCATTTATGATAACGAGACGGGCAATGAATTGGCGAAGTATGACATCACGTATGACAACATTGACGATTACAAGGAGCTGTATTTCTTTAACCTGCCTGATATTTTTCTGGAGACGTATGCCGTCAAGCCAACCGTAAATATCGGAAGAGTAGGCTTTGTATTTATTTTTCCGAATTTGGGAGAATTCTCGGGCTCCGGATTGGAAACGGTAAAGGGAGTACTGAAAAGAGAAAACGGAACGGTGCTAGCACAATTTGAGAACATCGGGAAAGAGAATTTTTCGGAACTAAAAGTCTATAGTTTTTTTAGCGCCACGGCACCGGTGTATTTAGAATTGTATAAACCAGGAACGACCGAGCCTTATGCGGGTACTGCTCCGATACGAGTGCAGCTCATCCAGACCGTTGGGGCCAATATGATTGTGCTACAGGAAAAAATAGAGAACGGCAATCTGGTGGTCAAAGGGGATATCGATATTGCAGATTATTTGAATTAATCTGTGGGCTGGATTGCAAGCCAGCTTTTAGAAACAAAATAATTGTCTAGACAACCGGCGGCCACGGTTCAAATAGTGTACAAATGATAAAAATAGATACCAAAGACCACGAACAATTGGTAGAGATTTACGGCAGATATAAAGAATATCACAACCTATATGGAGATAGTACTATTTCTGAAGAACAAGATCAAGCCATCAGAAATAAGGCGACAGAGCTCCAAGGAACCTACGATTATTACAAAATATTAGTGCTGGAACTTGAAAAGTGCATCGGCAGCTACCATTCCATCCGAAACTCCTTAAAGTCAAAGATATATCCGCCTGCTCGAAAAATGAATACTATAAACAGAAAGAAGAAATAGTTTTGTATTCTTACATACACCCATAGAAAATTAATCCAGACAGCAATGTCTGGATTTTTGTTTGTATAAGATTTATCCAAAAAAGTATAAGACACAATCCAAAAAAGTAACGGACATTTATACGTACAAAAACATACTTATGAAAAAATTCATACGTAACAACAGCCTCTCCTTAGTGTTCCTGCTCCTCTTTATAGTATCGCTTGTCGGGCAGACGCTAACTGGATATCGAGAACACAACAAAGAACTTCACGAAGACGGTGTCGCACCAATACCGCTCTCAGAATACCTCCATACAGGCCATTTTATCCAAGCGACTTTCGAAAACTGGGAAAGCGAATTCCTGCAGATGGCGCTATTTGTAGTCTTGGCCATCTTTCTGCAACAGAAAGGTTCTTCAGAATCCAAAGATTTTGACAAGACCGAAGAAGTAGACCGAGAGCCCTCAAAAAGAAGAAAAGACGCACCTTGGCCTGTCAAGGCAGGCGGGTGGATCATGGGACTCTACAAAAACTCGCTGACGATTGCCCTGTTCCTGCTCTTTTTGGCCTCATTTGTCCTGCATTTTTACGGAAGCCTGAAAGACGAAAACGAACAGCTGGCTTTACAAGGACTGCCACAACAAACACCGCTTGCCTATCTTGGCGATTCCAGATTCTGGTTTGAATCCTTCCAGAACTGGCAGAGCGAATTTCTTTCGGTATTGGCAATCATCGTCCTCTCCATCTTCTTGCGCCAGAAAGGATCGCCACAGTCTAAGCCTGTAGATGCTCCGAATAGCGAAACAGGAGGATCGTAAAAAATACAAGGTCTTTTCCGTCTAAATCCGGAAAAGGAAAGTACCCTTGTCCAGTCCCGAAGTATGGAACTGCCAGTTGATCTTGAGCACCTCGCGTAGCGATTGTTTTAGCACTTCGAAATCGTTGGGCTTTTTGATATAGATATTAGCACCCCCAACAAAAGTAGCGTGCACGTCGGTTTCGGAACTCGAAGACGAATAAATGGCGATAGACAAGTCTTTGAAACGACTATGGCGACGTATTTCCGTCAGGCAGTCGTCATACTTTGTACATAACATGTTCAGGTCGAGGAACAAGATATGAGGCAACTTTTCGTTTCCTGGATCGTGGAGGTAATCCAGGAGTTCATCCCCATTTTTGAAAAGAGTTAATTCCACATCCAGATTTAGTTCCTCAATAGCCTCCCTAAAAAGCTCGCGGTCATCTTGGTCATCGTCCGCCAGCACGATATGCATTTTCCCTTCTTTTGCCATAGATAATAGTTAATTAAGTTAGTTTGTATGTGCGATTTTTTTTCGTTCACTGATAATTTTCTTGAATGCGGAAGGCGAAAGCCCCGTCATTTTTTTAAACTGTCCCGACAGGTGGGCAACGCTGCTGTAGCTGAGCAGGTGCGATATTTCCGTCAGTGACAAATCGTGCAGCAGCAGCTTTTTGGCCCGTTCTATTTTTTGGAGTATGATATAATTCTCGATCGACGTATGCGTATGCTCCGAAAATACGGCAGATATATAATTGTAGTTCATCTGCAGCCGTTCTGCCAGATAATGCGATATCTTGGAGCTTGGCAGCTTGTCTCGCCCTACCATATCGATAATCGTATTCTTGATCCGCTGGATCAGCTGGCTCTTTTGGTCATCGAGAATATCGATGCCGTAGCGCTTCAAGTTAGCCTGCAATGTCATGAAAATGGCAGGAGGTACCTTTTTCTTGATTACGATTTCGCCCAGTTCTTCAAGCTCATAATCAATCCCCAGGCCTGTCAGCTGTTCTTGCATAATCGCACGGCAGGCCGCATTAATATCATATTTAATGTAGGTCTTCTTCATAAATAAGTGCTTGGTTTAATGGTCGTATAAATATAATAATAAAAAGGTTTCGAACTACAATTTTGGGAAACCCTTAGCATGTGAGTCCATTCCGTTAAAAACCGAAAAGCAAAAAAACAGCCACAAAAGCACGAAGACTTTTTAATAAACCGCTAATTGTTTTATTTTTGCACCATGGCCTCGTAGTTCAATGGATAGAATGGGAGTTTCCTAAACTTTTGATGCAGGTTCGATCCCCGCCGAGGCTACAAACGATAATTCCTAAATAAAAAAAGGCTTCTCAAAATAGAGAAGCCTTTTTTCCTTCCACAAAAGTTAAACTTCTCAGAAACAGCTTTCAAAATCATCTTCACGATTGTAACTTTATAAGACAAGGCTTCCATTAGCTATTGTCCCTTTTGCTATGAAACAAAAGTTGCTCCTATTTAACGACAAGGGCATCTATTGCCCGCAGGCTGATGTATATCTTGATCCATGGCGGCCCGTAAAGAACGCCATCATCACCCACGGACATGCCGACCACTCGCGATGGGGACACCAGCACTATATTACCCACCACATGAACGTGCCCATCATCAAGCACCGTTTGGGCAGTATCGTGGTGACAGGCAAAGAATGGGGAGAAACCTTTACGATAAACGGCGTCAAATTCTCGCTGCATCCAGCAGGCCATATCATTGGCAGTTCGCAGGTTCGAGTAGAATACAAAGGAGAAGTATGGGTATTCACGGGAGATTATAAGACCGAAGACGACGGCATTTCTACACCCTATGAAGCCATCAAATGCCATACGCTGATTACCGAAAATACTTTTGGCCTTCCCGCCTTTAGATGGCTCCCGCAAGCCGAAGTTATGGACGACATCAACAAATGGTGGGCGCAAAACAAGGCAGAAGGCAAGACCTCTGTGCTTTTTGGATATACCTTGGGCAAGGCACAGCGCCTGCTGAAATATCTTGATCCGCACATAGGCCCGATCTATACCCACGGAGCAGTCGAAAACATGACCGAAGTATTGCGGACTATGGTCGATTTTCCTGCTACGATACGCATTACTCCAGAAACCAAAAAAGAAGCCTTCCCTGGAAGCATGGTGCTGGCACCACCGAGTGCGCATGGTACCGTCTGGATCCGGAAGATGGCACCTTATGTTACCGCTTCCGCAAGCGGATGGATGGCCTTTCGCGGTGCCCGAAGACGCAGGGCGATTGATAAAGGTTTTGCGCTCAGCGACCACTGCGACTGGCAGGGATTGCTGGAAAGCGTACAGGCAACCGGAGCCGAAAGAATAATTTGCACGCATGGCTACAGCGAGATATTCAGTGCCTACCTCCGCGAGATCGGCTACGATGCCGTTACGGAAAACACCCAATACCAAGGTGATGAAGAAGAGCCAAGCGATGCCAAAGAAAACGAAGCCGAAAACCCAGAAGCGCTATGAGAAATTTTGCAGCACTCATAAAAGCACTGGACAGCTCCAACAAGACATCCGTCAAGGTAGATGCCCTGACGGAATACTTCCGCAATGCCAGCGATCCTGACAAGGTATGGACCATCGCACTGCTATCGCACCGGCGTCCGCCGAGACCGGTCAATACTACCCTGCTCAGGCTGTGGGCTTCTGAACTTGCTCATATTCCGCTATGGCTCTTTGAAGAATCCTATCATATCGTAGGCGATCTGGCCGAAACCATAGCCCTCATCATACCCGATGCTAAAGAACACTCCGAAAAAAGCCTGAGCGAATACGTAGGCGAAATGATTGCCCTAAAAACAAAAAGCGATACAGAAAAACGGGAGTACCTCCACGAAAACTGGCTTATGCTCAACTATTACGAACGCTTTGTCTTTACGAAATTAATTACCGGCAGCTTCCGTATCGGCGTAAGCCAGAAACTGATGACGCGTGCCCTTTCCAAAGCCGTAGCTATTGATGAAGACATATTGGCCTATAAACTAATGGGCGACTGGAATCCCAAAAAGATTACTTTCCAAAAGCTGATACTCGAAGAAAAAAGCCAAGACTATCTCTCCAAGCCCTACCCGTTCTACCTCGCCTATGCGCTAGAGTCGGAACCTGAAAACTTGGGCGACTGCAATGACTGGAGCATTGAGCACAAATGGGACGGCATACGGTCGCAGACCATTGTCCGAAATGGAGAGCTCTATCTCTGGAGTCGAGGCGAAGAATTGATTACCGACAAATATCCGGAGTTCCAGAGCTTCCTCGGCAGCATTCCCGACGGTACCGTTATCGACGGTGAAATCCTGCCGTATAAAGAAGGCAAGATAGGCTCCTTTAGCGAGCTTCAGACACGGATTGGGCGCAAGGCACTATCCAAGGCGCTGCTTCTCAAAACGCCAGTTATCATTAAAGCATACGACCTTTTGGAATGGCAGGGCGAAGACCTACGGGAACGCCCGTTTGAAGAAAGAAGGCGTCTGCTCGAACAGCTGTATGACACTATAAAAGGATATGGACTCCCTTTGCAACTTTCGGAACGCATCGAACTGGACAATTGGAAAGCCGTTGCCGAAGAAAGAGCGCGAGCCCGGGAACTGAACAGCGAAGGCCTAATGCTGAAACGCAAGACATCGCCTTATCTCGTAGGCCGCAAAAAAGGCGACTGGTGGAAATGGAAGCTCGAGCCCTTCTCTATCGATGCAGTGCTCACCTACGCCATGCGAGGCAGCGGCCGCAGGGCTACCCTGTTTACCGATTATACCTTTGCGCTTTGGCAAGATAAGGAAGACGGAACCCGAGAGCTCGTCACTTTTGCTAAGGCCTATTCCGGCCTGACCGACGCCGAGTTCAGGATGGTAGACGATTTTATAAAGAAAAACACGTTGGAACGTTTTGGTCCCGTGCGGAGCGTGACACCCAAGCTGGTTTTTGAAATCGGTTTTGAAGGCATCGCGCTTTCCTCTCGACACAAAAGCGGCATAGCCACGCGTTTTCCGCGTATATTGAGATGGCGTACCGATAAAAAAATAGAAGACGCCAACACGATTGAAGACTTAAAGAGTATGATCCCGAAATAAACGTCAGAAACACCATGAACAGGCACGAACTTTTTGACATAGCCAAAGGCTGGTTTGCTAGCAAAGGTTGGAAACCCTATGCCTTCCAGCTGCAGGCATGGGAAGCTTTCCTCCAAGGAAAGAACGGCCTGCTCAATGCCCCGACAGGCAGCGGCAAGACCTATGCCCTGTGGATACCGATCATGCTCGACTATATCAAAAAGAACCCTCAGTACAAGACAAAACACGCGCCAGGCCTAAAAGCGATATGGGTGACGCCGCTCCGAGCCTTGTCTGTCGAAATAAAACAGGCCGCCGAAAGAGCTGCCTACGATTTAGAAACCGGCCTGACAGTAGGCATCCGTACCGGCGATACCTCATCGTCTGAAAAAAGCAAACAGAAAACCAAGATGCCCGACCTGCTCGTTACCACGCCCGAAAGCCTGCAGCTCATGTTGGCTTCCAAAGGCTATGATACTATTTTTAAAGGCTGTGCTGCCATCATCATAGACGAATGGCATGAGCTCTTAGGTACCAAGCGCGGCGTACAGACCGAATTGGCGCTGTCGAGGCTAAAGACGATAGCACCCAAGCTCCGCATTTGGGGAATATCGGCAACCATCGGCAATCTTGATCAGGCGCGGGAAGTATTGCTCGGGCCGGAATCTGAAGCGTTCCAAAATTCGACACTTGTCAAGGCGCATATCCATAAAAAGATAAAAGTCCAGTCGATCATCCCTGAAAAAATGGACACGTATCCGTGGAGAGGCCACATGGGACTCCATCTTATCGATGAAGTGGCCAAAATCATCAAGGCCAGCAAGACAACCCTTGTGTTTACCAACGTAAGGGCCCAATGCGAAATCTGGTTTCAGGCCCTGTTAGAAAAATATCCTGAATTTGCAGGCGACATGGCCATGCACCACGGAAGCATCAGCCGCGAAACAAGGCAGTGGGTAGAACAGGCGGTACGCGATGAACAGCTCAAGGCCGTCATCTGCACCTCCAGCCTTGACCTCGGAGTAGATTTTGCGCCTGTCGAAACCGTCATACAGATTGGCGGGCCCAAAAGCGTGGCGCGGTTCCTGCAGCGTGCCGGACGCAGCGGTCACCGTCCCGGGCAGCAGAGCGTCATTTATTTTCTGGCAACGCATGCCATAGAGCTCGTAGAAGCATCGGCCTTGAAGCGCGCTGTCAAAGAAACAGTAGTAGAAGACCGCATTCCCTATCTGAACAGCTGGGATGTCTTGGTACAATACCTCGTGACCTTAGCGGTATCGGACGGATTTTATCCTTCTGAGATTTATAAAGAGGTAAAAAGCACCTTCTGTTACCAAGCCATGACAGAAGAAAATTGGACGTGGGTGCTTAATTTTATTACCAAAGGAAGCCAAAGCCTCGAAGCCTATGACGAATACAAAAAAGTAGATATAGAATCCGACGGGCTTTTTAAGGTAAACAGTCGAAGTGTCGCGCTTCGTCATCGCATGCAGATGGGCACTATTGTAGGCGATGCGGTCATGAATGTCAAATTTCTCGGCGGCGGTTATATCGGCAGCATCGAAGAATCGTTTGCCTCCAAACTGTATCCCGGAGACGTTTTTATTTTTGCCGGACGCAAGCTAGAACTGTACCGCACAAAAAACATGGAAGTCTTGGTCCGCAGGGCCAATCCGTCTGCAAAAGCACAGCACGCGAGTTGGATGGGAAGCAGGATGACACTTTCGTCCCAGATGAGCGAGCTCTTGCGGCAGGAACTTTATGCGGCCAATGCGCATGCCAGGTCGCCAGAACTGCATGCGCTTGCACCTCTCTTTGCCCGCCAACGCAAGGAATCTATTGTGCCCGATGCAGACGAATTCCTCATAGAAACATTCAAGACCCGCGAAGGCTATCATGCCTTGTTTTATCCTTTTGAGGGCCGTTTTGTGCATGAGGCATTGGCAAGCCTGATGGCGTATCGGATCAGCCTGCTTTCGCCGATTACCTTTTCGCTTGCGTATAATGATTACGGCTTTGAACTCTTGAGCGATACTGAAATCGACATACAGCAGGTATTAGACAATAATCTTTTCACGCCCGAGCACTTGCATCACGATCTTCAGAAAAGCTTGAATGCTACTGAGATTGCCAGAAGAAAATTCAGGGACATATCCGTCATAGCAGGACTGGTTTTTAGTGGATATCCCGGCAGGATTATAAAAACCAAACACCTGCAAAGCGGGTCCCAGCTAATTTTTGAAGTGTTCAGGGATTATGAACCGGATAATTTATTATTGCAACAAGCTTATCGGGAAACATTTGAGCACCAGCTGGAAGAAGGCCGTCTCATTGAAGCCTTGGAGCGCATACAAAACCAGCAGATTGTATGGAAGCCATGCGAGAAGCCGACGCCCTTTAGCTTTCCAATAATCACGGACAGGCTGAGGGAACGATTGTCTACCGAAACGCTGGCAGAACGCATAAAAAAGATGACCGCCAGCTATATGAAATAACGAGCTACCACTAAAAAATTCTTGCATGACATTAGAAATAGAAATTAACGGACAAACCTTTGTGCTCCACAACAGCGGGGCGCTCTATTGGGTTGGCAAGAAAATGCTCCTCATCTCGGATGCGCATCTGGGAAAGATCTCGCATTTCAGGAAACACGGATCGGCATTACCTGCCAAGGCAATCTTTATGAATTTTAGCAGGCTCGACGAACTTGTAGCGTATTTTGTTCCTGAAAAAATCTGCTTCTTGGGCGACCTGTTTCACAGTGCTTTAAACAAGGAATGGCATTTCTTTGAAGAATGGGTAGCCCGTACAGCGCTGCCTATTATCCTGATAGCCGGCAACCACGATATTGTGAGTCCGCAGAAATATGAAGAATTGCATATTCCTATAGTAAGCGAATGGCTGCTAGATGGTTTCCTGCTGACTCATTTCCCAGAAGAACGCGAAGGCGCTTTTACCTTTTCGGGACACATCCATCCCTCGGTTATGCTGACAGGACAAGGACGTCAGTTTTTAAAACTGCCTTGCTTTTTCCGATCGAGAGAACAGATGATCTTGCCTGCTTTTGGCGAATTTACGGGAACTTCTGTCATGGAACTCAAGCCTGACGATGTGGCGTATGTCATCACGAAAGAAGAAGTAATAAAAATCTCAAAGGCACTTTAAATACGTATCCCTAGTTACTGAGATTTAGGCCAACAGTTAATTTTTAGACGGAACGGCATAAGAGAAAAGACTGCCTCCAGCTTCCCTGTTTTCGGCCCATATCCTGCCGCCTAATTTGACGATAAAGTCCTTGCTGAAAGATAGGGCTATACCTGCACCATCGTGCATCGTTCCACCTTTGCTGCTGATGGAAAAAAGCTTCTCCAATTGGGCATTAGAAAGACCCGTACCTTCATCCTCTACAGAAATGACGATTTCAGAATCCTGCTTCGCCGCGTCCAAGATGATGGTCTTGTTTTCGGGAGAGAATTTTAAGGCATTCGACAGCAGATTTCGATTGACAAATTGGAGCATTTCTTTGTCCGATTCCGCCAAGATGGCTTCTGGAGCATTATTGATTACGGTAATGTTTTTTTCCTTGAACTGCATGCTATAGCCGCTGATGGCCTCATCAAGAAGCTCACGCATATTGACTGGCTCCGGATTGATCTTGAATTCGCCGAGCTGGCGCTTGATCCACTGAAGCGTAGCATCAAAATTTTCGAGGATGCCGTTGATGTCGTCACTAATCGTGCGATAGAAAGTATCTTTATCCGCTTGGGTAAGTTCCGTATCACGCTCAAGCAGTCGCACCATGTAAAGGGTAGAGATAAGAGGCGAACGGAAGTCGTGCGCCAAGATGGAGACCAGGTTTGATTTCATGCTGTCTGCTTCTTCAAGAGAAGCATTCTTTTTATCGATAATATCGTAAAGCGCTGCCTTCTTTTTAGAATCGCGCCTGATTTTTCTAAAAGCACGCCATAAAAGCAGCGACAGGGCGGCACACAAAAGAGAAAAACCGCCGAGAATTGCAATAGTCTGTCGGGATATTTTCTGCGATCGTTCTAGATTTCTGTTATTTTCCTGTATTTGGTTGTAGTGGACGTAATCGCCGACAAACTTTTCCAAGCTGACCATGCGCTGCATCTGAGCCGCAATGATTTTCTCGGTGATTTCTTTTTCTTTTTCAGAATTCCCGAGCATCTTGGCAAAACGGAGCACCGACATCAGTACAGGAGCTTTCAATTCATCATAACCATTCGCTTCTGCCAGCTTTAATTGCTCTTCCATATAATGCAGGGCAAGTGTTGGATTGCCATTGCCAGCATAGTATTCACCCAAAAAATTAAGGCTTACCAACTGCAGTCTTTCCAATTTGACAGCCCTGGCTTCTGCAAGAGAGCTTTCAAGTAACGGAAGCGCTATAGTGCCCAATCCTCTTCGAAGATAAAAGAGCGCGAGAATTTGCTTATTTCCGATAAGCACTTGCTCGTCTTTTAATCTTTCTGCTATCTTATTGGATCTTCCTAGATAATATTGCACGCTGTCTTCAAAAAGCTCCGGATTGGCGATGCAGTAATTGGCGTAGACTTTTGACATGATACTGTCGTTCGGGATTTCCCTACCGATCTCCAAAGCTTTCCTGCTGTACTCGATAGCACGCTTTGGATTTCCGAGCTGCATCTGGATGCTGGCGAAATTCATGTACAATTGGGCCGTATTGGGCCTGTCGCCCATCGCCTCATAAGAAGCAAGCACTTCACCAAAAATCTTATTAGCTTCTCTGTTCAGTCCTTTTAGGGCTAGCGCAATACCGATTACGTTTTCGGCATCAACGGCTCCTTTTTTATAGCCGATTCTTCCGGCAACGGCACGCGCATTCATGGCATACACCAAACTGCTGTCGGGACTCTTGAGATGCATCAGCATCCCGATACGGTTGATACTGTTGACATAGGAAATACTGTCCTTTACATGAGGTAGTTTTTTTTGTATCGATCTGATTTCTTGAGTCTGTGAATAAGAAGAAAGAGAAAATAAAACGAATGAAGTAGCAAGCAAAACGTATTTTAGGGGTACTAATCTGGGCATCTTTTTGTGGTAGTTTATTTGACGTAAAAATAGCAATTAAAAGCATGCAAAAGCAAAACCATTATTTCAGGAATCAGAGTTTCTAAAAACCAAAATGACGCCGTAATTACATGATTTTTACTTTAAGAGCCAAATCTTTAAAAATCTTCTTCTTTTTATCTCGGCTCTCCTAAGATTAAAATTTCAATAAAAAAAATTTAATCGATTAAGTGTAATTTTTATCGATTAAATACATTTTTTTACTATTTTTGAGACCTCTTAAAACAAGAGATGGATTGTAGGAATTCATATTTGATAAAATTTAAGCTATTTAAATTTTTTAATGAAGAAGTGATTATAAGACAAAAGGGAAACATTAATAGTTATTAGTATACAATTTGGGGGAACTGTATATTTAATAGCATTGCCAGAGTATTGATAACTTAAGGTTTGCCATGAAAACATATAATCAGCGGAAAAAACTGTGTTTGCTTTACTGCTTCCTTGTTGGGCTGGGCTTTGCAGGCTTTAGTTATTCGCAGATAACTATCTCGACGCCTTCTATCGCTTTCACGCAGGCCTGTGCTTCGGCAAGTTTCAATACTTACAATTTTTCATTCTCTTTCTTTCCGGTACAGAATCTGGGCGCCTCTAACCAGTTCATCGTTGAGCTTTCCGACAGAAACGGAAGTTTTGCAAGTCCCGTTATCGTAAAGACGCTCACCAATACCACTTCACCCGTAACCAGCAATTTTAGCCTGCCGCCAGATACGTATGGAGAAGGCTACCGTATCCGCGTCAGAAGTACAAATCCTGTAAAAGTCAGCCCAAACAGCAATGCCTTTGCGGCCTACTACGCTGTGCACAACCAGCCTTTCTCGATTAATGGAAACAATGGCACCGTGACTTTGTGCGGAGCCGAAGATTATCTTTTGCAGATTGACAATAACGGAACTCCGGCCTCTCCTGTGTATTATCCAGCACTGAATTACATATGGTATAAAAATTTTATCGAAATACCGGGAGAAGACGGGCCGTCGCTTAGAGTCACCCAGCCAGGATCATACTATGTTGTTGTGGATTACGGGACCTGCGTGATGAATTCGTATTCTAATATCGTACAGGTACAAGCCCAGAGCGTGCTGTCGCCAACCATCCAAGCCGAAGACAACTCGACCGCTATCTGCCCTAACGATACGCGGACTTTGACAAGCGTTCTTCAAAATGCCAGCTATTCTTATAAGTGGTACAAGAACAACATCCTTATCCCCGGAGCCAATGCCTCTACGTATGAAGCATCAGAAGGAGGCGTCTACCATCTTGAAATCACGGTCGGCGGCTGTACTTTTGAATCGAATCCAATTACGTTAGAAATAATCGATTTCAATCTATCGCTCAGCACTCCGTCTGAGATAGTATTGATTCCCGGAGAAACCATAACTGTTAATACTGTAACCGATGCGCAGAATCCGCAATTCCAGTGGCATAAAAACGGGCCTGCTATTCCAGGCGCTATCCAATCTTCTTTAAACATTACGCAGGCAGGGACTTACAAAGTGGTCGTGACCGAAGCCATGCCTTGCAACATCGTTAAAGAAAGCACCGTATCGGTAGTTTATCCTCTTGGCTTTGATGTAGAAATTCAGGCAGCTGCCGGATACAGTTCTTGCGTAAGTTCCTCGACAACGCTGTCTATAGCACAGTTTGACGCCATTACCGAAGATGACCCTATAAATCTTATCGGACGCACCAACAATTATACGTATCAATGGTACAAAAATAGCATCGCCGTAGCAGGGGCAGTAACGCCATCGCTGCTTATTAACAGTCCCGCACAAAACGGAAGCTATGTGCTTAAAATTACCATTCCTGATTTTGGCGTGGTCACTTCTAATGCTTTGGATGTAAATCTGGCGATTGAAAATGCTGTCATAAGCAGCGGAGGCAGCCTTTGTGAAAATGGCACGGTCCTGCTTTCATCGAACATAACAAATCCAGCTTACGCTTACCAATGGTTTAAAAACGATATTGCGATTGCAGGCGCAGTTTCGAATACTTATACTGCTTCCGCAGAAGGCAACTATCATCTTGTCATCACGAGCGGCGCATGTACCCGACAGTCCAATACGCTTGCTTTGCAGATAGCTACTTTCAATATAACTACAACAACGCCAAGTCTTGACATATTGATTCCTGGCGAGCAGAAAACACTTTCTATTTCCACAGACGCCGTAACTCCGCAATTTGCTTGGTACAGAAATGATATCCTGATTGCTGGAGCCAACCAAAACAGCTATAATGCTGTGCAGAATGGGACATACAAGGTCGTCGTGACTCAAAACCAAGGCTGTCTTGTCCAGAAAGAAAAAATATTCGTACTGGAATATCCTACGAGTTTCGAAGTAACTATCGCTCCAGATGCCTCTTATGCCGCTTGTGGCAGCGCGCCTGCAATTCTTGCGATAACCAGTTTCATTGCACACACCTCTCAAGGAATCATTGACCTGACCAACAGATCAAACACCTATTCTTACCAATGGCATAAGAATGATATTCCTGTGGCAGGAGCCGTAGGCAGAAGTCATACCGTAAACAGTGCGACACAGAACGGAAGCTACAAAATCAGCATTACGCTGCCTGACTTTGCTCCTGTATTTTCGAACAGTATAGACATAAAGCTGGCGCCGCAGAATGTAACCATCAGCAGTTCGGGAGTGCTATGCGAAGGCTCGACTGTCTTACTTTCTTCCAGCATAACCGATCCAGCTTATTCGTATCAATGGCATAAAAATAGCCTGCCGATTCCCGGAGCGGTATCCAGTACATATACCGCAAATGCGGAAGGCAGCTACTATCTTGTAATTAGCAATAGCAACTGTACAAGACAGTCTGACCCGATTTCTCTTGTCATAGCTCAGATCAGCATCAGCAGTACTTCTCCAGCTACAGACATTATCTTGCCTGGAGAAACCAAATTGCTTTCTGTCACGACAGATGCTGTACAACCTCAATTTGTATGGTACCGAAATGATATCTTGATTGTCGGAGCCAACCAGAGCAGTTATGCCGCTACTCAGAATGGAACTTACAAAGTGGTCGTAACTCAAACCCAAGGATGTAATGCTGTAGCCGAAAAAATATTTGTACTGGAATATCCTACCAGCTTCCAGATAACCATCGCTCCGGATGCTTCTTACACGCCTTGCAGTAACGGTCCTCTGGCACTTGCAATAACCAGCTTCACTGCAAATACTTCGCAAGGAGTTATCGACTTGACCAATACTTCCAACAGTGCTTATGCTTACCAATGGTATAAGGACAATAGTCCAGTAGCAGGAGCCGTAAGCAATAGTCACATTATAAGCAGCGCGACGCAGAACGGGGACTACAAGATAAGCATTACCTTTCCTGATTTTGCTCCTGTGTTTTCTAATACTGTGGCTATAAAATTGACGCCAGAAAACCCAACAATTAGCAGTTCTGGAGTGCTTTGCGAAGGCTCGACTGTCTTGCTTTCTTCTAGCATAACCGATGCTGTTTATTCTTATCAATGGTATAAAAATACCTTGCCTATTTCGGGAGCAACCGCCAGCACGTATACTGCCGATGCTGAAGGCAGCTACTACTTGATCATCAGCCATAGCGGCTGTACGAGACAATCAGACGCCATCACTCTTGAAATCGGACAAATCAATATAACAAGTACTTCCCCTTTGACAGATATTATCCTTCCAGGAGAAACTAAAATAATAACTGTCACTACTGATGCTGTTCAGCCTCAATTTCAATGGTACCGAAACGACATTCTTATTGCAGGAGCCAACCAAAATAGTTATGCAGCCACTCAGAATGGCACGTATAAGGTAGTCGTGACCCAGATGCAAGGATGTAATGCTATAGCAGAAAAAATATTTGTCTTGGAATATCCGACGGGCTTCGAAAGCACTATCGCCGCCAACTCGGATTATCAGCAATGCTCTAGTACTTCGATTACTTTAAGCCTTTCAACTCTGACAGCAATTACGCCGGCAGGAAACATTACCGTTGCCAATACTTCGAGCTATTCTTACCAATGGTTCAAGAATGGGAATCCAGTGTCTGGAGCCGTTTCATCTACCATAATACTTAGCAGTCCGACAGAAAGCGACACCTATAAGCTGAGAACTACATTGCCTGATTTTGCGCCGGTATTCTCGAATGAAATAATTGTAAATTTAATTTCCGGACAGCCATTGGCCATAACTGCAGTCGGACAGCTGTGTCCAGAAAACCCTCAGGTGGTCATCAGCAGTAGTATTTCAGACAGTTCATACACCTATACTTGGCTAAAGAACGGTATCGAAATCAGCAGTGGAAACAACCCCAATTATACAGCGACAGAAACAGGAACTTATACGCTGACTGTAGCTACTGGAACATGTACTTTCAACTCAAACGTGCTCGAAATCAGAGAAAGCGATTTTATGCTTACGCCCAACAGTCCGCTGATTGACACTATTATCCCAGGGGAAATAAAAACGCTTTCTGTCACTACCGATGCGCTACAGCCTACGATTGACTGGTTCAGAAACGATATACTAATCAGCAACTCCAACAGCAGTTCTTTTGCCGTAAATCTAGACGGATTGTACAAGGCCGTCGTAAGGCAAACCCAAGGATGTGTCATCACAAAAGAAGTTGCCTTCCGCATAAACTATCCGAGCGAGATGACCGTTACTATTGCGGCAAACGGCGATTTTCAGCAATGCGGCAGCACGACAGCCCAACTGAGCATAAGCGCATTCAACGCAGTAGTGCCATCAGGTCCTGTAAATCTTTTAAACAATACGTTCAATTATCAATACCAATGGCTTAAAAACGGACAGCCAATTGCGGGAGCTACTTCTACAACTCTGGCCATAAGCAATCCTAATGACAGCGGTACTTATAGCTTGCAGGTTACGATTCCTGGTTATGCTATTATACTGTCTAACACCATTGCCATCAACTTAAGTTTTGCTAATGAAGTGGTGATTTCTACGAACGATATCCTTTGTTCTTCTGAGAGCAATGTTACGATAAGAAGCAATATCAACAATCCGGAATACACTTACAAATGGTACAAGCAAGGAAGCTCGACCATCATCGGGACAGAAAGTACTCTGACGGTAAACAGCGCAGGAAGTTATTTCTTAGTAGTAAGCTACGAAAACTGTACCGTTACATCCAATTCGCTTGAAATCATACCGTTTGACATGGCTCAGATAACGGTAGATTCTCCTAGAGAAATCACACTGATTATCGGAACATCCATAACGCTGACAGCAAGCGGTGCCCAATCGTATGAATGGTATTTCAACGGAGAGCTGGTTTCCAACAGTCCGTCTATAGAAATAGAAGAACCTGGAACCTATACGCTGATAGCCAAGGTCGGAGAATGCCGAGTGACCAAAGAGTTTATCGTGACCGGAATGGAAAACAACATGATGGCCATACCCAATGTAGTAACGCCAAATAACGACGGCGTAAATGACACATGGAACCTACCGACCAAATTCGTCAATAACGAAAATGTGGAAGTAGTGATTTATGGTCCCGACGGGGCAATCGTTTTTAGGTCCAACAGATACCTGAACAACTGGCCGGAAAGCTCGTTTACCTATTCCCTAAAAAATCCCGTGTACTATTATACCATTATGGAAGGCAATAAGATTACCAAACGTGGCTCAATAACAATCGTAAAATAACTAGATGATAAAAAACTACCTTGTCTTATCGTTTTTTATTTTTAGTGCTTCTTTTATGAAATTAAGCGCGCAGGACGCCCCTGTGCTCACGTTTAACCTACCGTCGCAGAACAATCTCAAGTTTAACCGCTTTTTGCAGAATCCTGCGTTTTCTTTTGTACGCGAAGACAATACCTATATCTCCTTATACCACAGGAACCAATGGATACAGTTTGACGATTCTCCAAAAGTATATATGCTGGCCTATACAGGAAAATTCTCCGACAGATCAGGACTCGGTTTTGGTTTATACCAACAGAATCTAGGCGTAATCGTAAGTTTTGGAGGAATTGCCAACTACTCGTACAACGTCAAGCTAAGCGAAAAAATGGACCTGACTTTCGGGTTTAACCTCGCCTATTACAACAGCGGCGTTGACCGCAATAGGACCGTTACCGAAGAGCCCGATCCGATATTGCTAGCCATGAGAAACAATTCGCTGTTAAGCATCAAACCCGGATTCAACCTCAGCTACGGCAATATCGATTTTGGAATTTATGCAGAAAATTTTATCGATTACGATTTCAAATCGAGCAAGCTGGCTAAAGATTATTCCGACAAGACTTTTTCGGCCCATATCATGTATTCGCATGAGATGAGTTCCTTGACAGACCTATTCGAAGGCAGCAGTTTCAGGCTTGCGGCCCGAGGCAAGGTCAACCAAGAAAGTGATTTGGGATTGAGCGGTTCCTTGCTGGTCGATTTTCCAAAATTCGGATGGATACAGACTGGCATCGATGATTTTTTTGGCGTAGGCGTAGGCATCGGATTTCATTTTACGAGAAGACTTTCTTTAGGCTATACTTACGAAAGGACCATTAAGGAAGGCCTCGTTAATCTAGGTCCTACGCATGAAATCACCATGGCCTTTTCGTTCCAAGATAGGCTTTTGGCAAAAAAGAAAGTCCTTACTGCGAAAGATACTTTAGACCAAATTGAAGCCATAGACAAAAAACTGGCGTCTAAAAAAGCGTCCAAAAAAGGAAAACCTGATTTCGATAAAGATCTTGAATTAGAAAAACTGAAACTACAGATGGACGATAGCAACATGCACCTGTTGGACATGCTGATGCAAGAAGACTCTATCGAAACTATCCGCAAGGCAGAATTCGAGCAGAAGGTAAAAAACCTGATGGACTATGTAAAAAGAGAGAACAGCGCCAAGGAAGCCAATGCCAAGCCGATTGTGCTTCGCAAGTCGAAACCTGGAAAGAAAATAGTCCCAAAAACGATGGAAGACTTGAAAGATGCCGAAAACGGATACTATATCGTTTCCAAATCAGAAGACGGTTCGCCTATCATAGAACGATACGAATCACTTCCTGAAGCCTTGAAATCCTACGAAAAGAAAAAAGCATCAGGCAAAGAAAAAGACATCTACATCATCCATGTAGACAATCCCGACGAGCTCGGGCTGGACGAGAACCACAAGAACGCAGATAGTAATTCCAAAAACAAAAACGATGAACAACAAAAAAGCACGGAAGGCTCCGTAGAGGACATCCTGAAAGACGAAAAAGCGCAACGAGAAATAAGCGCCAAGACAGAAGAAGAAATCAAGGAATTCTATTCCAAGAAAACCGCCAAGATCAGAGAATCCCCTAAAAAAGGAAACAAGCTCTCGGTTGCAGGACTTGAAACAGGCTATTATATCATTGCCAATGTCTTCGCCGAGCAGGAAAACACCGAAAAATTCATGCGAAAAATGAAGAGCCGGGGAGTCGAAACAAGCTATTTTATAAACCCTAAAAACAATTTCAGATATGTCTACTTGAGAAAGCATTCATCATGGAAAGAAGCCCTCGTATCTTATTATTCAAATGCGGACAACACCTACTTTGACCCCATCTGGATCATGAGCATTAACACCAATTAAAAAACAAAACAACAAATACCACTAAAAACAAACACAATGCACCAGCTCCCAAATCACGTTCATAAGACAATCGTTCTGCTCGGATGTCTTATCCTCGCCTGTTTTAGCGCTCAGGCACAAGTACCCGTCCCTTTTTCACCCAGGCTCCAGAACGGGAGCTTAAAAGTAAAAGGGGATATTCTTTTTGTCGGAAACAATATCCTTAACAGGGCCGCTGCAAACAATGTAGCGGAAGCAAACACGCCTTACAATGGCACGAGCGACAACAACTCCTTCAATATGGAATATATCGATATTGACGGCGACCCATCTACATTCAGCTCCAGTTCGGCAGATCTGTCCTTGGGAAGCAGCTGTTCCAAAGTAATCTATGCCGGATTGTATTGGGCTTCGACCTATCCGTATGAACGAAGCACGAACCAAAACTCGCAATGGCAAGGAACGCCGAGGTTTAACGACTGGAATCAAGTCAAATTCAAGCTCCCTGGAGGCGCCTATCTAAACCTGTCGGCAGACAACAATGCCGATCCGGCAGGCGATGAAGATGCCATAATTTTTGACGGATACAATGCCGCAAACATTTCTGCCTCTTTCAAGGATTCACCGATTGTGTGCTACAAAAACGTGACCAGCCTCGTGAGAGGACTAGCAAATCCAAACGGAACCTATACGCTGGCCAACCTCCGTGCTGCCAAAGGCCGAAGAGACGGGGCGAGTTCTGCAGGCTGGGTAATGGTCATCATTTATGAAAACCCGACCATGCCTGGAAAATTCATCTCTACTTTTGACGGATATGCCGGTGTACAAGGAAACGTGACGGCAGACATCAACATCAACGGCTTTGTAACACTTCCTGCCCCTTTCCCAGTTCGTGCAAAACTAGGAGTAGGTGCTTTAGAAGGCGACGTTGGAATCACGAATGACAGGCTTAGAATCAAAGCAAATACGGTAGCTACTTTTACAGATGTTTCCAATACCCTGAATCCAGCTAACAACTTTTTCAACTCTTCCATTACCAATAACAATGCGCAAGTCCCGAACAGGAGTCCTTATGGAACCAATACCTTGGGTCTTGATTTGGACATGCTCAACTTGTCCAATCCATTGAATGGAATTATACCCAATAATGAAACAGGGGCAACCCTAAGACTGCTGACATCAGGAGACGGATATGGTGCATTCCTTACCTCCTTTGCAGTAGAAGTAATCGAGCCAGAAATCAAGCTGGTCAAGACTGTTAGAGACATCAGCGGTAATGATATTGGCGGTGCAGATGTGAATCTAGGGCAGGTTTTAGACTATGTAATTACGTTTCAAAATATTGGAAATGATAACACGAGAGCGCTCAGCATCCGAGATATCCTTCCAGAAAATACCATCTTTACTAATGGTCCAGGCTCTGTAGATTTAAGCGGTGCTCCTGGAACAACCTATACCTATAATGCCGGAACAGGACAATTGGTGTTTACTGTGCCTAACAACTTGGTTGAAATTGGCGATCCTGTATATACGATAAAAATTCGCGTCCAAGTAGTCAACACTTGTAGCGAATTGACAAACGCCTGTTCTAATATTATCCAGAATTTAGCTTATACTACGTATCGAGGAGAATTGAACAGCAATACAATTTCAGACGATCCAAGTTATGCAGGATTGGATTCTTGCGGATTAGGAATTCCTGGACCGGCAAATTTCCTTGTCGATATTGACGAATGTGCTTTCACCAGAAGCGAAATTCTTTGTGGTGCTTCCGTTGTCCTGACTGCCGGTTCTGGTTATGCTTCTTATGAATGGCATAATGCCAGCGGTGCCGTTATTGGAAATACGCAGAGCATTACAGTAACTTCGCCAGGAAGCTATTATGTAATCAATACACCGACTCCGCCGTGTATCGGAATTACGGAATACATCAACGTAACCCTATTCGGAACCAACCAGACCAATCCGGTACTGCCATTCGCAGACGAGATCGTAATCTGTCCGAATGACGGGGAACAGCTGCCGAACATCTTCTTATGCGGATTGAACGACAGTCGTTTTATACAAACCAACATTACAGACGCCGTGAGCATCATCTGGGAAAAACTGGATGAGGCCAGCTGTCCAGCAGTTGGTATTGATGACTGTCCGAATAAAAATCTTGCCTGTACTTGGAATCAGTTCGGAACCGGAACTAATTTCAATGTGACGCTTGCAGGACAGTACCGTGTGGTCATCAACTACCAGAACGGCTGTTTCAACAGATATTATTTCAATGTCTACACTAACCTTTTGGATGCGCAGTATATTGTACAAAATATTACTTGTAACACGGCGGGACAGATTACGGTCACCAACGTGCCTTCGACTTATGAGTTCCAATTGGTCAATCAAAACACAGGCGCCGTTTTGGTAGGGTACCAGAGCAGTCCCATCTTTCCGATAAGCCAAGCTGGTTCTTATCTGGTACAGATCAGGCAGCAAGGTGTTACAGACGGTTGCGTTTTCACGATTCCAGATATTGGAGTTTCTGATTTGGACTTCCAAGTAAACGTCATTACTAAAAATACTTCCTGCAACGGATTCGGAAGCATCAGGCTGCAAGCTTCAAATGTAAGACCGCAGTACTATTATTCTATTTCCGGACCAAGTACGATAAACGTAGGACCGCTGACAGATAACGATTATATCTTCCAAAATCTAAATCCAGGAACGTACACCGTTACGGTGAGGACAGATGACGGATGTACGTACACAAGCACTACAACCATTTTAGACAATAGTAATTTAAGCTTAAATGCTACGATTGTCCAAAACATCTCTTGTACGCCAGGCAGCATCCGATTGACTCCGTCAGGTGGCGAAGCGCCATATGTATTCGCTATCTACAGCTTTAATGGAACACTACTTAATCCAACGGCTGGCGATTATACAGACATCGATACCTTCGAAATCCCGATAGGCCAGCAAGGAACATATGTGTTTATTATGGTAGACAACAATAACTGTACGGTATTGTCAAATCCGGTAACCATCCAGAATCTTCCAGATGTGGTATTCACGACCAGTTTTGAAAACATAAGCTGCAACGGTGCCAACAACGGAAGCATAACCTATACGGTGACCAACGCTAATGGCTTTTCGTACTCTTTTGAATTGCTGGATGCAACAGGCACTGTAATTCGCACGAACACTTCTGGTATCTTCAACGGATTGGCTCCGGGTAATTATACCGTCAACTTCATACAAAATAATACTACTGGAAGCTGTTCTTTTCCAGCTACATTCACGCTAACACAGCCTGCACCGCTAACAGGAGCAGTAACCCAGACACAGCCTTATAACTGTACCACTGGAGGAGCAACCATAAGCGTGACGGCAGGAAGCGTAACAGGGGGAACGCCTCCGTATCAATACAGCATCGACGGTATCAATTTTGGCGGCGCCACTTCTTTTAGCGGCCTGACAGCTGGAACCTATACGGTAACAGTAAGAGATGCTGAAGGCTGTACGTTCAGCACCAATGCCATCACGATCAATCCATTGTCTCCACCTACCAACATTCAGTTTGCGGCAACTGCTCCGAGCTGTCCAGCCCTGACATCGAATGTTACCTTGACAGTGACTGGCGGAACAGGTCCGTTTGTCTATGAAATAACAGCTCCTGCGGCTGCCATAGCAAACAACGGAAGCAATCCTGTATTTTCTGGATTGGCTCCAGGAACATATACTTTTGAAGTAACCGATGCCAATGGATGTTCATTCACTAAAAATTACACGATCAATCTGGTGACTCCGATTACCGTTACCGGACAGCCTGTAAGCAATGTTATTTGTTTCGGCCAAGCAAACGGCTCGGCAAATTATACCGTGAGCGGTTTTGGAACAACATACAGCTATACTGTCGTAAACGGTTCAGGAACAACAGTAGCTTCTGGAACAAACACGACAGCAACGGCAATCCCAGTCAATAATCTTCCTGTTGGAAATTATACGATTACGGTAACTGATTCGGCAACAAATTGTACGGCAACAGCTGTAGTCGCAATCAATGGCCCGACAGCAGCGTTAGATTTGACACCAACAGTAAATCCGATTACGTGTGTTGGATCCGGAAACGTCACTGCTCCGGCCGTGGGCGGATGGGGAAGCTATCAATACCAATTGCAATTGCCAAACGGAACGATTGTTGGACCTCAATCCAGCTCCGTTTTTAACAACCTGACATTACCTGGAACGTATACGATTTCGGTAAAAGACGCAAACAATTGTACCGTTACCGAAACATTCTCGCTAAGTGCCGTCACAAGCCCTACGCTTTCGATAGCAGCTACTTCGGATATCTGTTATGATACTACAAACAGTGCTTCTATAACCGTAAGCGTAACTGGCGGACTGGCTCCTTTTTCTTATACCTTAAACGGAGCAGGAAGTCAAGCTTCTAATACGTTTGCCAATCTGACACCGGGCACGTATACTATTGAAGTAACCGATTCAAATGGCTGTACCGATACTATCACCCAAATCATCGGGCAGCAGCTTGTGGCTATCTCTGTATTGAATAAAGATTTGGATTGTACGGCGAGTCCGAATGCCGTGATTGATATTGCAATTAGTGGCGGACAGGCTCCTTATTCTTACCAAACTTCTGTAAACGGAGGAACGTACGGCACGGCTACAGCAGTAACCGGATCAACCATAAACTATTCAACAGCAGCACCAGGAACATACCAATTCCAAATTACAGATAACATCGGATGTATTATTGGGACGAACATAGTGACCATATCGCCAATAACCAATCCTGTAATAACCTCTGTAACACAAACACAGAATATCTTGTGCAACGGCGACAATAGCGGTGCGATTGCAGTTGTGATCGATACTACTGTCGGTACGGCTCCTATAGCCATTTCTGTGGTAAATACAACAACGGGAACCAATTACGGTTCTCAGACTTCAGGCTTACCGGCAGGAAATTATACAATCACTATAACCGACAGCAATTCGTGTTCGGATACAGCAACCATTACTTTGGCACAGCCAGCTGCCATCACCTACAACGTTTCAACTGTAGATATTACGTGTAACAATCCTGGTGGCACATCGTACGGTGAAATTATCGTACAAAATGTTACAGGAGGAACCGGACAATATACGTATCATGTAAGCAACAACTTCGGCTATTCTGACACTTATGTGACTACCGCAGGAGAAGACCATTCTTTCCAGATTTTGGCCTTTGGTATTTATCAGGTCGATGTGATCGATGCTAATGGATGTTCTGTAGTGAGAAGCCATATCATAATCGCTTCGCCTCCAGACGATTTAGTCATAGACGTTTCTGCTGTTACGGCAGACTGTTTGAACGGAGGAACTGCACAAATTACAGTGACTTCGGCAGTGAGCAGCGGTAACTTCCAGTTTGCAATTTTAGAATACAATACGATTCCGTATTCCAACAATTACCAACCTGCCAACCCGGGAACTCCAGAAACTTCAACCTTCACAGGACTGACTCCGGGTGTAACTTATACTTTTGTGGTTTATGACGTAGTGACGCAATGCTACTATTTCAAATCCGCAGACCTTCCGATCGATTCGCCTTCCAACCTAACGGCTGCGCTTAATGTCGTAAGCAACGTTTCTTGTACAGGAAGTGGAAACGGAAGTGTTTCATTTACCTTTAGCAACTACGATACTGGAGCATCGCAGGTAAATTATGAAATTTTCAATGCACAGTCTAATACGAGCACAGGAATAACAGGTAGCACCTCGCCATTACCAGCATCTGGCAATCCCGTGACGGTAAATAATTTTGGTATGCTTGCCCCTGGAAATTATTACATACTGTTTACAGAAGTAGGCGGTGCGTTTTCAGGATGTACGAACGCCTCTCCTTCTTTTGCCATAAGCCAATCGACTAATCTGTTGCAAGTCACAGCTACCGTGACTAAAAATGACAATTGTACTGCAAATGCAGGGCAGATTACAGCAACAGGGCAATACGGAACCGCTCCTTACCAATACCAATTAGTGGCTGGAGGAAACCCAGCACCTACAGTAGCCACTTGGGCAGGAGCAGCTACCAATGTTTTCAATGTTGAAGGAGGAAATTACACCGTGTATATCAAAGATGCTAACAACTGTATCCAAGCAGCGCCGATTGCGTTGCCAACAGACACAGCTCCTATCATCACTGCAAGTGTAGCCAATCAATGTAACACGGCAGAAGGAAGTTTCACCATTCAAGTAGACAGAACGGTTGACGGAATTGCACCGTATTCCTATAGCCTAAACGGAGGAGCCTTCCAAAGCCAAGCTGCGGCATCGTTTACTTATAGCAATTTAGCCTCAGGAAGCTATACAGTACAAATAAAAGACGCCAATGGCTGCGGAAACACAGTAACCCTACAGATTTTTGCGCCACTGAATCTTACTCCTGTTGCAGCTGTACAGCCAAGCTGTGCTAACAACGACGGAGAAATTACCGTAACGCCTTTTGGAGGTTCTGGAACTTATGAATACGAACTACAGGATAGCACCGGTACGACGATTGTCGCTTCCCAAACAGCAAATAATTTTACAGGTTTGGCGGCAGGAAGCTATATTGTAGTAATCCATGACACCGTTTCAACATGTACCGAACAAGCAACAATTTCGCTAGAAGTTCCAACGCCAGTAACCTTTACGACAGCTTCAGAAAACGTAAGCTGTAACGCAGGTTCAGATGGAGTCATTACCATAACATTGCCTGTATCAAACGACAATCCACCGTATACTTATACTGTCAATAATGGAACCGATCCTGCCATAACGCAGAACAATCCACTATTTACAGGACTGTCGGCAGGAACTTATACTGTGACGGTAACATCTGGCAAAAATTGTTCGGATACTCAAACCGTAATCATTACAGAACCATCACTTTTAGACATCAGCGCTACGGCAACAGCCTTTGCTTGTAATGCTTCTAATACGGTAACCACTTCAACACTTACGGTAACGGTTGAGAATGACGGAACAGGAAATCCTTCAGGAACGGCTCCATATTCGTATAGCATTGACGGAACGAATTTCTTCCCTACAAATGCCTTCGACATTGTAGACAACGGAAGTATTCAGAACATAACCGTAACAGTAAAAGACAGCAATAATTGCACGCAGACGACAACAGTAACCATCAATCCGCTACCAGAAATAACGGTAGTTGCAGCTGTTCAAGGAACCGCAATTACTTGTACAAACGATGAAGCCGTACAGATAACCGTAACCGGAGGATCGGGAGATTTTACTTTCGATGTCTTGCCATTAGGATCACAGGCTTCCATAGCTCCAGGAGCAGGAACCTACACAGCAACATTGCCGCTTACGCAGCCTGGAAGTTATACGTTCCAAGTAACCGATAATGTCACAGGATGCTATATGCTTTCTGTACCTTATGAAATTCTTCCTTTTGATACTATAGAAGTAATCGCATCAAGCCCTACTCCTGTAACGTGTTTCGGAGATTCTGACGGAAGTTTGGTTATAAACGTAACAGGATATACCGGAGCGTATTCGTATACAGTCCTTAATGCGGCTGGAACGACAGTAGCCACAGGAACTGGCAATACGACTGTAAATCCATTTACGATAACAGGATTATCGGCAGGAAATCTTCATGTAGTTGTTACGGCAACCGACACGCCTTTCTGTACCGAAGATTCTAATTCAGTAACCGTGACTTCGCCTGACAGTCCTTTGGTCCTGACAGCAAATCCGACTGCTAACGTTAATTGCGATAACAACCAAGGAGAAATCACAGCCTCTGCCACTGGCGGTTGGGGAACGTATTTGTATGAATTGGTAAATACCACTACGAGTACAACCCTACAAGCTTATGCGGCAAATAGCACTTTCACAGGATTGTCTGCAGGAAATTATACTGTTTCAGTAAGAGACTCGGGAGGATGTATCGTAAGCCAAACGGTTGTATTAGTGCAGCCTGCACTTATCACGGCAAACATCAACGCTTCAACGACACAAGTGCTTTGCTTTGGCGACAACACGGCCACAGTCGAAGTTCTAAATGTAATAGGCGGACAAGGAAGTTATCAATATATCCTGAACCACTATGATGCCACTGGAACAACCATAGTATTAAGTTCTGGTCCTCAGACAAATCCTCAATTCACAGGACTTGGAGCAGGAATTTACAGCATTACGATAACAGACGGTTGGAATTGCGACCTGACAACGCCAACAATAACCATAACAGAACCGACACCAGTACAAGGATTCTTGTCTATAACCAGCAACATAACCTGCTTGACACAGGCAGAGATTACCGTTTCAGGTTCTGGAGGAACGCCACCTTACCAATTTAGCACAAACGGAACAGCCTACTCAAACACAGCCGTATTTAATGTAGGGCCTGGTACGTATCAATACTATGTCAGAGATGCCAATGGCTGCCAAGCCGTATTGACCAACCAAGTAACCATTTTGCCTGTTCCGGCTTTACAGCTGAATTTAGATCTTAGCAGTGCCAATATCAATTGTTCAGGTGAATCCACTGCGGCTATTACGGCTAATACAACCGGAGGATTGGGCAATTATATGTATGAACTGCTAGATGGAGCAAGCAATGTCTTAACCGGACCTCAGGTAGGAAATAGCTTTACAGGCCTTCCGGCAGGAAATTACTATGTCCGTGTAGTAAGCGGTGATTGTACGGCAACGTCTTCAGTCATTACTATTACCGATCCAGCGCAGCTGACGGTAACTTATACCAAAAGAGACGTATTATGCTTTGGTGATGCCAACGGAAGCATTGAAATTCATACTACAGGAGGAACCGGAATCATTCAATATGCGATCTCCCCTAACCTCAACCAATTTGTAACAGACAATCTATTCGACGGATTGCCTCCGGGAAGCTACGAAGTTGTCGTACAAGACCAAAAAGGCTGTTTTGAATTGTTAGAGATTGATATTTTAGAACCCGCTCCGCTCGTAGCAACAATAGATGTCGTAAGCCAAGAACTCTGCCTTCACGATGCCGACGGTTCGATTTCGATAAGCATCACGGGAGGAACTGGAGACTATTTGGTAAGTCTTGACAATGTGACATTCGTGCCTGTAATCGGCAACCAGCATACGTTTACCAATTTGGTAGGCGATACCTTATATCTGATTTATGTAAGAGATTCTAACGGTTGTAACGTAAATCCTCCGTTGGAGCAATATATGGATCCTGCTGTAGAAGTAATCCCTGCCGTTACAGTACAAGCGAATTGTACGAATAACCTTCCTGGAACTGTGGCAACGGTAACCGTAAATGCAGAAGTCGTAAGCGATGTCCAATATTCGTTGGACGGAATAACTTATGTTACTTCAAATACATTTACCAACCTTGCGCCTGGCAACTATACCGCTTACGTCCAACATCAAAACGGATGTACCAAAACGGCTACTTTCACGATTGATAATTTGCTGCCAATCACGGCGACGCCTACTGTAACAGCAAATGTATTGTGCTTCGGCCAATCGACTGGAAGCATCGAAGTAACTGCTACCGGGGGAACTGGAACTATAGAATATGCCATCTCACCAGCCTTCGTTTATGGAACGGCAAACACTTTCAGCAATCTTCCAGCAGGAATCTATTCTGTACGGGTAAAAGATGCGATTGGATGTGAAGTCGAGCTTACAAACATCACCGTAACACAACCGGCAGCGGCTCTTTCTGCAACGGTAAACGGAACGCCAGAGACCTGTCTTGGAAATAATGACGGAACGATTACCATTACGCCTGCAGGAGGAACGGCTCCGTATTTTACGAGCCTCGATTCCAACAACGCTGCAGATTTTGTACAGGACCTTTTTGTCTACCAGAACCTGAACGGAGGACAGACCTACACCATCTACGTAAAAGATGCCAACGGATGTTCTATAACTCCGCTGACTTTCACGATAAATCCTGGCGTAGACATCCAGCCTACCGCGACGGTGGTGCCGAACTGTACCAATAATGTCCCTGGAAATACGGTAACAATCAATGTAGACCCATCTGTTATAGGACAAGTCCAGTACTCTTTGGACGGAATAACCTATGTGGCTTCGAATACCTTTACCAATCTGGCGCCTGGAAACTATACCGCCTACGTACAGCACCAGAATACCTGTACCAAAACGGCTCCGTTTACCATCAATAACCTGCAGCCGATCGCAGCAACCGCAAATGTGACTGCAAACGTATTGTGCTTCGGACAATCGACAGGAAGCATCGAAGTAGCCGCGACTGGAGGAACCGGAACGATAGAATATGCGATATCGCCAGCCTTTGTTTATGGAACTTCGGACACTTTCAGCAATCTTGCGGCCGGAACTTATACCATAAATGTAAGGGACGCGATAGGATGCGAAATCGTATTGTCGAACATCACCGTAACACAGCCG